>NZ_CP191408.1:0-1385000 GCF_050500245.1 Microcystis ichthyoblabe FBCC-A1114 | reverse complement strand
TCCGCCACTAGAATCCGAAGATTCCCGTTCGACTTGCATGTGTTAGGCACGCCGCCAGCGTTCATCCTGAGCCAGGATCAAACTCTCCATGATGAATCGTTTGACTCTTTTGACTTTTTTTTGTCTCCCCCTTGCGGGTTTGACTTTTTTGTTATAGAATTGCTTCTAAACGAGGCTTTTTTTGCTTGGCTTTCAAACTATTGTTTTGTCTAGGTTCGAGCGTCGTTTGTTTCGCTTCGCTTTCGCTTTGCTTCAACCGCGCATTTACCAATGTATCTAACTTCCCCTGGTTTGTCAACCCCTTTTGGCAAAATTTTTTGATATTTTTTCTATCCCTTGCTACGTAAGCTTTTCAGCTTTTAGGGTTTTTGGGTAGTCCTTGGCTCAGAACTGTCGGTGCGGCTACTTTAGTTTACTTGTACTAAATATTTTCCTCTATTTAATTTTTTCTTCAGTACCTCTCGATCGCAGGGTCGATTTTGGGGTATGGTTCCTTGAGAATGTATTTTCTGAAAGGAAAGCTCTCATGTCTCGCCGCGCTGCTTTACAATCCTATTTACTGGTGCGTTTACTCCTAGCTCCCTTGATGTTATGGACGATCGTGACGGTGGTTTTTCTGCTGATGCGTGTTGCTCCTGGTGATCCCACGGATGCGATTTTAGGCAACCGCGCTCCTGAAAGTGCCAAAAATGCCCTAAGAGAACAGTTAGGACTGAATAAGCCCCTATTTTTCCAGTATCTAGACTATATTTTCAATCTCATGCGTCTCAATTTAGGAGACTCTTTAACCAGTAAGGGGGTGACGGTGTGGGAGATTATCGCCAAACATTTTCCGGCGACGGTGGAACTAACTTTTTATGGAATGCTAATTGCGGTGATAGTGGGAGTCGGATTGGGAATTATCACCGCTTCCCGTCCCAATACCCCCTTAGATGCGGGGGGACGTTTATTTGGACTGATAACCTATTCCTTGCCGATTTTTTGGGTGGGAATGCTCTTACAGCTAATTTTTGCGGTACAGTTGCGCTGGTTTCCCTTGGGGACTCGTTTTCCTTTGAGTGAAACTCCACCCCAGACAATTACGGGTTTATACACCTTTGATAGTCTGATGACTCTACAACTAGATAAGTTGCCTACGGCGTTGTATTATCTAGCCTTACCTAGTTTTACTCTCGGCATTCTTTTGAGTGGGATTTTTGAACGGATGGTGCGAGTTAATCTGAAACAAACTTTGCAAGCGGACTATGTAGATGCGGCAAAAGCGAGAGGAATACCAGAAAAAACGATTATGATTGCCCATGCGCTGAAAAATGCCCTAATTCCCGTAATTACTGTCTTAGGATTAACTTTTGCGGCTCTTTTAGGTGGTGCAGTCTTGACGGAAGTTACTTTTTCTTGGCCGGGTTTGGGAAATCAGTTATATCGGGCGATTTCTCTGCGGGATTACCCAACAGTGCAGGGATTAATGGCTTTTTTTGCGACAATAGTGGTCTTTGTCAGTATTTTGATCGATTTAATCAATGCTTACATTGATCCTCGCATCCGTTATTAATCAGGGAGGTGGGGAGAAGGGAGAGGGCTCTTCTAGGTTCTGTGTGATAAGTTTAACTTACATAGGATTGATCGATATTTGTGTCCTTTGTGTCTCTGTGGTTCGTTCCACCCCCTCGCTAGGAGGAATGTATCTTAGAATACATTTTACCCACCAAACCTGGGAGAGCCGGGAGAGGGACTTTGAGCATTTGGGTGGTGATTCGGTAGTAGTGATGGCGGCTTAATCCTTTGCCAGGTGTGCATTGTAGTCATGGATAAAATACCAAAGGGTTCCCCAACGTGATTCTCCATTTTTTTAGAGAAAGATAGACTCTCTCTCACCAACCGAGAAATCCTTTCTCGAAAGGTATTATTTAATCTTTCAATAGGATTAGTTTGACCAGTTTCTTTCCCGACTGGTCGATGACGTTTACTGGGAATTACTGTCTTATATGACTCCCAAAAGTCTGTGTAAGCAACTGCACATTGTCGGTAAACGCCTGGTAAACTGGCACCAAAGTTTTTGGGCTGATTGACGACTCCTATCTCCGCGCATAGCAACCAATAATTTCCCTTGTATTTCTATCAATTAACCGCCAAATATAGACCTTTATCGTCTTAGAAAAAACAAAAGACCACATTTCATCACATTCTATAACCAATTTACCTTTTGGTTTGTCCGAAACCTTTATTTGACCAGGGACAGCCGCCAGTTTATTGTTGACATAATTTTGTAACCATGACCAACTTACCCCTGTTACTCTAGCAATTCCTCGTAAGGAAATTCGTTCGAGCAAGAGTTTATCAATTAATTGTTTGGTTTCGTCAGAGACGGTTTTATTAGTGGGATTGATCACAAACTGACGACCACATTCTTTACATTGACGTTTGGGTTTTCCATTATGAATAGAACCATTCTTGATCCTATAATGAGAACCACAATTAGGACAGGGGAACGGAGGTGAACTAGGGGGGGTACTTTGTTCGGTGCTAGACTGATATTTCAGTAAGCAAGACAGGAGCCAGAAAAAGATATTTATCAGAAAAGTCATGATCAAGCTAGGGCTCTTCTCGACTTTGTGTGATAATTTTTGCTTATGGAATCGTGAAATGTTGACGGAGAAAGACTTTTACGACTATTTTGCCGAAGAAACTATCAGTATAGGCTTCGTTTCCACACAGAAACCGGAAGAGCCCAAGCTAGAGGTTTAAAGACTGATCGGGTTCCAATTATTTTTATTAATAAATATTTTACACAATTCATACCAGGTAAGCAACAGAGCTACGCCACTACTACCGAATCATTACCTAAATCGTCAATTTGGGGCTTCGGCCCTCGACGATAGTTAGTTTTAGCGGCCACCGTCCCAGTTTGTTTCTTCCGTTTCAGCCAGATGTCTAATGTATTACGACTAATATTGAGGGTGCGACAGACATGGCTTTTTTTTCTCCCCTCGCTCTACGGCACTCACTGCTTTCTGTCTTAAATCATCACTATAGGGTGCTGCCATGAAAGCTTCTCCTCATTTCTTTTTCTCTATGGCTCTTCGGGAATTGTTATGCAAATAATTAACTTAAAATAAAATTCAATGAGAGTACCTAAGCTCAAAAGTAGCTGAAATCCATACAGGAAAGGACTTAAGGCACAAATAAGTTAATATCAAAAGATAGACAATCGAGTTAAGATTTGATATAATAGCCAAAAACCAGAGTATTTTACTTATGGTACTTGACAAATTTTTGAACCTAAAAGGAACGTCTATTCAAGGCTATCTACACCTAGAAAATATCGGTATAGTTTGCCGAATCGAATCGAAAAATCAAAAAGCAATCTGTCCTCGTTGTGGGTTAGAGAGCGATAAACTCCACCAAAATCATCGACATTTAGTCAAAGATTTACCAATCTCAGGTCAACCAGTGTACCTACAGGTTAATCGTCGTCAATTTAAGTGCGATAATTGTCGAAAACCTTTTAGTGAAGAGTTAGATTTTGTCGCCAAGAAACGAACCTATACGAAAAGACTAGCCGAGAATATACTCGAACAATTAAAAGAAGGAGATATTTTAAATGGCCAATTCAAGTCTGAATTGCATCACTGTCTGATCTACCTTTATAGAATACCTCATTCGGGGTACGATAGTCAAGACATTTTCGAGGACGATTGTTAATCAAGTTTACGGCTCTTTCCACCTCCTCTGGCTTAACGATTTTAAAATTCGTTCCCTTAGGGAAAAATTGTCTTAACAGTCCATTGGTATGCTCGTTTAATCCCCTCTCCCACGAATGATAAGGAGTAGCAAAATAAAAATCTGCTCCTAGTTTCTGACTCAACTCTTGATGTCCACAAAATTCTTTAACCTTGTCACAAGTAAAGGTTTTTCTTTTGTCAGGGTGAATCTCTTGAAAAAGTTTTTCTGTGACTCTATTGATTTCCGATGCGGTTTTGTTTTTGGCTAATCCTGCTACTAAAAATTTCGAGGCTTTATCTACATGAGTAACGAGAACTCCTAGATGATTGCCTCCAATCATTGTGTCACTTTCCCAATGACCGATTTCAGTTTTCTGGTCAGCAATTACTGGTCGCTCGCTGATATCTACACGCCCTGGAATCCCTCCACGCTTACTTTTTGCTCCGCCTCGACTCTTTCTTTGACAAAGCCCCCGGCGTAAATATTTCTGGTACTCTCCACATCTGTGATAGTTCTGATAGATCATTTGATAGATGGTTTCGTGACTGAGAGATT
The DNA here is from genome assembly GCF_050500245.1 of Microcystis ichthyoblabe FBCC-A1114. NCBI lineage: Bacteria > Bacillati > Cyanobacteriota > Cyanophyceae > Chroococcales > Microcystaceae > Microcystis > Microcystis ichthyoblabe. The sequence continues at coordinate 1,380,722 of NZ_CP191408.1, read as the reverse complement.
CTTGACTGGCTCTTTTCAGACGACCTGCTATTTGTTCGGGACTATGATAATCTTTCAATCCTTCTTTGACCAACTCTAAGGCTGACTCGCTGACATTTTTAAAGGGTTGTTTGGCATTTTTTCGCCTTGTCTCGCTTTCAGCTTGTGCTGTGTCAGGTAGATAGCAGCCAAGAGAACTTTGATTCCTTTTTAATTCCCGTGATATTGTGCTTTGATGACATCCGAGCCAGACGGCCATTTGCCGTTGAGATAAATTTCCCTCCTGACTAAGTTGGTAGAGCAAGTTTCTTTGTTCTATGTTAAGATGTTGGTGGCTCATTTTGGGTCTGATTTGTTTTTGTTAATGATCAGACAGTACCTGATGAGCCTTTCTTTGTCAACTCTTGAGGTTGATGCGTTTCATTTTTGAATTGGCGAATGTTAGCCGAAGAAATGACGTAACGGAAGAAGAGATTCAAAGAATGATAGAGGACATAGCTGAAGAAATTACAGAGACAGACCTATCGAAATTAAAAAGACTAGGAATTGACGAAATCGCTCTAGTCAAAGGACAAAAAAATTACTGTGCAGTTTTAGTAAATTTAGATACGGGAAAACTAATAGCTATTCTAGAGAAGCGAACACAAGAAGAATTGAGGGAAACGCTTACAGGGTGGGGAAAAGAGGTGTTAGAGCAAATTGAAGAAGTCAGCATAGACCTTTGGTTGCCCTATAAAAATTTGGTGAAAGAATTGATGCCATCGGCCGAGGTAGTCGCCGATAGATTCCATGTAATGAAACAAATTAATCAAGAGTTAGACGAACAAAGAAAAGCAGAAAAAAGAGCCGTAGAAGCGCAGAGAAATAAAAAACAGAAAGCGGAAAAAGAAGCGAAGCTAGAAGTTTTAAAGCGAAGTAAATATAGCTTGTTAAAAAATGAAAAAGATTTAACGGAAACCCAAAAAATCAAACTAGAAGCTATCAAAGAAAATTTCCCAAATTTGAAAAAGATGCAGGAATTAAAGGAAGAATTTAGAAAGATTTATGAAACCTCAGAGAATCCGACAGAGGGAATGCTATCCATCTCGGAATGGTTGGCAAAATCCTCCAGTGTTTTTACTAAGAGTTGTCAAACAATCCGAAACTGGTTTGGAGAAATAATTAGTTATTTCGAGCGAAGGACAACGAATGGGGTGGTCGAGGGAATCAACAATAAACTTAAACTAATAAAAAGAAGAGGCTATGGCTTTAGAAACTTTCGGAATTTTTGGGTTAGAAGTATGTTATCTTGGCATCTTGTCTGTTGATTTAGCATAAAGAGTAACGAAGAGCCATATATTTTTTCTTCGGCATTTTTTTGTCTGAAGTTGGATAACTTCTTCCAGATTAGCTCTTTTCTTATCCCTCAAAACAAAATTGATGGCTCTCCTGGTTTTCGTGTGTTAATTTTTGTTATAAATTAAAGCAAGCAAACAGCTTAAGTCGAAGATGTTCAAAATTGGTAAATCCATAACTCATTCTTTTAATAAGCTTGATTTTGGTATTCATTCCCTCAATTAATCCGTTGGTTGTATGATTTTCAAAGTAATTACAAATACCAGGCAAATGCTTCTGGATCATGCTGGCACTACTTTGATATAATATCCCGCCTATTCTTATCCATTTTTCCAATTTTCTCTCAGCACCTCTGAACGTTCTACTACTTTGATAAATTTGTCTAATTTCTTCTTTCATTTCCCAGGCTATTCCCAAGCAGGGATGTTCTTTCAGGATAACTTCTAGTTGTTGTTTTTGCTCGTCCTTTAAGTCCTCTTTATTCTTCCATAATAAATGAGGTAATCCTTTTTCATGCACCCCCATTAACTTTCTCAATTTATTAAGCTCGTCATTAATGATATCCATTACATGAAAACGGTCATAGATGATTTTAGCATTGGGAAATAATTCCTTGATCACTGCTGTAAATCCTGACCACATATCGACGCTCACTTCTTTCACCTTCTCCCGAACTGCGTCTGGCTGTGCCTTTAAGGCTTCCATTAATTCTTCTTGCTTATGTCCTTTAATCACATCTAGTAAAATTTTTTTGTCCAGATCTACGACCGTTGTTATGAAATCTTTATGTCCTTTTAAGTTACTAAATTCATCCAAGCTTATTCGTTCTGGTGCTTCCCACTCTTCCTTTTCTAGTTCTTTAGCACAGTGATTAAATATTAACTCAACTTCTGACCATCCTAACCCTTCTTCTCGACTTATTTCTTCGATGCTACAATTTTTTACTCTCTCATAAATCATCGATTCATAGCGAATTGTCTGAGGCTGTCTTAATCTCATAAAACTCAGTCTTTCGCTGATATACTTTTGGCACTTTTGACAATGAAACTGGCGGCGTGGTACTTCTAAATATACCGGATTGCCTAATATTGACAAATCTCTGACTAGATTATACTCTGTCTGATTGATTCTGTCCAAGGTTTGATGGCAATTCGGACATTCAATTGTTTCATTTAAAAGAGCGAGCTTTAGGAAAATTGTCTGAGCAATTTTTTGATAATTGACCACTGTTACATTTGGTAAATCGAGGAGTTGATCAAAATTTATCCACATAACCCACCTCCTGTTCTGTGTTACTGTTATACCATGCTCACACAGAACCTAGAAGAGCCAATTGATGCTCTACTAATTTTATTGGTGTAGAATAGAGACAATTATTGAGAGAGAAAGAAAATGAGCACTATTTCCCTTGAAATTCCTGAAGAAATCTTAATTAGTCTCAAAGAAACTCCTGAAAATCTATCAAGAGAATTAAAAATATTGGCAGCCGTTAAACTTTTTGAACTTGACAAACTATCTTCAGGACGTGCAGCCCAATTAGCCGGAATGTCACGAGTAGAATTTTTAACTATTTTGGGGCGTTATCAAGTCTCCCCTTTTTCTTTAACGACTGAACAATTGGAACAAGATATTGTCAATGCCTAATCCTCAAGTCATTGTCAACACCTCTCCTCTACTGTACTTACATCAAGTGGGCTACTTGGAATTGCTCCAACGCTTGTATTCTCAAATCTTGACTCCTCCAGCAGTAATCGAAGAATTAGCAATCGGTAAAAATAAAGGAATTGATGTTCCCAATATTCAGGCAATTGAATGGATTTCAATTACTCTGGTTAAATCAGTCAGTCTAATTCCGGCTATTATTGATTTAGGGCAAGGAGAAGCTGAGGTCTTAGCTTTAGGATTAGAAAATCCAGGTAGTTTACTGATTTTTGATGATCAATTAGCCCGACGTATTGCCAATTTATATCGCTTAAAATATTCAGGAACGCTTGGTGTTTTAGTTAAAGCGAAGCAGCAGGGCTATCTATCTTCTGTTGCTCCCGTTATTGCTAAGTTACGCCATCAAGTAATGTGGCTAACTGATAAAGTTGTCAATGATGTTCTTCGATTAGCTGGAGAGTAAGTATGCTTAAAAAAAAGGCTCTTCGTTACTTGGTATGGTTCGATAGGGGGGCATAAATCGACTAAATCCTTATCTGGCAAGAGACTTAATTGATTAGTTCGCTCTAGATCAAAAACAATTGACAAAAATCGCCAAATGTCTTTCTCTATAAGAGTTTCATTCCTTAATAATCCTGTACTTTGCATAAGACAAACCGAAGAACCACAAATCTTTTGCGATCGCTATCGGGGGATAGTTGTTTTTTGTCACAGCAGTGGGGAGAAGGGAGCGGGTTTTTCAAGTTGGATTGGCAGTTAATCATGCTATTAAAAACTGATTCAGTATAACGTTCCAGTTGAGCGGATGCCAGTAGCCTTAGCAACACAACCGAGGTCTCTAAACAGTCCGCTCCAACAGGATTGTTAGGCTGCATTTGCACTTTCCCAAAACTTACATGGTTGATAATTCCAAAAGCCTTTTCAAACAGTTTAACGCATCTTCAAACTTTTGGCTCATGTCAGTATGTTTTTTACCTAGTTGTTCTAGAATATCTTTATGATTCAAGTTAACAGCAGACTGATGCATTCCGATTAGGCGATTGTTGATTTCTCCTAATTTCTGGTAATATTTCCCCAGTTCATATCTAAACAATCTTTCCAAATAAATCAAAGCCGTACTAACAGCAACGCTGTAACGAAAAGCAAACTGTTCTTGGAGAAGCTCAGTTAATTTCTCTGTATCGTTAATCTTACCATATTCAGCCACTTTTTTTTCAAGATCTATCTTGTCTAGTAATTTTTCAGGTAGATTTTGCTTGCTCTCTGTGGGTTTTGGTGGCTTTTTCTCGCTATCTTCATCAGTGGGCTCTTCAACTTTCTGCTTAACTAAACGAGCAGAGACTTCGATAAGCTTATTCAGAGGGAAGGGTAGAATTCCATATATCATACTTTGAATTGCGTCACTACTCAGTAAAACTAACTCAGGTGCAATTTCACTGAATGTTTCTTGAAATACTTTTACTGAAAGGTTATGACTCACATCATCCCCAGACGGATCAAGAGGTAAATCAATAGGCATTTTGACCAGTTCGTACATGAGAACCCATTTACAGATAGCTAGAAAATTCCCATAAACCTGCTGCTTGGATTCTTGAATTTCTTTGTCAAGAGCTAGTTCTTTGATATATTTCTGCTCATAAGATTTCTGTTCAATTAGCTCACCGATTTTTATATCTCGAACTTTGTCATCGAATTTATGAAAATAGTAGTCGGCTAAATCTCTACTAAGTACCTAGGCAAAATTAATTACATACTCGCCTCCAAAATTGTCCAGCACTTTTTTAACGTAAGCGAGGAGGCTCTTTCGGTCTTTATAGGCGCTAAATTCAATCCATTCATATTTTAAAAATCTCCATAATATTTCAATTAAATTTAAATGAGGTGAATAAGTGGGCAACCAAAATATTTTCAAATTTTTCTTTTCCCATTCCTCAAGTTTCTCCATAAATGCCTCGCTGGTATGAATGGAAGCTTGGTCAATTATTATGACAGTTTTTTTCTGTATATTTTGGCAATATTTATCCAGAAAATTAATAACTATCTCGCTAGTAACCGTTCCGACCTGTGTCTCATAAAATAATTGATTATCTCGTTTCATTATTCCTAAAATATTTAGTCTTTTACCTTCAATTGGTGGTAACTTTATCGTGGTTTTTTCTTCTTGCCAAGCGTAAGGAATACAAGGCTTTGAATCCCATCCCATTTCATCCAAATATCCTATCTCAATCTCTCCTCTTTTTTCCTGTTTTTTTAGTTCTTCTAAAATAGGTAGTTTGACCTCAAGCTCCCACTCATCAGGGGTTTTGGCGACCCCTCTTCTCACCCTTTTCCACCTCATGTTGATTTTTTTTATGAGTCTTTTTATCGTGTCTTTGCTTACGGTTAATTTCCATTCTTCTACAATTTTTATCTGGATTTTTTTTAAGCTTTTCGGTTCTTCTTTTACCCAGTCAATAACTTGTTGACCTTGTGCTTCTGTCAATTTAGGTTTTCTCCCTCTTCCTCGACGATTATAAAAACCAATTAGTTTTCTATCTTCCCAGGCCGTCAACCAATTATAGATGGTCTTTCTCGTAACTCCAAATATTCCGCTCAATTCTTCTATCGTGGTTCCCTGAAAACTTAAGAGTATACATTTCGCTCGCTCTCTTACTTGATGATGTTTACTAGCTCGATAAATTCTCTCTAGCATTTTCTGGCTCTCGGGGTTTAGGTCTCTAATCAATCTCATTGTATTTTCCTGCTGCTTCGTTTTTTTATGTATTATACTTCTTAATTTTTTATTTGGGTAATTAATTTTGCATGACTACTTAGCACCTATCCGGCTGATCTATAGACAACCTTATTCGTCCTCATCAAGATCCAGATCAACGCCAGAGACCAAAGATTGAACATGATTGACTAGGTTAGAACTAATTGCCTGTATGTGTTGAGGGTTCTGTTCCATATCTTGGGCAAGAAAATTCAGAAATTTCCCAAGCAGTGGATCATTTTCTTCTGTCCCATCAGCCCGGGAAATCCATACTTTACCGTCGGCCTGTATGTTGTAGCAGATTTTATCGCGCTTATTCAAGCCAAGGGCTTTGCGAACGGAATCGGGAATTGTAGTCTGATAGCGATCAGTAAGAGTGGATTCTGGGCATGGGGCCATCGTTGCAGCTATAGCGACCTCTAAGCTTGTCCATAAAAACTAGCTCTTGATGGTAATGCAACTGCATTGTCTTGTCAAGTATGGAGTGACTATATCTACAGCCTAACGGAGCCGTTCACCTTAAATGTCGGCAGGATGCCCCGTTACACCCATAAGGTTGTTGTAGTAAACCTAAACCTGTCAGCATCCCACACCCCATCTTCCCACTTCCCCCCGGTTGAGTTAGCGGGTTCGGCTTCGATCTGTCAGAATACAAGTATTGAAACAACCCTTTTAAGAGGCTTCATGGTGGAAGTTAAAGTCGTTCCCCCGAAACGCAATTGGGTTCAGACGTGGTGGCAATCTCTGAATTCCTTATCTCGCTTACTGGTGATTGCTCTAGCTGCACCACTTATAGTTCTGAATGCCTGGGCATTATCGGCAATTTTTGGCTATTTTGAATCTTTATTTGTTATTTTACTGATAGCGGCCGTTCTATCTTTTCTCTTGGGTTATCCAGTGACTTGGTTGGAACGTCAGGGATTAAAACGGGGTTTAGCTGCGATCGTGGTTTCCCTGATCACGATTTTAATTTTTGTGGCCGTGGGAATCACCCTAGTTCCCCTAGTCTTCACCCAAGCGCAGCAATTTGTCAACAGATTGCCAGAATGGTTAGACTCGGGACAGCGCCAACTGATGCAACTAGATACCAAAATCGACACGATGAATCTACCGATTCCGATCAGTTTCGATGGTGTTATCGCTCAGTTTAACAGTCGTTTAGGGGCAGAATTGCAAATTTTAGCGGGAAGAAGCGTTAATTTAGCCCTTAATCTCACCGTTTTTACCGTGGTGCGAGTGCTTGATGTGCTGCTAACCATTATCCTCACCTTTTATCTACTTCTCCACAGTCCCGATATCTGGAGGAGTATTATCCAATGGTTGCCCAAACCCGTCCAACAACCCTTTTCCCTAACCCTACGCTTAAGTTTTCAGAATTACTTTGTCGGACAGGTGATTTGTGCCACCTGCATGGCCCTGGGATTAGTCACGGCATTTTTATCGATTAAAGTTCCTTTTGGTCTTCTATTCGGCCTGTTGATTGGTACCATGGCCTTAATCCCTTTTGGGGGAACTGTAGGCATTGTCACGGTGACAGCTTTACTAGCTTTGCGCGATATTGGTTTAGCTCTGCAAGTTTTAGCCGTAGCTGTAGTGGTGCAGCAAATTGTCGAAAACGGCATTGCTCCCCGGATTTTGGGCAGTGTCACCGGGTTAAATCCCTTTTGGGTGTTGGTTTCGGTCTTGACGGGGGCGCGAGTGGGCGGTTTACTGGGGGTGATTGTCGCAGTTCCCATGGCAGTAATGATCAAGGAAGCTTTGGAGGTTATCCGTCAAGTGACTCCAGAGGAGACAAAATACGGGATAATTAAACCCTCTCTCCCCCTAGAATCGGAATCCTCTAGCGAGGTAGTTTCTCGCTGAAGAATGACTGACGGCATCATCTAGGCCGATCTGAGCAATAATATTGGCCGGGATAAATCGGCAGTTTTCTCCCAGGTTCTTGGCTTTTCTCCCTCGATCGAGTTATGATGTAAACATTGGTAGATTGACCCCACTTGCCCTGATCGCTGTCCATGACAAGTAAGGACAAATCAAGGCTTGAGGATGCCTTGCTGGTTTCTGAGACCTAGCTTATTGGGAGATTAGCTAACCAATTGTCTCTAAACTCGGATAATTTCTAAGAAAAGGTGATTGTCTATCCCGATAAATCAGCACAAAATCGATATTTTGGTTAAATAGGCTACATTAACAGCTAGGTTTCTATCGTAAGCTCGAAGTTAAGACATAAAGTCAATATCACCCTCCGATTGCAATGAGAAAATGTTTGAATCGCTTAATATTTGGGCTTTTCAGACATTTTTTTTGTGGATTGATACTAAATCCAGTTATTAAAAACTGATTTAGTATGACATGGACAAACACCAACAGACCATGATCTGGAGAGATCGTCAAGAAAAGTATCAGAGTGAACTATTGGAAAAGAATTGGTAAAATATAATTAGTAGGGAGAGTATTGCTGTTAATGTTTCGCTTTTTAACGAGACGTTAACCAAGCCCAAAGGCAAAAAATAGCAGTAATTTGTCAAAAGCTCAGGGCCGATGGCTGACTGCTCTGTATATCTCTCGTATTCTTTACTTGTCGAGTTCAACACGACCCCTTTATGGAATCAAGCAACCCGTCAGGGAAGACTTCCGAACCTCCTAGTCATAGGTGGGCCAATTTACTCGGAACTATGATCGCAATTCTGACCCTAACGTTACCCTTGTTAGCGATTGGATATAACTCCACGCCTAACTATACCGAAGAACCCCTTACCGGTAACACATCCTACTCCCTAACGAGGCAAATGAGGTGACAGAATTGAGATAGACGATTGCCAAGATAAAATTTTTTTCTTCGTCCCGATCCCCCTTGTGGGTAAAATTTGGATCGGAGTCAATCAAAGTGTCTTTTAATTTTGCCTGCGCTTTTAGGTGACTCTAAAGGCGCTATTGTCTTGTATTTGGAGAAAGCTTGTGGATTTATCGCGCATTCCTGCCCAACCGAAACCCGGTTTAATTAACGTTTTAGTGGAAATTACTGCTGGTAGTAAGAATAAATACGAGTTTGATAAGGATTTAAACGCCTTTGCTCTCGATCGCGTTCTCTATTCTTCGGTACAATATCCCTGTGATTATGGTTTTGTTCCCAATACCCTCGCCGATGACGGCGATCCTTTAGATGGTATGGTGATCATGGATCAGCCTACTTTCCCCGGCTGTGTGATTACAGCGCGTCCCATTGGTATGTTAGAAATGATCGATGGTGGTGATCGCGATGAAAAAATTCTCTGTGTTCCCGCTAAAGATCCCCGTTATGCAGAGGTAAAATCTCTCAAAGATGTCTCTCCCCATCGCTTGGACGAAATCGCCGAGTTTTTCAAAACCTATAAGAATCTAGAGAAAAAAGTCACAGAAATTCTCGGTTGGAAAGATGTGGACGCAGTAACCGCTTTAGTTGAACAGTGTATTGCTGCTTATAAGTAAGGTTTGCGGCAAAAAGTTTGCTGGTGGGGTTAGTTATCAGTTATCAGTTATCAGTTATCAGTTCACTGATTACTGTTTACTGTTCACTGATAACTGAAAAGTCTCCCCACACCCCACACCCCACACCCCACACCCCACACCCTACACCCCAATTTATGCGAATAGAAACCTTAAAATCGGGTTTAATCGTCTCCTGTCAAGCGCCAGTGGAGTCATCTCTGCACGATCCTGTAATTATTGCTGCCATGGCTCATGCTTGCGTGGATAGGGGTGCTTGTGGGGTAAGAATTGATAGTCCCGCTCATCTGAAAGCCACCCGTCAACAATTGCCGGATATACCGATAATTGGACTCTGGAAACGCAATTATCCCGATTGTTCGGTATATATTACGCCCAAATATCAAGATGCTCTGGCCATTGCCGATGCGGGTGCCGATATAATTGCCTTGGATGCTACCCCCAGAAAGCGTCCTAATGATGAAAATTTAGCCACAATTATCGATCGTATTCATCGGGAAACTGGTAAATTAGTCATGGCAGATATAGACTCGATCGAAAGTGCTATTTATGCCGTGGCAGCTGGTGCTGATATTGTCGGTACAACTCTTTACGGTTACACAGAAGCAACTAAACAGCTGCAGCCGCCGAGTTTTTCTTTCCTAGAAGAATTAGTTAATAATTTATCAGTTCCTGTTATCTGTGAAGGAGGAATATCGACTCCAACAGAAGCAAAAAAAGCCTTAGAAGTTGGTGCATATTCGGTAGTTGTTGGCACAGCAATTACAGGGATTGATTTAAAAACTAGCGCTTTTTTACAAGGAATTTTATCAAAAGATTAATGACATTAATCTTGCTCCTAGCCGTGCCTAATAGCCACTTCTAGGGATTAGGAAAAAAACCAAAAAGTTTCGCCGCACCACCCAAAATGGCGACGACTAAAGCGATTAAAATCCCCCGGTTAGTAAATTCCTGATAGGCAACCCGTGCCGTTAATCCCTTGATTTCCGTGGTCAATCGCTCATCTAAAGCTTTAATATCTCCTTTTAACTCTCCTTTGAGTTCTGCTTGTCCGATTTCTAATTTTGTGAGACGTTCATCGATTTTGTCGAATTTTTGAGTAACATCTCTTTGTAGGTTATCGATTTTTCCCTCAATCCTTGTCAGAACGGTTTCTAGGGAATAAGTTACAGTTTCGTTAGACATTTGCTAAACCCCTATTCAGTTTTCAGTTATCAGATTTGAGTTTTAAGTGAGCGGTATTAAATGGCAGTTTTCTACTGTCTTTGCACCGATTACTATTTACTGATTATGGCAGTTTTCTGCTGTCTTTGCACCGATTACTGTTTACTGATTACTTTTAACTGGCTGTTAACTTAGTCATAACTTGGATAATATATAATACCTATGTCAAGTTTATGTAATAAAATTTAACCTAATCAAGGTCTGAACACCAGTTTTGACTTTATTCCTGAAAATATGAGTATTTCTCGCCGTAATTTCCTCACCTTTTTAACTGCCACTGCTGGTGTCTCTTTTTTCAGTCTGCAAGAGAAAAAATATTCCTCTCTGATTAGCAGTCCTGCGATCGCTGCCAATAGTTTTGGGTTAAACTTTTCTCCAGTCAAACTGCCAATTCCCTTAAAAATTGACGGTATGAGCGATGAAAGCCAAAAAAATGCCTATCAAACCTATAAAGTCCTAGATGATCTCGTTCTTCCGCAAGGATTCACCTATGATGTGCTGGCACAGTGGGGGGATAAAGTGGGTGATTCCCGTTTCGGTTATAACAATGATTATCTATCTTTTATCGAAACCAGTCCGGGTCAAGGTTATCTAACCGTTAATTTTGAATATATCAGTGGTCGTACTTGGCTACAAACCTTTGAACAAGTGATTGGTAAAACCCTACCCGTCAAGGAAGTACGGGAAAAAACGAACGAAAAGGGTGAAATTGCCGCCTATCGTCTGCAAGATGCCAGCTTAAGGGCAAAAATCGAGGAAATCTCCCTAGAAGGCTTAATTGATCAGGGAATTGGCGTAATTTCCCTCGCTAAAGATCAAACGGGAAAATGGCAACGTACCTATAGTAAAGCCGATCGCCGCATTACCGGTATTTCTGGACTAAAGGACGATCACTACCTGAAAGCGACTGGTCCTGCTGTAGCAATTTTTACCAAAACCGATAAACTTGGCTACGATGACGGATTAGGGGCAAAAATTATCGGAACGTTTCAAAATTGCGCTGGGGGAACAACGCCTTGGGGGACCGTATTTAGTGCCGAGGAGAACTTTCAAGACCAAGTGACGGAGGTAGTGTTAAAAGACGGTTCCTCTTTGCATCCCGATACTACCCCCTTTATTCTCAATAGTGGGGAAGTGGATGGCCGGGGTAACGTTTTTGGGTTAGCGGGAAATAAATACGGTTGGATGGTGGAGGTGGATCCGGCCAATCCCGACGATTACGGCACAAAACACACTTGGTTAGGGCGTTTTCGCCATGAAGCGGTCGCTTTTCTCGCTCAAACGGGGCAACCCTTGGCGGTTTATTCAGGATGCGATCGCAGAGGCGGTCATGTCTATAAATTCGTCTCCGAGGGCAAAATTAGCGATATTAAGGCGAAAAATAACTCAAAACTCCTAGAAAAAGGAATGCTCTACGGGGCGAAATTCAACCCCGATAAAACCGGTTATTGGATACCCTTAAATCCCGACACGGAGATCAATCCCGTCCTACCGAGTCAAATTGCCGCTAGTCGCGGGGATGGGGTGGTAGCTTTGCCGAATCCCGAAAGAACGGTCAATGAGACTAAATTACTGCTATTTAAGGACGATGAGGAGATTCTAGCCTACAAAGCTAAATATAAGACCCTCGCAGACCTGTATGAAGGTAATGGAACGGAAAAACAGGGAGCAATTCTCATCGATGCTCATTTTGCCGCTAACGCCGTTGGGATCACTTGTACTGGTCGGCCAGAAGATACAGAAGTGGACGAGAATGGCACTTTATATATAACCTTTACCTCTGGTAGTCCCAGTGAAGCGGAGGGAGGAGCCGATAGGGAGATATTTAAGGGACCAAATGGCGAAATCCCCTACGAATTTGGTTGGATTATCAGCTTAAGGGAAGATAATAACGATGCTGCTTCCTTAAGTTTTCGTTGGGATGTGGTCGCTTACGGAGGGGAACCGACCGAGAAGGGTGCGGGTTTTTCTAATCCCGATAACCTCGCGTTCGATCAACAGGGAAATCTCTGGATGGTTAGCGATATTTCCACGGGTGGGTTAAATCGAGAGATGAAAACTCGTTATCCCCAAGGAGTCCCAGTTAGTCAACGGGATTTATTGGGGATTTTTGGTAATAATAGCGCTTGGGTGTTTGCCAAGGGTCAAGAGCATCCCTATCCTTTTGCTATCGCTCCCATGGATGCGGAATTAACGGGATTGTACTTTACTCCCGACCAAGAGACGTTATTTTTGGCAGTACAACATCCGGGGGAAGCGGGGGGAATTCGTCGGGATTTGGCCTTTGAAAACCGAAAATTTGCCCTGAAAACCACTAATGGGCAGGAATTTGAACAAATGCGACAAGTACCCCTAGGGTCGAATTGGCCCAGTGGTCAAGTTAATCAACCTCCCCGGCCAGCAGTGGTGGCAATTCGCCGAATCGAGTCAAAATAGGTGAGGGAAGTGGGGTGTGGGGTGTGGGGTGTGGGGTGTAGGGTGTAGGGTGTGGGGTGTGGGGTGTGGGGTGTAGGGAGAAGCTTTTTTCAGTGTTGCCAAAGGCACGGCGTAGCCGTCCAGTAAACAGTAAACAGTAATCAGTGAACTGAAAACTCACATCTGATAACTGATAACTGATAACTGACTCCTAACCCAATGTTGGACAAAGATAAGCAAAAATTATTTATTGAAGGCAAAAACTTGAGAATATTTAAATTAACATTCCGCAATATTTACAAATTCTTAAGAATTAATTGAGAAAGATTTTTATTTAACAACGATGTTGTAATGGTTACAGCGATTTGATAGAATTTCACAGTGGGCTATTGTGTGCTTTTTTGAGCAGCAATAGTTGAAACCCTTGCCACACCTAGAAAGTGATCCTAATTAAGACGGGTAAATCAGTCAATTTCACCCACAACGATGATCTTTTTTTTATGTAGTTTTATTGCAAAAAAAAAGTTTTTTTGACAAAAAGCACAAAGTATGATATGCCTCAACCTATTTCTGACTGCGAGTAATGATTGTAGAGGGGAGAAGGGAGAGGGGAGATATATAATTTAGCTAGAAGCTTAAGTGCGGCGAAAAATGTCAACTGAGCCAATTAGAAGCCATAAAGATTGGAAGTCCTATCAAAAAGCCTTCTGTGCAGCCATGAAAATTTTTCAATTGTCGAAAAGTTTTCCTAAAGAAGAAAAATATGCTCTAACTGACCAAATTCGACGGTATTCTCGTTCTATTTGTGCTAATCTAGCGGAGACATGGCTTAAACCTAGATACCAAGCCGCATTTGACAAACATGGTTAAATTTTGCCGTACAGTGCGGATATATGGACGCACAAACAGGAGAAGAATTATCAAGTGTGTACGAGGAAATTTTGGCTATTTTAGGGCAAATAATTAATAATTCTCAGCCATGGCTCTTAAAGCGTTAATATACAGTTTTAATCCTCTCTCCCCCGCTCCCCACTCTCCTATGCTTTTTAAACAGGATTTAGTATGACTAGGGACCTCTGTAGAATTTTATTGATAGAGGACGAACCGACGACTGTTAAATTAATCCAGAGATTGCTGTTAAAAGCCCCCCAATGTTCTCTGGCTGAGGGGTTGACTTTCACCCTCACCCAAGCTCAGGATCTAGAGGAAACTGCCGAAAAACTGGCAGGGGAGAAATTTGATCTCATCCTCTTAAGCTTGGAAATCTCCGTCCCCCCCGGCTTAAATATTCTAGTCAAAACCAGAGAATTAGCCGCTGCTATACCGATAGTGGTTCAAACTACTAGCAATGATGAGAAATTAGTCGTTAAAGCCTTTCAACTCGGTGCTGATGGTTATATTCAGTTAAATAATATCGATAGTAGTCTTTTAGTCTATCAAATTCGTGTAGCGATCGAGCGTCAGCAATATATCCTCAATCTTAAACATCAACAACAGGAAGAAGAATTTCGCGAACTGGAACAGTTAATCAAGGGAGGACAAACTAGCATCACGGCGAAAATGTTCGGTTCTGAGGCAATAAGGCAGAGTATTCCCGATATTTTTCAAGAATTAGTCCAAAATTACGGAGATTTATTAGATTTAGCTTTGGAAGAACAAGCATATAAAGTGGAACATAATCTATCGGAACGACTGCGAAGCTTAGCCGATAAGTTAGGATTCTTAAAAGCTAGTCCTCGCGATGTGGTGGACATTCATACCACCACCCTACGCCAAAAAAATCAGGATGTCACCCTGGCCAAAGCGCAGGCCTACGTTAGCGAAGGTCGTCTCATGGTCTTGGAATTGATGGGTTATCTCGTCTCTTTCTATCGTAAATACTATATCGGTCTCAGCAACATTAAACTGTTCAATAACACGCAATCATGAGTCAATATCTTCTCAAACTCTACATTATGGGTGATTCAAGTAAATCCCAGAGGGCGATCGCTAATATTTTTCGTATCTGTCGCGAGGAGTTATCCGGTCTTTATACGGTAGAAATAATTGATGTTCTCGAACAGCCCCAATTAGCGGAACAGGATAAAATTCTCGTAACTCCTACTTTAGTCAAACAACTTCCCCCACCCCTACAAAGAATTATCGGTGATATGTCCAACACCCAAAAGGTTCTCCTCGGTTTGGATGTTATTCCCAAAGACTCCCATCTCAATTAGGATTCACCGAAAAATTCTTCTGGTTAGGTTTTTCCTCGCTAATAAGTAGATAGGATTAAAATTACCCCTTGAAGACAGTTGAAAATCAATAGTCATCCCCATCATAGCAAAGACTGGACACGATCAAGAGGCCAGTAAACTTTATAGGCTTGACCAATGATATAACTTTCCGGCAAAAAACCCCAAGCATGGGAATCAAAACTATGGTTACGATTATCTCCCAAAACAAACAGATTTTTTGGGGGTACAGTCATAAATTCTATTTCATAATTGCCCAACTCGGCGGTGTAGGGTTCCTCGATAACTTGCCGGTTGAGATAAACTTTACCCCTGCGGATTTCAATGGTATCTCCGGCAATAGCGATGACTCGTTTGATAAAAAAATCTCCAGAATTAGGATCTAGTTGCCTAATTTTTTCGGGAGTTCTAAAAACAATTATATCGCCTCTTTTCGCTTGATAATTACCAGATTGACTGACGAAAATGCGATCACCTATTGCGAGGGTAGGTAGCATGGATTCGCTCGGAATCTGGAAAAATTCTATTTTTTGATGTAACCAATTGGGAAAATAATTACAGATAATTCCCCAAGTAAAAATCACTCCCACCATCAGTGCCAAAATGGAACGATAGGTGTGACGATGGGGGTGGAATTGATGGGGGAAAGTGTGATAAACATGATAAATAGCGATCGCTGTAATTAAAGGGGTAAGAAAGAGGATATTGGTCAAAAAATGATCCATTTTCAGGCTAATCTGGGATATAGTCAGAAAAATTATCCCTAAGCTCACCTTATCAGCGTACAATTGCCCCAAACCTGGCATAATCCGGTTAGCGAAGACGGCAAACCATGGGTTTTTTTGTTTCCGGGGAATTTTTTCTAAGCTGTTATTCTGTCTGGAATCATAAACAGTCCAGTGAGCGTCAAAAATATTACTAATGTAAACGATAACCAGAGCAACTATTCCCCCTAATCCCCAGCTTACAGGGCCATTGGGGCTAAAAATTGACCAAATTGTCACAATTATTAATATTACTTGAGCGATCGCCCAAATGGTTGCTTTTTGGTTTTTGTTAGCATACCATTGTCCCAAACCGGGGAAAAACATCGAGAGATTGACCGCTAACCAGGGATCTTTTGCTTGTGAATTAGTCGCATAAGGACGAGAAACAGCCGAAAAAAGGGAGGGTTTGCTCATAGTATATATTTATTGGCAATTCAGTAATTAGTAAACAGTAATCAGTAAACAGTGATCAGTAATCAGTGATCAGTAATCAGTGAAAACACATTAGGAATAATACTGCTCCCTTAATACATACTGCTCACTTAAAACTCAAATCTGATAACTGGTAACTGGTAACTTAAAACTCAAATCTGATAACTGATAACTGCTCTAACACCCAATAACAATTAATGCTTTTACTTCAATTTAGCACCTCTCATTACTGTCGCAAAGCTCGTTTAGCCCTAGGTTATAAGGGGATTGATTACCAAGTAGAAAATCTTACCCCCGGACTACATATTCTCAAACTCAGTCCCCTAACTAAAGGGTTAACCACTGTCCCCGTTTTAATGGCAGCAGATGAGATTATTGCCGATTCTACTGCCATTTTCAGATATTTAGAAAAAGTAGTTCCTTTCCCCTCTTTTATTCCCGATGGGGAAAAGGAGAAAAATCAAGCTTGGTTACTAGAGGATTGGTTAGATGAAAGTATTGGAGTAGCGACGAGATTTGTCTATTATGATTATCGCGCTGGAGAGGGAAAAGCGATCGATTCTTCCCTGAGTAGTCAAATAATTATTAAGATCGTGCGACAACAATATAAAATCACCCCAGCAAGGGTAAAACTAGCGGAAGAGCGCCTAGAAAATGCCCTCAAGATTCTAGAATATTGGCAAAATCAGGCCTATTTGGTGGGAGATAAATTAAGTGTAGCCGATATTGCCGCCACTGCCCTACTCAGTCCTCTGGCTCTAATTCCCAGTTATCGTCAAAAATATCCCTGGTTGTTTGCTAGAATCGGGGAAATTCATCAACAGTGTCGAGAAAAATTGCCCCCCGGTTTAAATTAAATGCAGCGAACGACAAAAATTATCATCCTCATCTCTATCGGTTTCTTATCGCCCCTAAAAGCCCTTGCTTTGCCCTCTCCTGAAGATATTCCCGAAGAAGTTTTACGAGCAGAAATTATCACCTCGGCTCGCTCGCCCCTTGATAATCAACCCCTAACTGCGGCAGAATATGCCTTACTAGAAGAACAATTAGCCACCAGCATTTATCCCCCCCAAATTAATCCCAAGATTCGACAATTAATTGCCCTGAGAAGATTACAAAAACTCCTCCAGATATTGATACCTTTCTATCGTTAAAATAAACATAGTCAATCTCCTTTGGCGAGAGTGCATCTGCTAACCGAAAAATTTAGAGAGGATTGGCGTAGGGCGATCGCTTTTTTCGCCAGCAGACAAAAATCCCGTGTTATGATTAATGAAAAAATCATAAAGTTTTGTAACAAACCTTGACTGCTATCCTCCGCCCCCAAGAAAAGCCCCTGCTTAATCCTCCTTGGTACTCCCTGTCCCCTCTCTGGCAAGGAGACGAAACCGATGTTAAACAAGGTTTACCCCATAGCCAACTCGCGCCTCCTTGGCAGATTTTAATTCTCGGCGATGGTTCTCCCACCCGTCATTTACAACTTTTAACCGGTGAAAAAACGGAAGTGGATGTGATCGATATGTCCCCCATCGGCGATGATGAGGATGGCGCACCGATGAAAATTAGCCTGATTCCGGGGCCGAGATTGCGTCGTCAAGTCTGGTTACGCACAGCTAGTGGTCAAAGGTTAGCCTATGCCGCTTCTTGGTGGTCCGCCAATCAAGTGGACGAATATCTAGAAAATCGTTCCCTACCGATTTGGGAAAGTCTCTCGCGGCTGCACACGGAATTGTATCGCGATGTGCAGGGACTTTATTACGGTCATTCCCCGGAATTAGAAATAGCTTTTGGGGAAAAAGGAGGATTTTGGGGTCGTCATTACCTATTTTGGCACGCTCGCCAACCCCTTACCCTGATTTACGAGGTTTTTTCTCCCTATCTCCGTAAATACCTCGGCGAAATGAGAATTGATCAATTAGGTTAACTGCCGTAGATATTTCTATGTAGTTCAATTAGCTAATCTTTGGAGAGAATTAAATGATTTTTCTCCGTTAATTTGGCCATCCAACCCGGTTCGATCACAATCGTGCTAATTTTTTCGATAATAATTGCCGGTCCTGCCAGACAATCAAAAGGTTGCAGATCTGAACGCTGATAAATTGGCGTTTCTCGCCATTGATTAGCCAGAAAAACCGCTACTCGATCGAGGATAGGAGGTAATTCTCCCATCGGACGGGAGCGAGTTAAAATTGCTTCTTTGGGACTGTCCATAGTCTGGATCAATTCCACGGCAATCGACTCAACAATTAAAGCTTTTTGTTCTTGCTTAAACCCATAACGTCTTTGATGTTCCCGTTCAAAATCCTGACGCATTTGATCGCTAAAATTAACCGCTAAAGTGGCATCACTGCCTTGATATTTTAAACTGACTTGCTGCCGCACCCGATTATAACCCTCTAATTCCCGACCCGCTAAAACTTCTAATTCCTTCATCTCCGTGAGTAACTGCCCGATTAAATCGGCATTTAACGGCTGTTCGATCGCTTTTTCTTTAATTACCCTCAAATCGGCCAAACCCATGCCGTAGGCGCTTAAAACCCCAGCGTAGGGATGGAGAAAAATACTTTTCATTCCCAGAGTATCGGCAATTAAACAGGCCACTTGACCCCCGGCACCGCCAAAGGTACAAAGAGTATAATCACTGAGATCATAACCCTTTTGTAGAGAGATTTTTTTAATCGCATTAGCCATATTTTCTACGGCAATTTGAATAAACCCCGCAGCCAACATTTCAGGACTATTATTACCCCCCATTGTTGCCGCCAATTCTTGAAACTTTGTCAGCACAATCTCTCTATCTAGGTGTAAATTTCCCTCTTGTCCAAAAATAGCGGGAAAATAGGCAGCTTGAATTTTTCCTAACAAAACATTAGCATCGGTAATTGTTAATGGTCCACCCCGTCGATAACAGGCCGGTCCCGGATTAGCTCCGGCACTTTCTGGTCCGACCCGAAAACGATAACCATCATAGACTAAAATCGAACCCCCACCAGCGGCCACGGTGTGAATACTTAACATCGGCGCTCGCATTCTTACGCCAGCAATTTCGTTATCTGTTTGCCGCTCGTATTCCCCTTGAAAATGAGAAACATCGGTGCTAGTTCCTCCCATATCAAAACTGATAATTTTGCTAAATCCCGCCCTTAAACTGGTTTGTACTGCCCCGACTATTCCACCCGCAGGACCGGATAAAATGCTATCTTTGCCCTGAAATTTATCGGCGGTGACTAAACCGCCATCGGATTTCATAAATAGTAAGCTAGTTTTCGGTAATTGCTGGCTAATACTATCAACATAGCGGCGTAAAATTGGCGATAGATAGGCAGAAACTACTGTGGTATCTCCCCGGGATACCAGTTTCATTAAAGGACTGACTTGGTGGGAAATGGCTAGGTGAGTAAAGCCGATTTCTTCGGCAATGGCTGCCACTTGTTTTTCGTGGTCGGGATAACGATAACCGTGCATAAAAACAATCGCACAACTTCGGATACCCGCTTGATAAACTGGTATTAAATCAGCTTTAACTTGGGCAGGATTAACGGCGATTAATTCTTGTCCTTGACTATCGTAGCGTTCGGCCACTTCGATAACTTGTTCGTATAATAAAGAAGGAAGAATAATTTGACGGGCAAAAATATCGGGGCGATTTTGATAGCCAATTCTCAAGGCATCTTTAAACCCTTTGGTGATTAACAAAACCGTGCGCTCTCCTTTTCTTTCTAACAGCGCATTGGTGGCTACCGTTGTTCCCATTTTAATCACTTCGATGTTATCTAGGGAACCGCTAATATCTTTGATCCCTTGAATGACTGCATCTGGGTATTTTTCGGGATTCTCCGAGAGCAGTTTATAGAGAACAATCCACTGTTGATCGGCAAGGGGAACAATCAGAAATCTAGCGGCATCTCTAGCTAGTCGTTCAATAATTTCTGGTTGATCGATTATCGCCACGATATCGGTAAAAGTTCCCCCTCGATCGATAAAAAATTTTAACATAATCCCTTCCAGTTCTCAGAATCAATTAACAATTGCGCCTAATCCTTTTAAGATAAACTAGATTGATTTATCTGAGTAAGCAAAATGTCCACAGGAATCGCTATCTTAGGGGTAGGACGTTGGGGAGTGCATTACGTCCGTCATTTTTCTCAACATCCCTCAGCGCAAGTAGTGGCGATCGTTGATCCCTCCCCCGAAAAACTCCGTCTCTGTCGCGATCAATTTAATCTCGATACTAATAAGGTTATTTTAGCCAATGACTGGGAATCTATTCGCAATCACCCCGAAATCTCGGCTGTGGTCGTCGTTACTCCCGCCATCAGCCATTATCCCCTGATTAAAGATGCTCTTAATTTAGGTTATCATGTCCTCGCCGAAAAACCCTTAACCCTCAATCCCCAAGAATGTGGCGAATTAACGGAATTAGCGGCGAAAAAACAGCGTATTTTATTAGTTGATCATACCTATCTTTTTCATCCCGCCGTTATCACTGGACAAAAAGTCCTGCAATCCGGGGGTATCGGTAAACCTCTTTATGGTTATGCCACTCGCACCCACCTGGGGCCAGTTCGTCAGGATGTGTCCGCTTTGTGGGATCTGGCTATTCACGATATCTCGATTTTTAATCATTGGCTTAATAGTACACCAGTATTAGTGCAGGCAAGGGGAACCTTCTGGCTACAACCTAATCTAGCCGATTTAGTCTGGTTAACCCTGATCTATGGCGATGGTTTTCAAGCGACTATTCACCTTTGTTGGTTGAATCCCGATAAACAGCGACGTTTAGGGATAGTTGGCAGCGAAGGGACTTTAATTTTTAATGAATTAGACTCTCGATCGCCTTTAACCCGACAAAAGGGCGATTTTGAACGTCAGGAAGCCTATTTTATTCCCCGGGGACAGGAGACGGAATCTATCCCTATTGCCGATGGTGAACCCCTAAAAGCATTATGCGAACATTTTCTAGAGTCGGTGGCTACAGGTGTCGATTCTCCTGTATCTTCGGGATCGGTAGGGACGGAATTAGTCAAAATCCTCCAGGCAGCAGAATTATCTCTAGCCAGAGTTGGAGAGATTGTGCGCTTAAAATAGGGAAACATGGGATCGATAGGTAGGGTCTGCTGAAAAAGTTTTTCGTGGGGGTAGGGTGTGGGGTGTGGGGTGTGGGGTGTGGGGTGTGAAGTATAACCTGATTTGCTATTGACGAGGAGTTTGTACGGCGTTGAATTTATCTAATTTCTTTCACCCGATCGGTGCGTAGCGCGGTCGATCGCTAACGGCTCAAATCAGCGACGGCATTAGAAAGCAAGCTCGGCAGCGACGAATTGCGACCGTCCGCTGCCACGCAGTGTTAGCTGGTGGTTCAAGGAAATAACTCAAAGTAATCGCAGTGACTTGGACGAATAATCGAAAAATCTCGGCGATCAAGTGTGTAAACGCGAGTAATAGTAAGCCTTTCAGCTATGGCAATGATCGCTGCATCTGTAAAGTCAAGCTGATTGTCAGCATATTGTTCCAATATCTCGTGCACTCGTACCAAGTCTTCTGGGATTACAGGTTCAACTTGAACCGCATCAGGTGTCATACTGGATACAAAACGGCGCATTGCTTGGTGGCTCAATCTTGATGCAATCAGATAGCAGACCTCAGGCAAGACAACGACAGGTAGAACCAATGGCTCATTCACGCTTTGAGCAATAGCCAACACCCGCTGATGATTGCGATCGCCCTGATCGGTTAAGGCAAACAAAAAACTGGTGTCAAGTATCGCCGTCATACTGAATTGCTTGGCTTAAGATTCCAGCCGGACACCGGATCAATCTCATTGCCTAGAATCTCTTCATCACGTTCTGAAATATCCTGTTGACCAGAGTTGCCTAAACCTGCAACTGCAAGCAGAAAACTAGAAGAATGAGTGGTCAGTTCTCTTTGATGGGCTGCTTTATAGCGAAGATAGTCAAGAAAATTAGACAGTTCCACTAAAGCCTCATCAGGGAGAGCCTTGACTGCTTCAATTAGCGGTTGCCGTTCTATAATGCTTCTATCCATTACTAAATCTTAGATTAGGACTTCTCCTATTTTACTCCTCAACTCAACGAACAGGCTCACTTACTAACTATCACAGCAGGTAACACCTGAATACAGTCCGCACAAATTGGCATGAAGTCAAAGATCACAGTTGGGGGTCTGCCGTCAACCTAACCCACCAGAGCGGCGTACTGCTACCCAGTGCCTTCGGCATCGCACTTAAATCCACAGTTTCAATCAATGTGCATGGTGCGTTCCCCAAAAATCTATTAGTGGAGCAGCAGTAGCCATATTAGGGAACGCACCCTACGGCGATGGCGATCGCATTGCGTAGCAGTGCCTTCGACATCGCACTAAGTTTGGAGCATAACGATCGATTTCACCGACATTTTGGATCGTAGCGGAAAAATGTCAGGTACAACGATTTGTTATACATTATCTTTCTTTGTCAGTTAAATCAATATATTCAGTTTGTATTCGTTTATTCTTTATTAGTATTCTAAAATACGGACATTTCCCATTTACTGATAAATCTTTATCATCATTCCCTTTCCTGAATTTAATTATTTCAAATTGGTCGGGATTAAATTTATGTAAAAATGTTATTGGCACTCCCATATATCCCTTATAGTCTATTGGTATGTCTTGTGTTTTATTAATATTAATTCCATCATAATTGTCATATTTTGGATATTGAACTTCGTTGCCAAAATATCTTTTTGTGAGTTCTATATCTTCGTGCCGCTTAAAATTATCTAAATTAGTAAGCCATAAACAATTGTTCGGTGAGATTATTCTATTACCAGAGTTATCTATTCGAGTTTCTGTTCCATATAGTTCATAGTGTTCAGGTACAATAAAACCTGAAATACCTCTACCAAGATTTATTCCTAACCACGCCTTGTTTTCTTTAATAAGTTTGAAAATTTCTTTATAGGTTATTGCATTAATATTTCCAATTATCAAAAACTTTTTATCGTATTTAACCAATTGAGCTACATACTCTCTGAATAATGAAAATGGGGGATTGGTAACAACAATATCGGACTGCTTTAATAGTTCAATGCTTTCCGAACTACGAAAATCACCATCTCCATTAAAGTAAACTAGGTCTGTTGAACTTGGTTTGTTTTTTTCGCCTTCTGTACCTGTATATTCAAAGAAAAAACCTTTTTCATCTTCTTCTGTATTAAATAAATTTTTTACTTGCTCTCTATAACAAGATGTTATTATTTTTTTAAGACCTAATTCATTGAAATTTGAGGTAAAATAATTAAAAAAGTTACTAATTCGGGGGTCATCGCAATTGCAATAAACTACTTGATTTTCAAAATGACTTTTATAATGCTGTAATTCGCTTTCTATATCTGAAAGCTGTGTATAAAACTCGTCACTTTTTGATTTTTTAGCTTTTTGTAATAATTCGTTTGTTGCATTTCTTGCCATTTTCAACCTATTTTGATTTAATAAATCTTTGTTTTAGTTATTTACTTTTGGTTATCTGATTAAATATCTCACTGCCTAATACTTTAAGAGAGGTTTTAGAAATTTCAAGCATAATATCAAACATTTTTTTGACATCCCATTTTTCGCCATTTCCTTGTGTGTATATAGAAGTTGCTTGAAGCATAATTGTTTTATCTTTATGCTTGACAAACTTATTTTTACACAAATTGGTATTAATGGGCATTCCATAATTTGCAGAAGTTAACCTATCTAATCTATTTAGCGTTCCTGAATTGTATTCAAGCGTTACAACCCTTCCATCGGGTCTTTTAATTGAAATAGTTTCTGTTAAAAAATTTGAGCCTTCTAGAAATAATACATAGGGAAAATGAGATTCAGATAACATCAAATTAGCGATTTCAGATATGTTTTTATGGGATCTTTCTATCGCATTACCAGCAGCCATCAAATCTTGATCATTTTTTGCTCCTACAAGTTTTCCTGCTTTGATGTTTTCAATGTCTTTCCCCTGATGTTTAGCTTCCGAAACTAAAACGATTCTCCAATTACCTTTATCATCTTTTACTTCTATTATTCCACCATCGGGTATAATACTTGAATTTGATACAAAAAGTGTTTGTCCTAATTCTGGGTCAATTTTCTTTAATGCTTCGTTTATTTCTTCTTTTTTTATGCTCGTTTTGTATTGAAAAGATAATTGAGGAAACTCCTTTTCAAGCTGTTCAATTACAAAAAGTGAAATTTTTCCAACAGTTATGTCGTGTGATTTTGCTTCATCTCCAAATATACCAACTACACCTTTAGACTCTTTATGTTGATTCGTTAATCTTTTTGATTGATTCTTTTTAGTCATATTGTGCCTTTTCTTTACTTAAATCTGCCACTTTCTGCTACAGGCAATGTATCTATAACGAAAGATTATACACCAACTTTATGTATAACACTCTCCAGAGTAACGATATGGGTCAACTTTCGGCATATCACCCCATTTGGGCGCAATCGCCCGAACTTTTCCCTATATCACGCCCAAAAGCGTGTTAGCCAGACTAGCCCACATCGCAGTTTAACCCACAGTTTCAATCAATGTACATGGTGCGTTCCCCAAAATCGAGCGCTGGAGCAGTAGGAGCCACCTTAGGGAACGCACCCTACGGCGATGGCGATCGCACTAACGTTTCGGGTCAGCGGTTGCCAGGGTCTCTACATCCCGCCCAAGCAACTTCGGTCAATCCGCTGCACTGGAATTGTTAGGCACTAATTTTAGACACGATATTATGACTCATTACCATATGATTCATGCTCAGTCTCAAGTATTGCTATTCGTAGTCGAATATTCTTTGAGAACTTATTGAAATACTGAATTATTTTTAGAAATCCCAAGTTGCCGGTAGAACTTGTTTCTACAAAGTTTACAAACTTCTGAGGCACTGCAACAAGATCCTCTTCGGAAGAAGTTCCAACTGTTATACTCTGCCACTCCACCAACTTCAAAACATTGCGAAGAACTCCTTCTATACCGCCAATTTGGGCTCTTAAATCATCAATAAGTTTCTCATACTCCTGATTATCTTCGTCATCGCTATCGTGTTTTTGCCTTACAGACTTTATTGCATCCTGCTCAAATTCTAGTGTCTTAACAATCTTTTCACCCGCCATCTGAGATTCATTAAGTGCAAACAATACCTCTTCAAAGAGGCTTCGCCGGATTTTCCATTGCCCATCATATTTGTCAAAAATAAAAGCTATGCTCAGTCTTCGAAGTTGTAGCCTAATATTTTGATATAAAGTCAAAACTATTGTATAAATTTCTTGCAGACGCTTAATCCTTCGTTCTAATAGCGCTTTTGCTGCCTTCTTACGTGCGATTTCTTCCTCTTTTGATCGCTGAATTCGTGTATATGCAAGTGCAAACCCTCCTACCGCAACAGTGCCCAATAAAAAAGGGAAAAGCTTGTCATAAGTATCTTTTCTCAGCACAAACGGGGTAGTTTTGGGATTGTCATTATTAACATATATAAAAGATAGGAGCATCGCTGAACAAAGAGCTACAACCGAAAAGATCAAGATACCTAAATCAAGCAACTTTGTATGCCGTATATGCGTCGTTTGGCTTAGTGAATTTCGTTTCATTCTTTATTAGTATTAAGGGTGAATTTGTTTAACAAAGAAAGCTTAAACGAGGTACGAATAATGCTAGAAATTTCATGCCTAACCTCGCAATTACGTCATAAAGACGAAAACTTTCCGTATAACACTCTCCAGACTAACGATATGGGTCAACTTTCGGCATATCACCTCATTTAGGCGTGATCGCTAGAAGTTTCCGTATATCACGCCCAAAAGCGTGTTAGCCAGATTAGCATATTGTCAAAAACCTTGTTTAACTAAATTTCTGACAACTAGGCTGATTCTAGCGACGATTATTTGATCTGACCGCACCCCTTAACAAAAATTTATAATTATTCGATTCGTTTAACTGTCGGGGGACTCTGTAAAGATTTTTTACCTGGAAATCCACACCCACCAACAAACTTTTTGCCGCAAACCCTAATTCAACCTTTTGCTCCTGTACTTTTAGCAGCACAGGAGCAAAGCTGAAAATAAAAATTAATAATTGTCCTCATCGGTGATAACTTCCACGGGAATCACTTCTTCTAACACTTTTTCCTGCATTTCTTGGCGACGAATTGGTATTTTGGTTTTTTCCAATTCTGGTAAAGCGACCAATTCCCGTTGTTTTTCCCGGACAGTATTGGGTAACAACATCGGTAAAGGTTCGGGAGTTTCTAACCAGTAGCTGGCCACCGGTAAAGTATGTTCTAAATCTTCCAATAAACGGGGAATAATCATCACCGCGTGCAGTTCACCGATTTTCTCTGCTTCCCGCATTCCCGCATCAATGGCCACGGCCACATTAGCGACGGAACCCCGGATAATGGCCGTACACAAACCATCCCCAATTGTTTCGTAGGAAGCTAACTGCACATCGGCCGATTTTAACATGGCATCGGCTGCCCCCACCATAGCGGGAAAACCCCTGGTTTCCAAGAGACCGATCGACATATTGCTCAGTTTGCTGAAACCCCGTTGACTTTGGGCAATTTCGGCTAAACGGCTACCAATTGGGAAAATTACCTCTAAATTGGGCATCGGTCGGGGAATAACCGATTTAGATACCAATTGTCCGAACTGTGCGGCGGTTTTTGCCCCTTCTTCCACTGCTAACCGCACATCGGCAATATTACCACGCACGATCGCCGTACAGTGACCACCGCCAATTTTTTCGTAACCCACGAGGGTAACTTCTGCCGATTTTAGCATCATATCCGCCGTCCCGACGATCGCCGGAAAGCTGAGGGTAGAGACTAAACCCAAGGCACTATCTTTGGGGTGACGCTTGGTTTTCATCGTCCTTTGACCGGGGTTAGTTGTGGACGAGGGGGGAATGCTTCCATTAACTCTTAATCTAGACATTGAAGATAAACTTGCCCTAACAGGTACGAAGGGGGTGATTGTCAGCTATCCTGTTATTATCTAGTCTATCCTGTTAACCTTAATTGCTATTGAAGATTTTTGAGGGATTAGATAAATTTTAGTTATTGTAGCTTGATCAAGTTGTCTATGACAGAACAGCCTCGCAGTACAGATGATCGAATCAGCGAAACGGAAGCGACCGAATTAATGCGCTCGCTGCTTCATAAGGAAGGAAATTGGGTGAATTGGGGGCAAAAATGTCAAAAACTGCAAAAAGCTGGCTACGATTCCCAGTTAATTTTTGAACAAACCGGGTTTCAAAATGCCCAACAAAATTTAATTATTGTCGCTGCCCAAGTTTTTGAGAGTTTAATCAAAGCAGGAGCAGATGAAGATTTATTAAGTTACTACGTCGGGCCGCGCAGTGATGTGCTATACGAATTACGGATTCTCAACCAAGAACAAAGATTGGGGGCAGCGAAATTAGCGGCAGAAAAAAGGATTGAAGTGGCTGAAGCACACGATATCGCCAAGGCTATCCAGGATTTTTCCCGTTTATCCCAGATTCCCAGTGAATTTACCCGTCATCCTGGAGATGCGATCGCTTATCAGTGTTGGAAACGGGGCAAACAAAAGCGAGATTTAGCCGAAAGAGCGAAATTAATCGCTAAAGGTTTGAAATTTGCCCATTCTGACTCGGCCAGACAGGCGATCGAGTCCTTACTACAAGATTTTACCGTTACTCCCACCCGTAGCGCTCCCCTGCTACCCGTCCATCGTTTACAGGATGAGGACGAATTAGCCAGAATTATTCCTTTAGTGGGAAGATTTCCGGTGACGGTAACTGATATAAAACACACAGAAAGTTTGAGCGTCGAGGAACCTTTTCGACTGGTAACGGTGGGGGATAAACAAACAATTGTGCCTCTCCCCGGTTGGCAAGCAATTCTAAAGGCGATCGATCCTGTAGCTATTTTATGGCCTAGCGATCAATTACCTCGATCGATTGCCACTAGGTCTGAGGAAGTGTTATTAGTAATCGATCGAGTTTTGGCCGAATGGGACGTGAACAATTATTATCTAGTGGAGAGGGATAATTCTGTCTCTTTACAATGGTTTGATAGTTCCCCCGATGTCACCATACTAGGTGAATTGATCTTGATTTTAAGAGCCAAAAATATCCTCGATGAAAACAACATCACCGAACCCTGGCAAATGGACGACTAAATCAGTGATCAGTGATCAGTAACCAGTGATCAGGTTTAAGATATTAGTTATGAGTGGGAATAAGAAAATAGATATAGCAGTTTTCATCAGAATGAGGTATGAGCAAGGAGCTTAAACCCTTTGTTGGCAAAACTTGTCGATACCTCAGTAACGTGAAAAGCACTATAAACTGATAACTGATAACTGATAACTGATAACTGAATATATGCGTGCAGTAATTTGTGGATATTATGGGAGAGGAAACGGAGGAGATGAGGCATTATTAGTGTCTCTATTGCAGATGTTACCCTCAGAAATTAAACCTATTGTTTTGTCAAATAATCCCAAAGAAACCAGTCAACGTTATGGGGTGGAAACCTGTCCTAGTCGGGATTGGTGGCAAGTTTTTCAAACTCTTAAAAAAGCCGATATATTTATCTGGGGTGGTGGCAGTTTAATGCAGGATGTCACCAGTTTTGCCAGTCCAATTTATTACGGTGGTTTAATGGCTCTTGCTCAATTATTGGGCTTAAAAACTATTGCTTGGGGGCAGGGAATTGGACCATTAAATAGACCTTTTACCCGTTGGTTAACCAAAAAAGTCTTAAAACAATGTAGTTTAGTTACTGTGCGCGATGATATATCGGCTCATTTAGTGGCTGATTGGGGTATTAGTCCCATTGTTGCCCCCGATCCAGTATGGGCTTTAGAAGCTCAATCAGTCAAGGGGTTATCGGATTTACCCGCCCCAAGAATCGCCGTCAATTTACGTCCCCATCCCCTATTAACCCCAGCAAAATTAGATAAATTAACCCAAGCTTTAATTCATTTGCAAACCAGTACGGGGGCTTTTATTCTCTTAGTCCCTTTTCAAAAGTCGCGGGATTTGCCTCTCTGTGAAGCTGTAGCACGTCAATTAAGGGAAAATTATCAAATCATTAGCTTAGAGGATCCAAGACAGTTAAAAGGCTTATTTCGCGGGGTAGAAATGGTGATCGGAATGCGCTTTCATAGTTTAATTATGGCCGCAGCAGAAGATTGTCGTTGTTTTGCCCTTAGTTATGATCCGAAAGTGTCGCGATTAATTGCCGAAGTACCGATGCAGGGTTGGGAATTAGATCAGTTACCAGAAACAGTTAATGATATTAGTAATGCTTGGATTAATTTTTATGCCAATGGAGAGGGATTAACCAGCGATCGCAAACATTTTTTAATCGATCGAGCTTTAATTCATCGAGAAATTTTATCTAGATTGGTGAGCTAATTTTTATGTCGAGTGCTATTACCGAAGCGATCACGACTTCACGACTATTGCCCTGGGTGAGACAAGATTTGGCTCTACCGAACCTGTCATGTAAAACTATCAACAACTTATGCTTGTAAAGCTTGTACACTAAGGCTTTGAATTTTTGTTAGATTGATATTTATCAACTTTAGAGCATTGCTGTGCAGAGAGGGAGCTTGAGGAATTTTCTACAGTGTAAGTTCGGAAGAACCGAAAAAGAAAGAGTCGAAATGGAGCAAAAAGTAAGCGTGGAGAGATTCCAGGGCGTGTAGATATCAGCGAGCGACCAGCAATTGCTGACCAGAAAACCGAAATCGGTCATTGGGAAAGTGACACAATGATTGGAGGCAATCATCTAGGAGTTCTCGTTACATATATGGACAAAGCCTCGAAATTTTTAGTAGCAGGATTAGCCAAAAACAAAACCGCATCGGAAATCAATAGAGTCACAGAAAAACTTTTCCAAGAGATTCACCCTGACAAAAGAAAAACCTTTACTTGTGACAAGGTTAAAGAATTTTGGCTCTCCCAGGTTTGGTGGGTAAAATGTATTCTAAGATACATTCCTCCTAGCGAGGGGGTGGAACGAACCACAAAGACACAAAGGACACAAAGATCGATCGATCATAATGTAAGTTAAACTTATCACACAGAACCTAGAAGAGCCTCTCTAGCTTGATTTTCTCACCTTGAGTGTGTGACTGCTCACCTCTTTGTAATAAACCTACACCTGTCAGAACGGGTGATGGGGGTAGAGGTGGACAGTGCGATCGCTCATTTGGATGAGTTAGCCCGCAGTCGCGGCTATAATGTGGTTAAAAGGATGACAGCTTGGACAAAGTTAATCACGGCAGTCCCGGGAGGAAAAGCGCAACTAGAGACGCTCGTGACGGGAGTACATACCAGGGTCGATAATTTTTGCTTATAGAATCGTGAAATGCTTACTAGGCAACACTTTTAGGACTATTTTTGGAAAAAAACTATCAGTATAGACCTCGTTTCCACACAGAAACCAGAAGAGCCCCCAATCTAGAATGATAAAATAGGTGAAGTTCAAAGCATCATTCATTAGCTATGACCACAACCCACAAAGTAGAAATTTCTCATTTAGGAAAAATACAAACGATCGAAGTTAGGGAAGATCAAACTATACTACAAGCGGCCTACGATGCGGGGATTGACTTACCCAGTTCTTGCAATGCGGGCGTATGTACTACCTGCGCCGCTCAACTTTCCCAGGGTAGCGTCGAACAAGGTGAGGGCATGGGATTATCCCCTGACCTGCAAAAAGAGGGCTATGCTTTGTTATGTGTGGCCTATCCTCGCTCCGATATTAAACTGGAATCTGGCAAGGAAGAAGTAGTTTATCAACGTCAATTCGGGAAACCCTAGGCCAGACTGGGGTTAAGATGACAAATTTTCGGGGGTTTCCCCCCAAAAAAAACAAATTTTGAGCCAATAAAACCCAGCAAACCCTAACTAATAGCTGAATGCTGACTACTAAGGGAGAACTTTTCCTCTCTACCTTTGAGGGCCGCTTTCATGAAACCAGAAAAGAGAGGATGAGCTTTATTGGGACGAGAGCGAAATTCGGGATGAAATTGGGTAGCAATAAAGAAAGGATGTTTTGGTAGTTCGATAATTTCCACCAAACGACCATCGGGAGAAGTGCCACTCACCAGATAACCAGTCTCAAAAAAGAGACTACGATAGGCATTATTGAACTCGTAACGGTGACGATGGCGCTCATAGATAACCTCTTGACCGTAGAGGGAGAAAGCCAGACTATCGGGATTTAAACGGCAGGGATAGAGACCTAAGCGCATTGTTCCCCCTAAATCTACCACATCCGCCTGTTCTGGCAGTAAATTAATCACTGGATTCGGTGTATCCTCTTCAAATTCGGAACTATTGGCCCTTTCTAATCGGGCCACATTGCGACCCCATTCGATAATCGAACACTGCATCCCTAAACAGAGACCCAAGAAAGGAATATTATTGACCCTAGCATACTCGATCGCCTTAATTTTGCCATCCACACCCCTAATACCAAAACCACCTGGTACAACAATACCGTCAACACCACTTAAATGAGCTTCGGCCGAATCGTTATCCACATCTTCAGCACTTACCCAACGCAATTCTATCTCGCTATTAAGGGCAATAGCAGCGTGTTTGAGGGCCTCCACCACCGAGAGATAAGCATCCCCCAACTGCACATATTTACCAACGATAGCTATCTCTAATTTTTGACCGGGGGATTGCATCTGTCGGATGAGATTTTCCCACTCCTCCAGATGGGGGTATCGGGGACCCAGGTTTAATAATTCTAGGGTTTGTTGCGCTAATCCCTCTTTTTCCAGATTGAGAGGCACTTCATAGATACTGCTGGCATCCTGAGCAGTAATCACCGATTCTACCGGCACATCACAGAAAGCTGAGAGTTTTTCTTTTAACCCCGGTTGTAGGGGTAGATGACAACGACAGACTAACACATCCGGTTGAATACCGATCGATCTTAATTCCTTGACCGAGTGTTGCGTCGGTTTCGTTTTCATCTCCTTGGCCGCCGGAATCCAAGGAATTAGGGTAACGTGCATATAAACCACGTTATTTCGACCTACATCCTTCCTAAATTGCCTAATTGCTTCTAAAAAAGGCAAAGATTCGATGTCTCCCACCGTACCACCAATTTCTGTGATGACAATATCGGGGTTGGTATCTTTGGCCACCCGGAGAATCCTTTCCTTGATTTCGTTGGTAATATGGGGGATTACCTGCACCGTTCCCCCCATATAAGCACCACGGCGCTCTTTATTCAATACCGCTTGATAAATCGAGCCGGTAGTCACACTATTGAGACGGGAGAGTTCCGTATCGGTAAAACGTTCGTAGTGGCCAAGGTCGAGGTCGGTTTCGGCCCCATCATCGGTGACAAATACCTCTCCGTGTTGAAAAGGACTCATTGTACCCGGATCCACGTTGATATAGGGGTCTAATTTCAGAATTGAGACGGAATAATCCCGACTTTTCAACAATCTTCCCAAACTAGCGGCGACAATTCCTTTCCCAATACTGGAGACGACTCCCCCGGTGACAAAGACAAATTTACTCATAAAATTTTTCCTGCGATCAATTATACCTAGCAAGGGGTGAGAGTTTTCGGGATGGGGCGGTGTCATTTTCCCAGATTTCATTATAACCGGAGGATCTATACCCCGATCCTCGTTTTAGCTCCCTCTCGAAAATCTATGGCACCACAACTTCATCCCTCTTTAGTCACCTTCATCCCGATCATGTAAATTTTCCGCTACAATCGAGAGTACTAAGACTCAGGCAATTGTAAAGTAATATTAATGGTAGATTTTAATACCCTCGCTGAATTTTCCCGCAACTATTGCGTCTCGATTTGTGCCTTTTTAGTACCCGCTAACTTAGTAACCACCCTTTTAACGGTTCTTTTTCTCTATTTCGGTCGTCCTACCCGTCAAATCTTCCCCATTGCTTCCCTAGCTTTGTTGTTCGCCCTCACCATGTTTCTCCACGTCGCCACTTGGTTAATGATTGGTGTGGTTATGGCCCCCACTTTTATCCTCTTTGGACTGGGTTTAACCTGTTTTGTGATCAATCTTCAAGCCATCAGCGATCGCCAAAGTTTGGAACAGTTATTACATACTGGGGTTAGTCGTCTGGCCCGCTCTTTCAACTAAGGAAAAGCGCCAAGACTTCCCACTTCCCACTTCCCCCATAGTTGAACCAATAGGCTAATCTTGATGCGTCCAAGAGCGATGAGCCAGACGCAAACCCCAATCGAGCAGATAACCAATCGCACCAATAACGAGAATCACTGCCATCAACTCTGAATAGGCGAGTCGATCGCGTGTATCGAGAATATAATAACCCAAACCCGCACTAACCCCCAGCATTTCCGCCGGGACAAGAACGATCCAGATAATACCTATAGCCAAACGGAAACCAGTTAAGAGATGGGAGAGGATCGCAGGCAGAATAATCTGGAAAACCGTTTCCCCTCGCGTAGCACAG
This sequence comes from Microcystis ichthyoblabe FBCC-A1114, assembly GCF_050500245.1. Classification (NCBI taxonomy): domain Bacteria; kingdom Bacillati; phylum Cyanobacteriota; class Cyanophyceae; order Chroococcales; family Microcystaceae; genus Microcystis; species Microcystis ichthyoblabe. The sequence goes on along the minus strand of NZ_CP191408.1, from coordinate 1,346,936 downwards.
AGACTGTGGGCTAAAGTCAACCAAGAGCGATCAACCGCATTAACCCCAGCAGCCGTATTGAGAAGGATCGGCCAGATGGCCGCCACCGTCAGCAAAAAATACACCGGTAGATCACCAATTCCCAAAACCATCACCGCTAAAGGCATCCAAGAAAGGGGCGAGATCATGCGTAGAAATTGAAATACAGCCGACAAAGCCGATTCAAGGGAGCGATACAACCCGATTAATACCCCCAAAGGCACACCGATGGCACTAGCGAGAACCAAGCCCACAATAACCCGGCGGCAACTGGTGAGGATATGGGGCATAATCTCCCCCCCAACAAAAAGCTGTAATAAAGCGACAAAAGATCGCTCAGGGGAAAAATCATTTAAAATCGGGTTTGAGTGCCATAGAGGACTGGTAAATAGCCACCAGAGCAATAATCCAAAACCGATACCCCATAAGGGTAGTAAAGCTCTTGGCGGGGAGGTCAAAGATTGTGACTTCATAGGTTCAGACCTTTAAAATTTGATCGTCTCGATGCGGGAGAGATTATTCGGTAAGCCGAAAGCTTTCGGTCCGCCCACCTGTTGCAAGGCATTACGGACAAAAGAGTCATCCACGAGATCCCGCGCCACCTGTCGGGGTTGCAGTTTTTGGAGAAAATCCGTATTTCCTTCCACCTGAGTGGTTTTGAGCAAGCGTACCAGTTCCGACCTATAGGAAGGGAAAGGATAGGGCTGGAAATCGATCCGGTTGACCTGCCAAGCTGGATTCTCGATCGCCCCGTCTTTCTTATAGAAATTGCGATCGTAGTAAGTAAGCGCCCGTTGCAATACTGGCAGCGGGTGAGGCGTATATTTTCCACCATCTTTAGAGAGAATCCGGGCCACTTCCGAGCGATTGCTCCGGGACCAGAGTTGAGCTTTAACGAGGGCGTTTACCACCCTCTGCGTCCATTGTTTCCGTTGCCTAATATCCTCCTCGTGAACAAAGACGACGCAACAGGCGTGATTCTTCCAGACATCGCCGGTGAAACGGAGAACCCTACCGGTTTTGAGATTTTCCGCCGCCGCGTTGAAAGGTTCAGCCACGATATAACCGCCGATGCTCTTATTGGCGAGGGCTGATACCATATCCGGGGGCGGGAGAACCACTAGATTAACCTCGTTAGAAGCGATCGGCGCGTCCTTGGCTTTGCGAACTATTTTCAGCCCGTTACGTTGTAAGAGTTGTTGCAAGACCAAATTATGAATCGAATACCAGAAAGGAACCGCGATCGTTTTACCTCCCAATTCCCTGGGATTTTCAATATCGGGAAGGACGGTGAGGGCTGAACCGTTGGTATGGTTCCAAGCGACGATTTTAGCGGGGAAATTGCGCCCGTAACGAATCCAGATCGAGGTGGGAAAAAGAACATGAATAACGTTCACCTGCCGAGCGAGAAAGGCTTCAACAATCTGCGCCCAAGAACGGAATAGGCGCGGTTGTTCGGCAGTTAAACCTTCCGCTTGATAAAGTTTTCGCGAGTGGGCCACCAATAGGGGGGCGGCATCCGTAATCGGTAGATAACCGATTTTCACAGGCTGATCTTTGGCATTGGCGTGAACGGGGAGATTCCAATTATCGGCGGCGATCGCTGCCCCGAAGGAACTGGTAAACAGTGCCGAAAGTTTCAGGAAATCTCGACGGCTCATGCCGCAACAAGCACAATTATCGTGTAGGTTCATGGATTTACAGTGTCATGACAAGGGCTAATTCTTGAAAAATTGACTGGCGTAGATCACTCAAAAGCTTGGCTGACTCGAAACGGGGTTTCGGCATCGAGATGGTCCATTCTCGGCGGATGCCCACCGGATGACGGCCCATGAGAAGAACTCGATCGGCCACTAATAGGGCTTCGTCGATGTCGTGGGTAACGAGGAGAACCGTGCTGTTATAGAGAGCTATGACTTCTAGGAGGAGTTTTTGCATCTCGAAACGGGTGATCGCGTCGAGGGCGCTAAACGGCTCATCCAGGAGGAGGAGAGAGGGGCGGCGGGCGAGGACGCGGGCTAGAGAAACTCTCTGAGCCATACCGCCCGATAGTTGATGAGGATAGGCACGCTCGAAGCCCTCTAGTTTGACGCTTTTAACGGCGGTGTGAACCCTTTCGCGCAATTGCTGATGATCGAGGCGGGGCATCCGCTTTAATTTCAAACCAAAAGCCACGTTTTGCCAAACGGTTAACCAAGGTAAAAGGGCGGGGGATTGAAAGACGATCGAGCTGCGGATGTCTGGGGCTTGTAGGGGTCGTGAGTGCAATTGTATTTCTCCGCCATCGGCACTTTGCAAACCAGCGGCGGTAGCAAGGAGGGTAGATTTACCACAACCACTGGCCCCAAGCAAACAAACTACCTCACCGGAGCGCACCTGTAGGTTAATATCCTCAAAAACGGTACGGTAGCCATGGCGGGTTTTATAGCGTTTATGGAGATTTTTGAGGGTGAGGACGGGGTAATCCGTGGCGATACTCATTGCCTCACCCCCGCTCGCTCGAGTTCGCCAGGGAGAATTTTATCGGTAGCGGACTGACGTTGTAACTCTCTTTCCAGTTGAATCAGGCTCGGAGTTAACACAGGTAAAAAGGCGACCTCGCGCAGCCGTCGGGCCGTGTCGCTATTACGAAAATAGCCTTTTCCTCCCTTAATTTCCGCTTCTAACCCTACGGATTCCACCGCTAACCGGGTAATGTCCACTCTGAGGGTGAATAGTTGGCGTGTTCGTCCGAGATCGAAGCTTTCTAGGGTGCTGAATTGCTCGATTGTCTTTTCTAGACGAGTCAGACGCTCCCGGGCGAAGAAATAACGATCGCTGGCTACCGCTGCCTTTCCCCCTAAACTTTTCTCTGTCTCCCCAAGGGATTTACGCGTAATGCCAAGGGCCAGTCCGCATTGTAACAGCAAGAAACAGGGGCGGACTGAGGGTAAAAATTTTGCTGCTTCCAAGCTGATAATCCAGTCGTGAGATAACTGAACTCGATCGAATTCAAGGGTACTGGTCCGGGAAGCCTGTAAACCCAATAATTGTAGGTCTTCACCCCGTTTTAACCCCTCTGCGAAGGAGGGAAGGGCGAGGATAAGAGTTTCTCCCGATGTAGTTTGAGCGGCAACGGCCACTATAAATTCTCCCTTAGAGTCGAGGTTAGAGGCCCAGGGCAGGAAGCCATTAACAGTGACGTTTTCTCCCTCGATTTTTGCCTGTAAACGCAGCTCCTCGATACCGCCGAGGTACTTCATGGCGTTGGAGAGTCCTGTGGCTCCGGCTATCTCTCCCTTGAGAACAGCAGGTAGAATTTTGTTTTGTAGATAAGTGTTATTACTGGCGGCCAGATATTGAATGAAGACGCGCTGACACCAGAAAACAAAACCGGTGGTCAGGCAGCATTGGGACACAGAGGAGATCGCCTCTACTGCCTGTAATAAGGAGCCACCCCGGCCTCCTAAGCTTTCAGGTATAGCATAGCCGAACCAGCCCGATTCTCCTAGCTTGGTTAGGGCCCAACCGACGTTGAGATTAGCTGTACCGTTGTTGAGGTCAGTGGCTCTTTCTTCCAGAAAAGAAAGAATTTCGGAGCCTCGATCGAGCATAATTGTTCTCTCCTAGGGGTGAATATTTTCAATCGAGGTCAAACTATCTATAGGTGCGCCGACCACTTCTCTGGCTCTTTTTACCGCCGCTTCATCGGGACTATCGTAGAAACAGAGACATTTACTCAAGTCTTCGCAAACATAGGTCCGCTCGAAACTGACTTCCGGCACTTGAGCATAAAGGGGGGTTTTCTCCGCTTTTCGTTGCAGGTAAGTTTCCATGGTTAGCCCCGGGGGTAAGTTCCACTGTACTAGATAGTTGGCTTTGTCTTTGCGCTCTCGCACAGTGGCTAAGTCCTGCCCAATCAAGCGCATTTCCTTGATTAGTTGCCAACTGAGCCCAGCGTTTTCTAGTACTTGTTCGAGGGAGGCGCGATCAATCGCTTTGATAATCAGGAATAACCGCCCCTCTGTTTCACCGATTAGGGCTTCGATTAACTCTCCCTGGGATTTTGATGCGACTGTGGCAATGCGCTCCAATATCTCGCTCACCTCTTCTTTTGTCCTTTCTTGTCGATCATCCTCTACTAGATATAGAGTCATAATTCATCTGAAATACATTTACGATACATTTGAGTTTACTGCCTTTGGGAAAAAAAAGCAATATTTTCAAGCACATCAAAACGCCGCGGCCAGAACCCTTGCCTTGGCTGATATGCGTGACCCGATTGATAACCGCCCTTATCTGGCTGAATTTTTTTCGGCCAAAGACTTGACAAACTCTAAAATTTTTGCTAACCTTGTAGTAGAATGGGAATCCGTGTCGGCCTACGAACCCTCTTTTTAAATCTTTCTCAAGAATAAAAATTTTAACCCGAATTGCCGGTAGTAGCTAAACTAAGAGCAGTACCACGGGAAACGGTGATTATGGAAGTTATTTGCACGCGTCCCCACTGTCCGAGACCGCGTAATCAGTGCCTAGACCTAGACGATAGCAATCGCTTAACCTCGATCGAGCAGAAATATTGTATTACTTGCGGGATGCCATTAATTTTGGGGGGACGTTATTTACCAGAACGTCTATTGGGACAAGGGGGATTTGGGGCGGCATTTTTAGCAGTAGATCGTTATAGTCCCAAAAAAGCTAAATGTGTAATCAAACAATTTCAACCCTCTGGTAATTTAAGTCCCCAAGCTTTAGAAAAAGCGAAAAACTTATTTTTTCAAGAAGCGCACGTTTTAGAAGATTTAGGACGAGAACATCCTCAAATCCCCGATCTCTATGCTTTTTTCCCTTTAAAAGTCAAGAATCAATTAACGGGAGAAGAAGAGCAATTTTTCTATCTGGCCCAGGAATATATCGATGGTAAAAACTTAGAAGAAATTCTCCAACAGCAACAAAAACCCTTTCAAGAAAGTGAAGTCAAAAACATTCTCAAAGAATTACTTCTTATCCTCAAATTTATCCATGAAAATGGTTCCATTCACCGGGATATAAAACCATCTAACATCATGCGATCCCAAAATAGCCGTCTCTATTTACTCGATTTTGGGGCAGTAAAACAGGCGACTAATAACCCTAGTAATACACAAGAGAAATCCACAACAATTTATTCAGCCGGATTTGCTCCTCCCGAACAACAATTAGGCAATCAGGTATCGGCATCCACAGATTTATATGCCCTAGCAGCTACCTGTGTTATACTCTTAACTAATCGCGATCCTGACGAGCTATACGATCCGCAAAAACAGATCTGGAATTGGCAAAATTATGCCCCTAATATCAGTGCAGATTTAGCCCAAGTATTCAATAAAATGTTACTAGCAAATCCCCGGGATAGATTTCAATCCTGTGAAGAAGTTTTAACCGCTTTAAATCCTCCTCCCCCATCTCCTCCACCCTCTCCAATTCCCCCAGCTTCTCCGGTGATGAGAAAAACTTCCCGCTTTTCTCTTGGGGAAACTTTCGCTAATGCTGCCTTTACAGGATTTGAGGGGACATTATTAGTAATTGCCTTAAATAGTTTAGTTCCCCCGGCAGGAATTGTCATCGCCTTTATGATCTTAGGTGGCTTAGTTTTGGCATTATTTAAAAAAGTGATTGAAGGAAAAGATTTACCGATTCTAGCAGCAATTACCCTCGCCTTCCTGTTAATTCCGCAACTGCAAAACGGCCTAAGTTTTCCTGAAATTGCTATCATTGCCGTGATGGCAGCCATTGGAGCCATTGCTATTACTGCCTTTTTCCGGTTAATATATCAGATAATTTTGCGATTATTTTAAAACCCTGAAAGTTGCCAAATTATCATCACTACCGCCGGTAATCGTGCCACCGAGGTCTAAAATAGTTTGCAGATAGTCGAGGACTTCCTGAGAAATTAACTCTCCCGGCATCAAAACGGGAATACCGGGGGGATAGGGACAGATAACATCGGCACTAAGACGATCGAGGGCATTTTTCCGGGATACTATCTCTGTAGGGGCAAAAAAAGCCTTTCTAGGAGAAATAGCCAGATTTCCCGTGACTGGGGCAGGAGTCAGGGGTAAACTGGTAGAGGAAGGGGATTGAAGGGATTGAAAAGCAGTAATGAGGCGATTAATGTGTTCGCGATGATTGCCGATGGAGATAATAAAAGTAAGTTGGCTTAAAGTCGGTAATTCTGCCGTGACAGCGTATTTTTCTCGCAAAATATCGTCTATTTCGTAACCAGTTAAGCCAAAATCTTTGACAATTACCGTTAAACGAGTGCGATCGAACCAGTGACAACCCGGGATAGAATGGGGAAAGTCTAAAACAGAGATATTAGGAATTTTATCGAGTTCTTTTCGGGCAGAAGCGGCTAAATCGAGGGTTTTGGTCAGTAAATCTAGTCCTTGCGTCGCCATTTGCTTTCTAGCACTATCAAGGGAAGCGAGAAGTAGATAACTAGGGCTAGTGGTTTGAACTAATTGTAAGGCTCGATCGACTTTTTCGGAACTAATGCGATCGCTTTTTAAGTGTAACATCGATGCTTGAGTTAAAGCCCCTAAAACCTTATGGGTGGACTGAATAGCCATATCAGCGCCGAGAGAGAGGGCAGCGGGAGGTAAATCGGGATGAAAGGCAAAATGGGCCCCGTGAGCCTCATCAACGAGCAGCGGGATGGAATAATGATTGGTAATCTGGGCGATAGTTTTTAAGTCACAGCAAACCCCTTGATAGGTGGGAGAGACTACCATTACCGCTTTTGCGTCGGGATGAAGTTTCAGGGCATTTGCGAGGGATTGGGGGGTTATATTTAAATTTAGATCGATAGTGGGATTATATTCGGGATTGATAAAGATAGGCTGCGCTCCGGAGAGAATTAAGCCCGAAATTGCCGATTTATGAATATTTCTCGCTAAAATAATTTTATCTCCCTCGCCGCAAGTGGCTAAAATCGCCGCAATAATGCCACAACTGGAACCATTGACTAAAAACCAGCTTTTATCTGCCCCAAATGTCTCGGCTGCTAAAATTTGCGCTTCTTTAATCACTCCCGTCGGGGCAAACAAATTATCCAGGTCGGGTAATTCGGGTAAATCGGCTTTAAAGACGCTTTTTCCTAGTAAATTACTTAAATCTTCCCCGATTCCTTCCCCCTGCTTATGCCCTGGCGCATAAAATGGTACATCTAAACTATTGACTTTTTTTTGCAGTTGTGCTAACAACGGAGCAGATTCTGGCGAAGGCATTTTGGAAAGGAATTATGAATTATGGCTCTCTTGGATTTGGTGGGTAAAATGTATTCTAAGATACATTCCTCCTAGTGAGGGGGTGGAAGGAACCACTCCAGACACAGAGGACACAAAGATTGATCGCTTTTCTAGTAAGTTAAACTGGTCGCAACGCGCTCGCTACGCGAGATCACACAAAGAATAAGAGAGCTGGAAAACTTCGTACCTCACTATTAAGATAACTGCTCTAACATCTCTAGGGACATTTAAGGCTTTTTGGACCCTATATCTGGGCAACGGTCAGACTTTTCGCTTTGTTGGTTGCCATCGAGAAATTAAGCGAAAATCCCGACCATATTAAGCGGATTTCGCCGATAGCATATCTCGAAAAGAACGCCATCCTAAGTCTGATATAGCACGGGATAGCTTACGGTTTTAACCATTCCTGATGTGTTGAAATCTTCTAAAACTATCGTAGTGAAAAAGCCAATTAGGCAAGGGATTCTCCCACTTCTAAGAGGGGACAAAAGGGAAAATAGGGAGAAACCGTCCAACGATAGAATTTTTTGCTGCTGGTGGACTGAAGATTAAAACGCAGGGAAACAAAGGGGAAAAAGGGAGATACGGAACAATTCCAACTGAAAGCCGGCTTAGAACTGCTATTATCGTCTTGCAAAGACCAAGCAGGGTATTGAAAAACCTCGCGGACGAGGGATTTTCCTTCATCGCTAACTTGGGCGCAGCTGCGACTAATGCCCGAAACCAAACAGAGACTATTACTGACACAATTATCATTAGAAGCCACGATCAGGAGATCTTCCCCAGTGGTGGTTAGTTCAAAAGCGATAAAATCTCCACCTTGCCAACGACTAAGGACTTGTCCCTGGGCATTCTGGTAGATAGCGCTGCAGTTTTCGGGATCGAGAAGACGATTACTATCGGGATCTAAGTAACCGCAAACCTTGCCCATCAGACGAGTTCCATCCTGAAACCCATAGACCCAATCAAAGGTATCGATGTTAGCGGCCTTTTGATTGTTTTTGTTAACCAATAGTAATCGATCGCTGACCACGGTTATTAATTCTCTATAAAACTAAGCTTCCCTTAATAACAAAGGTATCACTAAATACTAATTTCCCAACGAAAAGATTTATTAATCTTAACTTGTTGGCCCTGGGGGAGAGTGGACTGGTCAACTTAAATCAAGGCCAAAACCTGCTATCTTATGGGGAGACAAAAATTATCTAGATCTTGTTTTAGCGAGTGGTAGTAAGGGCATGGCGTACAAGCGGGTATTATTAAAACTGAGTGGGGAGGCCCTGATGGGCAATCTCGGCTATGGGATCGACCCGATGGTGGTTTCCGCTATCGCTCAGGAAATCTCCGAAGTGGTTGACCAAGGCATCCAATTGGCGATCGTGGTCGGTGGGGGCAATATTTTTCGGGGGGTGAAAGCCGCCTCGGCTGGCATGGATCGGGCCACGGCCGATTATATTGGTATGATAGCAACAGTCATGAACGCCATGACCTTGCAGGATGCCCTAGAACGAGCGCAAGTACCGACCAGGGTATTAACGGCGATCGCGATGCAGGAATTAGCTGAACCCTACATCCGCCGGCGGGCCATCCGTCATCTGGAAAAAGGTCGGGTGGTGGTTTTCGGTGCGGGATCGGGTAATCCTTTCTTTACCACCGATACCACGGCAGCCCTACGCGCTGCCGAAATCGATGCGGAAGTGGTGTTTAAAGCGACGAAAGTGGATGGGGTTTATGATTCCGATCCCTCTCACAACCCTAACGCGCGACGCTTTCAAAGTCTCACCTACGGTCATGTGCTGACCCATGATCTGCGGGTGATGGACGGAACTGCGATCGCTCTGTGCAAGGAAAATAATATTCCGATAGTCGTTTTCGATCTGTCGGTAGCAGGTAATATTGTTCGCGCTGTCAAAGGTGAACCCGTTGGAACATTGGTAGGAGGATTCTGTGAAGTTAGCTGAAGTTCAAGACCATATGCAGAAAACCGTCGAATCAACCCAGAGAGCTTTTAATACGATTCGTACCGGCCGCGCAAATGCTTCTCTTTTAGATCGAATCGTGGTGGAGTATTATGGCATGGAAACTCCCCTCAAGTCCCTGGCCACTATTAGCACTCCCGACGCAACCACGATCGCTATTCAACCCTTCGATCGTACCAGTATGGGGGCGATCGAAAAGGCGATTTCTCTCTCGGACGTGGGTTTAACCCCCAGTAATGACGGTCAGACCATTCGTTTGAATATCCCTCCCCTCACTAGCGATCGCCGCAAGGACTTGGTCAAATTAGCGGCGAAATTGGCCGAAGAGGGAAAGGTGTCTGTCCGCAATATTCGCCGGGATGCGATCGATGCTATCCGTAAACAGGAAAAAAGTCACGAAATTTCTGAGGATGAATCCAGGGATTTACAGGATCAAGTCCAGAAATCCACCGATAAATTTATCGCCAAAATCGAGGATTTATTAACGACAAAAGAAAAAGATATCATGACCGTTTAAGTTTTTTTCTCCTAAGAAATAGAACAGGCTTTTTGTCTGTTCTATTTGGTTTTTTATCCCTAGGTAAAAGCTAGGGGGTAGTGGGGAGGTTTGGGGGTGAAGTCTTTCCGTATCGAGGCATCTCAGGTTATCAAAAATTCGAGTTTAAAATCCCCTAATTTTATGACGGGGTAAGTTGTTGACTATCTCATTAAAGTCTTAGATTGTAAAATCTACAGCAATTTTCTGTTACACCAAATCAGCTGAAGCGTTCCACATCCTTGCCTAAAATCTTTGATCGCTGCCAAAAAAGTTTTTGGCTAAGAAAAATCCTAATCAATGGGTTGACAGCAGGAGATAGGAGGGACTTTTTGATAGTTTTTGTTTTCTGGACTTAATTAAGTACGTAGGCGTTAAAAATTATCAAATGCCCCCCTTATCAAGGAGGGCAGGGGGGATCAAACCCAAAATCTATCTTCAATTTAATTATAACCAGCTACTTACCATTTTTGCTAATCTAACCAATAGCTCAAGGGCAGCGGGCAGCGAGGGTTGAAAAAAAATCACCCCCACGAAGTTTATCCATTTTAAAATGACAGCATTCCTATTAGAGAGTCGCTATTAAATGCTAAACAATCGCTATGAAATCTTGGAACAACTAGGTAGAGGCGGTTTTGGCGAAACTTTCCTCGCGATCGATACTCGTATGCCCTCCCGCCGTAAATGTGTAATCAAGCAACTAAAGCCAGATGATACAACTAACACAGCACCAACTCCCGGTTGGTTTGAAAAACGTTTCCAGCGAGAAGCCGCTATTTTAGAAGAATTAGGGCGAAATAACCGACAAATTCCCCAACTTTACGAGTACTTTTCAGAAGGGGAAAATTTCTTCTTCGTCCAAGAATGGATTGAAGGGATCACCCTCAGTCAAAAACACCAACGAGAAGGCAACCTCTCGGAAGCGCAAGTAGAAAAAATCTTGCGAGAACTCCTACCCGTCCTCGACTACATCCACGGCCGAGGAATCATCCACCGGGACATCAAACCCGACAATATCATCCTGCGGGCCAGCGACGGTAAACCTGTTCTCATTGATTTTGGTATTGTCAAAGAGGTGAACAATATCAATGGCGGCAATAAAACAGTCCCATTGGGAACTCCTGGCTACATGGCATCAGAACAAGCAGCTGGCCATCCAGTTCGCTCCAGCGACCTCTACAGCTTGGGTCTAACCGCAATTTTCCTGCTGACGGGCAAAACTCCTCAAGCTCTCACCAGCGACCCCAACACCGGTGAAATCCTCTGGCGAAAAGATGCGCCCCACCGACCCTCGAATTTAGCCGCCGTTATCGATCGCGCTGTCCGTTTCCACCCCCGCGATCGCTTCACCTCTGCTCAAGAAATGTTAACCGACTTGCCTGGTTCCGCTGGACGGGAAAAAACGCCTGTTGTTGTTCCTCCTGATACCAAAATTCTCCCGCCATCGAGGTTTAAACGTTGGTTCTGGGTAATTTTTATTGTTATAACTGGTGGGTTTTCTTTTGGGTTTGGCCATCCAATAATAAAACCGTGGTTGGATTACTTGTTCCCAAATGAACCAACGGTTAAAGAACTTCCCTTGATTGAGCCGTCGAGCCAGATTAATTCCTTTGTACTAGACGAAGATGGTCAAACTTTGCTAGGTGGGGATGAGAAAGGGAACATCTACCTGTGGGACGTGGCAACTGGAAAACGGAAAAAAACCATAGCAGGACAAGGAAAAGCTATTTTAGAGATCGCTATAAGTAACGATCAACAAATATTAGCCAGCAGCAGTGAAGATGGCACAATCAAGGTTTGGGATTTAAAAACGGGGAAAGAACGTATTACCCTGCCAAACCAACGAGGTTTGATCGCCCTAGCCTTAAGTTCCGATGGCAATACATTGGTTACTGGTGGAAAAGATACAACAGTTAAACTCTGGAATCTGTCAACGGGAAATTTAATCGAGACGCTACCAGTGGAAAAAGAGGTGGTATCCCTTGCCATCAATCAAGACGCATCAATTATCGTCAGCGGACATTCGGGCGGTGACATCAGTTTTTGGCAAAAACAAGGCAGTAACCCATACGAACCACGCATTTTTCCCTCTATCAATCCATGGACAGCCCCCTCGGTTGCCGTCAGTGCCGATGGAACCACCGCCGCTAGTAGCAGTTGCCAAGAAAATATCAGAATTTGGAAAGATAGCGATTGGAAAGATTCTCCTCTCCAAGCAGGGTCATCCGCCGATATCTGTTTGATAGTTATCAGCGAAGATGGCAAGATAATTGCTGGCCGCAGTTCCGATGAAACCATTAGATTATGGAACCTAAACACCAAAAAGGAGATTTTTAGCTACTCCCCTTCCTCTCCCAAATCTTTCGATTCACCTAGAATGATCGCCCTCAGTGGAGATGGGCGTACCGTTGCCAGCAATTTTGACAAGAAAATCCAAGTTTGGCGGCCGAGTTTCTGAATTATCGGTGTCAAGATTATCCTGACCAGCTTTTATACTACATCTTGTTTAATAACGTCTTCAAGGCTGATGACTGATAGCTATAAGTAAGTGGGAAGCGGGGCGCAGGTTTTCAAAGCTCGATCGGGAGTTAATCGTATTATTAAAAGTTGATTTGGGATGAATCCCATGTTAGACTAGCGACTAAAACGAAAAAAAGAGGTCATTGAGAATGAAACACCGACAGCCATGCCAAATTCTGGCGATGTTATTTTTAACTGGTGCGGTCACTTTTAGTTTACCAGAACCTAGCAAGTCCGCAGGAAAGGGACTGTTCTTCTGCGGCCAACTTCAGGGAAAGTGGAATACCTTTGTCAAACGCCCTAAAAGAAATATAGCGATAATTGAATGGACTTCTAACGACTTTGCCGATTCAGGATGGGACAACAGGAAACGCTGCATCACGGTTTCTGATCGCTTTAATCAATATGCTCCTATGCTGACCAATGTTAAAACTTCAAATGTTAATGGCTATCCCGTCATCTGTGTTCCTAAAGTTAAGGGCGGCAGTTGTGCTAAAAACGAGGTATTATTCACTCTAAAAGCAGGAGTAAACTCTGAAGAAGTTGCCCAAAAACTATTTAATATGAATCGCTATGGCAATCCTTCAAAATTTAGATTTACTGACCAGCCTTTTTCCTATGATTCAGAAGGAGAACTTAATATTAATGTCGAGACTTTTATTAACAATCTTGAAGAAATAATCGAAGCTTCAGAAAATGAGCCTCGCTAGGAGTAAGTTTGGCAGTGAACCAATCCCAATGTCAACTTTTACTAATAATGTTTCTGATCAGTAGTCCAGCCTTAAGGGTAGTGACTGATGCAGATAATAGCTACTTTGCTCCTCACATTATTCGGTCGGGATGCCCATCTTCTCGACCAATTTTGATCGATTCTTTATATAATAAGATTAAAGTTATCACAGTAAAAATATTATATGAATCAGAATTTATCGGTTCTGGAGTAATAATTTACTCCCAAAACAACAATTATAAAGTGATTACTAACGCCCATGTTCTCAAGGATAATCACTTTTCCTACAGCATTCAAACTTTTGACGGAAAGATTCATATTTCAGAAGTGGTAAAAACTGCAAATTTGGCTCGGAATGACCTAGCCTTACTACAATTTAAATCCCCCTGCTTTTATGTAGCTTCTCGCCTAGGTTCCTCCGCTAACCTAAAGAGAGGGGAATATGTGTTAGCGGCGGGTTTCCCTTTTTATTTGCAGCCACAATTTGCCTATCCAGCCAATGAGTCAATACAAAAAAAAGAGACAAGAGAAAGCACTCAGAGCCTAAACGACGAGTTTAATTTTACACCGGGTAAAATAGTTGCATTCTTGGAAAAACCGCTAGAAGGAGGATATCAAATTGGATATAATGGCGACTTTGAAAAGGGAATGAGCGGAGGTCCATTACTCAATCAAAAGGGAGAATTAGTCGGCATCAGCGGCAGACATCCCGTTTTGTGGGAAAACTCCGATAATTATGAAGATGGTTCTCAACCATCGCCGGATTTGCAGACTCTAATCAATAACTCAAGTTGGGCAATCCCCAGCGAACAAATTATTAAAGTAATATCTGATAAATAGATGAAAATATTAGCTACAATAAACTGGCTTATTGTTGGATTAATAGCGGTTTCATTAACTCAGCAAGGCTTATTAGCTCTCTCCCAAAGCGAAGTTGAAGAAATCGCCAAACAAACTACAGTCAAAATAATTAGAATAGACGGTAATAATCCAGGTACTGGAGCAATTGTCCAGAAACAAAAATATATATTTAAAGGACAGGAAGGATACTTATATACTGTCCTGACTAACTGCCATGTGTTTCTCAATTCAAAATTCTGCGATCAAGAAAATAAGCCAACTTCCGAACCGATGCCCAACTCTACTGGATATCGCGTTGAAACTTCTGACAGACAACAGTATATAAGTGAAATTTCCTCGGTAAAAATTCATCCGAATGCTGATTTAGCAATTTTCAAGTTTTTTAGTACAAGAGAATACGAAACTGTTAGAATAGGTAATGCAGAACAGCTATCTGCCTCCAGTAAAGTTTATGTATTTGGCTGGGCAGTTCCTAGCAAAACTAGCCGAGATCGACGTGCGCGATTTTTCGGTCCTGGGAATGTACTTGGTACTGACAGAAAAGCCGCAGGGGGATATCAAATTGCCCATAAACTCGAACTTTTACCCGGAATGAGTGGCGGTCCACTATTACACGAAAACGGCTGTTTGGTAGGAATCAATGGGGGAGGTGGCAAAAGAGATCCTAACATACCAGTTATAGAATTTTCATCCGTTCCTATTAATCTTTATGCAAGCTGGCAAAATATCCAAGTAGTGGACGACTGTCGAGCCACTCCGCTGCCCGATAATAATCTCTTTAAGACACTTCGCAATCTTCTCGAACAGGGAAATTGGCAGCAGGCCGAAGCCGAAACGAAAAAACTAATGCTTCGAGGTACAGATCAAACCTACTTTAACGGAAACATCATAAACAATCTGTCTTGTTCTGACCTGAAGATTATTAATCGACTTTGGGTGCAATATTCCAGTGGACATTTTGGCTTTAGCGTTCAGGGAGAAATCTGGAGAGGCGTAAAAAATGACTATAAGCAATTTGAAGAGAGGGTAGGGTGGCGGCGTGGCTATGAAGGACCATTGACCAATCCCCCCAACTACAGTCTTGAAGCCAAAAAAGGTCACTTGCCATCCTATAAACTTCTTGCCGCTTCCGACTTCGGAACATTCCTTAACCGATTGGAAAAATGCGATGCTTTAAGTTTCACAGACTCAGGTATTATAGAGAATATAATCTCAAGCGAATCTGAACCCTAATTATGATGAATAACGGTTTCATTTCACCTCTGAAATTTCTCAGCCTAAGTTTCTGCCTAACTTGTCTGCCGTCAAATACCCAAGCGATAAATATTTACCCGCCAATTATCACCAGCAACCAACAACAACAGAATAAGCAAACGGAATCGCCAGAAGTTGGTTTGGAAATAATAGGAAGTCCCTCTCTCAACAGATTGGTGATTCCCATGTACCGATATACTGGTGAATGCCCGGGGTTTTCTAAAGGTATAGTAAAAGCAAGCTTTACCTCCACCGCCTTCCCTCCGAGTCGGGACAGAAGGGTTATTGTTAGAAATGTTAGCCGGGGAGTGGCGAGCGATCCTTTTCCCTTCACCGATCGAGATTATAGCCGGGGCAGAGGCTCCCAAATTACCGAGATAACCATCGGTTCAGGACACGATGGACAATTTCTAATCGTCAGACAGGGAGAAAACGATTTCGATTATACGATTAAGGAAAAAAACACAATAGTTGACCAGGGAACCTTCACAGCATACGTGGAAACAACAACCATTGTTGAAGAAAAGAATAAAGTACCAACAACAAAGCGTGTTTGCCCTGGTAATCGTATCGATGATCCCTTGGGAATCATCAATCTCTTGGGAAGCATAATCTGTGACAAGGAGGAAGTAACAGTCTATGAATGTCCATCTTATCCCGATGTTACAAGATAGGGTTCGCTCAATATAGGTAAAAGCCCTACTAAAAAAGGCTTTTATTTGATATGACTCAAAACCTTTGCGATTTCCCTAGTAATGAAAATCTCAAAGGTAGTTTCGTTGGACTTAATAGGGTTAGTGGAGGATAAACTGCCCTCAGAAAATGCACTGAGGGATAGCATCCTTTTTGTCCGCATCGGGGAAATACTATGTTATAATTACTTCTTAAGTAGGTAGGCGTTAAAAATTATCAGATTCCCCCTTATTAAGGGGGGACTAAGGGGGGATCGGCACCCCCCTTATCAAGGGGGGCAGGGGGGATCGAACCTAAAATCCATTTTAAATTTAATTATAACCAGCTACTTATTTGTTTGAAAAAAAATTGAGGTAAAATAGCTATGAAACTTACTGTCATCTTTTCAATAATCGTTCTATCTTCTGTGAGTTTAGTAAGTTCTATCGGTGCTGAAAATCTCGATCATGTAAAGAAATTTAAGCAAACAAAACAATGCCCCGGATGTGATTTAAGCGGTGCAGATTTGAGTGGATTAAATCTAAGACACGCTAACCTACAAGGCGCTGATTTAAGTGGTGCTAGTCTTCGTGGTTCTGATTTAACCAAAGCCAATTTAAGTGGCGCAATTTTGACGGGAGCTAACTTGGATAGCACCAAATTAATAGGAGCAAATTTATCAAATGCTAGACTTAATAGTGCTTATATGGGCTATGCAAAATTAATGGATGCTAATTTAAAAAGAGCAAGCCTGATAAATGCTGACATAGCCCGGTCTAATTTTACAGGGGCAGATGTGACAGACGCTAATTTTAATGGTGTGAGATGTGATACTTATACAGGGTTGGATGGAAGCGCAAGTGCAGCATGGTGTAAATAAATAAAAATGAACCACTCTACGCTGCTACACGATCAAGTGGAGTAGTTCATTTAAGGGTTAATGATTTGGCATGACCTTAACTTGTTTTCAGAAGCTTGTGATGAAAAACTCCAGACTTAAGGAAGCCGTTTGAAGTGTTCAGCAAGCTCTGAAGTATTTTCAGCAGTTTTTAGTGAGGCCACAAATCCCTCTAAAACAATGCGAAAGCTAATCAGGAGTGATAGGAATAAAACTGGGGACAAGAGAAAAGCCAGTAAACCTTGACCCGGACCTGCTTGAAATCCACCTATCAAAAATCCTAAAGAAAATAGGAAGATAAAAATTCCCCCTACTCCGTAAATTAAACCAATAATTCTAATTCCAATAAATTTGGAAAAGGAAAGGTCGAATAATAAACTGAAAAAATTACTCGGCATTTAACTTGCTCCTCTCTTAATAAACGGCAATTTTTTGAAGTCTGAGTAACGAACTGTGAAAAGTTTCGGCATATCAGCCTATTTGGGTGCGATCGCAGAATTTTTCGTATATCACACCCAGAAGCTTGAAGTAGATTTATGACAATAGGCTGAAATAACAGAAACTTTCTGGAAGTCTAGCGACGATTCTTTGATCTGACTGCATTTTTTGACAAAAGTTTACAATTATTCAACGTACTTAATTGTCGGGGACTTCTGTAAAGATTATCATTCATACTGCACTTGTCGCGTTTTGTTTCCATCTAAATCAACAAGAATCTAAGGGTAATATCAAGACTTATCGAACTGTTTAGTTAGTACATAGCCCAAAGCAAGCTATGAGCCGGTGATAATTTTTGGAGATGTCTAATAATTAGCAGCAACAATCATCATATCCCCAAGGAAAACCTTCACCATAATTCCTATTATCCTCACTCAAACATTTAAAAACTCTAACATTTCCATCTTGAAGAAGACCGACTTCTGGTCCCCATTCATATCCTAGCCAAAACTTAATCAATACAACATCCGAACAAGAAAATATGATGTCTTGACTGATTGATTCCATAAATTTGGGGGAATTGCCAACATTGTTTAATCCTGGTTCACCGACTGTTATGTTTACTATCTTATTTCTGGTTGCTTTCCAAGGATTGTTTCGTCCATTATATCTGACAGCATTCGGTGAATTCAAAAGCTCTATACTAAATTCAGATGCTGTTTTTCCACCATTAGCATTTAGTTGCCAACTCCATGCCTTAGCTTTCTTCAATTTAGCTTGCGTTCTATCTAAGGAAGCTTGACACTTAGCAGAAACCTGACAGGGGGACAAGCAAGCTGAAAAGCTTATGTAGCACGGAATACAGATACGGACTCCAAAAAAAGATAAGTCATATTTACCATATATGACCTAAATAACGAAAATGATAAGTGAACTATACCAGAAAGTGTTAAAAAATGAACTGGGACGAGCCAGATATCTACTGTTGTTAATGATAGTTGGAACCTTGCAAATACTAAAGCAAGCTAAGTTAGAGATATTAGCTGAAGCCTTACCAATACCAATCCTGTTTGAGAGTCGGAGAAAAAAACTAAAAAGATTTTTAAAGCTGGAAATTCTGAATATTGAAAAAATCTGGTTTCTCTGCCTAAAAGAGATGTTAAAACAGCAGCAGAGATTCACAACAAAAGGATTAGCGTATATTGCCATAGACCAGACAAGTTTGGGAGCAATAAATATCTTGATGGTGAGTCTAATTTACGACAAGAGAGCCATGCCAATCTATTGGGAGATATTAGATAAAAAAGGAAGTAGTAATCTCGAAGAACAGCAGCGAGTATTGGGAAAATATTGACGGTGCTATCAGGTCATAAAATCGTGGTGTTAGGAGATAGAGAATTTTGCTCGGTCAGTCTTGGAAAGTGGCTTCAGAAGCAGAGTTTATACTTTTGTTTAAGACAAAAAAAAAGTACAAATGTCAAGACAAAAGAAGGAATTTATCAAGAAATGAGAGAGTTAGGTTTAAGTCCAGGAACTCAACTATTTTTAAATGATGTCAATATTACAAAAGAGCAGGGATTTGTCCAGTTTAACTTAGCTGGTAAGTGGAAAAAAACCTATGGGGGTTTTCAAACAAAAGAACCTTGATATATTCTGACAAATTTTGGGGATTTAGAGACGGCAATAATTGCCTATCAAAAAAGATTTGATATTGAGGAGATGTTCCGAAATTTTAAGTCGGGAGGCTATAGCTTAGAAGGTTCTCAATTAGCACCGCAATACTTATCAAAGCTGATAATTGTTATAGCTATCGCCTATACAAGTGCCACACTGCAAGGTAAAAAAATTAAGGATATGGGAATCCAAAAATATGTTACAAGACCTGAAAAAAGATATAAAGGTCAACGCAGACACAGCAGTTTTTATGTGGGTCAACATTTCTATCATTGGCTCCAGCTACATCAAATGTTCCCAAAAAAATATAGAAGAGCTAATGCAAATTAACCGCTATCGGTTGAAGGATTACATCAAGGGACAAAGAGCTATATCGCGGTTCTTCGGTTTGTGTTATGCAATGGACTGGGGTTATAAGGGATGAAAACCTTATTTAGAAAGGCATTTGGCGATTTTTGTCAATTGTTTTTTATCTAGAGCGAACTCATCAATTAAGTCTCTTGCCAGAGAAGGATTTAGTCAATTTATGCCCCCCTATCGAACCATAACAAGTAACGAAGAGCCAGTAAGTAGTCGTGCAAAATAAATTTCCTAATGAAGAAAGGCAAGAGGCAAGAGGTGGTTAGATATGTGTAATTAATTTTGCTTAGGTACTTATTGCCGTTAAATAGGCTACAGACTCTCTTCCCTGCAACCTAATAATGGACAAGGTTTTCGCTTCACCTTTTCAGCCTAGCATCTACATTATAAAAGATACCAAATCGGTTCTATAAGCTTTTCATCCAATCACTAATCAACTGGTTAACCTCTGTGGGAATTTCATCGTGGGGACAATGACCGGCAGTTAGATAATATTCTGTGAGAGAAGGATAGTATTGACGGAATTTGGCCCCGCGTTCCCTAGTATTCATCCAAGGGTCCCCCTCACCCCATAACATCAACAGGGGACAACTTAACTTTTGCAGGAGAATATCCACATTTTCCCCCCGGGGAGATTTAAACACAGAAGCAAAAACTTTGGCTGCTCCCGCATCCAGGGAAGGACGACGGATATCTTCTATTAACTGCTCGGTAATGGCACTGCGATCGAGATATACTTTCTCTAGGGTTTTACGGATAGTTTTGGGTTGACGGGTATAGAGAAATAAGAGATAACTAGCCCAGGGTTGCAGCAAGACTGATCGCAGTAGTTTTTGTGCTAAATTAGGCTGACGATTGCTTTCTGTATCGCTAAAGGGACCAGCACTATTGAGGAGAATTAATCCCCGAACATTCTCGGAATGATTAGCAGCTACACAGAGAGAAGCGTAACCCCCCAGAGAATTACCCGCTAAAACCGTCGGTTGGCCCACAACTTCCTTGATAAAATCGTTTAATTGTTGCTGCCAAAGATTGCCACTATAGACAAGATCCGGTTTAGCTGATCTACCAAATCCTAACAGATCGATCGCCCATACTTCCCATTCTGAGACCAAACCTTGCACATTTTTTCGCCAATGGTCGGTGGAAGCGCCAAAACCGTGGACTAATAGTAAAGGGGGTTTTCCCGCAACTCTAGTACCCGCTTGCACATAGTGTATCGAATTTCCTTGCCATTGCCAATTTTGCCTGATTGTCAGAGCAGCTGTATTCATCTGGTGTTTTGTTAAGTAATGTTAATAATTCTTAGTCTAACCGATTGAGAAACTGGAGACAAAGCTAGAGATTTTTGACCAAACCCCTTGACCAAAAACGGAACTTGACATATACTTACATATATGATAGAAATCCGTGCCTGCCTGCAAACCCTTCATTTTTGGGCAAATAACCCTAAAAAACACTCTCAAAAAAATCTTGAGCGGGATTAATCTCCTAGTATGGGTGGCTAACCCTAGATAATTACTCCTGAATAACAGGGACAGTTTTTTGCTAATTCTGATAACAGCTATGAAGATTTTGACGATTTTACAGGGATTAATCGACAAAAATCCCTTAACTGAGGCGGATCTAGAAGAATTACTAGCGATCGAATCCTTAAATTTTCAGCAGACTAACCCTCTCATCCTACAGGAAAGGGCGGAACTATTAACGATTCTCTGGCCGCGAGTCTGGCAAAAATGTCAGGAGTTAGGGATAAATCAGCCAAATCAGATTTTGATCAGCTGTTGGCGCTTGTGGATTCCCTGGGCGCTAGAGCTACGCAGCCACGCAAAACCGTTGATTCAAGGCATTTTGGCTCCCCAAGGCACGGGAAAGACCACCGTAACATCCATAATGTCGATTATTTTAGCCTATTTTGATTTAAAAGTAAATAATCTCTCTTTAGATGATATTTATAAGACCTATAATGAGCGAATAAAATTGCGTCAAAAGGATGAAAGATTGCGCTGGCGTGGTCCACCGGGTACTCATGATATAGCATTAGGAATTAAAGTTTTAGAACAGGTTTGTCAGCAAGAAAGTCCGATTTTAATCCCGCGGTTTGACAAGTCCCTGCATCGAGGACAAGGAGATAGAATTGCAGCGGAACAAGTGGAACGAGTTGATGTTCTTTTTTTCGAGGGTTGGTTTGTGGGCATGAATCCAGTAGAAGAAACAGTCTTTGATCATGCCCCCGATCCGATTAATAGCGAGGAAGACCGACAATTCGCCAGGGATAATAATCAAAGATTGCGAGAATATCTACCCCTCTGGTCAAAAATCGATCGCTTACTGATTCTTTATCCCCTTGACTACCGTTACAGTTTACAATGGCGACAGGCGGCCGAAACAAAAGGAGGTATGACCCCATCAGAAATCGAGGAATTTGTCAAGTATTTTTGGAAAAGTTTACATCCGCAATTGTTTCTGCCCCCCCTGCTCAAACAAGCGGATATAGTGGTAGAAATTAATCGCGATCATAGTCTGGGAAAAATCAGTTATCAGTGAGCAGTAGGCAAGAGGCAAGAGGCAAGAGGCAAGAGGCAAAAGAAAGAATCTGGCAATTCTCCTACCCAAAAAGAAGGTTAGAAACTAAGTCCATAAAATCTTCTAGCTTAACAAATTAGGTTTTAGATTCCGTCGAGTTAAAAGAAAGCTCCGAACTTGTCACTTAACACTATTGACTGAAAACTCACATCTGGTAACTGATAACTGATAACTGATAACTGATAACTGATAACTGATAAAGCTTATGATTGAAGTGGAACATCTGAGTAAAATTTATGGTTCGACCACGGCAATTAGTGACGTGGATTTTACCGTAGAAAAAGGAGAAATACTCGGTTTCTTGGGACCGAATGGAGCGGGAAAAACCACAACTATGAGGATTTTATCTGGGTATATTCCTGCCACGACAGGAACAGCAAGGATAGCAGGATACGATGTGCATCAACAATCCTTAGAAGTGCGTCGTCGCATTGGTTATCTTCCCGAAAATCCCCCCTTGTATCCAGAGATGACCGTGGAAGGTTTTCTTGATTTTGTGGCACGGATTAAAGGCATCTCATCGGGGGATAGAAAAGCGCGGGTAGATTTAGTGTTAGGCAAATGTCAGTTACTAGAAAAAAGAAAAGTTATTATCCGCAAGTTATCCAAGGGTTATAAACAGCGTGTGGGAATTGCCCAAGCGATTGTACACGATCCACCAGTAATTATTTTAGATGAACCGACAGTAGGATTGGATCCGAAACAGATTATCGAGGTGAGAAATCTAATTAAAAGTTTAGCGGGAGAACATACAATTATTCTCTCCACTCATATTTTACCAGAAGTGAGTATTACCTGCGATCGAGCGACAATTATTAATCGGGGTCGCATCGTAGCCAATAATATTACTACCGCTACCCCTGCTGGTTCCAGTTATGAAATTGAGATCGAAGGTGATAGGGATTCCCTGTTAGAAATCCTGCAACAAATACCCCAAGTCGAACAAGCAGCAAAAGTCGGCGATAACCTGCTCAAAATTGTTGGTCAAGCGGGGACAAACCTAGGGGCAGAACTTGCTAGAATAGTTGTCAACAATGGTTATAACCTATTAGAAATGCGTCGCACGCGTAAAACCCTAGAAGATATATTTCTGGAAGTAATCGGCAGCGGGGAAAGTAATCACCAAGAGGAGAGGCATGATCAATAATATCTGGGCGATTTTTCGCAAGGAATTTCAAAGCTATTTTACCGCCGCCAATGCCTATATCATTATGGGGATATTTTGGTTAGTAGCGGGATTTTTCTTTAACTCCCTTCTCTACGGCATTATTCTCGATATTGGTATTCAGGAACAATCGGGATTTCTGGTAGCCAGAGATACGGTATCTGAATTTCTGACCACTTTCATCGGCATTATTTTATCCTCTTTATTGTTGGTAATTTTGCCGGCCCTGTCTATGGGATTATACGCAGAGGAAAAAAAACAGGGAACCCTAGAACTTTTAGCCACTTCCCCCCTGACTAATTGGAGTATAGCCATCGGTAAATTATTGGGAGTGCTGGCCTTTTTTACCGTGATGATTACCCCCCTCTGGATTTACGAAATAGTAGTTTTTAGTAGCGCAGTTCCCCCGGTGAATATAGCCAGTATTTTACTAGCTCATCTAGGATTAATTTTACTGGCAGCGGCCATCCTAGCCATCGGGATGTTTATATCTTCCCTCACCAATAGTTCTATTCTTGCTTACATCATCACCTTTATCACCATCTTATTTATCTGGATACTGGATGTAATTGCTAACAATGCCGAAACCTTCTTTCGAGATCGCATTGGAGGAGAAGTGGGAGAACAGATCGGATTTTTCTTGAAAGAATTGCTCTCCCATCTATCTTGGTATCAACCCTTTAACAATTTCGTGCGGGGAATTTTTGACAGTAGTAGTTTAGTCATCCTCCTCAGTTATATTCTGCTGGGAATCTTCCTAACTACTCAAGCGATCGAAGCGGACCGTTATCAAAGAAACTAACTATGAGATCCTGGCAAAAATACGGTAAATTTCTCTATATACCCGCCCTCTTTCTGGCTAGTGCCGGCTTAACCGTGGGGTTAATCTCCGGTCAATGGTCATCCCTCTCTCTGGGGTTATTAATTGCCGGGGCTATTCTGTTTCTAGGGTGGCTGTTGTTATTAGTAATCACTTCCAAAGACTTTTGGCAAAAAAGAAGTACCCGCACTGGCACTCAAACCCTCATTACTACTATTATTGTCCTCGGTGTTATCGGTTTAATTAACTTTCTCGCCCTCCGTTATCCCTATCGAGTTGATTTAACCGAAAACCAAATCTTTAGTTTATCCCCCCAAACCGAAAGACTATTAACCAATCTGTCAAAACCAATCAAAGTCTGGATTTTTTCAACCCGGGGAATCAGTGGCAACGAACAGGAACTTTTAGCCAATTATCAACGCAAAAATCCCCAATTTCAGTACGAGATAGTTAACCCGGAGAAAAAACCCAATATCGCTCAAGAATTCAAAAAACTAGCCGATGATAATTTGTCCAGAGTCTATCTACAGTATGGTGACAAAAAACAGCCTCTGAAAACTATTAGTGAAGAGGAAAGTCTCACGGAAGCGAAACTGAGTAACGCCATCGAAACCGCTAAAACCGATCGCACTTTAACCGCTTACTTTCTGCAAGGTCATGGAGAAAATGCCATCAAAGAGCCTCAAGGTGGATTAGTGCAAACAGTCAATAGTTTAGAAGCAAAAGGTTATCAAGTAAAACCACTTAATCTAGTGGAACGTTCCACCATTCCCAATAATGCCGATGTCATTATTATTGCCAGTCCCAAAAGAAAAATATTTCCCCAGGAAGTCACCGCGTTAAAAAACTATCTTGAGCAAGGGGGCAAAATTTTATTAATGATTGACCCCCAAACCGAAACCGGATTAGAACCCTTATTAACCTCTTGGGGTGTGAAACTAGATAATCGGATTATTATTGATGCTTCCGGTGCTGGGGAAATCATCGGTTTAGGTCCGGCTAGTCCCATTATTACCAATTACGGTAATCATCCCATTACCCAGGATTTTGCTAACGGTATTTCTATCTTTCCCTTTGCTCG
This sequence comes from Microcystis ichthyoblabe FBCC-A1114, assembly GCF_050500245.1. Lineage (NCBI taxonomy): Bacteria > Bacillati > Cyanobacteriota > Cyanophyceae > Chroococcales > Microcystaceae > Microcystis > Microcystis ichthyoblabe. Next base: position 1,322,077 of record NZ_CP191408.1, on the reverse strand, counting down.
TCCCATCGCTACCGTTCCCATCGAAGGAATTGAAGCCGTATCTTTAATGATTACTAATGATAAAATGTGGGCTGAGAGTGATTTAAATGATCAGAATCTCCAGTTTAACCCTGAAAAAGATTTAGCTGGCCCCTTTGATCTAGGAGTTGCTCTGGCTGGAAAAAAAGGTAAATTAATCGTGATTGGTAATGCCAGCTTTGCCAGCGATGGACTGTTTGAACAACAGTTAAACGGAGATATATTTTTAAATTCTGTGCAGTGGTTAGCCAGTGGTGAAACAGCCACCTTATCTATCCGAGCTAAGGAACCAGAAAATAGAAGAATCAATTTAAATCCCCTGCAAGCTAACGCTATTTTTTGGATAGCGATGGTAGTAATGCCTTTAGTAGGATTTACCCTAGCTGGATTGACTTGGTGGCAACGTCGTTAATCGAGTTAGAATCTAGAAAAATCATCTCTCTTAATTCCCCTAACTGCCATGACCACAACCCAAACTATCCCCCAATTGTTGACTTTTGATGACTATATTAATCAATATCCCGATGATGGACAACAATACGAATTAATCGCAGGAAAATTATTGGCTATGATGCGACCGATCGGAAAACACGAAGAAATTGGCGGATTTGTTTCTGGAACCCTATTCTTAGAGATAAATCGGCAGCAATTACCCTATTTTATCCCCAATACTGCGGCAGTAAAACCCCTTCGCCCCCATACGGGTTATCTACCCGATATTATTGTCTTAGACAGAGAAAATCTAGTTAATGATCCCTATTGGGAAACCGCTTCCTCAATTTCTTTGGCAACATCAGCTAAATTAATTATTGAAATTGTCAGTTCCAATTGGCGAGATGATTATCTGAAAAAATTCGACGACTACGAACAATTAGGAATTGCCGAATATTGGATTATCGATTATTTAGCCAAAGGTTCGGCCCGATATATCGGCAGCCCCAAAGAACCCACCATTTCTATCTATCAATTAATCGATGGAGAATATCAAGGTAATTTATTTAAACAGGATCAACGTCTTATTTCAGGGGTTTTTCCAGAGTTAAACCTCACGGCTAGGGACTTCCAGAGAATAAAATACCCAACAAAAAAATAGAAAAGTGTTTTTTTGAAAAAGTAATTATTTTTGTCTAGGAAAACAAAGAGTCTCCCATTACAACCTATTTTTCCGAAAAAAAAATAGCAGCATAAACTTTTATACTTCCGAGCTTTTTCGAGTATAACAAGGACAAGTTAAAGAATCAAATACAGTTTTTAGCTAACCATCTTAGTTAACTACAAACTAGGTCTTATCATAATAAATATCAATAAACCATTGCCCCAAATCGGGAAAGTCTTGATTCGTTGATTCTGTGAGACGTTCGATTTTTTCTTCGATTTTTTCCATGGCTTTTTTAGTAAGCTTTACTCCTTTTTCGTAAGTTTCAGTAATCAACTTAACAATCGGGTGTTTTCCTTTCCAAGTCATAGTTTGGGCGAATTTCAAAGCTGTTTCGATTTCATCTAAAATACTCCCATTCCAATGGTTTTCTAACACAGCCCAGGTTCGTTCAATAGGATTATATTTACTATGGTAGGGGGGATAGTAAGCTAAACGTATATTAACTTGATATTTTTGGGAAAACTCAACTATACGTTTCATAAACTGAGTTCGTCTCGAATTATTTTCTGATCCATTATCTTGATTAATTATCAAAGTTTTAATTTTCTCAAAACGAGATTTTTCAGATTCCCAGAAATCCTCTAATATATCAACAATAAAGTCACTGGTGACTGTGGAGGTAGTGAAATACAAAAACAACTCATCAAATTCTGGAATAAATATTCCGTAAGGGGTTAGGGTTGTTTTCGGATTAAAATCATGATCGTTTGTTTCGACAGTTATTCTATTTTTACCTCCTCGATCAAACAGTCCAATATTAACACGGGCTTTGGCATCTAAACTAAGACGTAACATCGTAGGGTCTTCATCCGCTTCCCGATTAATGTTAGCTAATTCCTCAAAGATTGCCTCGGTTTCTGGAATTTTTTTTGAGGTAAAACTTTAGCGACTCTTTTCAGACGATAACCTAAGTTATTTAATTTAACCCGAATAGTTTCCTCGCTCGGTAAATCCTCATCACTGTACCCATATTTAGAGATTAATTGCTTTCGGACTTCGGCCGCACTCAGTCTCACATAAAGCCTTTGGCTTTTAAAACTTGGGTCAGTTTGGCTTTGAGAATCCACTAAATTTTTGATGTTTTCCAATAGAAAAGGTAAATGTTCTTCTGCTTTTTTCCGCCCCTTAGCTGAATGATTATCAACACAAATAATGCCTCTTTTTAGTTCTTTAATTCCTTTACGAATAGTAGTTCGATTCCAGCCTAACTCCTGTGCAGCAAGGGTTTGTCCCCCATAGCCTAATTCTAAGACTGTTTGCGCCATGAATCTTCTTTTAGCTGCACCTTTTAATTGAAGTGCAGTTTCACTGAGCAATTTCTTGAGGGAATCAGTTAATTCCATATATTCTTAAAAAGAAAAACTTGATTAATAATGTACAGGATTAATTCTACTACAAAATTGGAAGGAGGGGGCAACCATCGATCCCTACCTCCCACACTCCGAGAATGATTATTATTCTTGAGAATGAATAGTTTATTTTTTGGAAGTCCCCTAATCAAATTTTTCGTGCTAGAGCTTAAAGAAAAACCCGTATTTTTAGATTGGACTTATGGCAAAAATCAAAAATTGTCCTGAGAGTAAGGAGTCAGGAGCTTATAATAGAAAACAACTCAAGAGCGGAGAAATCAATTAATGTTTGCCACAATAGAAGATAAACAAGCTCTTTCCCTCGAAGTATTTCTTGCCCTTCCAGAAACTAAGCCTGCTAGGGAATATTATCATGGAATTGTCACTCAAAAACCTATGCCCAAAGGAAAACACAGCATCTTACAATTTGAGTTAGCCTCTGCCATTAATCAACAGACTAAACCTCAAAAATTAGCTTATGCTCTACCTGAATTGCGTTGTACTTTTGCAGAACGTTCAATTGTGCCAGATATTGCGGTGATTCGTTGGGAGAATTTGCCAAGAGATCTAGATGAAGAAATGGCCGATCAATTTTTACGTTATCCCGATAGGATTATTGAAATTATGTCTCCTGAACAATCTGTTACCTTAGGGATGGAAAAGATTATTTTCTGTTTACAACAAGGAACAGAATTAGGTTGGTTGATTGATCCTTCAGCAAAGTCAGTCACCGTTTTTCAAACAGGATTACCGAAAGTACATATTGCAACTGAAGGAAATAATGAGCCTTTAGCAGTGATTAAAGGTTTAGAACGTTGGTCAATATCAGCAGTGGATATTTTTGCTTGGCTAAAGGTTTAATTTGTTCTGTCAGCATCGTTTGGTTTATCAGTTTATTCCAGAAGAGTAAAGTTGTCAAAGTTATAGGGATGTGGACTTATTTTTTAATTATTTTATACTGGTAGCATTAATGATTGATTTGGATTGTAAAAATTAGGAACATGAAAAGCTTGTGGTATAAGACTTTTGCCTTCCGCAAAGCGGTATAAATACCCTCAAGATAACATAAAAATATGATATAAATGCCCCTACTCAATTGACTAAATAAAGGGGAATTTATGGTATTTTAGAAACAATTTAGCCGACTTTTGTGGTTTCTTTTTCGGTGGATTGGGAGGGTTTTAGTTTGCGTTTCAGGGTTGAAGCTGCACCGAGAGTGCCGAGAGCGAGGAGGCTGAGGGTTGAGGTGGGTTCGGGAACTGGTTGGACACCCAAAAGTTCGCCATCAAAAGTAACTTCGCTGGCAAAGACCCAGGCAGTGCGCCGATTTAGAGTAAGTTGTAGGGAACTACCACTAAAATTTAATCCTGAAAAAGTATAGGATGTTGGCGCTGCAGTAGGAGGATCAGTAAGAGACCCCGAATTATAATTAGAGCCACCCATACTTAATAATATACTTTGCGGTACGGAAACAGCACCAAAACCATTTGCGTCATCCACATATACAGTAACTGCGTTTATATTTACTGTGCCAGCAAAGTTAAAAGTAATGACAGGATTCCGGTTTTCCTAACCAACATAAGGTCCTGTACCGTCTGCAACTTCTACATCATTCCAGTTTTGTGTAGGAATTATGCCATCAGTTAGATCTCCAACTCCTCCACTGAGAGGAGCATAATTTACCGACGTGTTTCCAGTACCATTATATTTCTTGTCCCAGTATTTAGAGCCGCCTCCATTGGCTCTCTTAGGTTTGGTGGGTAAAATGTATTCTAAGATACAGTCCTGCTGGCGAGCGAGTGGAAGGAACCACAGAAACACAGAGGACACAAAGATTGATCGCTTCTATAGTAAGTTAAACTGGTCGCAACGCGCTCGCTACGCGAGATCACACAAAGAATAAGAGAGCCACACTTTTTGAGGAGAAAAAAGTCTAAAAGCCTTATCCAACTTGGTTTATCTTCAGATATTGATGCTACTGAGAAACTTACCTATGACTAAAAGAGCTTTACTACTAATCAATCGTCACTCGCGCAAGGGTAAAGAAAACTTTGCTCAAACTGTTGATCTGCTCAATCATTGGGATTTTGAAATTATCAGCGTCCCTTTGAAAAAGGTAGAAGATATACCTTTTTTGCTGGAAAAATATCGCTCTAGTATTGATTTAGTTATCGTCGGCGGTGGCGATGGGACTCTTAATGCTATGGCGGATGTGTTGGTAGAAACTCAACTGCCCCTAGGTATTATACCTCTGGGAACCGCTAATGATTTGGCCCGGACTTTAGGGATACCGAATTCTATTGCCGAAGCCTGTCGAATTATTGCCGAAGGTAATTTAAAATATATCGATCTAGGTTGGGTAAATAATAAATACTTTTTCAACGTGGCTAGTTTAGGATTAAGTGTGAAAATTACCCAGAAACTGAGCAAGGGTTTAAAGCGACGTTTGGGAATTTTGGCCTATGCTTGGACAGCCCTACAGGTATTAAGTAAAACCCGTCCTTTTACCGCTATGATCGGTATTGATGGAGAAAATATCAAAGTTAAAACCCTACAAATAGCGATCGGAAATGGTCGTTATTATGGGGGAGGAATGCCGATCGCTTACGATGCCCAAATCGACGATCAAAGGTTAGATTTATATAGCCTAGAAATTGAACACTGGTGGCAAATTTTCCCGCTTTTGTGGACATTGCCGCGAGGACAACAGGGTTTATTATCTTGGGTGAGAACTCTTAACGGTAAAGAAATTCAAATTGAGACTCGTAAACCCCATAGTATCAACACCGATGGCGAAATTACTAGCACTACTCCCGCCATATTTCGGGTTATTCCAGCAGCCATAGGGGTCTATATTCCCCGCCAGAAAACACAATCTTAAAATTAACGAAAAGGAGGAGAATACAATAAACCGCCCTTTATCCAAAGATTATTTAAACCTCGATCGAGTTGCAGGGGTTTACCGATTTCACGATCATAAATTTCACCGTAATTACCCACCTGTTTTAAGACTCTTTGGGCAAAATCATTGGGTAAACCCATATCTTCGCCTAATTTCTCATCAATACCCAAAAAGCGCCGAATACTGGGGTCTTTACTATCGGCAAAAGTGGCAATATTTTGGGAGTTAATCCCGAATTCTTCCCCTTGAATTAAACTAAAAACGATCGAGCGGACGGCATTCGACCAAGCGGGATCACCATCGGCCACGGCCGGGGCCAAGGGTTCCTTCGATATTACCACTTCTAATAATTGATGATCCTGCGGTCGGGGAAAAACCGAGCGCCGGGCCACCAATTGGGAGCGATCGGAGGTGACGGCCTGACAGCGCCCCGCCTGATAAGCTGTATATAAAGCCTCCACATCATCGGAAACGATCGGTTTATAACCTTGAACTCCCGCTTTTGCCATGGCATCGGCCAGATTTTGTTCCGTGGTGGTTCCCGATAGCACACAAAGGGACTTTCCGCTTAAATCTTCTAATTTCTTAATATTACTGGCTTTCGTGGCCATAATTCCTTGACCATCATAGAAAACCGGGGTGATAAACTCCATCCCCAGAGCGGTATCCCGGTTAATCGTCCAGGTGGTGTTGCGACTGAGAATATCCACTTCTCCCGTCTGTACAGCAGTAAATCTCTCTTGGGGACTAAGTTTACGATATTCGACTTTGGCGGGATCATCAAAGAGAGCCGCCGCGATAGCTCGACAAATTTGCACATCTAAGCCCGAATATTCGCCTTTTTCATTAACAAAGCTAAACCCCGGCACTTCTCCGTTAATGCCACAAATTAACTTACCGCGATTTTTCACCGTTTGCAAGCGGTCAGCACTGGGACTATTTGCAGTGTTAGAACTAGAATTCGGTTGATTTTCCGTCCCACAGGCAGTAATTAGCAGTAACAGGAGGGACAATGCACAAAAACGCCACTTTAGCATAGATATTCTCTGAAAAATTTTTTTAGTCACTTAACTTTAGCGGAAAGACCAGAGCAAGCTTAACATTATAGCCACGATCGCACCGATAACCGTATTGATCACATTGACTAATTCATTAGTTAACCACAGAAAGCGAGTTTGTAGGGTAGCTCCGATGAGACTTTCGATATTGGTGGCGATAAATGCCGCAATTACACACCATAACACACCAAGAAGATCGATCGCACCGATACCCCATGCTAACAGGGAAATAGCCGTGGCTGCCAGCAAACCGGCGAGCGTTCCTTCCAAACTAACAGCACCTTCTGTTCCCCGGGGGACGGATTTAAAATTAGTGATTAGATAAGTAGTTTTACCGTAAGCTTTACCCACCTCACTGGCAGTAGTATCGGCTAATTTAGTGCTAAAACTAGCCACATAAGCGAGTATTAACAGGTAATCCCAGGGAGAAGCGGCAAAAAGACTGAGGATAGCGCAAATTGCCCCTGCTAAAGCGGAACCCCAGACATTTTCTGGACCGCGTACCCCCGCTCTTTTTTCGGCGATTCCCTCCGCTTCCTTGCGCGCTAAACCGATGCGGGTGACAGTAGAACCGACGAGGAAATAGAATAAAACAATCAGATAACCGCGCCATCCCAAGCTTCCCCAGACAATTACCCCTAAAACCCAAGCATGGAGATAACCCATCCGAGTTAAGAGCTTTTTTGGGGCAATTGCAGCGATTCCGAGGAGGATGGTATTGAGAAGAACAGCGACGAGCCAAGGATTAGTTAACATAGTATCTGGCCAAGTTTATATACCCTATTGTATCGATCGAGTTTATGAAAACTAATCAACCTTATCAACCTCTTTTACTGCGAATTCTGCACGGATTAACGGGAATTGTCCTCATTGCCGCCATGGTTACGGCCTATTGGACCTATGATACTTTTGACGGTCGTTGGTTGAAACTGCCCCTACCAGAATATCAAGAAATTGAAAGTATTCATGGTACTTTTGGCCTCTATACTCTGATTATCTTTCCCGTTTTTGCTATCTATGCTTTTCGTCGCGGCAACAAAAGATTAATTCAAAGTGATTCTCTTAACAAATTAACCCAATTTGGTAAGCCAATTTGGTGGTACAGTCTCCATCGTTTAGTCAATACTTTGATTCTTTTTGCCCTAACTTTTGCCTTGTATAGTGGTCGGATGATGGATTCCAAATGGCTACCGGAAGGGGAATTAAATCACTTTTGGTATTATGCCCATTTGCTCAGTTGGTTAATTATGGCAGTATGTCTGATCCTGCACCTGCTCATGACTGCTAAAGTGGGAGGAGTTCCCCTGTTATTGTCTATCCTTAAATGGGGTTTTCGTGAACAAGATAGTCCGAAATTATGGTTATCTCAATTACGTCAATGGGGGTTAAGTTTGCGTCTAGCTAATAGTTTTCAGTGGCTACAATCTCTTAACTTATATAAAGTCTTAGAAATTGTTGTTTTATTGGCTATTATAGCGGCTTGGATTGTTCCCAAGTTTGACTAGATCTAAGGGAGCAACTACCAGAGCGGATCGGAGTATAAATGAACGGTTAAAGAATCTCGATCGCCCGGGATACCAGTAATACAACTACAAATTTGAGTACCATCATCTAATTCTACTTCACAGGCGTGACAGGAACCCATTAAACAGCCAGTAGGAATGTCAATTCCTGCTTTTTTGGCTACATCTAATAATAGTTCTCCCGTTTCCGCTTCTATGATAATATCATCGGGTAAAAAACGCACTGAAATAGTCATAATTTCTCCTTACAAATGAGCAAAAATAGGTTTAAGATTTAAATGTTCTTCCAATAAATTAGCCATATTATCTAGGGTTATTTCTCTTTGTTCACTATAGTTAGCAATTCCCGTAGGCAAAGATAATAAACCGCGACGCTGACGTAGATGATTTAGCCAAGTTCTTCGCCAAGAACCATTATCAAAGATACCATGTAAATAACAGCCCCAAATTGAGAGAGAATCATTGACAATTCCTAGACTAGCATCTTCCTCGAACATTTTTTGATAACCTGATTCACTTTCCCATTGGCTTATTCCCTGGTGAATTTCGTATCCTGTTACTGGTAAACCCCCCTGGGGAAAATTAGATAAAACTTGTCGTTGACGGGTAATTTTTTCGGCAGTAATTACCGTTTTTAAGGGCAGTAAATTTAAGCCAGTTGCCTCACTTTCGGGACCTTCTCGATGGTCAGGATCCAGGATTAATCGCCCTAACATTTGCAAACCACCACAGATGCCAAAGATAATACCTCCCCTTTGGTGATAGGCTTGTAATTGATTAGCCATACCACTTTGATTAAGAGCAATTAAATCAGCAACAGTGGTTTTAGAACCGGGGATAATTACCCCATCAGGATCACCTAAAGATTCCTGTAATTCTAGATAACGGACATTAACTGTTGCTTCGCCACAGAGAGGGTCAAAATCCGTAAAATTAGCGATATGAGGCAGACGAATGACACTGATATTTAGTTCAGCTTTGGGTTTTTGGGCGGGGCGATCGAGTAAACTGAGAGAATCCTCGGCACTTAAAAAGATATCACTATAGGGAAGAACTCCCAACACGGGAATTTTTGTATAATCTTCTAGCCAAGTAATCCCCGAATCTAAGAGAGATTTTTGTCCGCGAAATTTATTGATCACAATACCTTTAATTAAAGCTCTTTCCTCCGGTTCTAATAATTCTAACGTACCGACGACGTGAGCAAAAGCCCCCCCGCGATCAATATCCACCACTAAAATAGTAGCGGCATCGAGATATTTAGCCACCCGCATATTAGTTAAATCCCGATGTTTGAGATTTATTTCCGCCGGACTTCCCGCACCTTCACAGACAACTAGATCAAATTCTGCCGATAATTTGGCTAAAGATTCTTTAATTGCTTGCCAACCTTGGTCAAAATAATTCTGATAATAATCCGCTGCCGTGGTGACACCAACAGCCTTACCTTTAATAATCACCTGAGAGGTCATATTTCCCTGGGGTTTTAATAAAATTGGGTTCATTTCTACCCGGGGAATTGTCCCCGCGGCCCATGCTTGCACCGCCTGAGCGTGACCCATTTCTTCCCCTCCGGCGGTAACATAGGCATTAAGAGCCATATTCTGACCTTTAAAGGGTGTTACCTGCCAACCTTTCCGGTTGAATAAACGACATAAAGCCGCAGTTAAAAAAGATTTACCCGCGTGGGAGGTTGTCCCCACTACCATAATTGCTTTCATCTAGTTTTTTTATTGAGTATTTTCAGTGAACAGTAATCGGTAAACAGTAATCAGTTGATACTAAATCCGTTGAGTATATGCTATTTATAAGGACAGGCACTCATGCAAGAGGCTAATAACTGAAAACTCACATCTGATAACTGATAACTGATAACTGATAACTGACACCCAACAGCATTAAAAAGAAAACCAACGTTGCAGAGTATTTAAAAATCTTTGCCAGAAAGTGGGTTGAGGGAAAAAGTCCCCTTGGGGTTGCCATTTTTCTATTAATTTCCTCCCCAAAGGAGTGAGACGAAAACTATCGGTTATCCCCTGTCCATCTACTTCGCGTCGCAAAATTCCCACTTTAATCAACCAGAGAAGATAGCTTTCCACTGCTGCTTCCGTCAGCAGTCTGGAAGTATAACTTTTCTCTAAACCCCCAGCACCCGGAATGCTCAAAAGTGATACACTTTGCTCCAGCATAGCGGCGAATAGGGTGACACGGAAAGGAGAACAACAGAGGGCGCGTTGGGCCCTAGTGATGGTAGCATCAGAATAATTGATGGCGGTAACGGTGGGAGTCGATAGGCTCATAGATTCCAGTCGTCTAGCTATTGATAAACTCATTGTTACATTAATTTCGTCCCAACCCCTATCAACCCCAATCACCGATAAAATAGGGATGAAGTGTTAAGTAGCTTGAGTATTTATGAAGTCTCCCGAACCGTTCGATACTAAATATACCCCAGAGGAAGTGGAAGTGGAAATCGAAACCGACGATTTTTCCCCCCTTGATACCCCGGTTAGTTTCGCTGCCACCCTCGAAAAAGTGAAAACTTGGTACGGCAGCCTGTCCACACCGGCACAGGTAGTCGTGGCAGTGGCGGGGGTTTTTGTGGCTCTTTCGATTTTAACGGCGATTTTACGGCTAGTTAGCGCAGTTTTAAGCGCTTTAATCCTCGCCGCTATCGTTTATCTCATCTATCGTTACATCCTCAAACCGAAATTTTAGTCGGCTATGCACATTTTCTGTTCAATGTCAAGGGTTTAGTTGATAAAAAAAATTTATGGAAGAAGCGGACACCAGAGATATCTTGGGGGAAAATGTGGCTAAGTTGGGACTGGCCCAGATCCAGCGTCATCTATTTCTCTGCTGCGATCAGACTAAGCCAAAATGCTGTGACAAGGAAGAAGGGTTAGAAGTGTGGGATTATTTAAAGAAGCGGTTAAGTGAATTACAACTCGATCGCCCCAGCGCGAACCGTCCGGGCTGTATTTTTCGCACTAAAGCCAACTGTTTGCGGGTTTGTAGCCAAGGACCGATTTTATTAGTGTACCCGGAAGGAGTCTGGTATGGAAGGGTCAACAAGGAAGCGATCGAAAGAATTATCCAAGAACACCTAATCGGTAATCAAATCGTCACCGAATATGCTTTCCTTCGCCACGATTTACCGGCAATTTCCCTGAACTGTCCAGAAGAAGAACCCGAAACAATAGAGGAAAACAGCGTTAAAACTAGCTGAAACACAATTAATTAGGGTTTGCGGCAAAAAGTTTTTCGTGGGGGCAGGGTGTGGGGTGTGGGGTGTGGGGTGTAGGGTTTTACCGATTTTGAGGGAGTCAATTACCTAATTTTTAGGGAAAAAGTCCCAGAATTTTCCCCCCAATCACTCCAATGGTCGGCAGTTTTTGAGAGAAAAAAAGTCTAAAAACCTTGTTGGATAAGGTTTTTAGATTTATTCAGGAAACCCTAACTACCTGTTGCATGAGTGCCTGTCGATCCTTTGTCCGTCTCCATTCCCCCAACCCTGCAGCCCGGAAAATAGCGATGAAAGAGACCAACAAAGACAACAAACAACTTTTATTAATCGACGATGACCCAAATTTAATACTTTTGGTGAAGGATTATCTAGAGTTTCGTGGTTATAGGGTGACAACCGCAGAAAACGGTCCCGAGGCCCTGGCAATCCTTGAACGCGGGGCAAATGCTGCCAAAGCAAGGGAAATGCCCGATATGATTATCTGTGATCTGATGATGCCGGAAATGGACGGTTATGCCTTCCTCGAAACAATTCGTCGGGACATTCGTTTTAGTGGCCTTCCCGTGATTTTTCTCTCCTCTAAGGATCAAAGTCAGGACAAGGTGACAGGTTTAACCGCCGGGGCCGATTTTTATATGGTCAAACCCTTTGAACCGGAAGAATTAGTGGCCCGGGTGGAGTCTTCCCTCAAACAAGCGGGCCAGTTGCCGAAACGCAGCACCCGCATCCATTCCCCGGATGTCACCCCTGTTCAGGTTCCGGGTAATGTGGAATTAACCCCAACGGAGTTAAAAGTAGTACAATTGGTCGCCCAGGGTCTGGCTAATCGGGAAATCGCCGCAAAACTCAATGTTAGTCAACGGACAATCGAAAGTCATGTGTCGAATATGCTTCATAAAACCGGTCTTCATAATCGCACGGAATTGACCCAATGGGCGATCGAAAGTAATAAGCTGTTGACTAAGTAGGTAGGCGTTAAAAGTTGTCAGACACCCCCCTTATCAAGCTATCCATTAGTCGGATCTTTCTTAACAAAAAGAGAAGAAACTTAAAAAAAGGGGAAACGATTGATAGGTATAGTTTTGAAAGAAGGAATTAAGGTGGAGGTAAGCAAAAAAATGGAGAAATGGGCAGCCCAAGAATTACAATATGCAGACCTGGGGGACACCAGAAGAAAGAAAAGGTTAATCAGTATCGTAGAAAACTTGGCCAGCCAACCTAGTACAAGTGTGCCACAAGCTTCGGGAAATCTAGCCGCAGCGAGTGCCACCTACGACTTTTGGAATTCCCCCTATTTTCACCCCTCAGATATAATTGCCGCCCAAGCCAAAAGTACAGTAGAAAGAATCAAAGAACATCCAATAGTTTTGGCAGTGCAAGACACAACAAGTTTAGACTTTACGACGCAAAAAGCAAAAAAAGGAATGGGTTATCTAGATTATAAAAAATCCTTTGGTCTCAAAGTTCATACCACCTTAGGAGTGTCAGCGCAAGGAATACCTTTAGGACTGATTAATCAATATGTCTGGGCAAGAGAAGAAAAGAATTTAGGGATTGCCAAGCAAAGAAAAAAAAGAGAAACCGAAGAAAAAGAAAGTCAAAGATGGTTAGATTCTTTGTCAGAAACACAACAACAAATACCCGAAGAAATTCAAGTAGTAACAATCGGAGATTGTGAGGCAGACATATTTGATTTATTTGCCCAATCAAGAAGTCCTAACTCTCATTTATTAATTCGAGGAACTCATAACCGAAAAGTTAACTATCTCGAAGACAAGCAAAGGTTAGGGCATCCAGAGCCTAAATATTTACATCAATCCATCAGAGAAATAAAAGCCTGTGGTAGCCTAGATGTGCAAGTAAAACGCAATCCTAATCACGAGGCTAGACTAGCTAAACTAACAGTTAGATTTGCCAGTTTTGAAATACAAGTACCTAAGCATCACTCGAAAGCGAACCCTCGTCAACCGGTCAAATTACAGGTAATTTTAGCTGAAGAAGAAAATCCGCGTCCTGGAGTTAATCCTATCAGTTGACTCCTCTTAACTAGCCTAGACATTAGTAGCTTTGAATCAGCGATAACCTGTGTGCGCTGGTATAGTTATCGCTGGTTAATAGAACGCTATCATTTTGTTTTAAAAAGTGGTTGTGGATTAGAAAAACTGCAATTAGAAACGGGTCGTAGAATTGAGATGGCCTTAGCTACCTATTCAATTGTAGCTTGGAGATTACTTTGGTTAACCTATCAAGCACGCTTACACGGAGAGGAGAGTTGTGAAAGTTTTTTGGAAGAACATGAATGGCAATCTTTGTGTGCCACTATTCATAAAAAGAGTCCGCCACCTGAAAAGCCGCCCTCCTTTCGAGAAGCGGTCAGAATGATTGCTTCTCTTGGGGGGTTTTTAGGTAGAAAAGGTGACAGTGAACCAGGTGTTAAAACTATTTGGTTGGGACTGCGAAGGTTACATGATATCAGCCAGACTTGGAAACTATCTCATCAAATTAGTCCCCCCATAGAACCCCCTTGAGCCATCTTGCACACTTTTCTCTTTTTGTCAAATTTTATGTTAAGAAAGATGTGACTAATGGATAGATCAAGGGGGGCAGGGGGGATCGAACCTAAAATCCATTTTTAATTTAATTATAACCAGCTACTTAGGGTTTGCGGCAAAAAGTAGGGGCGAAGCATTCGGATAGGAAATCTACGGTTTCAGCGATAGGTTATGCCCGAATGCTTCGCCCCGAAGATGCAAGGTTTTGAACCACGATTCTCTCAAAATCTTGCACCTGTGGGAGCGAAACAGGCCACTTAAACCCTTACCTCGTCTATATTTCACATTTATTGAGCAGACCCTATTTACTCAAGATCAGAAAAAAAGAGCCTCTCTTGGCCCTTGGCTGAAAAATGTTCACAATGTCACATTATGGGCGCAAGCGTTGCGCCCCTACATTGCAGCTGCTGTGATTGGTAGGGACCCATAGCGTCGGCCCTTGATTGGGGAGTTAGAACAGGTTTCTCGCCTGTTCTAACCTCTGGCTGACTTAAGCAGGTCTTCCCTCGACCACCTTATCAATTAAACCGTAGGCGACAGCTTCCTCGGCGGAGAGGAAATAATCGCGGTCCGTGTCTTTTTCGATGCGTTCGATGGTTTGTCCGGTGCGATTAGCCATAATTTCGTTTAATTGCTGGCGAATACGCAGGATTTCCTTAGCTTCAATGTCGATATCCGTCGCTTGCCGGCGCCCGGTTCCGCCCATGGGTTGGTGAATCATAATCCGCGCGTGGGGAAGAGCGAGACGCTTACCCGGACTACCAGAAGCCAGTAAAAATGCCCCCATAGAGGCCGCTAATCCCACACAGATAGTCACCACTTCCGCTTTGATGTACTGCATGGTGTCGTAGATGGCCATACCGGCGGTAACGGAACCCCCCGGCGAGTTGATATAGAGATAGATGGGTTTAGTTGGGTCTTCCGAGTCGAGATAAAGCATTTGGGCCACAAGGGCATTGGCTAACCCGTCGGTGACTTCCTGCCCCAAAAAAAGAATGCGTTCCACCGAAAGACGGCTGTAAATGCTAATCCACTGTTCGTATTGGCTACCCGGCAGACGGTAGGGAACTTTTGGCACACCGATAGGCATAATTGGTAACAACTCCTGCTAATTTGTAATAAATCTTAACTAACTTGGGCAAGGGGTTTCGGCAGCTCCTTGCGACTTTCGAGAACGCGATCGATTAATCCGTAGTCTTTCGCCTGTTGTGGGGTGAGATAGAAGGTGCGATCCATATCTTTCGCCAGTTTTTCGGTGGTTTGACCCGTATTTTTCGAGAAAATTTCCAACATCGTCTGTTTATTGGCGATTACCTCCTTGGCACGAATCTGGATATCGGTGGCTTGTCCTTGGGCCCCGGTGCGATTTTGGTTGAGAACAATGGTAGCGTGGGGCAAGGAGGCGCGAAAACCCTTGGTTCCTGCGGAAAGAATCATCGCTGCAGTTCCCATGGCCTGCCCGATACAGATAGTATGAACGGGAGGTTTAATGTAGTTGAGGGTGTCACAGATGGCGAAAGCTTCCGTTTCGTAGCCGATCGCGTCGCCGGTGTACCAGGATGTGCCGGTAGAGTTGATGTAGAAGAAAATCGGTTTTTCGGGATCGTCAAATTGCAGGTAAAGCAGTTGCGCGATAATTAATTCCGTCACGTCCACCCCGATATTGCGCTTGACATCATCGGAGGAAAATAAGGGCAACCCCAGATAGACAATTCTCTCTTTGAGCAGGAGAGATTCTAAGTCCGGTGGTGGTGTCCGATAGGCTGCATCCCCATAATAGGCAGTTTGTACCGCTTTAATCACTGAGTTCATCGAGTTTTTCCGTCATACACAGTATCCTGCTTTTGATTTTAACGTAATCAGGTTGACCGATTGGCAAAAGTGTAGCGGTGGTTTGCCCTCTCCCTGCTTTAACAACTTCTGCTGCTCACCAGTAGTAACAAGCAGATTTCTAGTCGATAATTAGGGCAATTTTCCCCGTCACCGCACCAGTTTCTAGCAATTGATGGGCGCTGCTAGCTGCCGCTAAAGGAAAGGTTTGGGAGAGATGAATAGTTAACTTTTTCTCATCAATTAAACTCGCCCCTTGCCTGAGAATTTCTGTTTGATATTTTTGCGCTTCTGGCAGTCCCATCAAAGCCGGGGTTAACATTAATTCTAAACTAATCCGCAAATTGCGATCACGGGCTTCTTTCCAGCTGCCCGTAGGTTCCAAAATCGTCACCATATCGCCGTACACGCGCACCGCTCGGCAAGTTTGCCCAAAAGTTGCCCCTCCCACCGTATCAAAAGCGACATCTACCCCTTTCCCTGCGGTTTCTTCAAGTATCGCCGCGACAAAATCGGTTTGTTTGTATAAAATCGGGTAATCTGCCCCTAATTGCCGCACTAAACGCTCTTTATCGCTATTTCCCACCGTTGTATAAACTTTAGCCCCCCTCAGTTTCGCCAATTGAATCGCAACATGACCAACACCCCCGGCCCCGCCATGGATCAGGACGCTTTGTCCCGATTGCAGACGAGCGCGATCGTAGAGTGCTTCCCAAGCGGTGATTAAAACCAAAGGTACAGCGGCCGCCTCGGCAAAAGAAAGAGATTTCGGCTTGTGGGCTAGATAATCCGCCTCGATCAGGGCATATTCGGCATAATTTCCCGTGCCGGCCTTGCCCAGTCCGCCGCTACAAAAGTACACTTCATCCCCGGGGCGAAAATCCGGCACCGCCGCCCCAACGGCCTCGACAATTCCCGCCCCGTCACAGCCCAAAATCGCTGGCATTTGCTCGGGATAAAAAGTGCCGCGTTTACGAATTTTTGTATCAATAGGGTTGACACCAGCGGCTTTTAATGCTACTAAAACCTGATGCGGTTGACTAATTTTCGGGGTGGGGACTTGCTGAAGTTGCAGGACATCCACGGCGGTCATGAGGATAGCTTTCATTCTATCTATTCGGGATTAACCCACATTAACGTCTGGCCAAATTCCACTGGTTCACCGTTAGCGACGGCGATTTCGACGATTTGCCCAGCTACTTCCGCTTCGATTTCGTTCATCAACTTCATCGCTTCGATGATACAGACCGTTTGTCCGACACGGATCCGATCGTTTTTTTCCACGAAAGACGGTTCATCGGGAGCGGGAGCGCGATAAAAAGTGCCGACCATGGGAGAGGTAATCGCCAGCCATTTTTTATCAATAGCGGCGGCCACGGGTTCGGGGGTGGGAGTTTCTGGGGCCGGGGTGGTACCGGCGGCTACCACTGGAGGGGCGACCGGGGCTGTCACCACCGGCAAGGGAGCGGGGAGAGAACCAAGGACGGTATTAACGGTTCCTTTGCGGATATTTAGCTCCAAATCTGCACTTTTTAGGCTAAATTCACTGATATCCGTGGCTGCCAATGTTTTGATCAGTTCTCGAATTTCGTTGTAATCAATAGTCACCGCTCTGAAATCCCCCCGCAAATAAAAAGCAACAAATCCAAATTCGCACCCACCAAACCGTCGATTTTTGACATCTAGCGGCTAAGTTTTGGGAAACAGGCTAGAGAAAACTGGCTTTAGTCCTAAATCCGTCCCTAAGACCTCATTTCTGGGCTTCTGATCACAATTATTCCCGTCCCAGATAGGAACCATCCCTGGTGTCCACTTTAATCCTTTCACCGATGGAAATAAACAGGGGAACCATCACCTGCGCTCCCGTTTCTACGATCGCCGGTTTCGTGCCACCGGTGGCCGTATCTCCCTTGACTCCCGGATCTGTATCGGTGATTTCCAAGATTACCGAGGTGGGCAATTCTACCTCTAATACTTGCTCATTCCAAAAGAGAATATTGACTTCCATTCCTTCCTTCAGATACTTGGCTCGATCGCCCATTTGTGCTGGGGTGAGAGTTGCTTCCTCAAAAGTCTCCATGTCCATGAAGACAAACTGATCGCCTTCTTTGTAGGTGTGCTGCATGGTGCGCTTTTCGATCGTGGCTGAGGGCAAGGTTTCCCCGGCCCGGAACGTCCGTTCTACCACGTTGCCCGTCTGGACATTTTTTAACTTGGTTCGCACGAAGGCCGATCCCTTACCCGGTTTAACGTGCAGGAATTCCACCACCCGCCAGACAGAGCCATCGATCTGGATGGTTGTGCCACTCCGAAAGTCGTTACTCGAAATCATGAAATGCTGTTTAGGCCAAGAAAGATCAACATTCCATTTTACATACTCGCCGTACCGAAAAAAACTTTTTTATGGGAATTGGTCTGAATCGAAGCGCGGTGAACTAACCTAGGGGCAGCAGCTAAAAGTAAGTTAGAATTAATTGACTGACTGACATCTGAGAAGCGATATCAACCATGACGGGTGTGGACTTACAGCAATTATTACTAGAAAAATGGGGTCGTTCCTACGATATCCAGCTACGACGCATCAAAGATAAGGTTCATGTCCAGGTAATGTGGAAATATCTTGAACAAGCTTCTTTTCCCCTCTCCGAGTCTGAATATCTGGAACATCTCAATGTGATCGCCAATTATCTCCACGAATGGGGTGGTGTTAGTCAATTTCAAGCTTTTATCCGCGAAACCCGCGAGCGTCCCCGTCTCGGTAAAGCGGTTAGTCTGCCCCTAGATCTGGGTGAAAGGGCATCGGAATGGCTGATCAGTGATCAGTGATCAGTTATTACAATTACATTATCGAAATTTGTGGGTATTACTCGAATATACTAGCATTACTGGGATTATTGGATTTTACTAACATTGAGAATACTTAAACCAGGGAGTTGAATTAATTCAAAGAAGATAGAGGGGAATGATTGAAAGAGTTGATAAAAAATCGTGTCAGTTTTCATGCTTTTATTCTAAAAGGCGATCGCTTTTTTTATGTCCCTTTTTGTATAGCTCTAACCTGTTCAACCTCTAACCCTAAGGCGGATGCGACTTGCTCAACGCTTAACCCTAAGGCTAACAAACGAGGGACTGCCTCTAATGCTTTGTTTAGTCTGCCTTCCTGACGCGCTTCCTCGCGCACATCTTGAAAATACTGAGTTTGTTTTAATTCATCTAAACTAAACATAGTTTCTATACTTTAGACGTTCATAATCTGAGATTTATTAAACTTCTGAAATCGTAGAGTCAGCAAGGAATCCAGTTCTTTTTTATGTTTCAGATGGGCATCATTCAGACATTCATAAATGGCTGAAGAAAAGTCAGAAAAGTTTTCATAATATTTACCATGTAAACATTTCTTTTTGACAAATTTCCACAGCCTTTCAATTAAATTTAGATTAGGCGAATAAGACGGCAGATAGAGTAGCTCTATTGACAAAGAAAGAGCCAATTCTTCAACAATTTTACATTTCTGATAGCGGGCATTATCTAAGACTAGAGTGATGGGAATCATTAGTCCTAAAGCAGCTATTTTTTCAAGAAGTTCACAGACTTGAGTTGCCGTAATATAAGTGTCATTAGTAACTAGAATAACTTCATGAGTTATTGCATTTAATGCTCCTAAAACATTGAAGCGTTTACGCCCGCTCGGTGACTTAACAAAAAGTCTCTCAAAACACCAAACAAAACCGAGAAATGCTCCCATGACGAAGTGAGCGGCATCAACAAAAAAAACAGCCCTTTTTCCTTCTTTAGCCTCATTTAGTCTGGGTTCTAGCTTTTTTTCTTTGTAGTCTTCTTGTTCATCTGGGTCAGCTTTAGAAGGAAGAGAACCTATTTTTAAACATTTCATTCCCAAGGATTTTAAGAATTTCCTCACTTGGGTAGGACTTCGTTTTATCCCTGTCAATTCTTCTATTCTATATACAGCTTCATTTATTGTGGCTGGTGGATTTTTCTCGAAATATTTTTTGAGTGTTTCTCTTTGAGACTCTAATTCACTTTTAGGGCGATAGAAGTTGATTTCTTTTAATTTTTCTATTCCGCCCTCTTGATAATCTCGAAGATAGGTTAATAAGGTATTTGGCGAGATTCCTGCTAACTGACAAATTTTTTTGTGCGGTATCTTTTGGCTTTTTAACCAGAGAACTTCCATCTTCAGTTGAACCCGGGGATGAGGATGATGAAATCTTTCATAATACAGTGAGTTCTTTTCTTCTTCCGTGAATTCTAGGTTAATCATGTTTTTAATGAGTGCTTTGCTTCTAATTATGACTCTTGAACTATATTATTGTCTTTGAGTAAAAAATGCAAGTTATAACCGTGCAAAGTATATCTCCCGACGATAGGATTAACAGGACTTCCTAGACATAAGGACAGAAGGAGATTATCTCCCTTTTTGTATAGCTCTAACCTGTTCAACCTCTAATTCTAAGGCGGATGCGACTTGCTCAACGCTTAACCCTAAAGCTAACAAACGAGGAACAGCCTCTAGTGCTTTGTTTAGTCTGCCTTGCTCAATGCCTTCCTGACGACCTTCCTGACGACCTTCCTGACGACCTTCCTGACGCGCTTCCTCGCGCACATCTTGAAAATACTGAGTTTGTTTTAATTCATCTAAACTAAACATAGTTTCTATCTCCCGACGATTGAGAAGTGGTAACTTATAAACGAGAATCGTCTCTATTAATTGTAAGAGTTCTTGGGGTTTTTGGTCGGGGGTTAATTCTTCTCTCACTCTTTGGATTAATTTTCGGGTGCTATCAATCGCTTTTGCTTTAGATAGGGTGATTAATTGGACTGTGGCTAAACCAATCGAAGTTTGAGGAATGTTTTCTAATTCATTCAGATAAATCCGTCTCACTCGCTCGCAGTTGAGGAGTTCCCGATAGCGTTGAACTTTATCGGTTTCTACTTGAGGGTTAGGATAGACAATCACACCCCGCCAATCATTGGTTAAGTCAGTTTTACTGAGATATAAGAATATTTCAGTGAAAAAGCGCTGATAAAAAGCCTCATCTTCTTGAAATTGTACCTCACAGAAGTAGATAGGAGTCTGGGGGTGATTATTTTGAGGCAGAAAGACTCCATCGAGACGAAAGGAAAGTTGTTTGACTTCCACTGAGTCAAAGCGGTAGTTATTGGCTTCGGTGATGGGGAGTTGAATTAATTCAAAGAAGATAGAGGGGAATGATTGAAAGAGTTGATAAAAAATCGTGTCAGTTTTCATGCTCTTATTTTACAAGGCGATCGCATTTTTTATGTCCCGTTTTGTATAGCTCTAACCTGTTTAACCTCTAACTCTAACGCGGATGCGACTTGCTCAACACTTAACCCTAGGGCTAACAAACGAGGGACCGCCTCTAATGCTTTGTTTAGTCTGCCTTCCTGACGACCTTCCTGACGACCTTCCTGACGCGCTTCCTCGCGCACATCTTGAAAATACTGAGTTTGTTTTAATTCATCTAAACTAAACATAGTTTCTATCTCCCGACGATTGAGAAGTGGTAACTTATAAACGAGAATCGTCTCTATTAATTGTAAGAGTTCTTGGGGTTTTTGGTCGGGGGTTAATTCTTCTCTCACTCTTTGGATTAATTTTCGGGTGCTATCAATCGCTTTTGCTTTAGATAGGGTGATTAATTGGACTGTGGCTAAACCAATCGAAGTTTGAGGAATGTTTTCTAATTCATTCAGATAAATCCGTCTCACTCGCTCGCAGTTGAGGAGTTCCCGATAGCGTTGAACTTTATCGGTTTCTACTTGAGGGTTAGGATAGACAATCACACCCCGCCAATCATTGGTTAAGTCAGTTTTACTGAGATATAAGAATATTTCAGTGAAAAAGCGCTGATAAAAAGCCTCATCTTCTTGAAATTGTACCTCACAGAAGTAGATAGGAGTCTGGGGGTGATTATTTTGAGGCAGAAAGACTCCATCGAGACGAAAGGAAAGTTGTTTGACTTCCACTGAGTCAAAGCGGTAGTTATTGGCTTCGGTGATGGGGAGTTGAATTAATTCAAAGAAGATAGAGGGGAATGATTGAAAGAGTTGATAAAAAATCGTGTCAGTTTTCATGCTTTTATTTCTTCATCCGCGCTTGTTCTTAAACCGCATCAACGGACTCATTAAATGATCGCAAAATCGAGACGATCCGATCAGCTTCCTGATCATTAAACATCCCATCTAGACCTTCGGGATGGTTATCAGTAAAAGGAGGCTCGTAGAGCGCCCCCGGATTGATAACTCCGTTTTTAGCGAGCATATCGATGATATTTTCGATAAAACGGATTTGATTGGCCGAGAAGTTTGTCCCCTGCAAATAACGGGCAAAAGCTTGTTTAGCCGCTTGGCGTGCCGCTACGCGGATCCCTGCGGGATCAAGTCCGACGATTTCCAGGATCAGGAGCTTGAGGCTTTTTGTCTGGCCAAAGACCTCCTCAAAACGCTGACGGCTCTCAATTTCTGCGGCCGAAAATAGCATCTCCTCTAGGGCAGATAAATCCGTCTCCGTTAGGGGGATATTGCGCCGCAACTTAGCGATCGCAAGGTGATCCTGATCCTCACGGATATAGGCCTCCACTTTCCGGCGATACTGTTCGCGACTAAAACCGGTCTGATGGGTGGGAATATCGACAATCTGCACCTCCCCCATCTCATCGACAAAATCGGTGATCACGATCTGCTGCTTTTGGCGATCAATAAACTTGACCAGATCCCGGACACGCACCCGAATCCCCTCCACCATTGACGGCGTTGCTCTGATCCACCAGCTTTCGTCCTGCACCTCGCGAATAAAGTCTAATTGCCCCTTAATCATCGGGATATCGGGCTTAGTCTCCAGTTGACCGAGAATATCCCGCACTTTGTCCCGCAATCGCTCATAACTACGGTCGGCCTTGAGAATGGCTAATTGCAGTTTCACACAGAGAAGGTCGAATTCCTTGGACAGGGGATCCTCATTGGGCAGACTATTGGGTAAACCGGCCAAGGAGTCGGCAATGGTGGCCGCGTCCTCCTGACTCAGGTTGTTCCAACGCTGGCGCTGACTAAAGGTCTCCACCTGCGGCAAGCGACGACGCACGAGGAAATTATCCCGGGGCATGGTGGCGATATGTTGATGGAGTGCATCGAGCAAACTCGTGTATAGGTCGCCGGATCGATCGACTTTGTAAGTAGAGGACTGCTCTCTTGCCCTAGGTGTCGCGCTTGGCTTGGAGGGAGCGAGACGGGTTGCCAACTCGAGGCGATGTTTAACTAGGCGACTGGTGAGGCTTTCGCGTATTTTCTGGCTTGTTTCATCGATATCCTGCTCGAAATACTCGAAATTCCCGCAGAGGTCGAAGACCAGAAACTCGGTTTTATGGTTGCCAGGCCCAAACAAATCCTGACAGAGACGGGTCCCGCGCCCGATCATCTGATTGAACTTCACCCGGGAGAATACGGGCTTAAAAAAGACCAAATTGACCACTTCCGGCACATCTACGCCGGTATCGAGCATATCCACCGAGACGGCCAAAATCGGTTCTTTGTTGGCTTCGCTGAAGTCATCGAGCAGACTCTGGGCGTAATTGTCGTGACTGTCAATAATTTTGGCGAAATGACCTTTGTAGTGAGGATAGTTACTGTTAAAGCGATCGCAGATACATTGGGCGTGTCGGTGATTACGCGCAAAAATAATCGTTTTACCCAATCGATCGCCACTGTTGACCTTTAGCCCCCGTTGCATCAATAATTCTAATGCTTGATCCACGGTGTCGATATTGAACAACCAGTCATTAAAGGCAGCTGCGTTAATTGCCTGCGGTAGTTCGCCGCTTTCCTCGTCCCGGAACTTCTCCTCGTAGTCTAGCCGCTCCTCCGGGGTTAGATCGCTGTATTTAACCCCGGTACGCAGAAACTTAAACGGCACAGTAACGCCCTTGGGGGGGACAAGGTAGCCATCCCTAACGGCATCATTTAACTCGTAGGCGAAGGTAGGCACGCCCTGGGGTAGCTGGAAAATGCGGTAGGTGTCCCGGTCTATTTCCGAGCGCGGCGTGGCAGTTAGCCCCACCAGCAGGGCATCAAAATAATCGAATATTTCGCCGTATTTCTGATAAATGGAGCGATGGGCTTCATCGACGATCACTAGGTCAAAATAACCCACCCCAAAGATTCGCCCCTCTGCATCCATGCGATCGATGGCGTTGAGCATGGTTTGATAGGTGGAGAAGAGGACGTTAGCCCCCGTCACGTCCTTGCTGCGGGTCAGATGCAGGACGGTAACGCTGGGTAGATGACGCTGAAAGGCTCGATAGGCTTGCTTTAATAGGGCATTGCGATCGGCCAGAAACAGGACTCGGTTTACCCAATTGGCGCTCTTGAGCAGTTCCACCAATGCGATCGCAGTTCGGGTTTTACCGGTTCCGGTGGCCATAACCAACAGGGACTTACGGGCGCACTTTTCTTCAAAAGTTTCGGTAATGCGGCGGATGGCTTCTTTCTGGTAGGGACGGCCGACGATATCCTCGTTAATGGCGGTGTTGCTGAGGCGTTTACGGTGGTAACGGCGGAAAATTAGCCGTTCTAGCTCGGTTTTTCGCAGGAAACCGAGGACGGGACGGGGGGGATAGGCGAGATCATCCCAGAGATAGGTTTCATAGCCGTTGCTGTAGAAAATAACGGGGCGTTGGTTGTAGTTTTTTTCTAAGCAGTCGGCGTAGAGTTTGGCCTGATCTTGTCCGCTGTCGGGGCTTTTGCTGCTGCGTTTTGCCTCCACGAGGGCGAGGGGTTTGCCGTCATCACCCCAGAGTACATAATCGACGAAACCGCGCCCAGTATCTCCGGGCTTTTGGATGGGCATCCCCCACACCTCGAACTCTGTGGCGTTGGGGGCTTTGGTATCCCAGCCGGCCTCTTGGAGTAGTACATCGATCAGGTAGCGGCGGGTGTCGGCTTCGTTGTAGTCGTGCTGGTCAGCGATCGCTCGATTTTGGGCGAGGAGGGCATCCCGTTCGGCCCTAGCGGCCGCGAGTTCGGCCTCGGTTTGGCGCTGTTTTGCTTCGGCCAATTGGCGCAGGGCATCGCTTTGGGACAGGCGTTTTTCCAGGTCTTGCAGTTGTTTGGGAGCGGGGGGTGCGGCCGGGGGTATCTTCTGGCGATCAAAGCTAATATCGCCCAATTTTCGCCCATTCTGCCCATAGTAGCGCACCAGCCAGTAGGTGAGATGAAATAGTTCCTCGATCAGGTGCAGGGAGTCCCGTTCACTGATGGGGCTGCCATGGTGGGCGGCGTTGTTGCCGACTTTGTGGATGGTGCGAATTTTGCCGAAAAGTCCTGGTTTAAGGTTATCTTTAAAGGTTTGCTCGTGGATAAGAGCGCCTAGGCTATTGTCCCGGGGCGGTTGCAGGTAGGGGTCGTTTTCATAGAGCCAGCAGACCATTTGTTCTAGGACAAAACGGGTATAGAAGCAACTGGCCCGGGGGTTACTGAAGACTAATCCCTCCGCTTGGCTGGCATGATCGTAGATTGTCGGGAATTGATCTCGCAGGAAGGAGAAGTTTGAATCCATATTGCGCTCCCCAGTCTATAACTTTATTATTCCCAAAGTTTTGGCTATCTCTATATTTTACCTG
Source organism: Microcystis ichthyoblabe FBCC-A1114 (assembly GCF_050500245.1). NCBI lineage: Bacteria > Bacillati > Cyanobacteriota > Cyanophyceae > Chroococcales > Microcystaceae > Microcystis > Microcystis ichthyoblabe. Next base: position 1,296,783 of record NZ_CP191408.1, on the reverse strand, counting down.
ATTATTGTTTAACAATTGTATAAATTCTTTGAAGTCTTGGTTCAGCATTATATTTATATTGGTGGTATTGTTGGCGAATTTGTTCTAACGCTTCTAATCGTTTTTGATAGGATTGTTTTTGCCAATAGTTAAAGTCATTATTTTGCTTTTTGATGTTAACTTTGTTAATTACTTTTTCCATTATTTTACTCCAAATGTTGCCAATTTAAAAACAGCAAGTTCGGTTATTGGCTCTCCTAGGTTTGGTGGGTAAAATGTATTCTAAGATACATTTCTCCTAGCGAGGGGGTGGAACGAACCACAAAGACACAAAGGACACAAAGATCGATCAATCCTATATAATTTAAACTTATCACACAAAGTCGAGAAGAGCCGGTTATTTTATCTAGGGTTTTCCCTAGTGACAGTGTGAGATGATAGGAATCTTGGTTAATTGTCCAACGGTCTTTTTTAATGGCATTTCCCACAAGATTATGGCAGTAATCCGCCGGCTGCCATGGCTACAGTTCCCCCCTAAATGCTCTTTGTAAAAGGGAATTAAAGAGATTTTCGGATTCTTTATTTTCTAATTTCGTTCGATTTGTTGCAATTTTTCGCAAAAAAATCTCAAATTTATCTTGCAGTTCCTTTGGAGGAAGATAAAATTCTATTTTCTTTATTTCACTTTGTCCAATGGTGGACATCGTTACTGTATTTGCTTTAGCAATAATCTGTTTCCTGAGTCCAGGAAAACGCAAAAGGTAGTTCAGAAAGATGCTATTAACTTTTCTTTGGTTCAGGCTGACTCGAATAATGTGACACTCAAAAAGTGCTGAAAAATCCATGCCATCGAAAACATTGTTAAAGCCAATACCCTCACGATTTAAAGAAGATCGACAAAAAAGAATATCACCTTTTGTTAATCCAAACTTTTTCACTTCTTCATCTGTTGGCGTTAAAGTCCTACTTTCAGAACAATCGATAGTGTAACCACTAAAGAGTTCCTTTACCCAAACAACGGGTGTGTCCCCACCATATTCGTGATTTTTCTTAAAAATGCCATTATTTAGTTGGCCGACAACAAGACTACCTAGTTTAACAATCTCCCACCCTTTCGGATTAGTAACAGGATCACCGAACATCTCTAGAAAAGTTGATCGCAATAACTCCTCAGTCAACCGAATTGCCTCTTTGCGCTTGCGTCGCACCCCATCCGCTTTATCCAAAATTGCCGCAATTCTTCGCTGTTCTTCGAGGGGTGGGAGGGGGATTTCTAGTTTCTCGACAATAGATTTGGATATATTCTGTTGCGTTACTCCTCGTCCTTGAAACTCCAAAGTAGCCTTTATGCTAGTTAACCATAGCCTTAAGTAGTTAATATCTAAATGTTCTTTGTCTTTAATTTGTATTCCTAAAATTGCTTGATTACATGATATATCACGCCCTGCAATTGCTAATTTTCCAATAGAGCCATACATTGCCAGTAAAATACTCCCTTTTGGGAAAATTCGATTATTGATAGCCTGTAATCCTTCAACTGTTATGTATTCTTCAGTATCTACAACAATTCCATTTTCAGTATCTAAATCTGCGATTTTTGCCCAAGGTATATTACCGCCATAATATTTATTGTTGCTACGGCGAGGAGTTCCCCCACTATGCAAGATACAAATCTTACCCAGAGGTAATATCGGAAATACAGTAGATTTCTTCATCCCAACATCTCCTTTAATGCGTGTAAAACCTGATCAATCTTATTTTCAAACATAAATCAAACATCCTTTCGGTTGACTAAAGCGGTGGGTTACGACGGATTGTTAGATTGACTTTAACGCCTAGATTGTTGCCGTCTAACCCACCCTACTATAAACTCTTCTCCCCCCTTTTTAAGGGGGGTTGGGGGGGATCGGATGGCAGTGTGGCAAGCAAATCTAAGCGCGCTGCTTCCGGTGTCCCCGGAGGTACTTCCAGAAGCGACTCAATCTCCAGTAAAGCGGCCTCATACTCGGATTCGGTTTTGAGAGGATGTAGGTCTAATGGCTGTAGATTTTTCATCTCCTAATCTCCTAACATCTCCTCTAATGCGTCCAAATCCTGACGAATATCAGCCTCTAAATCTCTTAACTTCTGTAAAATCACCTTCGGCGGCTCATAGCTCACTTCCTCGTACTCTATCTCCTTATAGCGGTTAATTGATAGATCATAAGCATTGGCCTGAATCTCCTCGCGAGGCACAAAAAACGCCTTTGCTTGGCGATTGGTATCCTTAGCGGAGTCGCGTTGCTGCCAACAGCGCAGCAAGTCCGGGATATCATTATCGGCAATCGGTTGGCGCTTATCATCGAGAGAGAAACCATCCGCCACCATGTCATAAAACCAAACGAAGTCAGTCCCCTTTTCCCTTACCCCCAGCTTCGTAAAAATCAGGATTGCGGTAGATACCCCCGCGTAAGGTTTAAACACCCCCGACGGCATCGATATCACCCCCTCTAGCTTATGTTCTTCTACCAAGATGGTGCGGATGTCCTTATGGGCCTTGGACGAGCCAAATAGCACCCCATCCGGCACAATTACCGCACCTTTTCCCCCCGTCTTCAGCAAGCGCAAAAACAGGGCCATGAATAATAACTCGGTTTTAGTGGTGTCGATGATTTTCGATAAATCCTTGGCAATAGTGGACTTCTCCAGCGAACCCTTAAACGGTGGATTAGCCAGAATCATGGTAAAACTATCCTCTACCCCGGCGTGATCCTCCGATAGGGAATCCCGGGCCTCGATAATCGGCTGCTCGATACCATGTAACATCAGGTTCATGCTGCCGATGCGTAACATCGTCCCATCGAAATCAAAACCGTGGAACATTTGGTTATTGAAATGCTCTAGGTTGCCGCGTTCATGGAGCAAACGTCCCCCCTCACTGTCCTTTAACTCCCGCACATACTCGGCAGCCGCCACTAAAAAGCCTCCTGTGCCACAGGCCGGATCACAGATAACCTCCCGGGGTCCCGGTGCTAATAACTCCACCATCATTTTGATAATATGGCGCGGTGTGCGAAACTGTCCGTTAGTCCCGGCTGTACTCAGTTTCGAGAGCATATACTCGTAAAGGTCTCCCTTGGTGTCCCGATCCTCCATGGGGATTTTTTCAATTTGCTCGATTACCGTGGCCAGCAGGGCCGGGGAGGCGATGAGAAACACCGCGTCCTTCATGTGTTTAGCGTAGGTGCTACCCTTAGAAAACTGTCCCAGATCTTTGATAAAGGGAAACGCTTCATCCCGGACAATCTGGAGCATTGTCTCGGCATCATCGAGATTTTTGAAGTGGGACCAACGGATATGCTGTTGGCTGAGGGTAAAGGTGGGATTTTCGAGGTTTTCGCCTAATCGTTGGGATTTACGCTCCTTAGCTAGTTCTAGGTCATCTAGGCGCTTGATGAAGAGTAAATAGGAAATCTGCTCGATTACCGAAAGCGGGTTACTAATGCCGTTATTCCAGAAGGTTGTCCAAAGTTTATCTATTTTTGATTTTAATTCGCCGGTGATCATCGCTGTTTACTCGTTCACTGCTTTTAATATTGCAGTAATATTGTACTGAAAATCGGGGGATCTCTTAGGTTTTCTGGGTAAAATATATTCTAAGTAGCTGGTTATAATTGAATTAAAGATGGATTTTAGGTTCGATCCCCCCTGCCCCCCTTGATAAGGGGAGTGCCGATCCCCCCTTAGTCCCCCCTTGATAAGGGGGGCATCTGATAATTTTTAACGCCTACCTACTTAAAACTGGCGAGGAGGTGGAACAAACCACAAAGACACAAAGGACACAAAGATTGATCGCTCCTATATAAGTTCAAGTTATCAAACAATTATGAAAGGAATTAACTTTGTGATTAATGAAAAAGGGGAAAAGAAAGCTGTTCTCATTGACTTAGAAGAATGGGGAGAGCTTTGGGAAGACTTTTCTGATATTTTAGTCTCTCGTAGTCGAGAAAATGAATCAGAAATTTCTTGGGATGAATTAAAACAAGAATTAGAAACAGAAAATACATTCGATGAGTAATTATCAAATTCGATTGAAAACCTCTGCGGCTAAAGAATTTAAAAAATTACCTTCTTCGATTAGGCAACGGGTGAGTGACAGTCTTGAGAAATTACAGCAAGATCCCCGTCCCTCTGGTGTTGTAAAACTAAAAGGAGAAGATAAAATGTATCGGCTTCGTGTTGGTGATTACCGCATTGTTTACACAATAGAGGATAATGATAAAATAATAAAGGTTACTAGAATCGGACACCGACAAGATGTTTATCAAGAATAAAAAATTAAAATGCCCATGTAAGCTAAGACGCATTTTAACCGCCTATCCTTAGATTAGCTGAATCTCCCCCAACCGAACCCTATTCCACCGTGACACTTTTGGCTAAATTGCGCGGCTGATCCACGTCTAAACCGCGACGGGCTGCGATATGATAGGAGAGCAATTGTAGGGGAATTACTGTTAAAATTGGCGATAATAATTCCTCAATTTCCGGCACATACAACAAATCATTAAAGACTTTTGGTGCTTCCGTATCGCTGTCAGCAACTACTCCCAATAACCGCGCATCCCTTGCTTTTGCTTCCTGTGCATTGGAGAGAACCTTATCATAAACTATCCCCGGCATCGCAATCGCTACTACGGGAACTTTTGCATCTAAAAGCGCAATTGGTCCGTGTTTCATTTCTCCGGCGGGATAGCCTTCCGCATGAATATAACTGATTTCTTTGAGTTTTAAGGCCCCTTCTAAAGCGATGGGGAAATTAATCCCCCGTCCCAAGAAAATAAAGTCCTGGGTGTCATTAAATTCATGGGCCAATTCTTCGATCGCTTTTTCCTGTGTTTCTAAGACAGTTTCGATCGATCTTGGCAGCGATCGCATTTGATTAATAATTTCCTCGATTCTCTCTAAAGACAGAGTTTGACGACGATAGGATAAATCCAAAGCTAAGAGATAAAAACCCAATAACTGGGCGGTAAAACTCTTAGTTGCCGCCACCCCGATTTCGATCCCCGCTTGGGTATTAATAATCTGATCGACCATTTGTGCTAGGGTACTTTCGGGGCGATTAGTAATCCCGATAATCCGGGCCTGATATTTTTTTTCTAATCCTAAACGACGCTGTTTTTCCGTTTCCAAAGCCGCTAAAGTGTCGGCTGTTTCCCCCGATTGTGTCACCCCGATAGTTAAAGTATTGGGCATCAGGGGGGTGGGTGCATAGCGAAATTCCGAGGCGTACTGTACCCTTGTGGGAATACCCGCCAACTGCTCAATCAAGTATTTACCCACTAAACTAGCGTGCCAACTGGTCCCACAGGCTAAAATCTGAATATGTTCTAAATTTTCGTAAATTTCCTCAGAAAAATTAAGATTTATCGGGTTGACATTATCCCCATTTTGTGCTGTCCAATGGGGATGCAGATAGGTCCCTAAACAGTCGCGCACCACTCCTGGTTGTTCGTGGATTTCCTTGAGCATGAAGTGACGATAGCCCTGTTTTTCTACGTTGGTCGGACTCCAATCGAGGACTCTGGGGCTTTTACGGACTCTTTTCCCTTCAAAATTATAAATTTCTACTCCCAAGGGTGTTAACCGAGCGATTTCGCCATTATCCAAGGACAGCACTGCCCGGGTATGGGGAACCAAAGCACTAACATCGGAGGCACAGAAAAACTCCCCTTGACCGAAACCGATGATTAAAGGGGCGTGTTGCCGCACGACAATCAATTCATCGGGATAATCGGGACTAATCACCCCTAGGGCAAAAGCACCCTCTAAACGTTCGATCGCCCTTAAAACTGCCTTGAGGAAAGGACTCACCCCTAAGTCTTCTTCATCGGTAGGTTTGGGTAGATAACTGGCGATTAGATGGGGAATAACTTCTGTGTCGGTTTCCGAGTCAAATATGCAGCCTTTCCCCTTTAATTCTGTTCTTAATGCCTGAAAATTTTCGACAATGCCATTCTGTACCACTGCCACCCGTTGACTGTTATCGGTGTGGGGATGGGCATTACTTTCTATGGGTTTGCCGTGGGTTGCCCAACGGGTGTGACCGATGCCAATTTGGGAGGGATTAACTTCCTGTTCTAATTTTTCTCGCAGATTGTAGAGTTTTCCCTGGGCGCGGACTCGATGTAATTCACCTTCGAGAATTGTGGCAATCCCTGCCGAATCATAACCCCGATATTCTAAACGTTCCAATCCAGCTAGGAGAATATCGATCGCTGTTTGGGTTCCGATATAGCCAACAATTCCGCACATTCTTTCGCTGACCCCATTTAGGCTAAGTCCAATCTATTCTATCGCAAGCGTGGCGCTTGTTTGCTTAGAAGCTCAAGACGCAGGGGCAAGGGTAAAGTTTCCCTTCTAGGAGATTGGGCTGTGGGGAGAGGGGAGAATAAATACAAGCAATATAGATCACTCAGCAGCACACTTTGTTCTTTTTGTCAAAAAAACTTTCTCTTTGCAACAAAACTACACAATTAATTGATCAACGGGTTGGCTGAAAAAAGGCTCTTTAACTGCCATTTATTGCTGTTGCTGAATAGGTGAGTGTAGATTTAGCAAGGGTTTTCAGGATCAACAGACAGCTAAAAACCCCAAAAAGCACAGAGGAACCCATCATTTCATACTGCGAAATTATACTATAATCGCTGGAAGTATTGCAACCTCGTAAACAAATGAGAATTATTTTCAATAAATTCTTAAGAAAAGATAAATATTGCGAAATGTGAATTTAAATATTCTCAACTATTAAAGCTTGTTTGATATAAAAAACTTATAAAAAGTGGTAATTTTTACTGACTGATTACTGATTACTGATCGCTGAGAGAAACTTTACACAGGAATGACAACTGCTGTTAGAGCGGCAGTAACCGCGTCCATCGGTTGATTACCGTCGATATGGTTAAGAGTCCCCTTTTGACCGTAATAATCTAAAACGGGGGCAGTTTGGTCGATATAAACCTGTAGGCGACGGGCGATCGTTTCTTTAGTATCATCTTGACGACCCCGTTGCATGAGACGCTCAATTAAGACCGTATCTGGTACAGCCAAATTAACCACAAATGTGTAACTATCGGCCAATTCTTCCAGTAATGCGTCTAAAAAGCTCGCCTGTGCCACCGTGCGGGGAAAACCATCAAGAATCCAACCCTTAGCACTGTCAGGCTGTTTTAAACGTTCCTGAATTAAACCTAATAACAACTCATCGGGGACTAATTCGCCCTTTTCCACATAAGCTTGTGCTTGCTGACCAAGTTCTGTCTTCTCTGTAATTGCTTGACGTAAAATTTCACCAGTAGAAATATGGGGAATCGTCAGAGATTCCGCTAATTTTGCCGCTTGGGTACCTTTTCCCGATCCGGGCGGTCCCAAAAATATCACACCGATCCGTTTGCTCATCGAAAATTTGGGTCTGAAACCCCGTCGTTCTACGACGGCTTTACTGTTAAATATTAGCACATTTACGAAATATATGCTAAAATGTGAGGTATGGAAAAAGCCTATTCTTACCGATTTTACCCGACACCAGAACAAGAGTCGCTATTGCGGCGCACTTTGGGATGTGTAAGATTGGTTTACAATAAAGCTCTCCACGAACGAACACAAGCTTGGTATGAAAAGCAAGAAAGAGTAGGCTACGCTCAAACTTCTTCAATGCTAACCGATTGGAAAAAACAAGAAGAATTAAACTTTCTCAATGAAGTTAGCTGTGTACCTTTACAACAAGGGTTAAGACATTTACAAACAGCTTTTACTACTTTCTTTACTGGTCGTACTAAGTATCCTAACTTTAAGAAAAAACATCAGGGAGGAAGTGCCGAATTTACTAAGTCTGCTTTTAAATTCAAAGACAGACAAATCTATTTAGCCAAATGCACAGAACCTTTACCTATTCGATGGTCAAGACAAATACCAGAAAGCTGTGACCCAAGTACAGTAACAGTCAGATTACATCCTTCTGGACGTTGGCATATCTCAATTAGATTTGATGACCCAACAATTAAGCCATTACCAGTAACAGATAAAGCCATCGGAATTGACTTAGGAATTAGTAGCCTTGTGATTACCAGCGATGGTGACAAAGTATCTAATCCTAAGCACTTTAAAAAGCATTATCGGAGACTGCGAAAGGCCCAAAAAAGCCTTTCTAGAAAACAGAAAGGGTCAAAAAATCGGGAAAAAGCAAGAATCAAAGTAGCCAAGATTCACGCTCAAATCACCGATAGTAGAAAAGACCATCTACATAAGCTAACCACTCAATTAGTTCGTGAAAACCAAACGATTGTGGTTGAGAATTTAGCCGTTAAGAATATGGTCAAAAACCCCAAGTTATCTCAGGCAATATCTGATGTAAGCTGGGGAGAAATCACTCGACAATTAGCCTATAAATGCCGTTGGTATGGGAGAAATTACATCGAAATAGATAGATGGTTTCCTAGCTCTAAAAGGTGTAGTAATTGCGGGTATATTGCTGAGAAAATGCCGTTAAATGTTCGAGAATGGGATTGTCCAGACTGTGGGACACACCATGACCGAGATATTAACGCGAGTAAAAATATTTTGGCCGCAGGGCTTGCGGTGTCAGTCTGTAGAGCGACCATAAGACCAGAACAGAGTAAATCTGTTAAGGCAGGTGCGAAAAATCCTTCGGGACCCCAAGCAGAAACCTAAATCGTGAGGTTTGGGAATCACCGTCCGTTTACGGCGGCGAGGATGTCAAGGATTAAATATAGGGTTTTAAGGGAAAAAACAACCAGTAACCGCTAAAAGGTCACTGGCTGACTATCTAACTACTGTTTAATCATGCCCTCATAGCGTTGAGAGATGACATAGGTTTGAATTTGTTTCGCCGTATCGATCGCCACCCCCACCAGAATTAATAGGGAAGTTGCCCCCAAACCGCGAAAAGTGGTGACACCGGTGGCGCTTTCTACTACAGTCGGCACAGTAGCCACCAAACTTAAAAAGAGAGCGCCCAAAAGGGTGAGACGATTCAGCACCCCTTCCAGATAATTAGTAGTAGCGGTCCCCGGTCGAATCCCCGGAATACTGGTCCCCATTTTTTTCAGGTTTTGGGACATATCCTTGGGGTTAACGATCAGGGAAGCGTAGAAGAAACTAAAACCGAGAATTAGTAAGCTATAAAAAGCCACATAACCCCAACTATCGGGACGCAGGGCATTAACCAACTGGACTAAAACCTGACCGACCGGGTTATCCGTGGGTAAAGCTTGCACCAATTGAAAAGGTAAGACCAACACTGCGGAGGCGAAAATAATCGGCATTACGCCCCCTTGATTGAGTCGTAGGGGTAGATAACTGGTTCTTTCCCGATAGAGACGACGACCCACTTGACGACGGGCAGAAACAATCGGAATCCGACGGGTTCCCTCCTGAACAAAAACAATGCCGATAATCATCACCAAGAAAACCAGCAAGAGAATCACCACTTGAGCGATCGCCTGTCGCCCCCCCTGTTGAGCAAAAGTAATCGTATCACCGAGGGTTTTTGGTAAAACAGCGACAATGTTGACAAAAATCAGCAAAGATGCTCCATTTCCCAGACCGCGTTCCGTAATCAGTTCCGAAATCCACATCACGAACATAGAACCGGCCACTAAAGCGAGAACCGTAGCGGCGATCGAGGGTAAAGTTCCAGCCACAACGCCGTTAGCCACCAATAAACCGAGAGTAATACCGATACTTTGAATAATTGACCAAGCAAAGGCAATATAACGGGTAATTTGGGCAATTTTTCGCCGTCCTGCCTCTCCTTCATTTTTCTGTAAATCTTCCAAAGAAGGAAGGGCCGCGGTGAGTAGTTGCACGATAATTGAGGCGTTGATATAGGGAAGAATGCCGAGGGCAAAAATCCCTAACGTCGATAATCCTCCCCCAGTAAACAGGTCAAGGATTCCCAAAGCGGCGTTACTTTGAATAATTTCTGCTAATCTTGCCCGATCCAAACCGGGGATCGGTACAAACATCCCAAAACGGAGCAGAACCAGTAAACCCAATGTAATCAACAAGCGACCGCGTAAACCGGCCGCTTGTGCCATTTGCATAAACGTTTCCTGTGCCGTGGGAGCCTTATCACGACTGACGACCATTAACAGTTACCTCTAGTGCAGTTTTTTTTATGGGAAAAAGTAATCGAGGGGGAAAACTTTCTCGATTTTTTTAAGATTTCCCCTGTGTTTCTTATGATATAGCAATCCGGTCTTGGGGATTGGGTGTTAGGGTGTGGGGATTGGGTGTTAGGGTGTGGGGTGTGGGGTGTGGGGAGAACAAAGCTGCCCTTTACCTTTTGCCTTTTGCCTCCTGTCTCCTGTCTCCTGTCTCCTAATCTGCTGGGAAATTTATATCTCTTCCCAAGTACCTTGAGCGGCGGTAATTTTCTCTTTAGCACTATTGCTAAAAGCGGCGGCCTTCACCTTGAGGGGAACGGTAATTTCACCATCACCCAAAACTTTTAAAGGACCGTCGTTGCTGGTGAGAATGTTAGCTTTTAGGAGACTTTCCAAGGTAACTTCCGTATTAGCGGGTAAAGAAGCTAATTTTCTCAGATTAACGATCGTGTATTGACGGGGGTTAACCAAAGGAAAATGCTTTAATTTCGGCACCCGACGATAGAGGGGCATTTGTCCCCCCTCAAAACCGGGACGAGTCCCCGTCCCAGAGCGAGATTTTTGTCCGCGCATTCCCAGACCGCAGCTAGCGCCCTGGCCGGCCGAGACACCCCGTCCCACACGACGACGGCGTTTAGTTGACCCCGGTTGGGGGGCGATTTCGTGGAGTTTCATGGTGATTTCTCTATGTGTACAAATGTTCTATAGATACGCCTCGATCCTTAGCAACTTCCGAGAAAGTGCGGAGAGTTTCCAGGGCGTTAACGGCGGCTCTAGCGTTATTGAGGGGGTTATCGCTACCGAGTTGTTTAGCGAGGATATTTTTTACCCCAGCCAATTCTAAAACGGTACGGACAGCACCCCCGGCAATAACCCCAGTCCCCGGAGCAGCCGGACGCATAATCACTTGAGCGCCTCCGGAAGCACCCCGGGTGAGGTGAGTGATAGAACTAGCCTTAGTTAAGGAGACTTCAATTAGTTGTTTTTTGCCATCGGCCACGCCTTTACGGACGGCCCCGATAACGTCCCCTGCTTTGCCGACTCCCACTCCCACCTGGCCGTTTTCATTACCGACCACGACAATGGCCCGGAAGCTGAGTTTTTTACCACCCTTAACCACTTTACTAACCCGGCGGATCTGGATGACCCGCTCTTGCCAAGTGGTTTCTTTTTCTTTTTCGCGGTTGCCTTTGCGACGTTTTGCCATAGTTTTATCAGTGTTGAAAGGATATTTTAGAAGTTTAAGCCGGCTGACCGAGCCGCTTCTGCTAAGGCTTTGACGCGACCGTGATAGAGATTGCCACCGCGATCAAAAACCACTTGTTCGATGCCTTTGTCTAGGGCCCGTTGGGCCACCAGTTTACCCACGGCAGCCGAGGCTTCTTGGGTAGCGGTGGATTCTAATTCCCCGCGCAAGGTTGCCTCTAGGGTAGAAGCGGCAGCGAGGGTGTGTTGGGCTACGTCGTCGATAATTTGGGCGTAGATGTGGTTATTAGAACGAAATACGGATAAACGCGGCCGTTCAGCAGTGCCATTAATTTTGCGACGCACACGCTGGTGACGACGACGGACTGATTCTTTGCGACTAAGTTTCATGGTTTATTTTTTACCTCCTTTACCGCCTTTAGCGCCTTTACCGCCAGCTTTACCAACTTTGCGACGGACAACTTCACCAAGATAGCGAATCCCTTTTCCTTTATAAGGTTCGGGGGGACGAACTTCGCGGATTTTAGCGGCAATGTTACCGACCGCTTCTTTGTCGATGCCACTGACGATAACTTGGGTGTTGTTTTCTACGGCGACGGAAACACCATCGGGCATCTCCATCTCCACGGGTTTACTGTAACCAACATTAAGAACTAATTTACTACCCTGCGCCTGGGCGCGGTAGCCCACCCCTTGGATATCGAGGCGTTTTTGAAAACCAGTAGCAACTCCTTCCACCATGTTGGCTACTAGAGTTCTACAGAGTCCGTGGCGTTCTCTGGCGGTACGCGAATCGTCTTGACGGGTAACGAGCAGGGTTTCGCCATCTTTATTGATGGCGACGGCGGTGGGTAGGGTTCTCTGGAGAGTTCCTTTGGGTCCTTTCACCGTCACGGTAGCACCATCGATATCGACGGTGACTTTATTGGGAATAGGAATCGGGCGTTTGCCAATACGAGACATAACAGTTATCAGTTATCAGGGAAGAGTTATCAGGGAAGAGTTATCAGTGGGTCAGCTATCGGGTTTAAACTTGGAAAGGCTGACGGCTGATAGCTTATCCTTGTTTACCAGATGTAGCAAAGGACTTCGCCGCCAACGTTTTGTTTACGCGCTTCGCGATCGGTCATAATGCCTTTAGAGGTGGAAACAATGGCGATGCCAATGCCACCGAGGACGCGAGGTAAGTCTTTACTGTTGGAATAAACTCGCAGGCCCGGTTTACTGACTCTGGTGAGGGTAGTAATGATCGGTTGACGGTTTTTGCCTTTATATTTGAGGGAAAGAACTAATTGAGATTTAATCCCCTCACCCACTTCCTCAAAGTCAGCAATAAAGCCTTCGTCCTTGAGAACTTGGGCAATACTGCGCGTCATCCGCGTGGTGGGAATTTGAGTAGTGGTCTGCCGAACCGCGCAAGCGTTACGGATGCGGGTCAGCATATCCGAGATGGTATCGTTAGCAGACATGAATTACCTGTTTTTCTCCTAAATTGGGATCAACATCAGTGGTCAGTTATCAGTTATCAGTTATCAGATTTGAGTATTAAGTGAGTAGTATTAAATAGCAGTTTCCTGCTGTCTTTTGACTGAATCACTGTTTACTGTTTACTGTTTGCTGTTCACTGTTCACTTATTTACTGGTCACTGTTTACTTTTCTCTTGATTGATTTATCTAAAGGGCATTCCCATCTCTTTGAGGAGGGCGCGTCCTTCTTCGTCGTTTTTAGCGGTGGTGATGATTGAGATGTCCATCCCGCGAATTTGATCGATTTTGTCGTATTCAATTTCAGGGAAGATCAACTGTTCACGAATGCCTAAACTGTAGTTACCACGACCATCAAAACTGTTACCGCTGATACCGCGAAAGTCGCGAATGCGTGGTAAGGCCAGATTAATGAGACGGTCTAAAAAAGCGTACATTCGATCGCCGCGCAATGTCACCATGACACCCACGGGCATTCCTTCGCGAATTTTAAAGCCAGCGATCGCTTTTTTAGCTCTAGTCACTACCGGTTGTTGTCCGGTGATGGTGGACAGTTCCTCCTTGGAAGACTCCAAAGCTTTGGCGTTTTGTGAAGCTTCCCCAAGACCGCGGTTAACAGTAATTTTGATAACTTTAGGTACTTGGTGGATATTGGTATAACCAAATTGTTCTTTCAGTTTAGGAACAATGGTTTCTTGATAGGTGGTTTTTAGTTTTTGGCTCATAGTTTTGCTGCTTGCTTTTCCTGGGCTTGGTCAGGAACTAGAATTGATGGGAAACTAATCGATAATTTCGCCAGTTTTCTTCAGTATCCGCACTTTCCGACCGTCTTCGGTAAAGGTATAACCCACCCGACTGGCGATTTTTTTCTTCTCGGAATAAAGCATCACTTTGGAACTGTGAATCGGTGCTTCGTAGGTAACGATTTGACCCGATTCCCCTTCCTGTTGGGGTTTAGTATGTTTGGTGCGGATATTAACTCCCTTGACCACCACGGTACTTTCTTGGGGTAAAGCGCGTAAAATTTCGCCCACCTTGCCCTTATCGGAACCGGCGATTACTTGAACGACATCCCCTTTTTTAACGTGCATTTTTTGCCTTTGGGGTGGGGTTTGAATGTTTTTCTTACTCATTTTTTTTGACCTCAAGGTGTGAAAAGTTTTAGACTAGCCATCAGCCAATTGCCTTGGTACTTTTCACTTTGATCAGAGAACTTCTGGGGCTAAGGAAACAATTTTGGTGTAGTTTTTATCGCGCAATTCCCGAGCGACCGGACCAAAAACCCGCGTACCTTTGGGATTACCGTCATTATTAATAATCACGGCGGCGTTATCATCAAAACGGATGCTCATGCCACTATCGCGACGGACGGTTTGACGGGTCCGCACAATCACCGCAGTGACCACATCGGATTTTTTCACGGGCATATTGGGGATAGCGTCCTTAACCACGGCGATAATTTTGTCACCGATGCCACCGTAGGTACAGTTACCTGTTCCCAGCACCCGCAGACACATTAGTTTCCGCGCCCCGCTATTGTCAGCGACATTTAAGTAGGTTTGTTGTTGAATCACGGTTTTTACCTAGGTGAAATTTAACTATCGGTTAATATTTCCGCCACTTCCCAACGTTTGGTTTTACTGAGGGGGCGGGTTTCACGAATGCGAACTCGATCGCCTTGTTTGGCTTGATTTTCTGCGTCGTGAGCCTTAAATTTCTGGGTTTTTACGACGATTTTGCCGTATTTAGGGTGAGGAGAGCGGTTTTCAATGGCTACCACTACGGTTTTATCCATTTTGTCGCTGACCACTACCCCAACTCTTTCTTTAACTGCCATAGCGGGTTATGCCTCCGGGGTGGACTGGGCTAGTTGGCGCTCCCGTTCTACGGTCAATAATTGGCCGAGACGGTGGCGGGTGTGTTTGAATTCGTGGGTTTTTTCCAATCGGCGGGTGGCCTGTTGCAAACGCAATTCAAACAGTTTCTTTTTGGCAGCGAGGATAGCGTCGGCGATGTCGTCATCACTCATCTTCCTCACTTCGGCGATTTTCGGTAGAGCCATTAGACAAAATCCTCCTCGCGAGTGATAAATTTGGTCTTAATCGGTAATTTTTGGGCGGCTAGGCGCATTGCTTCCCGGGCCACTGGTTCGGCTACCCCGGCAATTTCAAACATAATGAACCCCGGTTTAACCACGGCCACCCAGAATTCGGGGGAACCTTTCCCGGAACCCATCCGAGTTTCTGCGGCTCGTTGGGTGACAGGTTTATCAGGAAAAACGCGGATCCAGATTTTGCCACCCCGACGGATATAACGAGTCATTGCCCGTCTGGCGGCTTCGATTTGACGGGAAGTAATCCAACAGGGTTCGGTGGCTTGCAGGGCGAAATCGCCGAAATTAATCGTATTTCCGCCGGTGGCCAGCCCGCGCATCCGTCCGCGCTGTTGTTTGCGGAATTTTGTTCTTTTGGGACTTAACATGAGCTATTTACCACTGATAAATATTAGGGATCAGCCTTCGCTAGAGCGATCTTCAAACTGTTGACGACGACGCTGTTGACGGCGCGGTGCTTGAGCGGGAACGGCGGCGGCAATTTCTTCTTGGCCGGGGATAATTTCGCCCTTAAAGATCCAAACTTTCACCCCTAGAATCCCGTAGATGGTGCTGGCGGTTTTATAGGAGTAATCGATATCGGCCCGCAGGGTATGCAGGGGAACTCGTCCTTCCCGCACCCATTCAGTCCGAGCGATTTCTGCCCCGTTGAGACGGCCGCTAACTTGAATTTTGATCCCTTTGACTTCAGCCCTTTGCGCCCGTTGGATAGCTTGCCGCACCACACGACGGAAGGAAACCCGTCTTTCTAGTTGTTGGGCTATGTATTCGGCGATCAGATTGGCATCGGCATCAACGCGAGCCACTTCGATGACGTTAATACGAATTTGACGCTGGCCACCGAGGGCTTTTTGCAAACCTAGGCGCAGCTGTTCGATTCCCGTACCACCACGACCGACGACGACCCCAGGGCGAGCGGTATGGATGGAAATATCTACTTGATCGGCCTTACGTTCGATGCGAATATCGGCGATACCGGCATTAGCGAGGTTTTTCTCGACGTATTCACGAATGCGGCGATCTTCTTGCACTAATTCGGGGTAACGTTTCGCGTCGGCATACCAGCAAGATTTGTGATCTTTGATAACGCCGAGACGAAAACCGAGGGGATGGATTTTTTGTCCCATTGTGGTTTTTTTAGTTAAGGTGATTAGTCTTTGTTGCTAGGAGCGACGGCGACGGTGATATGACAGGTGGGTTTGCGAATTTGGTAGGCGCGGCCTTGGGCCCGGGGTCGAAAACGTTTTAGGGTCGGTCCGCCATCGGCAAAGGCTTGGCTAACCACCAAAGTGGCGGGATCGAGTCCTTCGTTATTTTCGGCGTTGGCAACGGCGGAACGCAGGACTTTCAGAATCGGATCACAGGCCCGGTAGGGCATAAATTCGAGAATAATTAGGGCTTCCCGATAGGAGCGACCGCGGATCTGATCGAGTACCCGTCTGACTTTCAGGGGTGACATCCGAATATAGCGGGCGATCGCTTTGACTTCGTTAGAGGTATCGATGGTCATTTCAGTTATCAGTTATCAGTTAGGTAGGGTGGGTTAGGCGACGACAACTTATAAGACTTAGTTATTAATTTATCTAGTCGCCGTAACCCACCATCTCATGGTTATCTGAACGCTGACCGGGGGCTGACGGTTTTAAGATAACCGCCCACCGATCTATTTCCGTCCTGCTTTTTTGTCGCTCTTGGCGTGGCCACGGAAGGTGCGGGTGGGAGCGAATTCACCGAGTTTATGACCGACCATCTGCTCGGAAACATAGACGGGAACGTGCTGTTTGCCGTTGTGAACGGCGATCGTGTGACCGACCATATCGGGAATGATTGTCGAGGCCCGGGACCAAGTTTTAATCACTTGTTTACTGCCCTGGGCGTTGAGTTTTTCGATTTTTTCCATCAGGTGGCCGGCGACAAATGGCCCCTTTTTCAGTGAACGACCCATAATTTTCAGTCAAAAGTAAAGTAATAATTTCTAACCCTGGGTACGACGGCGCACGATGAGATCGCTACTGCGTTTTTTCTTGTTGCGAGTTTTGCGACCGAGGGCGGGTTTACCCCAGGGAGTCATCGGGCCGGAACGTCCGATCGGAGCGCGACCCTCTCCACCTCCATGCGGGTGATCCACTGGGTTCATGACGCTACCCCGAACATGGGGGCGTTGACCGCGGTGACGGGTACGGCCGGCTTTACCGAGACTGATGTTTCTCGCTTCGGAGTTACCGACTTTTCCGATGGTGGCGTAGCATTCACGCCGGATCATGCGTACTTCTTTGGAGGGGAGGCGGATGGTAACGTAATCGCCTTCTTTCGCTACCACTTGGGCGAAACCACCAGCAGCCCGCACCATTTGACCACCGCGACCAGGAACGAGTTCGATGTTATGAACTTCTGTCCCTAGGGGGATGCGACTTAAGGGTAGGGCATTACCGACCTCGAAGGGAGCGTTTTCCCCGGCGATGACGGTATCACCAACGCCTAAACCGGCGGGGGCGATGATGTAGCGTTTTTCCCCGTCTTTGTAGAAAAGTAGGGCAATGCGGGCGTTACGGTTAGGATCGTACTCGATCGCCGCTACTGTGGCGGGAATATCCCGTTTATCGCGACGAAAATCGATAATCCGGTAGAGGCGCTTATGGCCGCCGCCCCGGTGACGACTGGTAACGACACCGCGATTATTACGCCCTTGTTTGCTGTGTTTGCGATGAGTTAGGGACTTTTCCGGTTCGGTTTTGGTGATCTCTTTAAAGTCGGAGATGGCCGCCTGCCTTGTCCCGGGGGTTAAAGGTCTAAAAGAGCGAATACCCATAGTTTAGTTTTCCGTTATCGGGTTTCTTGGTGGTTATACGTCAGGATAGAGGGCGATCGAGTCGCCAGCTGCTAGGGTCACGATCGCGCGTTTGTATTGGGGTTTGTAACCGAGGAAACGGCCGACGCGTTTTTTCTGACGAGAGGGGCGGCTGGTGTTCACTTTCGTTACTTTCACGTCAAACAGCAATTCGATCGCCGCTTGAATTTCCGGCTTGGTCGCTTTCAAGGCGACATCGAAGACGTATTTATTTTGTTCTAGGAGTAGGGTGGCTTTCTCGGTCACGATCGGCTTTAGGATCAGATCGGCGAGTTGTCTGGCTTCAGTTCTAAGCACCATAGACCTCCTCAATTTTAGCTAGGGCTGCGGCGGTGGCGATAACTCGATCGGCTAGGATGACATCATAGACGTTGAGACTATCGGCGCGAATAATTTTGAGATTGCAGATATTACGTCCCGATAAATAGACATTTTCGGGAATTTCCGTCAAAATCAGCAGAATTTTTTCCTCTGGACTGGCTCCCCAGCGACTTAAGGCAGCGGTGAGTTCTTTGGTTTTGGGTTGGGAGAATTGTTCGGCGAAGCTTTCCACCACGATAAAGTTATCGGCCTGGCTGATCAAAGCGGTTCTCAGGGCTAATCTTTTCTCTTTGCGATTGACCTTAACCTCAAAATCTCTCGGTTTTGGTCCGAATATGACACCGCCACCACGCCAGAGGGGAGAACGGATCGAACCGGCCCGGGCCCGACCGGTGCCTTTTTGCCGCCAGGGTTTGCGACCACCGCCGCGCACTTCCGAGCGGGTTTTGCTGGAGGCATTACCTTGGCGGGCCGCCGCTAGATGGCTGACGACGACGCGGTGAATTAGATGTTTGGCGGTTTCGGGTTTAGCGGTTTTCAGTTCCAGGGTGCCTGTTCCCGCTTCTTCCCCTTGCCAATTTTTGACTGTGTAGTTAACCATGGCTTTAATCTTTCCTTGCCCTATTTACCAAATTTCTTGGCGGGGGTGATGTTTAACAGGGTTCCTGGTTTACCCGGGACGGCTCCTTTGATCAGGATCAGGTTGCGTTCGCTATCGATTTTGACCACGGACAGTTTGCGGATGGTCACTTGGGTTGCTCCGTATTGTCCGGCCATTCTCTTACCTGGGAAAACCCGGCCGGGGGTAGTACCGGCACCGGTGGAACCGGGGAGACGGTGGTTTTTGGAACCGTGGGTCATGTTACCGCGCTTGAAGTTATGGCGTTTTTGATAGCCGGAGAAACCCCGTCCGATGGTGGTTCCAGCCACATCGACTAAATCGCCCTCTTGGAAGATAGCGGCGGTAATTTCTTGACCTAAAGTGTAGGCGGATGCGTCCTCGATGCGGTATTCGATTAAATGCCGCAGGGGGGAGACACCGGCTTTGGCTAAATGACCGAGTAGCGGTTTGTTGAGGGCTTTTTCTTTGACGGTTTTGTATCCCACTTGAATGGATTCATAACCGTCGGTTTTTTTCGTTTTGACTTGGGTGACGGGACACGGACCGGCTTGAACGACGGTGACGGGAATGGCGACTCCCGTTTTGTTGTCGAAGATTTGGGTCATGCCCAGTTTTGTACCGAGGATACCGATAGACACGGATTGTTCTCTTTATCTTTACTAGACGACAATCAAAAATAACGTGGCCGTGGCTATAGGAGCGAGAAAAATCTTTCCCGCTTTATCAGCCTGCCCAACTTGAATGACTTTTTTGGAGTTATTTAAGCTGGCATCCCGTTAAATTCGTAAGTAGGACTAGACAGGGTTGCTGGTTCTGCCTAGATTGTTGCTGGTCTTTGTTTCTTGGGGACTTAAAGGGTTTATCTTCAGTATCCCGGCGAAGACCGAGCGACCAAGGCGGTTCTGCTCAGTAGTGCCTTTAGCACCACCTAAGACCGATTTTGGCCACGATCAAACATTATATAACATTTGTGACTTTTTAGGCAAGAGGTTTTTTCAGTCACCGGCAATGATCCTATCTAGTCTGGCTGAAGGAAGGGGTGACAATGAGGTTGAAGTCTAGGCTGGGTGCAGGGTCTAGCCTGTGGTTTTTTGGGAAAATCTCCTCGCTGTCACCCTTGAAATTGATTAACTTAATTCTCTCGTCTTCATTGCGGGGAAAGTCTCAAGGTTTTTCCCTATCCCCCACACCCTGTCTCACTTTCAATCTGCTTGTCATCCCTTCAGGTTTCTGGCACTTTTTTAGCCAAAAAATTGGCAAAACTCTTTTATAGCAAGGCTTAAACTGATATTCAGCAGATTGCAATTATAGTATTTATCTTAATGGTGAGGTACAAAGTTTTGGTTTGGGGGAATCGGTCGTTGGTGGTCGCTATCAAATTAGGTTACACTGCTTGATGGGGATTAGTTTCAATGGGGGGGGATGACAGCATTGTACTATCATCCCTTGTTTGGAGGTTAAATCGCTTGCAGGTCTTTTTCTCCGGTACGGATGCGGACGATCTGTTCCACGGGGGAGATAAAGATTTTACCGTCTCCGATTTCACCGGTACGGGCTGCCGAAATCAGCTTATCGACGACCATATCGACTTGCTTATCTTCGACGACGATCTCGATCTTGAGTTTTTGGAGAAATTCGACGGTGTACTCGGAACCGCGATAACGTTCCGATTGACCTTTCTGACGACCGAAACCTCTAACTTCGGAGACAGTCATGCCGACAATGCCCGCGTTAACTAGGGCGATTTTCACCTCTTCCAGTTTAAAGGGTCGGATAATCGCTTCTACTTTCTTCAAAATATCTATCTCCTCGTTGCGTGACGATACCTTCTTGGTGAATTAACTGTTAATTCTAAACGCAGAATCCCGACAATAGCGCTTAAAGTCATGATTTCTTCAATTATTGGCCTTGGCCACAGTCTTCTGTGGTGAAAAATTTCTGGGTGGGAATTGGCCCACCCGAGGCCATGAATAAACCAACTAGAGAGATAATCCTAACTGAAGACCAAAAACACCGTGAACCAGCAGTAAAATTAGGGCAATACTGCCGATATAGGCGTGAACAGTCCGGAAAAGTTCTTTTTTCCCGACAGCGAAGCCAGTTAGGGACAATAATCCATTGAAAGCTAATAAACCGATCGCGATCGATCCTGTCCAAAAATGGCTGCTTTCGAGGATGGGATGTTTCTGCATGACTAGGGATAAAATACCGCCGGTGTAACCGAGAGTGATAAATAAAAACAGCCAGGGGGCGAGTTTGCGGTGATCAGCCCGATTTTTGGCTACTACTTCCCCATCTTGGCTTAAACGGCTTTGCCAACCGGCATAGGCAGTATAACTACCCATAACTAAAACCACGATCCCCATCATGACTGGATGTCCCCAATGAACGATCGGTTCGGGAGTTCCGAGACTGCGAAAGGCAGCGGCGATCGGCTCTAGCGCATCACTTAAACTTTGATTCATGTTTGTTACCTAACTTTACAAAACCCTTTTGCCTAAGATTTTAGCCGATCTCCAGCCTGGAAAAACTGCGGTTAGCTGAAAAAATGTCAAGCCTTCGCTAAATTTCTTAACATTTCCCCTAGAGATGAGCGGAGAAATATAGAATAAAGGCAGGGGAAACTAGGGATCCCCATGGGGATTAGCCCCTAGGAGGGCATTATGACTTATCTGCTCAAAGATCGGCGGTCGGCTGGGAGACTGTTAGCTATTTACTTGACAGAATATACCAATAGTGCTAGAGCGCTAGTGTTGGCTTTGCCCCGGGGTGGGGTTCCGATCGCCTTTGAAATTGCCCAAAGGTTACATTTACCGCTAGATCTGTGTTTGGTGCGAAAATTAGGTGTACCGGAGCGCAAAGAGTTAGCTTTTGGGGCGATCGGTCAGAATGGGGTGCGGGTAATCAATGAAAGTGTTGTTGAAGACTTGCACCTATCGGAGGCGATGATGGAACGGGTAGCAAAGGAAGAAATGATCGAATTAGAGCGACGTGATCGTTTGTATCGAGGTGAACGCCCCTTTCCGGACGTGACGGGAAAAACGATTATTCTAGTAGATGATGGGATCGCTACGGGAGCAACGATTAAAGCGGCGATTCTGACCCTTAAGGCTGAAAATCCCGCTGCTATTATTATTGCTGTTCCTGTTGCCCCGCCGGAAGTCTGTGATCAATTAGAAAAATTAGTTGATCGAGTAATTTGCCTACATAAACCCTACGAATTGAGATCAATTTCTCTTTGGTACGAGGACTTTTCCCAAACCAGCGATGAGGAGGTGCAAACACTTTTGTCCACCGTCGATAGTTCTTTGATTTCAGTTTAGGGAGATGGGCTAGATAAACTCTCATTAAACCAGCGATCGCTGACTAGAGTGTGACACTTCATAATTCTTAGTAATCGCTAAAAGTTTTACTATACAAGGGCTAGAGCAACTGTTGATTTCAATGACTAGGTGCGGAATGTAGGATAAAAATTACCGAAGAGCCACTTTTCTGTATATTATGTAGTTAGTCATTGGAGAAAATTATTATGACAAAATCAAAATCAACCATTACGGGCGGCGATGATGCCCCCGTGTTTGTACCAATCGAAAAACCAGCCAATGGTCGAATTATTGTTCATAATGACGAGTGGGTTTTAAGCGATGCTGGTTTTCAATCGGTATCTGATACCGCGACTTTTGCGTTGAATGTTGCCACATATTTTGTAGGAACGACACAGGGAAAATTTCATGTTTTGTCCAATAACTTTGGATTGGTCGGCGCAACGCTTGAGCGTACCATGACTGGTGCTGGGCATACTTGGACAAAAGGCATGAACATTGCCATTAATGCGGTAGCATTGGCTCAATATGATGCCATTTTTGTAGGTGGCGACCCAGTTGATAATCAAGTATTAATTGATTATGTCAAAAACGGCGGTAAAGTCTATCTTTGCGCAGGCACAGGGCATGGTGGCAGCCAAGCAGAGGCGCGTCAATGGAATACGTTTTTGACAGCTTTTGGTTTGAAATTTGACGGCGTTTATAACAACATCAGTGGTAGCCTAGCGGTTACCAGCCCAAGCCATCCATTGTTTAGCAATGTGAAAACC
Source organism: Microcystis ichthyoblabe FBCC-A1114 (assembly GCF_050500245.1). Taxonomy (NCBI): domain Bacteria; kingdom Bacillati; phylum Cyanobacteriota; class Cyanophyceae; order Chroococcales; family Microcystaceae; genus Microcystis; species Microcystis ichthyoblabe. The sequence continues at coordinate 1,273,950 of NZ_CP191408.1, read as the reverse complement.
CTTTATCAAAACAACGGCAATTCAATCAGTTTATTACCAAATGCCACTGCCAACATTGTAATGACTGGTAGTAATCAAGGGCTGATTGCAACCGCAGACTATATTAATCCAAATGCACCAGCACGGTCTGAACCTACGCCTTCGCCAGCAACTTCTGAGCCACCTAAACCGAAGACCATCGAAACAGAAGAGTTTAGCATCACCGCAGAGGATGACGTGTTTATGTCTAACTTGGTTTATAAAGGACTGGTTAAGAAAACACAATCTGACGAATATGTTGAGCTTAGCAATCGCGGCAATCATCCCGTCAATATTTCAGGTTGGAAAATCACTTCGGTCGGCAGTGCCAGGCAGCAATTTACTTTCCCAGCAAATACTGTTTTAGCGTCTGGCAAGACTTTTCGGGTTTATACCAACGAAGTACATTCTGAAACTGGTGGTTTTTCTTTTGCCAGTAAAACGGCTATTTGGAATGACGCTGGCGATGAATTGAACCTGTATGATGCGATGGGTAAGAAAATTTCCACACTGGCGTATGGCATTGCTCGAACTAAAAAAAGCTGACCGAACGCGGGGCGAGGGGAGAGCATCTCATTTATGCAAGTGAGTAATTATACTTATCCATAAAACTGGTTTCTAGCAATGCTTTCAAAATAGCTTGACATAAAAACCTGATTTAGGGGTTACAAAGGTGAGATGCTCCCGATGGGCTGTGGGGTGTGAGGAGACCAATTCGTGGGCGTTGCGGGGGGAGAGTAAATAACAGCAATCTCCTGAATTCAGAAGTCAAAATTGAGACTTCCGAATTCTAACTTCTGACTTCCACAGCATCGGTATCAACGGTATTGGTTGGGGAAGAAACTTCAGTTTGATGATTTACTCTCCCGGGACGGCGAGTGCGATAATCAAGAACTAATCGCGATAATTCCGTGGTTAAAAGGGTGAGGACAATACCATCATCGATCCAACCAATAATCGGGAAAATGTCAGGAGAAATATCGAGGGGGCTAAAAAGATAAACCATAGTTCCCAGAATGATAATCCAACGATATTTAGGGTGAGTAATTTTGCTGCTGTACCAGTTGTAAAAAGATTCAACAATCGGTTTCATTAATTTGTCCTCGTTGACTGCGATAGTTTAATTTTGTCAGGTTCCCCTTGGGGCTGATAGTGCGGTTTTACACCCATTATGTAGGGTTATCCCCGCTAATTATCCACTAAAAAAGCCCAGAAGAAAATTCACCTTTAGGGATGAACCTGAAATATTATTACTGGATGCTTAAGAGGGGAGATAGTGGCATCTTTATCACCTATAATAGGCGATGACAAACTAATCAATTATCTGCCAGTTTAAGGATGGAAACCCTCTTTCATCTAGTTACTTTTGCCTTTGTCTTCGCTTTGGGTGCCTCGGTGGGCAGTTTTTTAAACGTGGTCATCTATAGATTACCTCAGGGGATATCTCTAGTTTATCCCCCTTCCCACTGTCCGAAATGTCACCATAGGTTGGGGAAAAGCGAGAATATACCCGTTTTCGGCTGGTTATGGCTAGGGGGTCGCTGTCGCTGGTGTAGAACCCCGATTTCTGTCCGTTATCCAGCGATCGAAACTTTTACTGGTTTATTATTTTGTCTGGTTTTAGGAGATTTTAGCTTTTCTTGGCAGACCCTCGGCTATTGGATTCTCCTCAGTTGGTTATTAGCTTTAGCTTTGATTGATTTTGACACGATGACGCTTCCTAACTCCCTCACCCAATCGGGATTAGTTTTAGGGATAGTTTTTCAGACTCTTTTAGGTTGGCAAAATAATCAAAGTGTTGTCTATCTTTTTTCAGCGATCGCTAGTGCGGTTTTAGGAGTCTGGTTATTTGATCTAATCCGGTGGGGGGGGAGTTTTGCTCTCGGACAACAGGCCATGGGGGGAGGAGATGCGAAATTAGCGGCCATGATCGGTGCTTGGTTAGGATGGCAAGCATTATTAGTCACCGCTTTTCTGGCCTGCGCTATTGGGGCAGGGATCGGTATTATGGGCATTTTTCTTGGTAAAATGGGGAAAAAACAAGCTATACCCTTTGGGCCATTTCTTGCCCTCGGCGCTCTGATGAGTGTCTTTTGGAGTGATAAGATCATCTCAGCCTATCAAACCATTTTTTTCCCTTTGTTGTAAAAAAGTTATCCTGTAATTAAATCTTGATACAATAGTCTTCCGTGTCTTGGATCACCATTAGAACAACCCCCAGTCTAGGGTAAGCCGATTGGCTGCAGGAAATGCTCAAAGCTCACGACATCCCCAGTCGCGTTATCGCTATTGGCCCTGGTATTTATTGCGGCCAGGGTCATCAGTCCGCTCTACAAGTACGTCCCCAAGATCGCTGGACAGCACTTTTGTTATTAAGTCCTCTAGAAGAAAGTCGATAAATTATCTTTATTTTAAACTATGTCTCTATTTGATTGGTTTGCAAATCGCCAAAAAACAGAACCCAAGGTTCAACAACAACAGGAGCGGGAAATAGCCGACGGTTTATGGACAAAATGCCCCAATTGCGGCGTTTTGGCCTATACGAAGGATTTATTAGCTAATCAACTGGTGTGTCTCGATTGCGGTCATCATAATCGGGTGGAAAGTGAAGAAAGAATTCGCCAGTTAGTGGATGCTAATACTTGGAATTCCCTTGATGAACAGATTCGACCGACGGATCCGCTCAAATTTCGCGATCGGAAAAGTTATAGCGATCGCCTGCGAGAAACCCAAGAAAAAACTGGTCTGACGGATGCTGTCCGGACAGGAACGGGGACAATCGACGGTTTACCCTTAGCTTTAGGGGTGATGGACTTCCGTTTTATGGGGGGTAGCATGGGATCGGTGGTGGGAGAAAAACTCTGTCGTTTGACGGAACGAGCTACCGATGAAAGTTTACCCCTGGTGATCATCTGCGCTTCCGGCGGGGCGAGAATGCAGGAGGGAATGTTAAGTTTAATGCAGATGGCCAAGATTTCTGGCGCTCTTAACCGGCATCGGGAAGCAAAGTTACTTTATATTCCCGTCTTGACTAATCCCACCACGGGAGGAGTCACGGCCAGTTTTGCCATGTTGGGAGATATTATTATTGCTGAACCAAAGGCTACTATCGGTTTTGCTGGTAAACGGGTAATTGAACAGACTTTGCGCGAGAAATTGCCGGAAGGTTTCCAAACATCGGAATACTTGTTAAAACACGGGTTTGTCGATGCGATCGTTCCCCGTACCCATCTCAAGAAAACCCTCGCTCAATTAATTAGTTTACATCAGCTCTTTTTCCCCTTGTTATCCCCCCTCAACAGTCATCATCAATACAGTCAACCGGAGTTAATCCCCCTGAAAACAGCCCAGGGACAAACAACAGTTTAACTGTTCTAAGACGGCTCTGGAGTTGCCAGCCCGAGCATTTGTACTAAAATTTTCCCGATCAGCAGTTTAAATGTAGTACACACCACACTTAGCTAGGTTGACAGCGATCGCAAAGTCCAAAAAATTCGAGAGTATGGTAATAAACCTTGAATTGGTGGGATTTTTCGAGTTTTTCTTCCAATTCATGAACGGGACACTCATTAAAGACGATAGACCGACCGCAATGAATACAGGTAAGATGGTGTTGATCCTGCTGAACGGAACTGTAGAGGGATTCTCCTGTGGCTAGGGTTCTCACCTGCACTGCACCCTGTAATTTTAGGGATTCTAGGGCGCGGTAAACAGTGGCTAACCCCATGTTTTGGTCACGCTGACGGAGTTCCACAAACAATTCCTGAGCGGATACTGCCCGATTTAAGGTTTTGAGTAAGTGGATAATGCGCTCTTGCGATCGGGTGCGTTGGGATTTCATATCAAAAAGGTCAGCGATCAAAGTTAATTCTATGCCAAAAAATTATCAGTGCTTTATTTATGTTACCCTGCGCCCTTCGGTTCTCGATCCGGCGGGTACAGCGGTAGAGTCGGGATTAAAGCAATTAGGTTATGATACTGTGGCCGGGGTGCGAATTGGTAAGTATATTGAGCTTACCGTGACAGCAGCAGACGAAACCAGCGCCCGCGAACAATTGGATCAAATGTGCGATCAACTATTGGCTAATCCTGTAATTGAAAATTATCGCTTTGATTTGCATTGTCAGTAGATAGAAGTCAGAAGACGGGAGGTAGGGCAAATAATTAAAATTTATCTGTCACCTTCTGCTAAAAAACTTAACCAAGTTAAAAATTATGAAGTTTGGGATTATTGTTTTCCCCGGATCGAATTGCGATCGAGATGTGGCAACGGTGACAGAGGGTATTTTTCAGCAACCCACCCGCTATATTTGGCATCAAGAGACGGATCTAGGGGATGTGGATGTGATTGTGGTGCCGGGGGGATTTAGTTACGGCGATTATTTGCGCTGTGGTGCGATCGCTCGATTTTCGCCAGCGATGAAAACTGTCCGAGAAGAAGCCGAAAAAGGTAAATTAGTTTTAGGCATCTGTAACGGTTTTCAGGTATTAACGGAAATTGGGCTGCTACCTGGTGCGTTAATTCGTAATCGCGATTTACATTTTATTTGCGATCGAGTGCCGGTAAAAGTGGAAAATAATCAATCTGTCTGGACGCGGGGTTATCAACCGCAACAGGTGCTTAATTTGCCGATTGCTCACGGGGAAGGGCGTTATTATGCCGCAGAAGATACGTTAAAATCTCTAGAGGATAACGGACAAATTCTCTTTCGTTACTGTACTCCCACAGGAGAGGTAAATGAGTCAGGAAATCCTAACGGATCGTTAAATAATATTGCAGGAATTACCAATAAAGCAGGAAATGTGCTAGGAATGATGCCTCATCCCGAACGGGCTGCCGATCCGCTGCTCAATTTGACCGATGGTAGTTTGTTATTTCGGGAGATAACAGGTAATTGTGCTGTTTTGATGTGAGGAATGTTGACATCCTCGCCGCCGTAAAACGGACGGCGATTCCCAAACCTCACGATTTGGGTTTCTGCTTCTTTCCCGAAGGATTTTTCGCACCTGCCTTAACAGATTTACTCTGTTCTGGTCTTATGGTCGCTCTACAGACTGACACCGCAAGCCCTGCGGCCAAAATATTTTTACTGGCGTTAATATCTCGGTCATGGTGTGTCCCACAGATTGGACAGTCCCACTGTCGAACATTTAACGGCATTTTCTCAGCAATATACCCGCAATTACTACACCTTTTAGAACTGGGAAACCATCTATCTATTTCGATGTAATTTCTTCCGTACCAAAGGCATTTATAGGCTAATTGTCGAGTGATTTCTCCCCAACTAACGTCAGATATTGCCTGAGATAATTTCGGGTTTTTGACCATATTCTTGACGGCTAAATTCTCAACCACAATCGTTTGGTTTTCACGAACTAATTGAGTGGTTAGCTTGTGTAAATGGTCTTTTCTGCTATCGGTGATTTGAGCGTGAATCCTTGCTACTTTGATTCTTGCTTTTTCCCGATTTTTTGACCCTTTCTGTTTTCTAGAAAGGCTTTTTTGGGCCTTTCGCAGTCTCCGATAATGCTTTTTAAAATGCTTGGGATTAGATACCTTGTCTCCATCGCTGGTAATCACAAGGCTACTAATTCCTAAGTCAATTCCGATGGCTTTATCTGTTACTGGTAATGGCTTAATTGTTGGGTCATCAAATCTTATTGAGATATGCCAACGTCCAGAAGGATGTAATCTGACTGTTACTGTACTTGGTTCACATCCGTCTGGTATTTGTCTTGACCATCGAATAGGTAAAGGTTCTGTGCATTTGGCTAAATAGATTTGTTTGTCTTTAAATTTAAAAGCAGACTTAGTAAATTCGGCACTTCCTCCTTGATGTTTTTTCTTAAAGTTAGGATACTTAGTACGACCAGCAAAGAAGTTAGTGAAAGCTGTTTGTAAATGTCTTAACCCTTGTTGTAAAGGTACACAGCTTACTTCATTGAGAAAGTTTAATTCTTCTTGTTTTTTCCAATCGGTTAGCATTGAAGAAGTTTGAACATATCCTACTCTTTCTTGTCTTTCGTACCATGCTTGTGTTCTGAGATGGAGAGCTTTATTGTAAACTAATCTTACACAGCCCAAAGTGCGCCGCAATAGCGACTCTTGTTCGGGTGTGGGGTAAAATCGAAACGAATAGGCTTTTTCCATACCTCACATTTTAGCATATATTTTGTAAATGCGCTAATATTTAACAGCAAAGCCAACCTAAAACGGCGGGGTTTCAGACCCAAATTTTCGATGATAAGTAGTCGTGCAAAATTAATTTCTTGGTTAGGATAGGCAAAAGGCAATAGGCAAAAGCTTTATCGAAATGTGTAATTAATTTTGCTTAGGTACTTAATGAGTCGCCAAAAAGCTCTAGACTACAATTTTGGCAATAATTGGTCGTAGGATTGGATCATTCTTTCGTAAGTAAAGCGAGTGGCATTGATAAAACCTTTTTGCCTCAAATCTTCCAGGCGATCGGGAGCGAGAAGATTTTCTGCAATAATAGTAGCGGCAGCCTCGTGTTCGGTGGGATCGAAATACACTGCCGCATCGTCAGCGATAACAGTCATGGGGAGACGATTGGAGGTAAAGACGGGACAACCACAGGATTGAGCTTCAATCACGGGAACACCGAATCCTTCCTGAAAGGAGGGAAAAATTAAAGCAGTTGCTAGGCAATAAAAGGCGCGTAAGTCATCATCAGAGACGGTTCCTAATTCGATTACTTGTGCGGACAAGTTATTCTGATTAACAAATTCTCGCATATCTGGCAGCAAAAGTTTTCCCATCAGGATTAATCGGCAATTTTCCAGACCAGAGAAAGTGATTAACCTCTTGAATATTTTCAGCAATCCCAATCGATTTTTATACCATTGGCGGCCTCCGACATGAATTAGCCAAGGATAATCACGGTTGATATTAAATTTGCCCACCAGAGCTACTGCTGCTGCTTTTGTCATCGGACTGTATCCCTGATTCAAGCAATCCTCAATTACTTCCGTTTGTTCGGGAGCAATTTTAGTTAAACGGAGAACATCGGCACGAGTAGCTTCGGAAGAACAGACAACATATTTAGCCTGTTTTAATCCTCGCAAAATCATCGCCTGATACTGTTTTCCCGTCCAACTGGTGGGATTTTCAGGAATTTCTCCTAGGGCGGAACGGATGGCCAGCAGATCATGACAGATGATAAAATATTTGCGATCTTTTAGATAGGGAGTTAAATAGGATAAAGCTTGATCACAAATGCAGACGATATCAGCCCAATCAAGCTGCTGACGTAACTGCACTGGGAAAATAATTAACTTATCGATGTACCCTAACCACTTGCCGATGCCCTGGGGAGAAGGCTTCAGTTGACCGAAAATAGGCTGTGCTTGCACTCGCCGAATTTCGTGTCCTTTTTGTCTGAGTCCTTTCTCCACTAAACCGACAAAACGATTAATACTAATCTGCCGATCGTTGACGTAATTTCCTACTATTAAAACTTTCATGATTAGGCTCCAAAAAATCAATTTTTATAGCGGTAAAACCCTCTAACAGTCTCGAGGGAAATTTCGGGGTTAAGAAATAATATTAGTCCTGCAAAATTTCCTCGTATCTTTGTCCCGCTCGCTCCCAGGTGTACTCCGATTCCACCATCGCCCGGCCATTATGGGACAGTTGTTCTCGCACAGAAGGATCATCGAACAACCTAGAGATCGCTGCAACGTACTCAGCAACACTATTAGCCCGCAGCGCCCTAGGGGGAATTCCCGCTGCTGCCACCGTTAAACCCTCTAAACCGCGATCGCTGGCGACAATCGGAATCCCCGCGGCCATGGATTCTAGAGTTTTAGTCTTGATTCCCAATCCCACCCGCAGGGGAACCACACAAACGGTTCCTCGGTGTAAATATTCCACTGTCGAGGGAACGGTTCCCGTCACCCTCACACCGGGATACTTGGCCAGTTCGAGAACTTCCGGTGCTGGGTTGGCCCCCACTAGGGTTAAAGTGGTGTCGGGATATCGCTGTTGAATGACTGGCAGGACTTCTAAAACAAAAAAACGGGCGGCATCGATATTATGGGTGGAACTCATGGCACCGACAAAGACCAATTTATGACCGCCGGGATCCCGAGGACGATAGGGAAACAGGGCTAAATCCACGCCATTAGGCACGATATCCACCCGTGCATCCGGGAGGATTTTTAATAATTGTTCGCGATCATAATCGGTAGTGGCCACCAATTGCGAAAACTTGGCACAGTAACGTTTTTCGTACTGATAGAGTAGGGGCAGATAGAGAAAATCCCGCAGGGGATAGGTGGAGGCTCCTCTATCCAAATGATTGCGTGTCCAACCGTACACGGAACTGTGAATATCTACTACGGTTTTGACTCGCTGACGGTATTCTGGCCGGATAAAAATCTCGCTGATACTCTGAGCGCAGATAATTACATCACATTTTTGCTGCTCGACGTATTCATCTATTCGCTCTTGAATTAGCGGCGAACGATAACTAAGAACACTAGCAGGGGTCATCTGTACTATTGCCTCCAGAAAGCGCCCTGTTTGACCGATTAGTTTTGTCAGTCCCTTGCCTGGTTCGGGAATTTCCTGGGGCGGAAATAAGACAAGATGATTGGTAAAGGTTTTTAATTCTTCGATCTGAGTTTCCGTGACATTTTCTACCCGACGAGCAAACAGGGTGACATCGTGGTTTTGGTGAAGACATTTGATCAGGTTAAAAGTTCTCCCCTCCGTTGCCCCGCGACTAGGTGGATAGGGAAAGTTATTGCAAAAAAGGACTAATATTCTCATAATTCTGGTTCGGCAGCGGTTTTTGACAATAATTCTACCGTTTCCTTTAGTTGGCTATATACGGGAATCTCAACTGGGTATTTCTCGATCTCCCCAAGGGTGACTTTTCCTCGCCCTGTTAAGAGTAATACGGGCTGACAACCAGCTTCTAGGGCGCATTCTAGATCACTGGGCGCATCGCCGATGAACAACGAGCCGGCTAAGTCAATTCCGTATTGCTGGGCGGCTGTCAGCAGCAGATAGGGGGAGGGTTTGCGGCAGGGACAACCTTCGTCGGGATGGTGCGGGCAGATGGCAAGATCGTGAAAATGCACGCCCAATTGTCGGTATTCCTCAATCATACGCCCGTGAATCGCCGCCAAATCGTCCCAAGTGAAATAGCCCCTAGCAAGTCCCGATTGATTGGTGATGATGATCAGCAGATAACCCGCATCCTGCCACTGTTTTAAGGCAGCCGCTGCCCCGGCGGGAATGCTCACCTGTTCTGGTTTACTCAGATAGGGAATATAGTCAATAACTACCCCATCTCGATCGAGAAATAAGGCTTTGTTCTTTTTTGCTCTATCTTCGCTTTCGCGGTCAGAATTGCCAAGATGTGGCGGAGACGGGTATTTCTGGTGGCCGTCATTGACGGAAATTGCGGGGAAAGGATTCATTATGTGGGACTTTTTCGAGTCGGGGACTAGAATTCTCAGTTCTTCTGTCAGAGACGAGAGCTTGAACCGATGGACAGACAAAATTCGAGGGATTGTCGCGATTTGTGCTAGTTTTCTCGGCTAAATTGCTTCCCTTTACTATCTAGATGTCAGGGTATAGCAATCAGGGCATATTATACGCCGTCAGGCCTTTGGGCTTTTGATTATATCGGCGGTATTGTCAGGAATTGTTAACATTTTTGTCCAGCCAAACAAAAGGCCAAGACTGGCAAAGGTTGAACCCCCGCTCAGAAATCCCTCGTCTCGGCCAGAATAGATCAAAAGTTTATTCACAAACAAAACAAATTGTGCTAGGGTTGGGGCGTTTGTGGTATATTCCCAGAATAACTGGCAAAAAATCACTCTTTTGACTTGATCGCTCTAGGTTTTTCTAGAACTATCATTGGCCTGTTTTTCTTGTCCCGTGATCAATTCTACCGTGCTAGGGGTTTTATACCCAATTAATGGAGAGCGATTCTCGTCTTTTGATACTATTCAATATAATGACAGAATGATTGAGAGTTAAATTTATTCAACTAATAAAAATTGGAAAATCAAACCTATGCCAATGGTGGAAAAATCAAACAAAAAATTGGATAGTTTCCAGAGTGATCCGTCTCTGTCAATTTTAATCAAGACTGAATTGGAGGAAGCTTATGTCCTGAAAAAAAACCTACTAACCGAGACAAAATATCTAGAAAAAATCCAAGAGATTTGCCAAGTATGTATCAATGCTTATCGCAATAACCACAAAGTATTAGTGGCTGGTAATGGAGGCAGTGCCGCCGATGCTATCCATTTTGGCGGTGAGCTGCACGGCCGATTTCTGAAAGAAAGACAGTCTTTGCCAGTTCGCGTCCTCAATAGCGATATCGCCAGTTTAACAGCGATTGCCAACGATTATGGCTACGAATATATTTTTAGCCGCCAGATAGAAGCGGAAGGAAACCCTGGCGATGTGTTTATCGGTATTTCCACTTCGGGAAATTCCGCTAATATCCATCAAGCTCTCAAAGTTTGTCAAGTAAAAGGTCTCACTAGCATCGGTTTAACTGGGGCGAAGGGATTAGCTCTAGAGCAAAAAACCGATTATTGTTTGATGATTCCTAGTACCAGTACCCCGCGCATTCAAGAAGGTCATGGTTTTGTTCTCCATACTATTTGTTTAGCGATCGAAGAAGCGCTCTTTCCTAACTAAAATCTCCTAGCAAAAAATCAACCTAAACAGCCTACCTATGATCATCAGAACCAAAGCTCCTTTAAGATTAGGTTTAGGTGGTGGTGGCACCGATGTGGAGCCCTACTGTAGTCTTTATGGGGGTTACGTTCTCAACGCTACTATCGATCTCTATGCCTACTGTACAGTCACGGAAATTACTGACAAACAAGTCATTTTTGTTGCCGCCGATCGAGGAGAACAACAAATAGAAACCCTCCAGTTTCCTCTCCTCTATAACGGCGTTCTCGATCTGCATAAAGCGGTCTATAATCGTTTGATTAAAGACTTTAATCAAGGGCAACCTTTGCCGCTGCAAATCACTACCTTTTCCGATGCGCCGGCTGGTTCGGGATTAGGTTCTTCTTCTACCCTAGCGGTAGCCATGGTTAAAGCCTTTGTGGAACTGTTAAAATTACCCCTAGGTGAGTATGATATCGCCCATTTAGCCTACGAGATCGAACGAATTGATCTAAGCTGGTTAGGGGGCAAACAGGATCAGTACGCTGCCACTTTTGGCGGTTTTAATTTTATGGAATTTTATGAACAAGATCGAGTCATAGTTAATCCTTTGCGGATTAAAAATTGGGTGATCAATGAATTGGAAGTCTCTCTGATCCTCTACTATACAGGCATTTCTCGCTACTCATCTCAAGTAATTGAGGATCAAATTCAGAATGTCCAAGAAAAAAATGAACAAGCGATCGCCGCTACCCATCAACTCAAAAAAGAGGCAATTCTCTTTAAAGAAGCACTGCTTAAATCAGATTTTATGGGGATAGCAGAAATTCTGAGAACTTCTTGGGAAGCGAAAAAGAAATTATCCAAATTAATTAGTAATCCGCAGATTGATCGCATTTATCGGGTAGCTAGGGAAACCGGGGCCTATTCAGGCAAAATATCAGGAGCTGGTGGCGGTGGTTTTATTATCTTTATGGTCGATCCTACCAAGAAAATCGAAGTAATAAAAGCTTTGAAATCAGAAGGAGGCCAAGTGATTAATTTTCATTTTACCAAATACGGAACCCAAGCATGGACATTATAGCAAACCAAGCATCAACGGGGAAGGATTATCCCTGTAACCCTAAAAATAGTTTTTAAAAGATTGGCAATAATTCAAATTTTTGAGGTGTATCTATGGATGTAATTATTCTGGCGGGTGGGTTAGGAACTAGGTTGCGATCAGTCATCAACAGTTTACCAAAACCTATGGCTCCCGTTGCCGACAGGCCTTTTTTAGAATATCTATTAGATTACTTAATATCTCAAAAAATTACCAACAAATTTTTAGTTTCTGTGGGCTATGAACATCAGAAAATTATCGATCATTTTGGTTATAAATACAAGGAATACGAGCTAACTTATTTGATAGAAGATACACCCTTGGGAACTGGAGGAGCAATCCGGTTGGCACTCAATAAAATTGAAACCGAACAAGCATTAATTGTCAACGGAGATACCTTGTTTAATGTCAATTTATCCGCCTTAATTAATTTACATAGTCAAAAGAAATCCCTGATAACTGTTGCTCTGAAGCCCCTAACTGACTTTGATCGTTATAATAATGTTCTGCTAGACGATGACCAAAAAATTATCGGGTTTGAATCCAAAAAATATCAACATAAAGGCTATATTAATGGCGGCATATATTGTGCAGGGAAAAACATATTATCCAGCTTTGATCTGCCATCAAAATTTTCTTTTGAGGACGACTTTCTCAAAGTTTATACCGAGAAAATTCCCATGTATGGCTTGATTTCTGACGAATATTTTATTGACATAGGCATTCCCCAAGATTACAATAAGAGTCAACAAGAATTACCATCTCTCATCTGAAAAGTATTTTTTTGAGAGAGTCTTGGTAGTCACCTAAGTTCAGCAAATTTGTGTTGGTATCGTCAAATTATTTCTCAATAAATTCACCAGAGATGCTTGCTAGTTTCAATCAACCGATATTATCTATTGTTAGCCCGACCATCGGAAATTTTTCCGAATATTGGTTACAACAACTTTTATCCGTGCAGGGAAATGTAGAATTTATTTTAGTTTACCCTCCTGGCACAACTGCGGCCTTCATAGCTGACCCACGAGTAAAAATTTTATACAGTCTCTACAAAGGAGAAACACCTCAAAGAGCCTTCGGTTTAATGAACGCCACGGGTCAGTATATACTGGCTTTAGATGATGATGACTTCGTGCATCCGGATGTTGTATCCCTAACTCTTGAATACTTTGAGAAATTTCCTCAGAGTTGGATGCTGCGTTTGTTTAAAGAAAAAATAAACTACTTAGATGAAGAAAAAATTAAAAGACCTTGGCAGCAATTGCCATCTCTTGAGCAATTTAGGATTGCCAGAAAAAGAGAAGATTCCTATCAGGATTTGATAGAGGTTCCCATTGCTCCTCTAGAAAATCATTTTGATATAAAAGTTGCTCTCTGGCCCTACGCTAAGAGAAAAGACATTCATGGAAGTCATGTGGAACCTTTTAATAATACCATTTGGAAAAGTCCAGCAGTTAAAGAAGCTCTCACAGAAATGTTTCAAGGGACAAGAATGGCGGAACTTTTAACTTGGTTGCCTCTTTGGGGATTAGATAGGGCAATCGGACTATATATTCAAGCTAAATTTTTTCAAACAGGTGCTTGTATTGGTCATTGGATGCCCGAACCTGGTCAAATCAGATATATTGTTAGGCCTTATTCCTTAAAAACAGTGCGATTGTTAGTGTTGGTAGAGATGTTGTTAGTGAAACAATTTCCCCAGTATGGCTACTTTTGGAATCTATTTTTTGAAGAATTTTACAACGGTGTGAAAATTAAAATTAGGCAAATATTTAAAAAGCTAAATTAAGGTTAACAGCTAAAAAATAGGAAGCAAGTCTTAATACTTACTTCCTTGACAGATTACAGATAGACTGATATTTCATACCTCTTTACCCAAGCGAGAACGAATAAAGATTCGCGGCACATTTAAGATGTTGGGAATAACGAGATTCCACATATATCCGTATTGGGGAAAACGTCTGATTAAGTAAAGTTCAGAAAGTACACCATAACGATTAAATCGTATGTATTCAGGTGGATTATTTTCAATACGAATTTGTTCTGGCATCGGTAAGAGATGACCAATAATTTTGCCTTTTCCTTGCTCAAAAAACTTCGCTTGTATAGCTAGTCCCAAAACTCGATCAAGACACCAAAAGGGAATATACTTAAACGGACCCATAAAAGGCATTAACCCCACCAGATCCTTCAGGGTTTCCTGTGCTATAGAAGTTTTCCAAACCTTCTTGTCAAAATTCTCTGTATGCGGACCTCGATGATCTCTTCTTCCTCTAAAAATACACATTACGTCAAATTTATTATCGATAGGAGTAATGGGAATTTCCAATAGGTAGTTGCCTTGTTCGTATAGCTTAGAGTTACCTTGAGACCTACCACAAACTTCTAGTTTTTCGATCGGTTTTGGTGAAAGCCAAGGAGCTTCTAGAATTTCTTTTTTACCAAATTCAACATCTTTCCGGCTAAGTCTCATGACCCAACTATCAGGAAATCGGGAAAAGTATTGACGGCTAATTTCTGAAATGTCGGGATTGATATACTCATCACAATTAATTGTCAATGTATAGGGAGCGGTAGCATTGATCAAACCTGTGGCACGTTGAATAATTTCTCCCCGCAAGGGACTGACTATTTGCTGTACCCTAGGGTCGGAAGTGGGATACTTAGGGGCTCCCGGTGGATGAACCAAGATAAATTCTACTTCTCCCTTGACCTCGGTCAGCGCATTAAACCAGTGGTCAGCGAATCCTTCTCTAGTGGGAATAACAATTGATAGGCTTGGTGTTGACACCTTGTCCATGATAAAAAAATTTTTTCTCTATTTTTTGATGCCATTGTATCATAGTTCTCTGGCAACAAGGAAAATTTCTGGAAGATCAGAAGGCTGAGAGATCAAGAGTGGGAATTCAAGAGAAATAAAATCGATATTCAACTTGTTTACCATCCTAAAAACTGATTTCTAGGTTTTTTAACCCACATTCCGCACCTTCAACTGTCACATAAGCTATCCCCCTCCAGAGACTTGAGTAAAAATACTTAGCTGGTGAAGGTTTTCTCGGCACCAGCTAGGGGGGTCTTGAAACCCCTAATTATGAAAAAATAGGAATTGTTGGAAAACTGAGACGAGTGGACTGTTCGACCAGGAATCAATCAACAGAAATTGAAGTCAAAAATCTAGACCATCTGGGATTAGTAGCCGGAATTATCGATGAAATAGGAATCGTTGAAATTATCAACGAACAAGTCTCAATTGAGCGAGGAGAAATTGTCACAGCGGGGCAAGTCGTCAAAGCAATTATCCTGAACGGATTGGGATTTGTCTCCCGGGCCTTGTATTTATTTCCTCAATTTTTTGAAGATAAAGCAACCGAACATCGCTACGCGAGATCGTTCTACATCTTTCCATTCAATTGTACCGATCGCATAATCTTGTTGCAATCGTCTGAGTCTTCTCCTACCCCGATGAAGGTTACTATTCCTGACGCGAACTCGGTCGGGTAGAATACGAAAACCGAGGAAACTAGCACCGTATTTAGTGGCAAAAAGTTGACTTTTGGTCGCAACGCGCTCGCTACGCGAGATCGGGTGAATTTTCAGCTAATTCTTTCATTGCCTTAATAAAATTTAACATTAACGCCATTTTCTCAAAAAAATCGACCCGCCTAAGGGCGGGAAAGAAAAGAAAAAAGAAAAAATAGGGAATGAGGGTAAAAAGGGAAAAAAAGGGAAAAAGGGTTACAGAGTCCTCCCAGCACCGCACACCACCCGAAAACCGAAGCTGTTGTCGAGGTCGCGGCGGAAGTTGAAGTCGCGGTAAGCGGAACGACAGTCATCCGGATAGTTGGACCAAGAACCGCCCCGCAGAGAAGAATGATTATTATTCCCATTTTCTGTCCAGACACTGCCATCCGTCGGCGCACCATCATAATTATCATGCCAAGTATCGGCGCACCATTCCCAGACATTGCCGTGCATATCGTACAGTCCGAAGGCATTGGGGGGAAATTGTCCCACGGGAGTTGTTTCGCTTCGATATTCTCCCTTCGCTTCCTCGGCGTAGGTTTTGCTGGCATCGTAGTTGGCCAATTCCCCCGTAATGGTTTCCCCAAAGTAGAATGGGGTGGTGGTTCCAGCACGACAAGCGTACTCCCATTCCGCCTCACTCGGTAGTCGATACTCCCGTTTTGTTTCTCTTGATAGTCGTTTACAAAATTCCGTTGCTTGATACCAGTTGACACTTTCTACGGGTAGCTCATCCCCTTTGAAGTTAGAAGGGTTTGTCTCTAGGTCGATGTCTATTTTAGCGGTTGCAGCGATCGCTCTCCACTGTTCCTGGGTGATGGAATACTTGCCCATAAAGAAGGGGGGGACGTTAACCTTATGTTGAGGTCTTTCCCTTCTATATCCTTCCCAATTAAATTTTTTAACCAGTCTTTCGATTTCCTCGTCTTCTGTTCCCATCAGGAAAGTTCCCCCCGGTATGGCAACCATTTCTAAGGTAATGCCATTGCCCAAATCTTCGCTGAAATATTGGGACTGTTTCGACTCTTTTTTGATTTGCTCACCCTTCGCATTTACTCGCACCACCTCAAAGTTAAATACCTTGAGTCCAGTTTCTTGAGAAGGTTTAGGGGTCGATGACCTATTTCCCTCAGACCCCGTGACGTATTCGCGACGCGTCAAAGGAATCGAAGACTGTCTTAGAGCGATGCGCTTGATAGCTTCGATCGCCTCTAAATCGCCACGAGATGCTCCTAAGACACGAATCCATAACTGTTCAGCTAAGTCAAGATCGCCCCTATTTTCTGCTGAGGAAGCCTCATACTTTAGGGGTTGCACGTCCCTAAGCGTGGCAACTTGTTCTAACAAAATAAAATAGAGCTTGTGGGGCGGTTCTGCTTTTAGATAGGGATTCTGTCTCGGTTTCCCATATCTAGCGTTAGTTTGCTCGACTTGACGGCGCAGATATTCGTCTAGACGCTCGACCGTAGCACAATTGGCTTCTCCTTGCCGCCGCAATCCTTCCAGCAGCGTATGAGTAAATGAGCCTTGTTGCAACTCATCGATCTCCCAAGATTGCTGATTGGCAGTACAGGAATAAAAGGTTATGACTCCCTGATGCTCCTCCTCTCCAATGCCCAGACCGCCTCGGCTGTCTTCATCTCGACAGGCATCTAACAATAGTACGACGTTATCCGCCCCAGACCGCCGCAGCCGCTCGGTGACATAATCCACCGATACAGCCGTTTCTCTTACATTGCCCGGATCACTATCCGACAGCATCAGATAGTCTTTGTCTTGATAGCGCCTGCCATGACCAGCAAAGAAAAACCAGAGATTGTCTCCAGACTTAAGCAGGGGAGTCTCGAACTGCTTCTGAAGAAACCGCTTGAGACGACCGTAGGTTGGCTGCGTGGGAATGGGGGGACTAGCAGGAATGCGTGGAGAATCTTCGGTAAAGAGAAATATCCCACTGCGATCGAATCCTCCCTCCCCTTCACACCAAGCTTTGATCGCTTCCGCGTCTTTCTTGGCGTATTTCAGCGGCTTGAGGTTGTCATACTCGTTGATGCCGATTGCTATCACCCAGTTTTTAGCCATCTTTTCTCTTGAACTTAAATGTCATCGCTCCTTTACCTCCTGCTTTGCCCCCGACCCCAAACAGGCTAACTTGTCCTTCCCCATTAATTTCTACAGACAGTTCCACTTCATCGAGCCGGATTTTAGTGCCTGGAGGATCGGCTTCATCGAGCATTTCCCGCATCGCTTTGAGAAAGCCCTGCATTTCTAGCTTCAGTTTGGACACATCCACTTGACTTCTTTCGGTGGCCGCAACTTCGGGCGATCTTTTCTGTTCACCGATCTGTCCCCCGATATCACTGCTACTTCTAGCGCCGGTGGGCGTTTTTTGAAGATCATCACCCGTAATAATCCATATTTTGCTGGGAGTCGCAATATCTTCGGTCATTGTGTTGATTTCCCCTAAATGTTATTTCACTTGCCTTTAACCAAACTTTCTAATTCCATTATCTTTCTCTCAACCTCCGCCATCCTCTGACTCAACGGTACAGTCTCGGCACAGCCCAAGTAAGCAGCATTGCCGAAGGCACTCGCTACGCGAGACCGCACTGACGATCACATCCGTCTTGGACGTGCCAACCCGCTCGACGTACTGGTTGAGTTCGGCGAGGAGAGGTGGGGGAATTCGGACGGCGATTTGTGGTTTGCCCATAACAGTTACATTTCTTCTCCCACTATGCTACCAAACGCATGACTAAGTATCACCCTTCCAGTCATTTTTCTTAACGAACGACCGAACAGCGAGCTACCTTCGAGTACCATCCTACAGTTATTCGCTAGAAACAATACAGGACAAAAGTTACAGAAAATTTTAAAAACCTTTCCTTAAAAAATTAAGCGAACCATGAATAAAAAATTCTCCTTAGCCCAAAAGTATTCAGCAACAATTTCAGCTTTAACTTGGGATTTTTCTATAGATTTACCAAAAAAGAATTGTGTTACATTTTGTCATAATCTTCTGGCTCTCTATCTGAAACTTTAGCTAATGCTTGTTGAAACTTCTCCCAACTTCCCTGTTGTGCTTTTTCTTCTAGATAATCTTTAGTCATCCAAGAGGATATTTGGGCAGATAAAGCCATTGTTACCAGTTGCTCTACTGGTATGTTTTGTTTATTGGCTAAGGTTTCAATTTGTTGATATAAAACATCTGGAATGTTGGTGCTTAGTTTCATGGTTTGATTTCTCCTAGTAATCGTAAAAATTGTTTGGGTGTTAAAATAAAAATGCCGAATTTTTCAATAGGTTGTAGGTCTCTTTGATTGTAACTGATTATAAAATTAGCTTGACATTTGAGAGCTAAGTCTATAGAACTCTTGCAAATTAATTATATGTTATAATGACGGGTTAACTAATTTTCCCCAAAAAATTAGTTAATCAGTACATTTGTCCTGAATGAAAACTTGAAGTTTAACTTTTAACTCAAAACTCTTTAGAGCTGCTTTAATTTGGTTATCAAAACCTCTTTATTTAAGCGGCACAAACTATCTCAATTATAAAAATTGAGAATAAATTCTCCTTGACTTGATTAATCTTTAGGCAACTTTTAAGAAGCTGCTATACCTATCCCTAACTCACAGTTATAAATAGCCGCCAACAAGTTAACTCTTAAACTATATCTTCGACGACGATTCCGATATTTACAGGATAAGATTTTAAAGGTTTTGAGTTTCCTATTTATATGTTCAATGATAATCCTTTCTTTGGCTAAAGCCTTGTTATACTCTTTTTCTAACTCTGTTAATTTTCTATTTTTCGGTTTCTTTTTCGGTGTATAACTATTACTATGGTATGCAGCTATTCCCTGATAACCACTGTCTTCTATGCTGGTAGTTAAAGGATGAAAACGAACTCGACTTTTTTTAAATAAACTAAAATCATGACCTCTACCTTTCCCACAAAAGACACAGATAATTTCCTCTGTATTTTGATCAGCTACTAATTGGGATTTTAAAGTATGATAACCTCTTTTACCCGAAAAAAAATCTTTCTGTTTCTTTTGGGGGCGTTCAATGGGAGTTTCCGTCACATCCATTACCGTTACGACCGGTATCTCTGCTTGATTGAGTAAAGCTTTTTTTCCTTTTAAACGGAAGTTTCCCGATTGTAAAAGCATTTTTTCCGTCTTATTTACAATCCGACATATAGTTGATTCTGATAGTTCCCAGCTTGTACCAATGTGAAAATATGTTCTATATTCTCGCCAATATTCTAACGTTACTAAAACTTGTTCTTCTATAGATAGTTTAGGTTTCGGTCCCATTTTAGATGGTGAATTAGAGTCGGCTTCAACACTTTTTACTGATTCTACCATCTTTCTATATGTTTGTTTATACACACCGATTTTATTCTTTTTTCCACTTCAATCTAAGAATTGAGAAAAAAGCAAAACCTTATGTTATACCATAAAAAAATTATGCAAGAGGTCTATTCTCAACAAGCACTGTTTATTGAGAATTACTGGGGGAACCCTGAAATTTTCGGCTTAGTTGCCGGCAGCTTGCCGCCAACTCACTCCTCTAGATAAGTATTTTGACTCACGCTCCTTCCTCTTTTGAGACGTTGTGACACTTAGGGTGCGGAATGTGGGTTGTTGGGTAAGACTTTTAGACCTTTTTGAAATCCAAAAGTGCCAGGCGTGGGAGTGATCAGGGGGAAAATTCAGGTACTTTTTCCCCGAAAATTAGGTAATTGACCCCCTGAAAATGGGTAAAACCCTACACCCCACACCCCACGAGAAACTTTTTGCCGCAAACCCCAATCACATCGCGTAAAATGGTAGCGCCTCCGACCAATGGGGGCGTTTTCCCGTTTGCCAATCCAAATGGGCTAAATCGAGGATAGCGGGGGCATTTATGCCTAAATAGTTGGGTGTAGGTAATCTTTGATAGGAAATAGTTAAGTTTTCTAAGGTCTGCTGCCATTGTTCTGGAGTCATCAGGCTATCAGCTAAATAAACCCGATTACCCCGATAGATGCCCACATACAATTGTCCCCTAGTGGCGGGCATTTCTAGGGCTAGATAGGTATCAAGGGGGTAAAAATCCCGTTGTGACCAAGCAAAGGCCGCTAAACTGGAGACGGTAAAAATCGGTAGCTGTAATTGTTGTGCTAGGGTTCTAGCGGTGACTATACCGATGCGGGTACTGGTAAAGCTCCCCGGACCCCTAGCAGTGGCGAGAAAGGCTAAATCTGCCCATTTTTGCGGGGCTAGGAACTGTTTTAGATAGGGGTGGAATAGGTTCGATAAGTCCCTGTCTAAGTCCCAAGTTTGTTGACGACTATCATCCCTGAAATTAGAGAGGGCCAGTCCCAGTTGGGGACTGCTGGTATGCAAAGCTAATCCATAGACAGGGGAAGACAAGTCGATCTTTCTGTATCAGTAAGTTTTTATGGGTCGCCTGGGATTCGAACCCAAGACCAATCGGTTAAAAGCCGAGTGCTCTACCGCTGAGCTAGCGACCCGTTTCGTGTTCTGCACACGATTCATCAATATAACATCTTATCGAGGCTAAGTCAAGGGGTAATTTAAATTTGATTGACTCGCATTTCCACGATCGCCTCGCGGCTGCTCTGGGGTTCTAGGTAGGTCAAATGTTCGCCTGTGTTAAGGGCGTTGCGGGGAGCGCTCCAAGGTTCGAGACAGATATAATTTTTATCTTTCAGGGTCCAAAAAACTATAGTTGTATAGAGATCGTCGTAACTGAGGACAATTTGGCGCTGATGATAAGAATCACTAAAACCACTTTGATGGCGCGTAATTTGCGGAAAAGCGGCATCAATTTCTTCGAGATTAAAGTCAAAGTTACCAGAGTAGGAATGGAAGGTTTTCGTGCGTTGGTCGAGGTATTGGGAGGAGGGAATATCAAAGGATAATCGGGTTTTATCGGTGACTTGAAAATAGGGATGAAATCCGATAGAAAAGGGCATTTTTTCGGGGGAAAGATTGATTACTTTTTGGTGAATTCTGAGGCTGTTTCCTTGCAGTTGATAGGTAAAGATTAATTGAAAATCAAAGGGATAGACTTGACGAGTGGCTTCATTACTGTTTAATTCTAGGGTTAAACTAGCGGCGGTTTCGCTGCTTTGTTTGCTGACTTGCCAAGGTAAATCACGAGCAAATCCGTGTTGTTTGAGGCTATAGTTTCGGCCTTGGTATTGATAGGTATTATCGGGTAAGTTGCCGCAGATAGGAAATAAAATCGGGACTCCTCCGCGGACGCTGAGGTTAGGATCTTTGAATCTTTCTCTGTCCAGATAGAAAATATCTTCTCCGCAAATTTGCCAACGGGTGATGATTCCTCCTCTAGCGGGAACCACTTCCAGATAAGCGTCAGCCTCTTCATCCTTGAGACAATAGGTAAGGTATTGATTTTGGTTTTGAGTGATCGTAAAAGTCATATCAGTTATCAGTTATCAGTTACCAGTGATCAGTTACCAGTGAATATCATCGTTCTTCGGTAGTTTGAAAGCTGAGATAGACTAGCTTGAGATGAAAATTTGAGTAAGAAAATAGGCAATGGCGGCACTACCAACGGGTACAGTGAGATTATCTATACCCAGTTTCGAGAAAGTTTCTAGAATAGTAGCTCCGATCGCTGTCAATAAAGATACTAGAATAATTGGCGGATTAATGCCATTAACAAAAGATAAAATAATCAAGCTGACTAGAAAGCTGACTCCTAACATAGTCAGGGAACCTTCCAGACTTTTGCCACTGCCGAAAATTTTGTAGGGATGTTGACCGAAATTTTGTCCGACTAGGGCTGCTAATCCGTCTCCTAAAGCCATAATTAAAATACCCATTGCTGCGTATTCGGGGTGAGAAATTGGCCAAAAATAAGCCACAAGAACACCGATACTAACAGCATAAAAAAAAGTTCCCCAACTGCGGCGACCAACACTATTAAGACTGGGCAAAATGGGGAAAAAATAGGATAGGATAGCAATAATTGCCGCTAGGATGGCCGCACTTATTCCCACCCAAGCGGGGATATTTAACCACCAGGCAAAAAGGATGACGTTTCCTGTGCCAATGTGGACAACTTTGCGGGTAATTTCGCCATCGGTACTGAAAACACTTTTTAATTTTTCAGCGATCAGAATCAGAACAGCTAGGTAACAGGCGACTAAACTGATCGAAAATAGGAGAGGGTGGGATAGTTCCACGTGGCAAAAGCGAAAATTGACTATCTATTTAGTTTAGGCGATCGAGGTGACATTGATGAAAGGAATTTTTATTGGCTTAATTGAGGGATATAGACGGTTTATTTCGCCACTATTTCCCCCTTCCTGTCGTTTTCAACCCACCTGTTCCCAGTATGCCATAGAAGCGATCGATCGCTTTGGTGTGCTACGGGGTTCTTGGTTAGCAATTAAGCGTATTCTCCGTTGTCATCCCTTTCACCCCGGAGGTTACGATCCTGTGCCTCCCTGTAGCCACAAGCACGATTAAAAGCCACAGCAGTTATCTCAATGGGGAGATAAGAAGTTTTCGTTTTGGGGATTCAGGAGTCAGGATTCAGGAGTCAATAGCAAACTAGGTTATACTTCATCTTTAGGGTAAAGTCTGTAAAACTCTTGATATTTTTAGACCCGTTGATGATTGCCTATTTTCTTTTGGGAAAACGCTCGATATCGGCGATACCATAAAAGATAATCTGTTTATCTTTTAAACGTAGTCGATCGACCCTTAATTGAGTACCATCGAGAGCAAACTTATCTAAATCCATAAGGTTGTTAACATGGCTGATTAAAGCTTCTCCTAAAGCTTTCGATCTTTCGTCCCCTTGGTAAACCACATCAACAAATTGAATTTTTCGCCGTTCTTCCACAACCACAGCCGTGGTCATTTCTAGCAGAATTGGTTCTTCTTCTGCCAATTTAATTAGACTTTTGAGAGTTAAAGTTTTATCGTCATTGAGAATTAATTCTGTGTTCTGACAGTGAATTGATTTACCTTCGTACTCTAATCTTTGCAGTTTTTCGACAATAAAAGGTGTATTAAAAGAGGTGGTTAAGTCGTCTTCCGTTAAAACTACCCGCAAAGTGGCCCGCGTCGGTTGACGGAGTTTCACCTGTCCGGTAAAAATGGCACTAAAATCGATCGCCACTGCCTGCACATACAATTCCATGGCTTCGATGCGTAGGCCATTGTACATGAGCATCGACTGACCGATAAAGTCAAAACCGTCGATACTGCCTTGCAGTAATTTGGCTACGGGTTCGGCGCGGACAGTCGCTGTCAGCTTGCCTGTGCGTTTGAATAATGCAGCGATCGCAGCACTCACCACTTTACTGATGAGTTGATCGCCGCTCTGATTGGGAAAAGGTAAGCTACCAAACACGCCTGCTGTCATATCTCTCATAGGTGGAACTGCAACGATCTTAACATTATTTAAAGTTTCTTTACATATCGTTTTATTAATCAGGATGATAAGCAATCTGTATGATTCTGTAGAGGTTATAAATTTTTAGCGGTCTATCGCGTGGGAGGGGATAGGATGGAAAAACGCTACTATCCCAGTGATATAGCGTTTTTCACTTAGAAAATCGGGGTTAAAAACGTGGTTGCCATTTCAGATCAACAACCGTTAGCCGCTACCCACAACCACAGCGATCGAGTGGCGGTATTATTGATGGGATACGGGGAAGTGGAGAGTTATGAGGACTTCGCCAACTATAATGAACAGGCCTTAAATTTGCTGACGGCTAAGTTCGCTCCTGTGCCGACTTGGGTTTATCCTCCCCTAGCGAAATTATTGGCCATATTTGACCTACACGAATGGCAGCACCAGCATAATCACTTTATTTCCCCCCATAACCACATTTTCGAGCATCAAAGACAGGAAATTGAGCGCAATTTACAGGCAAAATGGGGTAATCGGGTGGAGGTATTCAAAGCGTTTAACTTCTGTGCGCCTTTTTTACCGGCACAGATATTAACGGAAATCCGCGAGCGGGGATTCGAGAAAATTTTGATCTATCCTCTCCTCGTTGTTGATTCTATCTTTACCAGTGGCATTGCCATCGAACAGGTTAACAAAGCTTTAGCTCAAGGACAAACGGGGGAACATTGGGTTAAAGGATTGCGCTATATTCCCTCGTTTTATAACCAACCCGCTTATATAGATCTAATGGCGCGGTTAGTGGAGGAAAAAATCGCGGCCGAGGTAGCTAGTAGCTGTCTTCCCTCGCAAATTGGCATTATTTTAATGAATCACGGTTGTCCCCACGAAGCTAAGGGATTTACGTCGGGAATCGATGAAAGTCAAGCTTTATACGAGTTAGTCCGGGAAAAATTAATCTATCGTTATCCCTTGATTTCTGTGGGTTGGTTAAATCACCAAACCCCCTTAATTAAATGGACGCAACCGAATGCAGAGTTAGCGGCGAAGAATTTGATTGAATTAGGGGCCAAAGCTTTAATTTTCATGCCGATTGGCTTTGCTACGGAAAATCACGAAACTTTACTGGATGTGGAGCATATTATCGAAGCTTTACGCCGCAAACACGACCAAGTTAATTATGTGCAGATGGCCTGTGTCAACAATAACCCCGAATTTTGCCGGATGGCTGCCGATTGGGCCGATGAACATATCGAAGCTTTACTGTCACAAGAGACTTTATCTGTCAATAGTTCTGTAACAATTCCTCACATTCATTCCGATCACCATCATCACCACGGACATCACCATCATCATTAAGCTTGGACAGTGGCAAAGAGGGGCAACGGCGAAAATTAGTCCTACCACTTGTCACTGTTGGAGCTATAATCTATAATTGTGCTTTCCTGGGTACGTAGCTCAATGGATAGAGCATCCGCCTTCTAAGCGGACGGTTGTAGGTTCGATCCCTACCGTACCCGTTATTGTTAAGTAGGGATTGGAAATTCTCTCCTCTTGTCCCGGGGACAATCGCTTTGATGCGGTGAGCGTGGAATTGGGTCAGTTGAATCCCGTCGGTTGATATTAATTGTGTTTAATTTAGTTGGCGATCGAGTTGAGGATCAGTCAAGGGAGAAGGCAAAGGCGAATAGGACATACTGCGCCACAATATCTCACGGAATGAGGATAGGTCGCCTGAGAAGGGGTAAAACAGGGGAAAACACCTGAGACTCCTTCCTCTGTGAATCACTGTCTTATGGCGAAAGGAGAAACAGCAGTCTAGAAAAGAGTTCTGGTATTATTTATAGACATCGCCGCGAGGTTTAATAGTTGTAATGACGTATAGATTGTTATTTCTATCTTCAAAAAACAACACTCGATACTTACCTACTCGCAATCTTAGTTCATCTCTTCCGTAAAGGGGTTTAATATCTAATTTTGTAGAATCCGAAATCAAAGTATCCAAAGCTTCAAGAAGATGAATTTGATCATTTTTAGGCATCCTTTCTAAGGAGCGTTCTGCTTGTCTAAGTAGAATATAATCAGCCAAGTTTATCTCCAAATAATTTGTATTTTAATTCTGTTGAAGTGATTCCAGTATCTCGACCGGATAAATAATCTTGCCATGCTGCTTGGCTTTCAGCAAGTTCTTCGGCTGGAATGATCTCATCGTCATCTTTTGGCGCTACGGTCGGCTTGATGATAGTTTTTAAATCCTCTAAAAGTCGCAACTTATCCGTAAGGGGAAGATTCTCTATTTGGCTGAGGATTTCATAGTAAGTTGTCATAGACCTTGATCGTATCAGATAATCCGAACACACCTCAAATAATACCACATCCAGATACTAACCAAAAATGGTAAAAGCGGTGGGCTGTTCACAACCGACTTGGTTCTGCGGTTTCTTTATCGGGATTAAGAGAGGAATATAAAGATTTATTAAATTGTAACTTTTAATACAGTTGTGGGGGGGGAGTGTGTGTTTTTGTTTTGTCCGCCTTTGGTGTTGGGTTGTTGCTTAATCTGGCTGCGAGGGGGAGCGCTCGCACTTTGAGGAGATACATTAATGAAAACAAGTGTAATATACATAACGGCTGTATTAACTTTATTGGGACTAACTGTGTCTCGACAAGCTAAAACATTTAACTTAAGTGAAAACAAAGACTTTTTAATAGCTCAATCTGGTCAAGTATATAAGTGTATAAATGATCATGGCAGATTTTTGATAGTGCCAGGTATTCCTGGTGCAACTTCCAGTAGGGTTAGTTGCCTGATCCCCGTGAAATCGGTAAAAAGATGTATGTACAAAAGATTTCTTGATAAAACTTTCCATCGTTGTTCTTTAGCCATACCAGCTTTAGATGGTGTTCCAGTCAATACATATTATTCCATAGGAACAACTGCGGGACTCACAACATTGTTTACTATCGATTAATTTACAGGAATATCTATCCATGTATCGATTAGTGTGGGAATCTCTGATACCTCAATATTTTTGAGAACTTGTTTCATGGCTTAAGTAGGTGCATCTACATCTTTCATTGTACCTTATCTAATCATATCTACATATCTAATAGTGTTCCTCAAATTATAACTTTCCTCCTCGCTCTCGGCACTATCGGCGCAGTTTCAACCCTGAAGCGCAAACTAAAACCCTCCCAATCCACTGAAAAAGAAACCACAAAAGTTGGCTAAATTGCTTCTAAAATACCATAAATGCTCCTTCATTCAGTCAGTAGAGGGGTTATTTTTTGTCTATTGTTTATTGTCTATTATTTAATTGCTGCTAACTAATTGACGACAAGAGCGTTTTTTTATGGTAAAATGGTTGGACTAGTGTAGATATAGTAAAAGTTGAAATGTCTGTCACCCATATTAATAATCTTCAAGACCAGATTTTGCAAAGTATTAAGACTTTACCGCTAGAAAAACAGCAACAAGTCCTTGAATTTGTCAAATCCTTACAAAAAAATTCACGTTTTCAGAAATGGGACAATATTTCAGATGCAGAAGCACAATCGTTACAAAATGAATTTGCTCAAGAGGATATTAGCTTTTCAGAAAGTATTTTAACCGATTATTTATCTCACCTTGAACAAGAGGATAAGGAATAAATGCGAGGCGATATTTATCTAGCTGATTTGAATCCGAGTCGTGGTTCAGAACAAGCTGGTATTCGACCTGTTATTATTGTCCAACATAACAATATTGATCGCTTCACTAGCACTGTTGTTGTAATTCCATTAACCAGTAATTTACGTCGCGCACAAATCCCCGGAACAATGGTTATTCCCGCAGGACAAGGAGGCTTAAATCAGGAATCAGTAGCCTTATGTTATCAAATTGTTGTTATTGATAGACAACGACTTCAACGACAGTTGGGGACACTTTCTTCTAGTTATTTACAGCAATTGGAAGATGTTATGCGATACACATTAGATTTAACATAAAACACTAATATGAATGTTTAATTAGGGTCTGCTGAATAAATCTAAAAACCTTGTTGGATAAGACTTTTGGACTTTTTTTCCCTCAAAAAGTGCCGACCTTTGGAGTGATTGGGGGGAAAATTCAGGTACTTTTTCCCTGAAAATTAGGTAATTGACCACCTGAAAATGGGTAAAACCCCAAACCCCACACCCCACACCCTGCCACCAGGAAAAACTTTTTGCCGCAAACCCTAACTAGGGATGGGAAATTCTCTCCTATCGTCTTGGGGACAATCGCTATAAGATTAGCGTACTGCTACGCAGTGCCTTCGGCATCGCACTAATAATTTTTGATCATTAATTCCCTACCAGATGCCGCCGCTCCTTGTTTATAATTATTCATGCCATACTGAAGATTCCACTCGATAATATGGGCAAAATTAAAGAGTTTTCGTATCTCTGGACAATCATCGTAGGTAATTAACCATTTAGCCTGACATTGACGCATATTATCGGCAAAACGTTGATGATCGAAGCTAGTATGTAAATTACCTCTCACACCGTACAAACGGGATTTTGTGGCACTATAGTAGGGGGGATCGAGAAATATAAAAACTTCTTTTCCCTCAGCAAATAATAATTCTTCGTAGTCTTGGTTAGTAATTTTTACCGATGCTAATAACGGCGCAATTTGGGTTAATCTGGCAATTGATGAATCAGTAAATCTACTGGTAAAAGCTGCTTGAGAATAACCTCCCGAATCCACTGTTCCCGAAAAAGTAATCCGATTTAAGATAAAAAAACGCACTGCTTTCTCAAAGTCGGTTAACTTTAAATCTTCCCTTGTTAAATCTTGAAATAATTCTCGTCCAGTATCATATTTCTGTTTAATTTCTGTTATTTTTGCTACCAATAACTCAATATTTTCTTGAGCGCATTGCCAGAAACAATATAAATCATAATTTAAGTCATTAATCCAATAGGTTTTTATTTGTTGTTCAAAGAGTTGCTTAACAGCAAAAAATACAGAACCACCACCAAAAAAAGGTTCTCGATATTCCCTAATATTCACAGGAATTTGCGGCAGAATTTGCTTGATTGCCCGGGATTTCCCCCCAGGATAACGCAAGGGACTTTTAATTTTTGACATTTTATACTAAATCCGTTTATTATTGAATTCCGTCTAACGACCAAGTTAGTCCTCGTGCTTCTCCCCCGACTTTTACTTACTTTGTCTAGCTTGACTAACTTTTAGCCATGCAAAGATTTGTTGTGGAGTCAGTGTCAACTGAACCCCTGCAATTACCTTAAGCTGGTGATCCCCTCTGCAAACTTCCGGCTCCTGTTGGGGAGTAAACATTAAAACAGAATAATCATCTGGATCAAGCATCCATCCTAATTTACTGCCATGTTTTAAACAATGTAAAATGTTGTCAATTACACGGTTTACCTTTTGATCCGGTGAAAGAATTTCGATAGTCCAATCAGGTGCTTCCCTAAAGTCGTCCTCTGGTTCACCTGCTTGATTGAGGTTAATTCGATTCCATGCAATTACGGCAACATCAGGAACGATCGAACGCCCGCCGAAGGTACATCGCAACTCAGGTAAGGCTGTATAATCAACAGTGTGGCTGTCAACCGCATCTAAAAGACGTTTTTGCAGGATAGAGTGTCGAGTCTTAGGCATGGGTTTCTGAATTGCGACTCCATGCAAGTATTCCCATGCTGGAGAATCCTCCAAATATGGCAATTTGAGGAAATCTTCAAGGGTGAGACTCTCAGTCAAGGAAGTCGTCATCGTTTCAAGCAAAGGTTTTTTTGTGACTTTATTATAAATGAACTTTATCTGGGTTGCTTACCGACGATTCAGGTATATTTGAGGAGAATTTGCCCTCTCAATCAAATGGGTCGATTTCTTAACTATTCTAACTGACCAGTATCACTGGAAATGCCCACAAAGATCACAAAATTGGCCAATTGTCAATAGCATTTGAGATGCTCTCACCTTGGTTATGGCGCTTCCCACTCTTTCTTTTCTAGACACTCTGCAATTCGATATGTGTTTGCAATTCCTCCTATTTTTCCATGAGATCCTAATATTGGTAAATGGCCATATGGAGCATTCAGAGAAAAGTTAGGATCTTTTCCTTTTTTCCATCCCACTGCACTGCGAAACCTATGGTAAGCCTCTGAATTCTCATCAGTTAAATAGGGTTCACCGCCTTCACTTTTCCATATTTTTTGCTGAGTATCAAAGCCAAATCTGCCTTGACTTGCTTTTGACCACAAATCTTCAATAATCAACAAATCTTTGCAAGGAAATTCTTTCATAGTTTTTGTATCTATAAATCCTTCTCCTTCTCTATTGACCGTTTGCAACATTAGTCTTAGAGTCTCTCTATTAGCGTCCTCCCACCTATTTTCTTTAAGCAGTTTACGAAGACATGAATAATAAGCATCTCTGTTTGACGAAAATCCCTCCATAGGTTTACAAGTTACAAAGTGGCGATCATAGAAAAAATAGACAAAACCCATAATTGTAGCCAAAGCTGATAGAAAAGCTACAATTTCGATAGTAGTATGAATACCTAACTTTTTCCCAGACATACAGTCTCTCAGCTAGTCAAACGGTTGAACTCACCCGCCTTGTCAAAGTCTAGCAGAAAGTCGGGTGCAGTGATATGTCAGACAGTCGGCAGCCGGTCATAGGCTTCTGGCTCAACATCGGGAACTTTTGTTAAGATTGCCTGATACTTTTCTCGACTTCCCTTTTTGGACCTTTCTATTAGGTAATTTTCTGTCATCAACGCTGAAAGTTTCTCAGCGATCGCAGTAGAGATAAATTGATCGATCGAAATTCCATCACGAGCCGCTAGATCATCTAAACTTTTCTGTAATGAGTCGGGAATTTGAACTTGGATGGTACTCATGGTAACTTGCCTATTAATCGTAGGAAACCTGAAGGCTCAAAGCGTGGGTTTCATTTTTAACCTAGCCACCTTTACTCGATCGATAAATTACGATCAAACCAATTAGATTAACCATCTACTTAACTGTTGGTTTGCGAAATTTGGAAGGAGAAGGAAAATATTCTACCCGTTCATTTTTCAGAGCTTGTGCCATGAAATCGCGCCAAATGGGAGCGGCAAAACCACCGCCGGTGATACCTTTACCTAAAGTGCGGTTTCGGTCATCTCCAATCCACACTGCGGTGGCTAATTGGGGAACATAACCGACAAACCAGACATTTTTCTCGTTATCGGTAGTACCGGTTTTTCCCGCTGCCGGACGACCGATTTGGGCCGAGGTTGCTGTTCCTCCCTGAATAACTCCCTGTAGGACAGAATTGAGGGAAGCGGTGGCCCAGGGGTCTAAAACTAGCTTCGGTTTGGGTGTATTATCGAGCATGACGTTACCACGGCTATCAGTAACACGCATGATAAAGGTCGGCTCGGAATGCCAGCCATTACTGGCAAAAGTAGCGTAAGCTCCCGCCATTTCCAGAGGAGTCACATCCACGGATCCCAAAGGTAAAGAGGTCACGGCAATTAAAGGACTCTCGAAACCCAGCAGACGACAGACTTCAATGACTTTATTCAACCCGACGCGACGACCGAGAACAACCGAGGGAATATTCAGAGACTGCATCAGAGCGCTACGCAGGGAAACCGGACCAGAAAAGCCGCCACCGTAGTTTTTTGGGCTATAGAAGCCGCCGCCCTCGCGAAAACGGATGGGAGCATCATTAACCACGGTTTCGGGGGTAAAACGACCACTAGCGAAGGCAGTATAATAGACGAAAGGTTTAAAAGCTGACCCCGGTTGACGACGGGATTGAATAGCTCGGTTTAATTGACTTTTATTGTAATCAACGCCACCGACGAGCGCCTTGACGAAATGGGTGCGGGGATCCACCGCAACTAGAGAAATTTGTAGGTCTTTGGTGCGAATACCGCGACCACGCAAGCCATTATAGGCCCGTTGAATGGTGGACTCGGCCATGTTTTGAAAGTCAAGATCGATCGTGGTTTGAATCCGCATTCCCCCTTTAGTTAGGGTTTCTTTGCCAAATTTTTGCCGCAATTCTGCCACCACTGCATCGGTAACGTAGGGTAATTTACTTTCTTGCCAAGCGGTGGGTTTACCCAGTTTCAGAGGTTCCTTGAAAGCGGCCTCTTCCTGTGCGGGGGTAATCCAACCTAAGCTACGCATCCGACTGAGAACCAGTGCCTGTCTTTCCTTGGCGGTTTTATAATTATTAAAAGGACTATAAACTTCCGGTGCTTGGATTAATCCGGCCATCATCGCCGATTCTGCTAAATTTAACTCGGAGGCGGGTTTATTAAAATAACTTTTAGCGGCGGTTTGGACTCCATAATTATTATGGCCCCAATAGATATTATTGAGGTACATTTCCAGAATGTCATTTTTGCTAAAAACCTGTTCTACTCGTATTGCTAGGACTGCTTCAGCTAATTTACGGCTAACGGTGCGCTGATGGGAAAGAAAGATATTTTTGACTAACTGCATGGTAAGGGTAGATGCACCTTCCACCACACCGCCACTTTTCCAGTTAGCGATCACTGCCCGACCGATACTATTAGGATTAATACCACGATGGTGATAAAAATGGCTATCTTCGATCGCCATCACGGCGCGTTTTAGATTGGGAGAAATTTGATCAAGTTCCACCACTTCCCGATGCGCTTCCCCGTGTAAGCTGGTCAGGGGTCTGCCTTTAACATCATAGATATAACTGGTTTCCGTGGGGACATAGCCCTGTAAAATCCTCACATCGGGTAGATTGCGGTAACTGATCGCTAATCCTACCACAGCCCCCGTCACCACGGCCGTGGATACCATCAACAGGCCGAGAGCGGTTCCCCCTGCGACTCTAGAGACTCCCTGAAGAAAGCTATCGGGGGAACTACTGGACTGCTGCTCTTTGTCTTGATTGCCGAGGGTACTGGTGGACACAATGGTTACAATTTCCTTTTTCCAAGAGGGGACTGATCGATCGAACTGGCTTGAAAGTCTATTCTATAGGTTTTGTTAAAAAATCGAATACTAGCTTACAGCAATTATGGCCGATCTGGCTCTAGATTCGATCGGTCATGACAGCGCGATTAGAGGCAGCATAGTTAGATGTCAGGGACAAAACAGGGTATCGCGGGTATTTCTGCCAGTTATGGGGTTAGTTCCTGTGGCTATCTCACAAAGATACTTTTCCACATCGGAGCGAATAATTGCATCGGTAAAATCGGCTCCGTCGATAATTGCACCTTTGATTAAAATGTTAGTGGCAAAAGCTCCTTCGAGAACGGCATTGGTAAAGTTGGCTCTGGTTAAACGGGCCGATTCTAAATCCACATTTCTCATATTGGCATCGCTAAAGTCGGCCCCCTCCAAGTTGGCAGAAAAAAAGCGTACTCCTTCCAGATTGGCATGACTGAAGTTACTACCGCGCAGATTAGAGTGATCGAAGGTGGAATCGCGCAAATCCTGCCCCCCAAAGTCATTATCGGTCAAATTGCGGTTATTGTAACTTAGCGCTTGGGCCGGAGCTAAGGAGAATAATAATACTAATATACTAGCAAACAAGATTAGTAGAGTTTTTCGAGAAAATTGCGCCATATTGCCACCTGATCAATCAACCTTTTCTATAATAAGCTGTACTGGATTTAAACCGCCTATCGGGAATTGTAGTACAAATGCTCGAACTGGCCGCCCCTCTATAGTTTCTCAACACGATTTATTATCATTACCCGGCACTCGTTGACAATTATCCCCAGATTTACCAAGAGCGATCGATCTGCTAGATTTTTGATGTTGGATATCTTAGATAGATATGGCTGGTCATAGTAAATGGGCAAATATTAAACGACAAAAAGCCCGGGTTGATGCCAAAAAAGGGCAAACTTTCACCCAGTTATCCCGGGCCATTATCGTGGCTACCCGTAACGGTGTTCCCGATCCGGCGGGCAATTTTCAGCTACGCACGGCGATCGAAAAAGCCAAGGCGGCCGGTATTCCTAATGACAATATCGAAAGAGCGATCGCTAAAGGGGCGGGAACTTGGGAAAATGACTCGGCTTTTGAGGAAATTCGCTACGAGGGTTATGGTCCGGGGGGTGTGGCGATCCTGATCGAAGCACTGACCGATAATCGCAATCGCACGGCTGCGGATCTGCGGGCGGCTTTTAGCAAAAATGGCGGTAATTTAGGTGAAACGGGCTGTGTGGGCTGGATGTTTGACCATAAGGGGGTAATTCGCCTTGAGGGAACTATTGATGAGGATAAGCTTTTAGAAGCTTCCCTAGAGGGCCAGGCCCAATCCTACGAGTTTTTTGACAGTGAGGAGGAAGGTCAAGGAGCAGAAGTGTTTACTGAGGTGTCTAACCTGGAGAGATTGAATAAGGTTCTGCAAGCAGCGGGATTTAAGGTCAAAGAAGCAGAATTACGCTGGATTCCCACTAATACCCTAGAAGTGAGCGATCGAGACCAGGCCCGTTTTTTATTGAAGTTAATCGACACCCTAGAATCCCTCGATGATGTGCAATCGGTGACAGCTAATTTTGATTTAGTCGAGGAATTGATGTTACTGGATATGTGATCCTAAATTCCCGGACTGCTCACTGATTCTAGGCCCAATCAAGAAATAATCTGTCCCCAAAATCGCGTAAAAATTCGGGTTCCGTAAAAATCGATCGCTCTGGCCATGATTTTTAACCTTTGACACACAGCACCTGCTTGAGAGTGGCGACAATTTCCACTAGATCTGCCTGTTGATTCATCACCTGTTGGATCGGTTTATAAGCTCCCGGAATCTCATCAATAACGCCCTCATCCTTGCGGCATTCAACCCCTTGGGTTTGGGCGATTAAATCATCAAGAGTAAAGGTTTTTTTAGCCAGATTTCTCGACATCAAGCGCCCGGCCCCGTGGGAACAGGAACAGAAGCTATTATGTTCTCCTTTACCTTTAACAATATAAGATTGCGCTCCCATGGAACCGGGGATAATGCCATAATCGGTTTCTCTAGCGCGGACGGCTCCTTTGCGGGTGACATAAACCTCCTCCCCAAAATGAATTTCTTTTTCGGCATAATTGTGATGACAATTAACTACTAAGAGGGGTTTAGTTGGTTTGCCTCCCGCTAGATGTTTTTCAACAATCCGTTTAAATCTAGCCATCATAATTTCCCGATTATAACGGGCATATTCCTGGGTCCATTGTAGGTCATGCCAGTAGGCGGTAAATTCTTCTGTACCGGCGACAAAGTAGGCCAAATCGAGGTCGGGTAATTTACATTCTGCTAGTTTGGCTAACTCTTTGGCAGTATCAATATGACATTGGGCCAGTTGATTACCAATACCTCTAGAACCGGAATGGAGCATTAACCAAACTTGATTGTCTGTATCTAAACAAATTTCGATAAAGTGATTACCACCCCCCAGAGAACCCATTTGTTTAAGGGCTTTTTTCTCTAGGTTTTGTACACCTCGATGAATCTGTTTAAATTCCCCCCATTTTGACCATTTAGTCACTTCCCGATCCACTTCTTTATTTTCCGCAAAACCGACGGGAATATTCGCCTCTATATCGAGGCGAATTTTTTTAAGTTTTCCCTGCAATTGTTCACCAGTAAAAGGCATTTTTAGGGCAGCCATGCCGCAACCGATATCGACTCCGACGGCGGCGGGAATTACGGCATCTTTGGTGGCAATCACCGAACCGACTAAAGCACCTTTACCCAAGTGAACATCCGGCATTAAAGAAATGTGTTTATAAACAAAAGGTAGGGAGGCAACATTTTTGGCCATTTGGGTTTCTTGGGGTTCCAATTCATGGCCCGCCCAAGATAAAATCGGTGTCGGGGTAGAAAGTTCCAGAGTTTCGTAAGCCATAGTTTTTATGAAATAATCAGATAAAAGGCGGATGCAACTAAGACAATAAGGCAATTGAGATTCTGCGATGAATTAGATAAATTGTGATCGGCGATCGTGTTTTAACACAGAGGATAAGCTGTTGACTATCTAAATTACCCGCTCAGACTACCCCCTGGGAAAATTTTTGACTTTCACCGCAGGTTTACCGACTACTGCAATACTACCAAAAAGGTTCGGATACCTACACTATCGAGAAAGCGGGGTTATTTTGCACTATAGAGATAACAAAGGAACTGATAGGGGTGGGTATCGCCTAAAAACCGAGTACAGTTCCGATTCTAGAAGTCACTATAATTTGTATCGGAGCAGCACAAAGATTATGGGAAAAGTAGTTGGAATTGACTTAGGGACGACTAACTCCTGCGTCGCGGTTATGGAAGGGGGTAAACCCACCGTTATCGCCAACGCCGAAGGGTTTAGAACCACGCCCTCAGTCGTCGCCTACGCCAAAAGTGGCGATCGCCTAGTAGGACAAATCGCCAAACGTCAAGCGGTAATGAACCCGCAAAATACTTTTTATTCCGTCAAACGCTTCATCGGCAGGAAATTCAACGAAGTTACTAACGAAGCCACAGAAGTATCCTACAAAACTCTCCAGGACGGCAACGGCAACGTTAAATTAGACTGTCCCGCCCAGGGCAAACAATTCGCCCCCGAAGAAATTTCCGCCCAGGTACTGCGGAAACTGGTGGAAGATGCCAGTAAATACCTCGGCGAAACCGTTACCCAAGCAGTCATCACCGTACCCGCTTATTTTAACGACTCCCAACGTCAAGCCACCAAAGATGCCGGGAGAATTGCTGGGGTTGAAGTTCTCCGCATTATCAACGAACCCACCGCCGCCTCTCTTGCCTACGGATTAGACAAAAAAGCTAACGAAACCATTCTCGTTTTTGACTTGGGTGGAGGAACCTTTGACGTATCGGTTCTAGAAGTGGGTGATGGTGTCTTTGAAGTTCTCGCTACCTCTGGAGATACTCATCTCGGTGGTGATGACTTCGATAAAAAAATCGTTGATTATCTAGCCGGAGAATTCAAAAAAGTTGAAGGAATAGATCTCCGTCAAGATAAACAAGCCCTGCAACGTCTCACAGAAGCGGCAGAAAAAGCCAAAATTGAGCTTTCTAGCGTTACCCAAGCGGAAATTAACCTGCCCTTCATCACCGCTACCGCCGAAGGACCAAAACACCTAGATACTACCCTAACTAGAGCTAAATTTGAAGAAATTTGCGCCGATTTAATTGATCGCTGTCGGATTCCCGTCGAAAATGCCATCCGTGATGCCAAAATCGATAAATCTGCCCTCGATGAAGTGGTTCTCGTCGGTGGTTCAACCCGGATTCCCGCCGTCCAGGAATTAGTTAAAAAAGTTCTGGGCAAGGATCCTAACCAAAGCGTTAACCCCGATGAGGTGGTAGCCGTCGGCGCTGCCATTCAAGGTGGTGTTCTCGCCGGTGAAGTCAAAGATATTCTTCTGCTTGATGTTTCGCCCCTGTCTTTGGGTG
This sequence comes from Microcystis ichthyoblabe FBCC-A1114, assembly GCF_050500245.1. Classification (NCBI taxonomy): domain Bacteria; kingdom Bacillati; phylum Cyanobacteriota; class Cyanophyceae; order Chroococcales; family Microcystaceae; genus Microcystis; species Microcystis ichthyoblabe. Next base: position 1,236,820 of record NZ_CP191408.1, on the reverse strand, counting down.
TGGAAACCCTCGGCGGTGTGATGACGCGGATTATTACCCGCAACACCACTATCCCCACCAAAAAATCGGAAGTTTTCTCCACGGCAGTGGATGGACAAACTAACGTGGAAATCCACGTCCTGCAAGGGGAACGGGAAATGGCCAAAGATAACAAGAGTTTGGGAACTTTCCGACTCGATGGCATCCCTCCCGCGCCTCGTGGTGTGCCTCAAATCGAAGTGGTTTTCGACATCGATGCTAACGGTATTCTCAATGTCACCGCTAAGGATAAAGGTACAGGAAAAGAACAATCGATCAGCATCACCGGCGCTTCTACCCTGCCCCAAAATGAAGTGGAACGCATGGTTAATGAGGCAGAATCGAACGCCTCGGTGGATAAGGAACGTCGCGAACGCATTGAACGCAAAAATCAAGCTGATTCCTTGGTTTATCAAGCTGAGAAGCAGTTGGAAGAGTTAGGCGATAAGGTTCCTCCATCTGAGAAAAATAAAGCCCAAGGGTTGATTAAAGATCTGAAGGAAGCGATCGCTCAAGACGATGATGGTAAGATCAAAACCATCCTACCGGAATTACAACAAGCCCTCTACGCGATCGGTAGTAGTATGTATCAGCAAGGAGCCCCTAGCAATCCCCCCGGTGGCAATAATGACAATGGCCCCTCTGGTGGTGCTGGTGGTGGCGATGATGTCATCGATGCGGAATTCTCCGACGCTAAATAAAAATTAAGTTCTTAGCTTCGGGAAGGACACAAGTTAACTTGTGTCCTTTTTTCCTTGCGGCTTTCTTAAAGATAAGGCTGTCACCGAAAATTAGGACTAAACTTAAGTGAACCATCTTGGAGGACTAAGATTAAGAAAATGGAAATTTACCAATTTAGCCAACGCCAGACAATTATTATGGCTATTCTAGTCCTCTATCTCGGTAAGTATTTAACCAAAAATATCAAATTTCTGCAAGATTATAACATTCCTGATGCCGTTGCTGGTGGTGTCTTGGCTTCCTTGTTTTTAGGTCTATTTTTTGCTGTTTTTAAATGGCAAATTGAATTTACCCTTAATGTTCGGGATGCCCTGTTAATCGTTTTTTTTACTACTATCGGGCTGTCCTCAAAACTAAAAACCCTGCTGCAAGGGGGTAAACCCTTGCTAATTTTATTAATAACCGCCGTGGTTTATCTCATTCTACAAAATTTAGCTGGGTTAGGAGTGGCAAAAGTGATGGGATTAGATTTACCCATCGGTTTGATTGCTGGTTCCGTTTCTTTGAGTGGGGGTCACGGGACTGCCATTGCTTGGGCTTCTATTTTTCGTGATAATTATGGCATCGCCAAAGCATCAGAAATCGGTGTAGCTAGTGCTACTTTTGGGCTAGTTTTAGGGGGAATTATTGGCGGACCGGTGGCTAAATGGTTAATTACTAGAAATCGACTGCGAGCCAATAATCAAGATCAAGATTTAACGGTGGGAATTAAACAAAGCCAGAGGAATGTCAATATCGATTACAATACAATGCTCCATTCAATCTTAGTGATTGGTTTAACTATCGGTTTAGGTAATCAGATTAACTACTGGGTGACTCCCCTTGGTTTAAAATTACCGGATTTTGTCACCTGTTTATTGGCAGGAATTATCCTGACTAATACCGTACCTTTGGTGTTGAAACGCTTTCCTTGGCCCGCTAATACGCCCTCTTTAGCCTTAATTTCTGATGTTAGTCTCGGTTTATTCCTATCTATGTCCTTGATGAGTTTACAATTATGGACATTGATCGATTTGGCCGGACCGATTGCTATCCTGTTATTAGTGCAGTTCTCACTCAGTATTATTTATACTGTTTTACTGGTCTTTCCCTTAATGGGAAAAAACTATCATGCTTCAGTAGTTTGCGCCGGTTATTTGGGTTTAACTCTAGGGGCAACTCCCACAGCGATTGCCAATATGACAGCGGTGACGGAACATTTTGGGGCTTCTCCCCAAGCATTTATTATTGTTCCTTTGGTGGGGGCATTTTTTATTGATTTGTTTAATGCTTTTATCATCCAGCAATTTTTGAATTTTCTGACTTAAAAATTTTTATCGATCAAGTAATTATGGCTCTTATGGATGTATTCACTCATTTTTCTATTATACCCTGCGAGCGGCGGGGAATTAGACCCGAAGAGATTAAAGCATATCTAAATATTTTTGGGTTAAAAGTTAAACTTCAGGCTCCTATTTAGTACGAGTTTACTAAGCGACTAATTTTCCCAAAAAAATTAGTTAACACATTATTGTAACATATAATTAATTTGCAAGAGTTCTAATGTTTTTTTGGATAGAAATCATGAAATCCCCCTCTCGTTTTTTCATCGGGATCGCCGGAACCATAACGGTCGGTTTCCTCGCTACCTCGTCGGTTCAAGCTTCGCCTTTAAATTTACAATTTCTCGGTCAATCGATTGTTCCCACGGGGTTTATTCCCTCAGGCCCAGCGGGAACCGTGAACGGTGTCTCCGTTCCGGTCGGGGGATTATCGGGCATTACCTACGATCCGGCGGGTAATAACTTTTACATCATCTCGGACGATCGCTCTCAGAACGGCCCGGCGCGTTTCTACACCGCAACGATCAATCCGACTCTATTTAATGTTAATGGGACGAATAGCGGCGTTACCTTTACCGGTGTTACCCCACTTTTACAGACTAACGGGCAAACTTTCCCCGCGCTGAGTCTCGATCCAGAAGGGATCGCGCTCGTGGGTTCTAATCTGTATATTTCCTCCGAAGGGGAGGTCTCTAACAATCAGATTCTCAATCCCTTTGTCAATCGATTCGCGCTGGCCAACGGTCAACAGAACGATACTTTACCGATTCCAAACCAGTTTATCCCCGCGCCGAACTCGATTCCCACCACAAGCGGGGTTCGCAATAATCTGGCTCTAGAAAGTCTGACCACCACCCCAGATCAGCGATTCCTGTTCACGGCCTCCGAGAACGCGCTTGTGCAGGATGGGCCGGCTGCGACGCCAACGAACGGTTCTCCCTCACGGATATTGCAGTACGATCTCGCTAATGGACAGCCGATCGCTCAATTCCTCTACAATACCGATCCAATCGCCCTTCCCCCGACTATTCCAAGCCCAGTCGATGTCAACGGACTCGTCGATTTACTGGCACTTGATAATAGTGGCAAACGCTTTCTCTCCCTAGAACGTTCTTTCTCCATAACGACGGGAACACCAGGGAATACGGGCTATACTGTGAAAATCTACGAGGTTTCCCTGGAGGGGGCCACCGATATTAGTGCCTTTCCCAGTATTAATGGGGTTTCGGGTATCGTGGCCGCCCAGAAAACCCTATTATTCGATTTGACCTTGTTAAATATCCCCATCGATAACGTGGAGGGGATTACCTTCGGCCCCTATTTACCGAACGGCAAGCGCTCAATAATTCTCGTCAGCGACAATAACTTTACCCAGTTCCAATTTACTCAATTTCTCGCCTTTAGCGTCGAAACTGTACCCGAACCCTCAACCCTAGCAGGATTGCTGGTGATCGGTTGCGTTGTTATTCTAGTCAAAAAACGGGAAAGCTAAACAAAATCTGGCAACAGCATAGAGATCAGGCTATCTTTGGGGTTGCCGAGCGTTTCGTCAATTGGACAATGGCTCTTCTAGGTTCTGTGTGATAAGTTTAACTTACATAGGATCGATCAATCTTTGTGTTCTTTGTGTCTTTGTGGTTAGTCTAGCCCCTCGCTAGGAGGAATGTATCTTAGAATACATTTTACCCACCAAATCCAAGAGAGCCTAATACCAAATCGGTTTTTGATAATATCATTAACTGCCAATCAAACTTTAAAAACCCAGTTATGGACTGTTTCTCCCTGTCCCAGCGCTCCCCGTTTCCACAAGGACACAAGTTAACTTGTGTCCTTTTTTAGGTTCAAAATCGGAATTTAAGCTAATCCGACTAATTTAGCGCTGTATTCCCACATTTTTTCGCCTCTTTCCTCGTCGCGAGCTTGAGGAGAAACCCTTTGTACAAAAGATTTACCCTCTTTTTTCTGACGGTTGCCCCAACTCCAGTAAGCACCAGATTGACGGTATTGGGGGTCAGCCACCACCATGGCCACTCTTTCCCCAGCTAATTCTTGGGAAACATAGCCACCAGTGATATTTTTCTGGAACCAGGGGAAAAACTGCTGGAAAAAGGGGTAATGATTGCGGAAAAGGGGTGTATCGGCCACACAACCCGGATAGAGGGAAGTAAAAGTGATTCCGGTCGATTCGTGATAGCGTTTGTGCAGTTCCCGCATGGTGAGAACATTACACACCTTACTATCTTTGTAGGCTTTGACCGATTCAAATTTTTTGCCGTCGGCCATAGTAATCGGCTCTTTGAAACCCTTGGCAAACCCTTCCAAATCGCCCAAATCGGGACGAGGAGGAATTTTACCGCCTAATTCATCGGGATTATGGGTGACAGTGCCGAGAATGACTAAACGGCGGTCGGGAGAAGGGGAATTTTTTAGATCTTCCAAGAGCAAATTCGAGAGCAGGAAATGACCTAAATGATTGGTGGCCATGCTCAATTCATAACCGTCGGGACTTCTTAAGGGTTCTTTGAGCAAAGGCAGATAGATAGCGGCATTGCAGACTAAAGCGGTTAGAGAGCGGCCCAAGGCCCGGAAATTTTTAACGAAGCGCCGGACGCTATCGAGGGAACCGAGGTCGATAAATTCAATACAGTAGTTATCCCGGGGAATGTTCAATTCCTTGGCAGCCTGTTCCATTTTCGGGATATCCCGACAGGCCATAACCACAAACCAACCTCTTTGAGCAAGGGATTTAGCGGCGTAGAGACCGACTCCAGAAGTTGTCCCAGTAATGATCACCGTGGGTTTTTGATCTTGTACCATTTTTTGATAGTTTTCGTTAATCGCTCTGGTCTAGGGAATATCCAAGGGATTCCAATCATAAATTTTATCGGTTGTCTTACCTGACCCCCAGGTTCGCTTTACATAACTTCAAATTTTCCTGAGTGTTCACTTATCAGTGATCAGTTATCAGTGATCAGTTATCAGTGATCAGACTTGAGTTTTAAGTTTACCGATCTTCCCACTTCCTCACTTCCCCACTTCCTCACTTCCCCACTTCCCCACTTCCCCAATTCATAATTCATAACTAACGAATCGGTTTAGCTAAATCACCGATTTTAAAACCATTACCGGTAATGATACGACCGACGCTAGATTGACCATCAGCTTCGACAATTTCGAGAGTGCCAATCGGTTGAGTAATCTGACGGATCACCTTACCCGTTTGCGGATCCTTGACCGTTTGGGTCGTCCGTTCGATGGAAATGCGTAAACCGACACGATAGCCTTCTCCCGTACCTTTATTGAGAATTACCTGATTTCCCGCCACGGCAGCCACTAAAGCGGTGACAGTCGGGAGCGAGCGAGGTGTAGCGGCGATTTGGTCGGCTTTATCATTGAGATTATCCACCACCTGCGCCACTGCCTTATCGGTGGCAATACTGAGTAATTTCCCTTCGTTGGAGGTTTGGGAACCACCCCCAACCCCTAAAACCACGGTTGAACCATCGGATTGATTGGCACTACCATCTCCCTGAGCGGTGGTAATAATTTCGGCCGTGGTGGTATTAATTGCCCGGACATTTAACTTGACAAAAGCATCGGTTTCTGTCTTGGCAGTGCTAAAAATAATAAACGAGCCACCGGATTGTTTTTTTTGTAAATCGAATTGGGTAATCGAACCGATAATCACCACATCTACCCCTAAAATTTGCCCGATTTGAGCAGCGGTAGCGGCATCTACCCGTCCCGAAGCCCCAAAATTTTGTTCTCTGAGGACAGCATCAATGCGACTGCGCTCAATGACTGTATAGCGACCACTTTCTACCAATTTATTGACGAGAATATCACTGACACCACTGGCCCCACCATTGAAAAATGTTAACCACTGGGGATTACTGAGACCGCTATAATCGAAGTCTAAAACCGCTACTCGCACCTTTTCGCTTTTTTGGGCTAAGAGTAATGGTAAATTGTTAGAGGTAGCTTGGGAGAAAGCTGGTGCGTTGAAGCTAAAACCCAAACTAGAAGCGACTCCCACAAGGGTGATTAGGGCAGAAAAACCACGGATACTATCTCGATCGAACATGATAAGGGGTTCTCCAGTCAAATAGAATATAGATCATAATCATCTCAGAATTACTCTAACCATCGAGAGTGATCAAGAGGAAGAATTTTGAATGGCAGTAATTAAACCTCTCACTTCCTCGGTTCCCTCGGAAGCTTCAAAGGAAGTGGGAAATTTACCCTTAGCAATCATCCGCAATCCCAAGGGGGCAATACTTAATAAACCCTGTAAATCGCGCCAATAATTGCCCAGCACATAGAGGCCGAATTTGCGTTCATCAACCCATCCCCCTGCTTTGACTAATTCCACTAAAACTTTCCGGTGACGAATGGGACGACTACTATCGTCCGACTTGCGAGCGAGTATTTCCTGTTTAATTTTACCGATTTGATCCATGGGGGCCACTTCCATGGGACAAACCGCATTACAGAAATAGCAACGCGTACACCCCCAAACCCCGGCGGTGCCTTGATTATAAAGTTCTAGGCGACCTTCTTGATTACCATCGCGGGAATCTGCTAGGGTGCGCTGCGCTTTTGCTAAAGCGTGGGGACCGACAAAATCAGGATTCACTTGCTTGGCATTACATTCCGAATAACAGGCCCCGCACATAATGCAGTTACCCATCTGATTGAGATTGGCTCTTTCTTCTGGAGTTTGCAGAAATTCTCGTTCGGGAATGGTGCGTGCTTGACTACTAATATAAGGTTCAACCTTTTCTAAATCGTCCCAAAACGGTTGCATATTGACGATTAAATCCCGGATAATTGGTAAATTACCCAGAGGGGCGATCGTGATTTCGGGAATTTCTCCGGCATCTTTTTGGCTACAATGGTTTAATTCACTGGCGATATTTTTTTGACAAGCCAAGGCCGAACGACCGTTAATTTTCATCGCACAGCTGCCACAAATTGTATTGCGGCAATTTTTACGAAAGGCCAAAGTTCCATCAAGTTCCCATTTGATGCGATTAAGGCAGTCGAGAATTGTATTTCCCGCCTCCACCTCTAGGGTAAAATTTTCTAGGTAGGGGGTGTCGTTGGGTCGTTGACGCAGAATTTTAAAAGAAACTTCCATACTCGGCACGGGGATGAGGGACTCCTAATACTCAGGATAATCGATGTTAACGGGCCAAGGGGGAGCTAGTAATGGTAATTAATCCTTAAGATTTTCCCCGGTCGGTTGAGCCAAGGGGTGGGTATCTAGGTCTAATGATAGATGGGGAAGTCGCTCGAAAACAGTTTAATCCCCCCGGATTTACTGCTCTGGGTCATTAGTTTTTTGCCAACTCCAACCACAAGTATAGTTTCTCAATTCCTTGCTAAGTATAGCTTAAACGGTTTTATGTCCTCACTTTCTCCCCCCTGTTTTCCCCGCACCCGACCAAAAATTGCCAGAGTCTTGGCCAAAAATTTCCTCTCCCCCACAAGGTTTATACTTACTACCTAGTCCGGGGTCTTCTTAGCACGATTGTCATCACCGAACCATCAGTTTTAAAAAATTTATTATTCCCCTCTAGACATTTTTGACAAGATTTTTGGTATGATCAATTTGTCAGTGTAAACTTAATTGACAGTCAGTCAAAAATCAAGGAACATTAAAAAGTACCATGAGTGACATCTCTCCTACTCCCCTAACCGGGAAAGCTCTACTACAAAAAGTCAAAGAGTTATCCCACTTACCCCGTCGCGAAACGGCAAAACGTTGTGGTTACTACTCTCAAAGTAAAGATGGCCAGGTTCGGGTCAATTTAACCGACTTTTACGATGCTGTTTTAGGTGCAAAAGGGGTTCCTCTCGATCCCGAAGGCACTAAAGATGGCCGCGGCCGCGAACCCACTTTCCGGGTTAGTGTCCATAAAAATGGTCAAATCGTCATCGGTTCCACCTATACCGAACAAATGAACTTGCAGCCCGGCGATGAGTTTGAAATCAAACTTGGCTACAAGCACATCCACCTCAAACAAACGGAATCAGAAGAACCGGTAGAAGCTTAAATAGGTTACGGAGTAGGGATAAGGACAAAAAAAATCGGCAGTCAAAAGGGCTAGTTTTGACAAGACCGACTAAGAAGACAATATAGATTCTTACCCCTAATTCTAACCCCTGACCGCCTCTTTTATCAACTTGAGGGGTTTTCCTTAAGCACTTTTTCTTCTTTTTCGCAACCCCCTAGGGATGGATTTTTGTTGGAGCTAGGCTTTACCAGAGCAGAGTTCCACAGTTATCCTATGCCTAGGGGGTTTGTTTTATGGGTGTTAGGAGACAGGAGACTCCGAGTTAGTATTCAGGAGATTATTTTTGTTTATTCTTCCCACACCCCACACCCCACTTCTCTGACACCTAATTGACAATGAACATGGCTGCCTTAATAAAAATTATTATTTTCCTGTTAGCCTGGTTAATTCTCTGGCTGCCGATTGCCATTAGTTTAGGGAGTCGTTTGGGATGGCAACCGCTGCAAGGGACAAAACCTGACCAGAAATTGCCCCTGGTGGCCTCTCTTTACGCCTTGGCTCCCTTAGTTATCTGGGGATTATTCAAGATAGAGGGGAGCAGCCTCCATAATTACGGATTAATTTGGTCATTTTCCCTATTTATCTCCCTAACCAAAGGATTAATCTTGGCAGTGGTGGGATTAGGGATAATTTTTTTTCTGGAGGGGATTTTGGCCTGGGTACATTGGCAGCCCAAAAACCTAACTCGTGCTTTTGCCTTGAGTTTACCCCTGTTGATAGTGGCTCTCTGGGTGGGTATTACCGAGGAATTAATCTTTAGGGGCATCTTTTTGAGCCAATTAAGCCAAGAATACGGTTTTTGGGTGGCGGGAGCCATTTCTAGCCTAATTTTTGCCCTGCTGCACTTGCTTTGGGAACGTCAGCAAACGCTGCCGCAACTACCCGGTTTATTTCTGATGGGGATGGTTCTGGTCTGGGCGCGGGCGATCGATCATGGTAGTTTAGGATTAGCTTGGGGACTTCATAGCGGTTGGGTGTGGGGATTAGCTTTGCTAGACAGTGCCGAATTGATGTCTTACAGCGATTCTGGGTTAGTTTGGGTTAAAGGTATCTATAACCAACCTTTAGCGGGTTTAGCGGGTATTCTTTGCCTCTTGGGGACAGCTTGGGGGTTAAACCTGCTTCAGTAACCAAAAGCCGGTAAAAGTGCGACCAGAATCATCCGGTTGTATGAGAAGAAAGTGTAAACCTTGGCTTTCCTCTTTGGTTGCCTGATGAACATTGGCTGCCAGGGCCACTTCTTCATCTTCGTAGGTCAGAAAAATCCAACGCTCATTTAGACCCGATTCCAAGACTAAACCGCCCGATCGCCCCGTTTCTGTGGGAATATGATCGATAAATACCGGGTTAATTTCCTCTAACCAACGAGCGATCGCCAGAGATTTTTTACCACCGGTAATAACCACACCGGGGATCATGAGAGTGGAGGCTAAACCCAATTTTAAAGGAGAAAAGGCCTCTGGTAGGGAAAGAATCGGTATTCTGCGATCGCCAAAAAAGTTAACTAAATCAACGGCGGGAAAACGAGCAAAACGCCACTCTTGACCTAAAAATTGGTCGGGTAGGGGTTGCGGTGGAGGAGAGTCGATATTGATGGGGATTTGCCGTAATTCTAGCTGTTTTTTCAGAGCGTTAACGTGACGGGTTAACTCGATTTTGATCTGTAAATTCTGACCAGCAAGGAGAAATAAATTGGCGCATTGGGGGCGAAAAACTTGGATAATTTCTGGGGGGGAGACTTGACAAGCTTGCTCTAACTGTTGGGTTAACCAGTCGCTATTAGCTTGGGATTGGGGACAGGAATTTTCATAGATAAGATGACCGAGAGGATCGGAAATTAACAATTGCCAGACTGTGCCAAGAGGGGAAGAAGATGAAGATTTATAAAAATCCGCTTGCCAAATAGTCATAATTCAGTCAAAAGCCACCAGTAAAAAGTCAAAAAATGGTCAGGAGTAGAGGTCAACTAAAAATTTTACCTTACCAAGACTTTAAAAATCTAGGAGCGAGACAAAAAAGGCTATATACTAGGGAAAGCTATAGCAAAACATATCGAGACAATGGAAGAAAATTGGCTAGAAATTGGGACAATAGTAGCACCCCAGGGACTGGAGGGAGAATTGCGAGTTTTATCGGTATCAGATTTTCCCGAACGTTTTCAGAAGCGAGGTATTAGGGGAATACAAGGGACCCAAGGGGGAGAAATCCGAGAAATTACGCTGCTCAGGGGACGTGAGCTACCGGGCAAAAATGTTTATGTTATCAAGTTAGAGGGGGTTGAAAATCGGGAACAGGCCGAAGCTTTGCGCGGATATAAATTATGGGCGAATAAACTGGAAAAACCTCGCCTAAAAGCGGATGAATATCATGTTAGTGAGCTAGTAAACTTGGAGGTTTATCATCACCTGACAGGAGAAAAAATCGGGGTTGTAGTAGATATTTTGTGGGCGGGTAATGACATTTTAGCAGTGCAACTAGAAGCAAATCTCGCCTCTGTCAAGAAAAAAAGCCCTTCCTCCGACTCAAAAGCCACGGCCCTGGTTCCCTTTGTCAAAGAAATTGTTCCACTGGTGGATCTGAAAGCGGCACGCATCGAGATTGCGCCACCACCGGGGTTATTAGAGATCAATTGGTCATAGACTTATTACTGAACTTCCCCCATACATATCTACTATAATAGCCGAAAACCTTTATCCATCAATGGATACACCCATTAACTTTTCTTGATGGAGCCATGTAATTTGTAACATTTATTAATGGACAAGAATTCTCTCCATTTGCTAGAATAGAGGTCATGTATATAGAAAAAGTTCCTAATCGTAATTACCCTCCCGCTGTTCTTCGACCAGATTCCTATCAAGAAGGAGATCAAGTCAAAAAAAGAACCCTGGCCAACGGCTCGACTGAGCTCACCGAACACCCTCTCAAAATTACCCGATGATATTATCGACAATAGATATCTTCAAAAATTATAACCCAATCACAGCTTGCTTTTAGCTTGTGTACTAACTGACTATTTATATGGCTGAAATGTATATCTATCGTTGCTAATTCAATTGCACTGAAAAAATATGAGACAATTAAAATCATTTTTACTTGGTTAGATTCCTTAACTAGAAAAACTTTTAGTATTAAGATAATATTATGGATAGGTCTGATCTGAAACTGGCTCTCAAAGGGGCAAGACTGTCAATGAGTGAAGACATTACCGCTCATTTTAAAGTGATTAGAAGTCTTCGTTTGTGCTATCATTTAGATGACTTAAGTTTTCGTTCCACTAAAGTTAAAGCCAAAACCTGTAAATGCCATCATAACACCTGTAACCGACTAAGATTAAGAATTAGAAACCTAGTTGATGAACTACATCACAAAGTAGCTAGATTCTTAGTAGAAAACTTCGATGGGATTTTATTGCCGACATTTGAAGTATCAGAAATGGTCTTAAGGTCTGGAAGAAAAATCCAATCAAAGTCTGTTAGACAGATGTTAACTTGGTCACAGTATCAGTTTAAAATATTCTTAAGATCTAAGGCATTTGAGTACGGAAAAACCGTTATAAATTGTTGTGAAGCTTATAGGTCAAAGACAGGTAGCCGGACTGGTGAATTAATCGATAATTTGGGTGGAAAAAAAGTAATTAAATCAGAAATTGATGGGCGACAAATGGACAGGTATCCTAAGGGAGTACGGGGGTTCTTCCTTCTTGCTCTGGTAGATACACCCTCGTTCAAAGACTCTTTGAGCGTGCATTGTTAACCCATTAACAGAAATGTTAAGCTGTTCCTAATTCAAATTGCTTGTTGAAACGAGGCAAGAGGCAAAAGTAAAGGGATTGGGGGAAATTCGGCTAATCCAAGAATAAGCGATTAAAATACGTCTTAGCTTAATCAATGTTAGCAAAAAAGTATCGGTATAAACAGAAATTATGTATAGTCTTGACGTTAATTTTCTTAAAGATCGCCATCTTAGCCAAACAGCCTCTAACTTCGAGGTTTCCACCGTTATTGACCGAAGTAAACAAATACCCCTGTTCATCGGTGTGGGAGTTGGGGCCGGATTATTGGCACTGATGGGATTACTCGGTTTAGCCGTCGGTTGGAAAACTGGCGAAGCTCAGGCCAAAATTCAGCAATTGGACGGGGAATTAGGTCAAGTACAAGTCCAAAGTAAAAAACTAGAAGACATCAGAGGGGAACTAAAGGCGGTAGAAGCAGAAAATCAAGCTCTGGTGGGTGTATTCAATCAGATTAGTTCTTGGTCAGCCATTCTCCAAGAAATTCGCCAACAAACTCCTCCTAGGGTGCAGTTAAATAGTGTGCAACAGGTGGAGGTTCCCGCGAACCCCAATCAAGGGCAACCCAATTCGGCTACGCGCTTAAAAATCAGTGGTTTTGCCAGTAATTACGAAGCAGTCAATGATTATCTCTTAACTCTACAAGCTTCTCCTTTTTTGCAGGGTAAGCAAACGGTGATCGAAAGTGCTGCCCTGGCCGATTTACCCGTAGAGGTGGACAATCAGTATAAAAATATTAATATTACTTTCCCCCAAGTGGTTCAATTTGTGATCACCGCCCAATTAAGTGATACTCCCACCACTCAACAACTGCCCAATCTGGTCAGGAATGGAGCGATCGGAGTTATCACTAGGATTAATACTCTCAAAAGCCAAGGAGCGATTCAACCATGACCTTTAACGAAGAATTTGAGAAGCTGAAATTAGAGGAATTTCAGGAGTATCCTATCGCTTTCGGGATAAATTTTACTCCCCGTAATAGTGGCATCGCTGCCGCTATGCTAGGTTTACTTGGCTCTCTCTATCTGCTTTTTAACTGGGTGATGCCCGCTTATGATACCTTGCAGCAACTGCAAACCGATGCCGCCGACAAACAACAACTGCTAGATCAACAAAAAAGCCGTCTCGAATTTTCAGAATTCCAAAAAATCGAGAGTCAGTTACAACAACAAAAAGCTATGAAACAGCAAATACTCTCGCTTTTTGCTAGAGAAAGGGACTTAAGCACTATTCTCTTAGATGTTAGTAATATCTTTAAGTCTGGCGATGTTAAGCTGGTTAGTTTTCAACCCCAAGGACTAGAACCGGTGGTAGTCTCCGATGGTTCCCTTGGTAGTGAGGTTAATAATAAGCTCAAACGTCAAACTTTTAACGTCAAGATTCAAGGAAACTATGTTAACACTCAAGAGGTTATTCGGGATTTAGAAAGATTACAGCCGCTCATTTTGCTCAACAGTCTCAATACCCAGATGGAAAAGCAAGGATCGACGTTTAAAGTAGTTAGTACTGGCAACAATAAGGCCACTATCGTTCCCCAAGGTGATCGACCCGTGACCACGACTTTTCTTCTCGATGTAATTATTCCTCTCAGTGCCGCCGAATTAGCCAAGTTAGCACCACCCCCACCTCCTGAAGGTCAACCCCCCGCCGAAGGTCAACCCTCCGCCAGTCCGCGCCAATAATAGTCTTCAATCCGGTGTGAGTATTGCGTTTTTTGTCCGTTGAATCCCGTAATCGTTGAGGAGTGAAGTTAAAGTGAATCCGTCCCGTTATGCTCTGTTTATCCCCCCAATTGCCTCGTTTTTATTGATGGCTCCCCTGAGCGTCTTGGCCGAAACCGCCATTTCCTTCCATGGTTCAGAGTTAAAATCTGCTACATCAAAAATTGAATTTTCGCAAGAGTTTAGTCAAGAAACTTTACAAAAATCGCTAAATCAGCTTGTCCCTTCCAGCGCGGCCGTAGAAAAGGAAATCAGCGATCGCATTTTAGACAGTGAAAAACTACTTGCCCAAAGTGCGCCCCTTGTCCCCAATCCGGAAATTATCATTCAAGGCATACCTCAAGCCCCCGGCGCTCCCACCCTACCCCGGGCCGTCGCCCCACCAGTGGGAGATATTGCCATCTCTAATATCGATGCTAGTGCCGAAAAGATCAAATTTGATCGCAATATCACCGTACCTCGTGTTTTACTGCGGGAAGCTTCCGCTAGAGAAGTGTTAATGACCCTTGCTAACATTGCCGGTTATAACGTCGTTTTCACCAGCGCCCAGGGGGAAGCTAACGCCACTTCTCAGACAGTTTCCTTGGAATTTACTAACGAATCGGTGGAAAACATTTTTAACGCCGTGTTGTTAGTTTCTGGACTCCAGGCCAACCGTCAGGGTAAGACCATCTTTGTCGGGGCGCAATTACCCCAGGGCGCTCGTAATCTGATTAGCCGCACCCTGCGCCTCAACCAAGTTAAAGCCGTCGCCGCCGCCACTTTCCTCGCCACCCAAGGGGCAGAATACCAGCGTTTAGTTACCCAAACCGAGGATATCGTCGATCCCCTCACCCAACGGGTCGTCGGTCGCCGGGATGTTCCTCCCACCCTAGAGCCACTGAAACCCCAAAACACAGAAGGCTCAAAAGCTGCCCTACTTTTAACTGGTTTAAGAATTGCCGCCGACGAGCGCCTTAATTCTATCAATTTAATCGGCGAACCCCGACAAGTCCAGATCGCCACCTCCTTATTAACCCAACTGGATGCCCGTCGCCGTCAGGTGGTGGTTAACGTCAAAGTTATCGATGTCAATCTGCTCAATACGGACGAATTTCGCAGTAGTTTTTCCTTCGGGTTTAACGATGGTTTCTTCGTTCAAGATGGAGGGGCGGCAGTGCTGAACTTTGGTAATATGAACCCACCCGGTAGTGAGACTGTAGGCAGACCGGGGGCTTTTGCACAGCCTGTTGTGCCGATTTTCGATATCATATCGGGGAGTACAAACGCGGACCAGGAAATAGCACCTTTTTTTGATGTTCAGAATGGCGCTTCCTTTGGCCGTGTTAACCAGGGACCGAATGACTTTGTAGGTGGCACAACACCCTATGCTCGTCCCAGTTTTGGTCGCACTGTTAACCCCTTCCAACCCGGTTTGAGTGATGTTAATATTGACCCAGAGACGGGAATAATAGAGTATGAATACGAACCCCCGACCCTATTTCAATATCCCCAAAGATTCCTGATGACCCTGCAAGCCTCAATTCAGACAGGAAATGCCAAGATTCTCACCGATCCCTCGCTGGTGGTGCAGGAAGGTCAACAGGCCACCGTGAAGCTGACCCAGAAAGTGCTGGTCAGTGTTGAAACAACAATTGATACCAATAGCAATGGCAATGTGAGAACTACAACTCCTGTGTTTGGTGATGCTGGACTGACCTTAACCGTCGATGTGAATCAAATTGATGATAATGGTTACATCAGTTTAAATGTTGCGCCTACAATTGCCCAACCAGGTCCCCAGATTCCATTTAATAGCGGTGGGGCGACAATCAACCAATTGACTCCTTTGATTACCCGGGAATTATTATCGGGTTTAATTCGTCTCCGGGATGGACAGAGTTTAATTCTTTCCGGGATTATACAAGAGCGCCAACAAAGTTCTGAGACAAAAGTGCCGATTTTAGGGGATATTCCTATTTTAGGGGCTTTATTCCGCAGTCGTACCAATCAGAATAGTCGCTCGGAGGTGATTATTCTCCTCACTCCCAAAATCATCGAAGATACGGCCACCTCTACCCTCGGTATCAACTATCAACCGGGCCAAGATGCGGCGGAAGTGTTGCAGCGTCAAGGTTTCCCCGTACAACCACGACAGTGATCAGCTTTTTTCAGTAATCAGTAATCAGCTTCTGAAGCTTTTGCCTCTTGCATGAGTGCCTCTCCTGATAACTAGCCTATACTCAAAGGGGCTCTCCCAGGTTTGGTGGGTAAAATGTATTCTAAGATACAGTCTTGCGGGCGAGGGAGTGGAAGGAACCACTCCAGACACAGAGGACACAAAGATCGATCGCGACTATATAAGTTGAACTTATCACACAAAGTCGAGAAGAGCCAAGGATTTAGTCTAATAATAAGATGGAGCCGAATTCGCCAGTCTAAATATTCCTTTATCAGTTAAAAAAGCGAATAGCAACAGTCACCTATTTTAGGGTTTACTAACCGCCGATTCTAACATAGTGATTGTTCCCCGATTAGCATCAAATTCTACTGCAATACCGATGGGAATAGTTTCAATAATTTCTAAATGTCCGATAGTTAATCCTAGACAAGCGGGAATTTTTAAGGGTTGGATATATTCTCTGATTACTTCTTCTAAAGTTAAGGAACCATACTCACTATTGGCACTACAATTGCTACATTGACCGAAGATAAATCCAACTAAATTATCGAAAATTCCCGCTAATTTTAATTGATTTAACAGTCGATCAATTTCATAAACATCTTCACCAATATCTTCCAAAAATAGGATAGCTCCGGTAAAATCTGGTAGATAGGGAGAGCCAACTATTGAGGCTAAAGTGGTTAAATTACCGCCGATTAATTGACCTTTTGCCTGACCTTTAGTAATAGTTTGAATGCGGTTTTTTACCTGCATTAAACGATTAGCATCATCGGGATCGGGAAGATTTCTAAAAGTTAACTTTTCCCCAGAAAATAAAACCTGTCGAAAGCTTTCAGTTTGAGCGGTGCGCCAACTAGAAAAGGCATTGGGAGCATGGAAAGTAACTAAACCAGTTTTGGCATAAATAGCCAATAATAAGGAAGTTATATCACTAAAACCACAGATGATTTTCGGATGACGACGAATTAAATCGTAGTCGAGATAAGGTAATAAACGAGTGCTACCCCAACCGCCGCGAATTGGTAAAATTAGGGCAATATTATCATCAGCAAAAAATTGATTTATATCCGACGCTCGCTCCCTATCTTTACCAGCTAAATAACCATAACGATTTAAAGCGTGTTGACCAACTTTTGGGACTAATTTTAAAGCTTTAACTGCCTCGATAACTATGTTCAAATCATCTTCTTTGAAAGTTGCCCCCGCCGGACTAATAATACCCACTCCGTTGCCCGGTTGTAGATGTGGCGGTTTAATTAGAGGAAAATTACTGCTAAAAACTTTTCTAGGAATTAGGGCAAAACTAAGAGCAGTTAGGGCAGTAGTAGTGAGAAATTGACGGCGCTTCATCCTGATAGTTGTTAGAGAAATGGCTCTCTTGGATTTGGTGGGTAAAATGTATTCTAAGATACATTGCTCCTAGCAAGGGGGTGAAACGAACCACAAAGACACAAAGGACACAAAGATCGATCTATCCTACTATGTAAGTTAAACTTATCACACAGAACCTAGAAGAGCCGAGAAATTGCAAGGGAAGCAAGAATTTAGGGATTACTGCTCAGAAAAAAATTTTTCACAATTACCCCGGCTAAGAGGACAATTAATGCCCAAACCTGATATTTTTGGTTTCCTTCTAATGAGTTTAGTCGATTTTCTATTCCCTCAACTTTTCCCGTTAACACCGCTTGTCCTACCTTTAAATCCCTCACATCTTTTTGTAACGAATCGATTTTTCCCTCAATCCGCATCAAGATAGTTTCTAGGGAATAAGTAACCGTTTCCTGAGATTGATTCATTTGTTCAAGACTTTTTAGTTAATTGTTGCCCTAGAAAAGCCATTATGCTTCCGATTTTGCCATATCGCGAATGATATCGCCGCGAGTGACAATACCAATTACTTTGTGGGTTTCTTCCTCAATCACCGGTAAACGACGCACATGACGATCATACATTAACGAGGCCGCTTCTTTCAAAGGGCGATCAGCCGTGATACTAATAGGTTTATCGGTCATTACTTCCCCCACGGTTTGACCGAGAGCTTTATGGAGTAATTTCTCGTGACGGCTAGGATTTTGTAGATAGATGACGCTATCGAGGAGCATAATGTAAGGAGGAGCTTCTACTCCCGTTTCCTGCCACATAAGGTCAGTTTCGGAGATAACCCCAATCAGTCGTATATTGTCATCCACCACGGGTAAACCACTAAACCGCTTTTCGGCCAAAATCTTCACTGCTTCAGACAGAGAAGTGTTAGCGGTGACGGTGATGGGATTGGGAGTCATGATATCGGCAACTGTTTTCGTCATCTTAGCGACCTGCGACAATAATGCTTTCTCTCTCTATCTTATCATTAGGGTAATCAGTCGCCGCTTAATTATGACTATTCTTCAATCTTTGGCTGAGAAAATGGTATAACATAAAAAGGAAATGGGATATTAATTTAGTTAGTTGACAAGGAAAAAGAAAAATGATCGCTCAACCTCAATACCCAGAAAGAATGACCCCGGAAGAGTATCTAGAATGGGAAGCTACACAGGAATTGCGCCATGAATACATTGATGGGGAAATTATCGCCATGACTGGGGGTAGTCTGCCCCATAATGATATTACCTTGAATTTTTACACTGCTTTAAGACTTCATCTCCGTCCGCGAGGCTGTCGAGTCAATGTATCTGATGCGAAAGTCCAAGCTAATAATAGTCGTTATTTTTATCCCGATTTGGTGATTAGTTGCGATTTTAGGGATAGACAATCTCGTAATTTTATTCAACATCCACAAGTGATTATTGAAGTGCTTTCCCCTAGCACAGGAAACTATGATCGCACTAAAAAGTTACAATATTATCGTCAGATTCCTAGTTTACAAGAATACGTTTTAGTCGATCCTGAATCGATCAGTGTTGAGGTTTATCGTCGCGGTGAAGATAAAATTTGGTTTTACTGCGCTTATAGTCAAGGGGAAGAAATTATTCTATCTAGTCTCGATTTTCACTGTGCGATCGAGTTAATCTATGAAGGGATAAGTTTCGATTAAAGAAAGTTTACAAACAGGTCAAACCTTCCTAGAATTAAAATAAATACGTCCCGATTGTTTCGATAAATTCTATGTTACCGCCCCTATTAGTTCTTGATCCCTTGTTAGAAAACTGGTTACGAGAAGATCTCGGTAGAGGCGATCGCACCACCCAAGCAATTTTCTTCGGTCATGCTAAAATCGGTCAAGCTAGTTGGATTGCCAAGGAAGCGGGAGTTATTGCCGGTTTACCCGTAGCTGAAAGAGTTTTTCAACTGCTTAACCCCACTATTCACTTTACCCCCACCGTTGCCGAGGGGGAATTCTGCCCCAAATCTAAAGTTATTGCCGAGATAGAGGGTTCCTTCGATGCGCTGTTAATCGGGGAAAGAGTCGCTTTAAATCTTGCCATGCGCTTGAGTGGGATTGCTAGTGAAACTCGCAAATATGTGGAGAAAATTGCCGATTTATCGACAAGATTGGTGGATACTCGCAAAACTACCCCCGGATTGCGAATTTTAGAAAAATATGCCTCCGGTATCGGTGGCGCTATTAACCATCGTTTGGGGTTAGATGATGCAATTATGATTAAAGATAATCATATTCAAGCAGCCGGCAGCATTGAGGAAGCAGTGCTTCGTGTACGGCAAAATATGCCCTATCCTCTCACAATTGAGGTGGAAACCAGTCAATTAGAAGAAGTGAATCAAGCTCTGCAGCAGCAGGTAGAGATCATTATGTTAGATAATATGGATTTAGAGATGATGCAAACTGCTGTGGAGATGATCCGCAATTTTAATAGTAAAACCAAAATAGAAGCATCGGGAAATATTACCCTCGATCGCATTCGCAACGTGGCCGAAACAGGAGTAGATTATATTTCCACTAGCGCCCCAGTTACCCGTTCTACTTGGTTAGATATTAGTATGAAAATTGATTAAAAGGCTATATCAGTTATCAGTTATCAGTTATCAGTTTTGATCACTGACTCCTATCTATTCTAACCTCGATCGCATCGCCAATATTTAAGTGTAATTGCTTTTGGGCGCTGCCACTATTGACGGCAATTTCTAACCCCCCGTGACTACCGATAAAAGCGACTATTTCCCCCGAAGGAACATCACTATAGGTGTTTTTTGTGGGGATAATTTTTGGACCCAACTGCACTGACCAATTTTTTCCCTCTAGGAGATAATCGGGAATATTACTGATTAAATTGCCGAAAATGTCAATATATTGGATTTGTCCCCTCATTTTATCTTCCTCGATTTGCGGAACAGCGATCGCTAACTGTTGCAAGCTATCGGGATCAATAATCTCACCTAATATTTCTAGGGGTACTCCCTGGGCCAAATAAGCGGCCACAGCAGCAAAAATATCACGACCGTGAAAAGTAGTGCTAGGGTTAGGGGTGCGCCAATAGGAAGAATTATTGAGATTAACGGCAGATATAGCGGGAGATTGGCTTAAAATGCCACTAAATAAACCATTATCTGGCCCGACTAAATAACCACCAGCAAAACGAATCCCTACCCCGCGTCTTTTGCTTCCCACCCCCGGATCTATAACTGCCAGATGAATAGTGCCTTGGGGAAAATATTGATAGGCATTCAGGAGGATAAAACGACCAGCGTAGAGGTCTTGGGGCGAAATTTGATGATTCAGATCGATCGTGCGAGCATGGGGGGCAATTCCTGCGATTACTCCCTTGATAATGCCCACATAACCGTCCTGTAGTCCAAAATCGCTAGTAAGGGTTATTAGTGCCTGTTCCTTCATTGACTTGTCCCTAGGTTGGCCAACGGCTTTAATAAATCTTAATGGGAAATTCAGTAGCTAAAGATACATTTTACCAAGGAGAATGTTATGATTTAGATATAAGGTAAGTTAAGTCGCTCAAAAGTCTGTCCATCATGAACAAAAATCGTCAGCAAGTCCTAACACAGGCCACCGTCGCTCATAGAGAAACACTCCGCAGAAATTTGCAACACCGACTGGAAGTAGCTAGAGCGCAGGGAAATGAAGCTTTAGTGCGTCAATTAGAAGCAGAGGCGGCCTATTTGCACCTTCGTTAGATTTAATCGGTGTTTAGTCATAGTCTAGTTGTCGGTTTGTAGTGATCGGTATGCCGATCACTTTTTTTGGGCGAATTTTTTTTAATTGCTGATATCCTAACTGGCAATCCCTAAAATAGAAGGAACAGCAGTTTAGAGATCAAATAATTATGGCTTTTTTCCGACAATATATCGCCCCGCTCCTGACTATCTTAGTGTTTTTAGTGGCTCTGGTTGCCACTGGCATCCGGATTTTTTTGCCGGCAGATTTAGCGGCACCCGCTCCGATCGAGCCATCCCTGGGCATAATTTTCTCTTATCCTTGGCATGGCTAACCTTCCCGAAGATTATCGGCTGCGACTGGGCAAAATGGGCGATCGCTATCTACTCATTAATTTTCTCACCCGCAGCTATCAAGAATTTTTTCCCGAACAAAAAAACCTCTCCCATCTAGCTGATACAGTCAGACAGTTTTTTGGCCTTGATACTCCCCTGTGGATCGTCGAAGGACAACAAACGGCGATCGCTTGTCTCTGGATGGGGAGCGCCGTCGATCAGGTGACAGGCGATCGCTATGGTCATATTTTCCTAATTTACGTCGATCCCCAGCATCGTCGCCAAGGTATCGCCAGCGCACTAATCGATCGAGCTAAGGATTGGGCAAAAAGTCGCGGACAAACCCGCATCGGTTTACAGGTCTTCATCAATAACGACAATGCTCTCAATCTCTACCAAAATCTCGGCTTTCAAACTCGCTCTTTGCTGATGTGGAAAAATATTTAGAAACTTTTAGGAGCTGGTCGTCAGGAGACAGGATTCAGGAGACAGGAGACAGGAGATTATTTTATTTATTCTCCCCACACCCCACACCCCACACCCTGGCCCTAGGAAAAACTTTTTGCCGCAAACCCTAATTATTGTCGATCAAGCGACAAAGGTTAAAATTTGGGAAACACTGCAATACACTGGCAGTCAACGTGGTAAAAACACGCTATTTTAGTAACCTATACTAATCGCGCTTTAGGAGTAAGCAGTTTTCATGGACTCCCTGACAACCCTCCAATGTCAAAACCTAACTTGTCTATCCTCGAACGCTCTCACTAATAGATTCTGTGAAAAATGCGGTACTCCTTTAGTTAAGCGCTATTTATGGATGATGGGTGATTGGGTGAGAACCTATTATCGTGTTGGTGAGCTAATTGATAATCGTTATTTGGTCAAACAACCACAAATTGTTCTTGATACTAAACCCGCTCAAGCACCCCAAGCACCGGAAGAACCTCCTAGCTGGCTCTCCCTCTACCTAAAATTGTTACCATTTCATCTCCATATTCCCCAAGTCTATGGCTATATTCCCAGTCCCGACGAACGCTTAGAAATGGACATCTGGCTGTTAGAATACGGCACTATTCCCCTCGATGAAACCGGAGAATTAATTTATCCACAACTATTGCCCACTCTGGACGAGGTTTGGTCGCAAGCTTCCGATTTAAGACAAATTCACTGGTTATGGCAAATGGCCAAACTCTGGCATCCCCTCCAGAAAAAAGCTGTGGTTTCTAGTCTGCTTAACCCTTTTCTGACGAGAGTGAATAATCAGCTGCTGCAATTGCTAGAATTAAGCAAAGACGAGGCTGCCGCTCCCAATTTCAAAGATTTAGGGGCCTTCTGGTCCAGTCTGATCCCGACGGCAGCCGCTAATATTCAAGATTTTCTCGCATCCCTAACCCAAGAACTAGAATCCGGTGATCTCGATCGCCCAGAATCCCTGATCGCTATTCTCGATTATGCCCTACAGCACTACGGTGCAGGTCAAGAGCGCAGCTATGAGATTTTCACCTGCACCGATACCGGTCCGATGCGGGAACACAACGAGGATGGCTGTTATCCCCCAGCTAATCAGGCCATAACCCTGTCTAATGGTCAAAATCCCCTGGCGATTGTCTGTGATGGCATCGGCGGTCAGGAAGGGGGCGAAATCGCTTCTCAATTGGCGATCGAAACCCTGCCTAGGGAAATTAATCCCAGTCCCACCACTGATATGGAAGTCTATCCCGATAGTTACAGTCTTGTCCTCGAACAGGCGATTCGTGTCACCAATGATCTGATCAGTCAACGCAACGATCAGGAGTCAAGACAAGACCGCCGGCGCATGGGTACGACTCTAGTTATGGCCTTTGGCCATGCTCAGGAAATGTACGTTGCCCATGTGGGGGATTCCCGTATCTATTGGATTACCCCCCAGGGTTGTCATCAAGTGACGGTAGATGATGATCTCGCTTCTAGGGAAGTGAAATTAGGCTATCTCCTCTATCGTGATGCCATACAGTATCCCAACGCGGGGGCCTTGGTGCAAGCTTTGGGCATGAGTAGCGCCACTAATCTCCATCCCACTGTTCAGAGGTTGATTGTTGATCAAGATTGTGTTTTTCTCCTCTGTTCCGATGGTTTAAGTGATTATGATCGGGTAGAACAATACTGGGACAGTGAAATTCTGCCTCTTTTGCGAGGAGAGAAAACCGTGACGGCCGTGGGGGAAAGTTTATTACAACTAGCTAACCAGAAAAACGGTCACGATAACTCCACCATCGCCCTAGTTTATTGTCGGGTAGTTCCTGCGGCTGAAACTGTCAGGCCTTTAATTTATGCTGAGGCCAAAGAACGAATTATTCCCCATCTTAATGACCAAGATTTTGATCACAACGGGGACACCGACCCCGGAGAAGAAGTGGTGACGGCAATACCCACTCCCTCCCCTGCATCTTCTTCGGTTTCTAGTCGTACTTTTCCCCCCGCGCTCACTAGCGTTTCACCCCCGATGGCAGCGATCGCTATCGGTGTTCTCGGTTTGCTGGCTGCGATCGCTTGGCAATTCTTGGGTCGTCATCCCGCTCCCAATCCATCGATTTCTCCCGCACCCGTCACCAGTCCCACGACCGGGACGACACCTCCCGCACCTGTCACCAGTCCGAGTCCCACGACCGGGACGACACCTTCCGCACCCGTCACCAGTCCGAGTCCCACGACCGGGACGACACCTTCCGCACCCGTCACCAGTCCGAGTCCCCCCAATGCTTCCCCTAACTAGGGTTTGCGGCAAAAAGTTGTTCGTGGGAACAGGGTGTGGGGTTTTACCTGAAGATTAATCGGCTTGTCGGGGGTTGCCTGAGCGAGTTAAGATAAAATGCCTGATTAACTGCCGAGTCTATCCTATGGTTGATGCTGCGACGTTCTCCTCCGACACCTCCGCGATCATTGATGCCTTTGAAACGCCTCTAGAGTTTAACTTTCAACTGCCGGATCCCGAAGATGAAACTATCCAAGATCATGACTTTCAGCAGCAACTGGATTCTTTTTGGAAAGTTTGCGATCGCTTTGATTTGCAAACAGAAATCTGGCGGGGGCGAATTTTGCGAGCTATTCGCGACCGGGAGAAGCAAGGCGGTGATAGTCGCGGTACGGGCTTTTTAAACTGGTTAAAACAGCGAGAAATCACTAAAAGTCAAGCTTATGCTCTGATTCAATTGGCTAATAGTGCCGATACTCTCCTAGCAGAAGGACAACTGGATCCCGATAGTATCAATAATTTTAGTAAACGCGCCTTCGTAGAAACGGCCAAATCTGCCCCCGAAATTCAAAAATTAGTCAGTGATGCGGCCCGACAAGGGGAGAGAATTACTCGTCGGGAGGTGAAACAATTGGCCGATGAATGGACGGCGATGAGTTCAGACTTACTACCCGATGAAGTGAAGGAAAAAGCCAGCGATGGCAGTTTACCGGCGCGTCATCTCGCTCCCCTAGTGAAAGAATTAGAAAAGTTACCCGATACTCATATCGACACTCTCCGTCAAGAAATCGCCGCTAATCCCGATGTGGACACGGTAAAATTAATCACCTCGGAAGCACGCAGTTTAGCTAAATATCTCGACGCGGCGGCCCAAGTACAAACTCTCCGACGGGGTAATTTAGATATTGAAATGGCTCTAGAAGAAGCTTTGCGCGTCGATTGTCTAAATACGGCGGCGGATCTGGTTAAACAAGCCACACAATTAGAGCAGGCTGTGGCTAAACTTTATACTACTTGGAAACGTTTGGGTAGTTTGTCCGATCGCCTCTATGTGGATACGGGAGCAAGTAATCCCCATCTGCGATCGATGTTAACCTGTTTAGAAAGTTTAACCAGTGAAGTGATCGAAGTAGAACTGGATGAGGGTGGGCAAAAAACGGTACGTTTACGCATTATCAGCGATGGGGGAAGTTAGGTGCTTTGTTGAGTATTGGGGTTTTAGGGTTTTAGCTGAAATTCCCCATTTCCCCATTTCCCCATTTCCCCAACGGCTTGCTGCTATAATCTCTGAATATCCTCAAATTTTATGAAAACTTATTAACAGATACTTGACTTTATGCTAAAAATCAAGGAAAAAAAACCAATAATTAGCATCGGTTCCATAACTGCGGCGATCTTGCTCAGTTTAACCCTAATTCCTGCCGCTATGGCCAAGGATGTACTTCTGAGAGTGGGCATTGTCCAACGTTTTGGCGATGAAGCCAAGGAAAAATTAACCCTGAGTAGTAGCAGTGGTGATAATCTCACCCTGCGCGTGGTAGGAGAAGATGGCCAATCCCAAACCCTGCAAACCAATCGCCTACAATTAGAAGTTATTCCCCGTCCCCTTGCTTCTCCCATCCTCCAAGAAAAAGTCATTTTAAGCGACCACGCCACCTTTGAAACCGCCGAAAATAGCGCCAAAAACTGGGCAAAAATGGGCATTAAAGTGGAAATCACCCAACCCGGACGCTGGCAGGTTTGGGCAAAGCGAGAAGTTTATGAAAATCCCCTAGTGCGACATTGGTTGCTGACCAGTTTGCAAGCCAAAGGCTACAATCAACCCTATATTAATAGTGTTTTACTCAAAGAAAAGCCGCAAGTTTCTTTCCAAATCAACGGGGTGCGCTATTTTCCCAAAGAATTGGAAATCGAGAGCCAAAAAAACCTGATTCAAGTCAGCCATAGCCCCGATCAGGTACGTTTGTACGGTGGGACTATGCGCCTACAGCCCAACGCCTACGGCACTTTTACCCTAGTTAATAACGTTCCCCTTGAAACCTACCTGCGTGGGGTTGTCCCCCACGAAATCGGTCATGATGCCCCAGAAAGTGCCACCCAAGCGCAAACTATTATCGCCCGTACCTACGCCCTCCGCAATCTCCGCCGTTTTCAAGCCGATAATTACGAACTCTGTGCCGATACCCATTGTCAAGTTTATTATGGATTGACGGGAACTAATCCCCGGGCTGATCAAGCGATCGCAGCTACCCAAGGACTGGTTTTAACCTACCAAAATGAGTTAGTGGATGCCCTTTATTCCTCCACCACCGGCGGAATAACTGCCCTCTTTAGTGATGTGTGGGATGGGGAAGAAAGACCTTATCTCCGGGCAGTGGTGGACTCCCCTAATCGAGTTTGGGATCTCTCGAAACAATCCCTCGCTAATGAGACAACTTTTCGCCAGTTTATTAATCTTAAAGATGGTTTTAATGAGACGGGACGACGGGTTTTTCGCTGGCAAAAACAAGCTTCTTTAGCTGATTTGAGTCAAGACCTAGAAACCTATTTAACACGGCGAAAACATCCCCTGGCCGACTTCCAGAAAATCCAATGGATGGAAGTGACTAAACGCTCTCCTTCCGGTCGGATTCTGACTATGACCATTCAAACCGATAAGGGGATTTTGGAACTGCATAAAAATGAGGTGCGTAGTGCCTTAGGACCGCCTCGCAGTACCCTATTCTACATCGATCCTATCTACGATACCAATCGACAGATCCAGGGTTATAACTTTATTGGTGGCGGTTTCGGCCACGGGGTAGGATTAAGTCAATTTGGTTCCTATAATTTAGCCCGTTTGGGTTGGTCTCCTGAACAAATTCTCGCTTTCTATTATCCCGGTACCACCATCCAACCTCTCAATAATTCGATTATCTTTTGGCGAGGAAATTAATCAGTTATCAGTTATCAGTTTCTGAAGGCAATAGGCAATAGGCAAGAGAAAGGCTCTGACAATTCTCCTACCTAAAAAGAGGATTAGAAACTAAGTAAATCAAATGTTTGACTAAAATTTACCGAAATTTTGGGTTAAAGCCCCGTCCTTTTAGGACGGCTTTTTAAACTATATCTTGTTAACTTAACTTTTATTGTGCTATACTGATTTTGTCTAAGTCCCCCCTGCGTAAAATGTTTGTCTTAGAGTTTAAAGTTAAAGCTAAAACTCAACAGTATCAAGCCATAGACGATGCTATTCGTACTGCTCAATTCATCCGTAACAAATGTGTAAGGTTATGGATGGATACAAAAGGTACGGGTAAGAACGATTTATACCGATATTCTAAAGAATTAGCTCAGGACTTTAAATTTGCCGATGAACTTAATTCAACTGCTAGACAGGCAAGTGCTGAACGTGCTTGGAGTTCAATTAGTCGTTTTTACGACAACTGTAAACGTAAAGTATCAGGCAAAAAGGGGTATCCTCAATTTAAAAAATCTCGCTCTGTTGAATACAAACAATCAGGATGGAAGCTTCTTAGCCCTAAAACTGTTAAATTCACTGACAAGAAAAACATTGGTGTTCTTAAGTTGGTAGGAACTTGGGATTTAGGGTACTTTCAAGAATCCGATATTAAACGGGTTAGGTTGATTCGGAGAGCGGACGGTTATTATTGTCAATTTGTCCTTTCTTGTGACGTTAAAGAAGATGTTAAACCATCAGGTAAGTGTATTGGCTTAGATGTAGGTTTGGCTTCTTTCTATACAGATAACAATGGCAACAAGGTTGATAATCCTCAATTCTTGAGAAAGTCCGAGAAACGATTAAAACGACTTCAAAGGCGATTATCTAAAAAGAAAAAGGGAAGTAAAAATCGTCAAAAAGCTAGACAAAGATTAGCTAAAGCTCACCTTAAAGTAAATAGGCAACGTCAAGACTTTGCTGTGAAATTAGCAAGGTGCGTAGTTCACTCTAGCGATGTGATAGCCTACGAGGATTTAAGAGTTAAGAACTTAGTCAAGAATCATTGTCTAGCTAAATCGATAAATGATGCGGCCTGGTATCAGTTTCGGGAATGGATAGAGTATTTTGGGGTTAAATTCGGCAAGATAACGATTGCTGTCTCACCGAATTATACAAGCCAAAACTGTTCAAACTGTGGTGAAACTGTCAAAAAATCTTTATCGACTAGAACCCATCAGTGCAAATGTGGATGTGTTTTGGATAGGGATGAAAACGCCGCAATCAACATCCTTAAAAGGGGACTAAGTACGGCAGGGCGTGTCGGAACCTTTGGGCTCGATCCAATAAACGCTTGGGGAGAGAATACCTCTACTTTTTCAGAAGCAATTCTGTCTAAGCAAGTAATCTCTGTGAACCAAGAATCCCCGTCTCTTTAGAGCGGGGAGTGTCAAATCGGTAAACGCTGAATATCTCGGTTAGAACCAATCACCACCATGGCTAAATCCTTGTGTAATCTTTCTTGGGGATTGGGGTTAATCTTGAATTTTTCCGCATTACCGACAGCGACAATATTTAACCCATAACGATTACGAATTTCTAACTCTGCTAGGGTTTTACCGTGAAAAGCCTCCGGGACTTTTAACTCGACAATACTATGTTCGGGATCGAGATCAAATCGTTCTAAAATTGATGGTCTAGTTAAACGGTGCGCTAACTCACAACCGGCATCGTATTCGGGAAACACTACTAAATCTGCGCCAACTTTTTTGAGTAATTTTCCATGAATTTCTGTGGAGGCTTTAGCGGCGACAAAATTAACCCCTGCTTCCTTACAATTGAGAGTAGTAATGATACTTTCTTCCACGTATTTACCAATAGCGACAATCACCGTATCGGTCTCAAAAATTCCCGCTTCTCGCAGAGCGTTAGGTTTGGTAGAATCAAGTTCGATCGCATTATCTACTATTCGATCAGATAACGCTTGTGCTACTAATCCTTCGTCAATATCTGTCCCTACCACTTGATAACCTTGTTTGCGTAGGGTTTCACAAACGGCTCGCCCAAATCTGCCTAATCCGATGACGGCAAATTGGCGATTTTGGGGACGCATACTACTAAAAAATTTAATTGATTGCATAAGAAGTTAAACTGTTACGCATTTAAAATGCTAGTGTCAATGAGTGAGGAGACAAGAGAAACTGATAACTGATAACTGATATTAATTATCCCACTAAAAGGTTTTCTTCGGGGTAATTAATAACTGTTGGTTTCGGATCGCCGATAATGGCCGCTATTAAAAGTATAACTCCTACCCGTCCAAGATACATCATAAAAACGA
This sequence comes from Microcystis ichthyoblabe FBCC-A1114, assembly GCF_050500245.1. Lineage (NCBI taxonomy): Bacteria > Bacillati > Cyanobacteriota > Cyanophyceae > Chroococcales > Microcystaceae > Microcystis > Microcystis ichthyoblabe. Next base: position 1,207,568 of record NZ_CP191408.1, on the reverse strand, counting down.
TAATTAACTTAGAAATCGGTGATAAAGCGGCGGTTATTCCCATAGATAAGCCGACAGTTCCAAAGGCAGAAACTACCTCGAAAAATAGTTGAATCATTTTAAAATCTGTCTCCACAAATGAGATAGCTAGGGTGGAGATAATAATCGCTATAACTGAACCAAAAACCACCGCCATTGACTTTAAAATTAACGGCATAGGAATGCGTCTTTGATAAAGAGTCACTTCTTCACGTCCCCGTAAAACCGAGCGGGTACAGTTATATAAAATCCTAAAAGTTGTGGTTTTAATACCTCCCCCTGTACCGCTAGGACTGGCTCCTATAAACATCAAAGCCATGGTAATTAATAAACCTTCTACGGAAATTTTACCAATATCAATGGTATTAAATCCTGCTGTTCTCGATGTTACCGATTGGAACCAAGCACCCAGCAATTTATCTTTCAGTGATAAATTAGCCAAAGTGTCACCATTTCCCTGTTCAGTAAGTAAAAAAGCCAAGGTTCCTATCACTAATAAAAATATAGTTGTGCTGATAGCAACTTTATAGTTAAGAGAAAAAACAAAGCCTTTTCGTTTATATTGAAAGCGGTAAATAAACCAAGTGTAAAACTCGATAATTACCTGATAACCGATACCTCCAAAAATGATCAGTCCTGTGATAGATAAGTTAATAATAATTGAAGAATGATAGGACATCAAGTTATCTTTAAACAAGCCAAAACCCGCATTATTCCAAGCACTAATACTATGAAATAAAGATAACCACACCGCATATCTAAAATCATACTTTTGGGCGAAGACAGTTAACATAACCAAAGTTGCTGTTAACTCAAAAACTAAAGTAGTAGCAATCACTGATTTCATTAAACTTTGACTACCTTGTAGGAAAGGTCGATCAAAAGATTCTTGAATTGCTAACTTCTGTCTCAGGTCAAATTTTCGCCCAATTAATAACATTAAAAAAGTGGTAGTGGTCATATATCCCAGTCCACCCACTTGAATTAATAAAGCGATAAATAATTGACCCCAAAAAGAAAAATAAGTACCCGTATCTACCACTGCTAAACCCGTGACACAGACAGCAGAAGTGGAGGTAAAGAGGGCAACAATTGGATCATTCCAAGTGCCGCTAGTGGTAGAAACAGGCAACATTAACAGGGAAGTTCCCGCTAAAATTACCGCCATAAATCCCAAGCAAATTGTCCGGGCAATCGTCATATAAATTCCTTAGTGAAAGTAGCTAAGAGAAGAATGTTTTTGGGCTAACACTTCTTGATAAACTAACTGTAAGCGATCGATATTTTTGCTAAGAGTGTAAGAGTCTAAAACTCTTTGACGGGCTTTTTGACCTAAAATTGTGGTTAATTCGGGATGATCTCGTAATACAGGCAAGAGAGTTTTTAATTGGGTAATTAGTCCTCTAGTATCTAGAACTATTCCCGCACCTTTTAACACTTCCCCATCGGCACCCACATCCGTAGCCAGACAAGCAACACCGCAGGCCATCGCTTCCAAGAGGGAAATCGATAAACCTTCCACTAATGAGGGTAAAATAAAGCAGTCAACCCCGCGCAGAATTTCAATTCGTTTATTTTCATCGCCGATAAAACCTAACCAGATAATACCATCTTCTTCCCCATAAAAAGGTTTAAGGGAAGGAGTCAACGGACCATCTCCAACAATGAGCAGTTTGCATCTATTCCCTAAATTGGTTTTTTTCCAGGCTTTCAATAAAGATTCTACATTTTTCTCCGGCATGATCCGACCGAGATAAATAAATAAACAATCGGCATTATATTGAGCTTTAATATTCGATAGTCCTGGACAATACTTATTAATATCAACCCCATTGGGAATAATTGCTAATTTTTCTTCGGGAACTCCCAATTTAACTAAAAAATCCCGTTGAGAGGTGGAAAAAATAATTACTTTATCGTAATTAGCTAAAAAAGGGGCGTGTAGTTGGTAGGTTAATAATTGGGTACTGGAGATGAGATTGCGAATTTTACTATCAAAAGCCGGGTGAAAAGTCGCCACCAGAGGCAAATCTAAAGACTCACAAATTTCTGGTAGTAGAAAATCAAGGGGAGACAGGGGTAAGGACGCATGAACTAGATCGGGTTTCAGTTCCCTGAGTTTATCCTGTAGAACCCGACTCGATTTCAGGGTGGGAATAGTATAGACTTGGGAACTATAGAGACGTGGCAGGGTGATTTCGTCGTAAAAGTCGGGCCAATCGCTTACGGTGGGTTTTTCGGAAGAAAAATGCAGAAAACTGACTTGATAATCTCGATCGAGCAGGGAATTAGTCACTTCTCGCCCATAGGTAACGTTACCGCAAAAAGGAGATTTTTTTCCTAACCAGGCAATGTGCATTGAGATTCTCTTAAGAAAAAGTTAATTTAGCCAAATATCAGCTTACTAAATTAGCCGTAAAATTAAAAGCGAATAGAGTACCTAAGCAAAATTAATTACCCATCTAAGTCCTCAGCTAAAAATTGCCTTTTGCAAGAGTGCCTATTTGATAGTTAAAATTCTCGGCTTTTTACTGATTCACCGAGGACTTGCGACGACGACAGCGTTCCGAACAGTATTTGACCTCATGCCAACAGTTTTGCCACTTTTTGCGCCAAGTAAAGGATAAACCGCAAACGGGACAAATTTTACTGGGAAGATCGGACTTCGAGGGCTGACGTGCCATGATTAAAATTAAAAAGTCAAAAACTGCGCCTTATCTATGAGTGTAGATGAAAATAATCCGAGTTCCCCACTCGATCGCCTGAGAATTATTTTAGTTGAACCAGCTGGAGCCTTAAATGTGGGTTCCACTGCCAGAATTATGCGGAATATGGGCTTAAGTCGCTTAATTATCGTCAATCCCGCCTGTCATATCCTTGCAGAAGAAGCGCGACGCATGGCAGTACACGGAATTGAAGTCCTAGAAAACTGTTCACAGGTAGCCACCCTGGGGGAAGCTTTGCAGGGTTGTCATCGCATCATTGCCACCACCTCGAAACCCCGTCACCTGAATACTCCCCTCGAAACACCCCGGACCGCCTTACCCTGGTTACTCACCCCTAACCTAGAATCGGCCCTAATTTTCGGGCCAGAAGACCGGGGTTTAAGTAACAGCGAACTGAACCACGCCCAGCGTTTTGTCGGTATTCCCGCTAATCCTCAATATTCCTCCCTTAATCTGGCCCAAGCGGTGGCGGTTTGCTCCTACGAACTGTACCAAATGGCGACGGAAAATAGGCTCGAACCCCCGTTAGAAATGCTCCCTAATGCCACTTTTGAGGCTCTAGAAGGCTATTATCAGCACTTAGAGAGCTTTTTGCTCAAAATTGGCTATCTTTACCCCCACACCGCCGCTGCTAGGATGGAGAAATTCCGGCAATTTTATCATCGGGCCCGGCCCACGGTGGAGGAATTAGCCCTGCTGCGGGGTATTATCGGTCATATTGAAAGTATCGGGCAACTTTTTCTCGGTCTTGATAGTCTCAAGGGCAAGAAAAAAAATTCTCCTAGCGACCGATAATAAATCTGGATACCCTTGAGGAAAACCGTGACTCGTCAAGTAACTCGTCGTCCTACTAAAGTCCAATCTGGCCCTGAGTCCCCTAGGTCCGTGGACTCAAACAATAACAAAAGGCCTGTGCCAGTTAAAAAGGCAAAAAAACAGCGTAAACCCAACCTAATCGCTTCTTTTCTCCTTCAGGTTCTTCGCTTCTCTATCCTTGGTGTCGGTTTAGGTGCGATCGCTGGTACGGTTTTAACGGTGGTGGATCCGAGCAAATTACCCCTACACCCAAAACCCACCGCTACTAATTCCCCGACTCTCAAACTCGTCACCCCAAAACCGACCACCTTAGTTTTAAACGAAAATCTCAGCAGCCTTAACCAGAAATTACAGGCTTTAGCGGTCAAATATCCGAAATTACAGGCGGGAGCATTATTTATTGACCTTGATAACGGTGCTTACGCTAATTTTCGCGGAGATACTATTTTTGCTGCCGCTAGTACGATTAAAATCCCGATTCTGGTGGCCTTTTTTGAGGATGTGGACGCGGGGAAAATTCGTCTCGATGAAACCCTTGTGGCCACTAAGGATGTCCTGGCCAGTGGGTCTGGGGATATGCAGTATCTAGGATTGAATAAAACCTATACTGCCCTAGAAACCGCCACTAAAATGAACGTAATTAGCGATAATACCGCTACTAATATGTTAATTAAGCGGATGGGCGGCAAAAAGGCTCTTAATCAGCGTTTTCAAGCTTGGGGTTTGACCAGTACGGTAATTAATAACCCTTTACCAGACTTGGAAGGAACTAATACCACAAGTCCGAGAGATTTGGTGACAATCTTAGGAAAAGTTAATCAAGGGGAATTACTTAGTTTACGTTCCCGCGATCGTCTATTGAATATTATGCAGGAAACGCGCACTCGCACCCTGCTGCCCCAAGGTATCGAGAAATCCGCCGATATTGCCCATAAAACCGGTGATATTGGCTCAATGTTAGCGGATGCGGGGATTATTGATATGCCCAACGGGAAACGCTATCTAGGAGCAGTGATGGTCAAACGTCCCCACAATGATAGTAACGCTAGGACTCTGATTCAACAAATATCGCGCACGGCCTACCAACACTTTAAATGGTATCAAACTCAACCCGCAGCCAAACCGCAACCAGTCGCCCAGTCTTCTCCCTCTCCTAGTCCAGTCGTTATTCCTAGTCCGGGTAATTAGCCCCTAGGTTAAATTATTGGCTAAAAGACGGGCTAATTGTTCGGCATTTGCCCGGGGGGAAAGACGAGGGATGATTTTTTCCCCCGTGGCCAGTTTTTGACAGAGAACGGGGATTTCGTACTGATAAGCGTTAAACCAATCCTCTCGACTGGTAATGTCCCTAATTTCTAACTGCCACTCCGGTTGACGGATTTTTTCTAGTTTTTCTAGCAACCCTTCGCAAAGATGACAGTCCGGCTTACTGTATAAAATTAGTTCTATGGTAGTCATAAATATTTAAGTAGGTAGGTGTTAAAAGTTGTCAGATCCCCCCACCTATCGGCACCCCCCTTATTAAGGGGGGCAGGGGGGATCAGAGGCAAAATCTATCTTCAATTTAATTATAACTACTTACTTATGTTCATTACCTCTACGATTAGTCTCTCATCAACAATTCTACAAACTCCCACACCCACACCGACTTTAAATAATAATTTAGTTAATTCAGGTTCTCAAAATCTAGTCTATATCGGTGTGTTTCTTCTGGCAATTACCCTAGTCATGGTTATTGGTATTATCAATCAAAAAATTGAATACGCTCTCATTTTTGCCGCCACTCTCACCGTTATTTTAGTTGCTTTTTTCTGGTTTTTATAAGTCCTTCAACCAAGGGGATTGAGGTCATGATATTCTGACTTCCCCAACCGACTCCTAACACCCTATATACAAGCAAAACGATCGGACTTATAATATAATTGTATTGATTGTGGCTTGTTGCTAGAATCACCCCAAATTGACTCAATGGGTTTATAAACGATGACAACCCTAGATATTGCTACCGATATTGTCTGTCCTCCCACCGATTTATGGAGTGATGAACCACCCTTGGAAAGTGATCTGCATTTACAACAAATTATTTTATTATTATCTTGTCTTGATTGGCTCTGGCAAGATAGAAACGATTACTATGCCTCGGGTAATTTGACTATTTATTATAACGAAAGACAACTAAAACAGCGAGATTTTTGTGGACCAGATTTCTTCGTGGTTTTAGATACAGAGAAACGTCCCCGGAAAAGTTGGGTTGTCTGGGGAGAAGGGGGTAAATATCCCAATTTAATCATCGAAATTCTCTCCGATTCCACCGCTAATGTGGACAGAAAAGCCAAAAAGGAACTATATCAGCATACTTTCCGGACTCCTGAATATTTTTGGTTTGATCCTAATACTTTAGAATGGCAAGGATTCACTTTAATCGAGGGACAATACCAACCGATTACCCCCAATGAAAACGGTTATTTATGGAGTAAGCAACTAGGATTATATTTAGGAATTTTTGCCAATAAATTGCGCTATTTCACCGAATCAGGTGAATTGGTTCCCACCCCTCAAGAGTCGGCCCGACAGGAAAGATTAGCCAAAGAACAGGAAAGATTAGCCAAAGAAAGAGAACAACAACGGGCGGAAAAATTAGCCCAAAAGCTGCGAGAATTGGGCATTAATCCCGATGAAATTGCTTAAATATCCGATTGGGGGTGTTAGGGTGGAAACCACGGCGCAATTTTTCCTTAATTGCTAGGCATTAAGATGAGTAATCCGAAACTCTGATTCTAGCCTAGAAATCATGGCAAAATCTCCACACTGATGTTACAATAATGACCAAGTACAACAATCTTCAAATATAATTAATGCCATGGTGCAAAAAATAGCTTTTTTTAATCATAAAGGTGGAGTGAGCAAAACTACAACCACTTTTAACCTTGGTTGGATGCTTGCTGAGAAGGGCAAAAGAGTAATTATTGTCGATACCGATCCCCAATGTAACTTAACTGGTATGGCTTTGGCCAAAGAAAGTGAAGATAGGGAGGAAAGACTACAAGCAATCTACAATACTTACTCTAATATTAAAACAGCTTTAGCGCCTGCTTTTGAGTCTCAACCGAGATTAATTGAAGCTGTGGACTGTATTCCTATTGATGGTCGTGATCGTTTATTTCTATTGCCTGGTCATGTGGGGTTAGCTGAATATGAAGTTACCCTAGGTATTGCTCAAGAACTTAGTGGGTCAATTCAGGCTTTAAAAAATCTCCCCGGTGCGATTACATATTTATTAGACAAAACTGCCGAAAGATTTCAAGCTGACTATATTTTAATCGATATGAGTCCCAGTTTGGGGTCAATCAATCAAAATATACTGATGACCAGCAACTTTTTTATTGTGCCAACCACAGCGGATTTTTTCTCGGTTATGGCTATCGATTCTTTAGCTAAAATATTGCCTAAGTGGCACCAATGGGCTAAGGCAGCTAGTGCTTTACCAATTCTCAAAACAGCCAACTATCCCTTTCCCGAAGTTGACCTACATTTTTTAGGAACTATTGTTCAGAAATATCGAATCAAAGGTGGCCAAGAAACAAAAGCTCTTGAAAACTGGATTAACGAAATCGAGGAAAATATCGGCAATAAAATGATTCCAGCCCTAGGGAAAAATGGCATGATGCTACCGAAATTTATCTACGATCAGAATGGTGTACCAGACTGCTGTACTCTAGTAAAAATCCCTGATTTTAATAGTCTTATTGCCTTATCTCAAGAGCATCAAGTGTCTGTTTTTGCGCTAACTGCTGAACAATTAGAATGGCAAGGTACAGTGTTAGATCAAGCCCAAGAAAAACAACAAAAATTTAAAGATATTTTTTCTGACTTAGCAGACAAAGTTATCGGTCTTACCTCCGAGATTTATGCAGTTAGCCATTGAACAATTTCGCCTTAGCATTGCCCGCATTCGTGACTTGATCGCTATCCACAATTCCCTCAAATCTCAGACTACTTCGGCCCTAGATGTATCGGATATCCTCAGAGCCGCTTTAGTCCTGACTGTGAGCGCTTTAGATTATTATATTCACGAAGTGGTTACTCTAGGAATGCTAGAAATTTATCGAGGCCAACGTTCAGAACCTCCTCCCACTCCTAACAGTTCTCAATCTGCCTTTTCTCGTTTTCAAGTCTCCTTGAATGGCGCACGACAAGAACGATTGATAGCTATTAGTATTGGCTCTTGGTTAGAGAACGAAATTCAACAAAACTACGGTTCTTTTTTTGATCAAGAATCTCGCTCAATTTCCGAGGTACTACCAATGATTGAAAATCTCCTCACCAACAAACTTAATAGTAATTATTGGCTAGAGACTGAAATTAGAGAAAACCTCAGATATAAAAGCTTTCAACAACCGGACAAGATAGCGGAGGCCATTAGATTAATTTCAGCCAAGAAATTGTGGGAAGAAGTGGCCAGCAAACTAAATAAACCAGCCAAAGATATTAAAAGCCAACTTAGCATAATTGTTGATCGAAGGAACAAAATCGCCCACGAAGCTGATATAGACCCGAGTTATGGCATTGGCAGTCGCTGGAATATCGATGAAAATCTCGTTAATGATGCCGTTACCTTTATAGAACAGCTTGTTGAAAATATCCATCAGGTACTTGAGGACATCCACTAGCCGAAAATTTCCCCGGCAGTCCAGCAATAAATACTTATGATTTCTCAGGGAATTATAACAATTATTAAATAATGTGTAGTTTTGTATACTGATGTCAAGAACTTAGCTACAATATCAAGTGGCGTAAGATATATAGAGATTAGCTAGTGAGTCGGCATCAAGACAGTCAAACTGACGGGAAACGAGAAGAAACACAGTTCACTCCTTACAGTGCAGAAGCGATCGCCCAACAATACCGTTACAAACCTTGGCAATTGTTCGGTCGCGCTTTCGTGATTACTTGGTCTTTAGGATTATTTCTCCTCAGTCTCCTCTGGGACAAATGGACAAAGCAAGAAGAAGCCAATAAATACAGGCGTGCCAGCGAACTTAGGCAAATTCTCACCCGTTTGGGTCCCACCTTCATCAAAGTCGGTCAAGCTCTCTCTACCCGCCCCGACCTCGTTCGCAAAGACTTTTTAGACGAATTAGTTAAACTGCAGGACCAACTTACCCCCTTCGATAACGATATCGCTTTTGCCCTTATCGAGACAGAATTGGGGATGCCTGTAGAAAAAGCCTATCGAGAAATATCCCCCACCCCTGTGGCTGCCGCTAGTTTAGGACAGGTTTACAAAGCTATTCTACCCACCGGCGAAGAAGTAGCCGTTAAAGTGCAAAGACCGGGGCTGCGGGCGCTTTTAAGCCTCGATTTATACCTAATGCGCTGGGCTGCTCAAAAATTCGGTCGTTTATTACCCCTCAATCTCGGCCATGACCTCACCTTGATTGTCGATGAATTCGGCACCAAACTGTTTGAGGAAATCGACTATCAAAACGAAGGTCGCAACGCTGAAAAATTCGCCACCAACTTCCAAAATAACCCTGAAGTTAAAGTTCCCAGTATCTACTGGCGTTATAGTGGTCGCCGCGTCCTCACCCTGGAATGGATTGATGGCTATAAACTCACCGATACCGAGAATATCAAAGCTTTAGGATTAGACCCTAATAGTATCGTTAAAATCGGCGTAACCTCCGGATTACAGCAACTCCTCGAACACGGCTTTTTCCACGCTGATCCCCATCCGGGTAATCTTTTCGCCACTTTTGATGGTCGCATGGCCTATATTGATTTTGGCATGATGGACCAGTTAGAGGAGGAAACTAAAGAAACCCTCGCTAGTTGCGTCGTCGATTTAATTAACAAAGACTACGAAAACCTGGCCGCCAACTTTGTCAAACTGGGATTTTTAACCCCAGAAACGGATATAAAACCCATTATTCCGGCTCTAGAACGGGTTTTAGGCAATGCCATCGGTCAAAGGGTCGGTGACTTCAATTTCCGCACTATTACCGATGAGTTCTCCGAATTGATGTACCAATATCCCTTCCGGATTCCCGCCAAATTCGCCCTGATTATTCGTTCCCTCGTCACCCAAGAAGGGGTGGCCCTTACCCTCGATCCTAACTTCAAAATCGTCCAAGTGGCCTATCCCTACGTCGCTAAACGTCTCCTGACCGGGGAATCGCCTCAACTGCGCCGGCGTTTACTGGATGTACTGTTCAAAAACGGTAAATTCCAGTGGCAACGCCTAGAAAACATGATTACAATGGCTCGATCGGAAACTAACTTCGATTTACTGCCCACAGCGCAATTAGGCATCACTTTTCTTCTCTCGGAAGAAGGTCGTTATCTGCGTCGTCAATTGCTATTAGCTTTAACGGAAGATGACCGTCTCCATACTGCCGAAGTGCAACGTCTCTGGAGTTTAATTCAAGGAGAATTGCAACCGCGGCGACTCTTGGATGTGGCCATGAGCGCTTTTCGGGAATTATCCTCCCAAGGTGTGGCCGCTGTCCTTCCGCGAGAAACCAGTTCGCGTTAAAGTGTTTAAGGTCATCATCGGTTAATCACTTTTTCTATGGATTATTATTTTCTGCCCCAACCACCCTATTTTCTAGTTTTTGCTGGTTTATTTATCGGTATTACCTGCGGGGCCGCTTTTGAAGCTAGTCTCAAGCAAGTGGTTAACAATTGGTATAAAAATAAGGGTTCAGACGATCAAAATCTTTTAAAATCCAGTTCCTTACAAATTCCTTTTATTGGTATTTGTGTAGGAATCTGTCTTTTCCTGGCCTCGGGATTAGATATATTTATTCTCAATGGTTGGGTTGCCTACGCTATCTCTCTCCCGATGACTATCTTTATCGGTGGTTTGGTTTGGAGTCAGTTAGGGGAATTGTTAGGCCAATTACAGCGCGGCGGTTCTAAAGAAATTGACCTCGATTATCGGGGATAATTACGAGGCAGCAAACATTTAGGACTAAGATAATAGGTGTTAGCAGATAGGAAAGATCAACTCCCCCACAACTAACACCAAAACCCTAGTTATACCCAATTTTCCAGCTATTTTGGCCCGCGATTTTAGATGCAAAAACCTTTAGCATGGCATTGGCGATCGCTTCCTCTGCATCAGCGCACTGGTTCCGAGGTTTTTGCCTGCTTATTCTCCCAAGATGCGATCGCTACTTTACTAGAAAGTCCCTATCCGGGTAATTCCCTCTCCCGTTACTCTCTTTGTGCTGGTTCCCCGCGTCAGCTTTGGACCCCCGCATTAGGGGAAATTTTGCCCTTTTTAAGCAGTTTACTCCCCCAACCCCGATGTGATCATCTTCCCGATCATCTTCCCTTCCATGGCGGTTGGTTGGGGTGGTTAGGCTACGATTTAGCTTGGGAAATAGAAAAATTACCCGACAGGAAAGCTGATACTCTCCCTTTTCCCGTCGCTTATTGGTATGAACCGGATAGTTTTGCCATTCTCGATCACCAAGCACAAATTCTCTGGTTAGCTGCCACTAAACCTGAAGATTTAGATAAATACGAACAATCTTTAACCACTAACCCCGATTTTGAGTTTATCGATCCCCATCCCTCTCCCTTAATCTTTTATACTTCTCAACTCGACTACGAAAAAGCTGTTAAAAAAGCCTTAGATTATATCAGAAAAGGTGATATTTTTCAAGCAAATTTATCCCTAAGATTTCAAAGCACAACTAGGGCAAAAGGATGGCAAATTTATCGCAGTTTACAACAGATTAACCCTTCTCCTTTTGCCAGTTATTGGCGCACCACTTGGGGAGAAATGATTAGTTGTTCTCCCGAAAGATTGGTGAAATTAGAAAGGGGAATAGCCAGCACTAGACCGATCGCTGGAACCCGTCCCCGGGGTAAAACCGAGGCACTCGATCAACAATTAGCCGAGGAACTATTAACTAATAAAAAAGAACAGGCCGAGCATATTATGCTAGTGGATCTAGAACGTAATGATCTAGGTAGAGTTTGTGAATGGGGATCGGTTTATGTGGATGAATTACTGACGATCGAGCGTTATAGTCATGTTATGCACTTGGTCAGTAATGTTCAAGGAAAATTAGATAAAAAGTATCATGCTATTGATTTAATTAAAGCTCTTTTCCCTGGGGGAACAATTACCGGTTGTCCGAAAGTTCGTTGTCTAGAAATTATCGAAGAATTGGAACCGATGCGACGCAATTTATTCTATGGTTCCTGTGGCTATATTGACCTACGGGGTCATTTAGATTTGAATATTCTCATCCGTACCCTATTAATGACTACTCAAGGGAATTTAAACACCGTTTGGGGACAAGTGGGAGCGGGAATAGTTGCCGATAGCGATCCCGAAAAAGAATGGTTAGAATCCCTTCATAAAGCTGAGGCACAATTAATCGCTTTACGTTCTTTTTAATTGTTGATTTCAACAAACTAACCTATTGTTGCATCTTGCATGAGTGCCTTTTGCCTTTTGCATGAGTGCCTATCCTAACCAAGAAATTAATTTGGCACGACTACTTACTTTTTACCTTATCTGCTATTTTGTAGGATAGCTTCCGATCTTGAACCCTATTCATGAATCAAATTTCTATCGCCGTTACTTTTTTTCTTAGTTTAGTCTTGACCTCGCTTCCCTTTTTACTTTTGGGGACAGCCGTTTCCAGTTTTTTGCTGGTTTTCGTCAATAAACAGCGATTAGCGGCGATATTTCCCCGTAATCGACTGTTAGGAGCGATCGTTGGCAGTGCCATCGGATTAATCCTACCCGTCGGACAATACGGCACGATTCCCGTCGCTAGAAGATTCTTATTAGAGGGAGTACCCCCAGGGGTGGTGTTTAGCTTTCTCACCGCTGCACCTACCCTAAATATCGTCACTCTTTGGCTAACTTGGCAGACTTTCAGCTATTCTAGTATTTTCTTCTATCGATCGCTTTCGGTCTGGTTAATGGCAATTTTTATCGGCACTCTCTTTAGTTTCTATCGGGAAAAACCCCGCACCGATAGTGAAATTCCCCTAGAATCGAGTTTAGTTCTTTCCGGTAGTTTTTTACCGGAGGAAGCAGCCAGTCAACCCCTACAAAGAGTCGGCAGTCTTGTTTATGAGTATAAAACTAGAGATAGGCAAGCTTGGCCAATTTCTGTGCAGTTATTTCTCGATAACTTTATCGATGAAGCACTGGAATTAGGGGGATTATTAATTATTGGCTGTGCGATCGCTAGTGTCTTTCAGTTATTATTACCTCAGAGTCAATTAATTGCCTGGGGGAATACTCCCGTTACTCAAATTCTCGTGCAGTTGTTTTTTGGTTTCACTCTCCCTGTTAATGCCAGTCTTAGCACTTTTGTCCCCGGTTCTTTAATTACTAATCTGTCCGTGGGTTCCACTCTAGCTTTTTTACTGGTCGCTTCCCTCATTGATATTAAAGCTTTTATCCTTCTCCTATCAGCTTTCCGTCCTAAAATCGTCCTTTATTTCGGAATTTTATGCCTGTTAATGAGTTTTTTAGTGGCTCTGATCCTCAGTTTTTATCTAGGTTGAATTTCTTCCGGGTCAAAAAAATTTTCTCTTGACAAAAGCCCCTTGACATGATACTATATTCATAATGGAAAATCCGTGCGCCTACAAGCCCTATTTTCCCAAGCATTTAAACTCTAACTCATCCTGATTCTGCTTGCTGGAGTTGCGACAACATAGTTTTATAGTTCTCCATAATTGTTTGGGTATGGGGATGATTTTTCCCTAATACTTGGGTAGCAATCTTAATCGCTTCTAGATAGAGAGGTTCTGCTTCTGTGTACCTGCCTTGGTAACAGTACAATGCTGCTAAATTGTTGAGGGAAGTTGCCACATCGGGATGATTGTCTCCTAAGAGTCTTTTTCTCAAATCTAATGCTTCTAGATAGAGAGGTTCCGCTTCTGTGTACCTGCCTTGGGAATTGTACAAGTATGCTAAATTGTTGAGGGAAGTTGCCACAGAGGGATGATTGTCTCCTAAAAGTCGTTTATCCAAATCTAAAGCTTCTCGATAGAGAGGTTCCGCTTCTGTGTACCTGCCTTGGGAATCGTACAATGCTGCTAAATTGTTGAGGGAAGTTGCCACATCGGGATGATTGTCTCCTAAGAGTCTTTTTCTCAAATCTAATGCTTCTAGATAGAGAGGTTCCGCTTCTGTGTACCTGCCTTGGGAATTGTACAAGTATGCTAAATTGTTGAGGGAAGTTGCCACATCGGGATGATTGTCTCCTAAGAGTCTTTTTCTCAAATCTAATGCTTCTAGATAGAGAGGTTCCGCTTCTGTGTACCTGCCTTGGGAATAGTACAATAGTGCTAAATTGTTGAGGGAATTTGCCACATCGGGATGATTGTCTCCTAAGAGTCGTTTATACAAATCTAATGCTTCTAGATAGAGAGGTTCTGCTTCTTCGTACCTGCCTTGGGAATAGTACAATAGTGCTAAATTGTTGAGGGAATTTGCCACATCGGGATGATTGTCTCCTAAGAGTCGTTTTCTCAAATCTAATGCTTCTAGATAGAGAGGTTCTGCTTCTGTGTACCTGCCTTGGGAATCGTACAATGCTGCTAAATTGTTGAGGGAAGTTGCCACATCGGGATGATTGTCTCCTAAGAGTCGTTTATGCAAATCTAATGCTTCTAGATAGAGAGGTTCTGCTTCTTCGTACCTGCCTTGGGAATAGTACAATAGTGCTAAATTGTTGAGGGATTGTGCCACATGGGGATGATTGTCTCCTAAGAGTCGTTTTCTCAAATCTAATGCTTCTAGATAGAGAGGTTCCGCTTCTGTGTACCTGCCTTGGCAATCGTACAATCCTGCTAAGTTGTTGAGGGAAGTTGCCACATCGGGATGATTGTCTCCTAAGCGGGTTCGAGTTGCGGTTAAACAATCTTGATAGTAGGGTTCAGCAATAGCATACAATCCTTGTCCTTTATAATAACGAGCTAAACCCGTATAGGACCAAGCTAAATCCTCATCAGCGATATATTCTGGATATTCCCTGACAGCTTGTTCAATATGGGGAATTAAGGGAGTCAGATTTTGAATAATATCTAGAGTAGGAGTTTGGGGGACTGTTCTCGATGTATCTGTCATCACCGTACAATAACGACTTTTTGCGGTATTGGCTATCTCGGAACCTTCTAATTTTTCCCGTAGATAAAGACGGATGAGGGGATGCAGTTGATACCATTCATTGCCTAAAGATTTCAGCAAATTAAGCTTAACCAAGCTATCGGTTAACCATTTTTCTATCTCGTCTTTAGCTTCATCAGAAAATAAACTGATGATTAAGTGCTTGGGAAAAGGTGCCGAAGCAAATAAACTGAGATAAAGAGCTAATTTTTGTTTTTCTGTTTCTAACAGTTGCCAACTGAGATCCAGAATTGTTTTAATACTGCGGACTTCCTCCTTATCAGAGTTGAGATATTTTAAGCCTTTTTTGGGGAATTTTTCCTTGATATTTGCTAAAGTTTCAGTGGTTGCTTGTCTCAGAAAACTGCCTAGTAATTGTAATCCTAGAGGCAAATATCCTAAACACTGACAAAGTTGCTTGGCTGCCTCTAACTCCGCGGTTAGACGTTCTTTTCCTAAGTAGGTTTGCAGTAAATCTAAAGCTTGCGCTGCCGTGAGAACATCTAAGTTTATCGTTGATAGCGATACCCCTAAGTAACTAAAGCGAGTGGTAATTAAAACCCGAAAACGAGAATCTTTTCCCGGTGGTAGATAAGATGTAATTTGGTCGTAGTCACGCACATCATCAAAAATAATTAAAGCATTTCCCTCGGGCCAATTTTGCCAACAGTAACGCACTCGTTCACTTAAGGTTCCCTGATTGGGTATGTTTAAACCCAGGTATTCTCTGGCAAAAAATAAAATAGCTAAACCGGGGTCACTGTTAAGGACATTTATCCAACAAATACCCGCAGGATAATCCCCTTTATGTTGCCAAGCATACTGTAAAGCTAATTCAGTTTTTCCCGAACCTCCCATCCCACTTAAAACAATTGGGGAAGATTGCTGAAAAGCTTGATGAATCCGGGATAATTCCTGTTCTCTACCAACAAAGTTAACTGCTGTTCCTGGTAAATTATAGGGATCATGAACGGTATTTTTATCGGTAAATAGCTGATTATAGTTGGTAGCTTGGGTTGAATTTTCTGTTAAAAATAACCGCAGGAAAAACCAAGAATTTAAATCTGGCATATAGAGAATAACTTTGTTAGTAAAATCATGATTCATCCACCAAATTTGTCGGAGATTAAAGCGAGCTAAATTTTCTCGATTGAAATTAATTAATTGCAAGGCATCTACTAGGGAAGCATTAGAAAAAGCGGTTTCAAAACCAGTAATTGATACTACTCCCGACTCCAATTCTGCCAATTGTGTTAACAAGAAGTTCAAGACAAAAGAGGGTTTTTCCCATCTTGGTAAGACAATTTTATGAAAAATAATGCCTTGTTCTTGCAGTTTATTCTCTAATTCTCTAACTACTTGCTGACGGGAAAAATCATCATAAAATTCCACCCTAGCTAAACCTCTAGATGGTCTTCGTCCCCATAATAGCAAACGAGCTGCCGTATGGGAAATAGTACCCGGTTCTAACTCCGATCGATTAGTTTGATTAACTTGATGTACCACCGGGGACACCTCCATCGGGACCAGTAGGAATATGACCTTGAGCATTTAAAATATCAACCACAAGGGGATGCACCATAAAGCATCTTTCCCCGTCTCCATCTACTTCTTGAATCGCTCGATCATTTAATAAAGCGTATAATATCTCATTGGGAATTTGTGCTTCTGGATTAGCATCATAAATTCGTTTTAACAATAATACCTTATCCCCATAACTAACAGAATCGATATCATAAGGATTTTGGCCTAAACGTCTTTCATATTCTGTTCTTAAACTGCGAATTGCCCTGCTAATATGACTAGACATGATCAGATTTTGTTGATTGACAATTGCTTCATCAGAAGCTTCTCTAACTAAATAAAATAAATCTCTGATATTGCCACCAGAGGCAATAATAATCCGCTCTATTTGTCCATCTTCAAATAAATTAGATTTAACTCTTGCTTCTAAAACTTTTCTAACCGCTTCCCGTCCTTTTTGGTTAGGAGTATGATCTTTTTGGCAAAAAACTGGAGTATCGGGAATCAGGAGATTATGGTCAAAAGTGAGGTTAATCCCAGGAGATGAATTATACAATCCAATCGGAATATTAAAAATAATGTGAATGTCTAAATCTTTGAAAATGTTAGAATAGTTTAAAAATAAATCCCTGACCGCTTCCTGTGAAACACCAGCTTTATCGAAGTCTTCTCCAATAATTAACCAGCTTCTCTGCATAGTTTCCTGTAAGTTCTGATTACACTCTTTCAGGAGTTGATTAGCAATATTAATTAAATCTCTGGAACGGGAAAGACGGTATTCAACAACTTTTTTCTCTCGCGAGGAAGCAAACCGGAATTCTCCCTTGAGAGAGGCAAAAAGTCCGAGAATTTTATTCCAGAAAGAATCTTCCTTTACTCCCGCTCCTGCTTCCGTTTTGATTTGACTTTCTCTGGTTTCCTTGCGGGTAAATTCTTCAGAACTAAACCAATCCCAAAGCTTTTGTAAATTTTCATCACTGGGTTGTCGAGAAATTTTAGCGGTTTTCTCAACAATTTCCACCACCATAAAGAGAAACACATCAAGGGGACTGAAATTAATCGCATCGAGTTCACTTAAAACACTAAATCGCAGGGGTTTAAAATGCTGTTTAATCTCATGATCATTAATTAAACGAGTTAATTCTGTCGATTTGCCTACCCCCGTGTGTCCCATTAAACAGGCTTTGTAATATTGTTGCGTATCTATGATCCGTTTTAACCCTAATTTTAGACGCTGAATTTTATCTTCCCCTCTCACTTTATTCATTTCTTCTCGATAAAAAGCATCTATTTCCTTCTGAGTTAATAGGGGTTCAGGAGATATAGTTAAATGGATTTCATCAAGAGTAGTCGCAGGTTCAAAGCGAGTCAGAGAGGGGTGTTGCATAGAGACAGGAAAAATCATTCTCTGGAGATACTTTTTATTATATAAGTAGCTGGTTATAATTAAATTAAAAATGGATTTTAGGTTCGATCCCCCCTAGCCCCCCTTGATAAGGGGGGAAGCCGAAGGCGGGGGGATCCCCCTTGATAAGGAGGATGCCGATCCCCCCTTAGTCCCCCCTTTAATCCCCCCTTAATAAGGGGGGCATCTGAAAGTTTTTAATACCCACCTAATTATTCAGCAAACCATATTTAAGCGGGAAAAATCCCCTTTTGTGTAGTCTATGATACTGTTTTTGGGATTGAGATCGTCTAATGTCAAGAAAATTGCTTCTAGGGTTCCGATTTAAGCGTCCTTAAATGTCAGGTCCGAGAGGAGCAAGCTAGTCTTAAATGAGCGGATCAAACATTTTTTCCGTCTAAGCTGGCTACACGGCGGGATAAAAGCCCGGGAGACTTTAAGGATAACTGTTTTGAGGCAGTGTCTTTGAAGACTCCCGGGTTATTGTATTTTGAGGTAAAATGATGTCCGAGGAATCTACTTTTCAACCCCCTCATGTAACTGAAGCTCAACAGGCCCTAGAAAAAGAACGCCATTTGCCCCTAACCGGTTGGCAACAGGAAGTTTCCCAGGGGTTAACCTACGGTTTAGAGGCGGCCGATAGTATTCGCGATCGCAGTATTCCCACCTTTTCCAGGGGTGAGTTACCCCACTATGCGGGAATTAACACCTTTATGAAGGCCCCCTATTTGGAAGATGTGCGGAATGTGGGCAATTATGACGTGGCCATCGTCGGTGTTCCCCATGATTCGGGGACAACTTACCGACCCGGAACTCGTTTTGGACCCCAGGGAATTCGGCGGATTTCGGCCCTTTATACGCCCTACAATTTTGAATTAGGGGTAGATCTGCGCGAACAAATTACGCTCTGTGATTTAGGGGATATTTTCACCATTCCTGCTAATAATGAAAAGTCCTTTGATCAAATCTCTAAGGGGGTTGCCCATGTCTTTAGTTCCGGTGCCTTGCCGATTATTTTAGGGGGTGATCATTCTATTGGTTTTCCGACAGTGCGGGGTATTTGTCGGCATTTAGGGAATAAAAAAGTTGGTATTATTCACTTTGATCGCCATGTGGATACCCAGGAAACGGATTTAGATGAACGGATGCACACTTGCCCCTGGTTTCATGCCACCAATATGAAAAATGCTCCCGCTAAAAATCTCGTCCAATTAGGGATTGGTGGTTGGCAAGTTCCCCGTCAAGGTGTTAAAGTTTGCCGCGAGCGGGCCACTAATATTTTGACCGTCACCGATATTGTAGAACGAGGCATTGATGCGGCCGCCGAATTTGCCTTAGAACGAGCTTTAGATGGTACGGATTGCGTTTGGATTAGTTTTGATATTGATTGCATTGATGCCGGTTTTGTCCCCGGTACAGGTTGGCCAGAACCGGGGGGTTTATTACCCCGTGAAGCCCTAGCTTTATTGGGTAAAATTATCCAAAAAGCTCCCATTTGTGGTATGGAAGTGGTGGAAGTTTCCCCTCCCTACGATATTAGTGATATGACCTCTTTGATGGCTACCCGTGTTATTTGTGATGCCATGGCTCATCTGGTTATTTCAGGTCAATTACCGCGTAAAGAAAAGCCCTATTATATTCATCCTGATGCCAATCTGGCCGTTGACGAACCCTGGCAGTAATTTCCTATGCACGAAACTGATATGACCAAGGCGTTAATTATGACAGTTCGAGATTGGTATGATAGCCAACCTGAAAAGCTCAAAATTGAAAAAATTCATCTCATGGTTGGTGAATTTACCTGTGTCGAACCGGTCAGTTTACAATTTGCCTTTGAAGTTCAAACTGCCAATACTTTTCTGGCTGGCGTGGAATTAGCGATTAAAAATATTCCCCTAATTGCTTATTGTCATTGCTGTCAAAAGGATTATAAACCCCAAATTGGCCAGCAATATTCCTGCCCAACTTGTCGATCGCCGATGGAGGATATTCGTTCAGGTCGAGAGTTAAAAATTGACCACATTGAATATTCTTTAGATTCTTAAACAAAGTTGGGCGATCGCTTCTACAAGTTCGATGATCAATTATTCATTCTCAACTAAAATGCACCAAACTTTTGACGCGGCCCTAGAAATTAATCTACTTCATGCCAATCAAGCAGGAGCCGATCACAACCGGGAACATTTTGACGAGTGGGGCATCACCTGTTTAAACCTGATGAGTAGTCCTGGTGCGGGTAAAACTGTATTATTGGAAAAAACCCTCGCAGCCTTAAAAGATCAATTAAAAATGGCTGTTATTGAAGGAGATATGACTACAGAACTAGATGCAGAGCGCCTGAGACAATATGGAGTTCCCGTGATTGCCATTAATACGGGTCGCTCCTGTCACTTAGATTCCAAAATGGTAGCTGGGGGAATTCATCGTTTCAAAGAAGATTATAACCCCAAAGAGTTTGATTTATTGTTGGTGGAAAATGTGGGAAATTTAGTTTGTCCCGCCGAATTTGAGGTAGGGGAACACGCTAAAGTTGCTCTATTAAGTATTACTGAAGGAGAAGATAAACCCCTCAAATATCCAATTATGTTTCAAGAAGCGGATTGTCTGATTATTACCAAATTAGATCTGGCTCCTTATTTAGAGATTGATTTACAACGTTTAGAAGCAAATGTTCGTTCTATGAATCCCGATGTAAAGATTATCGCTCTTTCTGCTCAAACAGGAGAAGGTTTAGAAGACTGGTTAAATTGGCTAAAAAGCCAAGTCAATATTCCGAGGTTTTTGAATTGTTAATCAGTAACAGTTTTTGAGATTTATTTCTGTTTTAATTAGGTAGGTGTTAAAAATTCTCAGATTCCCCCCTTATCAAGGGGGTATCCCCCCGTCTATTAGCACCCCCCTTATCAAGGGGGGATTAAGGGGGGATCAAAGGCAAAATCTATCTTCGTTACTTACTATCTGTCACCTCTAAAGGCTATTAGGCTATTACCTATGAAACGGCGCAATTTTTTCTCCTTACTTCTCGTTTTTTTTAGTAGCTTACTCCTGACCATTAGTTGTAATCAAGCTCCTCAGCAAACCCCCAATGCAAGTAGTTCTCTGAGTAATACTGCCCCCATTGTCATCGGTTATAGTAATTGGGCCGGTTGGTGGCCATGGGCGATCGCTGAAGAAGAGGGATTATTTGCTAAAAATGGGGCTAATGTTCAAATGAAATGGTTTGATGGTTATCTTGAATCCTTACAAGCTTTGGCCGCCGGACAATTAGATGGAAATAGTCAAACTCTCAACGATACAATCGCTTTTGCGGGAGATGCAGTGAATGGTCAAGTTGCTGTTTTAGTTAATGATAACTCGTCAGGAAATGACAAAGTTATTGTCACAGAAGAGATTAAAACGATTCAAGATTTAAAAGGCAAAAAAGTTGCTGCTGAAGAAGGCGTTGTCGGTGATTTTCTCCTCAGTTTAGCTCTAGAAAAAGAAGGAATGAGCCGTAAAGATGTGCAAATTGTCCCCATAGAAACAGGGGCTGCTGCCGCCGCTTTTGCATCGGGAAAAGTAGATGCAGTTGGTGCTTTTCCACCTTTTTGGTCAACAGCCCTTAAAAGAAAAGGTTCTAAAGAATTAATTAGTTCCAAAGCTTTTCCCGGTGCTATTCCTGATTTATTAGTTGTCAGTGCCAAATTAATCAAAGAAAAACCAGAACAGGTTCAGGCTCTTGTCAAAACCTGGTTTGATGTTCGAGAGTTTATGGCTAAAAATCCCCAAAAAGCCGATGAGATTATGGCCAAGCGTGCCGGCATTAGCCCAGAAGAATTGGCCTTATATAAAGAGGGAACGAAGTTTTTCACCTTAGAAGAAAACTTAGAAGCTTTTAGTCCGGGGAAAACCATAAAAAATATGCCCTTTGCCGCTCAAAAAATGGCTGGTTTTATGATGGAAGTTGGCTTTATTAAAAAAGTCCCCGATCTAACAACCATTTTAGAGCCCAAATTTGTCAAGTCGTTGGCAAATCAAGACAAAAAATCCTAATTAGTCCCTCGATCATTGACTTCAAGAATTGTTTGATAACTGGGTGATATTGGCTATCAAAATTATTCTTTTCTTTGGCAAATCCCATGACCACAACACCTAAAACGCTTCCTCAAAGCACTTTTTGGCGGATTACCGAGGATATTCCCGAATCCCTCAAATGGACTTTAATGGTTTCCTCTATTATTGTCCCGCTTATTTTCTGGTTACTAATCTCTAGTTTTGCGGGCATTGAATCCGTATTTTTGCCTTCTCCTTTAGCCGTTATTCAGGCCTTAGGAAAATTGGCAGAACAGGGCTTTTTAATTCAAGATACTATTACCAGTTTTTTACGAGTAGTTGGGGGCTTTTTTTTGGGAGGATTGTTTGCTATTCCCCTGGGGATTTTAATGGGAACTTTTCCGAGTATTCGTAGTTTAATGGAACCGATCATTGGCGTTGTACGTTATATGCCCGCTCCTGCTTTTATTCCCCTATTGGTTATTTATTTGGGTATTGGAGAAACATCAAAGATTATGCTCATTTTTATCGGGACAATTTTCTTTAATACCCTGATGATTATGGATGCAGTTAAGTTCATTCCCCGTGAATTGATCGAAGTAACTTATACCCTTGGAGGAACTCGAAAACAGGTTTTATTTAAAGTGATTACTCCCTATATTATTCCTAATGTTATCGATACTTTTCGGGTTAATATGGCGGCCGCCTGGAATTTGGTAGTAGTGGCGGAATTGGTTGCGGCCGATAATGGATTAGGCAAACGGATTTTATTGGCTCAGAAATTTCTGAGAACCGATGAAATTTTTGCCTGTTTAATTGTCCTGGGAATTATTGGCTTTGCCCTAGATTTAAGTTTTCGTTTGTTTTTGCAGTGGACTTGTAAATGGTCAATTACTCGTTAACTTAAAAACTCAATAACAGAGTTTATTCTGTCACCAGTAAAGTTATTTTAATGATAAGAGAAGAACCTTAATGCACTTAGAAATTACTCAACTCAATAAAATTTTCACCACTAAACGAGGTGCTGTGGTCGCTCTGAAAGATATTAATTTACACGTTGAAAGTGCTGAATTTGTCTGTGCGGTCGGGGCCTCTGGTTCGGGAAAATCAACTTTGTTGCGAATGATTGCGGGTTTAGAGCTGCCCACTTCCGGCAAAATTACCGTTGATGGTGTTGAAGTGACAGGGCCGGGAGCCGATCGCGGCATGGTTTTCCAAAATTATACACTCTATCCCTGGATGACGATCCAAAAAAATGTTGAATTTGGCTTAAAACTACAGGGATTATCGACAAAAGAATGCTGGGAAGTGGCCTGTTATTATCTGGATATTGTCGGTTTAACTCAATTCGCTAATGCTTACCCCAGAGAACTATCGGGTGGGATGAAACAACGGGTTGCGATCGCCCGTTCTCTTGCTTGTCATCCCAAAGTTTTATTAATGGACGAACCCTTTGCAGCTTTAGATGTACAAACCAAAGAAAGAATGCACGAATATTTAATTGAAATTTGGCAAAAAATTAGGTGTAGTATTTTAATGATTACCCATGATGTGGATGAAGCGGTTTTTTTAGCTCAACGTATTTATGTTTTGAGTGCTAGGCCGGGGACTATACAACGGGAATTAACAATTAATTTACCCCTAGATCGTAATCATAAAATTAAACGACAATCTCAGTTTTATGACTATACCGATGAAATTTACGGCCTGCTACGGGGTGAGAAATCCTAGAAAAAACTAGGGATGATCAAGAGTAGTCCCGGGTTGAAAACGAGTTAGAGCAGCAAAAATCATCCTCTAGAGATACTTTTCATTATCTAGCATCGCCAAACAGCGATCGCTCGCTGCTGCCGCCAACCCTAAATAAGTGATGGAACAGTTGTTCAACCATTAAGATTTTGTGATAATCCCGGGTAAGTGTGATCTAAAGTACAGCTTTTTTTGGGAAAGTTTCTCTAGTGGTGCTGCCTTGGGGCGCAAATATGATAGAATGAGGGTAAATTGATACAAAACTTTACTTCAAGGTGAATCTATGCCGTTTACGATCGAATCAGCGCGGAGCATTTTCCCCAACACGCTGTCAGCGGATGTGGTTCCTGCCACGATTGCGCGTTTCAATCAGCTGAATACCGAAGATCAACTAGCCTTGATTTGGTTTGCCTATCTAGAAATGGGCAAAACCATCACCGTTGCCGCCCCCGGCGCTGCTAGTATGGTCTTTGCCGAAAAAACCATGAATGAAATTCGGCAGATGTCACCCCTGCAACAGTCGCAGGTGATGTGCGACTTAGCCAACCATGCTGACACCCCGATTTGTCGTACCTATGGCACTTGGTCTGCTAATATCAAGCTGGGATTCTGGTATCAATTAGGACAATGGATGGAAGATGGCAGTGTTGCCCCAATTCCCAAGGGTTATGAACTATCTGCTAATGCTAGTGCCGTTTTAGACGGGATTAAAAAATTAGAGTCGGGACAACAAATCACCGTTCTGCGGAATTGTGTGGTCGATATGGGCTACGATCCGAAGAAACTGGGCGATTATAACCGTATTTCCGAACCCGTGGTTCCTCCCCAAAATATTGCCGAACGGACCAAAGTTAGCATTGAAGGCGTTACCAATGCCACCGTCCTCAACTATATGGACAACCTCAACGCTAATGACTTTGATGTATTAATTGAATTATTCACCCCTGACGGCGCTCTGCAACCACCTTTCCAACGTCCCGTCGTCGGTAAAGAGGCAGTATATCGCTTTTTCCGCGAAGAATGCCAAAATTTAAAATTAATCCCCGAACGCGGTGTGGTGGAACCCGCCGATGACGGTTTTACTCAGATTAAAGTGACGGGAAAAGTACAAACCCCCTGGTTTGGTGCGGGTGTGGGTATGAATATGGCATGGCGCTTCCTCCTAACTCCTGATAATAAAATTTTCTTCGTGGCGATCGATTTATTAGCTTCTCCGAAAGAATTATTAAACTTTGCCCGTGGCTAAATAGCTACTGAGAGAAATCATTAAAAATTCTGATGAAACTTATTAGAGTTCCTTGTCAAGTGAACTCTTTTTTTTATACAATTAAAAGGCTGACTTAAAAAAATTGGTAAATACACCGGTTTCTTCTGCGATCTAGGTAAGAATAACTAAACAATCATTCTTACAGATGTGGGCGAAAAGAGTCGAGGTAGTTCAAAAACCCAAAATTATCATCCCTAAAACTAAAATCATGCCTATGAGTGAAATAATTTGGTCAGATACCGAACAAGAAATTGCTCAAACTGCTTTCCAAAAAGCTTATCAGCGAGAAACTAGGACTTTAATAGAACATATTAAAGAACAGTCTGGTCAGATCACGGTTTTAGATGATATCTGGCAAATGCACGATTATCTAAGCGCCCGACGACATCAGATTGATGGTAAATATGAGTATCGCTATACTTCCCTAATTTTTGTCTTTGCTCAACTATTAAAGGAAGGATGGTTAAAGCTAGAGGATCTCAACGGTTTGGAAAAAGATAAACTAGCAAAAATCGCTGCCCTCTCGCGAATGTAAATTAGTGATTAGCATTAAGCTATCAGCTTTCTGCTTCTAGTTGGGTGACTAGAAAATTCATCTCTAGATAACCAACACCGTCTTCAGTTTTTCCTAAGCGGCAACCAATTTCGCTAGAATGAGTCAATCATCCCGATCGCTTTTCGCTTGTTTTGTACCTTTGGTTTATGTTCAAAAATCTTTTACTTCCCCTAGGAATATCTATCTTTCTCGGTGTTTGTCAGCCTTTGTCAGCCGCCGAATCAGCTATCATCAAATACTACATCTTCCAAGGGTCCGTATCGGTATCAGAATTAAAGCAATTGAGCGAAACAGGCGAATTAGCTCCCGCTTTAGCGGCACAATTAAAGATGGCTAACCAAAAACCTGAAGAATTCCGCAAAATCCTTAATCGTCGGGTAGCGGTGGATGCCGTCTTTCTTTCCAAATTTCTTAATAGTTTTTTTGGCGAAAGTTTGCTAGATTATGCGACTGAAATTGTCCATACACCCAATCGGACTGCTAGTCGGCAAGCTTTACGCGGTGCCTTAGTCACTTCTGCCATTAATGATAATGAGATTCAAATCATCGAAGTCCTCGCTAATTATCCCACCAGCGAGGTTCATGTGGATGGCAATCGTCTGCTGGATTTAATCAACCAAATTGAGTCAGTATTGAAAAAAATGCCCCGTTTACCTTTCTGATATCAAATCCGCCTTTCAGGTTTTCATGAATTGCGCTGTAAATTGAATAGATTAGGATAATCTGGTAGGAATAATGACCACTTCTTTGTCTGAAAGGAAAACAGTTAGTGCCAAACCTTTTTTAAAGTGGGCGGGAGGCAAAACTCAACTGGTTCCCAATATTCTATCTTTGATTAATTCCCAGATTTCTCAAAATTGTCAGTTTAACTACATTGAACCTTTTGTCGGAGGTGGGGCAGTTTTATTCTCAGTCTTAAATAATTTTTCTCCTGTCCAAAAAGTTATTATTAATGACATTAATCCTGATTTAATCATGGCTTATAATGTTATTAAAAATAATGTCAAAGAATTAATAGTCAAGCTTAAAAAAATTCAGCAGGATTTTTATGAACTTAAAAATCTAGAGGAACAACAAAAGTTTTTTTTGGATAAAAGAATAGAATTTAATTCTCGCAGCTGCGATGACTGTCTAGAAAAAACAGTTTTGTTATTATTTCTCAATAGAACTTGTTTTAATGGACTTTATAGAGTCAATAGCAAAGGACTTTTTAATGTCCCCTTTGGAAAATATGTCAAACCGTTGATCTGCAATGAAGAAAACTTATTAGCTGTCAATCATCATTTACAGAAAGTGACGATCCTACAAGGAGATTTTGTCCAAACTCTAAATTATGCCAATAACAAGACTTTATTTTATTTTGATCCTCCCTATAAACCGATTAAAAAAACATCAGCTTTTACCTCTTATACCAAAGAAGATTTTAACGATGAGGAGCAAATAAGATTAAAACAATTTATCGATCAAGTCGATCGAGCGGGTTATAAATTTATTTTAAGCAATTCCGACCTTAAAAACTTTGACTCTGACAATAATTTTTTTGATGACCTATATAAAAATTATAATATTCAAAGGGTAAAAGCCCGAAGAAATATCAATTCCCAGGGCAATAATAGGGGAGAAATCTGGGAATTACTGATCAATAATTGACAAAAATTAAGCCTAACAGAAAAGACGACATGAATAAAAATATTTCTTCAAGAGATCGATTTTCTGGCAATTATCGCTTTTTGGGGATTTTCTTCTATTTTTAATCCTGCTCATTTTCCAGGATTTCTTTGGCTTTCAGTAAAGCTTGGCGATGTTCTTCCGTGACGGTGGGATATCGTAAACCGAGGGATTCCAGGGTGTGATAAATAACCGCCCCCACAGCTAAACGGGTAAACCATTTGCGATCAGCCGGGATAATATACCAGGGGGCCCACTCGGTACTGGTATGATTGAATACCTCTTCGTAGGCTTTCGTGTAATCATCCCAAAAAGCTCTTTCTTTGACATCATTTTCGGAAAACTTCCAGTTTTTTTCGGGGCGATCAATTCTTTCTAAAAATCGTTTTTTCTGTTCTTCTTTAGAAACATTGAGAAAGAATTTTAGGACAATAACCCCATTGTTGACCAGATATTTTTCAAAATTATTAATCTCCTCAAAACGTCGCTGCCAAACTTTCTTGGTTCTGTCTTCTGGGGGGAGTTTTTGCCGTTCCAATAAATCTTGATGGACGCGCACGACTAATAATTCTTCGTAGTAGGAACGATTAAAAATACCGATACGACCCCGCTCTGGTAAAGCTTTATAATATCGCCAGAGATAATCGTGATCTAGTTCTTCGGCCGAGGGAACTTTAAAGCTAAATACCTGACAGCCTTGGGGATTTAAGCCCGACATAACGTGTCTGATCGTACCATCTTTACCCGCCGCATCCATGGCTTGCAGATTAATTAAGAGGGCATAGGTATCCTGGGCATAGAGTTTATCTTGAAACTCGGCCATTTTTTCGATCCCCTGTTGCAGCAGCAGTGTGGCATCTTCTTTGGTAATGTAGTCTGGCTTAAACCGGGCATCGTAGTCTTTGTGCAGAGAAATTTCTTTACCCGGTGGCACGATTAAGGATTGTAAAAATGCTTGGCGATCAATTTTGCTGACCATGCTCTTCTCCTTGATTGTTTTGACCCCTAAAATTACATTGTAGCACTTTTGCTCGGAAAATATCCAACCCTTGAACCGGCGAGTCAAGGATGAAGTGGCAGCAATGACCGAGAAACAAGTATATTTAAATACTCGATTTTAGCGACTCCTCATCTGACGAGAAAGTAAAGAATAATTTTTAGGCGATCGCAAATTCGGTAAACTGACGCACTTCGGGAGGTTGAAAAGCTAAAACTATCTCACTGCTGGGAATTCCTAAGCGCATTAATTCCGTGGCGATACCTGCTTCTGTCCAATCTTCTTCAATATAAATTTTGTCATTTTTTAGACGAAGATAAACGGAAATTGCTTTAATTCGTTTGCCATTTTTCCAGCCAATATTAAACCAAAGATATTGGCTTCTATTATCGTCAAACATCAATATTTCTTCTATGTCTTGATCGGGTACTTGTGAGGAAATTTCTGCATATTCTGTGAGAATTTTCTTGATTATGTTTTGATAATAATTTAGTTTATCCATTGGACGATTCCTCCTGATTAGTGTCAACAATTAACAATAAAATTTGATACTTTTGCAAGATTATTTGTATGGCAGCTTGAGCGAAAAACTTTTCATAAATTTCTTGTCCGATTAAAAAAATAAAGAAATTAATACATACAAGATATTTATTACAATTTCAACAATTAATCTCGAAAATTGTCCGAACCACAGGTAAGACATGTACCATCATCAGGATCTATGACATTACCCAGACAATCTTCAGCTGTGCAATCTTCCCGCAATACTTCATAAGATTCATTACATACAAGGCAATAAATAGTGTTGCTAGTTGGTTCATTAGGTATTAGTTGAGCTAATCTTGGAATCTGTTCGTCTTCGTAATCTTCCCTAAAACCACTATAACAACTAGGACAGAAATAACGTCTTGTTTTTTTATTAAAATTAAAATATTTATTATTTTCTGAAGGTGTTAACAAATCAATTACAAGGTTTATTTCTAAAGCCAGCCAATTATATAATTCTCTGGTTTCAGAGCTATATAGAACAGATTCAGGTTTATTTTGAATGAATTGTCCTCGAATTTTTATCCACGAGTTTGGCTCTATCAAATAATGACAAATTTCTAGAATTTCAACAAACAGCTCTTTAGTTTTTATATATAATTCAGGATCTAACAGTGTGCATAATTATATTTCGCTTGCTTCTCAAATCTTCAAATCTTTGTCGAAAGTTATCTGGTAATCGATCAGTCGATACGGTGTTATAAACTTTGACTAAATCCTGTGCATCAATTGTTTTAAATTCACTAAAACGGATATTGCGCTCATGAGATTTACTGGGATAATTACTCGGATCTCCTGAAATTAGTAAATACGGGCTAACTGTAGCAATATGACCTTTTAAGAGAAATTCGGTTCCTTGTTGAATAAGGGAAAGGGCTGTACTCAATGGACGTTGTGCTTGTTTCCAATATTGCTCAGATGACAATTGATCGATTACTTCTTCATTCTCATCGCTATAATACACATTATAAAAATATTCCGCATCCTTAAGTTTTGTAGATAAACTTATCAGCGTATCCCAAGCCAGATTTAAAAAATCAATGCCAGCGGATTTAAAATCATCTCCAGTCGGTACATCTATAATCATAATTTTTCGTACTCACTTTTATCATTTCATTTAAGGCGATTTATTGGTAAATGAGATTGTGTGGCTTTTCATCCCGCTCAAAATGATAGCGAACTTTTTTATTGTGTGGCTTGTACCCGAACTAAACTTGACTATACTTTGTGAGCCTCCGCATAAATCCGTAAAGCGGCGGACATTTTTTGTTCACAATCCTCGCCCTGTGATTGAAACCAAGCTAGGGTTTCGGGATCTACTTGAACAAGAACATTTACTTTCTCTACAGGTTTCCACCACCGCGATTTACTAAAAAACTCCTCGGTTAAGGGCGGAATATCGGATGTGTCGATTTCCTCTTCCGTAAGAGCGTCAACTTTCTCCCAATTCGTCTCGGAGGTATTGTTCATATCGTTTTCGTTCATAGGGTAAAGCTTTACGAAGTGAAATAATACGAATTGTATCTCTACTCGGTTCTGTAAAAACGACAACTACCACTCGGCCATCGAGCGTACCGATTCCTATCAATCGATCTTCGCCATAATTTTCTCGTTCGTCAAGGGAAACTCGAATGGGATGTTCAAATATCCGCTGCGCGTCCGCGAAGTCTAGATCGTGCTTGATGATATTCGCTCGGTTCTTTTGTCGATCCCACTCGAATTTCATATTTTTATTTTATCGAGTTGTCATTCCGTATATCGAAAAAAATCCTATAATTGTCGAAAATTCGATCGTTAGAGGGGTCATCTTGATCGAAATCAAAAGAAATCTTTCGCCTCGATCGAAATGACCCATAACCGGTCAACTAACTCAAAACACCAGAAGGAATCCCTAAGATATCCTCAATCTTAGGTAAATCTTCTAGGGGAATTACCCGTCCTTCATCCTCAAAACCAGCGATTTCAATTAAGATTGAGAATATTAATACTAGACAGGATAAGAGCTTCATATATCTAGAATGTATCAAACTAATCGGTCATGACTATAAAAACAAATCCGGGGGTAGATAACCCCCTTGTGTACAAATGATCTGGCAAATACATAAGAACTAATTAGCTGATGGTCTGAGTTTTTGTTGTATTTTAGCCTTTATTCGAGCAATAAAGCTGGATTTGTTCTTTTTTTCGGGATCTTCGTAGATAAAAGTTTTGGCACTACCATCTTCTAATATTTCAATTAACTTTAAACTAGGTGCTTGTCTCTGTTGTTTTAGTGACTCAGACATAATAGTTTCCTCTGTGGTTTAGGTCTTACCCCTACTGTTATCATGAGTCAATTGCTTAACCTAGTCAATACCCTAGACATTATTCTTCATTCTCCAGAGTAATTTAACAACGTTATTGTATTGTGTCATCCAGTCTAAAATACTACTATGTAGATTTCTATCATTCATTGAGCTTAAATCCGCACTATCATCGGTATCAACAGCTAATAGTCCCAGAATAGAACTTTTTTGCAGTGCAGCTACAGCTAACACAATTTTTATATGAGGATTAATTAATAGTTCATTGTCTCTTTGGAGAGGGACATAAGAAGACGGTAATTGCTGGGAATTAGAAATATCAACAAACTCCAAAGCATACTTTCTTATAGTCTTCAGGTATGTGTAACCAATTACCCCTTCATCTAATTCAAAAAGTGCCTCTAGTTCCCTATCAGATACACTGCTAGTTTTACATACCATTTGGAGATTCCAAGTAAATAACTTTTGTCTCACTGGTATCCACAAGGATACTCTGATATTGCCCTGTAGATTAAATTTTTGTTTTATATCAACAGATAATTCTTCTAAAGAACTACTGATTGCTGGCACAATGTTTAAGCGAATTGTTTCTAAAAGTTCAACAGTATCTTGTCCAGTCTGTGTTTGAGAGAGTAGAACAGGAATTCCTAAGATAATAATAGATATAATCGTAACTATTTGAGGACTTTTTAACAATTTCCATTCCCTAGGTATAGGACTATTCTCTCCTGTAAAAAATGAACTTGCATCCCCTAAACCTGTCACAATCGCTACTATTAAGTATAACAAAAATATAAATTTTTCCCAAGGCTTGAATTTTCTGAGAAAATAATCAAATTCATACTTAATAATTCTTGCAATAATTATTCGTTGTTGATCCTTCATCTAATTTCAAGTTTCTTTGACAATAAAAGGGACTGGATAAATCCTATCAATTCTAAATAAAACTGTTGTTTGACGATTTTCCCAAACTAATTTTTCAATGATAACATCTGCGTAGGCGACCCAATGTTCATTTACCAAAGGAATTGGAACATCAACAGGAATAATTCTATAATCTTCTTTGCTCCCTTGATACTGTTTAGATAATTCCAAACTTTCTGGATAACCTTGAGATGGTTTTAACTTTAAAATACTATTCACTTCACAGGGCATTCCCATAAATTTTACCTCTTTATTTTCTGAGCAGAAGGTGAGCTTTTCATAGCTCACCCTAAACCTTCATACTAACTCAAAACACCGGAAGGAATCCCTAAGATATCCTCAATCTTAGGTAAATCTTCTAGGGGAATTACCCGGCCTTCATCCTCAAAACCAGCGATTTCATTAAAGTTCAAATAGCGGTATAAATCGCCAGCAAAAGGATTAATTTTCTCGGTGACAATTGCCAGGTATTCCTCAAGGGTGGGAATGCGTCCCAGCAGCGCACAAACCGCCGCTAATTCGGCGGAACCTAGATAGACTCGCGCATCTTTTCCCATGCGATTATTGAAGTTACGAGTTGAGGTAGAAAATACCGTCGCTCTGTCTTCAACCCGCGCTTGATTACCCATACAAAGGGAACATCCAG
Source organism: Microcystis ichthyoblabe FBCC-A1114 (assembly GCF_050500245.1). NCBI lineage: Bacteria > Bacillati > Cyanobacteriota > Cyanophyceae > Chroococcales > Microcystaceae > Microcystis > Microcystis ichthyoblabe. The sequence continues at coordinate 1,175,239 of NZ_CP191408.1, read as the reverse complement.
GCATCTCAGTACGGGCCCCAGAAGCGGCAAAAATGCCGTACATTCCCTCATCGCGCAATTGTTTTTCATCCATGCGGGTGGGGGGACAAATCCACAGTTTAGCCTTAGCAACTCCCGCTCCTTCTAATATCTTAGCGGCGGCGCGATAATGACCAATATTAGTCATACAAGAACCGATGAACACCTCATCGATTTTATCCCCAGCGCATTCCGACATTAACTTGATATTATCGGGGTCATTGGGTGCAGCAACAATTGGTTCTTTAATCTCGTTTAAGTTGACGGTGATAATATCCGCATATTCGGCATCCTTATCCGCCTCCATCAGGACAGGATTAGCTAACCATTGTTCCATTTTTGCTACCCGACGTAGGATAGTTTTGGCATCACTATAACCCCGGGCCGCCATATTTTTTAACAGGGCCACATTAGAGCGTAAATATTCCGCCACTGTCTCGGTACTTAACTTAATCGTACAACCGGCACAGGAACGTTCCGCCGTGGCATCGGTTAACTCAAAAGCCTGCTCTAATTTCAAATCCGGCAGCCCTTCCATCTCCATAATGCGACCGTTAAAAACATTTTTTTTGTTCTGTTTTTCCACGGTTAATTTGCCCTCTTGCATGGCAACGTAGGGAATAGCATTAACAATATCGCGCAGAGTTACACCGGGTTGTAATTCCCCCGTAAAACGCACTAAAACCGATTCCGGCATATCCAAAGGCATTACTCCCAAAGCGGCCGCAAATGCCACTAAACCCGACCCCGCAGGAAAGGAAATTCCCAGGGGAAAACGAGTATGAGAATCGCCGCCAGTCCCCACCGTATCCGGCAATAACATCCGATTTAACCAGGAATGAATAATGCCATCTCCCGGACGTAAAGCCACCCCACCCCGGGTAGAGAAAAAGTCTGGTAATTGGTGATGAGTTTGAATATCAACCGGTTTCGGATAGGCTGCCGTGTGACAGAAACTCTGCATGACTAAATCGGCGCTAAAACCTAAACAGGCTAACTCTTTTAACTCGTCTCTGGTCATCGGACCGGTGGTATCCTGAGACCCTACCGTAGTCATAATTGGGTCACAGGAAGTACCCGGCCGCACCCTGGGTAAACCGCAAGCTTTGCCGACCATTTTTTGCGCTAGGGTGTAACCTTTACCGGTGTCACTAGGCATAGTTGGACGGGTAAATAGGGTACTAGCCTCAAGTCCCAAGGCGTGACGGGTTTTATCGGTGAGACTGCGACCGATTAAGAGGGGAATACGACCGCCGGCCCGCACTTCATCCAGAATTGTCTCAGGTTTGAGGCTAAAAGTGCTAATAGTTGCGCCCGCTTCGTTGGTGATTTTGCCTTCGTAGGGATAAATTTTAATCACATCCCCCGTGTTCATTTGGCTAACATCGCATTCAATCGGTAAAGCGCCGGAATCCTCAGCAGTATTAAAGAAGATAGGGGCGATTTTACTGCCTAAAATATAGCCACCAGCACGTTTATTAGGTACAAAGGGAATATCATCGCCGATATGCCAGAGAACCGAGTTAATTGCCGATTTTCGGCTGGAACCAGTCCCAACCACATCCCCCACATAGGCGACCGGATGACCTAATTTTTTCAATTCGGCAATGGTTTCTAAGGACCCCGGTTGACGGGTTTCTAACATTACCAAGGCATGAAGGGGAATATCGGGCCGGGTGGTGGCATGGGGGGCAGGAGATAGGTCATCTGTATTGGTTTCTCCCGGTACTTTGAAGACGGTGACGGTAATTTCTTTAGCAAGTTTCGGTTTAGCGATAAACCAAGCACCATTGGCCCAAGCATCGATAACCTGTTTAGCGTAGGGATTGGTGTCGGATAATTCCAAAACCTCGTTAAATGCGTCGAATACCAGCAGGGTTTTACTTAAAGCGCTGGCAGCAGCGGCGGCGATATTAATATCTCTGGATTTCAGCAGTTCAATCAGAGAATGAACGTTATAACCACCTACCATGGTTCCCAGTAAGCTAACCGCACCCTGAGCGGAGATAACGCTAGATTTTATTTCACCTTTGGCAATTCCTGTTAAAAATCCCGCTTTAACGTAGGCCGCTTCGTCAACTCCGGGGGGAACACGGTCACGCAGCAGGGTCAGCAATTCTCCCTTGAGTTCTTCGGACGGATTTTTGAGTATTTCGCATAATTCCGCCGTTTGTTGAGCGTTGAGGGGAAGGGGAGGGATACCTAATTTCGCTCGGTCGGCAACGTGCTGATGATACGCTTCTAACATAGGTCTATTGTCTCCTAGTCTTCACTTGTGACGGTTTCTTCCTAGGTTACTGGATTTTTGCTAGTCTCGGAATTTCTAGGTTAACGAGAGATGACTTTGCTGTGTGACTTCCATAAAATGAGAAAATAGCGATCGATTGACTATATTGAGGCTTAGATAATGGCTATCACCGATTCTGATCTAGATTTAGCACAATATATCGACCATTCTCTCCTCATGCCCACCGCCACCAGTGAACAATTAGAGGCTTACTGTCAACAGGCTGATCAATATCATTTTCCCACCGTCTGCGTTTATCCCGCTGCCGTTAAGCAAGCGGTGCAGTTACTCCACGGCAAAAAAACTTTAGTTTCTACCGTGATTGGTTTTCCCGCAGGGGCCACTACCTCCACAGTTAAACGTTATGAGGCTTTAGAAGCCGTAGATAATGGTGCTAAGGAGTTAGAGGTGGTTATTAATCTCGGTTGGCTAAAAGATGGGAAATCCGAGGAATTATTCCAAGAAATTGCTAGTATTTGTCAGGAAACTGGCCAGACAGTGAAAGCGATTCTGGAAACCTCGCAACTGACGGACACCGAGAAACGTTTAGCGGCAGAAATTTGCATGGATGCAGGAGTGAGTTATCTAAAAACCAGTACCGGCTGGTTTGGAGGAGCAACGGTTAGCGATGTGAAGTTTCTCAAGGAAATTAGCAAAGGCAGGGTAGGAATTAAAGCATCCGGCGGAATTCGCACCCTTGAACAAGCGCTCGCTCTTATCCAGGCCGGGGCCACCCGTCTGGGAACTTCCCGCGGTGTCGATTTAGTCCGTCAGCAAAAAGCTGCCTTTGAGGAGTAATACTAAATCCTGTTTAAAAGGTATAGGAAAGTGGGGTGTGGGGTGTGGGGAAGTGGGGTGTGGGGTGTAGGGTGTGGGAAGTAGGGAAGTGGGGGGATGGGGAGAATAAATAGAAATAATCTCCTGTCTCCTGAATCCTGTCTCCTTAATCCTGAAAGCTAAAATGATGACTGACAATATAGATAAAAATAAGGGGGTTTATTTGCCGATAATTCGCTGTGGTAATCGAGAATTTAGAGATATTCAAGGGATTGTTTTTGATAAGGACGGTACGCTAGAGGATTCGCGAGCTTTCTGGTACGATCGAGCTATAGCCCGGATACAAGCCATTGAATCGCAAATCCCTGGTTTAGAGTCTTTATTAACCAAAACTTTCGGTATTGGGGCAAATAGTCTCAATCCTGCTGGTTTAATGGCAGTGGGCAGCCGCAGAGATAATCATATCGTCGCTGCCGGTTGTATTGCTTCCACCGGCCGGGATTGGTTAACGGCCATGGCGATCGCAAAAGCGGCCTTTCAAGCGGCCGATGAAAAGGTTCCCCCCCGCTTAAATCCCCTCTATCCCCACTGTTTAGAAGTAATTCGTTATCTGCACGCGGCCGGTTTACAATTGGCGATTCTTTCCTCCGATACCACAGCACGAGTTGAGCAATTTGTCAAAGAAAATCACCTATTAAATTATATTAAAATTGTTCGGGGCTGCGATCGAGGTTTAAGTAAACCCGATCCCTTATTATTGCAAGAAACCTGTCAAGCTTTGGGGACCCCAGTGGACAAAACCCTGATGATAGGGGATACTAGGGCCGATTGGGAAATGGCTAAACAGGCAAAATCAGCAGCTGCGATCGCAATTAGTTGGCAACCGGAAAACCATCAAGATTTACAATTAGCTGATGTGGTCATTAGAGAACTTACTGCCATCTCGGTTATCAGAGGCGAATTTTCAGTTCACTGATTACTGATTACTGTTTACTGTTCACTGAAAAACCCCACACCCCAATTCATAATTCCCTCTATGCTAACAATTGCCTTACCGAAGGGTGCTTTACTAAACGAAAGTATCCAAATATTTCAAAAGATTGGCTTAGATTTTAGTGCCTTTCTTGACTCAAAAAATCGCCAATTACAGATTACCGACCCCACTAACCAAGCGAAAGCGTTATTAGTCAGAGCCACAGATGTACCAGTTTATGTAGAATACGGTCAGGCACAATTAGGCATCGCCGGTTATGATATTTTATTGGAAAAATCTCCCGATGTGGCTAATTTAATTGACCTAAAATTTGGTTATTGTCGGATGTCGGTAGCTGTCCCTGCTGATAGTCCCTATCAAAGTCCCTTAGATATTCCCCATCACGGTAAAGTTGCCTCAAAATTTGTCAATTGTGCTAAGGATTATTTTCGTCGTTTAGATATTCCCGTCGAGATTATACCTCTCTATGGTTCCGTAGAATTAGGCCCGATTACGGGGATGTCAGAAGCGATAGTTGACCTAGTTTCCACCGGTCGAACTTTACGCGAAAATGGTTTAGTAGAAATTGCCGAATTATTTGCTAGTAGCGCTCGATTAATCGCCCATCCTCTAAGCTATAGACTAAATCGCGATCAGATCTACAACTGGGTAGAAAAGCTCAGTTTAACGAATCAGCGCCCCCCTTATTAAGGGGGGATTAAGGGGGGATCAGCGCCCCCCTTATTAAGCTATCCATTAGTCACATCTTTCTTAACATAAAATTTGACAAAAAGAGAAAAGTGTGCAAGATGGCTCAAGGGGGTTCTATGGGGGGACTAATTTGATGAGATAGTTTCCAAGTCTGGCTGATATCATGTAACCTTCGCAGTCCCAACCAAATAGTTTTAACACCTGGTTCACCGTCACCTTTTCTACCTAAAAACCCCCCAAGAGAAGCAATCATTCTGACCGCTTCTCGAAAGGAGGGCGGCTTTTCAGGTGGCGGACTCTTTTTATGAATAGTGGCACACAAAGATTGCCATTCATGTTCTTCCAAAAAACTTTCACAACTCTCCTCTCCGTGTAAGCGTGCTTGATAGGTTAACCAGAGTAATCTCCAAGCTACAATTGAATAGGTAGCTAAGGCCATCTCAATTCTACGACCCGTTTCTAATTGCAGTTTTTCTAATCCACAACCACTTTTTAAAACAAAATGATAGCGTTCTATCAACCAGCGATAACTGTACCAGCGCACACAGGTTATCGCTGATTCAAAGCTACTAATGTCTAGGCTAGTTAAGAGGAGCCAACTGATAGGATTAACTCCAGGACGCGGATTTTCTTCTTCAGCTAAAATTACCTGTAATTTGACCGGTTGACGAGGGTTCGCTTTCGAGTGATGCTTAGGTACTTGTATTTCAAAACTGGCAAATCTAACTGTTAGTTTAGCTAGTCTAGCCTCGTGATTAGGATTGCGTTTTACTTGCACATCTAGGCTACCACAGGCTTTTATTTCTCTGATGGATTGATGTAAATATTTAGGCTCTGGATGCCCTGACTTTTGCTTGTCTTCGAGATAGTTAACTTTTCGGTTATGAGTTCCTCGGATTAATAAATGAGAGTTAGGACTTCTTGATTGGGCAAATAAATCAAATATGTCTGCCTCACAATCTCCGATTGTTACTACTTGAATATCTTCGGGTATTTGTTGTTGTGTTTCTGATACAGACTCTAACCATCTTTGACTTTCTTTTTCTTCGGTTTCTCTTTTTTTCTTTGCTTGGCAATCCCTAAATTCTTTTCTTCTCTTGCCCAGACATATTGATTAATCAGTCCTAAAGGTATTCCTTGCGCTGACACTCCTAAGGTGGTATGAACTTTGAGACCAAAGGATTTTTTATAATCTAGATAACCCATTCCTTTTTTTGCTTTTTGCGTCGTAAAGTCTAAACTTGTTGTGTCTTGCACTGCCAAAACTATTGGATGTTCTTTGATTCTTTCTACTGTACTTTTGGCTTGGGCGGCAATTATATCTGAGGGGTGAAAATAGGGGGAATTCCAAAAGTCGTAGGTGGCACTCGCTGCGGCTAGATTTCCCGAAGCTTGTGGCACACTTGTACTAGGTTGGCTGGCCAAGTTTTCTACGATACTGATTAACCTTTTCTTTCTTCTGGTGTCCCCCAGGTCTGCATATTGTAATTCTTGGGCTGCCCATTTCTCCATTTTTTTGCTTACCTCCACCTTAATTCCTTCTTTCAAAACTATACCTATCAATCGTTTCCCCTTTTTTTAAGTTTCTTCTCTTTTTGTTAAGAAAGATCCGACTAATGGATAGCTTATTAAGGGGGGATTAAGGGGGTATCAGCGCCCCCCTTATTAAGGGGGGATTAAGGGGGTATCAGCACTCCCCTTATTAAGCGGGTATCAAGGGGGGATTAAGGGGGGATCAGCACCCCCCTTATTAAGCGGGTATCAAGGGGGAATTAAGGGGGGATAAAAGGCAAAATCTATCTTAATATTCAATTAGAACCATTGACTTATTTCCCCCTAACCTAATTGTTTTAAGAGCAAACCAATAAGCGCACCAGCCAGAATTAACCAAGTAGAATTAACCTGAAAACGTAGTAAAAGAATAGAGGAGATAAGAGATAGAATGATAGCCAATAAATTAAAAGGTAAATTCCCGTAGGGTTGTAACCAAGTAGCTAGAGCTAAATTAAAAATTACTGCTACCATTAAAGCCACGGCACTAGCATTAATTGCATCTAAAAAAGCACCCGCCCAAGCGGATTTTCTCAGCTTAGGAATGAGAGGATTAAGTAATAAAACAAAGATAAAAGAAGGAAAGAAAATCGCTAGAGTTGCCACAATTGCCCCCGATACTCCTAATATTTGATAACCGATAAAAGTGGCTGTAGATAACACCGGACCAGGGGTAAATTGACCCACAGCAATAGCATCTAATAATTGTTGCTGGGTTAACCATCCTCTCCCCTGCACTAAATCCCCTTCTAAAAAGGCAACTAACACATAACCACTACCAAATAAAACACTACCCACCTTGAGAAAAAATAGCCCTAATCCTGTTAATGTCGGTGGGATATTGCTAGGAGTAGCAACCGCCGTCGCACCGCCTATTCCTGCCACAATCAGGGGAAAGGTAGCGAATTTTTTTAGGATAAACATCCCGATAATTCCGCCTAACAGTAAAGCGATAATTTCATTTAAACCTAAGATTAATAATCCGATAACTCCCAATCCGATGAAGAGTAATTGACGGGTTTTCAGTGCCTTTTTGCCTAGGCGCCAGAGTGCCTGAAAAATCACCGCAATTACTACCGGTTTAATCCCCGCAAAAATCGGAGCCACATCCGGTAAAGTCCCGTAGGTAGTATAAATCCAAGCTAGAAAACCCGTAATTAACACCGCAGGAGTAATAAAACAAACCCCCGTGATTATTAAACCCGCTAAACCACCAAAAATATAACCGATATGAATAGCCATTTCCGTGGAATTAGGACCAGGAATCAGATTAGTTGCCCCCACCAAATCGAGAAATCGCTCCTTAGTCATCCAACCGCGACGCTTAACCACTTCTTCCTCCATTAAAGCGATATGGGCAGCCGGACCACCAAAACCGATAATGCCGATTTTGAGAAATAAAAGGGCAAGTTGCGAGAGATTGGGAGGCGATGAAGTCAGCATTTTCTGATTACCAATAGTTTTTCTAGAATCAAGTTTATATCCAAAAGAATAAGCTTAAGTTAAATTCTTGGCTAGATTTCGTCAATTCCAAAATTCCATAATTGCAAAAGTGTTTTACACAAACTCAATTATAAATATTTAATGCTCCCGTTCAAGTAAATTTGATACAAAAAAAGTTAAGAAAACTTTATAAATAATATTGATTAATTTGTCTATAATAGAACCCATTAATGCCAACTGAAACCATAATAAACCATAGACAATAATCAATTATCACAATCGATTCTAATCGATGCAAAAAAAACTCTATGGACAGCTTGCCGCCTAACACTAACCAGTTTTCAGATACCCAAGAGCCAGCAGCGAGTCCATCTCAGCGCCAAGCAGTGTCGGTCAATTATCCCGAACTGCTACCGGAATTGCTGTAGGCACTCGTCTTTTGATTTTTACAAGAGGTCTTGAGAACAGAAAAATTTGCTATACTGCTGATTAGAGTATTTATCCTCTGAATTTTTGTGTCTGCAAGAGATATTTACCACGACACTGTAAAACTTGCTTTAGAGAAGGACGGGTGGGCAATCACTCACGATCCTTTTCCACTTCAAATTGGCAAGAAGCGTTTATCCGCTGATTTGGGAGCAGAACGCTTAATCAGTGCGGAGAAAGAATTGCGGAAAATTGTCGTTGAAGTGAAAAGCTTTGTAGGACAGTCTGACGTAAAGGATTTACAGCAAGCTTTGGGGCAGTACGTCTTGTATCGTCAAATCCTTAACGAGATGAAAGTTGAGCGAGTTCTTTATCTGGCCATATCTCAGCCAACTTTTAACAGTGTTTTTAGTATAGAATTAGGGCAGGTATTGCTAAAGAATCAGATTGTGAAATTAATTGTCTTTGATGATGAAAGTGAGGTAATCGTGCAATGGATACCCGATTAAAATATCAAGGTATTATTAAGACTGTTCTCCAGAATCATGCTAACTATCGTGCTACTTTACCTGATGGCTACACTTCTCAGGTTATATTTGATGATGAACGAGGACATTATCTAGTTTTAGATTTCGGTTGGAGTGGCAATAAGTATCTCCATGCAACACCAATTCACCTTAGCTTGGTTGTCGATAAAGTCTGGATTCAATGTGATGAAACGGAGGAAGGCATAGCTACTGATTTGATGGAGGCAGGTATTCCCAAAGAAGATATAGTCCTGGGTTTTCGTTATCCTAAAATACGCAAATATACGGGATTTGCTGTGGCTTAGTGACCAGAAATGTTGAATCTGTGTATAAAACTTTATACACAAGCTTAAATTGCAAAAGTGTTTTATACAAACTCAATCATAAGTATTTAATACTACCGTTCAGGTAAATTTGATACAAAAAAAGTTAAGAAAACTTTATAAATAATATTGATTAATTTGTCTATAATAGAACCCATTAATGCCAACTGAAACCCATCACCACCCCCCTTATTAAGGGGGGCAAGGGGGGATCAAACCTTATTAAGGGGGGCAAGGGGGGATTAATTAGAACCCCTTAGTCAACAAACCATAGACAATAATCAATTATCACAATCGATTCTAATCCATGCAAAAAAAACTCTATGGACAGCTTGCCGCCCAAGACTAACCAGTTTTCAGATACCCAAGAGCCAGCAGCGAGTCCATCTCAGCGCCAAGCAGTGCCGGTCAATTATGAGTACAGCCTCAATCTGCCGGAATTACTCAACCAGCTTGACCTCTCAGTGTTGATTTCCACCTACCAAGCGGGACGAGTGGCCAGCATTGGCACTTATAAAGGACAAATACGGGTGAGTTTCGCCCATTTTGACCAAGCAATGGGTTTAACCCGAACCGCTACCGGAATTGCTGTGGGCGCTCGTCAGGCAATTTGGAATTTACCCGCTAATCGAGAGATTGCCCCCCAGATTAAACCCGAAGGGGAACAGGATATCGCCTTTTTGGCCCGCTCCTCTCACCTCACCGGTCCGATTATGGGTCATGATTTGGCCTTTGGCAGTAATCGCCTTTGGGTGGTCAATACCCTATTTAACTGTCTGGCAACTATCGAAGGAAATTGGAGTTTTCTACCCCAGTGGAAACCGCCCTTTATTACCGAGTTAGTCCCCGGAGACCGCTGCCACCTCAATGGCTTGGCTATGGCTGAAAATAGCGGCACTCCAGTATATGTAACGGCATTAGGGGAAACCAACGAGGAAAGCCTCTGGCGAGAGAATAAGGCCCAGGGCGGATGCTTAATTGATGTGGCTAGGGGAGAGGTGATTTTGCGGGGTTTAGCTATGCCCCATTCTCCCCGCCTTTATCAGGGTAATCTCTATTTCCTCAATTCCGGTTATGGAACCTTGAACCGTTGGCATCCCCAAACTGGTAGCACGGAAATCGTGGCGGAATTGCCCGGTTTTACCCGGGGTTTGGACTGTTGGGAAGGTCACGCCTTTGTCGGGTTGTCCCAAGTGCGGGAAACGGCGGTTTTTGGCGGTTTACCCCTGGATGAGCGGCGTAATCAATTGCGGTGCGGGTTGGCTATTGTCAACCTGGCTACCAGTCAACTGGTGGCGACTTTTTGGTTCAATAGCGGCGTGGAGGAGGTTTTCGCCGTCTCCGTCCTCCCGGGCTACCGCAACCCGGCGCTAATTGGACCGGATACCGACCTCGACGGCACTCAATCCGTCTGGATGGTGCCTTCTTTAATTGTTTAATTTTCACCCTATTATTCAGGAAAAAATCATGTCAACTCCTTAAAATGACTAACCCTACTATCTTAGAAGAGCTACTAAAATTAGCAGCTACTGCTAATTCTCTCGCAGAATTTAAGCAGTCTTTGGCAAAAATCAATATCTAGAAAACGGGTTTCTTGAAGAAACCCGTTTTCTGGACTTATGGCGAATCACCTGAATCAGTGAACAGTTGTTAGCCTTTTGGTAACTGATTCAGGTAATTGCATTTGCGTCTCTTGGTTATAATTCACAAACAGGCTATAATGTTAGTAAAACAACGTTAATCTCTAAGGTTTATCAATGACTCAAATATTGATCGAAATTCCCGACGAATTAATATCTCATTTGCAAGAACAAAAATCCTCGGTTCAAGAGATTGTTATCAAAGCTTTGGAAAATTATGTTCAAGCTGAATTACCAGATATTACTAAGACTCGTACTTGGGAACTTTGTGGAAGTTTAGAAATTGTCCAACCTGAGCCTAAATATATTATCGGACAAGATAATCGGGGTCAAGTTGTAACTAACTACGCTGAAAACATCGATGAAATTATTTATTAAAAATTGTGGACAAAGAAATTATTGTTGATACTTCTGCTTTAATTGCCTTTTTTGTCAAATCTGAAACTCATCACGAAAGTGCTCAAAAATATTACTTAGAAAATCCTCATAATAATTGGATTATTCTCGAATCGGTATTCGATGAAACTGTGACTTGGATTCGGAGCAAGGTATCTAGTCGAGCCTCAATCCAAGTGGGTCAAATACTAAGAGAAGATCATCGTTATATCAATGTGTCAGATAGCGATGATCTGGCAATATTTGGAAGCTTTCTGTAAGTACAATGATAAAAAATGGAGTTACACTGATTGTTCTATTTTAGTTATGGCTCATCGTTTACAAATATTTAAGGTATTCGCTTTTGATGATCATATTCGTCAAATGGCAGGATTAGGAATTGTTTGTGTCCCATAAACTAATAAAAATACAATTTATGAACGTCGTTCAGATTGCATATCTTGCAACAACCCACGAAACTGAGAAAATGGTTTTTTTCAAGAAACCATGAGAAAACGCCTATTTAGAAACCCGGTTTCTTGTATAAATGTTAATTTTTGTTATAGAAACCTTGAAAAATTCGGGATTGTTTGCACAAAATAGTCGCATTAATCTTTTGCGGTTAACGTCATGACTTCTACCCTTTTGCCGAGCCTTTCTGCTGTTGACGATGTTTTGTTCAATTTTGCTCAATCTGATGGCTTGAGTCAAGCTAATCGGGTGGATAGTGCGAGAAATCAGCGTTTAACCGCTACCGTAGTTTTCCTCGATGCTGGTGTTACCGATTATCAAAGTCTCCAAGCTGGAGTAATTCCAGAAGTCGCCACCGTTATTCTCTCTCCCAACGAAGACGGAATCGAACAAATATCCGCTTTTTTACAACAAAATCCCCAGATTACCACCACCACCTCTATTATTAAATCGGTGCGTTACGCTATCGCGCTTCACCCCTAAGAGTAAGCGGACAACTCAAATGAACCAAACAACCGCCAATTATGATGAACCCTGGAAAGAAGCATTAACCGAGTATTTTGAAGCGTTTTTATACTTCTTTTTTCCTGAAGTTCACCAATTGATTGATTGGACAAAAATTCCCGAATCCCTAGAAAAAGAACTCAAACGGATTACTGCTTCAGCAAAGACAAAAAAACGTTTCGCTGACAAACTCTATAAAGTTTGGTTACTCAGGGGTGAAGAAGTCTGGATTTTGATTCATATTGAAATTCAAAGCCAGTACGAAGAAAATTTCCCTCAGAGGATGTATATTTATAACTATCGTGCCTTTGATTTGTATCAGAAACCGGTTATCAGTCTTGCTATATTAGGAGATGAAAGAGTAAATTGGCGACCAGATTCCTATAATTATACTATCGCTGGTTGTGAAGTCAGCCTCAAATTCCCAACAGTCAAATTACTGGACTATGAGGAAAGATGGACAGAACTAGAAACAAGTAGCAATCCCTTTGCTATAATAGTCATGGCACACCTGAAAACAAAAGCGACTACTGGGAAGCTGCCACAACGGGAACAGTGGAAGTGGAAGTTAATCAGGGGATTATATGAAAAGGAGTTCGAGAGGGAACAGATAATTAAACTGTTTGAAATCATCGACAATATGATGACTTTATCCCCTGAATTGCAGTCAAGTTTAGAAAGTAAAATCAAACAATTTGAGGAGGAAAGAACCATGCCTTTAATAAGTAATATGGAGTTACGAGGAAGGAAAATTGGTGAGAAAATTGGGGAGTTACGAGGAATAGAACGCGGTAAGGAAATTGGCAAGGAAATTGGTAAGGAAATTGGAGCGTTAGAAAATGCTCGTGATTTTGTGAAAAAAGTTTTGGAAAACCGACTAGGCGAGATTCCTGGAGATATTGGACAATGTCTCAATGATGCTTCAGTTATTTCGGTTTTAGAAGAGATGTTAAAAGCCGCACTTATAGTAAATTCTTTTGAGGAGTGTAGGAAGTCTTTTAGTATCATCATAAATAAGTAGTGTGGGTAATACCTACCTTACTTAGTAAACTGTTTGAAATCATCGACAATATGATGACTTTATCCCCTGAATTGCAGTCAAGTTTAGAGAGTAAAATCAAACAATTTGAGGAGGAAAGAACCATGCCTTTAGTAAGTAATATGGAGTTACGAGGAATAGAACGCGGTAAGGAAATTGGTAAGGAAATTGGTAAAGAAATAGGCAAGGAAATTGGAGCGTTAGAAAATGCTCGTGATTTTGTCAAAACAGTTTTGCAAGCTCGCTTAGGTGAAGTTCCTTTAGATGTGGAACAATACCTGAATAAAGTTTCGGTACTATCTACATTACAAGAGATTGTTAAATTAGCAGCTACCGCTAATTCTCTCGCAAAATTTAAGCAGTCTTTGGCAAAAATCCAATCCTAGAACTTCTTGAGAAACCCGGTTTCTTTGAGAACCTATTTAGAAACCGGGTTTCTTGTCTTTGAGAAACCGGGTTTCTTGTCTTTGAGAAACCCGTTTTCTTGTATAAATGTTAATTTTTGTTATAGAAACCTTGAAAGATTTGGGATTCTTTGCGTAAAATAGTCGCATTAATCTTTTGCAGTTAACGTCATGACTTCTATTAATACCCACTGAAACCATAATAAATCATAAGCAAAAATCAATGTTAATAATCGATTCTAATCTATACCAGAGATGAACGTGGGTTGGCTTAAGTACCTAAGCAAAATTAATGACACAAATCTAACCCCCCCCTTGCTCCTTGCCTTTCTTCACTAGGAAATTTATTCTGCACCACTACTTAATTGTTTAATTTTCACCCTTTATTCAGGAAAAAGTCATGTCAACTCCTTTTTTAGTTAAAGATATCAACCTTGGTGCCTTTAGCTCCTACCCCGGCAGTCTAACGGTGCTGGGCAACACCCTGTTCTTCATCGTCGATGACAACGTTAACGGTTATAAATTGTGGAAGAGCGACGGTACGGTAGCCGGTACAGTTGCGGTGGCCGACATCCGCTCCCGCCCCAATCTAACGGCAGTGGGCAACACCCTGTTCTTTGCCGCCCGTGACGGGGTTAACGGTGAGGAATTGTGGAAAAGCAACGGCACGGCGGCCGGCACGGTTCTGGTCAGAGATATCCGCCCCGGTTCCTCTAGCTCCTTCCCCAGCAATCTAACGGCAGTGGGCAGTACCCTGTTCTTTACTGCCGATGACGACAATGACGGTGACAAGTTATGGAAGAGCGACGGCACGGCGGCCGGTACGGTTCTGGTCAAGGATATCCGCCCCTACAATCTAACAGCAGTGGGCAGTACCCTGTTCTTCCGGGCCTTTGACGGCTTTAACGGTGGGGAATTGTGGAAAAGCGACGGCACGGCGGCCGGTACGGTTCTGGTCAAGGATATCCTCCCCGGTTCCTTTGGGTCCTTCCCCCACTATCTAACGGCAGTGGGCAACACCCTGTACTTCACTGCCGATGACGACGTGAACGGTCGGGAATTGTGGAAGAGCGACGGCACGGCGGCCGGCACGGTTCTGGTCAAAGATATCGCCCCCGGTTCCTCTTGGTCTGACCCCCGCTATCTAACAGCAGTGGGCAGTACCCTGTACTTCACTGCCGATGACGACGTGAACGGTCGGGAATTGTGGAAAAGCGACGGCACGGCGGCCGGCACGGTTCTGGTCAAAGATATCGCCCCCGGTGGCTCTTGGTCCTTGCCCCGCTATCTAACGGCAGTGGGCAGTACCCTGTTCTTCACTGCTGCCTATGACGACGTTAACGGTGAGGAATTGTGGAAAAGCGACGGCACGGCGACTGGTACGGTTTTGGTCAAAGATATCCGCGCTGGTTCCTCTAGCTCCAACCCCCGCTATCTGACGGCAGCGGGTAATACCCTCTTTTTCACTGCTTTTGACGGCGTAAACGGTGAGGAATTGTGGAGGAGCGACGGCACGGCGGCCGGTACGGTTCTGGTGGGCGACATCCGCCCCGGTGCCTCTAGCTCCAACCCCCGCAATCTGAGAGTAGTGGGCAGTACCCTGTTCTTCAGCGCCGATAATGGCGTGAACGGTACTGAATTGTGGGCTGTGAGTACGCTCGCAATTCCCACCCTCGCCATTGCCGCCACCAATGCCAACCAAACCGAGGGCAACAGTGGCAGTAAAGCCTTTACCTTCACCGTCACTCGTTCAGCTAACACCACGGGAAGCAATAGCGTTGACTGGGCAGTTACCAGCAGCGGCACTTTTCCCGCCAATGCCACGGATTTTGTCGGAGGAGTCTTACCGTCAGGAACCGTGAGTTTTGCCCCGGGGGAAACCAGTAAAGTGATTACTGTTAACGTCCAGGGAGATACCACATTTGAACCGAACGAAAACTTTACCGTCACCCTCTCCAATGCCACCAACGGCGCTACCATTACCACCGCTACTGCCACGGGAACAATCAATAATGATGATGTAGCAGCTCCCACCCTCACCATTGCCGCCGCCAGCAGCAGTCGAACCGAGGGCAACAGTGGCAGCAAAGCCTTTACCTTCACCGTCACTCGTTCGGTTATCACCACCGGAAGCAATAACGTCAGTTGGGCAGTTACCGGCACGGGAACCAATCCCGCCAACGCTGCCGATTTTGTCGGGGGATTGTTACCCAGTGGGGTGGTGAGTTTTGCCCCGGGGGAAACCAGTAAAGTAATTACTGTTAACGTCCAGGGGGATACAACAGTAGAACCGAACGAAAACTTTACTGTCACCCTCTCCAATCCCACCAACGGAGCTACTCTCGGCACTCCATCTACGGCAACCGTGACTATTGTTGACGACGACGGCTCCGTTCCTTTTTTAGTAGATATCCGTCCCGGTGCCTTTAGCTCCTACCCCAAAAATCTGACAGCAGTGGGCAGTACCCTGTACTTCATCGCCGATGACGACGTTAACGGTTATGAATTATGGAAGAGCGACGGCACGGTAGCCGGTACAGTTGCGGTGGCCGACATCCGCTCCCCCGGCAATCTAACGGCAGTGGGCAACACCCTGTTCTTGACCGCTCGTGACCTTCTTAACGGCATTGAATTATGGAAAAGCAACGGCACGGCGGCCGGTACGGTTTTGGTCAAGGATATCTGGCCAGGTTCCTCTTCGTCCTTTAGCTTCTTCACCCAGATGACGGCAGTGGGTAACACCCTGTTCTTCACTCCCAATGACGGCGTGAACGGTTATGAATTATGGAAGAGCGACGGCACGGCGGCGGGTACAGTTCTGGTCAAGGATATCTGGCCAGGTTCCTCTTCGTCCTTTAGCTTCTTCACCCAGATGACGGCAGTGGGTAACACCCTGTTCTTCACTCCCAATGACGGCGTTAACGGTGAGGAATTGTGGAAAAGCGACGGCACGGCTGCCGGTACGGTTCTGGTCAAGAATATCCGCCCCGGTTCCTCTAGCTCCGACCCCTTCAATCTGACGGCAGTGGGCAGCACCCTGTACTTCCGTGCCGATAACGGCGTTAACGGTGATGAATTATGGAAAAGCGACGGCACGGCGGCGGGTACAGTTCTGGTCAAGGATATCCTCCCCGGTTCTTCAGGCTCCTTCCCCCGCAATCTAACAGCAGTGGGCAGTACCCTGTTCTTCACTGCCAATGACGGCGTGAACGGTCAGGAATTGTGGAAGAGCGACGGCACGGCGACTGGTACAGTTCTGGTCAAAGATATCAACCCTGGTTCCTATGGCTCCATTCCCTTCTTCTTTCCCCAGATTACGGCGCTGGGCAACACCCTGTTCTTCACTGCCAATGACGGCGTGAACGGCTTTGAATTGTGGAAGAGCGACGGCACGGCTGCCGGTACGGTTTTGGTCAAGGATATTTTTCCCGGTTCCTTTGGTCCCTCCCCTGAAAATCTAACGGCGGTGGGCAGTACCCTGTACTTCACTGCCTATGACGACGTGAACGGTACTGAATTATGGAAAAGCGACGGCACGGCTGCCGGTACGGTTCTGGTGGCCGACATCATCCCCGGGGCCTCTCCCTTCGGCCCCAGCAGTCTGAAGGTAGTGGGCAATACTTTGTTCTTCACTGCCAATAACGGCGTTAACGGTGATGAATTGTGGGCTTTAAATGTGGGTGGTCTCACAGTTCCCACCCTCGCCATTGCCGCCACCAATGCCAATCAAACCGAGGGCAACAGTGGCAGTAAAGCCTTCACTTTCACCGTCACTCGTTCGGTTAATACCACCGGAAGCAATAACGTCAGTTGGGCAGTTACCGGCAGCGGCAGCAATCCTGCCAATGCCACGGATTTTGTCGGGGGATTGTTACCGTCAGGAACCGTGAGTTTTGCCGCCGGGGAAACCAGTAAGGTAATTACTGTTAACGTTCAGGGAGATACAACGGTAGAACTGAACGAAAACTTTACCGTCACCCTCTCCAATGCCACCAACGGCGCTACTATTACCACCGCTACAGCTATTGGCACTATCCAAAATGATGATGCAGCAGTTCCCACCCTCGCTATTGCCGCCACCAGTGCCAATCAAACCGAGGGCAACAGTGGCAGTAAAGCCTTTACCTTCACCGTCACTCGTGCGGTTAATACCACGGGAACCAATAACGTCAACTGGGCAGTTACCGGCAGCGGCAGCAATCCTGCCAATGCCACTGATTTTGTTGGGGGAGTATTACCCAGTGGAGTAGTAAGTTTTGCCGCCGGGGAAACCAGTAAAGTGATTACTGTTAACGTTCAGGGGGATACAACGGTAGAACTGAACGAAAACTTTACCGTTACCCTCTCCAATGCCACCAACGGCGCTACTATTACCACCGCTACAGCTATTGGCACTATCCAAAATGATGACTTTATCGGTACTTCTGGTCCAGACACCCTTGTGGGAACCTCTGGAGCAGATGCCATAACTGGATTAGCCGGAAACGATATCTATACGGTAAATGATGCCGGCGATTTGGTGATTGAAGCTCTCAACCAGGGAACCGATACCGTGCAAGCTTCCATTTCCTATACCCTTCCCGACAACGTGGAAAATCTCCTCATCACCGGTACTGATAATCTTAATGGTGCGGGTAATGCCTTAAATAACCAGATTACAGGGAATAGTGGCAATAATAGCCTTAATGGTGCTGCTGGAACCGATACCCTAATCGGTGGCGCTGGTAACGATAGCCTCAATGGTGCTGCTGGAATCGATACTTTAACCGGTGGGACGGGGACAGACATCTTCATCTTCCAGTTTGGTCAGTCCACCGCAGCAGCCCTAGACCGAGTTACGGATTTTGCTATTGGTACTGATAAGATTGACCTGCTCAGTCAAGCTGGTGCGGCAATTAATGCCCCGGTCGCTTTTACCCGGGCAACAGATAGCACCACGACCAATATTAACACCATTGTTACTAACGTCTTTACCGATGCTAATGGGGCAACAGCCGGAAATCAACCTCTCGGAATTAACAGCGCTGCTTTAGTGCGGGACAATAGTTCTTCTACTTACTTAATTATCAACGACGGTACGGCGGGTTTCCAAAGTGCTAATGATTTGGTGATTAATCTTACTGGGTTAACGGGTAGTTTACCGGCGCTCGGCACTATTCCAGTCAATAGTTTCTTTGTCTAAATTGATGGGGGGGATTAATTCTCCCCTTTTAATATTTTTCCCTAGTTTTTTTGGTTCTTCGTTACTTGGTATGGTTCGATAGGGTGGTATAAATCGACTAAATCCTTATTTAGCAAGAGACTTAATTGATTAGTTCGTTAGAGAGGGAAAACAATTGGCAAAAATCGAAGCAATGTCTTTCTATATAAGAGTTTCACCCGTCCATTGCATAACACAAACCGAAGAACCTGAAAGTACCAAAAAAATGTCAAACTAATTATTCATTATTTTGACATTTTTCAATCTCTTCATCTCTAGATTCCCGCAACAAGTTATGGGGATATTTATTTATCTTTTAGAAAGCAAAGTAATTGCTTTTTTACCACCGCTTCTTCAATATTAATAATCACTTCCTCTAAAGTTTCACCCTGACTCATACATCCGGGTAAATTGGGAATTAGTGCCGTGTATCCGCCTTCTTCTTCGGGATAAATTGAAATCGGATATTTAAGAGATAAAAAGTATTCTAATATTGGTTGTTCCATTGATAGGTCTAAATAGGTCTAACTGAGTCGCCAATTTGAGGGTTTTCAAAAGGTAAAGTTTCGGATAATTCCCATACTAGCAGTTTATTTAACAATTCACGATCTATTAGCTCGGATATTGGCTTTTTATCGTTCTTAGAATTCGCTCCTACGGCTCTTTTTATGAATTTTCCTATCAAATCGGACGGGGTTTCTTGTTCTTTAAGCAACAACTCCAGCAATCTAGATCCTTTATTATTGGCTCTATCCGATTGTAAAATCGATATTTTTTCTTGAACAAAAGTAATTGTCCCCGTCCCTCTCACTAAGTCAAGATAGCCTAAAGACTCACCAGTCTGAGGATCTTTTATTTCCTCTTCGCTGGTATTGTAAACTAACATTCTTTGACCTTCTCGAATTCCACTAATTTCACCTCTATTGATCACTAATTTATAGTCGTCAATAACCTTAACGACAGTGGCGGGAAAGGTTCCTTTAGGAGATAAAATGGGAGTTTCTGTGACGTTTTCCATAATGATTTATCTTTGGTATAAATCTGGTTAATATTAAATATTATCGCTCTTAGGGCGCAATAGCTATAATTTAAACTTATATTTGTCAAGATTTAATGATAAGGTCGGTCAATTGCCTTGATCATTAATAGTACGAATGTAGTGGCTATGTGTTGTAACTGTAAAAAATGGGTTAAGTGTGATAATTTCTTATAAATTCAAAAAATTGCTATGATAAAATGCTAGAATAAAGGGGTAGGCATAACTTAAACGAGGATGTTATGGTAAAAAAATACTATCGTGACATTTCTTCCCAAAATTACTCTATTCCTAGACGGTACTTTATGGATGGTCTGGTCTCTGTTCTAGATATAGGGGGGACTTATCGTGCCAATCTAGATTATCGTTGTCGTGTTCGTGTGGGCAAAAAAGTACATTTGAACCCAGACGCTGCCGCAATTCAGTCTGATTGGATGAAGACGGGATTAGATATTTACAATGCCATTTGTGAATATGGGGGAAAGTTGTCTTAAAATGTCCGACGAAAGTAAAAAGTCAGAAGACCAGGATAATAGTGAGCTAGTTGAAAGACCTTTAGAGTCCATAGATGAAATATTAGAAGATGAGACTATTGATCAGTCAACTAAAATCTCGATTCTCCTGAGACGAATAAACAAAAGCATAACCTTCTCTGGCCCGATTCCTCATCCAACAATTCTAAAAGGATATGAAGAAGTTTTGCCCGGTAGTGCTGATCGGATTTTGTCTATGACGGAGAAAGAAGGTGAACATCGAAGAAAGATAGAAACAGAACTGGTAAAAAACGATAATATCCGCTCTTATCTTGGACAAATTGCCGGTTTTACGATTGCGATAGTTGGTTTAGGTGGCTCTATTTATCTGGGGATTAATGATAAAGTTTGGGCATCTGGAATTATGAGTGCGGGTACTTTAACAGGTTTGGTGACGGTTTTTGTTACAGGGGATAAAGAGAGAAGAATTCAGTCCGAACAAGATGATCAAGACAAGTGATTCAAATACTGTAAGTTTTTCCTAGACAAAAATGGTAGAGAAGCGATATTTTGCCTCTCTACCTTGAGGTATTTTACTAGATCAATTACTCGATTCCTTCGATACGGTCCTCCACTTCTTGATAAAGTTCCTGTAAGCGGTCTAAATTCTCTTGAGAAGTTTCCCAGTAACCGCGACCATTAACTTCTAGTAGGGTTCCCACCATCTTGCGGAAAGAATTAGGATTGAGATTCATCAGACGCTGACACATTTCCTCATCTTGAATAAAAGTGGTGTTCACATCTTCATAAACCCAATTATCCACCGCATCAGCAGTTGCCGACCATCCCATCGTATTAACCAAACGCTTCGATAATTCTCGGACTCCTTCGTAACCATGACTTAACATTCCCTCGTACCATTTGGGATTGAGCAACTTGGTGCGGGTATCCAAGCGCACGGTTTCCGATAAAGTACGCACCTGAGCATTAGCGGTGGTAGTATCAGCAATATAGGCCGCCGGTTTTTTGCCATCATCGCGTAAACTAGCCACAACTTTTGTCGGATCCGAGTCGAAATAGTGGGAAACATCGGTTAAACTAATCTCGCTAGAATCCAAGTTTTGGAAAGTTGCCTCGGCAGTTTTTAAAGATGCTTCAAACAACTGACGATTATCGGCCATCATCCCCGGATTATCAGAATCGAAAGCAAAACCCTTGCGGTTGAGATACATATTCTGTAACTCTTTTTCGTCTTCCCAACTGCTATTTTCCACCGCGAGATTGATATTAGAAGAATAGGAACCAGAAGCATTAGAAAAGATGCGGGTGGCTGCCTGTCGAACCGTTAAACCCATTTCTTTTGCTTGTGACCTAGCGTGTTTACGGACATAATTCATCTCCATCGGTTCGTTTGCTTCCGCAGCCATTTTTACCCCTTGGTCAAGCAAATTCATCTGATTGATAAATAAATCCCGGAAAACACCAGAACAGTTGACCACCACATCAATGCGCGGTCTTCCTAACTCCTCTAGGGGAATCAATTCCAGTTTATTCACCCGTCCCAAAGCATCGGGAAGAGGACGAACCCCCACCATCCAGAGAATTTGTGCTAGGGATTCCCCATAGGTTTTGATATTATCCGTTCCCCAGAGAACACAAGCGATAGTTTCAGGATATTTACCGCCATTATCCAGTTTTTGCCGTTCTAACAGACGATCCACCACGATTTTAGCCGATTTGACCGCCGCTAGGGTCGGGATAGACTGGGGATCTAAAGCGTGGATATTTTTACCCGTCGGTAAAACTCCGGGGTTACGGATGGGGTCGCCACCAGGACCGGGAAGAACGTATTCCCCTTCCAATGCTTTTAATAGGGCCCCCAATTCATTATCAGCACAAATCTGTTCTAAACAGAATTCTAGGTATTCAAACAGGGGTTTTAACGCCACCAGATCAACTTGTGGATAACCCATCGACCGTAAAGTTTCGATCCAAGGCGATTTCTTGCCTATATTCAAGAAATTCAGCTTAGAAAGCATTGATACCCGACCTGACCCGTCGGTTTGAGACTCGACTAAAGCGGAGACGGCAGCGCGAGTCGCGAGGGTGATGTTTTGCAGTAGTTCCACATCCTCCAGCACCCCTCGATCGCTATTGCGATAAACTTCCTCTAGATCCCGGCCGATGCTGTTAGCAATAATCCGGGGTAAGGAAAGTAAATCGTCCTCTTCCCGGTCTAAACTGGCAATATTGACCAAAGTTGCCACCGCTTCGAGCGCTGAGGGGGGTTTCCCAATAACGTGCAGTCCGCAGGGAAGCAAGCGCGATTCAATTTCCATCAGTTTACGATAGACCGAACCGACGATATTATCCCGTTCCTCTTGACTGAGATGGGCAGTGTCACCATCAGGTAAACTTATATCTTTGTCGAGATTGACCAATAAACATTTATCGACAATAGTATTGACAATTTGCACCCCACGCCCACTATCCTTCAGGGTTTGGTAGGAACCGATCAACTCGCTCAGTTCTTTTAACCCCTTGTAAAGTCCGGCATTTTCTGCGGGGGGAGTAAGATAGGAGATGGTTTCCGCATAACTGCGACGTTTAGCGATCGTAGCTTCGCTGGGGTTATTAGCGGCATAATAGTAGAGATTGGGAATCATCCCGATGAGGTTATCGGGGTAGCATTCCCCAGACATTCCCATCTGTTTCCCCGGCATAAATTCTAGGGAACCGTGGGTGCCAAAATGGAGAACCGCATCTGCTTTCCAGACTTGATTGAGATAGGTATAGTAGGCCGCAAAACCGTGGTGAGGACTAGCAGAACGAGAAAATAGCAGACGCATCGGATCCCCTTCATAACCGAAGGTAGGTTGAACCCCAATAAAGACGTTACCGAACTCTTTCCCGTAGATTAAAAGATTTTGTCCATCACTGTTGAGATGTCCAGGTGGTGGTCCCCAATTTTCCTCCAAACGGACAGAATAGGGGGTTAAACGCTCGTATTCAGGCACAGACATCCGATAGGCGATATTTAGCTCCGGACTATGGTACTGTGCGGTGGCATCATGGATTACCGCTTCCATCAGTTCTTTGGGAGATGCGGGTAAGTCCTGCAAGTCATAACCATTATTTTGTAACGCTTGCATCACCTCGTAGATAGAACCGAACACATCTAGATAGGCTGCGGTTCCCACATTCCCCTTATCGGGGGGGAAACTAAACACAGTGATGGCGACCTTTTTATTCAGTTTCGGTTTCTTTCTTAGATTAGCCCATTTTAGCGCCCGTTGAGCGATCGCTTCTATCCGGTCCTGTAAAGCGATCGCTTTACCCGTCGCCCCATCCCGGCCCGATAATATAATAGGTTCGATCGCACCGTCTAATTCCGGAATAGCAATCTGTAGCGCCACTTGAATCGGGTGTAACCCCAAATCGCTTTCTTCCCATTCCTGAGTAGTTTGGAAAACTAGCGGTAACGCGCACATATAGGGACGATTGAGACGTTTTAAGGATTCTATCGCTGACCGATGATCTTGTCGCGCTGGACCCCCCACCAAAGCAAATCCCGTCAGGGAAATTACCGTGTCAACGATAGCAACCGCTTCCACTCCTTTTAAGCTTTTATCCCAGAAGTATTCCTCTACCGGTTTAGAAAAATCTAATCCCCCAGCAAAAACAGGAAGGACTCGCGCACCCATAGACTCAAATTCCTGCACGAGAGCGACATAATGAGCGTCATCACCAGTAACCAGGTGAGTTCTCTGTAAAATTAAGCCCACACAGGGAGCCAAGGGGTCTTTTAGGTCATCAGCAATATCACTGCGGTTATTGTACCAAGCGAAGTATTCCTTGACATCCGACCACATTTTCATCGATAAAGGATGCCAGATACCCAGATCCGGATAAACTACCGGTTCTTTGTAAACTACACTGTCATCCTTGTTATCAAAGACGTACTTATCGGCCAACATTAACAGGAAATTCTCTAAATTTTCTGCGGAACCTCCCAGCCAATACTGGAAACTTAACATAAAGTTGCGTGCGTCCTGAGCTTTTTCCATGGGGAGGTATTTCAGGACTTGCGGTAAAGTTCGCAATAACTTTAACATCGCGTCTTGGAAACCAGCGCCGGAGTTTTCCCTGCGCTTTTTCATAAAATTAGCGATGACACTCTTAGACTGTCCCAATTGTGCCATAGAAAAGCTGCCTAACTTATTTAAGCGCATTACCTGGGGCATAGAGGGAAAGACAATCGCCGCATCTAATTTATCCCGATGGGGACCGACAGCGGCCACAACTTTATCGGCTAAATCCTCGATAAAGATGAGAGAAGCAATGAAAATATTAGCTTTGGCTACATCCTCCTGAAAATTGCGATAATTTTCACCATCGCGCAGTTCTTCGATTAAATAACCACTAATTTCGATCGCTAGTTTCGGGTTGTTAGCGTTGATTTCCCTGACCGCACTACTCAGCGCACTTTGGTACTGAGGTTCTAGCACGACATAGACCACCTTGACCAGCGATCGACCATTCAACCCGTCGGGAACTATATGACGAATGGTGGACTTGACGTGAGTGAACATATATGATGGTTCTCCTTATTATTGCTGAGTCTGGTATGAAGTGATTTTCGTCATCGGATGACGATCGCCCTTTGTTTAAGGTATTTGGATATATATGTTTCTGTTTTGTATCAGAAAATGTAACCCCAATGAGCATTTACTCTGGGTTTTGACACAATTCGATAAATATCTTGCCATATTTTGTAACAGATGGTAAAGAGCTTTTTGAGTAACTGCTCAGGCTTTCCTTTACAAAAATTAATATTTAATCTATTGACTTTTAATTACAAAAATGCTAATAGATAACACCTCAGACGAGATGTCGCTGTTCAAAGATGATCAGGGTTAGGATCTGACTAATTCAACGTAATTAATTAAATTATATTAATTTTCTATAAAATACTTGACGTTACTCCGTGGCCCTATTCTGACAGGTGTAGGTTTATTACAAAGAGGTGAGCCAGCAATTCTCATTTTGAAACGATTTTGCGTTGTTTCAGCGATCTAGAGATTCGTTAAGAATTATTAACCCCTCTAGGTGCAAGGGTTTTAATGTCATGAAACCTTAAAATGAGAATTGCTGTCCAGGAATAAATCTAAAAACCTTGTTGGATAAGGCTTTTAGACTTTTTTGCCCTCAAAAAGTGCTGACCATTGGAGTGATCGGGGGTAAAATCCCTAGACTTTTTCCCTGAAAATTAGGTAACTGACTACCTCAAAATCGGCAAAACCCTACA
The DNA here is from genome assembly GCF_050500245.1 of Microcystis ichthyoblabe FBCC-A1114. NCBI lineage: Bacteria > Bacillati > Cyanobacteriota > Cyanophyceae > Chroococcales > Microcystaceae > Microcystis > Microcystis ichthyoblabe. The sequence goes on along the minus strand of NZ_CP191408.1, from coordinate 1,149,753 downwards.
CCCCACACCCTAGTTAGGTAATTCCCCAAAAAGTTGACGATATTTTTGCAGTTTTGCCTCCATTTCTACTAACTGCTGATTAGCCTTTTCAGCCCGCTGGCATTCATTTTCAGCCCGTTGGCGTTCATTTTCAGCCCGTTGCTTTTCCTGCTCCAGTAGTTGATTAATTTCGCTGTAGGACAAGAATTGAGTACCATCAGGACGATAAATTTTTAACTCGTCGGTTAAGTCAAAACGAATTCCTAAACGGGGACTCACCCAATTATTAACCTCACTAACACTGTCTAAACTGTCACCAATTCGCTGCCAAGCTTCTAGACTATTATCATCGGGATCATAGACGTAGTATTCTTGGACTCCATAGCGATCATAAAATAGCAATTTTTTGGCCATTTCGATCGATGTGTTACTAGGAGAAAGAATCTCAAAGACGACTTGAGGAGCAAGATTATCTTCTTGCCATTGTTTATAGGAACCTCGATCGCCTTTCGGTCTGCCCAATACTACCATCGTATCAGGAGCAGCGGCAATTTTCGGCTGGCCTTCCACGGGATACCATAACAGATCCCCCGCTACAAATACCTGGGGATCATCGATATATAACCAGTCGAGATTCTGCTTAATCGTCACTATCCAGTTAAATTGTTTAGTATTATCTGCCATCGGTTTACCGTCGCTCTCAGGATAGATAATCTCGTTTTTGTTAACTTGACTAACCATGGGGAATACCTGCCGAACTCATTGGGCTATTTTCATTATATAATAATTTTGAACTAAGTAAGGAAAAGACCAATCTTGATTTTAGAACTACAGCAAATAAATTTAGCTATCCGACGGGGTAGTGCTTATCTGTTAGAAGATATTACTTTTAGCATCAAGCAAGGAGAAAAGTTAGCTATTGTCGGAGCATCTGGGGCAGGAAAAACGACTCTTTTACGATTGTTAAATCGTTTGCAAGAACCCAGCACGGGAAATATTTATTTTCAAGGTAAATCGATTAGGGAAATACCGGTTATTTCCCTGCGACAACAGATAGTTTTATTGCTACAAGAGTCGAAGTTATTAGGGATGAATGTTCGAGATGCTCTCGCTTATCCTCTGCAATTAAAAAAACTTACCCCTGCGGAAATTAATCAGAGAATTGACCATTGGACATCCCTGTTAAAGATTCCTGAACAGTGGTTTGAGCGCGGGGAGTTAGAATTATCTTTAGGACAAAGACAATTAGTGGCAATTACCAGAGCTTTGCTGTTAGAACCGAGCATATTGTTATTAGATGAACCCACCTCTGCTCTAGATACAGGAACGGCCAGCAGGTTATTAGAAGTATTGAACAATCAAAGTTCAATGACGATAATTATGGTCAATCATCAACTAGATTTTTTAGAGGAATTTGCCGAGCGAGTCATTTATCTAGAAGCGGGAAGAATTGGATCAGATTGCCTCGCCAATCAATTAGATTGGTTAGGGTTAAAAACTCAGTTAATTGATTTAGAAAAATCTCGACAAAGTGACAATTGGTAAGATTAACTTAAAATTGCTGCGCCCTCCTGAAAAACTAATAATTCTCCTGAATTAATTGCTGTCCAAACTTCATTATCAGTTAAGGGTGTAGTGGCAATAATTGCCACTTGATCGCCGGGATGAGCTAAAGCTTGAAAATCAACGCTCACATCTTCATCAATTAAATGAGCAGCGGCAAAAGGATATTGACGGATTATATAGCTTAATTTTGTCGAACAATGGGCAAAAAAATGTTCACCATCGGATAAAAGATAATTAAAAATTCCTTGACAAGCGATAGAATTTGTGATAGTTTTTAGGACTTGATAGAGTTGTTGTAGGGAAGGTTTGCCCTGGGGAAAAGTCTCTCGCAGGGGATTAAGAATTAAACAGAAAGCTTTTTCCGAATCCGTCTCCCCAACTGGTTGATAAAAATCTCCCGCAGCAGGTGAGAAATTTTCTAAATTACCATTATGGGCAAAAACCCAATATTTCCCCCACAATTCCCGCCGAAAAGGATGACAGTTTTCTAGTTTAATTTCTCCTTGGGTGGCTTTGCGAATATGGGCGATAACATTGGTAGAATGGATGGGATAGTTTTTAATTAATTCCGCAATCGGAGAAGCGATCGAGGGTTTAACATCAATAAAAGTTCGACAACCTAAACCCTCAAAAAAAGCGATTCCCCAACCGTCTCGATGTTCGTCGGTTTTTCCTCCCCGCGCACAAAATCCCTCAAAGGAAAAACAGATATCCGTGGGGACATTACAATTCATGCCTAGAAGTTGACACATAGTTGCTTGAGTTTGAATATCAGATGCCAGCAAAATTACTTACTGCCAGCAGCCGTGACAGGAGACAGGAGAATTTCTTCCAGCTGCCTCTTGCCCATCCTAGCTAAGAAATTAATCTGGCACTACTGCTAATTAGGGTTTACTGAAAAAGTTTGTTGGTTGGTGTGGGGTTTTACCGATTTTCAGAAGGTTTTTAGATTTATTCAGCCAATCCTAATTAAATCAACCTCTGAAAGACAAAAAAGGCAAAAAATCAGATTTATAGCGATAAAATAACAATTTTTTGCCTAAAAGCCCATTTATTTGCTGTTACTGCCTTTTATCTTTCCGCATCCCTGTTTTAAACCCCATGAATCCCAACCGGGCGATCGAGATTAATTTTTTGGCCTGCTTAAGCGATAAAATGACATTTTTTTGCCTAAAAGTCCATTTATTGGCTGTTACTACCTTTTATCTTTCCGCATCCCTGTTTTAAACCCCATGAATCCCAATCGGGCGATCGAGATTAATTTTTTGGCCTGCTTATTCGATAAAATAGTAAGCTGGGCTATCTAATCAAATCTGTATCCTTAAGGCTATGACAACTATTTCTCGATCGATCCCCCAATCACCCACTAAATCATCGTCTATCGGCGGCTGGCGCGGTTTGATCGAAGAATATCGCCAATTTCTGCCCGTAAGCAGTAAAACCCCTGTAATTACCCTCCTAGAAGGCAATACACCCCTGATCCCCGCCCCCTATCTCTCAGCACAAATCGGGCGCGATGTCAAGGTTTTTGTCAAATATGATGGTTTAAATCCCACCGGCAGCTTTAAAGACCGGGGCATGACCATGGCCATCTCGAAAGCTAAAGAAGAAGGGGCAAAAGCGGTGATTTGTGCCAGTACCGGGAACACCTCGGCGGCGGCGGCAGCCTATGCAAGAAGAGCCGGGATGCGGGCTTTTGTGATTATCCCCGATGGTTATGTGGCCTTAGGAAAATTAGCCCAGGCTTTATTGTACGGAGCCGAAGTCATCGCTATTAATGGCAACTTCGATGATGCCCTCAAGATTGTCCGCCAACTATCAGAAAATTATCCCGTAACTTTAGTCAATTCCGTCAATCCCTACCGTTTAGAGGGTCAAAAAACGGCGGCTTTCGAGATTGTCGATGTCTTGGGTAATGCCCCCGACTGGTTATGTATTCCCGTGGGTAATGCGGGCAATATTAGCGCCTATTGGATGGGATTCTGTCAGTATCACCAGATAGGCAAATGTGACCGACTGCCGAAGATGATGGGTTTTCAGGCCGCCGGGGCTGCCCCTTTTATCTCCAAACAACCGGTTGACCATCCCGAAACCCTGGCCACGGCTATCCGTATCGGCAACCCCGCTAACTGGGAAAAAGCTTGGGCCGCTAGTCACGCTAGTCAAGGGCAATTTCACGCGGTCAGCGATGAGGAAATATTGGCAGCCTATCGGATTTTAGGGGGCCAAGAGGGGGTTTTCTGTGAACCGGCCAGCGCCGCTTCTGTGGCAGGATTATTAAAAGTGCATCAACAGGTTCCCGATGGGGCCACCGTAGTGTGTGTTTTAACGGGAAATGGACTAAAAGACCCAGATTCGGCGGTAAAACACAGCAATAACCAACTAAAATCTGGGATTGCTCCCGAATTAACGCAAGTGGCTCAAATTATGGGCTTTTAAGCTAACGTTAATTCGGGTTAAGCAGCGCTTCTATAAAACTCCCTTAGAACTGGGAATTATACCGGCGCGACGGGGATCGATCGCTATGGCCATACTCATCGCCCGGGCAAAAGCTTTAAAAGTAGCCTCAATAATATGATGGGAATTAATCCCGTCTAATTGGCGAATATGTAGGGTCATTTGACTGTGATTGACCAAAGCAACGAAAAATTCCCGCACTAGCTGAGTATCGTAGGTTCCCACTCTTTGGGTGGGAATTTCTAGACCATAACTGAGGTGGGGGCGACCGGAAAAATCGAGGGCAACCTGCACTAAAGCTTCATCGAGAGGGGCGACAAAATGCCCGAAACGGACGATCCCTTTTTTGTCCCCCAAAGCTTGCAGTAAAGCTTGTCCAAGGGTGATTCCCACGTCTTCATTGGTGTGATGGTCATCAATTTCTAGATCTCCGGTGGCACGCACATCGAGATCGATCGCAGCGTGGGAGGCGATTTGCTGCAACATATGATCAAGAAAGGGAATTCCTGTCTGGGCGCGACAATTGCCGCTACCATCAAGATCGATCGTCACCTCTACATCGGTTTCTTTGGTAGTACGACTAACGGAGGCGCGACGGCAAGGTGAGACAAAAGAATCGGGGAGCTGGGAAGTGGAAATCATTTAAGTAAAAATAAGTAGGTAGCCGTTAAAAATTATCAGATGCCCCCCTTATTAAGGGGGGATTAAGGGGGGATCGGCACCCCCTTATTAAGGGGGGATTAAGGGGGGATCGAATCATTGACTAGGAAGATGAGAGTTTTTTTCAGTAATCAGTGAACTTAAAACTCATATCTGATAACTGATAACTGAAAAGTCCTAACTTTCTGGTTCAGTTTTAGCTTCCGCTGGCGGACCGGGGGGCAAAGCTTCCTCGCTGACAGGTTGAGGATTTTGGCTAGTGGGGGGACTAGCGGGGGAAACCTCCGTCTGATTGAGAGCGGGGGGTTGGGAAGAAGTTTCTGGGGCTTTTTCCTCGATTATCGCTTCTTTGGGCGGTTCTGGCTGGGTTGGGACTGGATTTGTCCCTGTGGTTGCGGGGGGGTTGACGTTATCCGGTTGGGGACTAACGGCGGGCTGCGGGGTTTGATTGGGACGAAGCGGGGTTTCAGTTGCCGGCGTTACGGGGGGGGAGTTACGGGTATTGAGGTTACTACCCTCCGGTTTTGGGGGATTAGCGATCGCACCTCGGCACACTTCTGGGTTAGGGGCAAAACTGACTCGCACCTGATAGATTCTCGACTCACCACTGGGATTATTAAAACGAGTTGAGCGCACTTCCCCAGCCCCCTGTTGATTGAAAATCGGGAAGCCGGCACTTTTAATTAACTGGGGTTCACTGCTGAGGCGCCCTTGAGCATCCACCGTCACCCCATAAACCGCCGTCCCCGCTAATTGACGGGAACAAGCCGTGGCGGGATAATTACCGGTCAAATTGACGGTAGTTATACCTCTGCTGCCCGGATTGGGCTGATTTAGTTCATTTAAGGCGTTAGGATTACTTTTTTGGACTCTGGCCAGCCAATCCACCTGATTTCTCATGGCCTCCTCGTTACTCGTATTGCTTTTATCCGCCTCCAGAGAGCGCAAACGTTCCCGCATTTCCCACATTAATTGTTGACGACGCTGTTCATCAATGGGCGATTGACCATTCGGCTCCGAAGTGCGGGCCAAGGAATTGTTTAATTGTTCCTGTGCCTGTTGCGATGCACTACGGGGCGAATTTCGCAATCTATCTAAAGTTAGATTATCTTGGTAGGGATCGAATTCAGGCCGGAGCTGCTGGTTATTAGTCTCCCTCGGCAGATTATTATTCTCTGGCAGCGTGGGAACAGAAGGAGGACTAGGTAAACTGGGGGTAGAAGTGGGAAAATTGCGAGGAATCGGTAATCTACCCAGAGAGGGAATAGATGCCACGGGAGGAGAATAGATATTGACGGAGGGTAAGGAGGAGAGGGGAGGTAAAGCAGGTAAAGAAGGTAAAGGGGGAAGGGAAGAAACCGAGGGTAAAGGAGGTAAGGTGCTGTTATGGATACCATCCATGGGGGGGAGAGGAGGCAAAGAGGAAGAAGACGAATTGGGGTTAGGCAGTTCCGGTAAGCTGGACAGGGAGGAGTCGAGACTGGGAAGACGTGACTGCTCTAGAGGGTTCAATTCAATCAGATTGACGTTGCGTAACTCTTTTTTTGGCTCCTGCGCTGGATTATTGAGGAAATTAGGTAAGATAATCGCTAAAATTAGGGCATGAATACCAAGAGAAGCGGCGAACGAGAGATTATTAGAGTTAATTAGTTTATTTTCTTCGGTTTCTAGACCAAAATAGGAGGATGTCATAATCTAGTTAATTGAGCAGAGCCTTGAGGGGAAAAGTTAACTCTATTCTAATCGTCAAGGCGATTTTTTTTCTTGAGGGCGGGGAATTAATTGGTGTCAGTACCCCACCACCCCACACCCCACACCCCACACCCTGCCCCTAGGAAAAACTTTTTCAGCCAACCCTACTTATACTGCGATCGAGCCACAGCTTTTAATTTGGGATATAATTCCGAAGGGTCTAACAAAGGGATAAACTCATCGATTACTGGCTTAAAATTAACCGAAAAATTCTCCCTAGTTCCATGACCGTTAGGGGATTTAGGCAATGATTCTAATTCAGGGAATTTGGGCATTTCCGGGGTTAACTGCGAGAATAACTCATCCAAATCACTCATCCCCTTGCGAGGATCATCAAAAAGAGAAGTTTCTAAGTTGAATAAAGCATCTTTACTCGTGGCTTCCGCTTGTGGCTCTGGATCAGGCCGCTCAAGGGTGGCAGAAAGTATATTGATCTTTTCCTGTTTAGGGATAAATACCGTTTTTTTGCCATTTAACTGGGAATCTGGCAGGTTTTTACAAACCAATCGCTCGAATTCCCCCGTAAAATGAAAGGTAGGATGGCCGCGACGGTGCCAAATTTTGAGGATTTCCTCCACCGAAATGACTTTGTAACGTCCCTGATAGAGTGCCTCTAAAATCGCCATGCGAATCCAATTTAGCGAATAGGTAGGCAACCAGCGCTCGATTAATTCCTGCGCTTTGTATCCTCTCATTTCAAATCGATATTGGTTGAGTATAGTCGCTATCTGCATGAGGTTGATCTCTGGGCTAATCTCTGCCATAGAATTTACAAAAACAGTGAGCGCGATCGTTACTTACGGCTACTAGGCACTCCGCATCTTAAGATTTTATTCGGGTTTTTCCTAGTGGTTTTTCCCTATTCTCCCCACACTTACCCTTTCGAGTATCTTCACTCAAGGTCAGTTGACTCCCTAAAATCGGGTTCGCTTTTGGTGGCAATTTATCCCCCGCTAACTCCTGTACGGTTTAACGGGACTCCTCTGGCGACCTTAAGATAGTTTTTGTCTTTCCCCTGATTAGGCGAACGAGTTTACACCTCTTTATTATCACAATCTGACTAATTTGTCAAGAAAAAGGCAAAATTTCATCGATAAACCCAGAGGAGATAGAACTATAGCACTACCCTGACAGCCTAGAATCCTGCCGTTGACTGACCACCTCATCGAGGTTTTCTGAGTCTCCAGAAATTTTTTGTTAAAACTTGCAACATAACTTAACAATGTGTTACACTTCTTAACATAAGCATACAAAAGGAGCCTCCCCATGACTGCCCGCGGCTACACCACCGAAGAACAAGGAAGACTGAATAATTTTGCTGTTGAACCGAAAATGTACGTTGATAGTTCTAGCAGTCTCGGTTTTACCAAAAAAGCTGAAAAATTGAATGGCAGACTAGCTATGATTGGCTTTGTCTCTCTTTTAGCCATTGAATTGTTAACTGGTAAAGGAATTATTGCTTGGATTACCAGTCTCTAAGAATTAACAATCCTGTCGCGCTGTTCGGGGAGTTCAGTCCCCGTCCAGACGGGTTGGTTTAGATGGCGTAAATGCCCTCAAAAACAGCTTTAGCAGGACCTGTCATGTAAACCCGGTTATCGGTGTCCGACCAGTGAATCTGAAGACAACCACCGGGCAGTTCCACGGTACAATGGCGATCGCATTTGCCCGTTAACAGGGCCGCCACTACCACAGCACAAGCACCAGTACCGCAAGCGAGAGTAATTCCCGCTCCTCTCTCCCAGACACGCATCTTCATATAATCCGGCCCAATTACCTCCACAAACTCCACATTAGTACGTTGGGGAAAAACCGGATGATGCTCAAATTTTGGACCGATAGTTTCTAGGGGAATAGAGGCCAGATCATCCACAAAAGTGACACAGTGGGGATTACCCATACTAACGCAAGTAATTAACCAATCTTTGCCTTCCACCTCTAGGGGAACCGCGAGGACTTTTTCTGACCCCTTCACCAAAGTGGTGGGGATTTCACTGCCTAGTAATTGCGGCGGTCCCATATCAACCGTTACCTGTTCATTAGCCTCTAAACGAGGAATAATCGTTCCTGCTAGAGTATGAATGCGATAGGTGCGGCCAATGGCGTTGTTAGCCTCTAAACGGGCGATAAATTGGGCTAGACAGCGAATACCGTTACCACACATTTCTGGTTCCGAACCATCAGAGTTAAAAATTCTCATGGTGTAGTCGGTTGCTGCTTGGCCGGGAAGCACAAAAATCACGCCATCAGCACCGATACCAAAATGTCGATCGCACATAGCCACGGCTATTTCTGGTGTGATCAGGGGTTCGGGACTGTGACGGTTATCTATCAAAATAAAATCATTGCCCAGGCCTTGATATTTGGTGAAGGGGATTTTCATCGTCAATAAAAGCTACTCAACAGGAATAATAGAGGATGAACACCTCATCGATAAACTCATTATGTCTCAATTCGATCCTGGTCTGCCGAGTATTAAACAAGTACAGAGCTATATTCAAGAGAAACGGGAAGTAGAAATTAAGTTAAGCACCGATGATCTGCTCGTTGGTCGCATCCTTTGGCAAGATGCTAACTGTTTATACCTAGTCGATCACTACGATAAACCCACTTTAATTTGGCAACAGTCTCTAGTTTATTTAAGACCTAAAGCCTAGGGGGAAATTGGCGATATTTGGCTGTGGGATGCGTCCCGGACGCATCAAAAATTCAGTGCCAAGGATATAGCTTTTGAGTAAATGTAACGTCAGTTGGGGTTAAGGAGCAGCAATTCTCAATTTGCCCTGTAGCAAGGCTTTTGGGAGTTAGTTCGCATAATACGGGGTAAAATTCAATGGGATTGCGAATTTCATTTCACGAGTCTTCAGGCTTTTGACTTGATAGTACACCCAAAGTTGCCCCAAAAATCCCCCTTTAAAATGTTCTTTAAATCCCTAAAAGGCTTGCTGTGTCTAAAACTGAGAATTGCTGGTTAAGGAGATTTGGCCATGACTTCTAGCAAATAATCAGGTAGGCTGGCGAGGATAGCATCAGAATTTCAGTTGCTGGAAAATTTGGGTTAAATTGCCCAATCAAGAAAGTCAGAGAGTCGGGCAGAGCGATCGCCATCTAATTTCAGATATGGATTGCCGCTTGTCTGCTAACAATTCAGGCCACTGCTGTACATAACCTGTTATATTCTTGGGCAAAACGAATCCACCGCCATTGTTATGCTAGAAAATCAGGTCATGGCAGATGCCGCCTCTAATGAGCAGATACCTACTCTAGAATTATCGATCATCATGCCCTGTCTCAACGAGGCGGAAACCCTGGCCACCTGTATCGGCAAAGCGCGAGATTATCTGGAACGACACAAAATTGCGGGGGAGGTGCTAATCGCCGATAATGGCAGTAGCGATGGTTCCCAAGAAATTGCCACTAATTCAGGGGCGCGGGTGGTTACTATCCTAGAAAGGGGACTATGATCATGAGGGATTTGAATATGTGAGGACAGTTTATCTCTATTCGATATAGTAGTTACTATCGTCTAACCCAAGTTATTGCCAAAGTAATCTGAATTCGGTAAATATTATGCTAAAAAAACAATTATTGACGAGAATATTTTCCGAAGATATAAATAAATTATTCTTTGCTTGTGGGATTTTATCAATTATCATTATTAAGTTTTTTTTAATCAGAAACAGTGAAGTTTTAGGGCATCCAAGAGATTGCTTGCTCTATGCGTTAATGGCAGATCAGAATATTTGGTTCCCTACTAATAAAGCTAAGGCAATAATCGATTATATGCCAGGATATCCAATATTTATAATGGTTTCTAATTTTCTGAATTTTCCTCTAAGAATTAGTCATGAGATTTTTTACACTATCTCTAATATTTTATTGGTTTTTAGTTTTAGATTACTAAAAATCCCTCGATATATCTGCTTAGTCGTTTTTGCAATTTTAACTTTTCATATAACAACTTTTATGGTTTTCAATACTATTGTAACTGAAACAATAGCCATTAGCTTATATCATATCCTTTTGGCTTTAACCATCATAACTGTTATGTCAGAAAATTTAGCGAAGAAACTAATATTTTCTGTCCTTGGTGGATTGTGTTTAGGAATAATATTCATTACCCGTCCAGAGCAGATAGTGTTCTTGCTGAGTTACCTAGTTGTTTTTGTTATTCTTGTATTAAGAAATAGAATGAATATAGCAAGAGCTATTCGAGAAGCTTTGCCGATTTGTATTATTCCCATCGCTATAAGTTTATTAATTACTACATTTTTTACTTTATTAAATACTTTTTTTCTAGAATTACCGGCATTATCCATTGGTCAATCATCGGCTTTCAAAGAAACTTTTTCCCAGATTCAGAGTATAGATGATGGTCAAAATATCGATGATTTTGAGTTTGTCAATATAAATCGTAAACAATTAAAAATGGCTTATCAAGTGAGTCCAACGTTGAATCAAGTAAAATCTCTAATCGAAGAAGAATTAGCTAGGAAAGTTACTACACTCGGTGGAAAAGATACTAATATAGAAGTAACAATTGATTGGGTGCACTGGTCAACAATAGAAGCAATTAGAAGAAGCAATTTAACAGAAGACAGGAGTATGTATCAAGTTTTTACTCAAATTAATTCTGAACTGCAAGAGGCATTTAACTATCAAATAATTAACAGGAAAACTTTCTCTTTTGATCCTATAGATATAGGATTTTGGCTAAACAAATTTCCTCATTCATTAACTAAAATGAGTGGATATTTATTTTTGCCACGAGTCAGTAATAGATTCTTACAAAATACGGATGATCCTCGAGTAACTCCTGAAATGAGATCAATATTTAATCGAGTGGCACATCGTCGAACTTATCTAGTTAATCAACGAGATTTAAATAAAGACCTTATTTTCTATTTAAACCAGATCAGGATCACTCCTTTAATTCAGATCATCAATATTATTGGAATGATATCTTTTGTAATATTATTCGTCTATTACTTGATTAAACCTGTTCACTCCCAACTTCTTAATCAATATGTATTGATTATTTCTTTTGCCCTATCTATAATTTTACTGCGCTTATTTTTGTATGTTGCAGTCGATATGGCATTTTTCCCCGCAGCTTCACGTTATTTATTCCCCAGTAATCCATTGCTATCGGCACTGTCAATTCTAAACTTATATGTTACAACTAAACTTTTAAGGTCATTTCGATTTTCAGCTTGATATAGCTAAGGTTTATTGCTCTGAAATCAAGATAAACTTCAGTTTTTAATTTTTCAGTATCATTTTCTCTGGGTTGCCAAATTTTTGCCCTAAGCTGTTCGTAATCTAAACCCCGTTGTTGGGATGCTGAAGGTCCTGTCTAGCTTAAGATAGCTTCGGAAATCTAGATAATGAACAGCCCACTTATTATAGGTTATTGGGGACAAAGACAAGCCAATCAATTAAGGCAGCACTATTGAGCAATCAAAAATTTGTTGTTACAAACGTCAATAATCCTGTTATACTCTTGGGCAAAAAGACTCCACCGCCATTGTTATGCTAGAAAATCAGGTCATGGCAGATGCCGTCGCCAATGAGCAGATACCTACTCTAGAATTATCGATCATCATGCCCTGTCTCAACGAGGCGGAAACCCTGGCCACCTGTATCGGCAAAGCGCGAGATTATCTGGAACGACACAAAATTGCGGGGGAGGTGCTAATCGCCGATAATGGCAGTAGCGATGGTTCCCGAGAAATTGCCACTAATTCAGGGGTGCGGGTGGTTCCCATCCCGGAAAGGGGTTATGGTAGCGCCCTGCGGGGGGGGATCGCCGCCGCCAAAGGTCAATATATTATTATGGGGGATGCCGATGATAGCTATGACTTTACTAATCTTTCGCCTTTCCTAGAAAAATTGCGACAGGGTTACGATTTGGTGATGGGCAATCGTTTTCAGGGGGGAATTAAACCAGGAGCGATGCCAGTATTGCATAAGCATCTGGGCAATCCTGTCTTGACTTGGTTAGGACGGTTATTTTTTGGCAGCCCCTGTGGTGATTTTCACTGTGGATTGCGCGGGTTTAGTAAACAGGCGATCGAACAATTGAACCTACGCACCACTGGCATGGAATTCGCCAGCGAGATGGTGGTGAAAGCATCCCTCTACGGTCTGAAAATTACCGAAGTACCAACCACTTTATCCCCTGACGGTCGTAGTCGTCCTCCCCACCTAAAAACTTGGCGCGATGGCTGGCGACATCTCCGATTTCTCTTAATGTATAGTCCTCGCTGGTTGTTTCTGTACCCTGGACTGGCTTTAATGTTTCTGGGATTTGTGGCGACGATTTGGTTTATTCCTCAACCGAAAGTTCACACCCTTCTCTATTCAGCCACAGCTTTGATTATTGGCTTTCAAATCGTCAGTTTTGCCGTCTTCACAAAAGCTTTTGCTATCAGCGAAGGTTTATTACCGGAAGACCGAAAATTAAGACGATTTTTACGTTATATTAATCTGGAGGTGGGATTGATCATTGGCGTAATTTTATTTTTACTAGGTATAGGCGGTTCGGTGTATGCTTTATATACTTGGAATGCACAACTTTATGGGGCTTTAGATCCAGCCGTGACCATGCGGATTGTCATTCCTTCCGTAACCGCTCTAGCGTTGGGAGTACAGGTGATTTTTTCCAGTTTCTTTTTAAGTGTTTTGCAACTGAAGAGAAAATAATTAACCTACCCGGAATTATACCTAGTTGTCTCTCACTTCTCTAGCCGCTCAGAAAACTTATGAACAGGAAAATCAATCCTTTTAATCAGGATACAAAAAATCAGTCCTACTCCGAACGATTGCTAAATAAACAGACAGCAAAATGGAAAGAAATATTGGATGTTCAAGCTCCTTACCGTTGGAATCTTCAGAGACTAAATTTAGGTTTTACTCTCGATATTGGTTGTGGAATAGGCCGTAATCTGATGAATCTGAAAGGAAATGGAATTGGTATTGACCACAATTTTCACTCAGTTGAAGTCTGCCGGGCTAGGGGCTTCATGGCTTTCACACCGGAGGAATTTCAACAGTCATCATTTGATGAACCAGAAAAATTTGATTCTATTTTATTAGCCCACGTCGCAGAACACATGAGTTATTTAGAGGTAATTAATTTACTTAATGACTATGTTTATTTGTTAAAAAATCATGGCAAATTAGTTATAATAACTCCTCAAGAAGCTGGTTTCAAGAGTGATGCAACCCATGTAGAATTTATGAATTTTGCTAAATTGAAAGCAATTGCTAGAGAACTTGATTCCAAAATTATTAAACAATACTCTTTCCCTTTTCCACGGATAGTGGGCAAATTATTTAAGTATAATGAATTTGTCTCTTTAAGTCAAAAAGAGAAATAAAATTACCAGAGCAAAGAATATGAGTAAACCTTGGCTGTCAGTTTTAATTCCCACTTACAATGGGGAAAAATATTTAGTAAAAGCCCTAAACTCTATTGCTATTCAAGATGATTTTGATATAGAGTGTCTGGCTATTGATGATGGTTCAACAGATGAAACCTTGGCAATACTCCAGTATTTTCAAACCAAAATTCCCCTAAAAATTGTTCAAAGGGAACCGCAAAAAAACTGGGTAGCTAATACTAATTATCTACTCAATATGGCCCGAGCCGATTATGTCTGTTTTTTACATCAAGATGATATGTGGCTAACCTGGAGATTGATGATTTTAAAAAAGCTAACCATTCAATTTCCCGAGGCCAATTTAATTCTTAATCCTTCTATATTTGTCAATATACAAGGGCAAAAATTAGGACTATGGCGATGTCCTCTACCTTCTTATCCAATAATGATTAGTTCGGAGCAGATGATTAGTAAATTGTTAGTGCAGAATTTTATCTCTATTCCCGCACCAATCTTTAAGAGAGAGATGGCTTTAAAAGTAGGTGGTTTGGATGAAAAACTATGGTACACGGCTGATTGGGATTTTTGGCTAAAATTAGCTCAAGATGGACAGATAATATACTATCCCAAGCCCTTATCGGTCTTTCGCATTCATTCTCATTCCCAAACCGTTACTCGTAGCTCTTATATCCAAGATTTTCGACAACAGTTAGAATCTGTTATAGATGAGCATCTAGAAGCATGGAATACTTCTAGTCAAACCAAGAGTAAAATTAGAAAAATTGCTAACTTCTCCATTGCTCATTGGCGTAATTTTATTTTTACTAGATATAGGCGGTTCAGTGTATGCTTTATACACTTGGAATGCTCGACTTTATGGAGCCTTATGTCCAGCCGTAGCCATGGGAATTGTCATTCCTTTCGTACCCGCTTTAGCCTTGGCAGTACGGGTGATTTTTTCCAGTTTCTTTTTAAGTGTTTTGGGACTAAAACAAAGATGAAAACAGCCGAAGATAAACTTATAGGGGGTTAACTAATTTTTATGCCGATAGGAACATTTGTTCGGAACTTGTTAGGTCCTTGGGAAAAACCAATTTCTGATATTTATCGAAACATTTTTATTGATCTAGCTGATTTAACTCATCAAATCCATAAATGGGTTAATCCTGAGATAATTCTAGAGTTAGGCTGTGGGGAAGGTGCTTTAACTGAACTTTTAGCGAGTGCCTATCCTAGTTCACATATTATAGGAATCGATATTACTCCTAGAGTAGGACGGATGTTTCAAGGAAATCTCGATCATGTTCGGTTTGAACAAAAATCAATTCAAGAATTCGTTGCAGAAACCCCCCAAAGTGTCGATTTAGTCGTCATTAGTGATGTTATGCACCATGTTCCTTGGTCAATGCATGAAGAATTCTTAACTTACGCTGGTAAATCCGTAAAACCTAACGGATATATTATTCTCAAGGATTGGTGTAAAAATAATTCACCGATCCATTATTTATGCTATCTATTTGAGCGGTATATTACTGGTGATAAGGTCAAGTATAAAACTACCAAACAATTTCGAGATATGATATATAAACTCTTTGGTAAACAATCGATTCTCCTTGAGTCTACCGTTCGTCCTTGGAAAAACAATATTGTTTTTCTAATTAAAATTTCTTCATAATAGTGTTATTTCAAAAAGTCTTTATGAATGATCATCTGTGGTTGTCCGTATTAATTCCCACTTATAATGGAGATAAGTATCTAAAGGATACTCTTAATTCAATCCTTGAACAAAATGAGAGAAACGTCGAGTATATTATCATTGATGATGGCTCTACTGATCGAACTTTATCTATTATCAAAAATTACGAGGATAAAATTCCTATCAAGCTTTTCGAGCGTAAAAGGATAGGCAATTGGGTTGCTAACACTAACTTCGCTTTACAGAATGCTTCGGGAGACTATGTATGTTTATTACATCAAGACGACTTATGGTTGAACAATCGTTTAAAAATAATCAAGAAAATCCTTAATGATTATCCAGATACCGACTTACTTTTACACCCTTCAATCTTTATCAATGACCGAGGGAAAAAGTTAGGTTTATGGACTTGTCCTTTACCAGCTTTTCCAAAATATGTTGATAGAGATATTTTAATCGAGAGCCTGTTGATTCAAAATTTTATCTCCATTCCTGCTCCAATTTTTAAAAGAGAAATTGCTTTACAGGTGGGGGGAATGAACGAAAAACTTTGGTATACAGCCGACTGGGATCTCTGGTTAAAAATCGCTTTTCATAAACGAGATGAAAAAATCATTTATTATCCTTATCCATTGAGTGCATTCCGCATTCATTCAAGCTCTCAAACCGTTGTCAGAAGCTCCAAAACTGGAGAGTTTTATAATCAATTGAATGTGGTTGCTCACGACTGTCTAGATAGATGGGACGTGTCAGCTTACAGAAAAAAAAGAATTCGATCACTTGCTGAATTCTCAATACAAGTGAATACTATTTTAGCGAGGATGGCGCATGGTAAAGGTTCTCGATTAGAGTTAATTAAGTTACTCCTATCGAGTTTTTCGCTTGGTTTTTTAGGAGTTTACAAATACTTGCGATATTCGCGCATCCATGAGCGCATAATTGCTAGACTAAAAGCTAATATAATTTAGTAACGATTAGGTTTAACATGAAATTTATTGCGGTTAATCGTTTATTCAGAAGCTCATTTTTTAGGTTTTGCCTTGTGGGTGTCTTTTGTTCATTCCAAAATATACTAATTCTATACCTTTTAACCAATTACCTAAAATTGCATTACGTTCTCTCGATTTTCGTGCAAATGTTCTATGTAAATACATTGGGATTCTATCTGAATCGAAAATATACATTTACAGGACGAATAAAAATTGGAAGTATTTTGGGAGAATTAATCAAGTATCATGGGATCATGCTTTCTAGTTCTTTTGCGGTCGCTATCGCTATGTATTTCTTGGTTGATTTATTGAAAGTATGGTACTTGTACGCTTACATAATCCTTACTATACTAATGACTATTTATAATTTTATTGCCCATAAAAAATGGACTTTTAATCGAAAATAGTGGTCTTTATTGATTTTTTTGCAATCAAAATTCCCAGATAATTCATTACCATTTTTCCTGATCAACCTATCAACTAAGCAAATGTCAAGCATCAATAACAATCACTCTAGTCCTCAATCTTTTATCTAATAAAGTAACAGTTAATATGGTTCTAAAGCTTATAGATGGCAAGAAATAATACTTTCTCTTGACTTTACTATTTATAATTGCCATGAAATTTTTTATGATTAGAAATAGTGAAATTCTAGGGCATCTAAAAGATTATTTAGGCTAGATCCTAATGGCAAATTAAAAATAGCAAGAAATCGACAATCATCCTAGCTCTTCGGGTATCCATATTAAAGGTAAAATACTTGTATAAAACGTACAAGTATTTTACCTTTAATAAGGTATTTATGCAGACAAAGAACTCGTATTTTGGCTCTTCTCGACTTTGTGTGATAATTTTTGCTTATGGAATCGTGAAATGTTGACGGAGAAAGACTTTTACGACTATTTTGCCGAAGAAACTATCAGTATAGGCTTCGTTTCCACACAGAAACCGGAAGAGCCGTATTTTTTAGAACTCACTCCTCTAAGAGAATTGATGCTTTCCAGAACCTTCTGGTTCAGTCTCAGCATCGTATTCTCCATTTTGTACAGTATCTTATTCTTACAAATCGCTTTCGGTAGCGAGTACAGCATTCAGGATGACGCACGCTGTAGTGTCGTTGAATTCCAGGAAAGAATAGGGCTGACTGGCTAGGATAAAATTAGGGTTTCGGCTTATCCCGAACTTAGGTTAGTATGGAGAAGGATTAAATACATTATCAGGACATCAACTGCCTCAATATGGTTTTACAGGAGTAGATAAAAAATGAACAACTTATCAAAAAGAAACATCATAAAAATTAGTTTAATAACATTTTTATGGCTGGCGGTGATTAACACTGGTCTCATCATGCGTGCAGATACTTTAGTCCGCTTAAGTATAACCCATACTATCTGGACGGGAGAGCCTGAAGTTCAACTAGATACTAACCATAAGCCTCTCACTCGTATGGACAATAAAATTGGAATTATAGGTAGAGATGGTAAACGTTATTATACCTATGAAGTAGGTCAATCTTTATTAATGTTACCGGGGGATTGGCTAGGAACTACGATACATCAACTTATTCCCAGAATTCCCGAAGAGTTGAGCCGAAGATTTGTTGTTAACTGGTTAATTTTTCTCCCCATTAACATAGCAGTGGTGATTTCAGCTTACTATTTGTTGATTAAGCTAGAATTTAGCGAAAAAATAGCTACAATTTCTAGCCTGACTTGGTTGCTCACTACCACGGTTTTAAATTATGCTCAAAATAATCAACAAAATAATCAAGTTTTATTATTTGTTATTTTGGCTTATATTGCTATCTTTAATTATCTAAAAAATAACAAGATTATCAATATTTATTTAAGTGGAGTTGCTTTGGGCTGTGCTTTTTTAGTTAGAACCACCAGTATTATTCATATAGCAACTACTCTATTATTTTTGTTTGGTATTTTACTATATAAAAGAAAAAGTTGGCTGACTATATTACAGTCTCTTGCTATTTCGATATTAGGTGCTATTCCTGTTATGTTAATCAACCAATATTTTAACTTCCAAAGATTTGGAAAATTTTGGACGTTGAGGGTAATAGATATTGATACTATAAATACCGATCCTTTTTTGGAGGGTTTACCAAAACTGCCAGATAATTATCCAATGATTAATCACCCTTCGGTCGGAATATTAGGAGTATTATTTTCTCCAGCTAAAAGCATTTTCATATACGATCCACTGCTTCTACCTTGTTTAATGTTGACAGTTTATGTATGGAAAACATTATCTCCCTATCTTCGTGGCTATATATTGACAGCTTTATTGAATCTTATTCTCTTTACCTTAGCTACTAGCCGTTTTGATTTTTGGCATGGAGACTCTGCATGGGGAGCGCGCTACCAAGTCACTTCTATTCATCTATTATTGATTCCCCTAATCGCTCTCTTAATTCAGTATTTGTTATCCAATTTTCATTGGAGACGTTGGTTAATTATTACGGCCCTTATTATTGCTTTTATTATTCAAATAGCCTCCGTTAGTTTATCTTCTAATACAGAAGTCAGTAATCTAGGTATGATTTTCTTTGCTCCTCCCAAAACCCATCAAGAATTTCGACTAGGTAGTCGTTTTCGTAACATTACTTGTTTACTCACCTCCTCTTGGTGTATAGAGAGCTCAAATTCTCCTAAAGCTACACCATTAATTCAAAGAGTCGATTTATTTCCCTTTTTCTTTACTGATAAACGCAATTTAATTTTAGTTCCTTGGCTAGTTTTAGTAATTTTTACCCTAGTTATGACATGGCAATTCTACAAAACCGCCTAATTTGATAGCTTTTTACCATCCTCCGATGCTGCCGCTTCTAGGCTGGCAATTGCGGTTTCTGCCGTCAAAATGTCAGGAATATCAGTTAAACTGGCAGTTTGATAAACCTGTTCATTTCTAGTAAATAAATTGCTCATATCTTGAGAATAATTAGAAGCGATCGATAATAAAGCTCCAGCAAAAATATAGATAGGTAAAGGCAAAATAAACCCCTTGGCCCACTGATAAAATTCCACCAACAAAAATAACAAAACACAACCCACAACCCAAACTTTCATCGCACTTTTTTCCCCTATTTTTACAATAAAAGGTGAGCAAAAAGCCCACCTTTTATTTAACTAATTCCAGTAAGAATTTATTCAATCACGGGAGCGATTAACTCACGTCTTTCACTGGAAATTACTTTCACCTTATACCAATTCTCCAAAGTCTGACTACAGAAGTTTAATCGGGAGCATCCCACTTTTGCAATAAGCAATTGTACTTAGATGCGAAATACTTATATGGCAAGCCTTTTCGGGAGTTCATAGATTTTCAACGGTTCTCTAAATTGTGTGATTGGAACCAGAATCGTTACTACAAAAGCCTTCTTACCCTTCTGAGCATTTATACTCATTACATAATTGGGATGCTCCCAGTTTAATCCCCCTAAATCCCCCTTAAAAAGGGGAACTTAAAGGGGGATTTAAATTCGATGTGTAGTTTTCATTTAGAGAAATGGTATTACCTTCCTCATCGATATCGACCATGGCCGTATCCCCATCAGAAACCCGTCCGGAGAGAATTTCCTCAGCCAGAACATCTTCCAACAGACGCATAATCGCACGACGTAAGGGACAAGCAAGGTATTAAGTTTCCATCACTAAGTAGTCATGCAAAATAAATTTCCTAGTGAAAACAGGCAAGAGGCAATAGGCAAGAGGCAAAAGCTTTATCGAAATGTGTAATTAATTTTGCTTAGGTACTTACTACCCAATCACTAGGAAAAGTAGAGTGCTGATCAAGGCTGTGATCAAGAGGAGTCCCCAAATTTTCCAGAGCAATCCTTGCGCTTTGTTGGATTTAAGGGGCCAGAAATACACCCTACTGGCGAGAGCGGACTTACTGTACTTTTCCTCAGTTAAGCAACTTTGGGATCGAGAAAGACCAATGAAGCAACTAACACTGTCGATACGTTCAGCTAAACGAAACCTCAAAAAACTTTTTGGTTCTGCAAAGATGACCACACCACTATTTACACTAGGGTCAAAGACAAGAGAAGTAAATTGAACCAAAATGGAAAGAACAACCAAACCGCTAATTAACCATCGTTTGAGCCGATTAACTGATAACATCTCTAAGATTAGCAAAGCTATTAATGGGAGAAGCAGTAGTTGAACAGAGGTAACGTGATAACGAGCAGCCCAAGAACCATCTCCATGCCAGAAATCCATTGTACTGGTTAATATAATATGAAAGACAAGTGCGAAAATTGAGGAAATAAAATATATTCTTATATAAGGTGTTAATTTGTTAAATAAAATAATCCCCAATACTAAACATGGTAAAAGAAAGGGGTCGTAAATAAATATACTTTTAGCTGGTGAGAAGAGAACGCCGAGAATACCAACGTAGGGAGGGTGTATGAAAGGATAATTAGGGGGCAATTCTGGCAACCCTGAAAAGATTGCTCCATTGCGTATTTGCTCAATGCTCAAGGATGCTGCCGTTGTCCAAAAATCCCCAAAGCGTAAGTAATTAAATAATCTACTCACAAAAAAGAAGGGAAATAAGCCGACGTTCCAGAGTATGACTGTTTTAAAGATTTGATTCAGCTTGAAATTTTCATAAATTAGACAGCTAATTAGAAAACCAAAAACCGTGAGAGCATAAATGATAGTTGTCGAGCGAATTATAATAGCCGCTCCGATTGCCAATCCACTCAAAAAAACATAAGGTACTTTGTTAGTTTTAATATAAGCCAAAGCACAAGCATAACCTAAAATCACACAAAGTAGGACTGGATTATTTTGTTGAAAAGTTTGTGCATAGTGGAGAACGGTAGTACCTAGCAACCAAATCAAGCTGGCAGATGCCGCAATTTTCTCCTGAAAATCAAATAGTCTAAGTAACCAATAACAGGAGATAACAACTAATACATTTAGAGGGATAACTACAAGAAAACTAACCGCAAATTCTCTTAATAAATAAGGCTTAATACTAGGAAAAACTTTAGAGAGTTGGGTGCCAATCCAATCTGCGGGCAACATTAATAAGGATTGTCCTATATCATAAGCTTCATATCGTTTTCCATCTACTCCTAAAACACCAACATGGTCTAATCGAGAGGAAGGACGATAATTTGGGGGTAAAGAAACTTCTTCAGTTCCCGTCCACAGGGCATGGGCCATTCTTAGCCTAGCATCGGTATCTGGAGGTAAGTTGGCAGGATTGATTATTGTTATCCAGAGTAGGGCAATAAGAGCTAATTTTATGACTGTTTTCATGACCATCTATTTTTAGAAGCTGTTTGAAAAGTTATAGGGCGTTGCTGATTTTAAGTATCAATTTCCCTCTAGGCAATTTTTAAAACCTAGCACTAAGGTAACTTGTAGATAGGAGGCACAATTTAGTATTCATGTCTTGATTCAGCGATCCCGCTTTTTACTATCCTCTAATGCTGCCGCTTCTAGGCTGGTAATTGCGGTTTCTGCCGTCAAAATGTCAGGAATATCAGTTAAACTAGCAGTTTTATAAACCTGTTCATTTCTAGCAAATAAATTGCTCATATCTTGAGAATAATTAGAAGTGATCGATAATAAAGCTCCAGCAAAAATATAGAGAGGTAAAGGCAAAATAAACCCCTTGGCCCACTGATAAAATTCCACCAACAAAAATAACAAAACACAACCCACAACCCAAACTTTCATCGCACTTTTTTCCCCTATTTTTACGAGAAAAGGTGAGCAAAAAGCCCACCTTTTATTTAACTAATTCCAGTAAGAATTTATTCAATCACGGGAGCGATTAACTCACGTCTTTCACCGGAAATTACTTTCACCTTACCTTCCTCATCGATATCGACCATAGCCGTATCCCCACCAGAAACCCGTCCGGAGAGAATTTCCTCAGCCAGAACATCTTCCAATAGACGCATAATCGCACGACGTAAGGGACGAGCGCCGTAGGCCGGATTATAACCCTCCTCGATCAAGCGTTCTTTAAACTTATCGGTGACAGACAAAGTAATATTTTGTTCTGTCAGACGTTTAAACACATCCTTGAGCAGGATTTCGGCGATTTCCTTGACTTCTTCCTTATTGAGTTGACGGAAGACAATAATCTCATCGAGACGGTTGAGGAATTCCGGACGGAAATATTGTTTTAATTCCTCATTAACCAGCGATCGAATGCGATTATACTGGGCTTCGGCTTGATTATCGGCAAACTCGAAACCTAAACCACCGCCACCCTTCTCGATGACTTTAGAACCGATGTTCGAGGTCATGATCAACAGGGTATTTTTAAAGTCCACCGTGCGACCTTTGGCATCGGTCAAACGTCCATCTTCAAGGATTTGCAGAAGCATATTGAAGACATCGGGGTGAGCTTTTTCGATTTCGTCGAATAGCACCACCGTATAAGGACGACGACGCACCGCTTCCGTTAATTGTCCCCCTTCGTTGTAACCAACATAACCCGGAGGCGAACCGATTAACTTAGAAACCGTGTGCCGTTCCATGTATTCCGACATATCGAGACGGATCATCGCATCTTCGGAACCGAAGAAATAAGCGGCCAGAGCCTTAGTTAACTCGGTTTTACCTACCCCCGTTGGACCAGAGAAGATAAAGGAAGCAATGGGACGGTTGGGATTTTTTAGACCGACGCGAGCGCGACGAATGGCACGAGACACCGCTTTAACCGCGTCCTCTTGACCGATGAGACGCTGATGTAGGGTATCTTCCATGTGCAGCAGTTTCTCGGATTCGGTTTCGGTCAGTTTATTGACGGGAACCCCAGTCCAAGAAGCGACGATGTGAGCGATTTCCTCGGCATCCACAAAGGGTTCATCGTTGCCATCTTCGCCTTTTTTGGTGGAAGCGAGATTCCGGATCTGGGTTTTGATTTCCATTTCCCGATCGCGCAATTCCCCAGCTTTCTCGAAGTCTTGACCGCGCACCGCGTCATCTTTTTGTTTGAGAATTTGCCGCAGTTCCTTGTCTAATTCCTTGGCTGCCGGTGGCAATTGGGAATTAATCAAGCGCACTCTCGAACCAGCTTCATCGATTAAATCGATCGCTTTGTCCGGTAAGAAGCGATCGCTAATGTAGCGATCGGACAATTTCGCCGCCGCTTCCAGGGCCTCATCTAAGATTTTTAGTTTGTGGTGCTGTTCGTAGCGTTCCCGGAGACCGTAGAGAATTTCGATCGTTTCTTCTACGGAGGGTTCACCGACCATAACCGGTTGAAAACGTCTTTCTAGAGCCGCATCCCGTTCGATATGTTTGCGGTACTCATCCAAGGTCGTCGCCCCGATACATTGCAGTTCTCCTCGGGCCAAAGCCGGTTTGAGAATATTGGCCGCATCGATCGCCCCTTCGGCTGCCCCGGCACCGATGAGAGTGTGAACTTCATCGATCACAAGGACGACGTTACCCGCTTGGCGAATTTCGTCCATGATTTTTTTGAGGCGTTCCTCAAATTCGCCGCGATACTTGGTTCCCGCCACTAACAAGCCGATATCGAGGGTGACAACCCGTTTTTCTTCGAGAATGTCGGGAATATCCTTGTTAGCGATGCGTTGGGCTAATCCTTCTGCGATCGCTGTTTTACCTACCCCCGGTTCCCCGATTAGGACTGGGTTATTTTTGGTACGACGACCGAGAATTTGGATAACGCGCTCGATTTCCTTTTGCCGGCCGACCACGGGATCGAGTTTACCCTCGCTGGCCATTTGGGTGAGATTGGAACCGAATTCGTCAAGAGTGGGGGTTTTAGTGCGACCTTGGGAAGATGAACCAGCGGCCACTTCGGCGGTTTCCCCTAACATTCTGATCACCTGGGTGCGAACTTTCGAGAGATCCACGCCGAGATTTTCCAGAACCCTAGCGGCCACACCTTCCCCTTCGCGAATTAGTCCTAAAAGGAGATGTTCTGTGCCAATATAGTTATGGCCCAGTTGACGGGCTTCTTCGAGGGAGAGTTCTAAAACTCTTTTGGCTCTGGGGGTGAAGGGAATTTCCACGGCTACGAATCCGGAACCGCGACCGATGATTTTCTCCACCTCCACGCGCGCATCTTTGAGATTGACACCCATGGACTTGAGGACTTTGGCGGCAACTCCCGTTCCCTCTCCAATTAGTCCTAGTAAAATCTGCTCTGTTCCCACGAAGTTATGGCCAAGGCGGCGGGCTTCTTCTTGGGCGAGCATGATTACTTTAATGGCTTTTTCCGTAAATCTTTCAAACATAGCCTATCCATCACCTACACAAGCGACCCTAGATATGCTGATTTTAGCACGGCTTTTTAGTTTAGCTGTCTCTCAGTGATCAGTTATTGGGGAACGGCTATTAGTTATAGTGGTTATGGGGCTGAAGATTTTTTCTGGGGTCAATGGCTCTTAGCTGACTTGCGGAGATGCCCGGAATCTCCCAGATTATGGTTTTAGCCCCCCGGAAACCTGCTGATAAGTTGTTCACCCTTGCATAATCCCGTAGGGTCGTGGTCATCCCCATCTCTCGATCGCTTGACTATTGATCGCCCATTTTCAGGTCAAAACTCGAAGTATAAGCAGATTAAATATTACTACCTATTGACAAATGACTATATATGTTGTAGAGCGGGGTGACATACAGAAAGTTGACCCATATCGTTACTCTGGAGACTGTTATGCAGAAAGTTGACCTATAATATATAGTCAGGTCGCTTAGTATTTGAGTCATCACTATGTATGCCTAAACTAACGCTTCAAGTCCGAACCCATGACAACTTGTTAGAACTACTCGCTCAATCTGAATCGGGAGCTTGTCTGTATGGATATCGCAGCTACACTAAATGAAATTACAACTTTAAGTGTTGAGGATAGAATCCTTCTGGTTCAAGCGATTTGGGACAGTATTGCAGTGGAACAGGTGTATCCTGATTTAACCGAGGCGCAAAAACACGAACTCGATCAGCGGATTGAGGGTCATAATAATGATCCCGATAACGTCCTCACCTGGGAAGAGATGAAAGCATCAGTCAGAAAGCAAGCATGAAGTATGTACTGGTATTTCGTCCAGAAGTCCGTGACGACCTCAGCGATGCCTATGATTGGTATGAGAGTCAACAAGCTGGTTTGGGTGATGAATTTATTGATTGTGTAGATGACTTACTCAATCAGATCGGCATGATGCCAGAGTCTTATGCAATCGTTTATCTGGACATTCGACGAGCAGTCATCAGACGATTCCCATATGCTGTCTACTATCGAGTGATTTCAAGTCGGGTCGTTGTGACCGCAATTTTTCATGGTCGGCGTGATCCAAAGTCATGGCGATCGCGAACCTAACAACCCCAATGCACCGGACCATTGAGGTTATTGGTTAGCAATCTTGTAGGGTGCGTTCCCTAAGGCAACTTCTACCGCTTCAGCGATCGATTTTGGGGAACGCACCATGCACATTGATTGAAGTTGTGAGTCTAAGTGCGATGCAGCCTTTGTGGTCCCAGTTGGGGAATGTTAGCGAAGATTGCCAATGTTTAGGTTAAAATAGAGGGGCAAAAGTTGCAACGGGGTCAGGACAATGACAGTTAATCAACTCCGCTACAGCAAAGAAGAATTCGCCCGACGTGGTAATGAGATTTATCAATCTCAGGTGCGCCCCCAAGTCGAGGAAGGCAATCATGGGAAGATTGTAGCCATAGATATTGAAACAGGTGCTTTTGAGCTTGCCAATGACACAATAACTGCTTCTAATCGATTGCTTGAACGAAACCCTGATGCTCAAATCTGGCGTGTCCGAATTGGACATAAAGGCGTTCACCGCTTTGGCGTAGGTCGTCTGCTTTAACTTTATGATGAACGGAATTGTTGATCAAAACTGCGAGGCGAGGCTTAGGTTAGTCGTAAGCAATGAGAGTAAACAGAGGCAAGTAATTGATGCTGTTATTGATACAGGGTTCACAGGCTTTTTGACCTTACCTCTGACAGTGCGATCGCAATCTTGTAGGGTGCGTTCCCTAATGCAACTTCTACCGCTCCACTGATCGATTTTGGGGAACGCACCATGCTCATGGATTGAAACTGTGAGTCTAAGCCTCGTGGGTTGGGTTGAGCGAAACAATACTGGGGCGAAAATAGCTCAATTCGCTTGAAAAAGCGCAACCCAACCACCCCAAAGGTTACTCTTTATTGGGTTTCCTTGAGTCAACCCAACCTAAAATAATTGCTAAACTACTGCTATCATCCAAAGTTAGTGACGGCGGGTGAGTTCAAGCGTTAGACATTCAATCTACTTAAAGATCAGAGGCAGGCATTGACAATTAATGTAGGATTAGTTAGTATGATGAGCTAATCCTACTGGGCTGTCGTGGGCAGTTTAGGGCAATGAGTAAGAAAGTTAGCATAACCTTAGACGACGAAGTTTTGGACTTTGTAGATCGACTAGCAAGCAATCGTAGCCGCTTTATCAATGATGTTCTCTGGCAAGAGAAGAAAAGGGTTTTTATGAAAGAGCTAGAAGATGCTTATAAAGATCAGGCCAATGATCCAGAGATGCAAGCAGAAATTTCTGTCTGGGATATTGCAGTGGGCGATGGTCTAAATGCCTAATGGAAGACTAACCTATAAGCGAGGAGAGATATGGTGGGTCGATCTGAAACCCGTTGTTGGTTATGAAACCGATAAAGAACGCCCTTGCCTGATTTTACAAAACGATATTGGCAATCAAAATGGAACAACGACAATAGTTGCTCCATTGTTGCCTGGGAAAAGGACTTATCCTTTTGTTGTCAATATTACCCCGACAGTGCAGAATGGACTAGACGGAGATCGACACATCAACTTAAGTCAAATGAGGGCTGTAGATTCTCAAAGAATTAAGAATAAACAGGGTGTTTTAGAAGACGTTTATTGGCAAGAAATAGAGAAAGCAGTCTGTATTCAACTCGGTTTCAGTTTAGGTTTTAAGCCTTCATAGTGCGATGCCAAAGGCACTGCGTAGCAGAGCGCATCGCCTCGTGGGTTGAGTTGGGCGAAACAATACTGGGGCGAAAATAGCTCAATTCGCTTGAAAAAGCGCAACCCAACCCCCCCAAAGGTTACTCTTGGTTGGGTTTCCTTGGGTCAACCCAACTACAATAATTGCTGCTCTATTGATCTGATCACCCATTTTCAGGTCAAAACTCGAAGTATAAGTAGATTCAATATTACTACCTATTGACAAATTCTTGTATGTGTTTTACCATGACGTTTCTATTAGCAAAAAAGAACTTAAGATCATGGCTTACGATCTTAGCACAAGATTTACGTTCACGGCAGGTGCGGATTTGGCTTCCTCTCCAGAAGGTTGGCTTGTTCCGACTGATGTGACTGTCGATGCTTTGGCCGGCGGCGACCGCATTACTGGAACTACGCCTACAGGATCTGGTATCAGCGGCATCGGCCTCAACAGCAGGAGCACCCTCAACACCAGCAGCGGCAACGACCGAATCGAGGGTCGTAGTTTTGGTAGCGGCTACGGCATCAACAACTCTGGCACCATCAACACCGGTGGCACCGGCGCCGATGATGACAGCATCACGGGAGAGGGCTGGTGCGGCATCTACAACACCGGCACTATCCTCACCGGCAGCGGTAGGGATATCATTGGGGGAATTGCCACAGGGAGTGCATCTGGCATCTACCACTCTGGCAGAATCGACACCGGTGACGGTGACGACCACATTGCAGGAGTTAAAGATACATCTGTACGTAGTGGCGGCGACGGCATCCAAATCAACCGCGGCACTATCAACACTGGCACCGGCAACGACGCCATCAGAGGGTGGGGGCATTACTACGGCATCAGTAATGACGGTACTATCGACACTGGCACTGGCAACGACACCATTACAGGAGACGGTTATGGTGTCACGGCCGGCATCAACAACACTGGTGGCACCATCAATACTGGTGCTGGCAACGACAGTATCACAGGTGGCACTGAAAGTACGGGAACTGGTGCCATCCATGGCATCATCAACACCGGCACTATTGACACCGGTGCCGACAACGACACCATTATGGGAGCTGCTGGGGGATCTGACAGTTCCGGCATCTACAACAACAGCTTCAGGAACATCATCACTGGTAGCGGCGACGACCGTATCAGTGGATCTGGTCTCGCCTATGGCATCAGTAACCTGGGTACCATCAACACCGGCATCAGCAGTGGCACCATCGCCGATAACGACACCATCACAGGAACTGCAACGGCATCTGGCCCTGGTAGCTCTGGTATCACTAATAGCGGTGCCATCGAAACTGGCATCGGCTCCGACGAAATCGTGGGGACTGGTGGTATCCATGGCATCCTTACTTCCGGCAGCATCAATACTGGCATCGGCAACGACCGCATCACGGGAAATGGTCTCACCTATGGCATCTACAACAGTAGAACCATCAATACTGGTATCAGTGCTGGCAGCGGTGCCGATAACGACAGCATTACAGGAACTGCAACGGGAACTGGTATCACCTATGGCATCTACAACAGTGTTGGTTACACCATCAACACCGGCATCCGCAATGACACCATCACGGGATCTGCAACGGGAGCTGGTATGAACTATGGCATCTACAACAGTGGAACCATTGACACCAGCAGCGGCGACGACCGCATCACGGGAACTGGTAAAGCCTATGGCATCTACACCACCAGCGGTAACATCAATGCCGGCATCAGCATTGACACCAGCCCCGATAAAGACACCATCATAGGATCCGCAACGGGACCTGGCGGCACCGGCATCTACATTAGCACCGGTGTCACCATCAACACGGGCATCAGCGAGGACAACATCATCGGATCTGGCATGGGTTCTGGCAGCATCGGTATCTACAACGATGGCACCATTGATACAGGCAGTGACCGGGACTTAGTTGATGCCTTAATCGGTGGTTTCGCCGGAAGCGGTATAACGAATCTAGGTGCAGGCGATGACACCCTGAAAGGCTTCGGCAGAGGAACTTTTCAGGGAGGCAGCGGTCAAGATACGCTGGTTTTCAATCCTGGCACCTACACAATCACTGCCGGGGTGGGTGCGGGTAACTATGTAATCAACGGCATCATGAACGTTTCAGGCTTCGAGTTGTTCGGCCCAGGGGCTGATATCACCAGCTTTTCTGCTGCTGTAGCTGCAGGGTCGGTGAGGTTCTGATCATGGTACTCGTGACAACAGGAGAGATGACCCGAAAAGCTTGAAAAACAGGGAACCGGTTATGCCAACCACCTACGATTGCGATTTAATTCTCTGGGCCCGGGATACGGCTCAACTTTTGCGGGAACAACGCTGGGATGCCATTGACTGGGAGCATTTAATCGAGGAAATCGAGGATTTGGGGAAAAGTGAACGCAGTGCGATTGGTTCTCAAATGGAGCGAATTTTGCTTCATCTGCTCAAGTGGCAATATCAACCCCAACGGCACTCCGATAGTTGGCTGGATTCCATCAATGATGGGCGATCGCAAATTCGTCGCAAATTAGAGGATAGTCCCAGTTTACGCGGTTATCCCGCGCAAATTTTGGATAAGGAATACACCAGAGCGCGTCGAGAAGCCGCCAGACAAACAGGTTTAGTCCTCAGCATTTTTCCCGAGTTTTGTCCCTATACTATCGCGCAGGTGATCGAAGATTGGTTGCCCGGTGATAGCCCGGATTGAAGGTTAAATAATCCTAAATCTGGTTATTAAAGACTGATTATTTATTCTCCCTTTTGCATGAGTGCCTTTTGTCTGTCTTGATATGTAGCCTATACTCAACGGATTTAGTATAAGTTGTTCCCCATCTCTCGATCGCTTGACTATCGATCGCCCATTTTCAGACCAAAACTCGAAGTATAAGCAGATTAAATATTACTACCTATTGACAAATGAGTATATATGTTGTAAGACGGGGTGATATACAGGAAGTTGACCCCTATCGTTGCTCTGGAGACTGTTATGCAGAAAGTTTCTGTATAATATGTAGTTATACCGATTAGAGCCATGACCAGAGAAAGCCAAAAACTTTACGAGCTAAACGTAGTCAAGCTATTTCGTGATGCAGGAGGATTGAGCCACTACGCAGAACTGCACGTGCCAGATCACCTGGAAAGACCCGATATCATAGCAAGAATTGATTCTATTACGATTGGAATCGAAATCAGGAATCTATTCAATGACGAGAAAGAGGGGTCTGGCAGTCGCGAACGTAAGCGTCGTGGCATATATGAATCTGTAGTTAAAACTTGTTCCCACATTCATTCAAGGCGTAGCGACAAATGGATTGATGTCCAGGTATCCTTTAGCAGTTATCGTGATGCTGACCTGATCGCAAGGCGAGAAAGAAAAATAGCTGAGATGCTAGTGAAATTGGTTGAGAAGTATGATCCTAAAATTGGAGATTATTTCACCTTGCGTGCTGAAAAGTTGTGGGGGCCGGATTGGCCTGAAGAAATCGACTATGTTCGCGTAATGCGACTTGAAGGGGATCACCCCCCTCATTGGAGTTACACATATAGCTTTTGGGTCGGTGAAACAACAGACGAACTAATACAGAATGCGCTTGACGACAAAGAACGGAATATTCTGAAATGGCGTGATGGATTTGATGAGGCATTGCTTTTACTTGTCTTAGATGGCAGCGTCGGCGCAAGTATGCTTCGCCCGCATGAGCAGTTGATGAATAATGAGTATCTAAGCTCTTTTGATCGAGCCTGCGTCATGGAGTTCGATGGGAAGAGTTACAGAGAACTGCGTCTGCGAAGAGCTAAGGTATAACGCACTGCGATCGCAATCGCCGTAGGGTGCGTTCCCTAAGGCAACTTCTACCGCTCCAGCGATCGATTTTGGGGAACGCACCATGCACATTGATTGAAACTGTGAGTCTAAATGCGATGCCGCTCTTGTGGTCCCAGTTGGGGAATGTTAGCGAAGATTGCCAATGTTTAGGTTAAAATAGAGGGGCAAAAGTTGCAACGGGGTCAGGACAATGACAGTTAATCAACTCCGCTACAGCAAAGAAGAATTCGCCCGACGTGGTAAAGAGATTTATCAATCTCAGGTGCGCCCCCAAGTCGAGGAAGGCAATCATGGGAAGATTGTAGCCATAGATATTGAAACAGGGGCTTTTGAAGTAGCAAAAGACAGCCTCACAGCTTCCGATCAACTTTTAGCCCGATTGACCTATGCTCAAATTTGGTTCGTAAGAATCGGACATCGAGCAGTTCATCGAGTCGGTTTGATTGGGGCAAATTTATTTCAATGATTAATCAACTCTACGCTTGTTTTTGCACAATCTTCTCACTCAATTCTAGGAAGGTGGGACAATATTGGATTAATTACTAATAACTTAATATCTTATAGAGTTTTTCAAAAAGCTTGAGTTGGGTCAATGATCAGGAAACATAACTATTTTCTAACCAAACGATTAGGAAACATTTATGTTATGATTTTCAGAGTAAGCCGGAGATGATAAGACACCATGAAAAATCGCATCTTTACTGTTATTTTGTACAAAGAAGATAATATGTACATTGCTGAATGTCCAGAAGTTGGCACAGTAGATCAAGGAGAAACAATTGAGCAGGCGATTGCTGGATTGAAAGAAGCCACACGGCTTTACCTAGAGGAATTTACCTTACCAGAAACATCCCCTAGATTTGTGACCAGTATTGAGGTTAGTTATGCCTAAGCTGCCACGAATCTCTAGTGGGGAGGCAATTAGATCTCTTGAACGCTTAGGCTTCGAGCAAGTTCGTCAAACAGGTAGCCATGTTGTGATGAAGAAAGAAACCGAAGAGGGCAAAATCGGTTGTGTTGTCCCTGTACATCGGGAATTGAAGGTTGGTACATTAAGTGGAATTCTGAAACAAGCCCAAGTCACAGTTGAAGAGTTCATTGAACATCTATAAGGTCTGACAAATCAATGCACTCGAAGTGATACCAAAAATATTTAGTCCCCCCAGAGAACCCCCTTAGTCCACATAGCACACTTTTCTTTTTTTGTCAAATTTTATGTTAAGAAAGATGTAACTAATGGATAGGGGGACTGTCAAAGATTAACCGTCTTCGTATTCGGGGATTCTTTCCTTTTTCTTCTCGGTGATATTGATCCGGGGGGGATTGTAATCCGGTTCCACGTCATCATCCCACATATCATCCTCGGCCTTATCTTGGTAATCGTCGTACTGAGGACGAGAAAAGCTTTCTGCGCGTTCTGAGCGAGCTTCTCCCCAGTTATCTTCTTCTTCCTCGTATTCTTCCTCATAATAACGAGCCTCGGCCCGTTTTTGCGGTGGGGGAGTGGCACGCAGGGGTTCTTTTTCCCATTCATCCTCACTCCAGCGTTCCTCAACGGGTTTAGCGGCCTCCACGGGGGTGCGGAGGGGAATACCCGTACCTAACTGATTTTCTGGACGAGCAGCGGGGGTATAATAAGCTTCTTCCTCTTCTCTTTCCCAGGGGGGACGACCAATACCCAAACGTTCCAAAACCCCCACACTAACCTGTGTGAGACGTTCTTCGGCCCCTTCAAAGACGATTAAGCGATTCGGACCGCTGCTAACCACTTCTTCGATAGAAATTTCGTAGGTACTGATCAATTGTTCGGGGATCAGAGGCAATCCCAGGGAAGCAATGATAATGGAATGTAATTGACCACTGAGGGGATCAAATTGATAATCGCGGACTTTGCCTAAAGGTTCGCCGGTTTCCGTGATCACTTCACTACCGATTAAGGGAGTATAAGCATCGATATCGACGGATTCCAAGACGTTATCATCTTCCACGAGAACCACGTCTCCTGTCTGACTGATGCTCGATAAATACATATATTGAGGCATTCCCGACAAGGAGAGGATATTGTCGCGGAGTCCCAGGGCAAATACTTCTCGTTGATCGATATCTACTAGGATATCTTTAACAACGCCGAGTTTTTTGCCTGTATTGCGAGTGATAACCTGTGTATTTAAAAATTCTGAACGTAAGCGACTATTCTCTGTGATCATTTTTTCCTATGGGTAGGCGTTAGGGCGTGGGAATACGAATTATTGTAGGCTTAATATATAGGGCGAAATTGAGTGTTAATTTACCGATATTAGCTTAGATCTTAAAGTTCCCTGAGATTAACACTTTTTTTGGCCTTGTTTGGGCGATAGTTTCGGGTGATAGATAGGGTTAAACCCATTTTAGCTAATTCTTTACATTTTTTTAGTAACAACAAAACAGGAGCTAGAGAGAAACTCCCTTGGCTCCTGCTGTCTAGATTTTGATTACATAGTTAAAGACTGCACCTCAGTTTCGATCAGTTTAGCCAAGTCTTGCAGGAAGGAGGCCGCATCGGCCCCGTAGATGACTCGGTGGTCACTGGTGAGATTAACCGTCATCTGTTTTTGCACTCCGAATAAACCATCTTTATTGACGACGATTTGGGGACGGGAAGCACCCACGGCCAGGATTGCGCCTTGGTTGGGGGGTAAGATAGCGGTAAAGCGATCGACTCCGAACATTCCCAGATTAGAAATGGTAAAAGTACCGCTATTGTATTCTTCCGGTTGCAGTTGTTTACTGCGGGCGCGATCGACTAAATCTTTCCAACTGCGGGAGAGGGAATAGATATCCATCTGGTTCGCAGAGCGCAAAACCGGCGTAATTAAGCCACCATCGGGCATAGCCACGGCTACAGCCACGTTAATCGCCCCGTGGTATTGAATTCCTGCGTCGCTATAGCAGGCATTAACGATCGGATGTTTAGCGAGGGTATTAGCTACCGCTTTTGCTAACAAGGCCGTCATGGTGACACCCTTGGATTTTAGCTGTTGATAGAGTTGATCCAGTGGGTCGGTGGTGATAGTGTAGCCCACTTGGAAGGTGGGAACCTGTAGGCTAACCGACATATTCTGGGCGACGGCTTTTTGTAGAGTGGTGAGGGGAACAGTCCGGCCGACTGGGGCGCTGGTTGGAATCGGGGCTTTAGGAGCCGCTACAGGGACGCTGACGGGTTGCGGGGGAGTAATGACAGGAGCGGGGGCGGTGCTGACTTTTCCTGTCGATTTTTCTACGTCTTCGGCGGTAATTCGTCCGTGGGGACCGCTACCCACTAGGGTTTTCAGATCCACCTTTAATTCTTTAGCCAGTTTTTTGGCCCTGGGAGAGGCGACTAAACGGCCATTATCTTTAACGACGGCGACGGGGATCGAAACGGGAGGCGGAGCGATTTCTGGGGTCTCTACGGGCTTGCTAGGGGCGACTGCGGCGGTTTTTCCCTGAGCTTTGGCCAGTTCAATTTCCGCTTCAGTTTCGGCAATATAGGCGATCGCTTCCCCCACGGGTGCTTCCTGGCCAGCTTCGACTAAAATTACAGCGAGATAGCCATCATAAAACGATTCCACGTCCATGTCGGCTTTGTCGGATTCGACCACTAACACCGTTTCCCCTTTGGTGACTTTTTCCCCGGGGGACTTCACCCAAGAAACTATTTTTCCTTCGGTCATGGTGGAACTGAGCGCGGGCATGAAGATATCTCGAATCATGGTGGAGTGCTTCTATCTCTAATGTTTTGAGCCATAGCGCATTTTACCACAGTTGATGGGGGTGGGGGGCTTTTCAGTGAGCAGTAATCAGTAATCAGTAATCAGTGAACTGCAAACTCACATCTGATAACTGCAAACTCACATCTGGTAACTGGTAACTGATAAC
The DNA here is from genome assembly GCF_050500245.1 of Microcystis ichthyoblabe FBCC-A1114. NCBI lineage: Bacteria > Bacillati > Cyanobacteriota > Cyanophyceae > Chroococcales > Microcystaceae > Microcystis > Microcystis ichthyoblabe. The sequence goes on along the minus strand of NZ_CP191408.1, from coordinate 1,114,566 downwards.
TGATAACTGATAACTGGTGACAGAGGGAAAAAGAGAAGGGAAAACGGCCCCTTCTCTGCCGTATCTAGACAAAAATTGTTCTAGTTGCCAATATGGACCGGTTGTGCTTGCAGAGATTCAACTAAACCGCGCACGGCTGCCACCATGGCCACTTCATTATCCAATTGATTGATCGCCGAACCAACACCGATACCGGCCGCTCCAGCAGCGATCGCCATAGGAGCGGTGACAATGGATAAACCAGAAGCGCAGAGGACGGGAACCTTAACCGCATGGGAAATAGCGTGGGCTGCCGCTAAAGTCGGGGCAGCTTTTTCAATCAGTCCCAAAATACCGGCGTGACGGGGTTGACTGCTAGTGCCGCCTTCGGTTTGAATAATGTCAGCACCCTGACTAACTAGAGCTTCCGCTAGTCTCACCTGTTCATCGAGGGGCAGCAGATGGGGAACTGTCACAGACAGGGTAATTTCGGGCAGTAGGTCGCGAGTTTGACGGGTTAGGGCTAAAACTTCCGCCGCCTCAAAAATGCGTCCTTGGGCATAAAAACTATCGAAATTACCGATCTCAATTAAATCAGCCCCGGCCGCCACTGCCATCACCAACAATTCTGGCTCGACGGCCGATACACACACGGGTAAATTTGTCAAGGCTTTTACGGACCCAATTAGGTCAGCATTAGCGGCAATATCGACAAAAGTTGCTCCTCCGGCTGTAGCGGCTTTAACTACTGAGAGAACCTGCGAGCGATCGAAATTATTTAACCCACTAATCACTTTCAGGGCATGACGACGGGCGAAGGCTTGCTGTAAGGCAAAATTGATCATTAATCTACACCTATCTGGAATTCTCAAAAAACATTTTCCCACCTTCTCGCTAGTAAGAGGGTGGGATTTGAGAATTCTTAGGGAAATTTTCTTTAATTTAGGTTTTGATTCTCTTGGTTTTTGCGCTTGAGGTTTTGCAGTTGTTGCAGCAGTACCTCGATTTCCGCTTCTAGATGCAGGTATTTCACCTGTTGGTCAGCTTGGTAGGTGGTGCGAATCTGTTTCATGGCGGAGGATTCCTTAGTTAGTACAGTTGTCATAGCGGTATCTATAGAGTGCTGATTATGTTCAATTGTTTCAATTTGTGTATAGTACCTTGACAATGTCTTAAAGAAAACCTTTTTATGGTAGTTTCTCAACTGGCACAGGATGAAAGAGGGAAAAAATTCTTGCACCCAAAGGGATCGGAGTGCGATATACTCGGTCGCGAACGATATTGGCAAGCATGACCATGGTAGCGGTAGCAATTTTAGCGGCGGGTAAGGGAACCCGAATGAAGTCCAGCCTTCCGAAAGTTTTACATCCCCTCGGCAGTCGATCGCTAGTGGAACGGGTACTTAATGTCAGCGAATCCTTACATCCCCGGCGAAAACTGGTAATTATCGGTTATGAAGGGGAACAGGTGCGAAATACTCTACAGCATCTTGCGGATATCGAATTTGTTGAACAAAAGGAACAGTTAGGCACTGGCCATGCTATTCAGCAGTTAATCCCCCATTTAGAGGACTTTCAGGGGGATTTGTTGGTCTTAAATGGCGATGTTCCCCTGTTGCGTCCCGAAACCTTGCAAAATCTTCTCCAGATTCATAAAAACCATGGTAACGCTGCCACCCTCTTAACTGCTAACCTCCCTAACCCGAAAGGTTACGGTCGAGTTTTTTGTGATGGCAATAATCTCGTTAAGCAGATTGTCGAAGAAAGAGACTGTACCGATGCCCAACGACAAAACCACCGGGTTAATGGGGGTATATACTGCTTTAATTGGTCAAAATTAGCGGCGATACTGCCTAATTTAACTCCCAATAACGATCAAGGTGAATACTATCTCACAGATGTGGTCAATTTTCTCGATCCCGTCATGGCTGTGGATGTGGAGGATTGTTTAGAAATTAGCGGCATTAACGATCGCAAACAATTGGCCGCCGCCTATGATATCCTGCAAACTAGAGTCAAAGATGATTGGATGGCCGCTGGAGTCACCATAATTGACCCCGATAGTGTCACCATTGAGGATACTGTCACCCTCAGTCCCGATGTGATTATCGAACCCCAAACCCATCTGCGCGGTGAGACGATAATCGCTTCCGGTTGTCGTATAGGTCCGGGGAGTTTAATCGAAAATAGTCGGATAGGCAGCGATGTAACGGTCTTATTTTCGGTTATTTCTGATAGTCAGGTGGATTCTGGTTGTCGCATCGGTCCCTATGCTCATTTGCGCGGAGAAGCGAAAATTGGGGCTAATTGTCGAGTCGGTAATTTTGTTGAAATTAAAAAAAGTGACATCGGCAATAAAACCAATATTGCCCATTTATCCTATCTGGGAGATGCCACTTTAGGGGAAAAAGTGAACGTTGGTGCGGGAACAATTACTGCTAATTACGATGGCGTGAAAAAACACCAAACTATGATCGGCAGTGGCACAAAAACTGGGGCAAATAGTGTTTTAGTGGCCCCTTTAAAATTAGGAAAAAATGTCACCGTGGCCGCTGGTTCAACTATCACTAAAAATGTCCCCGATAACGCTTTAGTTATTGCTCGCGAAAGTCAGCGTGTGATCGAAAATTGGTCAGATCAGTTTCAGTAGGTTATGGCAGTTATCAGTTATCAGTTCACTGTTTACTGTTTACTGTTCACTGATGGTGTCTAAGGCGTTAAATTTGCGCGATGAAGCATGAAATGTTATAAAAATCTCAGTTCTCCCTATAGAAAAGAGTAAAAACTTTATGGCACGCACCGAGTCCACAATGTTAGATTTGGGGACAAAAGCTCCCAGTTTTGCCTTACCCGATGTGGTTTCGGGTGAAACTATTTCTCTGGACAGCTTTGCGGCTAAAACCGCTCTGTTAGTCATCTTCCTCTGTGAACATTGTCCCTTTGTTAAACACATTCAAGAAGAACTTACCCGTCTAGGTTGCGATTATGCTAACACCAATCTGGGCATCCTCGCCATTAGTTCTAATGACGTGGAGAAATATCCCGATGATTCGCCAGAAAATTTGAAAAAAATGGCGATAACTCTTGACTTTAAATTCAATTTATGCTATGACGAAAGCCAAGAAGTGGCGAAAGCTTACACGGCAGCCTGTACTCCCGATTTTTTCCTCTTTGATAGTCAGCGCATTCTAGTCTATCGCGGTCAATTGGATGATAGTCGTCCTAGTAATGGTGTACCGGTGACAGGCAAAGATCTCCGGGCCGCTATTGACAAGGTTTTAGCCGGTCAACCGGTGCCGACGGAGCAAAAACCCAGTTTAGGCTGTAATATCAAATGGAAACCGGGTAATGAGCCACCCTATTATGGTTAATTAACGAAGGGTGTAGGGTGTAGGGTGTGGGGAGTGGGGAGTGGGGTGTGGGGTGTGGGGAGAATAAATAAAATAATCTCCTATCTCCTGACTCCTGACGACCGACTCCTAACTCCTAACCCCACCAACAAGCTTTTTGCCGCAAATCCTACTTATGAGACTATTTCAATAGCGTAACCGATTGCTGTGCTAATAAGGCAGTACCATAGGCTGCTTGATCCTGTTGAGATAAAAGCACGGGAACCCCTAAATGACGCTGACGAATTATTCTCCAAGTCGGATTTTTTGCCCCACCACCGGCACTATAAACTCGCTCTAATTTATTGGCCCCCAATTCCTGTAAACGCTGATAACCTAAAGCTTCAATGCGGGCAATACTTTCTAGTAAACCATGCAAAAATTCTAGAGGATTATCGGGGCGAGGAGTCAGTTTTGCAGGTAAAAAAGGATCATTAATGGGAAAGCGCTCGCCCGCTTTTAGTAGAGGATAATAATCTAAATTACTTTCTTTTTGTCCATCTATTGCTAAACTATAATTTCTCAATTCTTCATGAGAAAAAAACTTCTTTAACACTGCTCCCCCCGTATTAGATGCCCCACCGGTTAACCACAAATTTCCTAAACGATGACTATAGATGCCATAGTTACTATCATCAACTTTCTGGCTACTTAATAATTTTAAGACTAAAGTTGAACCTAAAGATGTCACTGCATCCCCTAAAGAATTAGCACCACTGGCTAAAAATGCCGCTATGCTGTCGGTGGTTCCCGTATAAATTAAACAATCTTTCGGGATAGCAAAACGAGTCACTAAATCTGGTTTAATAGTATCGATCGCTGTACCCGGGGCAAAAATTTGCGGTAATAAATTAAACATCGGTAAATTCTCTAACCAATCGGGATAACAGAGATTTTCGAGATCATAACCTAACTTTAAGGCATTGTGATAATCACTAATTCCCAGTTTACCGTGCAGGAGAAATGCTAACCAATCCGCTTGCGAGAGAAAATAACGCGCTTGCGAAAAAATTTCTTGTTCACTCCACCAAAGTAATTTAGCTAAACTGGAGGTAGCAATAATCACGGGATGGTGAGGGGGTGCAATGCCTTTAATTGCTTCTAAAAACCCAATTCCTCGCCCGTCATTGTATAATATGGCCTCAGAAAGAGGATTACCCCAATTATCACATAATAACACCGTCGAGGAAGTACCATTAATTGCGATCGATTTAAGTTCTGAACGCACCGAATCCCCTAGATTATCCAATAAATAAAATAGGGCCTTTTGCCAATCCTGAAAATTGGCATTAGTGAAGGGATAATGAACCTCAGCGACGATATTTTTGCTAGAATCAATAGCAATCGCTCGCGCTCCCGACGTGCCAAAATCAATACCTAAAGATAAACCCATAGATGTCTTCACAACCCCCTCATTCTGGCTACCATTGGGATGGTATCACTCCCCGATTCTTTGAAGGTTGGTACTTCCGAGTCATGATTCCGCAATTAGCTGACGGATTCGCCTTTATGTATTCTATTCAAGACCCAAGGGGCGGTCAAGTCAATAGCGGTGGAGCGGTACAAATTTTAGCCATAGAATCTAATTATCTTTGTCGCACTTTTCCCGATACGGATAAATTTTGGGCAAGTCGTCAGGAATTAGCCATTATCCATTGGGGAAAAACTAACTTAAAAATCCGTCCCTGTCTTCTTTCCCCGTCAGCTTTTTTTGAGTCTATTCAAGAGGGTTATCAAGCAACGGCAAACCAGCAGCAAGGACGAATTTATGATCCTGTCACTGGAGAAATCTGTCAATGGGATTATCGCATTGAAACTAGGTACACTTGGGGAGATAACAAGCGTCCACCCCAAGCAACAGCAGGAATATTATCTTATTTACCGATTTTTGACCCGGGTTGGCAGATTTTAACTGCTCATGGTTTAGCAACGGGAATGATTACCCATCGGGGAAAAAATTATCAATTTGAGAATGTACCTTTTTATAGCGAGAAAAATTGGGGCTATTCTTTCCCCGAAAAGTGGTTTTGGATTAATTGTAATGCTTTCCCTGAAAATCCCGATTTAACCTTAACCGCAGTGGGTTCTACCCGGAAAGTTCTTAACTGGACGGAATCGGTGGGAATTATCGGTATTCACTGGCAAAATCGCTTTTATAAGTTTGATATCTGGAATTCTCAACTAACTTGGACAGTGCAACCCTGGGGATACTGGGAAATGAGGGCAACCAACGAGAATTATACCATTGTCTTAATCGGGATCAGTGACCATCCTCCCGATCGCGTGCGTGTACCCACGGAAAAAGGTCTCTGTTTTGCTTGTCAAGATACACTCAAAGGTAAATTATCGATAAAATTGGCTGATAGTCGTGGTAAAACCCTTATAAATGCCTCTAGTCGTCTAGCTGGTCTCGAAATTGGCGGTATTTGGCCATCAGCTTGGATTAAACAGTGATTTAAATCACCATTACGAGGGGAGAATATCCAGTTATCTGGCTGCATCTCAGACAACATTGAGAGGCAGCCTCGATATTCTCTAGAAAATGCTCGATTACCAGCTAATTACTTTAACCGTTTCCTTAAATAAATTTGCTTCTAGGGAATCGGGGGAACTTGTCACCACACCGGCAATTAGATCTTCGGGTTTTATGGCTGCTTGTTTCATACAGGAGGGACAAATTAAGACTTTTCCCCCTTGACTGATGAAATCTACTAACATTGCTTGCAGGGTTTTACCGGTGATACCGTTAGTGTGTTGAGGAATGGTCGTCGCTGCCAGGTGTACCCCTGTAATATTCAAAAAAATGGTGGTTGAGTGACCTTTTTTCAGCATATTGGTGGCGACACCAATGGCCATTGCAGCTCGCCAAGGATCATCGGTGGTTAAATTAACAAATAAATCGGATTTTTGTTGACCGACAGCGATTATTGCTTCGTTAGTTTGTACTGGAGAAAGGGAAGGATTAGCCAAGACTGGGATAGATGTAACTAAGGATAATCCGACAAGGGAACCAAGGGCTAAAGATTTTAATAACATTTTCTTGTCCTCTTGCTGCTGGGTGCAATGAAAACATTTTCATTATGATAACTTCTGGAAAATCTTGTCAACAGACAGCCTGTCAAACTTTAATTTTTGTTGCGGATAACAAAAACCATCTACTAATAAAAATGATAATTATTTACTTATCTAACATTTTATCTAATCTTTCCTGAATCAATAAAGCTAGGGAAGAACGTAGAAAAAATAAACCAAATAACCCCGCTAAACTGAAGGGAATAATAGCTAGTTTGCTATAGTTGGTGTCTAATAAAAATATGGCTGAGATAATGCTAAACCCCAATAGACAGACGTTAATTAATACTTTAATTCCCAGATAAATTTTTTTCAGAAGTCGCTCATTTTCGCGTGACTTAACTTGAAAAACTAAATTTCCTCGCTCGATTTTTTCCTCTAATTGACGGATCATTCTTTCGTTTTTATTACCTTTTTGCCATTGTTGTTGAAAAAAAGTGCGAGCTTGATTAGCTAGGGTAAGCATGGTGTTGGTAGTTCCTCCTGATACCGCTAGACTTTTCACAAAAGGTTGACTAGCTGCTAATAAATTATACTGGGGATCTAAAGAGCGGGCAATCCCATCCAAAGTGGTGACAGATTTAATAATAAAAGTCATTTGGGGAGGTAAGCGAAAAGGTTGCTGTTTAAACATTAAATACACTTGATCGCTAATTTGTTCAAAGACCCTCACATCTACCGGTTTATCGCGAAATTCATCTAAGAGAAACTGGACGATATTTCGCACGGGTTGCAGATCTCTAACGGGTTCAATTAAACCCATATACACCAGAGTTTTTAAGACTGTTTCCGCATCCTTTCTCAAGACAGCGAAAAAGGTTTCGATCATTTGATCTTTAGCGACGGACTTTAACTCGAACATCGTGCCAAAATCGTAGAAAATTAACTCCCCTTCCTGACTAACTGCCATATTACCCGGATGGGGATCCGATTGGAAAAAACCATCCTGTAATAGTTGTTTGAGATAGGAGCAAATCCCCAGTTGAATAATCCCATCTACGTTAATACCATTAGCTAGTAAAGTCTCTCGATCATCGACTTTAATCCCGGGTACATACTCCAAAGTTAATACCTTGCGGGTGGTATATTGCCAGTAAACTAAAGGGACTTTTACTTGAGGATAATTCTTAAAATTTTCCCGAAAGCGATCGGCATTTTTGCCCTCATGAATATAATCGATTTCTTGAAAGAGTAGCTCAAAGAATTCTTGATAGATAGCTTCTAAATTATATTTTTTCACCCCGGGAAAAATATTTAACCAACGGGTGAGACGATGCAACAATTCAAAATCGAGATTAAATAGTCCTTCTAGATTCGGTCTTTGTACCTTAATAACGACTTCTTCTCCACTTAATAACTGCGCTCGATGCACTTGTCCTAAACTGGCACAAGCGAGGGGAGACACGGTAAAACTTGCAAATAAATTATCTAGGGGTTGTCCTAATTCTGTTTCAATAACTCGGATCGCTTCTTGACTATTAAATTCGGGAACTCGATCCTGTAATTGGGTTAATTGTTCGATATATTCGAGCGGAATTAAATCTGCTCGCGTCGATAAAGATTGTCCAATTTTAATAAAAGTTGGTCCTAAATTCATGAGGCGATCAACTAACCATTTCGCTCTCCTTTGCCGTTTTTTGCCCCTATTAGCCCCCGTTAAACGATCCCAGAGCAAAAAAGTCAAAAACTGCGTTGTAAAGCTAAATATCTCCAATTGACGAACAATCGGTGATCGCAAGCTTTGCTGCCAATGTAAAGACTTCGAGGAATCAAAGGGAGTAAGCATCAGTTATCAGTTATCAGTTATCAGTTATCAGTTATCAGCAAAACCGATCTACAGCGTTTCTCGTCAAGGTGAAGTATAAATTAAACCTTGCCGAAGCAAGGATTCCAGTCGCAAAAATGTGCTTCATCTATCTGAGAAATGCTGTCAAGTGTTACCTTCCCGTTTCTGAATTCGCCAGTAAAAATCCGGATTTTCAGCTTTTAATCTCTGCGACTAGGTAAACCCAGATCTACCGATAGAAGATGACTGCAAGCAAAACCAGAAAAGGCCACCGCGTTTAATCCTTGACCGGGGAAGGTACTATCTCCCACACAATAAAGATTAGGAATAGCTGTGCGATTAAAGGGCATTCCTAATAAACCTAACAGTTTTCTTCGCGGTATTGGGCCGTAACTGCCATCGATTCTATTCAAAAAGCGGCGATGGGTGCGGGCCGTGCCAATTTCGATATAATCTAATCCTGTATCTAGTTTGGGAAAGAGTTTTTTCAGGCGCTCGATGAGACGATGAGCAGCGGCCTCTTTTTTCTGTTGATATTCTTGGGGAGGCAGTTTTTGCCATTGATCAATCCAGCTAGGGGTGAAAGTATGAATGATATGATGGTCTGGAGGTGCTAGGGAGGGATCGAGTAAGGTAGGAATAGAAACAAAGATAGTTCCCTGTTCTGCTTCCATATTTTCCCAATCTTCTAGTAAAATATGGTGACATTCGCTTCCTGATGGTAATACATCGGCCTTAACTCCCAGATGCAAACTCAGGAAACTGGGGGATTTTTGATAGCGTTTTTGCCATTTTTTTTCGCTACCCGGGAGAGATTCCGGGGGGAGTAGTTTCTCGAAGGTATCCCAACGGGTGGCATTAGAAACAATCTTTTTCGCGTAATATTCTTTACCATTGGTCAATCTTACCCCGATCGCCCGTCCTGCATCTAAAATAATCTTATTCACTCTCGCTTGATACTGGATTTCACCACCAGCTTTTTCCAATCCCGCGACTAACTTGAGAGCAATCTGTCCCACTCCCCCCCGGGGATAGTTAATTCCCCCGTAATGGCGATCGCTAAAGACCATTCCCGCATTAATCATCGGAGTGCGATCGGCGGGTACTACCGACCAACAATAACATTCCATATCGATAAATTTCAATAATTTCGGGTCTTTAATATATTTTCTGGCCACATCTCCCGCATTTTGGGGTAAATACTTGACCAATCCCAAACAGGATAAAGGATGCTGGAAAAAAACCCTAGTCAGATAGCGGGGTTCTTCCAATGATAGTAAATCCATACTATTGAGGCAATTAAACACCTGCCAGCATTCATCGTAAAAGCGCCGGATACCGGTTTTTTCTGCGGGAAAATGGCTAATTAATTCCTGTAAAAATTGTTCGTAGTCGCGATGAACTTTTAAGTCTAATCCGTCCGGGAGATGATAATGGATCTGGACGGGATCGGCAATGGTTTCGATACTCATATCCACCGCTGCCAAAGCTTTGGTTAAGAGGTTAGTCGTCCCCTTTTTGCCAAAACCAAAAATCATCGAAGCACCCACATCAAAACGATAACCCTCTCGTTCAAAATAACCCGCGCTGCCCCCCGGAATCAGATAACTCTCTAAAACCAAGACTTTTGCTCCTTTTGCCGCTAATTGCGTCGCTGTCACCAATCCCCCGATTCCCGACCCAATCACGATCGCATCGTACTGATTACTCATAACTTGACTCGATAAATTTTTGCATCAATTCTTGATTGTAACCCTTGACTAGCGGTCATCTATCGGCTAGTTTGGGGGAGCAAAAAATTTTTGGGGAGCGATGAAAAGTTGCTAAAAGGAAAAAAGTCCGGCTCTCTTATTCTTTGTGTGATCTCGCGTAGCGAGCGCGTTGCGACCAGTTTAACTTACTCTAGAAGTGATCAATCTTTGTGTCCTCTGTGTCTGGAGTGGTTCCCTCCACTCCCTCGCCAGCAGGACTGTATCTTAGAATATATTTTGCCCACCAAACCTAAGAGAGCCAAAGTCTTGACAAATCCCGCCGCTTGACATAATTGGATTTAGGTGATATTATGTTGCGGAAAGACGGACAGTGCTACTGTTATAAAAAATATTGGCTCTTCTCGTTTGTGTATGGAAGAGAGAAGAATAGGGGTAGTTTTCCGTAAATATATTCTTCAAAGCCTTGCCTAGCAAGACTCGTCCGAATAATAAGCACTGATTACCAGACAAAGTCGAGAGGAGCCAAGTAATTTACCTTAAGATTAATTAATCAATTGGATAATGTATAGAAAACTGGCGAACAAAATCCTTAAATTGGCTAATTACCTATCTAGGTCATCGAAGCGATCTCTTTTAATGATCACCGACTGCCTTGTTTTTTGTCTAACCATCTATCTGGCCTTCTCTCTCAGGTTGAATCTGAGCCTCGAATATCGGGAAATTAGACCTTTTTTAGAGCCAATATTGGGCTTAATTGCCATTAAAACTCTAGTTTTCTATCTCAAAGGTATTTACCGTCCCGTAGTACGTTATACAGGATTAGAGTTTCTTTCCTCCGTACTGCAAGCGGTTCTCTATAGTTCAGGGTTTTTAATCATTCTGGCCTACTTTCAAGGGGATGCCTTTTTGCCGCGTTCAGTCCTGATTATCGACGCATTGTTAACCCTAGTATTGGTTATCGGGGTGAGATTGTTGATTCGTTCTGTCTTTCACCGTCTGAATATTTACGTCAGTAGTGTGGATAGAGAACCGACAATTGTTATCTATGGTGCGGGGGTTGTGGGTCGTCAATTGGCACGTTCCCTACAAAATGACCCCCACTATCGTTTATTGGCCTTTGTTGATGATAATCCCGATTTGCAGCACCGAGTGATCCAAGGCTTTAGGGTTTATCCCCCCTCTCAATTGGCACTACTGCACCAAAAAACAGCCTTTGACTGGGTTATTCTCGCTATTCCTAATGTAGCCAAGGCCAGAAAGCGGCAAATCATCGAAAGTCTAGAAACTTTACCCATCGACATTAAAACCGTTCCTCCCCTCTCAAAAATTTTATCGGGAGAAACGACCATCAATCAGATTCGCAGTGTCGATGTCTCGGAATTATTAGGACGGGAAGAAATTCTACCTCATCCCGAACTTTTGGGAAAAAATGTCACCGGTAAAGCGGTGTTAGTCACCGGGGGTGGTGGTTCCATCGGTTCGGAATTATGCCGACAAATCGCCTTCCTCAACCCAAAATGCCTGGTAATCTACGAATTAAACGAGTTTTCTCTCTACAAAATCGATCTTGATTTAAGTGAAAATTATAGCGATTTACGCAAGTATGCCTATTTAGGCAATGTTCTCGACCGCAATCATCTAGACCGAGTCATCCAACAACACCAGATTGAGACAATTTATCACACGGCCGCCTATAAGCACGTTCCCCTTGTGGAAGCCAATCCTAGTCAGGGGGTTTACACTAATGTTTGGGGCAGTTTAAATGTCGCTCAGACCGCGATCGAGAATTCAGTTAGTAATTTAGTTCTTATTTCCACCGATAAGGCCGTCAGACCAACTAACATTATGGGGGCCAGCAAACGCTGTGCTGAGTTAGTCGTGCAAGCTTTGGCCGCTTTACCCGACAGTTCCACCTGTTGCGCGATCGTCCGCTTTGGCAATGTTCTCGATAGTAGCGGTTCCGTGGTGCCGCGTTTCCGGGAACAAATCGCCCAACGTAAGAATATTACCCTCACCCATCGCGATATTATTCGCTATTTTATGTCTATTCCAGAGGCGGTGCGTTTGGTTATACAAGCAGGAGCCATGGCTAAGGGGGGTGAGGTATTCCTGTTAGATATGGGTGAACCGGTAAGAATTTACGATTTGGCCCTACAGATGATTCGTTTAAGTGGCTTGGAATTAGGGCAAGATATCGATATTGAAATCACGGGATTAAGACCGGGGGAAAAACTCTACGAAGAATTATTAATCGATACCGATAAAGCTCGTCCCACCTCTCACCCAAAGATTTTTTGCGCTCATGAACACTTTCTTGCTTGGGAGGAATTGCAAATCAAATTAGAACAACTGCTTAATTCTATTCAAGTTAATGACCGTCAGGGCCTAGTTAAGTCCCTACAAGATTTAGTTCCCGAATACCAACCCCCGCAGCAAATGGCAAGTAATTTGTCAAATCAAAAGTGAAAAAGAGGAGTTTTATCTCTCCTCTTAATCTAATTGAACCGAATGCTCTTGTTTTAATTGCTTTTGGATAGCTTTTACCGTCTGCTCAATTTTATTGATTCCGCGAGAAGAAGGGCGATTTATTCTATCAGCTAGAGGAGAAGTTTGTTGAATAGCAATGCTTAAATAAAGAGGAAAAGCGAGGGTAAAGGCTAAAAAAAGACGTTGTAACATGATCCACTCCCACAAAAGTTCTTCAGCGATTATTTAGCCGGCTGAAACTTCTAACAGAATAACGACTAACTAGGAAAATTTCAGCCAGTTTGTGACAGTCCGGCAATTGGTGGGGCAATCCTAAAGAATTAGTGCTGAAACCCTCAACCCTAGACCGAGAGTCTGATACATTGATCTAGAAACATGATCGATCGCCCTATCTATGCATAAAATTCCAGTTACTGTGATCACGGGTTTTCTGGGTGCGGGAAAAACTACCCTCATCCGTCATCTACTGCAAAATAATCAAGGCCGACGGGTGGCCGTTATGGTCAATGAATTCGGAGAAGTGGGAATTGATGGTGATTTGTTGAAAAGTTGTCAGACCTGCGACGACAACCCCAACGATAATATTGTGGAATTGACCAACGGTTGTCTGTGCTGCACAGTACAGGAAGAATTTCTCCCCACCATGCAGAAATTGCTGGAGCGACGGCAACAGTTGGATTGTATGCTGATCGAAACTTCCGGATTAGCTTTACCTAAACCTCTGGTTCAAGCTTTTCGCTGGCCGGAAATCCGCAACGGTGCGACGGTGGACGGAGTAATCACCGTGGTGGATGGTTTTGCTATCGCTAGGGGTCGTCTGGTGGCGGATTTAGATGCTTTAACGGCACAAAGGCAAGCAGACCCCAATTTAGAACACGAAACGCCTATTGAGGAGTTATTTGAGGATCAGTTAGCCTGCGCTGACCTGGTACTCCTAACTAAAACCGATCTCATCAGCGAAATTGAATTAGAAAAAATTATTAATTGGCTGAAAACACAACTGCGATCGACGGTAAAAATAGTTACTTGTGCCGATGGACAAATTAGCCCCGATGTGCTATTGGGATTTAATGCCGCCGTCGAGGATAATTTAGCTAGTCGTCCTAGTCATCATGATCACGAGGAAGAACACGATCACGATGAGGATATCAATTCTGTGCAGTTTTGCCTCGATTCTCCCGTAGATGCCCGAATTTTGACCCAACGGATCAAGGAATTGGTGGCCCGAGAAGAAATCTATCGGGTCAAGGGATTTGTTAACGTGGCCAACAAACCGATGCGTATGGTGTTACAGGGAGTCGGCGATCGCTTTGATTCTTTCTTTGATCGACCCTGGCAATCCACGGAAACGCGGCAAACTCGCTTGGTCTTTATCGGCCGCTCCCTCGATAGTCAGAGAATCGAGCAGGCCTTAACTAGGGTTTGCTGAAGAAGTTTTTCCTAGGGACAGGGTGTGGGGTAGGGAGATTATTTTTATTTATTCTCCCCTCTCCCTTCTCCTTTCTCCCCCTCTACAATAATTACTCGCAGCCAGAAATACGTTGGGTAGTATCATACTTTGTGCTTTTTGTCAAAAAAACTTTTTTTTTGCAATAAAACTACACAAAAAAAAGATCATCGTTATGGGTGAAATTGACTGATTTGACCGTCTTAATTAGGATCACCTTCTAGGTGTGGCAAGGGTTTCAACCATTGCTGCCCAAAAAAGCACAAAATAACCCATTGTGAAATTCTATCAAATCGCTGTAACCCTTGTAACATCGTTGTTAAATAAAAATCCTTCTCAATTAATTCTTAAGAATTTGTAAATATTGCGGAATGTTAATTTAAATATTCTCAAGTTTTTGCAGTCAATAAATAATTTTTGCTTATCTTTGATCAACAGAGGCAGTCCCAATGAAAAAATTTTCACCCCCACAGATGAAAGAGGTTTCTTTCCCCACACCCCACACCCCACACCCCACACCCCACACCCCACACCCTACACCCCACTGAAAAAGCTCCGGCGTTCGATCGCCCGGATAGATGGTCGGGGATTTGGGTTAGGGTAGTAAAAGATACAGATTACCCACCCTTCCAGACCAAAAATTATGACGAATACCAGTAACCCGCTGCTTGCCGGTCAAGGATTACCGGCCTTTGACCAAATCCAACCCGGCCTGATTGTCCCTGGCATGACGCAACTTTTGCAGGAACTGGCCAGAGAATTAACCGAACTAGAAGCGCAGATTACCCCCACCTGGGAAAAATTAGTCGAACCCCTCACCCGGATTGAAGAACGTTTAAGCTGGAGTTGGGGGATTATCGGTCATCTGATGGGGGTAAAAAATAGCCCAGAATTGCGTCAAGCTTACGAAACCGTACAACCACAGGTAGTCGAGTTTATTAGCCGTTTAAGCCAAAGTAAACCCATTTATGAAGCATTTTTGTCCCTGCGCCAAGGGGAAAGCTGGGGGCAATTAGACGAGGCACAACAGCGCATTGTCGAAGCTTCCCTGCGGGATGCCCAATTGGCTGGGGTGGGATTGGTAGGGGAGAAAAAAGACAGATTTAACGCGATTCAACTGGAATTAGCGGAAATCACCACGAAATTTTCTAATAACCTCCTCGATGCCACCAAAGCTTTTCAACTAAAACTAACAACCCCAGAAGATATCGCCGGTTTACCCCCTAGTCTCCTCAGTTTAGCCGCCCAAACCGCCCGCACCCAAGGAGAAACTAACGCCAGCAACGAAACTGGCCCCTGGGTGATTACCCTCGATTTTCCCAGTTATTTCCCCTTTATGAAGTACAGCGATAATCGGGAATTGCGCGAAAAACTCTATAAAGCCTACGTTAGTCGGGCTGATCTGGGAGAATTGGATAATAATCCCTTAATCGATCGCATTTTGCAACTTCGTCAGGAACAGGCCCATCTTCTAGGTTATAGTACCTACGCCGAGGTCAGTCTTGCCCGGAAAATGGCCAATTCTGTGGATGAAATCGAGAAATTGCTTGACAATTTGCGCCAAGTAAGCTATGAAGCGGCAAAACAGGATTTAGAGGCCTTAAAAACTTTTGCGGGAACCGACGATCTCAAGAATTGGGATATAGCCTATTGGTCAGAAAAACAGCGTCAGGCCAAGTTTAACTTTAGTGCCGAGGAATTACGCCCCTATTTCCCCCTACCACGGGTTTTAGAAGGCATATTTAGCCTCGCTAAACGGATTTTTGGGGTAGAAATTATCGCTGCCGACGGTAAAGCACCTATCTGGCATCCCGATGTGCGTTATTTCCAGATTAACGACGAAAAGGGCGAAAAAATCGCCTATTTCTACCTCGATGCCTACAGTCGTCCCGCCGAAAAACGCGGCGGTGCTTGGATGGATGTCTGTATCGGTCGGGCCAAAACCGGCACCGAGGTGCGTTTACCTGTGGCTTATTTAATCTGCAATCAAACCCCTCCAGTGGACGGAAACCCCAGTTTAATGACCTTTGAGGAGGTAACTACCCTATTTCACGAATTTGGCCACGGTTTACAGCATATGTTAACCACTGTGGACTATTCTGGCGCGGCGGGTATTAATAACGTTGAGTGGGACGCAGTGGAATTGCCCAGTCAATTTATGGAAAATTGGTGTTATGATCGCCCTACTTTAATGAGTATGGCCAAACACTACCAAACCGGTGAAACTCTCCCCGAACATTACTATCAAAAACTGCTCCTAGCTAAGAATTATATGAGCGGTTCGGCTATGCTGCGTCAGTTACATTTGTCTTTAGTAGATTTGGAATTACACCATCGCTATCAACCCAATGGCAGCGAAACTCCTAAACAAGTCAGACAGCGTTTAGCGGCAACGACGACGATCATTCCTCCCCTACCGGAAGATGCTTTCTTGTGTTCTTTTGGACATATTTTCGCTGGCGGTTATGCGGCGGGTTACTATAGTTATAAATGGGCAGAAGTCCTCAGTGCCGATGCTTTTGCCGCTTTCGAGGAAGTAGGATTAGATAACGAAGAAGCAGTGAAAGCGATCGGTCGTCGTTTTCGCGACACTGTCTTAGCTATGGGGGGAAGTTCCCATCCTATGAATGTTTTTAAAGCTTTCCGCGGTCGTGAACCTAGTACCGAGCCTCTCCTCCGTCATAGCGGCTTATAAAAGTAGTCAAACACTTTTCTTTGTGGTGCGTTACGGTAATATTTAGCTCTTGATTTTTTCCCTAAAAACAAGGGATTGTCTAACGCACCCTACTTTCATAAATAGGCTCTCAAACTTGCTGTAAAAATAGAAATGATAAGTTACAATACTATTGTTCTATACATTACCAATCTAGCCTTTGATAAAATTTATGGAATCATCTACTCTACCGATTCATAATCCAGCCGAACGTTTATTAATTATCCTACAAAGATGTTCTCAAGACGAAACTGACGAATCAGTTCAAGCAGTTTTAGCAAGAGCAATGGAAGTGAAAAATGACACTGATTCTGTTCAGAAAGGGTTGATTCAATTACTACAGCTTATTTATCACATAGAAGATCAACTACAATATTTTTCTTCAAACAAACAGTCTTCCTATAAAAGACTTATGAAAGAAATTAGTGATGAATTAATTAGTGTATTTTCACAACTTCAAATAAAGTGGTTAAGTCATTCAGCATATCCATTAAACTCTCCTGACTGGCACGCTCTACATTGGCTTCCTTCTTGTGTAGAAGATGTTGAGCAAATATATTTAAGCAAAGAGGATTTGAACAGGTTAAGGGAAGAAATCTTAGGTTTAATTCAAATGATTGAAGATAGCAAAATTACGCAAGAGTTTAAACAATTTCTGCTGATTAAATTAAATGAAGTCCTAGAAGCTCTTAACAAATTTTACATCGTTGGCTATAATGGTCTTCGCAAGGAAATTTTGGCTACTCTGGCTGAGTTGAGAATTAATGAAGTCGAAGGCGAAGATAGAGAAACTAAGAAAAATGTATGGCAAAAATTACATGAATTTTTAACAAAAATAGTTCCAGAAAAAGCACAAAAGATTAATCCGCCAATTAGTCTCCCTGTCAATGTTTATAAGCTGGTAGAAATGATCAACAATCATAATATTTTGCCTCCAGGTAATTAACAAAAAAGGGTTGCTATCATATTTAAATCTTAGATTTTGGTGTGTTACGCTTCGCTAACACACCCTACTATATATTTTTATTAAGAATTATCCGTCCCTTGTAACATTAAATCTTAATTCTTAACAAATTACCCTAGATTCTCAGAGAAAAACTGATTATAATAAAGGGAACTGAACAGAACTGCTCGATCGATAGATAACTGATTAATTAAAGTTTTATTACTTTTGATGGCCTGGGATTAAGAGAAGTAAATTTATTCTTGATCGCTCCCTGAAAGTGAGAAGAAATAGTTTTAATAAACAAAGAGTTTTCAACTTGGCAAAAATCCTCTAGGGGCAATACACATGGAAGTTATAACCGAGACAATTAACCCAACTTCGATCGAACGGGAACCGATCCATCTCTATAACCGAATTCAACCGCACGGGGTGCTTTTAGTTCTCAGCGAACCGGAGCTAAAAGTCAGCCAAACTAGCAATAATAGCCGCAGTTTATTGGGTATTTCTCCGGGGGAAATTATCGGTAAAACCCTAGAGGAAATCTTCGATCCCTTTCAGATCGATCCTCTAAAATCAGCCATAGAAAATAACGATTTTGATGCTCTCAATCCTGCCAAAATTTGGGCGCGGGTTAAAGGGGATGATTTTGCCGTCTTTGATGCTATTTTCCACCGTAACGCCGAACAAATGCTGATTTTAGAGTTAGAACCAGCTATTTCCTATGAAAACATTCCTTTCCTGAGATTCTATCACCTAGCCAAAACTTCGATCGATAAACTTGAAGCCACCCGTAGCCTGAAAGATTTCTGTAATATCATCGTTAAAGAAGTGCGAAAAATGACAGGATTCGATCGAGTTATGTTATACAAATTCGACGAAGAAGATAACGGTGATGTGATAGCAGAAGACAAAATAGAGCAACTAGAACCCTATCTAGGTTTACGTTATCCCGCTTCCGATATCCCTCTCCCGGCACGAAATTTATTAAGCGCTAATTGGATTCGACAGATTCCCGATGCTACCTCTGAACCCGTCGAGCTAGTGCCTAGTCTTCATCCCGAAACCCAACAACCCTTAAATTTAACCCTGTCCAGTCTTAGAAGTGCTTCTCCCTGTCATTTAGAATATCTGCATAACATGGGAGTGGGAGCATCTCTAACCATTTCTTTGATTGAAAATAAACGTCTCTGGGGCATTATTGCCTGTCATCATCGCACCCCTAAATATGTACCCTACGAACTCCGTAAAGCCTGTGAGTTCTTAGGAAGAGTGATTTTTTCGGAAATATCGGCACGGGAAGAAACCGAGGATTATGACTATCGAGTAAAATTAAGCTTTGTGCAATCGCAATTAATCGATTATATGGCGGAAGCTAATAACTTTATTGATGGATTAATTGCCCATAAACCGAATCTGCTCGATCTAACTAAAGCCACAGGAGCCGCTATTTGTTTAGGCGGCAATTATACCTTAATTGGAGTAACACCGAGCGAAGAAGAACTAAATTATCTGATTACTTGGCTAGAAAAAAACGTCCATGAAGATGTTTACTATACTAATTCCTTGCCGCGAATTTATACCGATGCGGGTAAGTTTAAAGATATTGCCAGTGGTTTACTAGCAATTCCCATTTCTAAACGTAATTATCTCCTCTGGTTTCGTCCAGAAGTAATTCAAACCGTGAACTGGGGTGGTGATCCGGGTAAAGCGATCAAAACGACTGCCATAGATGGTAATATTCGTCTCTGTCCGCGTAAATCTTTCTCCCTCTGGAAAGAAACCGTTCGCCTCAAATCTTTACCCTGGAAAGCGGTAGAAATTAACGCCGCACTAGAATTACGAAAAGCGATCGTCAATATCATCTTAAAACAAGCCGATGAATTGGCACGTTTAGCGCGGGATTTGGAACTATCAAACGCCGAATTAAAAAAATTCGCCTACGTCGCTTCCCACGATTTACAGGAACCCCTCAATCAAGTCGCCAACTATGTGCAGTTGCTAGAAATGCGCTACACCGAAGAACTGGACGAAGATGCTAAAGAATTTATTACTTTTGCCGTCGAAGGTGTCAGCTTGATGCAAACATTAATAGATGATGTGCTGGCTTACTCAAAAGTGGATATGCAGGCGGTAGAGTTTAATACCATCGATGCTAATCTGGCACTGGAAAAAGCTCTCGCTAACCTGAAAGGGAGAATTCAAGAAAGTCAAGCTATAATCACCGTTGATCCTTTGCCAATTGTCATGGCAGATAAAACTCAGTTAATGCAATTGTTCCAAAATCTCATCGGTAATGCCATTAAATTCCGGGGAAAAGCAACCCCCACTATTCATATTGCTGCTCAACGTCAAGAGGAGGAATGGCTGTTCTCTATCAGCGATAATGGAATTGGCATCGATCCCCGATTTTCCGAACGCATTTTCGTAATTTTCCAACGACTGCACACCCGCGACGAGTACCCCGGCACAGGTATGGGTTTGGCGATTTGTAAGAAAATTATCGAGTGTCATCGCGGACGAATTTGGGTAGAATCCCAATTAGGTAAAGGAGCGGTTTTCTATTTTACAATTCCCCTAGGAGGTAACGAGCGTGAGCGCTGGCGAGGACGTGCCACACAAAATTATCTTATTAGTGGAGGACAGTAAAGCTGATATTCGCCTCATCCAAGAGGCATTAAAAACTAGCACCGTCCCGCACGAATTAGTTATCGTTAGGGATGGTGTCAACGCCATGGATTATCTGCGTCGAGAAGGGGAGTATCTCGATTCTCCTCGTCCTAATCTGATTCTTCTCGATCTGAATTTGCCAAGAAAAGACGGACGGGAGGTATTAGCGGAAATCAAAAACGATCCCAGTTTAAAAAGAATTCCTGTGGTGGTTTTAACCACTTCTCGCAACGAGGAGGATATTTTTTATAGCTATGAACTGCACGTTAATTGTTATATAACCAAGTCGCGCAATCTCAACGATTTGTTCAAAATTGTCAAAAATATCGAGGCTTTTTGGTTAGAAACCGCTACTTTACCTGGGGAGTGAATCATTATCAGTGATCAGTTATCAGTTATCAGGAGTCGGTCGTCAGTAGTCAGGAGTCAGGAGGCAGCTTTATTCTCCCCACACCCCACACCCCACTTCCTAACTTCCCAAATCTCTTTAACTCTTGATTAAACAATGGGACTCTCGCAGGATATAAAAGTTCTTTTAATCGAGGATAATTTAGCCGAAGCTCGATTATTAAAGGAAATTCTTAAGGGTAATGAAAAAAAAGAATTTCATCTGGTTAATGTGTCAAGATTATCGGAGGCAATTTCTCTTTTAAAACAAACAAATTTTGATGTAATTTTATTAGATCTAACTTTACCAGATAGTCAGGATTTGGAATCCTTAGCTCCCCTTTTAATTACGGCTCCGAAATTACCAATCGTGGTTTTAACTAATACTAATGATGATAATTTAGCTTTGGCAGCACTACGTCAGGGAGCGCAGGATTATTTAATTAAAAGAGAAGTAAGTTTAGAAATTTTAACTCGATCGCTATGTTATGCGATCGAGCGAAAACAGATGGAGGAAGCTTTACGAGAATCGAACGAAGCTTTAAAAATGAGCGTGATTGAACGCACTAATCAACTGGAAAAAGCTCAGGAATTAAATCAGTTAAAAACTGAATTTGTTTCCATGTTATCTCACGATTTTCGCAATCCTTTAAATAAAATTTTACTCTCGGCTGGATTATTAGAAGAAAGTCGCGATCGGTTGACAAAAGATCAGCAAGTTAGCTATTTTCGCATGATTCGATCGGCCATTAAAGACATGGATCAATTGCTCACAGAAGTGTTATTAATTGGTAGGGCCGATTCTGGGAGATTATACTGTCAATTTGATCCAGTGGATTTGCTCGATTATTGTCAGAAATTGGTAGAATCTTTTATGGTTAAGCCAGAAAAACAATCGGCAATTATTTTCCAAATTGAGGGCAGCTTAGAAAGAGGACTTTGGGATGTTAATTTAATTAAACATATCTTGACAAATTTACTGGGAAATGCTATCAAATATTCACCACAGGGAAACCCCGTAGAATTTAAGATTATTGTCGAATCCGAGCAGGTAGTCTTTAAAATTATTGATCGAGGCATTGGTATTCCCAGCAAAGATCAAGAAAATTTATTTAAACCTTTTTATCGCGGTAGCAATGTCGATAATATTCAAGGAACGGGATTAGGATTAGCCATTGTCGGACGCTGTGTGGAAGCGCACAAAGGACAAATTTACATAGAAAGTGAGGAAGGAAAAGGCACAAAGATCACGGTGATTCTACCGATTATTACCGACATTGAACACCTAAATTGAGATCAACAATAGGGTGGAACCACAATTTTTTTTTCTGCTGCCCCTCTCCCCTAGGGTTGATTCATAGTAGGGTTGATTCATGAATCAACCCTACCTCTCCTCTCTCCCTGCTCCCCTTCCATAGGATTGAGGATCACCCTGAGCGTTCATCCGATCGAGTGATTTTGCGGAAAAGTGTTAAAAAAGATTGCTGTTTGTAAAGACAACTGTTACCGTGGGTTCAAGAGTGCGCTTTGAAGGAGGAAAAATCCCATGCACCCTAACCTATCCATCTATCCCCCGATTGCTTCGCTACTTATGTAGGGCATAGATGCACAAATCAAAGATTTCAGAAGCAAAACCAATAAATTTCTGTACTGTTGCTTAAAACAGGAGTTTGATCATGAAATTACAGGGAAAAACAGCCCTAGTCACGGGGGCATCCCGGGGCATTGGACGAGCGATCGCCTTAGAATTAGCCCGACAAGGTTTAAGCAGAATTGTGATTGTTGCCAGAGATCAAGAGCGATTAGACAAACTAGCCAAAGAAATTGAGTCTCTAGGGGTCATTGCCACACCTTTAGCCCTAGATTTAACCGAAAATGACCTTGTTAGTCCTTCAATTATCCGCGTTTGGCAAGAATGTCGTGGCATTGATATCCTCGTTAACTGTGCCGGTATTGCCCATCAAACCCCCTTTCTGCGATCGCAATTTTCGCAAGTGCAAGCAGAAATATCTTTAAATCTGATGGCCATGTACACAGTTACTCGCTTAATTGCCCGCCGGATGGCAATTCGGGGACAGGGAACCATCGTCAATGTTTCCAGCATGATGGGTAAAATTGCCGCTCCTAGCTTCGCTACCTACTCGGCCACCAAATTTGCCATTTTGGGTTTTAGTCAGGCTCTCAGGTCGGAATTACGGGAACACAACATCAAAGTTGTCACCCTCTTACCCTCTTTAACCGATACGGATATGGTGCGAGAATTGCAGTTATTTCGATGGTTAAAGCCGATGAGCGCCGAAGAAGTCGCCCAAACCCTAATTACCGGGTTAAATAGGGAAAAAACGGAAATTGTCGTCGGTTGGCAAAGTCATCTAGCTCTTTGGTGTCAAAAATTGGCCCCGAAACTGCTGGAGAAAATTGTCGATTTAGCCTCTCCCTTGCGCCAAAGCAAAGGAAAGCGAGGATGGCGAGAAGTGTTTAACTAGGGTTTGATTAAATCCATCAGGGTGAGCCATGCTCACCCTAATCACCTTCACCAACAGGCAATTAAACGGCTGTCAGGGTTTTTTCTAGAAGTTGTCGGGGAGCTTGAACCGAACCACGACAGTGGATTTCCGCAGAATTATTGGGACTTTCAATTAGTTTAACTTTATCTAATTCGGCTCCTAATTGGCGGATCCGTTCCTCCAATAGTTGAGCGATATGTAAGGCAATATTTTCCGCGGTGGGAACCACTTCGGCAAAGTAGGGAATATCCTTATTTAAAAAAGTATGATCGAAGGGTTCTACTACCAATTCATCGATCGCTTTTTGTAAATCTCCTAGATCCACAATCATACCGGTGCGGGGATCAATTTCTCCCGCCACGGATACTTCTAGGTGATAATTATGACCATGACCGTTTACCCTGGCGCATTTGCCGTAGATTTCCGAGTTTTGTTCGAGGGTTAATTGCGGTAAAGCCAAACGATGAGCGGCACTAAAATGGGTTTTGATAGTTAAAGTTGCTTCCATATCTTTTCCTTGATATTCTGCCCACAATTCGGGGTGTTCAAATAGTTGAATTTTGACCAATGGTAAATAGGGTGCTAATCTTTGCCAGATAACTCTAGCGATATTTTCTGTGGTGGGTAGGGTTTGCTGAAATTCCGGCCAGACTTGATTGAGATAGGAGTAGTCTAATTGACTGGTTATCTCTCGTTTAATTACCTGTTTCACGGTGGAGAGATTCTCCACCATGCCATAAAGATTGAGTTCTTTGTATAGGGAGACGTATAATTCGTAATTGTGACCATGACCGGGAAAACGGCTACCAAGACCAAAAAGTCTTTGATTTTCGGCTTCGTCCCATTCTGGTAGATAATAGCGATGGCTGGCTGAAAACCGCGCTCGACGATTGATGATGCAATCCATAAATGTGGGCGATCGATGACTTTGTAAAGTTACGTTAAGGTAACTCTTTCTAGCATAAACCAGTTTTGTCCCCCCCAGCTTGCAGACTGGGGAAAGTTATCCCTCAATTCTGGTATGGTGCGATCGCTGTGAGTCTATATTGAGATTTTGCTATTTTTAAATATTCCGCTAGTTTCTGTTGAATTTTTTTCTTTTTTCTGGGTCTTGTGGCCATTCTAAACTGGATTTTACCCCAATATAAACCTATTTCTTTTTTTAAATGTTTGTGACTTGATAACTACTTAAGTAGATAGGTATTAAAAACTTTCAGATCCCCCCGCCTATCGGCACCACCCTTATCAAGGGGGGCAGGGGGGATCGAACCTAAAATCCATTTTTAATTTAATTATAACCAGCTACTTAACTCGATTCGTTATTCTTGATTATTGTCAGTAATAATCGCTAAAATTGCCAGTTGATGGAGAGAATAAACGGCCTTCTTGAGTGCCGCTCTCTGTTTTTTCAAGACTAGGATACCAAAAGTATTGACAAATAGACAGCTTTGCTGTAAATTTGCTGGTGATAATCCTATAATTAGTCGCTCCGTAAGGATAACAGCTAAAACTAAAAAACTATTCAGGATTAAGAATCATTTATGAAAGCGATCGTTTTGACCTGCGATAAGTACATTAAATTTGCTGATCACATGATTTATACTTATCAAAAATTGTGGCCAAGTAATCCTTTTACTTTTCGTGTTCCCTACGACAATTATCCTGAGAACTTAGCAAAATATGGCGATAAAGTGGAGTTAATTCCGATGGACTGTTCCAAGATCAGGGATACGGTTTTAAATCTCTTAAAAGACTTGCCTGATGAAGAATGGATTTATTGGTGCATGGATAATCGTTACCTGATCCGAATTCAAGAAGAGGCGGCTAATGATATCTACAATTTTGTTATCAATAACACCGAGTCCGATCTCCTAACAGTTCTCTGCCTGCGCCACCTTAAAGGTGGTTATACCAATTCTCTAAATACCAACTACAGATAGAGCATCCAGGATATAACCTCGTCCAACAATTGAAGCAATTACCTCTTTGTTCATTTCTTCGAGTCGTTGACCAATTAACAAACGTAATTCCTCTAAGTCTCTAGGTAGTTTCCATCTCAATCCTTTTTTTAGATATTGCCAAATCTGTTCAATTGGATTAGATTCTGGGCAATGTGGTGGCTGAAACATGAGAATAATGTTGTCAGGTATTTTCAGGTTTTTTGCCTTATGAAACCTGCCATTATCTAACTGTATTATCAAAATACTATCGGCAAAATATTCAGAAACTAATTCTAAAAATATTTGAAAACATTGACTGTTTAAATGAGTGAATTCGTAAAAAAAATGCTCTCCTGTCTTCGGCTCTACCACCCCATAGATATAGATCGCTTGAAATTGACCCTGCACTTTCCCGTAAGGTTTTACCCATTTTGCTGTTATTTTTCTCCCGCTGATTGTTTTCAGTCCCAGACGAGTTTCATCTTCACATAAAAAGCGAATTTTTCCTGTATTACTCATCATTGTTATCGCCATCCAACTCAGCATTGCCAAATTTTCTAGGAGGTTTTTTTTAAAATCCTCTAACCTTTCTTCTGATTGTTCTAGGCTTTTTGGTCTGGCTATTTTTGGAGACGCTTTTAGCCGATAATATACTAATTTGTGTACAGTTTTGTACTTGGCTTCTATCCCTAATTTTTCCTTTAACCATTCACAAATTTCCTCATAATTATCAAATCCTTCCTTTTCTTTTAATCTTTTTTCTAAGGTTTTTTCTGCCCACTGAGGAACTTTTCTTGGTCTTCCTGTACTGACTTTTTTAGACAATAATTTTTCGAGTCCTCCTTGACGATATTTTCCTAACCAATCTTGTACAGTGACTCTATTAGTCTGTCAAGTTTGAATTGAGGGATAGAGTTTTTTTAATTTAATACGAGCATCAGCAGTAGTAAATCTCCAGTCAACTGAATTTGACTTTTCATTTCGATTTTCTTCCCATGCCTTAATTTCTTGTTTTAAACTATCCATGTCTGGGATACGACGATCGAGACATTGACGATTCAAAACGCTCAACTCAATTTCTGCCATATTTAACCAGCTGCCATGTTTGGGAGTGTAATGAAATTCGAGTTTATCTAAAATTCTCTTGGCCTCTTCTGGTTCAAAGGCTTTATATAATGAGGCTTTTACATGAGTATTTAAGTTGTCTTGAATTACTCTAATTTTCTGGGCATCCGGATAATGCTCATCAACCAAATATTTCATTTGGTGTGCATAATCGCTCGCCGTCCTTTGTTGTGTAACTTCTACATGTCGCCCACCTTGTAATGGTTCAAAAAACATAAACATATTGGCTACACCATTACGCTCATATTGATAGTCATACCTTTCTGGTTCTCTTGGTTCGGCTGGTATTTTCTCTTTTGTTTCTTTGACTAATTGTTTACAAATCTCATCAAAACACAGCCAGGGATTTTGCTGGTCATACTCACTATGATAAATATCCAAGACATCTTCCATGGCACAGACAAACTCCGCTGATTCTTTTGGGGGAATGACCCATGATTGATTCAGCCATGGTTTCAATTCATTTTTTTTAAGGTTTTTCTGATGGTTTCTCGTGATATTTTTTCCACATATTCAAGTTCGACCATTTTATCTGCCAGCATTTGAAGTGTCCATTTTGCTCGTCCCTTTGGTGTTTCACTACAAGCGATGGCAATCAGATATGCTTCCTTTTCCCCATCGATAATTTTGGCACGGCGATGTTCTTGCTTTTTTCGAATTAATGATGATTCAATTCCTGACTCGACAAATCTTTGTCGTACTCTCTCAATGGTGGCTTGAGCAACATTTAAGGCTTCACTAATTTTCGAGTCAGTCCAACCACCTTCCTGTTGATTGACGTCTGCTAAAAGTAGTATTCTGGCATGGTTCATTTTGTAAGCTGCTATTTTTCCTTTCTTGGTTAGCTGCTCGAGTTCAGTTCTTTCGGAGTCTGTTAGATCTACAATATATTTTTTCTTCGGCATTTTTTTGTCTGAAGTTGGATAACTTCTTCCAGATTAGCTCTTTTTTTATCCCTCAAAACAAAATTGATGCTCTACTATTTCTTCCTAGCATTTCCGCGGCTTCTGTCACCGTTTTTGCCTTTTTTGTCTTTAACAAGTACAATACTTGTATTCTTTCTTTTCCTGAACCAGTTTTTTCTTTTCTAAGCAGTTCCTTGAGTTCTGCTTCACTTTCAGATATTTCTATCTTATAAACTCCTGCCATATTTTTCCTTTAACTCTACTAATATCCGACACTCCGCACTTCAAAATGTAGTATAAAGTAGCATAAACTCATTCAAGAAAAAATAAGTAAAAATACTCAGAGAATTAGTCCCAAAAAAGTGAGACAATCAAAAAGCTCAAAAATCTATTAAAGGTACAAAAATTGTCTCCTATCTCAGAGGTAAAAATTAAAAACCTAGATCACTTAGGAATAGTAGCCGGGCTAATTGACGAAATAGGAATAGTTGAAATAATCAACTCTAAATTAGGAATCGACCCCCGAGAAAAAATTTCAGCAGGAACAGTGGTCAAAGCTATTCTAATCAATGGATTAGGATTTGTTTCAAGACCTTTATACTTATTTAGTCAATTTTTTGAAGATAAAGGAATCGAAGAATTATTGGGAGAAGAAATAAAAACCGATTATATCAATGATGATAAAATTGGGAGAGTCATGGATGAATTATACAAACATGGACTGAATGATATCTTTATAGAAGTTGTCTTATCGGTCATCAAAAAATTTAAAATAGAGACAAAATATTCTCATCTAGATGCCACATCATTTCATCTAGATGGAGAATATAAAAGTGAAGAAAAAAAAGAGAAAGAAGAAGAGCTGCTCAAAGAAAGACCAATAATTATTACCAAAGGATATTCTCGTGACCATCGACCAGATTTGAAACAATGCGTCTTAGACTTAATAACAACCGAGGATGGAGACGTACCATTATTTGTGAGAGTCGGAGATGGAAATGAAGCGGACAAAGCTGTCTTTGGCAAAATCTTAGTAGAATTTAAAAAACAAATAAAATTTGACAGTATTATGGTCTGTGACAGTGCCTTATATAGTCAAGAGAATCTTCAACTAATTCAACATCTAAAATGGATAAGTAGAGTTCCCATGACGATAAAAAGAGCCAAAGAATTAGTCCAAAATTCAGAAATGGAAGAAATAGAGGCCAAGGAAAGAGAAAAAAGGGCAGAGCTAAATTTAGAAGGATATACCTGGAAAGAAGAAAAAGTGACTTATGGGGGAATCCAACAAATCTGGCTAATAGTAACCAGTGAAAAAAGACAAATAAGTGACTTAAAAAAACTAGAAAATAACCTGAAAAAAGAAAAAGACAAAGGGGAGAGAATTCTCAAGAGCTTGCAGAAAGAAGAGTTTGAAAATCCCCAACAAGCCCGATATAAATTAAGAGCAATTAATCAAAAATTAAACCTCGTTAAAATCCTAGAAATTGACCTAATTGCCAGTCAATCAAAAGACCATAAAACGATTTATAAAATTAGCGGCGTAGGGCAAGAAAAAACTGAAGAGATAGTCAGAAGAAGAAAGGAAGCAGGCAGATTTATTTTAGCAACTAACTTAGTTGATGAAGAAGACAAATTAGACTCAGCCGAAATGGTGACAACTTATAAAAATCAACAGTCTTGTGAAAGAGGATTTAGATTTTTGAAAGAGCCTTTATTTTTTGCGGATAGTTTCTTTGTTAAAAAAACGGAAAGAATCGAGACAATGTTATTCTTGATGTCTTTCTGCTTGTTAGTCTATAACCTCGGACAAAGAGAACTAAGAAATAGCTTAAAAAGAGCAAAGGCTGGAGTCAAAAATCAAGTCAGTAAATTAACGAGTCGTCCCACAATGAGATGGATATTTCAATGTTTTCAGGGCATTCATATTTTTATTGTGAATGGGGTCAAGCAAATTGTCAATTTAACTGAAGAACGCCGTTTTATTTTAAATTTTCTGCCTTCATCTTGTCAAAAATATTATCTGTCATCGTTAGTCTAAATAACAAAGCAACAAAGTTGATAACAATTGAGTAATATGCTTATAGGAGAGTCACTACTCCTCGAATTGTTGTGACTTAGTTTAACTCTTCGAGCCGAAAAAATATTTGGCATTTTATGATTTCTCCTCAACATCTGATTGGTTGAGTATTTTTTTTGATTATTCTGATTTTTTTTCTTTGAAAAGACCTGTAGTTTTTTATACTTCAAAGTGAAGTGCGGAATATGGGTAATATGATATTCTAGCCTATCTGTAGTCACATTTTGGAGAATTGGTATTACTTTAAAAGCGACAAATTTATTCAAGAAGGAGTCAAGATTCTCACCCCTAAAAAGCAAGTCGTTTTACGAGAAACGGTATTTTCTCAAGCAGATACTCTCCCGGATCTCTGGTCTCATCAATTCATAAAAGTAAAAGCTTTGAGAAGAGTTTTTGAAAGTTTTCCTGATCGACCATTTGTTGCTAAGGAAATGGATAGTTTCAGAATTACAAAGTTAGTGGGAGAAAGACAATTAATTGTGGACAAGAATATAGCCGTGTATGGGGAAAGCACCAGTCGCGGTGAAATCACAGAAAATTGCGCCGCTAGTTTTAAACGCTGGGGAATGGAGTTACCGACAAATATGAACATCTCTAAGAAATATCATGTAGTAGGAGAACTTACCTATCAATGGCTAGGATTAAAAATAACCCCTCCTCCCAGAGTCAAACAGTTTTTAACCGATGTTACTCGCTGGTATTGGCGCAATGTGTGAGGGCTTGAAACCTCATCTCATACTAAATCCGTTGAGTATAGGCTACATATCAGGAAAGGCAAGAGGCAAGAGGCAAGAGGCAAGAGGCAAAAGGGGGAATAAATAATCAGTTTTCGCCAATTCAAAAATGAAACGCATCAACCTCAAGAGTTGACAAAGAAAGGCTCATCAGGTACTGTCTGATCATTAACAAAAACAAATCAGACCCAAAATGAGCCACCAACATCTTAACATAGAACAAAGAAACTTGCTCTACCAACTTAGTCAGGAGGGAAATTTATCTCAACGGCAAATGGCCGTCTGGCTCGGATGTCATCAAAGCACAATATCACGGGAATTAAAAAGGAATCAAAGTTCTCTTGGCTGCTATCTACCTGACACAGCACAAGCTGAAAGCGAGACAAGGCGAAAAAATGCCAAACAACCCTTTAAAAATGTCAGCGAGTCAGCCTTAGAGTTGGTCAAAGAAGGATTGAAAGATTATCATAGTCCCGAACAAATAGCAGGTCGTCTGAAAAGAGCCAGTCAAGAATCTCTCAGTCACGAAACCATCTATCAAATGATCTATCAGAACTATCACGGATGTGGAGAGTACCAGAAATATTTACGCCGGGGGCTTTGTCAAAGAAAGAGTCGAGGCGGAGCAAAAAGTAAGCGTGGAGGGATTCCAGGGCGTGTAGATATCAGCGAGCGACCAGTAATTGCTGACCAGAAAACTGAAATCGGTCATTGGGAAAGTGACACAATGATTGGAGGCAATCATCTAGGAGTTCTCGTTACTCATGTAGATAAAGCCTCGAAATTTTTAGTAGCAGGATTAGCCAAAAACAAAACCGCATCGGAAATCAATAGAGTCACAGAAAAACTTTTTCAAGAGATTCACCCTGACAAAAGAAAAACCTTTACTTGTGACAACGGCAAAGAATTTTGTGGACATCAAGAGTTGAGTCAGAAACTAGGAGCAGATTTTTATTTTGCTACTCCTTATCATTCGTGGGAGAGGGGATTAAACGAGCATACCAATGGACTGTTAAGACAATTTTTCCCTAAGGGAACGAATTTTAAAATCGTTAAGCCAGAGGAGGTGGAAAGAGCCGTAAACTTGATTAACAATCGTCCTCGAAAATGTCTTGACTATCGTACCCCGAATGAGGTATTCTATAAAGGTAGATCAGACAGTGATGCAATTCAGACTTGAATTGGCCTTTTAATAACCAGATTTAGTATCATCTAGAAGCAGACCCGTTCTTTTTTTTTGATTGTTCAGCCAAGTTCCACAGAGACGAAATTTCGCCTCTGTTAGCCGGACTGATAGCCGATTGAATCGCTAATAATTTTCTCGAGGATTTGTGCTAGGAGGATTTTCTTGGTAGGAAAAGCTGCTACCAAACTCGAATTCCTGTCCGTAGGCTTCCTCTCCGTGTTGAGGCACATCCAAACCTTCTGCTTCCGTATTCGGTTTAACCCGCAAATCCATGAATAAACTGAGAACTTTCAGGATGACAAAAGTACCCACGGCAGCAAAGATATAAGTAGCGGCAACGCCAACAAATTGCGTCCAAACTAAGCCGGGGTTGCCAAATAGTAAACCGTCATTACCGAAGGAATTAACCGATTTAGTCGCAAAAACCCCCGTAAGGATTGCCCCTATTGTCCCACCCACACCATGGACGGGATAGGTATCCAAAGAGTCATCAAAGCGCAATTTTGCTCGGAGACTAACCGCAAAAAAACAACTAAGGGCAGTGATCGAACCAATGAGAATCGCCCCAATCGGCAGCACATAGCCGGCAGCGGGAGTTATACCCACTAATCCCCCCAAAAATCCACTAGCAATACCGATCGCCGTCGGTTTACCGCGTAAAATCCATTCTATAAACATCCATGTCAAACCACCAGCCGAAGCGGCGATACTGGTATTAACAAAAGCTGTGGTGGCTAGGGAACTAGAGGAAAGTGCGCTACCCCCATTAAAACCAAACCAACCAAACCAGAGTAAACCGATACCGAGGAGAACAAACGGCACATTATGGGGTGCATAGGTTTGAGTGCCAAAACTACGCCGCGGACCGATTACCCAAGCGGCCACCAGTGCGGAAATCCCGGAACTAACGTGAACAACGGTTCCACCGGCGAAATCCAGCGCCCCAGTGGCTGCTAACCAACCCTTACCCCAAACCCAGTGAGCTAGGGGAGAATAGATAAAGGTGGACCAAAGCAGTAAAAACCAAAAATAGGCCTTAAAGTTGACCCGTTCCACGATCGCCCCTGAAATTAAAGCCGGGGTGATGATCGCAAACATCATCTGATAGACCATAAACACTTGATGGGGAACGGTGGGTGCATAACCGATATTGTCAGGTGCGGCGGCGGTGACACCGTTAAGAAAAATCCAATCCAGACCACCGATAAAAGCTTCAATCCCTTCACCAAAACCACTTTTACCCGGGGTGACATCAAAAGCGAGACTATAACCCCAAAGCACCCAAGTTACACCAATTACGCCCATGGCTACCAAACTCATCATCATGGTGTTGAGGACGTTACGCGAACGTACTAAACCCCCATAAAAAAAAGCCAGTCCGGGGGTCATTAATAAAACTAAAGCCGACGAGATCAGCATCCAAGCTGTATCTCCAGCACTAATCGGATTGGGGGGAGCGGCGGCGACGGTTTCCGCAAAAACCGGGGCAACTCCGAAATTGAATCCCAGTCCCAGCAAAAGCATGGTTATTCCTACGATCTTTTTCATTGACGGTTGGTGCCTAGTAGCAAGATTAATTTTTTCTGTCTGGAAAGAGACAAAAAACCGAAAGAGAAAAGGTTTAGAAGCTAATTATAGCCACCGATCGCATCGGGGCGAGGCCTTCTTCCTTTTCTCTTTAACTTTGTCGGGGATAAGTTAATCTATCTTTACAAGGTTTAACCTAACGAGCGCTAGGCGTTTCCATGTCAACACTGGAAGCATAATAGCCACCAGTAACGATATCGGACTCCTTGACGAAACCGCTATAGGCTTCCATTCCGTGTTCACCCACATCCAAACCTTCCATTTCTTCTTCGGGAGTAACACGAATACCGAGGGTAGCCTTAAGGATTGTCCAAACAATACCACTGACAATCACGGTAAATGCCCCTACTGCCACAATTCCGATAATTTGGTTAATAAACAGTTGGAATTGACCGGTGATTAAACCCGCATCTTTGTTGAAGATACCGACGGCTAAAGTTCCAAACACACCACAGACGAGGTGAACGGAAGTCGCACCCACGGGGTCATCAATTTTCAGGTTATCGAAGAAAGACACCGAGTAAACCACGACTACACCGGCAATTAAACCGATGATTGCCGCCGACCAATAGGAAACACCATCACAACCGGCAGTAATGGCTACTAAACCGGCCAGAATACCGTTAATAATCATCGAAAGGTCAGGTTTACCATCTTTCGCCCAAGCGGTAAAGGTAGCGGCAATGCCACCCGCGGCCCCGGCGAGGTTAGTGGTGACAGCGATATAGGGTACAGTTTCATTAACTGCCAAAGTAGAGCCGGGGTTAAAACCGAACCAGCCAATCCAGAGAATTAAACAACCCAAGGTCGCGATACTCATGTTATGGCCGGGTAAGGCACTGGTGCGACCGTTGATGTATTTACCCATTCTCGGGCCGAGAATTGCCGCCCCGGTTAAAGCAGACCAACCACCCACCGAGTGAACCACCGTCGAACCAGCGAAGTCTTTAAAACCAAGGTCAGCTAACCAACCGCCACCCCAAACCCAGTGACCGGTGATCGGGTACATGATACCGACGATAATTAAGCTAAAAACGAGGAAATCGACGAATTTAATCCGTTCTGCCACCGCCCCAGATACAATGGTTGCCGCCGTTCCCGCGAAAGCTACTTGGAACAGGAAGAATACTGAGGTGGGCAAGGAGGCAGGCATAACGTAGGTGGCGGGATCGCTACTGCTAAGGAACCAGCCTCCTGTACCGAAAAATTCGTTACTGACAGACCCAAACATCAGGGAGAAACCGATCGCCCAAAATGATATGGTGGAGAGGGCGAAAACGATCAGGTTTTTGGCCAGAACGTTAACGGCGTTTTTCTGACGACAGAATCCCGTTTCTAGCATCGCAAAACCCGCATTCATAAAGATCACGAGGATGGCGGCAATTAAAACCCAGATTGTATTGAGGGCGTTTTGGACATCTTCGGGGGTTAAGGGTTTCGCATCTTGGGCCTGTACGGCCGTGTTCCAAACCACAAAAATAATCGCAGACAAGGGAACACAGGCTAACCAGACAGGGTTAATTTTCGGTAATAAACCGACAAGTTCCCCAGATTTTCGAGCAATTCGTTTCATCGTTAATTCGTTTACTTTGTTGAGTTAGTAGGTCGATTCATTACTTTTGAAAATAATTACCGAGCAATTATGTCCGTTCAACCGCTAAATCCTAGGAACAGAGGTCAATCATTTCAGAAGACCAAACGCCTAGGGATTTATCTTGATGTGTGAGTAGTCAATGTTTTTCGATCTTTGTTTTTTTTTATTTGAGATTTCTGTATCCTCTGATACGTTTCACTTTAAAATAATAA
Organism: Microcystis ichthyoblabe FBCC-A1114; assembly: GCF_050500245.1. Lineage (NCBI taxonomy): Bacteria > Bacillati > Cyanobacteriota > Cyanophyceae > Chroococcales > Microcystaceae > Microcystis > Microcystis ichthyoblabe. Next base: position 1,080,112 of record NZ_CP191408.1, on the reverse strand, counting down.
TAGTAGAGAAGTGATCAGCTTTTTAGCTATCGGTCGTCAGTATTCAGTATTCAGGCTTCGACGGTGAGACTTCGGCGTGAGCTTTTGTCGAATGCTCAGTGGTTCGACAAGCTTACTAACACGAACACTCAGGCTTCGGCCGTGAGATCAACCGAACGGAGTCAGTAAGAATTGCGGCAATTCACATTTCTTAAGATAGACAACAGAATTTATGTCCGACTACTTAGCGGAAAAAATCGATCTTGATGGGGTAGCAGCAAAATTACTAACTAGGGCTGGCTGAATAAATCTAAAACCCCTGTTGGGTAAGACTTTTAGACTTTTTGGAAATCAAAAAGTACCGGATATGGGAGTGATCGGGGGTAAAATTCAGGTACTTTTTCTCTGAAAATTAGGTAGTTGACCCTGGCGGTTCGACGGATTCGACAAGCTCACACCGAAGTCTCACCGTCGAAGCCCATACCCTGTCCCCACGAAAAACTTTTTCAGCCAACCCTAAATATAGCGGTTCTCGTACCTGTACGGCACACTTAAACCTTTGCTGATTAAGCTTTTCAAGATCGAGAATGTACCTTTTGTGAATGGGAAACGCTATAATCAGTTTTCAATAAGCGGATTTAGTATTAAAACAGGCAGTCCACAATCAAATCCATGAATGGTAGGGGTGGTGCGTTCCCAAATATTGGTTAACCTTGAAATTGTCATGTTTTCAGGGAACGCACCCTACAAAGCTATGGATTGAAATGGGAAGGACAGCCCTATAATATTTCTCTGTACTTTGTTAAATAAAACCTCCAGCTTTTAAAGTTACGTTGTGCTTATCTCAATCAGGCAATTGCCACAGCATTTGTACTTATTGCCTAAATGGGATGCTCCCTCTATTATAGTTATCCAAATTTATAATTTAGGCTAATCGCTATGGAGCCATTTACCCTTGCAGGAATAGTTGCTCTTGTCTTAGTTGGTATTTTCAATAAAACAGGGGAAGTTATTGTCGAGGAAAGTGTTGAGCAAATCAAAAAACAATTGGCTCAAAAGTCACCTGACACGCTTAAACAATTAGAAGCGTCTTCGGAAGATAATACAGACGCTCTGGCACAGCCGATACAAATGATGGCGACATTAATTGAAAAAGATGGAGTATTTAAGCAATTAGCAGAAACCGTAGCCAAGCAAAACCTCGACAAGCAAGCTCAAGCAATTAAAATCATTAAGAATCTTGGATTTATTGCAGAAGCAGGTTCTAATGTAACGGTTACTCAGAATTTTTATTGACTGAAGCCGCCTGTTACGGAGCAGGTCAAACAAAACCGTGATGAAATTAATAAAATACCTCCTCAATTTCAGACTTTGATTGCCGATAAAACTGAGGATTTTGTTGGTCGTGAATATGTATTTAATGAAATTAATTCATTTATTACGAGTAATTCTAAGGGTTATTTTACGGTTATTGGTGATCCTGGACAGGGTAAAAGTGCAATCTTGGCTAAGTATGTTCAGAATACTAGCTGTATTGCTTATTTTAATAGTGTCCTAGAAGGTCTGAATCGTACTGAACAGTTTCTTGAAAGTATTTGTAATCAGTTAATTGAGCGTTATCAGTTGGACTATCACTCATTACCAACTAATGCGACACAGGATGGAAAATTTCTAGAACGATTGTTAAATGAGTCTGTTCAAAAAGAAAGTGAAAATCCGATTATTATTGTTGTTGATGCTTTAGATGAGGTAGATCAATCTAGTTATCGAGGTGTTTCAAATATCCTTTTTTTGCCGTCTCATTTACCGAATGGAGTTTATTTTATTCTAACTTTACGGAGAGGTGTTGATGTTCCGATGACAGTTTATACTCCTTCTCAGTCGTTAAATTTACTTGATGATAAATATCAAGCTGATAGTGAACGAGATGTTAGAACTTATATTCAAAATCGAGTTAAAAAAAGCGAAAAATTACGTCTTCAAATACTAGAAAGAAAGGAAACAGTTGCAGATTTTACTAATAAAATTAGTAATAAAAGTGAAAATAATTTTATGTATCTCCGCTACGTTCTCTCAAATATAGAAAAAGGGGAATATAAGGATTTAACACTAGAACAATTTCCAAAAGGCCTACAAAGTTATTATATGTTTCACTGGCGACGAATGGGAATGACAGATGATCCTTTACCTGTTGAAAAGATTAAAATTGTAATTGTTTTAGCCGCAGTTAAACAAGCTGTTTCTCAGCGTAAAGTTTGTGATTATTCTAGGGAAAGTCCTTTAACGGTTCAGGACATTTTATTAAAATGGAGACAATTCTTACATGAAATCATGAAAGATAATGAAAAGCGTTACGGTATCTATCACTCAAGTTACCAAGATTTTTTACATGGACTTACAGAGAATGATTATCCAGTAACATTTCAGGAAATTCATAGGAATATTTCTCAAGTTGATTCTAACCTTTGGAAAAAGAGAAAGGAGATGAAAAAACGCCACCATGAATGAGTTTGAAGATTTCTTGCCAGAAGATTTAGATACGATGTTGGATTTGCCTTTTCATTTGACAAAAGGAGAGGCGGTAGAGGATTTGTATGAAATTTTGACGGATTTCATGTTTCTTGACTACAAGTTATCCCGAAAAAAAGAGGTTCAATCGTTAATTGAAGATTATCGTTTGGCGTTGGAGTCTCAGCTTGTTTTCTCCAATGAAGACAGACGAGTTTTAGAGTTAATTTTTAGAGCAGTTGAGCAGTCGGCAAATGTTTTACAACAGGATAAATATCAATTGCCAGGGCAGTTGTTAGGTAAATTGATGAAGATTGATGAACCGAAGCTAAAGCCTTTTTTAGAGCAGATTAATGATTGGCGGGAATATGCTTGGTTAAAACCGATAAAAGTTGACATGATTTCACCTCAAGATTCTTTAGTGAGAACTATCGCAGGGGGTAATATTTTTCATGCAATGGCAATTAGCGATGATGGTAAATTTGCTGTAACGGTACGCAATGGTTTAGTCGAACAGTGGAATCTAAAAACAGGAGTCTTAATTAAAGATTTTACTATCAGAGAAACTTATCGAGTTATTGCCTCTAATTTTTATAACTTTGACTCAGTTGAAGATGAGGAAGATGGAAAAAATAAAAAGCAACAAATTATAAATAATATTATTGTTGAAAAAGAGATAATAGAAAGAACTCAGTTTAACTTAATAACAATTAGTCCTGATGGAAATTGGGTCGGAACTGTTTCATCTAGAAAGTCACAACCTATTGGGGCAGGCATAGCGATTTCCGTATTTGAGCTATGGAATTTAGACGAAAATAGTTCGGTGCTTTGCTTTCCGTTAGCTAGATCTACTGCTTATAATGGCTACAGAGATGATGATGAATGTGATTGTCTTGCGCTAAGTTTAAACGCAAAATACCTTACTTTTAGCCGTAATGAAAATTTTGGAGGTTGGTTTAGTTTATATGTAGTTGATTTAGAAAAATATTTTTTACAAATATTAGATTTTAGAAGTATTAATATTAAATCATGTGTTCCTGGTTATCATGAGAAAATCGATCCAAATAATCGAACTTCAAGTTATCTTAATCACTTAAGCTGGATTTGGATTGATATTGACAATGAAAAAGAAATTGATACGCTGGCTATTGGAGATAATAATCGTTGGTTAATTGTTAGACAGGGTGAATATATCAAGATATGGGATTTAGTGAAAGGTCGTCTTCAATTAATTATTCGTGTAAATAATATTCCTTCAATTAAGCGTTTTAAATTACACTCATCAAAATCCTTACTTTTTTTAATAACCAGTATGGGCGTTTATAAAGTCAACCTAAAAAATTATTTAATGAAAGACTATGATATTTTAGATAAAAAATGGGTAAGAGTGATTAATTTTCTTAAAAAAACTATTACATATTTTAGCTTTCCAAAAATAGAAGATGAGGATGAAAAAATAGATAAAATAAATAAATTTTTTTCTGACATATTTGATGAGTTTCCTTCACTACATTTTAAATACTCTTATCTTGAAAAAAACTCTGAAGATGATCTTATCAAACTAAATTGTAGCTTTAAATATTATAATTATAATAATTTATTCCAGCGATTAGTTTACTTATTAGTCAATAAAAAAATAACCAATTTGCGAAAACTTAGAACTCTTCCTATCACAAAGATTAACATTAATATACCCAGTTATATTGTTCCAGATGATATAACTCCAGACTTTCAATGGTTTATTCTAAAAGGTAATAATGGAGGCATTAAACTATGGCATCTGTAGGATTTGATTTTAATTATAAAATTGCCATTAGTCTTGATGGGGCATGGGTTCTTTTTCGGCAGGAACCTAATCTTTTAATCGTCGCTGATTCGGTAACAGGTCAACAATTCAATACCTTAAAATTAAGTCCTTTTAAATATCGAAGAAAAAATATTGCTATTAGTGCTGTTGCCAAAAGTGTTAATCAACTCTGGTTAATTTTTGTTTATGAAGACAATACTTTTGATGAATGGTTTTTAGCGCAAATTTTCGCAGAAAATACAGAAAAACAACCCAATCCTCCTTTTATTTATAGAGCCGTCAGCCAAAATGGTCAATGGGCTTTAAGGGAAACAAAAAGAAGATGTTTTCAATTGCACGATTTAAAAGCTAACGAAATCACTTCACTTGGTTATAGCTTACTACCAGAAATTAAAAAAAATGATGAATATTTTTGGAAAAAAATAATTTTATCAAATGATGCAAAATTTGTTATTACGCCTAAATTAGAAAATGATTTTCTTGATGGCGGATATAACTATGAAAGAGGATTGCGTTACTTTGATTTAATTAATAAAAATCCTATTCCTATTCTTGAGAATAATTCTTATACTAGCTTTTCTCTTTCAGATGACAATAAAATTTTAGTGCTTGGTTTTGAAAACGGTAAAATTGAGTATTATAGATTGGGAAATGGGGAGAAATTTTCATCACTTCTTTTACATCAGTCTCCTGTCACTTTTATAAAGACAAAATTTATAGACGGAGTTTTAACAACTCTTTCCGCCTCACAAAATGGACAAATTATTCTTTTTACGAATAGAACTACTGCTTTTAAATTAGAAAATCACGTCAGCCTTATCCTTTTTTCACCAAATAATAAAAATATAATTATTGGAGATGTAATTGGGAGAAACTTAGATAGAGAACAATACCATTTATTTGAAGTTATCACTCCATCAGTTTTTCCTGAAAAAATAAATTTATTTTTATCATCACAAGAGGCTATTGAAAAAAATAGTTCAAATAACTACTATATTCTATTGGGGTACGATAAAGATAAAAACGAAGTTGTTTATCACTACTTACAAAAAAATAACGAAAGAATAATTATATTGTTTGAATCCTCAATTAACGCTCATTTTTTTAATCAAGAAATATTAAAAGAAGATAATTTTATTGCTTTTACTGTTGAAAAAGTATCCGAAAAACTCATTAAAACTTTTTGTGAAGAATCAGGATATTCATGGGAATTTATTTCTGATAAGCAGGATACTTTAATCGAAAAAAGTTTGCATTTTTGGGAAATTCCTCAAATTAATCCGTATATTAATTTTTGGATGATTGGGCCTGGGTTCCTAAATTTTAAGCTCTATCTTAATCAACGCTTATATTATAAACGAGAAATATTTATTGATGAATCGAGACAATCTGCCTTGCCTTTTTTTCCCATACCAAGCCTTAATATATGGACTGATGATTTAGATGGCTCCTTATTATTCTTTTTTCCTAGTTCTCATGTTTATTACAAAATTAATTTTAAAATCAGTTGTCTTATTGCTAATAATCAAGATGGAAAAACTTATATGGATCTCTATTATGCTTGTGTAAGGGCAGATTATCAAGTTGAGTCTATTTTGCTAAATTTTTTAGAGCAACAAGAAAAACTCTTAGGGAGAACTCACGAAAAACTGATTGAAACACTCAATAATCTTTATAATATTTACTCAAAGCAAGGTAAAACAACTGAAGCGGTAGCAATAATGCAAAGAAAGGAGGAACTTGAAGAATTATACAAGCCTGAAGAAATTATTTTAGCTGCTAGTGATGCCTGTTGGATGCGGGCATTTATCGGTGAGCAAGAGACCTATCCAATTCTTGATAGTTCTTATATTCGTTTTAATGTTAGTCCAGATAAAATTTTCACGCCACCATTAACATTAAATATAGAAAATGAGATTATGAACTCAGGAGAAGTTATAGACATAAAAAAATCAGATAATAACATTGAATTGAATACAACTAAACAAATTCATGTTATATACCTAGTTCAAGAAATTCGTGTTTTATTAAGTCAGATTTTTGAAAATTTTCAATTGATCGTTGAGCCTGATACAAACAAAATAGAATTGTTGAAAAAAACATGGAATGATATTAAACTTTTATTTCATAAATTTGATTTTCAAGAAGATGGGCAATACTTAATCCATAAAATTAAAACAAGTCAACTTTCTAGACAACTTAAAAAATTTATCAAAAATCCCAATAATATTTCTCATCCAGCAATTCTCGTTACATTTATAATTCCTGTCATCTTATTGTTTATTATCGGTCAAGATAACAACTTTCCTTTTACATTCAAAGAAGTAATACTCACCCAAAATCCTCTTTGATTATTGAGAGAATTAATTTCAATTTTATGCTTTAGCTTTTTTACTATCGTAGTTTTAGGCAGTTTAGCTATCACACCAATCTTGAATATGTCTAAACTCTCTAACCTCTCTAACATTGACCTAATCATATTCCCAAACCTAATCAGTTATTCCTTTACAAACAAATTATCAGAACGTGAGCAAAAATGGTTGATTTTCCCAACAATAACCTTTATCCCTCTTTATTTTCTGACATTTTTAATAATTACAATTAGTGCGATTTTTGTAGGAATATCACTAACAAAGGAGATCGCAATTTATTGGACAATGAAATTAGCAACTCAACCCTATTGGTTAATTATTATCTCGATTGGTTTCTTAACTTGGCTTGGCGATTTAGGAGAATGGATACTTAGAAAACAAAGATACAGACTCAGCAATAATGTTGCTGCGATTGTCGGTGCGATTTTTATAAACTTATTAGGAAATTACTTAAATCAAGTTTTTGGGAAACACTTTGATCCTAATTCCTTATTATTTAATTCTAGCCTTGCCGCCGTTGGAGGATACGGGGGAACAACTCAGGATAGAAAAAATAAAAATTTTATTGGTGCATTAGGAGCCGCATTAGCCAGTGTCTATTTTATTAATAAATATCCTCTTCAAGTATTTTCGATTACTCCCAGTATAGAAGCCCTATCCGAAAAAATTCTTTATCTTATCGGGCTATTAATTGGTATTTTGTCAGGAGGATTTATAGGCGGATTTGTCGGCTTATTGATCGGATTTTTTCTCGCAACTTTATTCGCTTTTGCTACGTTCTACTTCTCTTTCGGGGTGTATCACTTAGCCCAGCAAGTAATGAACGATTTTCAAGAAAGAGGCTATAGTAAAACCTTTACTAGCATTATTTTGATGATCATTACCTTATTCGGTAGTGCATTTGGTTTAATACTTAGTCTTATTTTTTAAAGAATCCGCTAAGACGGATTTTAACCGCCTATCCTTTAGCTTCCTGCATTCCAAAACACCCAAAAAATAGGGTTTTAAAAAAACCAGAATTCAAAATAGGAAATAGCGTTGGTCTATGGGTAAAACCGTAGCGGGTTCACAGATTAATAATTCCCCGTAAGTACGCACTTCGTAGGTTTCGGGATTAACTTCCATGCGCGATAAAGCGTCATTAAGCTTCATACTAGCCTTACTGATATTGCGCGTATTCGACACGGCCACGGCGGTTTTTTTCAGCTTTAACTTCTCAGGAATGCCCGCTTTTACAGCATATTTAGAAACAAATGTCAACGAAGTTTTGGTGATCGCAATTCCAAAAGAGGCAAACATGGGACGCATATTTTTAGCTATCAGCCATCAGCCGTCAGCTTTTTTCTCCCCGCTCCCCCATCTCCCAATTCATAATTCATAATTTATAATTTATAATTTATAATTCCCACTGATCACCGATTACTGTTTACTGATCACTGATAAAGTCTCCCCTCCTTTGGAGAAATCAACCATGGCCCAGGCAACGGAATTTGATCGCAAAATGATGCAAAGATGTCTAACCCTTGCTAGGCAAGCCTTGGGGCGGACTTCTCCTAATCCCTTAGTCGGTTCTGTGATCGTTCAAGAGGGTACAATTATCGGCGAAGGTTTTCACCCAGGGGCCGGACAACCCCATGCAGAAGTTTTCGCCCTGAGACAGGCAGCAGAAAAAGCCCGTGGTGCCACTTTATACGTCAATCTTGAACCCTGTAACCACTATGGACGTACTCCCCCCTGTAGCGAGGCAATTGTGCAAGCAGGCATTAAAAAAGTGGTGGTAGGGATGATCGATCCTAATCCCCTGGTGGCGGGGAAAGGCATTCAAAGACTAGCATCGGCAGGCATCGAGACGCTGGTGGGAGTGGAGGAGTCCGAATGTCGTCAACTCAATCAGGGTTTTATCCATCGCATCACCGCTAAAAAACCCTTCGGTATTCTCAAATATGCCATGACTCTCGATGGCAAAATTGCCGCTACTAGCGGTCATAGCACTTGGATTACTAGCCCCGCTTCTCGCCAAATAGTCCACCAACTGCGATCGGCCTGTGATGCGATTATCGTCGGCGGTAGCACTGTCCGTCAAGATAATCCCCACCTCACCACTCACGGCCTCTCTGATCATAATCCCCTGCGCGTGGTCATGACTCGATCGCTCGATTTACCACCCTCCGCTCATCTTTGGGATACCAGTCAATTTCCCACCCTTGTCTATACACAAATTGATGCTAATGTCAAGCTTCAGCAACAATTATTAATAAAAGGCGTGGAAGTGATCGAACTAACCGAGGTGACACCCACTTTAGTGATGGAAAATCTCTATCAGAGGGGATTTTGTCAGGTTTTGTGGGAGTGCGGTGGTGGTTTAAGTGCAGCCGCGATCGCTGAGGGCATGGTACAAAAAATTATCGCTTTTATTGCGCCCAAGATCATCGGGGGAATTAATGCACCTACTGCCGTGGGTGATTTAGGTTTCCAGCTAATGAGCCAAGCTTTACAGTTAGAAAATGTCACGGTTAATTATCTCAATCCCGATATTTTGATTGAGGGATATCTGCAAAGTGAAAAGTAGAGCTACTGCAATTCTGGCTCAATCGGCAAATCTCAACCAACCGCTTGCAAAAGTCAAAAAGTCATCAATAACCGCGATTTTTGCGTTCGAGTTCTATAAATCGCCCCGCTGCCGTTAAATCCCTTTATCGGTACGGTTATCACCCTAGAGGAAGTTGGGCAATCGCTCTGTGATCAATGGTGCCATTATCGAGCAAAATAAAAAAGTTAGAATAGTCAAACCCTTAGTGATTGAACGTATGACGGTACTCGAAAAAGGTAATATCACGATTCATACCGAGAATATCTTCCCTATTATCAAAAAATCCCTCTACACTGACCATGAAATTTTTCTGCGGGAATTGATATCTAATAGTGTTGATGCCATCTCGAAATTAAAAATGGCTTCCTTAGCAGGAGAAGCGAGAGGAGAAGTCCCCGAACCAGAAATTAATCTCGCCATCGATAAAGAAAATCGTACCCTATCAATTACCGATAATGGGATCGGGATGACGGCGGAAGAAATCAAGAAATATATTAACCAAGTTGCCTTTTCCAGTGCGGAAGAATTTATCAATAAATACCAAAAATCAGCCAACGATTTAATCGGTCATTTTGGCCTAGGTTTTTACTCGGCTTTTATGGTGGCTAAAAAGGTAGAAATTGATACTCTTTCCTATCAGGAAGGTGCTACCCCTGTCCATTGGTGCTGTGATGGTTCTCCAGAGTTTGAATTAACCGCTTCTTCCCGCAGCCAAATCGGCACCACTATCACCCTAACTTTAATGGATGAGGAAGGGGAATATTTAGAACCTGCCCGCATTCGCCAGTTAGTCAAAACCTACTCAGATTTTATGCCCGTTCCCATTAAAATTGATGGGGAAGTGATTAATCAACAACGGGCTTTATGGAAAGAATCTCCTCAAAATCTGACGAAAGAAGACTACCTAGAATTCTATCGTTATCTCTATCCTTTCCAAGAAGAACCTTTACTCTGGGTACATCTGAATACCGATTATCCTTTCTTGCTCAATGGCATTCTTTATTTTCCCAAACTCAGACCGGATGTGGATGTCTCAAAAGGACAATTAAAGTTATTCTGTAACCAGGTTTTTGTCAGCGATCATTGCGAGGAAATTATTCCCGATTTCCTGATGCCCTTGCGAGGAGTTATCGATAGTCCAGATATTCCTTTAAATGTGTCTCGAAGTGCTTTAACCAAAGATCGCACCGTTCGCCGTATTGCCGATTTTATTGCCAAAAAAATTGCTGATCGCCTCAAATCTCTATACAATGAAGACGCAAAAGAATATATTCGTTGTTGGGAAGATGTGGGAACTTTTATTAAATTTGGTTCCTTAAAAGAGGATAAATTTAAACAGCAGGTAGAAGATATTTTAATCTATCGCACTACCTACAAAACCCCAGAAACTGCGGTACAAGTGGAAGTACAAACCGCCGAAGGTGACGCATGGCAAGAAGCAACGGCGAAAACTCCCCTAGAAGCGATCGAACAGGAAGGTTATACTACTCTCAAAGCCTACCTGGAACGCCATAAAGAACGCCACGAAAATCGAGTTTTTTACTGTACCGATCCTCGGAGCCAATCCACCTACGTTGAACTCTACAAAAATCAAGGGTTAGAGATCCTCTTCTTTGATTCTTTCATCGATACTAATTACTTTATTCCTTTCCTAGAAAGAGAATACTCCGATGTGAAATTCACCCGGGTTGATTCTGAATTAGACTCGACGCTGCTCGAACAGGATCAAGCTAGTGAAATTATCGATCCCGGTAGTAATAAAACCAGGGCTGAATTGATCAAAGAAATCTTCGCCAAAGCTCTCGATAATTCCCGCATCAATATCAAAACTGAAGCCTTGAAATCCGATGATCCCCAAGGTACTCCCCCGGCAATTGTCTTACTTCCAGAAGCGATGCGACGCTTACAGGAAATGACGGCAATGATGCAACAAAAAGCCATGGCTTTCCCCGAAGAACACATTCTGATGATTAATACTAATCATCCCTTAATTCAACAGATTGTCCAGATTAGTCAGGGAAGTATTGTTACTGGTAGTGGCGAATCTCCATCGGCGCAATTAGCGAAAATGCTCTGTCAGCACGTTTATGATTTGGCTTTAATCGCTCAAAAAGGATTTGATGCTGAGGGAATGCAAGCTTTTGTGGAACGTTCCAATCGCGTTCTGACTAAGCTAACCGAAAAGATTTAATCTATTGCCAAACTTTGGCTGTTTCGATATGCTGAGAGTGTGTTAATTCACACTCTATTTTTTTAACCCGATCAATATGATCTAGCGATAAGCTATCTTGCCGCCGTCAGCCTTGAATTAGTTATCAGTTATCAGTTATCAGTTATCAGATGTAAGTTTTCAGTTCACTTATACTGTTTACTGTTTACTGTTTACTGTTTACTGATAAGTAGGGAGGCACAATTATTTGTAGGATGGGTTAGCGGTAGCGTAACATGAGCGGGCGTTGGGTTTCATGCTTCAACCCAACCTACGTTCTGTTTACTGATAACTGTTTACTGTTTACTGATAACTGAAAAATGCGCTTACCCACCCTCAAATATGAGCGAGGAACCTTAATTCTCCATCCACCACCAAAAGGGAAAAAATGGCTAGATTTCGCCACTTGGGATGATCGTATCGAAAGATTTCGCATTTTGGCCATTCATTATCGTCCTCTCGTGGAAACCCTACAGGAGGAGGGCATTAACTTCCAAGATGAAGCAAAAGCTTTCAACAATTTAGAATTAATTGCCAGTTTTGAACGGGAACCCTACCCCCACCAAACGGAAGCGTTAATCGCTTGGAAAAAATCCCAGAGAAGGGGTGTTATCGTCCTTCCCACCGCTGCCGGTAAAACCTATCTTGCCCAATTAGCTCTACAATCGACTCCCCGCAGTACCTTAATTATCGTGCCGACTATTGATTTAATGCACCAGTGGTATGCCCAGATGTTGGCGGCTTTTCCCGATGCCGAGGTAGGATTATTAGGGGGAGGTTCTAAGGATAATAGTGCTATTTTAATCGCCACCTATCAAAGTGCGGCAATTTATTCAGAAACTCTTGGCAATCGTTACGCTTTTTTGATTTTTGATGAATGTCATCATTTACCATCGGATTTCTTTCGGAAAATAGCGGAAGATTCGATCGCGCCCTATCGTTTAGGCTTAACAGCAACACCGGATCGCGGTGATGGTAGTCATCAAGATTTAGATTATCTTATTGGTACAATTGTTTATCAAAAAAGTCCCCAAGACTTGTCAGGAAAAGCCCTAGCTGATCATGAAATAATTCAAATTAAAGTGAAACTATCTGCAAAAGAACAGGAAAAATATCAAGAAGCAATTAAAATTCGCAATGATTTTTTAAGAAGAAATAATCTCAGTTTGTCTGGTTTAGATGGTTGGCAAAATTTTGTCATGATTAGTGCCAGAAGTAGCGAAGGGCGCCGCGCCATGTTAGCGCACCGGGAGTCGAAGGAAATATCCTCCGGAACCCAGGGAAAATTGCGGGTTTTAGCCGAGTTAATCTGTGAACACTATCCGGAGCCAATTTTAATTTTTACCAACGATAATGCCACAGTTTACGGCATTTCCGAGAGCTTTTTAATACCTGCCATAACCCATCAAACTCCTGTGAAAGAACGCCATGAAATCCTGACCCGTTTTCGTCAGGGAGAATACAAAATTCTGGTGACTTCCCATGTTCTTAATGAAGGGGTTGATGTGCCGGAAGCACGCATCGCGATTATTTTATCGGGAACCGGTTCCACGAGGGAATATATTCAGCGTTTAGGACGGGTTTTAAGAAAAGGCCAACAAGAGGATAAACGGGCGATTTTGTATGAAGTGATAGCCGAAAATACGACAGAGGAAAAAACCTCCCAACGACGACGGGGAGAGCAGAAAAATAAAACTAGCTATAAAACCGGTAATCGACAATTGGAATTATTGCCTTCTCCTCCGAAAAAATCTTTTTCTTTCCCGAAAGCTGCCGAATCTTCTACCCCTTGGGTAAGTTCTCCAGAGTCAGAGGAAGAATAGAAAATTTCTCTGGGGGATTTTCCTCTATAATAAAGGTAAGTAGGTAGGTGTTAAAAGTTGTCAGATACCCCCCTTATCAAGGGGGGCAGGGGGGATCTCCCCGCCTATCGGCACCCCCCTTATCAAGGGGGGCAGGGGGGATCTCCCCGCCTATCGGCACCCCCCTTATCAAGGGGGGCAGGGGGGATCAGAGGCAAAATCTATCTTCAATTTAATTATAACCACTTACTTAAAAAATCTAGATTGATACCCCTATGACCGAACTTGCTCAACAAAAATGTCAACCTTATCAATCGGGTTCTTCTCCTATCACTGCCGAGGAAATTACCGCTTTACAGGCTAAAATTCCCGATTGGAATCTCTTAGAATACGAGGGTATTCCCCGTCTGCAAAAACTCTATAAATTTGCCAATTTTCAAGGGGCAATCGCCTTTACTAATGCCGTGGGAGAAGCGGCGGAAAAAGAAGGCCATCACCCAGCTTTATTGACAGAATGGGGTAAAGTTACCGTTTCTTGGTGGACCCATGACGTGGGGGGATTACATCAAAATGATTTCATCATGGCTGCCCGTACCGATGATATTTATCGCCAACAAAATGCTTAATCGTAGGCGCGAATCATCGCTTGGGTTCCCTGTTTAATTCCCTTACCTTCGTCCAATTCCGCTACTACTTTAAATAAAGCTTCTGCTAAATCTGTCCCAGGCAGAATTTCCCCGGCTGTCTGGGCAGTTTCTTTGACTAATCGCAAATCTTTTAAGATATGTTCAATCATAAAAGCTGGCTGTAAATCTTGGGCGAGGATTTTTGGTCCCAAATTTTCCAAAGCCCAAGAACCCGCCGCCCCCGTTTTACAGACTTCTATGACTAAATTGGGGTCTAATCCTTGAATTTTTGCCATTTTTAGAGCCTCACACAGCGCCACCATGTGAACCGCCCCCAAGACTTGATTACAGAGTTTTACCGCTTGTCCGTTGCCGATTTCGCCACACCAGCGAATAGTTTTGCCCATGGCTTGAAAACAGGGCAAACAAGTCTGAAAATCCGCTTCTTTCCCCCCCACCATAATGGTTAAAGTGCCGTTTTTCGCCCCAATATCGCCCCCAGAGACGGGAGCATCGAGAAAACGGAGATTATTTTCCTCTAGCTTTTTACCAATCATCCTAGCGGCTTGAGAGCCAATGGTACTCATATCCACCACCAGAGTTCCCACCGCTGCCGATTCCATGACACCCCCCGGTCCTAAAATTACCGCTTCCACGTCAGGCACATCTCCGACGCAGGTAAAGACAATCTCGGCATCCCTGACGGCGGCGGCGATACTAGAACAAATGTTCGCACCTGATGCCCTGGCAATGATTATCCCCGGCGCTTCTGGGCTGCGATTCCAAGCATTAACAGCAAAACCCTGACGGACAAGATTAACCGTCATCGGCGCTCCCATTACTCCTAATCCTAAAAAGGCAATTTTTTGACTCATAATTTTGGTAATTAAGGGAAAGGGAGGTGTGGGGTGTGGGGTGTATTTTCAGTGAACAGTAATCAGTAAACAGTGAACTGATTACTGTTTACTGATTACTGATAACTGATTACTGATAACTGATTACTGATAACTGATTTAGGATTCTACCATTTGCAGAAATTGGGCTTCTGAAAGGGTTTTAATGCCTAATTTTTGAGCCTTTTTGAGTTTCTCACCGGGAGCTTTACCGAGGAGAATATAATCAGTGTTCGCACTGGGGGAACCGGTAACAGTACCACCGACATTAATAATCAATGATTTCGCTTTCTCGCGACTGATTTTGCTGAAGGTTCCTAGTATAACTACGCTTTTTCCCCTTAGGGGATTTTCTGCGGATTCTTGACTCTTTTGGACTATCTTTGCTGCTGGTTGCACTTCTAAACTTGTGTCGGCAACCGGGATTTTTTCTGCTGCTACTACCGGAGTTTCCTTGGCAATCACCGGGGGGGTTTCTGGTTCTGCTACTACCAGAGTTTCACTAATAATTGCTTCTGGTTCATTAGTAATAATGGGAGCAGTTTGTCGAGAGAAATAGTCTCTTTCTTGCTGTAGGTTTTGAATTTTAACCTCTAAAGCGGCGATTTCTGCTTGCTTAGTTGCTAACTCACCCTCAAACTTAATTTTTTCCTTTTCTAAAGCTTTAGCTGCCGTTTTTTGGGCTTCTAAATCTTGAGTTAGTTGGCGATTTTGTTGGCTTAATTCCTCGATATGACGGGAAGTTGTGGTTTCTAATTGGTCTTTTTCGGCACTTAACTGGTGTAGTTGAATCTCTAAATTAGAAATGTTTTCCCGATAGGTTTCTAGCTGTTGGGGTAACTGGGTTAATTCCTGTAATTCACCTTTTAAATCAGCAATTTTTGCCTGAGAATCAGCCAATTGTGGCGGTAACTGGGTTAATTCCTGTAATTCACCTTTTAAATCACCAATTTTTTCGGCAGCAGTGGTTAATTCTGCCGATAATTCCCCTTTCTGGACTTCTAAAGCTTGTAACTCCAGTTTAGCTGCTTCGAGATGAGCGCCGAGACTGTCCTTTTCGGCGGTTATGGCGGTCACTTGAGCGACGGTTTCTTGCAGTTTTATAGTTAAATTGTCGCATTCTTGCCCTAAAGAGAGCGATCGAGTTTGACTTGCGGCTAAATCTTCGCTGAGAGACTTTTTTTGCTGCTCTAACCCAGTAATTTGATCCTGTAAGCTGGCTATTTCTTGCTGTCCTCGCTCATACTGTTCTGTTTGGTGAGCCAGATTCTGTTCTAGGGTTTGAATTTGACCTTGCAAGCTGGGAATTTGAGCAGCTAAATCGCTTAATTCTTGGTTTTTATGCTCTAAATCGGCCACTTTCGCCCTTAATTCCTCGGCTTTTTCTATATCTTGCTGTAAGAGAGTTTTATCCTGTTCTAGGGTCTGAATTTGACTATAGAGAGAGGTGGTCTGTTTTTTGGTCAAATCAAATTGACGGTTAATTTCGCCTTTTTGCTGCTCTAAAGTTTGAATCTGTGCTTCTAGGCTAGTAATTTGGGCTTTTTCTGCCTCTAACTGCTCCATCAAACCAGCTTTCTCCGCTTCTATGTCCTTAGCGGTGGTTTTCAGTTGTTCGATTTCACTCTCACCTATCTGGATAGCTTGCTGGAGGGACTGGAGAGAATTTTCTAAATCCGTAGCTTTGTGCTGTAATTGGGCGGAATGTTGTTCTATGTAAATTATTTTGGCGTGCAGCTGCTGATTTTCGTCTTTTAAATCTGATTGCGCCACGTCTAAACCCTTGACTTGAACCAACAAATCTGAGTTACTTTGCTGTAATTGCGCTTGTGCAGCTAAAAGGGCGGTATTTTTGCTGACGAGACTAGAGCGCGACCAGAGGAATAGTCCTCCGAAAACAGCACTTAAACCTAATCCTTCATAAATTAATTCGTTGAGCATATCTACCCTCCTAGACAAGCGAAAAACAGTCACCTAACCGAACTGATGCGGCAATTTTGGTTATAGACCTACATCTCTACTTATATCAGTTACGGGGTACATTCGGGGGAAGGGGGGAAAAGTCACTTCTTTCATCCCGGTGTAAAAAGGTGATTTAGCTATTCGCGTTATGCTAATTTGTACCTGATCCCATTCTTGGGTGATTTCCAGGTCAATTTCTTCCTGATGATCAAAATAGTAGCCCATGGCCGCATGAGCTTCGGTTGATAATTATCCATTGTCAATTGCCTATTATCCATTGACCGCGATCGCCTTTTGACCTTTGACCCCTTCCCCTTGAACTGCGATCGCTGATTAGTTGATAGTCAATAATTGATTGAAAAAACACGGATGAGAAGCTAGGGACATTTTTTCTGGGCCAAGTCGCTAGAATGGGACTAGACTCCTCAAGCTTGAAGAATCTTCCTATGTCAGACGCTGTAACGATCGCCGATATTTACAAGTTATTTGAAAGAACTGAGGCCCAATTTGCCGAGTTTCAAAAGGAAGCTGATCGCCGCAGTGCCGAAGCCGATCGCCGCAGTGCCGAAGCTGATCGCCGCAGAGAGGAAGCTAATCGCACGATGGAAGAATTAAAAAAACAGGTACAAGAAACGACCAAAGCCGTTAATAACCTCACAACGCGCTGGGGCAGATTCGTTGAAGAAATGGTAGAGCCTGCGGTTGTGCGTTTATTTCAGGAACGGGGCATTGATGTCACCCAAACGATGAGTCGCTTGAAAAGTAAGCGTCCTGGGGCGGCAATGGAGATTGATATTGTGGCGGTGAATGGGAGCGAGTTGGTGGCTGTGGAATGTAAATCTCGACTGTCGAGGGATGATGTAGATGATTTTGTCAGCCGATTACAGCGATTTAAGGTTGCTTTCCCCCAATTTCGAGAGTTTCGGGTTTATGGGGCAGTGGCAGGCATTGAAATTGATCAGGGGATAGATGTCTATGCCTATCGGCGCGGTTTGTTTGTGATTAAGCAGTCGGGGGAAACGGTTAAAATTATCAATGATGCTCAGTTTCAACCTTTGGGTTTTGCTGAAGGTGTTTAATCTCTTTTTTAAGAAGGCGTAATTTTGCGATCGCCCTTTTAATTAATAATGAATAGTTGATAATGTAAACTGTCAGGAGTCATTTTGGAAACCATCATGGAAATAAAAAACATTAAACAAAAAGCCAGAAATTTAATCGATAAATTGCCAGAAATTTTACAGGGGATGATACACAGGTAAATTAAATGTAATTGATTATGTTTAATTAGTAGTAATAGAATTGGTGCGTTACGGCGGATTGTTAGTTTTATTTTATTATCCAAATTAGTAGTCGCAAACACGCACCCTACACTCTACAGCAGCTTAACAGGAGTCGCACTCATGGTTCTGGTATTTGTAAATCTCGACAAATTTTCCGCGTCAAGAATTCATTGATTTCACGATGGCGCGGAATGGCTGAAGATTTCTGATTGACACGATTTACATAAATCGTATGATTGCCGCCTTCTCTTAAGAATTCACAGCCATAAGCTTCTAAATGACGAATTAAGTTTATACGTTTCATGCAGCCCAGAAAGTAACAGACTCTCGAATCACTTCTTGTCCTTGCAGTTGCTCTTCAGCTAATATACGATTAGCTTCTAAAACTAGCTCAATTGCTTCTTCTAAATTGCTTCTAGTTTCTTCTAGAGTCTCTCCTTGAGTATTAGCTCCTGGCAATTCTTCGACAAAACCAATATAGCCTTCGGGAACTTTCTGGAATATTTTTGTTAGTTTTAGTTGCATGATTTACCTCAGAATTTTAAATTATATCACCCACCATCATTAAAGTTAGCGGTGCGTTACGGCTGCTGAAGTGAAGCTAACGATATAATCGGATACAGCCCAAGCTACATAATTAAGAGCCTGACGAATATCTTCCTCCTCCAACTCTGGATAAACCTCTAAGATTTCCTGAATAGATAACTGACTAGCCAACAGTTTCAAAACAAATCCTACAGTGATACGCATTCCTCGAATCGTTGGCTGTCCAAGACATATTTGTGGATTAACAGTAATACGGTCTAGCTCTCTAATCACCGTGGAACTCCTGAGATAAACTCCTCCTGTATTGTTACATACAGCAATGAATGTTGAGCAAGTTTCTGCGCTGCTGCGTGTGAATTAAGCGGCGACGAGAGTAAATATACAGCATTTATCCACCAACTAACACCAATCACGGGTTGAGGTTTCGTTGAGGACATCGAGAGGGAAAAGCCTTTTTGGATATTCTGAGCGTTAGCGGTGGTTTTAGAATACACCATCTCTAGGAGCCTATCTTGCTATAATGTAAACTGTCAGGAGTCATTTTGGAAACCATCATGGAAATAAAAAACATTAAACAAAAAGCCAGAAATTTAATCGATAAATTGCCGGATAATTCTACATGGGATGATTTGCAGTGAAGATTACCAAAAAGGGCAATAAAGAACCACAAAGGCACAAAGAACACAAAGATTTTCTCACTCATAACTTTCTAGTAGGAACCATACTACAAAAAAATCGGAGCGGTGGTTAACCCCTCGGTGACAGGTATCCAAAAGCCACAACCCGCATGGCTTCGTGGAAAATTACTCGTTAATAATTGTTCACAAAATCTTGTAACCCTATATGCTACAGTCCTTTAAGTCTTGACGCGAGAGAAGAGATCCAATACCCAGATTCCTCCCAGGATAAGCCAGCCTCCCATAAAAACCCCAGTAAACCTGACTCCAAATGTCCCAACCACCCAAATCTCCTCGGCAGTACATTAGTACGGGGAAGTGATTATAATGGGTTTCTGGAGTACGATATGCTACTTCCATATTGTCCAAATTAAACCATCGTTCTTCTTGTTTCCAACCTACGAGATCGCCAAAACGATCCCATATTTCATCGTTATATTCTCCTGTCCCACCAACAAGGTCACGGTAAATTTTCGCCTGTCCCTTGATACCAAATTTCTCTTCGCTGTAGTCCATCCAGAGACGGTCAATCTCATCGATTATGTCTAAGGATACCATTGTATAAAGCACATAAAAGTCACCATAATTTTCTATAACCATCCACTGATACATAATGAAAGCGGTTTCGTAGTCGGCTTTTTTCCAATCCTTTTGCTCTAGATATTCCTCTAGTTTTTGATAGATTTGCCCTGTATTTGCTTTGAGATATTGCCTGTGTTTTCTCAGTTCCTTTTCGTAGGCACTATCAGCTGATTGGTTATATGGTACCGAGATCATCTTATCGAATTGTTCTCGGAAACGATCTGGGTTTTCTGTCTCTGCAAAAGCTAGACGGAAAATCTCTACCCATTTTTCCTCGTTTTCGTTCTCTTTATTCCCCCAAAGTTCGGTTAAAGCCTTGGCTGCTGTTCCCGCTAAATCAGAAAGCTTACTTGCATCTTTGGGAAGCTCGATATGGGGGTTAATATGTTTGATGTGAGAGGCGCGGTAGAGGGTTTCTCTATCTTCATTGTGGATTACCTCGATCAAACCTTTATCTTGTGCTTGTTGTAATTTTTTCTGATAGTTGGGAACCGATTGACAAACCGCTTCTAAAGCAGCCAAAGGGACAGGAATTTCATAGATTAGGCAATTACTGACCACTTTTTCAAGAGCTTCATCCGTCAAGAGTTGAGGTTCTTCTTCTAACCGCCAGACTATCTTATCGCGCCAAGTAACATCAGATTCATTCTCAAATGACTGCAACTTAGCATCTATATCCCCTGAACTCAAAACCTCATTATTGAGCCATTCCAACAGACGGGGGTTGCCATCAGCAAGGGTTAAAGCTCTTTCTATATAGTTTTTATCAATCTTACCCGAACTAAAATGCTCTAACCGCCGCAATTTCTTTTCTAAATCGGACTCTTTGTATTTGAGAGAAGGCAAAGAGTTCAGATGATAAAATTCCTCTAATAGACGGGAATTGAAGGTATAGCGCGAGGTAATAATCAGGCGATGATAGTACTTGGTTTCCTGTATCGCCTCAACGAGAGCTTTTAATAGTTGAGCTACCTTTGCTTCAAGGATGTAGTCATCGCTGGATGAAGGGCATTCCAAGTTCCACTCGAAATCATCAAGAATAAGCAAAAGAGGCTGGTTTAACTGACCAAAAACATCCCTTAAGCGATAGTCTAGCTCCTCGTTAGAATCTCGAAGGATTTGACGTTGTGGACGATCTAATTTTTTAGCTAGGGTATCAACTAAGCTAGTTTGATCAATTTGTTGATGCCAGACAAGCTTAGTATAGTCTGGAAGGCGATCGCACAACCGAGCGGCGAGGGTACTTTTCCCGTTACCACCAAAACCTTGCAGGAAAACCCCAGCTTTATGAATTGCTTTAGAATTATCAAAGGGTTTTTTCAGCACTTGCAAGCAATCCTGAAGATCACGGCGGCGACCGATAAAAGTTTCCCGTGTGGCTACCCGCAAATATTTCGTTTCTGAGTCCACAAATTGGTCAACAAAGGATACGGGAGGTAAAGGTTTTTTCTGTCCTCTCTTTACCAAAGCTTCTGGGATACTTTCCCGGACATAAAGGCGTAAACAATGCCAATCCCTCGCCTGATTCCCCAATAATTTCTGATAGGCAAAAGCTAACGACTCGCTTAAAGTAAAGCCTTGGGAAAGCTTTTCGTAGAGGATGGCCGCCGTGTCAGCAGCTTCGTTATCCCTGACGGGTTGACCCCACCCCAAAACAGCTTTAGCCCCATTTTCTAATAACTTCTCGGCCATCGAAAGGATCTCATCACCATCGGAGTAGCCTGTCCGACACCCTGATAAAAACAAAAGCTTGGGTAAATTAAACTGTAATTCTCTGGCAATATCTTCGGCGCTGGTATCTTGCCTATCTCCGTATTCCGTCTCGGTAATAAAATAGGGTTTCTGATCCTTGATGGTGGCGTGTCCGCTCAAGTGGATAACATCGAAATATTCCCTATCTTTACTGGCTATCAATTCGCCTAATTCTTGAATACAGCCGCTCTCTTCAACGGTTAAAGATAGGGGTTTTCCTCTAGTTGCTTTGAGGATCTTCCCTTCTTCTGCCTCAAAGTCTAGTATAGGCGTTACACCCTTAGCAGAACTTGCCATGAAAACTACATTTAAGGCTCGATCCTGCGGGTTGTTGTCCACAGTTAACAGCCTTTCATTACCGGTTTTCATCCACCGCAGGGGAACAATAGCGGGATACTTAGACACCAGAAAACCCTGACCATCGTGTAATAATTCCCAGGGTAGATGGACTAATCCTTTGCTGGTGCTGATAGCTAGAACTATTTTCTCTCCCCGGTGGCTATCTAATTCGTTCTGGAGGATGCGCTCCGTACCATCTAACCATCGGTACAAACCTTGTCCTGTTGTGGCGTGATCTTCCGGTAAACGGGTATAGTAATCGGTGTCGGCCTTTTTACTTAGGTTGTCTATTTCACTCAAGGATCTTGTGTAGAAATCAATCTGGTTGGGGTTATCCCAGAAAAATCGGAACTCAACGCTATTGCTACCCCTCTCCTGAAGGTCAATATGCAGTATCTTCATGATTTTTCTTGTTCCAAGAGTTTTTGTAGTTGCTCTAGGGTAGCATCTTTGAGCAGCAGGCGATCGCCGTTTTTGCTGACAATTAACACCCGTTCGATTTTCGGGGTTTCAGGAGAGTCAATTTTTCGCTTTAATTGGTAAAATTTCTCAGCGATGGTGATTGTTCCGCTAATAATGCCGATGATGGTGGCGATGGTAGCAAGGGTTCCCTCTTTCTCCTCTTCGGAGATAACTTCGTAGCTGCCTTGCACCCCTTCCATATCTAGGATATCCTGAGCAACTTTGATAGCATCGGCTCCTTGAATTTCTATCTGCATCAGTTTTGTTCCTCCTGTCAGTACCCAAGCAAAATGATCCTAAATCCGTTTATTAAAAACTGATTATCTATTCCCCCCTTTGCCTGTCCTGATATGTAGCCTATACTCAACGAATCTAGTATGACCAGCTTAGTTGGGGAAAAAATCTCAATTACCATCAATGCTTGACCTAAGAAAATATTTCAGTCTCTCCGTCGGGAAATAACCTATTAGAGACTGAAAAATCTTAGTCATTCCATTCCCCTTTGGGTGGTACGGGGGGATTGCGTCGAAGATGACGGGTTAAGTCCTCATCCGGTTGTTTCTCTCCTCTTAGCCACTGTTTAATCGCTGTTTCGATAATGCGACTAGGATCGTTAGTCAGGTGTTTAATCTGGTCTAAAACTTCCGAGTCAAGGTGAATAGCGATTTCAACTTTCTCCGCCGTGCGCTGAGTCGGTGTAGCATTGTCGTTCATAAGCTCTATTAATGATTGCTATCTATCATTCTACCCGTCAGTCGAGGATTCTCATCCAAGAGTTTATCTATAGTAATCCGATTTGGACAAATCATAGAGCCTTTCCTTAGCCATTGCCCTTTGCCTGATTTTGTCCCCATACTCAAACTGACCATAGTTTCCTGTGGATGCCGAGAGGGAAAGCTAAGGTCAAAACCCTGACTATACTTGCAGTTTAGCTTTTTTTACCTTTTACTTTTCGCTTTTGCTCCAGCCTTAGAGACTTTACCTCTACAATGAATTAAGGAATCTAAAATTTTATAAACCCCTGACTTTTGCCAACAGTGAACCACGATGACTGACGTTCCCGTTTCTCGCATTCGCAATTTTTCCATCATCGCTCATATCGATCATGGTAAATCAACTCTCGCCGATCGCCTCCTGCAAATTACAGGAACCGTAGCCCAACGGGAGATGAAAGAACAATTTCTCGATAATATGGACTTGGAACGGGAACGAGGTATCACCATCAAGTTACAGGCGGCACGCATGGATTATACCGCTAAGGATGGTCAAAAATACGTTCTTAATCTGATTGATACCCCCGGCCATGTGGATTTTTCCTACGAGGTTTCTCGGTCTTTAGCGGCGTGCGAGGGAGCTTTATTAGTTGTGGATGCGTCCCAAGGAGTAGAGGCGCAAACTTTAGCCAATGTTTACCTAGCACTGGAAAATAACCTCGAAATTATCCCAGTTTTAAATAAAATCGACCTACCCAGTGCCGAACCGGAACGAGTCGCGGCGGAAATCGAGGAAGTGGTGGGTTTAGACTGTAGTGAGGCGATTCGGGCCTCGGCTAAGGCTGGGATCGGTATTAATGATATTCTAGAGTCGATCGTCCAATTAGTTCCCCCTCCCCAAGATACCCTCGAAGAACCATTCCGAGCTTTAATTTTTGATAGTTATTACGACGCTTATCGAGGAGTAATTGTCTATTTCCGCGTTATGGATGGTCGGGTGAAAAAGGGCGATAAAATTCGTTTTATGGCTTCCGGTAAAGAATTTGTGATCGATGAATTGGGAATTTTATCACCGCAACAGGTACAAGTAAATGAACTGCACGCGGGAGAAGTGGGTTATCTGGCAGCCGCAATTAAAACCGTCGCTGATGCCCGGGTGGGTGATACGATTACTCTAACCACTAAACCGGCAAAAGAGCCTTTACCCGGTTATACAGAAGCAAAACCGATGGTTTTCTGCGGATTATTCCCCACCGATGCTGATCAGTATGCCGATCTCAAAGATGCCCTGGAAAAGTTAAAATTAAACGATGCAGCTCTATCCTACGAACCGGAAACTTCTAGCGCCATGGGTTTTGGTTTCCGTTGCGGTTTCTTGGGACTGCTACACATGGAAATCGTCCAGGAAAGACTAGAAAGGGAATATAACTTAGATTTAATTACCACTGCTCCCTCGGTAGTTTATCAGGTAACTACTACCGATGGGGAAATTGTCGAAGTGGATAATCCCAGTTTGTTACCTTCCCCACAAAAACGGGAAAAAATTGAGGAACCTTATATCCAAGTGGAAATGATTACTCCGGAAACCTATGTAGGTGCTTTGATGGAATTATGTCAAAGTCGTCGGGGAGTTTTCAAGGATATGCGTTATTTTACTAAAACTCGCACCGCTTTGATTTATGAGTTACCTTTAGCGGAAGTGGTGACGGACTTTTTTGATCAATTAAAATCTCGATCGCGCGGTTACGCTAGTATGGAATATCAATTAATTGGCTATCGGGAAAATGAGCTAGTTAAATTAGATATTATGGTCAATGGTGATCCCGTTGATGCTTTAGCGATGATCGTTCACCGGGATAAAGCTTATTATGTTGGTCGTGCGTTAACCGAAAAGTTAAAAGAATTGATTCCCCGGCATCAATTCAAGGTTCCCATTCAAGCAGCTATTGGTTCTAAAATTATCGCTAGTGAACATATTCCCGCTTTAAGAAAGGATGTCTTAGCTAAGTGTTATGGTGGTGATATTAGCCGCAAGAAAAAGCTGTTAGACAAGCAAGCAAAAGGGAAAAAACGGATGAAAGCGATCGGAACTGTTGATGTCCCGCAAGAGGCATTTATGGCAGTCCTAAAACTCGATCCTCAGTAAAATCTTGGGGTGAGAATTAACTCACCCTTTTTAGTTTTAGCAGTGGGGAATTATTATGAAACTTTTGAGATTATCCTATCAAGATTTATCCTCTGGATTAAGTATAGATTCTTGCAAATTTTTTCCAGATTTGAATTTATTAGTTGGTATCTCAGGTGCAGGAAAAACCTCGATTTTAAAGGCTATTAGTAATTTAAAAAGAATCGCTAACGGTGCATCCATAAATGGGGTGAAATGGGATGTGGAACTTTTAACCAATGATAATGTTCGTTATCATTGGTTGGGTGAATTTGAGGTAAAAAAAGCGCGTTCTCTCATCAAGATTGAAGAAGATGAAGTCAATGGTAATGACGGCGAAAATAGGGTTAGTATAATTAGTGAAACTCTTTTAAAAGATCAAGAGGTTTTGATCGCAAGAAATCAAGAGGTAATTGAGTTTAAACATTCAAAGACACCAAAACTACCATCTTATTTAAGCTGTATAGAGCTTTTCAATCAAGAAGAAGATGTTTTCCCTGTTCGACAGGAATTTAACAAAATGATTTTCAATCCACTTAAGTTTAATATCTCATATTCAGCAGTTGATAAAATCTTGGAAAACGACGAATATGCCAAATATAACTCTCTCTCTGAATTACAATCGAGTCAACTTCCTATTTCTGACAAACTACTGATCACATATCAAAAATATCCCGATACGTTCGAGATAATAAAGAGAAAGTTTTTAGATATTTTTCCTCAAGTTGAAGATTTAAAAATAGAATTTTTAGAACCATCCGAACTAGGTGATCTGCTTGTTTCATTAACTAGAATTGGTTTACTTGAAGAGCTACCTCGCATACAAATAAAAGAAAAAAACTCTCATGTCTGGATTGTAGAACCAAATATCTCCTCTGGAATGATAAAAAGCCTGATGTTCTTAGCAACGATCGAATTATCTCCTGATGGCAGTGTTATATTAATCGATGAATTTGAAAATAGTTTGGGAGTTAACTGTTTGGACACTTTAACAGAAGATTTATTAGTTAATTATCGAGATTTACAGTTTATTATTACCAGTCATCATCCCTATATAATTAATAATATCAGTCCTGCCTATTGGAAAATAGTCACTCGTAAAGGAGGAGTAATTCAGGTACACAATGCGGCTGATTTTCATATTTCTAAAACTCGACAAAAAGCCTTTATTGATCTTATCAATGTCCTAGAAGAATTTCCCCAAGGAATTAGTTAATCGATGAATATTTATTTTTTAGTTGAAGGAAGAAGTACCGAAAAAAAGCTTTATACTGCCTGGTTAACTTATCTTATCCCCGAATTTAAGCGAGTTGATTTTTACGATCAAGTCAATCACAACAATTACTTTCTGATTAGTAGTAATGGCTACCCCTCGATACTTAATGATGGAATTCCTAACGCCATCGATAAAATTCAAGAAGTATCCAAATATAACTATCTAGTCATCTGTCTCGATGCTGATGAGGATACTGTCGAAGAAAGAGAACAATATGTTAATGACTTTATCACCAAAAATATTACTATCCCCGCACAACTTGAAATCGTGATCATTATTCAAAATCGCTGTCTTGAAACATGGCTATTAGGCAATCGCACAATATTTAATCCTAAACAACCTTTACAGGGACTTTTAGCTGATTATGTTCAACACTATGATGTTTACGAAAATGATCCCGAACTAATGGGTAGATTTAATTGCAGAAATCATGCCGATTTTCATTTTGCTTATCTAAAGTCTATTTTTAAAGCTAAAGGTTTGTCTTATTCTAAAAAACTCCCTGGGGTAGCTCAAGAACAATACTATCTTAATCAATTAAAAAAGCGTATCGATAAAACTGAACAATTAAAAACCTTTCAGAAATTTATTAATTTTTGTGATAATATTCGCCAAAATTTCCGATAAATTGATATGTGGTGCTTTTGCCAAGGATGAAATATAAGCTGATCTGGCATCGTCTCCTGACTAATAGCTGATTGAGAATACAAGACTATGACAAGGCTTTTGTCCTATAAATTTCTAGGTCGGCAGATTTTTGTAGTATTGTAGTATAATGGTAACTCCAGAAAAACAATCCCAAAAGTGCCTTTAGTCTTTTCAGTTAGCAGTTATCAGATAGAAGTTAAAAATTGGCAATTTACTTGATGTTATGGCTTCCTTACGCGATATTCTCAGTTACTATCGCAATTATCAAAAAGCCGCCTTTTTGAGCATTGCTGCCTCCAGTGTCTTTGAAATTATCGATCTGATGGTTCCCTACGCTGTCGGACAGATTCTTAATGTTCTTTCCGATCAACCTTTAGATGGATTCGTACAATCTTTGGTCGATCGCACCATGATTTTAACTCCCTTTGCCTCAGAAAAGTGGGTTAGTTTGGCGGTATTATTAGGCTTAATTTTCCTAACTACAGTAATTAAAGCACCAATTCAGCCTTGGCTGGGTGCATGGTTTCACTGGGAAATATCCTTAAGAGCGCGACGAGATCATCTCAAAAAAATTATTGCCAAAATTCTCACCTTACCTCTATCTTTTTACGATGAAAATAATCCGGGACGCATCGCTAACCGGATCGCCAAAGGGATAGAAAGTCATACTTGGACTTATCCCGAAGTGGCGGGAATGATGATCCCAAAACTGTTTAGAGTTTTGGGTATCTTTATTGTTATTTGGGTAATTCAATGGCAGATCGCCCTCGCTTTTGTTATTTTTTTTGTATTAATTCTAGCTTTTATTGTGAGAGATTTAAAAGATTTAATGCAAAAAGAAAGAATTCTTGATCGGCATATCGAAAATACCCAAAGTCGCAATTCTGAGATTATTACTAATATCAAAACTGTCAAAGCTTTTGCCACAGAAGGACAGGAGTTATATCGTCAGAAACAGCGTTTAGAGAGAGAATTTACCTACGTTATCTATCGCATTCATAAGGGTTATGTGGACTTAATTACTTGGGAAAAAACCCTCGTCCAAGCTAGTTTATTTGGAGTATTTTTCTTTACTCTCCTAGCCACCGTTCAACAGAAAATCTCGATCGGGCATTTTATCACCACCTATACCCTCGCTAGTATGGCCTATGCGGAATTAGATCCCCTATCCCAAATGGCAGAAACTTTTGCCCGTCGCTATGCTTCTATGGCACGTCTAAACGAATTTATCAACTTACCCAGTGGCACTGATGCCGGTAGTCTTTTAGCCGATCATGCCCAACATAATCCCTATCATTTTACGGGGAAAGTAGAATTAAGTAATCTTAGCTTTGGCTATAGTCCAGAAAGAACCATTCTCAAGGATATTAATCTGCTGATTGAACCCTATCAAACCGTGGCATTAGTCGGAAAATCGGGTTCAGGAAAATCCACTTTAGTTAAGTTACTTTTCCGCTATTTTGAACCGAATCAAGGGCAAATTATGATGGATGGCGAGGATATTCGTCGCTTAGATGTGACTTGGTATCGGCGACGGTTAGCGATTGTCCATCAAGAAGTAGATGTGTTTAATGGTACGGTGTTAGAAAATCTCACCTACGGTAATCCTAATATTAGCTTCGAGAAGGTAGCAGAAGCCTGTAAAATTGCCCGTGTCGATGAATTTATTCATGAATTACCTAATGGTTATTCCACTATTGTAGGGGAAAGGGGCGTGCGTCTTTCGGGGGGACAAAGACAGCGTTTAGGAATTGCTAGAGCTTTAATTGTCGATCCAGATGTGTTAGTTTTTGATGAGGCCACTTCTAGCTTAGATTATGAGTCAGAAAGAGCCATTCAACTAGCCATGAAATCCATTTTAGGCACTCGCACCACAATTATTATCGCCCACCGTCTCAGTACCGTTCGAGAAGCGGATCAAATTGTCGTCTTGGATAATGGTCGTATTGTCGAGATCGGTAGCCATGATCAATTATTAAATCAGCAGGGAATCTATCAACGTCTCCACTCTTTGCAAGAAAGCGGTGAACTGGTTTAGTCTTAAAATAGTCTCCGATAGCGGACCGAGAAAATATATCTAATGGGAGTTGATACTATGTCTAACGAAACCGTTACCTATTCCCTAGAAGCTGTTTTGACAAGGATTGAGGGGAAAATTGACAATCTCCAAAAAGATGTTAACCAAAAATTTGACAGTTTCCAAAAAGATGTTGACCAAAAATTTGAAAGTCTCCAAAAAGATTTTAACCAAAAATTTGAAAGTCTCCAAAAAGATTTTAACCAAAAATTTGAAAGTCTCCAAAAAGATTTTAACCAAAAATTTGACAAACTCGACGAACGATTAAATAAGCTAGAGGTGGGACAGGCAAAGTTAACTGAAAAGGTTGAGGGCATCGATAATCGCCTAAAATCAGTGGAAGGAACCCAAAAAAATCAGGTTTGGACATTAATTATTCTTTTGGCAAGTGCGATCGCTACTGCTGGTTGGAAAGTATTTTTTTCAGGTAATCCCTAGAATTAAACAGTGGCTATTAGTCACAGTTTCAAGTTTTGTCGGGTAGTGATTCGGTAGTAGTGGCGTAGCTCTCTTGCTTATCTAGCCTGAGTTGTGTAGAATATTTACTAATAAAAATAATTGCTTGATAAATGTTAAAGATTTGCTTTTTATGATTGCTATTTTTATCAATATCTTCTCTTGTATAATTAAACTTTGGTTAAATTATGATGGAGATTCAGAACATTTTCTTCTGACAAAAAATTAATAAACTTCAACATCTTGTTGTCCTAAATTCGGTTCTTATTTATGAAAATATAGCTGTCATACGTCATATTGGCGTAAATTTATTGTCCCAAGAAAAGACTGCCAGGGTAGGCATTGAGAACAAGCGACTTACTGCTGGTTGGAATAATCACTATCTGGAAACTGTTCTTGGTTGTCTTAATATTTCTACGAACTAAATGTTATTAAACTTTGGACAAAATAAAACCTAATTGGCGTAAAAGTTACACCAATTAAAATCCTACTTTTTTTGTTACTATCAGTTGCTGTTGGAAAAATCAGTTCGTTGGCTTATAGTTTATAATACCAGCTTTGTTTTTTGATTTTGCTTTGTTTGATAACGAATCAGATGACAATGGTGCGGAATCAATATTGGTTATGGCAAAACGCTCCTAAGAACCGCTATTTTTCAGCTTTTTTACGCGCTGAGAAAGAGGAGATATTGTCTCCAATTAGATTTGCGTAAAAGGGCTCTTCTAGAGTAGCTATGATATTTTAGCAGAAAATAGTCCACACAAGCTTTGCCAAGTAAGGCTCACCAGAATTAAAAAAAGCAATTTTAATAAAAAAGCTTTTTGCTTTGTTCGATCCTAGTCTATTTAAGGGTTTAGGCTCATTGAAACTACTAATTTGCCATAACCAGTCTAGGAGAACCCGTAAATTTTACGCAAATCTTTTTTTCTTTGTCCAAAGTCCAAAAATGTTAAGAATTGTGTGCGACTGCTCTGAAATCGCTATAATCATCCCAGCAGAGGCGATAGTAATCCCTCGATCATCCACTGGTTAACGATCGCTAATAATTAGACAAACTTGGTTTTCTCAAGCGGTTTCGAGACAGCGAACCCCTGAGTTTCCCGGTCGACCATGGACGGTGAGCTTGTCGAATCCGTCGATTGAGCCGCCACATTTCCACAAGCTCAATGACCACTAGCCTTTTTTCGGAGTCGATCGAACCATGTTGCAAGGATGGATTCAAATCGCGCTCACGATCCTGATAATCGTGGCAATCAGCCCCTTTTTCGGGCGCTATATGGCGAGGGTTTTCATGGAACGGAGAACCCTACTCGACCCACTGTGCGATCGAGTCGAGAGTCTTCTTTACAGCTTCGTCGGGGTGAAAGGGAAAGAGAATATGACCGGCTGGCAGTACCTCCGCGCCGTTCTCTACAGTAACGCGGTGATGGCAATTCTGGTTTTTTCCCTGATTGCGGGCCAAGAAGTCCTTCCCCTCAACCCGACGGCGATCCCCGCTCCCACTTGGGACACCACGCTACATACGACGATTTCCTTTATCACCAACACCAACCAACAGCATTATTCCGGAGAAACCACCCTCAGCTACGCGAGTCAGATCTGGGGACTCGGCTACCAGATGTTCACCTCGGCCGGAACCGGTCTAGCGGTGGGGATCGCCTTTATTCGGGGACTGACGGGGCGACCGTTGGGCAATTTCTACGTGGATCTGATCCGAGCGATCACCCGTATCCTCTTACCGATCTCGATCGTGGGGGCAATGGCCCTGATCATCGCCGGAGTTCCGGAAACCCTCGCCGGCCCGGCAATCTTGCCGACGCTAGAAAACCCCAACCTCAGTCAGGCGATCGCCCGCGGTCCAGTGGCCCACTTCGAGATTATTAAGGAATTGGGAGAAAACGGCGGGGGATTTTTCGCCAGCAACTCGGCCCACCCCTTTGAAAACCCGAACGGATTCGTCAATCTGGTGCAATTAGTCGCTATTCTCTCGATTCCCACCTCCCTGATCTATACCTACGGGGTTTTCGCCGATAATCTCAAGCAAGCTCGATTAATCTATCTAATTCCCCTCGGTATATTCATCGGCTTTACGATCATCACAGCGATCGGGGAATATAACGGCAACCAGGCGATTAACTCGCTGCTAGGGGTCGATCGAGCGGTTAACTTTGAGGGCAAAGAAGTACGCTTCGGTTGGGCGCAATCGGCCTTGTACGCAGTAACTACCACGGCCACCATGTGCGGTGCGGTGATCGCCATGCACGATTCCTTGATGCCGAACGGCGGCTTCGCCACCCTCTCGAATCTGTTCCTGCAAATCGTTTTCGGAGGCCAGGGAACTGGCACCGCCTACCTGTTTGCCTATCTGATCCTTGCGGTATTCGTCACCGGGCTAATGGTGGGAAGAACCCCGGAATTCCTCGGGCGCAAAATTGAGAAACGGGAAGTGGTGTTAGCGAGTTTTTTAATTCTGCTGGTTCACCCGATCGCCATCCTTATCCCCGGAGCGATCGCCCTTGCTATCCCTGATTTTCAAGGCATCAGTAACCCCGGCTTTCACGGATTATCTCAAGTTATCTACGAGTACGCTTCCGCCGCCGCCAATAACGGATCGGGCTTCGAGGGACTAGGAGATTCCCAGCCCGCACCACTTGCGATCGCGGCTGGGGCGAAACCGACGATGACCGCTCTCTGGTGGAATCTGAGCGCCTGCTTCAGTTTACTCGCCGGACGGTATATTCCGATCGCCGCCCTGCTCTTCTTAGCCGATGGGATGTCCCGCAAACAACCAGTTGCCGCCACCACCGGAACCCTCCACACCGATACCGGACTCTTTACCGGCGTGACGGCGGGGGTGATTTTAATTCTCGGTGCGCTCACTTTCTTGCCGATATTGGCCTTGGGTCCGATCGCGGAAGCCTTTCAAATCACCCGGATGATCGGCTAGGAGTTTGGATAATTTATGAGAACGAACAGAGGAAATTCTAAGTCCCCCCGCCCGTTGCGAGTGCCGAGAGGTCGCCGGGACGACCGCCGCCATACCCCCAAGGTAAACCGGACCGGTCTCTATCAAAGCGCGATCCGGCAGTCCTTCCTCAAACTCGACCCGCGCATCGCCGTGCGTAACCCTGTCCTATTCGTGGTCTGGTTGGGAACAATCGTCACGGCCCTGGTGACGATCGACCCGCATCTATTCGGCACGATCGCTGGGGAGAGGGGACAACAACGGCTACTTAACGGCATCATCACCCTGATCCTCTTCTTGACGGTGCTGTTTGCCAACTTCGCCGAGGCGATCGCAGAGGGACGGGGAAAAGCCCAGGCCGATGCCCTACGCTCCACCCGCAGCGACACGATCGCCAGAAAAATCCTGGCCGACGGCTCGATCGAGTCGGTCAGTTCCACGGCCTTGCATCGGGGTGATCGGGTAAAACTGCTGGCCGGGGACGTGATTCCCGCCGACGGGGAAGTGATCGAGGGAATCGGTTCGGTGGATGAATCGGCGATCACCGGAGAATCGGCCCCCGTCCTCAAACAACCCGGCACCGACATCGCCAGTTCCGTCACCAGTGGCACCAGGCTTCTCTCGGACGAGTTGACAGTGCGGATCACCCAAGATCCCGGCCGGGGTTTTATCGATCGCATGATCTCCCTCGTGGAAGGGGCCGAGCGCACGAAAACCCCCAACGAGATCGCCCTGACGGTACTTCTGGCCGTGTTAACCCAGGTCTTTTTAATTGTCGTGGCCACGATTCCGTCGATCGGGAACTATATCGCCGGTTTCCTGGAAACGAGCCTCAGTCCTGCGGTTGCGGATACCTTTCGGGCCGGTTCCAGTATCGCCATCTTGATCTCCCTCCTCGTCGCCCTCATTCCCACGACGATCGGCGGTTTATTGAGTGCGATCGGTATCGCCGGGATGGATCGTGTGGCTCAGTTTAACGTCATCGCCACCTCCGGGCGTGCGGTGGAAGCCTGCGGTGACGTAAATACCCTCCTTCTCGACAAAACGGGAACGATCACCCTCGGCAACCGGCTAGCTGACGAATTTATCCCCGTCAACGGTCATAACCTCGAGGAATTAGCCCGCGTCTGTCTAGCGGCCAGCCTTTTCGACGAAACCCCGGAAGGACGCTCGATCGTTGCTTTAGCCCGGAATTTGGGCGCAAACCTCGATATCGATGGCCAACCCGGCGAGGCAATCCCATTCTCCGCTCGTACCCGCATGAGCGGCACCGATAGGGACGGGGAGGAATACCGTAAGGGAGCCGTAGACGCGATTAAAGGTTTCGTCCGTTCTAGGGGTGGTTCCGTTCCCGAGACCCTCGATGAGGCACAGGAAAGGGTTTCCCGTTTGGGGGGGACTCCCCTCGCCGTCTGTCGGGGTAACGATATCTACGGGGTGATCTATCTCAAGGACATCGTGAAGCCGGGATTAAAAGAGCGTTTCGACCAATTACGGCGCATGGGTGTGAGAACGATCATGCTCACCGGCGACAACCAGATCACGGCCTCGGTGATTGCGGCGGAGGCGGGGGTGGATGATTTTATCGCCGAGGCCACCCCAGAAGATAAGATCGAGGTGATCCGTCGCGAGCAAGCCAAGGGCAAGTTAGTTGCTATGACGGGAGACGGTACCAACGACGCACCGGCACTGGCCCAGGCTAATGTCGGTGTGGCGATGAACTCCGGAACCCAAGCGGCGAAGGAGGCGGCCAATATGGTGGATCTCGACTCCGACCCGACCAAGCTGATCGATTTAGTGACCATCGGCAAACAGTTATTAATTACCCGCGGCGCCCTGACCACGTTTTCGGTAGCTAACGATATCGCTAAGTATTTCGCCATTATCCCGACGATTTTCGCCGCTGCCGGGATCGGTGCTTTAAATATCATGGGTTTGAAAAGCGCTCAATCGGCGATCGTCTCGGCCCTGATCTACAATGCCCTGATTATCCCCGTTTTGATTCCCCTGGCACTTAAAGGCGTTCAATTTCGCCCGCTCACCGCCGACCAACTATTGCGGCGCAATATCCTCATCTACGGCGTGGGAGGCATGATTGCGCCGTTTATTGCTATTAAGATTATTGATGAGATAATTTCAGCGATCGGGTTGAGGTAATGGGAAAATCGGCAATATTTAAGCCTAGTTTATTCGGATTGAAGCACTCGAATCGGGATTTTAGCCAAAAAGAAACATGGGGTAAAAATCAATTTAACTCCTCATTTCCAGCTTCTTTGTGCGCTTACTTGGATGGGAAAGGACTGAAAAATGTATATCTGAAACTCGATGAAAATTTAAAAATTCAACCGGCGGAGTTAAGTACACAAGAGTTATACGGTCTAGCTCCCGATTCCGATAATTTATTTGGCTCTACCGAATCTGTCATGCAAAACTATTAACAACTCATGCTTGTAAAGTTTGTACAGCAAGGCTTTGAGTTTTTGTTAGATTGATATTTATCAACTTTAGAGCATTGCTGGACAGAGAGGGAGCTTGGGGAATTTTCTACAGTGTAAGTTCGGAAGAACCATTTATTTTACGCTTTCGAGAGTCAATTTAGAGAAGGGAGCAAAATGATCACAATCGATTTATTCGCTGGTTGTGGTGGTTTATCTTTAGGTTTCCAGAAAGCGGGGTTTACTATTGTGGCCGCATTTGATAATTGGATACCTGCTATAGATGTCTATAGAAATAACTTTAGTCATCCGATATTTAATGTCGATTTATCTAGAGAATCTAGCCAAGAAATATTGGCTCAATATAATCCTGAGATTATTGTCGGCAGCCCTCCTTGTCAAGACTTTTCCAGTGCTGGGAAGAGAGACGAGGGTTTAGGACGAGCGAATCTAACGCTCACATTCGCCGAAATTGTAACTGGAGTAAGTCCGCAATGGTTTGTTATGGAAAATGTGGATAGAATTGAGAAAAGTAAAATACTCACTCAAGCAAAACAAATTTTTAAAAGCCATGGTTATGGTTTAACTGAAAAAGTTATTAATTCTTGTTAATGCGGAGTTCCTCAAACTAGAAAAAGATATTTTCTGATCGGTAAAATGAAGGAAGAAGATGATTTTTTAATCGATGAAATTAATGAAAATCTATCAAGTCAACCTCTGACTGTATTTGACTATATGGGCAAAGAATTAGATATAGAATACTATTATAGACATCCTAGAAGCTATCAAAGAAGGGCGATATTCAGTATTTATGAACCTAGCCCTACTATTCGAGGAGTAAATCGACCAGTTCCCAAAACCTATCGACAACATCCCGGTGATGCTTGTCATCTTAATGAAAAATTAAGACCGCTAACAACGAGCGAGCGAAGCTATATCCAAACTTTTCCTAAAGACTTTATTTTTGCTGGAACAAAATCTAATCTAGAACAAATGATTGGCAATGCTGTCCCTGTTAATCTGGCTAGATATGTAGGCCAATGTATTCTTAACTATGAATTGAAAAAGGGAAAAAGACAACCTATCGACAACTACAGCTAAGTAAGTGGTTATAATTAAATTGAAAATAGATTTTGTCTTTGATCCCCCCTTAATCCCCCCTTGATAAGGGGGGTGTTGATCCCCCCTTAATCCCCCCTTGATAAGGGGGGTGTCTGATAATTTTTAACGCCTACCTACTTATTTTCTTGATTTACTGGCAAAAACAAATCTCCAAAAAACTCTAATTCTTATGAAAGTATCCCTTAGAAAATACCGATTTTTTTGGTATATTTTCTTAAATTTCTGTCTAACAATTCTTTTCTCCTCCATCGTTCAAGCTTCTACGGGAAGCACTATCGATAGGGGGCAATCCTTCGCATTAACCCTTTTAGGATTAGTCGCTTTTGCTTTATTTATCTACCTATTCCTTGTCATCTTTATACCGGAGAGGTTTTAATCATGAGTTTTGCACGCGATGCCGGTAGAGCCATCCGTTCTACCCTAGTTCTCTGGGTGATCACTGCGCTGATCTATCCTTTCTCGATGATCGCCATCGGTCAAATTCTTTTTCCCTGGCAAGCGAACGGGAGTTTAATTACCAATAATCAAGGTCAAGTGGTGGGTTCGGCTCTAATTGGGCAACCTTTCACCAGCGATCGCTATTTTAATAGTCGTCCGAGCACCACCGACTACAGTACGGCCGATCCGAAAAACGATCCTAACAAGATCTTGCAAACCGGAATTTCGGGAGCGAGTAACCTAGCTCCCAGTAACCCTGTATTGATCGATCGCATTAAAGGAAAACCCGATCCTGATCCGGCGAAAGCTATAGAGGGGGAGATTCCCCGATTAGAGAAAGCGGGAATCAAACCCACCGCAGCTCTGGTATATACCTCCGGTTCCAGTCTCGATCCCCATATCACCCCGGAGGCCGCCAGAGCGCAGATCGAGCGGGTGGCGCAGGTGCGGGGATTACCGACGAATCAAGTGGAGATACTGATTATCAAAAACACCGACGAGCGCTTTCTCGGCATCTTCGGCGAACCGGGGGTTAACGTGCTGAAACTGAATCTGGCTCTAGATGCGATCGCAAATTCCCGCGCAAATTCCCGATAGGGTTTCTGATACTAAATCCTATTTAAAAGGTATAGGGAAGTGGCAAGTGGAAAGAGAGAGTTTGCCTTTAAAAACACCAACTTAGTGGATTTACAAACATGGGATGCAGCCGCTAAAAAACTAACTGGGAGAGGATGGTTTAGCTGATCTTACCTTGATATTCACATTGAAAACCTTGATCGCGCCAAGCTTCTAAATCAACGGAATTTAAGGGAATGACTTGCCAACAGGGGGGAGAGATTAATTGTCCGACAAAAGCCCAAATTATACTTCTAGTCACATCTAAACCAGTTTTTAGCTTTGATTCGTGATTACCAGGGATACCAATTTCTCGGACTGCATCAATTTCTACTGCTATACCGTGGGATTGCAAGTGAATTTCTGCTAACCATTTAGCGCGGGGTAAATGAGTAGGAGAAGTGACAACTTTTACTTTATGTACTCCCCATTGTTTTAAAATTGGCACGGCAAAGAAAAAATTGCCGAAGGTAGAATTAGCACACTTTTCTAACCAGACGTTAGTTTTTGGTGCTTTTGCCCGTTCAAATAGTAATAAAATACAGGGATCTTTCGAGCCTTGGGAAATTAAAATCGGTATATTGGGGTATTGCTTGGCCAGATTGGCCACATAAATTTCCCGACGAATGCTGCCCCCCAAAACTAAGATGGCATCAACGGGTTTTTGTTGATTAATTGGCCAGCGGATGGCTAAATTAATCGCTAAATTAAGTATAATAAACCCAAAAACTGCGACCAGAGTTAGTTTTAACCATTTTTGCCAATTTCGGTGTTTACGAGCAACATTTTTCGGTTTTTTCGCCATTGACTTAGAGATGGTGTAACAATTGTGCTTTGATAATTTTTTCTGTGGGGTTGAGTTTGACTAATTGTGAACCTGTCCCGTCTTTACCCGTGACTGCCACAGTTTCCACCTCTAAGGGTAGTTTTCGATTCTGATTGGTACTTAATAACACTATACT
Source organism: Microcystis ichthyoblabe FBCC-A1114 (assembly GCF_050500245.1). Taxonomy (NCBI): domain Bacteria; kingdom Bacillati; phylum Cyanobacteriota; class Cyanophyceae; order Chroococcales; family Microcystaceae; genus Microcystis; species Microcystis ichthyoblabe. The sequence continues at coordinate 1,041,855 of NZ_CP191408.1, read as the reverse complement.
CCCCGCCCGCGCCGCTACCATGGCCGCTAAACTATCCTGTTTGTTGACGAATTGTAAAGCAGGTGAACCAAGATCGCCTAATTGTGATAGGCGTAAATTCTCGATCGCCAGTCTTTTTCCGTAACCTAATCCCGAAATCAGCAGCAGATTTTCCCGATGGGGGAGAGAAACACAGCCAGCTAGATGTTCCCCGTAGCGCAATCGCAAAATTGCTAAACCCTGGGCAGATTTACCCATAATTGGCAATAATTCCTCGCGCACGGGATAACGCAACACCCGACCGCTACTGGTGGCGATCGCTAAGTCTAGGCCTTCGTGAGTAAAAATAGCACCATATAGGCGATCATCTTCTTTCAATTTCATCAGGGACAAACCCCGACTACCAACCCCCTCTAATTCATTGATGGGAAGTCGCTTTATTCGCCCCTGTTGACTCAGTAAAAGCAATTCTTGATTTTTTTGAGGTTCTGTCAAGAAAAATTGATTTAACACGGCTTCTGACTCTTTTTGGGCGGTTTTGGTCAGCAGACTGGAGATTAACACCGGTTGATTGTCTTTTGGAGGAACTTCCCGGATAGCAATCGGGTAAGCTTTAGCATTATCGAGGATAACTAGGAAATTTTCCCGTTTTTCGATCGCCTGTTGATAGATAATTAAACCCCGGTCCGGCGCTCGCTCTTCCGGTGTCGTCCAACTAATTTTATCTTCGGCATCAAGCAATAAAATCGCATTTTCTGGGGGTTCTTGGGGCGTAAATAGGCTTAAACTCGGTGCATTCTCACTCTCAGGCTTTTTCTTAACTTTATTCTCCTGTTTTTTAACTTCTGCCTTCAAAGAGGGTGTGGGGTGTGGGGTGTGGGGTGTAGGTAAGGAAACCTCTTTCGTCTGTGGGGGTGAAAATTTTTTCATCGGGACTGTCTCCTGTTTTTTCACCACAGAATCCTGTTTCTTCCCTTCTGTCTCCTGTCTCCTGTCCCCCGACTTGCCGGTGCGAATTTTTGTCCGTCTGCTATCGGCGAATTTTTTCTTTAAAGAGCGCAATTCTTTTTTCAGAGACTTGAGAAACTCCTGACGGTTATGGAGGAGAGTTTCCAATTGTTGAATTTTTGTTTGTAATTCCGTCGCTTCCGTCTCTAACTTTTGTCTTTCCAAACCGGTTAAACGACGCAGAGGCATAGCTAAGATAGAATCAGCTTGAGGGTCACTAATGCCCAATTCTGCCTGAAAACGATACTTAGCCGTCGTCCCATCGGGAGCATTTTTGAGAATATCCACCACTCGATCGATATTCTGCAAAGCTAATAATAAACCCTCGACTAAGTGTAAGCGATCGCTGGCCTGTTGCAACTCATCGCCATACTGACGAGTGAGAGTCGTTTCTCGAAAGTGCAAGAATTCCTGTAAAACTTGTTTTAAAGACAACTGCCGGGGTTGATTATCGACCAAAGCCAGGATAATTGCCCCAAAATTATTCTGCAGCGCCGTTTGTTGGTATAAAGCGGCCAAAACCTGCTGCGGTTGACTTTCCCGCTTTAATTCAATCACCACCCGAATGCCTTCGCGATTGCTTTCATCGCGGATATCGGCAATTCCCTCCAATTTCCCTAAATTGACTAATTCGGCGATTTTTTCGATCCATGCAGCCTTATTCACCTGAAAAGGCAACTCAGTAACCACAATTGCCGTCCTTTCCCTTCGGCGCTTGCCCTCAATGATAATTGTTTCAGTTTTCGCCACTCCGCGCACGGGAATAATCCCCCTACCGGTGCGATAGGCCTCCCGAATGCCGGTATCATCTAAAATCTCGCCTCCCGTGGGAAAATCGGGACCGGGGATAATTTCTACTAACTTTTCCTCGCTTAAATCGGGATTATCGATCAAAGCGATTAAACCTTCCACCACTTCCCCTAAATTATGGGGAGGGATATTAGTCGCCATCCCTACTGCAATACCCGAACAACCATTAAGAATTAGTATCGGTAACTGAGCGGGTAAAACAACCGGTTCCTGTTGAGAATTATCAAAATTACTGCTAAAATTAACGATAGCATCGCTAATTCCCCCTAAAACCGCCTGATCACCGATGCCGGCCAAACGGGTTTCGGTATAACGCATGGCCGCCGGGGGGTCGTTATCGATCGAACCAAAGTTACCATGGCCCGATAAAAGTGGGTAACGACTGGAAAAATCCTGTACCATACGAACCAGTGCCTCGTACACTGACTGATCGCCGTGGGGATGATATTTACCCAAGACATCCCCCACCACCCGCGCACATTTGCGAAAAGGGCGATCGGGGGTTAAACCGAGTTCGTGCATAGCGTATAATATGCGACGATGGACTGGTTTTAATCCATCGCGTACATCCGGCAAGGCTCGCCCCACGATCACACTCATGGCATATTCTAGATAGGAGCGTTCCATCTCTTGGTGTAAGGCCGTGGGTATAATTTGACCAGTAGCTAAGAAATCCAGTTGTTTGGCCATGAGTCTCTCGTTTTTAATCTGTCTAGCTGTGAATCATAGGGCATTTTGCCCGTTTTAACCTTGTTTATCCCTGAGCTTCCCTATGACAACTGTTTTGATTGTAGAAGACGACCCGATAAATTTTCGCGTTTTTGCCAAAATTTTGACTAAACGAGGTGGTCTAGAGGTCAAAGGGACTGAAGACGTGGAAGAAGTGCTTCGTATTGCTCGGGACAAGAAAGCGGACGTGATCTTAATGGATGTCTCCCTCTCCCATAGTGTCTATGAAGGGAAAGCGGTAGATGGCATTAAAATCAGCCAAATTCTCAAAGCTAACCCCGAAACCGCCGATTTACCCGTTATTCTCGTCACTGCTCACGCTATGGAAGGCGATCGAGAGAATTTTCTCAAGCAGAGTCAGGCCGATGGTTATATTTCTAAACCAGTGGTTGATCACCAAGCTTTTGTTGAGCAAATCTTGGCGATCATCGATCAGAAGCCGGTCTAAGCTTTGAGTCTTCTTTTGTTAGTATATCAGTATTTATCTAGACCGGCTGCTTTCAGTTTACCCCTAACAGCTATCTCCCTAATCCTCCACTCTGCCATAGATAGCGTAGGCTCGATCGAGCGACCAGGCCCACATCTGATCCCCTAGGGAAAAATGCCACCATTCCCCCTTATGTCGGCTAAATCCCGCCTCCTTCATCACTTTAGCCAATAAAACTCGTTTTTGATGATAGCTCTGTTCTTGCGGGCTTTTTGCGGCGATATAATAATCGGGATGCGATCGCTCTCCGATCTCATCGATTTCTCCCCCCATGTCGATGGTTTGTCCCTTCTCATCCACTAGGGTAATATCGATCGCTGCTCCGGTACTATGGGGTGGCGGGGTGGCGGCATTATCACTGGGAACCGCCCAAATAGTATAAACTTCTGTTAAAATCGCTTGACTTTCTGCCTCCGATAGTTTCTCTCTGGCTAATCCTCTTGTGTCTAGGAGAGTCTGAAAACTATAATCGACCATAAATTGTTGCACTTCCACCGGTCGATAGGCATCAAAAATCAAAATTTGCCAACCGGGTTGATAGACTTGCAGACGGTTTTGAGCATCAATCAGGGGATTTAACACCCCTTGTCGCAAAAAATAGGGAGATTTACCGCGATAATTAGCTCCTAATTTCTCGTAAGCATGGGGAGAAGGGATAACAAACTTATCTGCGGGTATAGGTACTAGGGGTTCCCCACATTCACGAATAGGAATTTTTTGGTAGGGTTTCATCTCGTCATCGGGAAACAGTAATTTTATTGATGGTCAACTCGATCGCCAGTTTACGGGTAAAATAAACCCGTTATTCCTCCTCCTCATCGGTTGTAGGGAATTTCATACTGGCCCAAGTTAACTGTTTTTGTGGGTCTTTTTCCGGTTCACTAAAACTCTCCTTGAGTTGTTCTTTCACCTGAGCAATATTGCCACTTTGAGCGGCATTCTTTAGATCATAGACATAACGAGCATTTTCGATCGCTTCCTCTTTACTACGAGAACTAGACTCAAAGCATTTTTCTAGGTCTTTGTAAATACCCTTGCGAGAGATTTTTAGAAAATATTGACGTTCTGTATCGATAAGTTTAGCCAATAATTCTAGGTGCATGGAATCCTCGGCACAGATATCCGCGAGGATATCCCATTCTTCACTCCCCAAAAGATTATTATCCGCTCCCGGTCGCGGATCTTGAAAAGTTTCTCCAGTCACTTGTTTATAAATCTTCGGTAATTGGTCATCAAATTCGTGCTTTTCTTCCCTCCAAATCCGGCGAATTTCGCTGAGTTCCTCCGTGGTAATTAGGGTAATATCTTTCATATCCTCTGGCGCATTAGTACGCACGCTCTCCTGGGCCTCTAATACCCTTCTCAGCCAATATTCCCGCCATTTTTTAGTATAAGGGCCGGGTATCGGTTCGATCGATATTTCTCCATTTAAGTTTCTTTCAAATAATTGTACTTTCCCAAAGATACGGCGAAAATCCCGTTTTGGTCGGTCATCTTCTATATCTAATTCGTTGCGAAGGTCTAAAAGTGGTTGTAACCATTCTTTTTCTTGGTCATTCTGTATCATTGCCTCCATGGATTTATCTTTATTTACCAACGTACACACCCAACAACCAAAGCGCGAATCCCCACAGCTAGGAGTGGAGGTATCTACCACGAGGGGACATTCATTATCCGCAGTCGCTCCTCGATACATTGCTAATAATTCTTTGTTGTCTCCTCCCCAGGGATTTTCCCACTGCATCAAGTACATCCATACTTCATCAGTACGCCAATCTTCTAAAGGGCTATAAATAATTGCATTGGGAAGGCTACCACTATAGCGCAATGGTTTACTAATATTCTCCTTAAGATTAAGTTGTTCTTGAAAGCTATTAATTTCATATTTATTCATTGTTGAAGCACGTTTATTACTCTCAGCCTTTCTTGTACCGAGCATAAGAATAACTTCGCCATTTTCTCGAATTTGCTGACGAATAAAATGATTTGTTGGTGTTATCTTTAGTCTTTCAGTACACCAACGAAATCCATGACGAGGTGCAGGATAGCCTTTACCAATTAAACAAGTCCAAAAAGTATCTTTTATTTCTGGGCGTAATAAATAAGGTTCTACAGGCATCTGCTGCATTTTAGCTTCATTTTTCATTCTGGCTAAAGATTGTTTAACCCAAGTAGATACAAGAGGATTTTCAACTTGAGTATCTGTAGTCATTACATAAATTTTTTTATGACGCTCCTCGATGGAAAGTTTGCTGATTGCATTCCAAATTAACTGAACAACAGCACTACTATCTTTTCCTCCTGAGTAACCTATAACAAATGGAATACTGTTAGAAAGATATAAACTTTGAATTTCTTTTGTAATTATTTCAACGTCTATAACAAAGTCATCAACAGTTCTAGAAGGAAAAATATTTATCTGTGTTTGCTCGCCAAAAATAACATTATTTCTCATAAATTTAACCTTTAAATATATTATCTCTATGCCATTTTACGGATTCAAGATTAGGCAGATATTCGTGATTATCAGGCAGTATAAGATTCTCACCATGAAAATCTTTTATAGACTTTGCGTTCGGTGAAACTTCTTCAAAATCTTCTGTGATAATAATTTTGTATTGATTATCAATTGTGAATAATCCTTGATCAAATGCCCAATGATGATTTTTACACAGAGATAAACCATTGTTTATCTGGTTATTATAGAATTTAGCAAAAGGTTTGATATGTGCGCCATCGACAATACTTTGTGTCAAGGAGTGGTTTACTTTAAGACCACAAAAAGAGCATTGATAATTATATATATAAACGACTGCTTTACGAAAAAAAGCACTTCTTATTAAAGATTTTCGTAGGTAGAATTTTTTCTCCTGTTCTACATTATCGAATATTGATAATTCTTCCGTACTTACATCCTGCAAGTTAGTGTTAATAGTCAATATTTCACTAATTTCTTTTTGAGATGATAAAAACCATACTGATATTAAAGTGTCTATTAATTCTTGACGATAATTTTGGTCTTGAAGCAAATTATATAAATCCTCATCTAATGAGGCATATTCTACAGCTAATTTGAGTTTTTTCATTGACTTTGGCTGTAGCCCATTAAAATCTGGCTTTAATCTTAAATACCAGAATCCTTCGCTTTGTAAGTGAAAAAATGGATAATACAACCCCCCCTCGTATTGAGACGATAAAACATTCCAGTATCTATTAAATGTATTAATTAATTCATCCGAAACAAAAATTTTATTCTCCGTGATTAATCCCTGTGAAATTAGATCGATAACTGATAAAAGTAAAATTGGTTTATATTGAGCATTACCTCTTTTTTTACTAACATTAACATTCAAAGATGCGAATCTTTCACAATAATATTTTAAATTGCGTAGGGGAAGACTATCGACCATAGGGGGGGGAGATATGCGGATAAAAAAAGGAAACCATTACCAGCATACAGAAAAACATCCCACCGAGAGAGAAAAATATAGAAAGCCTAGAGAGATAGTGATAATAACATCGATCGAGCGCGGCTGACGAGCAATCACAAAAAGGTAGAATATATGTACTTAAAAGCGGGCTTGTGGGGGAGTAGTTAACCTAAATTAGGGCTGGCTGAATATCAGTGAAAGCCTTACCAGAAAAGGGTTTTGTTACTTTTTCAGCCAAAAAAGTGCCAGAAACAAACGTTGAGAAATCGATCGGAGGGACTCAAAACCCTGGCACTTTTATGAGCGAACGCCAGATAAAATTGAGAAACTAAGGGACGAAACTACCATTTTGCCAACTGTGTGGCTCCTAGATTCTCTCTGGGGAACTATACAGCAAACCCTAATTAAGTTTTCTTGATCGAGAAGAATATCACGATACTGGCCGGCAAGTTCTACATTGCCTGAGCGTAATGGATGCACCAAAACTTCCGTCAGCGTCAACGTAGAGGTAACAGCTAACTCTTTTGATAAGCGAAGTTGCTCGTCTGGGGTGAGATTCTCAACTTGCCGGCGAACATCTTGATAGGTAGTCATGCTCTTTACTCCCTGTTTCTTCCATTAATCATGTCATATTGCCCACAGATCACGGCTCCAAAAAGTAAGGTAAAATGCCCCCATATTTGTCTATATCCGATCGCACTCCCGTCCGTCGCTGTGCCTAGAGGTTTTTAAGTAGGTAGGCGTTAAAAGTTGTCAGACACCCCCCTTATCAAGGGGGGCAGGGGGGATCGAACCTAAAATCCATTTTTAATTTAATTATAACCAGCTACTTAGCTTATAATCATTGACTTGAATCAATGACCATGGTGTGTTCCCCAAAATCGATCGCTGCAGCGGTAGGACTCGCATCAGGGAACGAATCTTACTAAATCGGCGATCATACTATTCCCAAGTTAGAGTTATACCTTCTAGGTTACATACTCTCTGAATAGTTTCTAGTTTACTCTCAGTCAATTTCCCAAATAGGTGAACTCTCATTTTATGCTTGGGATAATACTGTCCATAACTCTTGATTTGCCCGATCGCTGATTTCCAGCCTTTTGTATTTTTAACTTCAATTATTTCCGTATTAGTTAAGACATCTATTCTACCTACCTTATCAATGTAAACCTCGGTTTTTCCTCCTAATTCTCTAGCCAGTTTGTCCCGATACCAAGCCTCTGTCCCCTTTACAGGAGTATTTATCTCCGGCTCAATAACTATGCCATTAACCTGATTAATAAAGTCCCGAATTGCTCCTCTTACTAATTTTTGAGCAGCATTGGGGGAATGTCTTTTCCGTTTAGCCATTACTTACTCAGTGAATAATTTAGAGATCCCATACCCAGCCAAACCAATTACTGCTCCTACTGCCGCTACGGGAGCCATCGTCACTGCAACTGCCGTCCCTCCTACTGCTAATCCCATACCCCCAACCAATGCTGATATGCCGGCTCCAGCACCCGCACCAATTGCCGCTGCTCCAATTGCCGTTGCGTCTTGTTCTTCTATTGCTTTTTTGGTTCCGTAAACTGCTGTGCCGACCACTGCTCCTGCTGCTGCTACTGGAGCCATACCGACTCCTAGAGCAGTTCCTCCTACAGCAAGTCCCATACCGCCAACTACTGCCGATGCACTAGCTCCAATCGCTGTACCCACTCCCACTGAAATCATTGCTTCTTGAAATTCTTCTGGCTTATTTTTGTCCGTCATTATTTTTTGCCTCATTAGCTTTGGGTAATTATGAAACTCTAGCATAAGACAGACAAGCCGTGAACCATAACAAGCCAGGCGTTAAGGCGCATAAGTGCCAGTCAGGTGCATACAGTTATTAGCTGGCTTCTGGTATTACCAGCCACTGATTGTCTGAGATTTCCAAGGTTTTGAAACAACAGCGAAACGCTTTGCCTATCGGGCTGCAGGCATACACTCCGATTTGGCAATCGTCGGCTATCTTGTGTAAGTGTGTGATCCGCATTTGCAGCCAAGCCTGCCCATCATAAGAATTCTCTAGCAGAAAATCGCTCCCCCGTTTACTGATGCGATACCACATTTCGCGGTATCGTGAAGAAATGTCTTGCGTTGCCCAATCAGAATATCCCAAATTGGTCACCACAGAACCAAGCCGACTAGCTTGTTCGCTTTCATATTCCGTGGAAACTTTTATCCAATTCTGACTGTTAATCCGCACCATTAGGCCACATTGATCATATTTTTCCCGAGGCTGAAATTCTACTTGGGTCATTAGGGAAAAATCGCCAACTTGTCGCATCAATAAGCAATGCCCATCGTCTCTTTGAAAACCATAGTGTGTGTTTTGCCAAAAATCAGTTTTTTCATCTGTAGAAATTTCCAAGCCATTACCCAAACGATAATGCGTCGGCTCGTTGAGCCAGTAAAAATCATCTGACAATGCTGGCTGTAAAAAGTTTTCACTAAGTCGCATAATATCGCTCCTAATCAGATACATCGTGATATTACGAGCCCAGCTAACCATTGATTATACAGAAACTTTCCGAATAACCAGAGTAAGGATATGGGGAAACTTTCGGCATATCACCCCGTTTTGTGGATTACTGACAATCAGCTGAGATACAAAGAACTTTTCAGCGACCATATCACTAATTCTTCAATCTGACTGCACTTCGTAACAAAAATTTACAATTATTCGACGGCACTCGCACTCCCGTCCGTCGCTGTGCCTAGACGTTTTTAGATTATTATCATTTGCTTGAATCAATGTTTAAGGAACACACCCTACCATATCTGCACTGAGTTCCGTTGTTGCCTTGTTAGGATTAGGAGGATTAGGGTTAGTCTCTAGCCTGACCAAGCGAAAATAGAAATAGTAGGGTGAGCATTGCCCACCTTACCGCTTTTTCGGTCATAATAAATCCGAATTAGGGCGAACTGTAGTAGAATAGAAACCGAACCTCTTAAGCAGGGTTTATAAGGATGTCCAGACGAGACGATCTACATTTATCATTACGTCATACTTTAGAAAAAGAAGGTTGGAAAATCACTGATGATCCTTTAATTCTAACCTTAGAAAAAACCTTGCTTAAAGCTGATTTAGGAGCAGAAAAGTTTTTTGCTGCGGAAAAAGAAGAACGTAAAATTGCCGTAGAAATCAAAGACTTTGATACGCCTTCAGTTATCAGTGAATTAGAAAAAACAATAGGACAACTTCAATTATACCAATGGGCTTTAGATTCACAAGAACCTGAAAGAAAACTTTTTTTGGGCATTAGTCAAGCGGTTTATTTAAAACACTTCAAAAAAGCTATTTTCCAACTGGTTATTAAACGTAATAGAATCAATTTAATTATTTATAATCCTCAAAAGGAGATAATTTGCGAATGGATAACACAGTAAATTATGCCGATATTCTGACTCAAGTTATCAGAAAAGAGTCGGCGATGCAACCTCGATTACAAACCCTTAAAATTACCCCAGTTTGTGATCCAGAATCAGGCAACTTTTTAATAATTATGACTGGTTGGGAAAAAGAAGCATGGATTAATACAATTTTATTTCACGCTCGTTTATTGAAAAATAAAATTGTCATTGAAGATGATAATCTTGAAGAAGGATTAACAACCACTTTAATTCAAGCTGGGATTCCCCCAGAAGATATTATTACTGGACTTTCCCTAGAGTAAGGCAGGCATTACCCACCTTAGCGATATCGCAATGAATGTTAGGAAAAATTATCTAAATGCTTCAATTCTATCTAAATAGACATTAACTAATTTATGTTCAATAACCAAAGCTTCAACTTCTGGCCAAATACGAGCTAAAAACTGATGAAATTCTCGTTTTCGTATATTGCCAAAACGGAGATGTACTACTTTGGGTGCAAAAAAATTAAGCATTAGTTGATCGAAAAAGTCTGTATCTTTCGTAACAATAACCAGTTTTTTATCCTTTGCATATTGCCAAATTTCCGTATCCCTTGGACTTCTCCCTAAAAATGATCGGTAAAGATGGAGTGAACAGGATTTTAGCTGGTAAATTTTCATCAAAGAAAAAACCATTCATGCAATTTTTCTGACTTCATAGTGATTCGCCATCAATCTTGCTGCAAATTGCATACAGGCATAAATATCTTCTCGATTCAGAGAAGGATATTCTTCAATTACTTCTTCAATAGAATCCCCTGATCCTAAAAATTCCATAACTGTTTGCACCGGAATTCGGGTTCCAGCTATAACAGGTCTTCCATTACAAATATCTGGATGGATATGGATACGACTTTCCATTAAGGTTTTGTTACCTCTTTGATGACCTTAAGTAAACTTATTATACCCTTTCATGGTAATAGGTGAGGATGTTGGGGTTCCTGAAAATCGATCGCTGCAGCGGTAGGACTCGCATTAGGGAACGCACCCTACCATATCTGCACTTCGTAACAAAAATTTACAACCCCATCATAAGCGATCGCACTCCCGTCCGTCGCTGTGCCTAGACGTTTTTAGATTATTATCATTTACTTTAATCAATGTTCAAGGAACGAACTCTACCAGATTGGCGTACTGTTACAGAGCATCCAAAACCAAAACTTTTAAATCTGGGACAGCAGCTAAACGGGCATCATTGGTCAAGAAAAACATAGCACCTTCTCCCATAGCAGTGGCAATCTGGATTGCGTCTGGAGTTCGCAAGTTTTGTCTTGCTCTTAACTGGGCGGCAACTTCGGCAATCTCAACAGAAATAGGTACTGTAATTAAGTTTTCTTGATCGAGAAGAATATCACGATACTGGCAGGCAAGTTCTACATTGCCTGAGCGTAATGGATGCACCAAAACTTCCGTCAGCGTCAACGTAGAGGTAACAACTTGAAACTCGCCTCGACTTAGCGCCCCAAAAAAGGCACGAACAAGCCCTAAATATACCTGATTTTGCTCGATCAGGTAAATGAGTGGCGCGGTATCCAAACCCACAACTTGACCTTGTAGTTGCATTAGCCATTCCATGAGGCTCGTTCCTGATTAACGTACTCTTGAGCATCAAGTCCATTCCAGATTTCTTTTCCTAGTCCTTCTAGTTCCATAATGCTATGCTTGGGCTTAACAAGCATAGGGCGACGTACCATTACAGCTAACTCTTTTAACAAGCGAAGTTGCTCGTCTGGGGTGAGATTCTCCACTTGCCGGCGAACATCTTGATAGGTAGCCATACTCTTTACTCCCTGTTTCTTCTATTAATCATGTCATATTGCCCACAGATCACGGCTCCAAAAAGTAAGGTAAAATGCCCCCATATTTGTCTATATCCGATCGCACTCCCGTCCGTCCCTGTGCCTAGACGTTTTTAGCTTATTATCATTTACTTGAATCAATGACCATGGTGTGTTCCCCAAAATCGATCGCTGTAGCGGTAGGACTCGCATTAAGGAACGCACTTTACCATATCTACCATAGCGGCGATCGCTGGTAGTTATAGCCAAGGAAACCTCCAAGAAAAATATGCAATCAGCACCCAAATGACTACAAAAAGAATTGAAATAAACTGAGGAAACCAAAGTGCTCTCAAATGAATAGGGTCATCTTTAGGAGCATTTGAACGCCATCGAGGAATAAGAACAGGGTCTAATTTTGAATTCTCACTAACTAATTTTAAACGTAATTTCCCCCACATATCAATAGTTTTTGTAGCACCCTGAATCATAAAATAAGACAAAAAAGATACAATAATTGCTAGGCTCGGTAGCAAAAGATTAGAAAACCAGTTTGGTCCTTTGCTATTGCTGTAAGTAATAGCATATACAGTAAGTAAAAAAGATTGGCAAGTAATATACCAAGTTACACGACCCATTAATAAGCTATGTTCATGTTGAATTTCACTACGAAAATATTGAAACAATTCCCATGTTTTATTGGCGGATTCAGAGGTTTCTTTTAGGTACTCCAAACCTTCTCTGATATTTAACTCTTGAGAAGTAACTTCTGACTTGAATAATTTCCGAAAGTTTTTTAGTATTTTTATTAGCAATTTCATGAAATCACCCTTTGGTTAATTTTACTCTGGAGACTATATAAGTCTATGAACTCCGATTTTTGAGCGTAAAGATGGCAAGCTAACTATTAACTATAAAGAAAATTTGCCAACAACAATCCTTAGAGTAAGAATATATGGAAACTTTCGGCATATCACCCAATTTTGTAGATTTCTGACAATCAGCCGAGATACAAAGAACTTTTCAGCGACCATAGCACCAATTATAATTCTTGAGGTAACTGAGCAGACTAACTAAAAGTGGCGATGGCGGAGCAAATTCTTTCTCTACTCTTGTACCTAATTCTTATTTTAACGGCTTTTTGGTTTATTAGCCCCCAAAAAAAGCCCCGTAGTCATCCCGCCTATCATCTTGCCTGTTTACTAGAAGATGCTCCTGAAAGCTCTTTAAAGGGTCAATTTTGTCCCCTGGCTACTCCCTTGGCTACCCCGATCGCTTGTACTGTTCCGCAAGTTTGGCGTAGTATATATAGGCAGTCTCTGGCAAAACCGGATGTTAATTATTGGCAATGGCGTGGTATGCCCGAAAATGAGCAGTTTTGTCGGGAATTACGGGAATTATTGCGATTAAATCCAGCTAGAGGTTACGCTAAGGAAATTCTGGAAAGTCTCGCCTTGGGTCAAGATCCTTTTTATCATCTCTACTGGGATCTAAAAGCGATCGCTAATGGTAACTTTAACACTATCGGGGCTAATAAACTAGCTGAGGGCAGATTTGCCCAGCGAGATTTGCGAACTCATCAGCAGATGCGGAGGGATTTTCGTCAATGGCATTTACAAGCTTGTGAACAGTTGGGAAAAGAGCGGGTTAAAGCGGTTTATCGGCGGTGTTATGGGTCAGATTGGTCATTAATCGCCCAAATTCTCTATCCTTCGCCCCGTTCCTTGGCCGTGATGATTATAGAGTCGGCTAATCCCGTTTGGTGGCGAGTTTTGGGGATTACTCCTTTTACCACGACTAGCCGGATTGAGAACAATTATAAAACTCTCTTGTGTTATTGGCATCCCGATCGCAATTCCCATCCCAATGCGACAGAAATCACTGCCCATCTTAATCGCGCCTACGATTGTTATCAAGGTTTTCAGGAGATGAGTAGTCAAGATAATGCACCTTTGTGGACGAAAATCCGTCGCTGGATTCCTTAGACTTGACTCTAGTTTTTCCCTTGACTTTTTCCTTAACGAAAGAATGTTAGTCTAGGAACAATTTATGACCACGCTTGCACTCTCAGGGTAATGAATCTAGTGCTTTTAAACAATCGCTACCAAATTGTTAGCACCCTTGCTAGGGGGGGATTTGGGGAAACTTATATCGCTATCGATACGAATATGCCTTCTCAACGGCGCTGTGTGATTAAAAAATTGCAGCCGGCTATTCAAAGTGAGGAGATGCCAGAATGGTTAAAAGAACGTTTTCAGAAAGAAGCAAGCGTTTTAGAGGAATTGGGGGAACAAAATCGCCAAATACCCCGTTTATACGGTTATTTTGCCCAAGATAATCACTTCTATCTGGTGCAGGAGTGGATTGAAGGGGAGACGCTAACCCAAAAACAGCAACGACAGGGAAATTTATCTTCCTCAGCAGTGCGGACGATTTTGGAGAATTTACTGCCTGTTCTTGATTTTATTCACAGTCGCCGCATTATTCACCGGGATGTGAAACCCGATAATATTATCTTAAGAAATAGTGATAATTTGCCCGTTTTAATCGATTTTGGGGTAATGAAAGAAGCAGTCGCCACCTTACTCGATCCTACGGGAAAAAGTGCCTATTCGATCGCCCTTGGCACCCCCGGTTATATGGCTTCGGAACAGGCTGCCGGGAGACCGGTCTTTTCTAGTGACCTTTACAGCCTAGGCTTAACGGCGATTTTTTTATTAACGGGAAAAACTCCCCAATATCTAGAAACTGACTCGCGCACGGGGGAAATTCTCTGGCGACAGGAGGCAGAAAATGTTAATCCTAATTTAGCTATGGTAATCGATCAAGCGATCCGTTTTCATCCCCGGGATCGATTTGCTACTGCTAGGGAAATGTTGGCAGCTTTGGCAGAAATATCCCCGGATTTGTCCACCCAACCAACTATCGCGGTTTCTCCCCATAGTCCCCGATTAAAGTCCTCTACACCCCAAAAACCAACCGTCTCCCCCACTGTGGTTATTCAACCCAATTCCGGGGAAAAAAAGAATCCTTGGCTGCGGATTTTGCTGATTTTTGCGGTGACAATTGGAGCTTTTGCCCTGGGATATCGGGGATTTATGGCTCTTTTACCCAAAAATGAGGAAATCAAACCATCACCAACCCTCGAACCTTCTCCTAGTCCTGAAATCATTCCTCCTCCCTCCCAAGATTTTCCCCCTATCCGACGACCTTCTCGCCGACGGACTCCCATTTATTCCCCAACTCCTACCCCATCCCCGACTCCTACCCCAGAGGTGATTCCTAGTCCAGAAGTGACTCCAGAATTAACTCCTAGTCCCACCCCAGAAGAAGTAATTCCTATTCCTGTTCCTCTTCCTGAAACAGATCCGAGTCCTCAAGTTTCTCCCCTTCCTTCGCCTTCGCCTTCGCCTTCGCCTTCGCCTTCGCCTTCTCCTTCTCCTGTTCCAGAGGTGATTAATCCCCCGGTTAATGAGGATAAAATTGAACCTATTGCTCCTCCTGTTTTATCACCTTCTCCTCCTGAAGAAAATAGTAATTAGGGTTTGCTGAATAAATCTAAAAACCTTGTTGGGTAAGACTTTTAGACTTTTTGTCAATCAAAAAGTACCATATCTGGGAGTGATCGGGGGTAAAATTCCTGGACTTTTTCCCTGAAAATTAGGTAATTGACCCCCTCAAAATCGGTAAAACCCTACACCCCACACCCCACACCCCACGAAAAACTTTTTCAGCAGCCCGTAATTAATAGACTGCTTGCAGAAGTCTGGCAAGGGGAAGATGATAATTTTTTCTTAAACCTTTCCCCTTTTGCCTACAATGAAAGAGAGCTACTGTTTAGGCTTAATTCTTCTGATTCTATCTGCTCTGCCAGTTGACGCAGTAGATCAAAAATGCTAGTTAGGGTTTCCTCTGGTAATTTAGCCATATTCAATTATTTCTATCATCTGGCTGGTGCGAGGTAATCCTGTTTAATTTAGTTTGCGATCGAGTTGAGGATCAGTCAAGAGAGAAGGCAAAGGCGAATCCGACACACTGCGCCACAATCCCTCACGGAAAAAAAATAGTTCGTCTGAGAAGCAGTAAAACAGGGGAAAACACCTGAGAATCCTTGCTCTGTGAATCGCTAAGCTAGGGAGAGGAATGTAAAGATTTATTAAATTGTAGCTTTTGACACAGTTGTTTTTTTGGGATGTGTATCCTTCTGTTGTCTGCCTTTGACGTTGGGTGGGGGTGTTGCTTGACCTAGCTGCGAGGTGAGCGATCGCCTAACATTTTGGGAAATTTACCAAATTCTTTGAACGGGGTAAAGGTCAAATATCTCATCAATGCTCAGAATAGGCATAATTTCGGTTATTGATTGGGATATTAAAAGTCGATCAAAGGGGTCTTTATGATAGTGGATAAGGGTTGCTAGTGTCCAGATATGAGCTAGATCAATAGAAAGTATTTCTAGATTATTAATGGTTATTTGATTTTTAATTAATTCCTGTAAAGATGGGTTAAGTTGTAATTTTCCCAGTTGCAGTTTTATTTGCATTTCCCAGACACTAGCAACGATTAAAAACAAGCGATTATTTCGATCAAATAACAAATCTTGCCCGGTTAGTGATAGTTTTTATGAGTTAATTGACCACCAAATAAAGCTATGGGTATCTAATAAAAGTTGCATGGGTTAAGTTGGCGGCAAGAGTTCATCGGTTAGGGGTTCGTTAAAGTCATCGCTGATCCAGCCTTGACCTTGATATAATCCTGCAATTCTACCTGTTTGGGTTATTTGGGTTTGATGGTGTTGATTGACTATAGATTCCAAAAAATCGAGAATTTCTTGTTGTTGTTGGACAGGTAATGTCTGAAGGGTTTGCAATAAAGGAGAATTGGTATCTAGGTCAGCATCGTTCATAACGATTTGATTTGAGGATTTTGGGGGGATACCTCAAGGATAGCATGGGTTTTCAGCGATGAGGGGACAAGTTATGGATAGTGCGATCGCACTACTGTTGACATAATTTTGTAAAAATGACCAACTTACCCCTGTTACTCTAGCAATTACTCGTAAGGAAATTCGTTCGAGTAAGAGTTTATCAATTAATTGTTTGGTTTCGTCAGAGACAGTTTTATTAGTGGGATTGATCACAAACTGACGACCACATTCTTTACATTGACGTTTGGGTTTTCCATTATGAATAGAACCATTCTTGATAGTATGGTGAGAACCACAATTAGAACAGGGGAATAGAGGTGAACTAGGGGGGTATTTTTTCGGTGCTAGACTGATATTTGAGTAAGCTAGACAGGAGCCAGAAAAAGATATTTATCAGAAAAGTCATGATCAAGCTAGAGGTTTAAAGACTGATCGGGTTCCAATTATTTTTATTAATAAATATTTTACACAATTCATACCAGGTAGGCAAGAGGGCTACGCCACTACTACCGAATCATTACCAACTGACCCAACAATGACCAAAAAAGACCGACAGAATCAGTAAACCTTGCTGCGAAACAAGCCACCAAAGCTTTGTCGGGACTGAAAACATTTGGTTTTCCCAGAAGCTGGTGATGGGATTTGAACCCGCGACCGGCTGATTACAAATCAGCTGCTCTACCACTGAGCTACACCAGCATTTTTAACCAACCCATTATAACACAAATAGACCAAGTGGAGATTTTTTCCTCGTCGATCATCGGAAATTTTGGGTCTGAAACCCCGCCGTTCTAGGTTGGCTTTACGTTAGAATTAAAAGGCCAGTCTCGAAAACCAAGTGGACGGCGCAGCACCTTGAAAACTCGGCTTAGGGGGTTCCGACCAGAAAAGCTTGGCCGGGTAAAAAGTCGCGCGCAACAAGTACAAGAAGCTATAGGCGGTCAACGTACCGTGGGACAAACGGAATCGGGCTTCTGAAATGGGGCGAAAGTCTGTGGACTCTGTGTAAGACAGTACATGGTTTTTTAACTGTGGTATGCGACGGTGGTGGAAGCAGAAACTTAAATCGTGAGGTTTAGGAATCGCCGCACTTTTAGGGCGGCGAGGATGTCAAGTTCATCACCCTGCTTTCCTTCCCTAGTCAGCTGCCGGGAGACTAGGGACCAATACACAGAGGTTCAATGAGTCAAAAGGGATGACCAATAATTAGTTATCAGTGACCATTGACCGTTTAATAAGAGCCAGATTAATCCCCCTATTCCGAAAAGAATAGTCAAGACATAAAATTGCGATTGACCGGAAACATTATATTTTAAGGCACTGCCGCTAAAAATCGTCGCTAAACTGACTAAATTAACCAGACCATCAATAATATAACGATCGAGCCAAGCGGTAATTTTGGACAAGCTCCCCACCGCTAAAACCACGGTAAACTGATAGATGCGATCGAGATAGAAGTCATAAGCGAACAAATCTTGCAGGAATCGCAGGATTAACCCGGTTGGTCTCGCCCAAGCTCGTCTTAACTCTACCATTAACCCGATGACTAGGCCAATTACTCCAGAGGCCATCAATAAGGGAAAACCCCAGACAATAGTGAAACTCTGGTTATTAACGAGAGGATTGGTGAAAGATAGCCAAAAATCCCAACGTAGGGGAATAATCGGGGCCAATAAAACGATTAAAATCAATGCTACCATGGGCAAAGCCATCGGCCAAGCCACTTCCGGGGTGCGATGGGTTTTACTTTGGGTTTGTCCCAAAAAGACTAAACGAAAGACCCGAGTAAGATTGATAATGCTAAGACAATTAACAAAGATTAAAACCGCTAATAACCACCAAGGAATCGCCCATTCGCCACCTAACCACCGTTTTAACGTCCAAAACATCCCCAGGGGCATTAAAACCGTCATCCCCGCGGAACCTCCTAAAAAAGCCGTGGTCGTGGCGGGCATTCTTGCCCAAATTCCGCCCATTTCCGTGATATTTTGGTTACTGGTGGTGAGAATTAAGGCTCCTGCGCTCATAAACAATAAAGCTTTTGCCACCGCATGGGAGAATAAAATTAGTAAGGCGATATCCACATGACCTAATCCCACCGCAATAAAGACCAAACCGAGATAGGCACTGGTAGAGTGACATAAAACCCGTTTAATATCAATTTGGGATAAGGCCATCAGAGAAGTACCAATTGCCGTCATTGTCCCCAACACTATTAAAACATTGGCCGCGATCGGAGATAGGGTAAATACTGGCTGCAGCTTAATTAAAACATAGGCCCCGGCTGAAACCACGATCGAATTCCGCATGATTCCGGCTGGATTTGGTCCCTCCATCGCCTCATCTAGCCACAAATTCAGGGGAAATTGGGCGCATTTACCCGTTGGACCAGCAATAAGGGCTAATCCTAACAAAGTCGCCGTCAGAGGTGGTACAGGGTTATTTACTGCCCAATTTTCTAACTGAGAAAAACTTAATCCCTCTCCGTAACTGGACAGAGCCACCAAACCCATCAATAAAATAATATCGCCGACGCGCTTGGTTAAAAAGGCATCTCGGGCCGCGGTTACGACCAAAGGTTGAGCATACCAAAAACCGACGAGGAGATAGGTAGAGACCGTTAACATCTCTAGGAAAGCGTAACTGAATAGTAGGGAGTCACTGAGGGCAATTCCCCCCAAAGCTGCCTCAAAAAAGCCCATTAAGCCATAAAATCTCGCCAAAGACCAATCCTTTTCCATGTAGCCAAGGGCATAGATTTGGGCCAAGAGACTGATGAGGGTAATTAGTTCCAGCGTCCCCAAACTGACGGGAGAAAGTTCGATCGAAAGAGATAAACTAAGATCGGCCACTTTTACCCATTCAAAAGCCAGTTTAATCGTCTCTCGATGCCAAATTTGGTTAAAGGCGATCGATCCGTGTATTAATCCTAAGACGGTCATCAATAGGTTAATATAAGCGGCCGGCCGCGGACCGGTGCGACTAATAATGCCTAAAGACCAAGGCAAGGTTAAAATCGAACCAATTAAGCCATAAATGGGAATTAACCAGCAAGTGTATAGGAATAAATCTTTCATTCAGGGGGTTATTCAGTTATCAGTTATCAGTTATCAGTTATCAGTGATCAGGTTTAAGTTTTAAGTTATCAGGTTTAGGTTTTCAATTTTCAACAAATTTAGGCTCTTTCACCGGTTACTGGTTACTGATTACTGATCACTGATCAACGGCCATAAAAAACCAACACTCGATCCTTTCTCGATCGAGTTTAGTCAATTTAGGTATTTTACCTTTAATCCTGCGATCAGGCTAAATGCGCTGTAATAAAGATTTACCGTGGGAATCGGTGCTACAGGTGGCAAATAATTGATATTGACGACTCAGAGCGAGCGCTTGTTCGGTTTCCGGTTGACTGGGTAGCCAAGGTTTGGGATTGCCATAGGCATAAAAAGCCTCAATACCATCAATACCCAATTCTACTGCCGCCGCCACTAAATCGGCTGCGGGGCGATGGTAACGAAAGGGATGGGCGAGAACTACTAAAGCCCCCGCTTGCTGTAAACTTTTAATGACTCTAGAGGCTAAAGCCAGATCTCCTTCCGGTTTGGTTCTTTGCAGATAGGGAGTCAAGACAGCATGAGCGGGATCGAAACCATAGCCAAGAATATGCACTTCTGTCTCTAAGAGATTCGCCGTAATTTCTACCCCTGTCCAGAGATGGGGTAGAGAACTCTTTAAATGCTGATTTTCTAGCCAAATTTGGGCTTGTCGATAACCTTCGATCGAGTGATGATCGGTAATTGCTAATCCTTTTAGTCCGATATCTAACGCTTGTCTCATCAAGCCTTGGGGACTCATTTGACCATCGGAACAATGGGTATGAAGATGGAAATTGTAATGGTGGGGACAACTATCATAGCCAATATTTGCCCACACCGCTTTCAGGGCGAGGGTATCTTGAGCTAGGGGTGGGATTGTAGCAGAAACGACCATGCAGTATTGAGGAACTTTCCCAAAGATTACAAATTGTTAAGAATCAGCATAGCAAATATCAAGAAAAATTGGGTAGCTGCTGTTACCGGTAACACCGTTAGAGACTGTTCGTCAATGAATATTAAGCGGGAATCGGAGCCTTCTTCTGTCTCCGCGCTGATTATCGGTTATCGCTGCCCCTACAGGACTCAAAATCTCGCACCTGTTTCGCGAAACAAGACCCTAAAACCCTTAATTCGTCGATATTTCAGATTTATTCAGCAAGCCAGATGTACTAAGCTTTTTAGTATAAATGTTCTGGATCCCTCTCCACGC
Organism: Microcystis ichthyoblabe FBCC-A1114; assembly: GCF_050500245.1. Taxonomy (NCBI): domain Bacteria; kingdom Bacillati; phylum Cyanobacteriota; class Cyanophyceae; order Chroococcales; family Microcystaceae; genus Microcystis; species Microcystis ichthyoblabe. Next base: position 1,020,964 of record NZ_CP191408.1, on the reverse strand, counting down.
TCTCTTCTCATAGACAGTCTTGACGAGTAACTTAGATACACTGACAGCTTATACCATTTTTCTTTATTTGCGTCACAACGAATGCAAGCTTGGCAAGCATTCGAGCGTGGATGTCTGTCATGGATTTAGAAATTTGGTATTACTATGGACTAAGAATACTAAAGTTTTGACTTTAAACCTAAAGGCGACTGGAAGCGATTTAAGACCTGTGTTATTAATTCCTGTAGGGGACTATCTGCTTCTAACCCCTCCTCTACCTGAGTCCAAAAACGATTTAAATCGCGACTAGCGGCGACTAAAAGGCTATTTTCGCCGATAAAAGATAATGCTCCCACGGGACTAGATAAAATTGGTGCTTGGTCATCCTGTCCTAAGACCCCAATTAAGGCCGAACGCGCACCCTTTTCAAATCCTATAGTAATCATAGCAATTACCGTCGGTTGGATTGACCCAAGGAAACCCCACAAAAAGCCATGGGAGGAGGAGAATAGCGATCGCTCATTCAGACGGATTGAGGTGTTGGCTGTTGGGTTTCGTTTTCCCTTAGAATTGAGAGGTTTTCTTTAACCTATTGATTCGCTCAACCCAAGAAAAAGGACTAGACCGCTGTTGCATTCATCGCGTTTTATTAGCGGTAAGCTTGACTGCGATGTTCAATGAGTAAGACAATAACTTGAGATTGACTATCATCAACGATATAAATAACCCGATAGTCCCCGACTCGGAAGCGATACTTCCCAGCAAATTCTCCCTTTAATGCTTTAATTTGAGGGTGATTTTTGGGCGTTTCTTGAAGAATCTTTAAACACTTAGCAATCTTCTTTCTCAAGACTGAATCAGCTTCAGAATAAACTTTATTAGCTTTAGCTGTTAAACAGACTTTATAAATCATCTGAGTTTTTCCAATCAATGAGACGACCTGATTGTAAATCCATCTCAGCTTCTTTTAATTTTTCTATGATATTGGGAATTTCTCTAATTTCTTGGGTTGCTTGCTCACTCTCTTTATCTGATAAATAAGCAGCAAATTCTAGAATAGTCTTTAAATTTTCTAATGACAAGGTTTGGAGATATTGTTGAATTTTTTGCTGCATTAAATCAATCTGTGCTAATGTTTCAGAATCTAAAAAATCTTCTGAGGTCGAGAGATTTACTTGAACGTCAGTAATATTCATAGTTTGATAAATTGCTCCTTTTAAGTTGATTATATATATCTTAGCGAATTTTTCAAGCTAGGGCTTGCTACCTTGTAATCTAATCTGGGAATTGATGACCCTCAGCGATTCGCGTCTGGAGAGGTAATGTTTCTCCCTCTACATTTATACTACCCCAAGAGAGTCCTTCCACAGAATCAATACCACTGGCTACTTGATAACGGATCCAGAACGGTTATTAGCGACGCTTGAGGGAAACCCAACCACACCAATGTCGTCAAGAATGTTGGGTTTACCTCAAACCATTGAATCGAGCAGTTTTCTCCTAAGTATTAAATCGCTCAACCAAACCTACAAGCTTCTATCTGATAACTGATAACTGATAACTGATTAAGACTTCACTCCCAAGTTAAAGAAAATCGTTCCCCGACGCACAGAATTTTCACTACCTTGGCTGCTAATAGTAAGAGAACGCAGATTATTAAATAAAGGCTTAATCGACAATTCTAACACCCGCATGATCGGGAATTTTGCCTCGATTACCGGTTGCAATTGTCGCCAATCGACGTAAAAATAACCATCATTTTCTGCGGGTAAAGCAGTAATTGCCTGTCGAAACTTACCACTACTTAAGATGGGGTTTTTCTGTGCAGATAAAGCTAAACCCATCGCTTCCACAGAACTAGCGATAATTTCATAATTATCGACCCTAGTATGCACTCCCGTCACGATCGTTTCTAGTTGCGCTTTTCCCCCTGGGACCGCCGTGGTTAACTTTGTCCAAGCTGTCACCGTTCGATCGAGTAAAGGCAGATTAACCACATTATAGCCGCGACTGCGGGCCAACTCATCCAAATGCTCGATCGCACTGTCCACCTCTACCCCCATCACCCGTTCCCCTAGAAAAACACTATCGGGTTCCATCCCCTTTGAACTAGGCACGAGAGCGAGACTATATTCGCCTCTAACCCAGCTAAAAACGTCTTCAGGCAAATTTAAACCTAAAGGCGACTGGAAGCGGTTTAAGACCTGTGTTATTAATTCCTGTAGGGGACTATCTGCTTCTAACCCCTCCTCTACCTGAGTCCAAAAACGATTTAAATCGCGACTAGCGGCAACTAAAAGGCTATTTTCGCCGATAAAAGATAATGCTCCCACGGGACTAGATAAAATTGGTGCTTGGTCATCCTGTCCTAAGACTCCAATTAAGGCGGTTTGAGCGACTATTCCCCCGGATTTGAGGGAAAAAGCCGTGGCTAATCGTTGTTTTGCTTCGGGACTCTCCGGGACGGGTTGATTAGCGATCCAAGCTGATAACGGGGGTAAATTGCCGTAAACTATAGCTATACGCGGTTCGGTGATATTTTTGAGAGCTTCTCGGTAATCAGGGCTATTTTTTAGGTTTAAATCCGGTACTTGCACGTTATTAAGGGACTCGCGCAAAACCTTGATATTATTGGCAAAAAGCACCGTATCACCGACGACGGCACTAGCGAGAAAACGATTATTATCTCCTGCGGTCAAGGGACGTTGATAAATCAGGTTAACTCCCTTGTAGAGTTCAAAAACGAGGTCAAATTTGCCCGAAACCGCCTGTTTTGAGTAGGAAGCTTGCAGAAATTCCTTAGCGCGTTCGCCATCTTTACTTTGAATTGCCAAAAGATAACCCGGTTGGATACCATTATCGGTATCGCGATCGAAATCTAGGGAAGTAACAGCGAGAGTAATTTCCTCCCCTAACCAGGGTTTGATTTCCTTTTGATAATTTAATCCCGTTTTGCCGAGGAGACTTTTTTCTAAATCCTTAATTTCTTGGTGGGAACGTCGTCGATTAGCCGGTGTAGCGATTAATTGACCAAAAGACTCTAAACGTTCGGGATTGACCAGCAAGGATACCATAACCGGGGCCTGTTTCGGCACAAAAATCGCCGCCGCTGGTTCCCGCAGCACCCCACCTTTGAGCAAAGACAGAGGACTATCGGCGAGAATCCAAGCAAAACTGGCTGTAGCGACTCCTAGGAGAATGATTACCGTCGCACCTAAAATATAGAAAAACGATCGCAATTTCACAACCTTGTCCCGAGATGAACCATTAGCTATTTTAAGCCAGCAATTGACCCAAGAATTTCGATCGCTACAATTCTTACCAGACTGACAACCGATAACTCGCCACCGATAACTAACTTTTACCAGCCTTTTTCCGCTTGAGCGAGGACATAATTAGCTACAGCTTCGATATCTTCGGCGCTGAGACGACCACCGAAAGCGGGCATCGCCCCCATACCTTTGGTAACTTGGGTAACGATAGCTTCAACGGAATCTTTGCCGTATTTAACTAAATCTTCTTTTTTCAGGGTTTTAGCGGCATTAACCACGTTTTTACCGCCCATATGGCAGGAAGCACAGTTAGCACTGAAAATCGAAGCCCCATCAGCTAAAGCGGGACGAGCCATACCGAATGTAACCACAGCCAAGAGCAAGCACAGGGAAATTAATAGTCTTTTCACGATTGGTTCTCCTCTATTTCTTAAGAAATTCCCCAACCATCGTCAGAAAAAACCGGTTTTCTTGTCAAAAGACAAGCTGTCAAACTTCGTGTAGAATGAATCAATGGGACAGTTAAAAGCAAACTTTTACTTTTTTGTCAAAAGACAGGCTGTCAAACTTGTCATCTTCCCTCGTGTAAAGGATTAACAAGCATGAAAAAATTAGGTTTATTGGTCGCTACCGTGGTGCTAGTCGTCTCTAGCTTCTTCTTTAACACTGCCTCCGCTGCTGCGGAAACCTTCACGGTTAAGATGGGCGGTGATGCAGGTACACTACAATTTGATCCCCCCGCCCTCACTATTAAAGCAGGAGATACGGTGAAATGGGTCAATAACAAACTTTCTCCCCATAACATAGTTTTCGATAGCACCAAGGTTCCCGAAGCCCAGGCTGCTAAATTATCCCATAAAGGTCTGGCTTTTTCCGCCGGTGAGTCCTTTGAAAGCACTTTCAGCGAACCGGGTACTTACACCTACTACTGCGAACCCCATCGCGGCGCCGGTATGGTCGGAACGATTACCGTTGAGTAATTGTCCGATTTTAACCAAAAATAACTCGCGGTTAACTGCCGCGGGTTGTTTTTTTGGGAATTATGAAGACTTTTCAGTTATCAGTAAACAGTAATCAGTAATCAGTGAGGTTCTTCAGTTTGTCTTATGCAACGGACAGGGTTATAAGGAATGAAACTCTTATAGAGAAAGACATTTGGCGATTTTTGTCAATTGTTTTTGAACTAGAACGAACTCATCAATTAAGTTTTTTGCCAGATAAGGATTTAGTCGATTTATGCCCCCCGAGCGAACCATACCAAGTTCAGTAATCAGTAAACAGTAATCAGTGAACTGAAAACTCGCATCTGATAACTGATAACTGATAACTGATAACTGAAAGGGCTGTCTCCTGAAATATAAAGTCTCGGTTACAAAACTGACTTCTGAGCAATTCTCACCCCACCATAGAAACAGAAGCCCGTAGGAAAATCAGCCATGAAAGAACACGATGTCGTTATAGTGGGTGGTGGGTTAGCAGGATGCCGCGCCGCCTTAGAAATCAAACGCCTCAACCCGACCATCGATGTTGCTGTCGTTGCCAAAACCCACCCAATTCGTTCCCACTCCGTCGCCGCCCAGGGAGGTATCGCCGCCGCCCTGCAAAACGTTGACCCCAAAGATAATCCCAGGGCCCACGCCTACGATACTGTCAAAGGTTCCGATTTTCTGGCTGACCAGGATGCGGTGGATATCCTCACCCGAGAAGCCCCCGAAGTTATCATCGAATTGGAACATCTAGGCGTGTTATTCTCCCGTCTCGAAGATGGACGCATTGCCCAAAGAGCCTTTGGCGGTCACAGCCATAACCGGGCCTGTTACGCCGCCGATAAAACCGGTCACGCCATGCTGCACGAATTAGTCAGCAATTTAGGCCGTAATCAGGTAAAAATCTACGATGAATGGTACGTTTTGCGTCTTATCCTCGAAGAAAGTACGGCCAAAGGGGTAGTAATGTACCAAATCGCCACCGGACAGTTAGAAATCCTCCGGGCAAAAGCAATTATGTTCGGGACGGGGGGCTATGGTCGCGTTTATAACACCACCTCCAACGATTTCGCCTGTACGGGAGACGGTTTAGCTTTATCGGCCAAAGCGGGTATTCCCCTAGAAGACATGGAATTTGTCCAATTTCACCCCACGGGACTCTATCCCGTCGGTGTTTTAATCTCAGAAGCGGTCCGGGGTGAAGGCGCTTATTTAATCAATAGCGAAGGTCGTCGTTTTATGGAAGACTACGCCCCCTCGCGCATGGAATTGGCACCCCGGGACATCACTTCCCGGGCCATTACCCTAGAAATTCGCGCCGGCCGGGGGGTAAATCTGGACGGTAGCGCCGGGGGTCCCTTTGTCTATCTGGATTTACGCCATTTAGGCCGGGAAAAAATTATGAGTCGCATTCCCTTCTGTTGGGAGGAGGCCCACCGTCTCGTCGGTGTCGATGCGGTAGAGGAACCGATGCCCGTCCGTCCTACAGTTCACTATTGTATGGGCGGCATTCCCGTTAATACCGATGGTCGCGTTCGCTTAAGTGCCGATACCCTCAGCGAAGGCTTTTTCTCCGCCGGGGAATGTTCCTGTGTCTCTGTCCACGGGGCCAATCGTTTGGGCAGTAATTCCCTGTTAGAATGTGTGGTCTATGGGAGAAGAACCGGCAAATCGATCGCTAAATACGTCGAAAAACGCGCTTTTCCCGTATTTAATCCCGATATTTACCTTCAGGATGCTAAAGAGGAAATCACCGCTTTATTGACCAAAAAAGGCACGATTCGCATCGGTCAACTACGTCAGCAATTCCAAGACTGTATGACCCAACATTGCGGCGTTTTTCGCACCGAAGCGACCATGCGCGAGGGAATTAAACAAATCGGCGAATTAAAGCGCCAATACGAGCAGATTTACCTGGATGATAGGGGGGATTGCTGGAATACGGAACTAATCGAGGCCTGGGAATTACAAAGTCTCATGGTGGTGGGGGAAATTATCCTCACCTCTGCCCTCAATCGTCAAGAAAGCCGAGGGGCCCACTCCCGCGAGGATTTTCCCCAACGGGATGACCAAAATTTCCTTCAGCATACCCTCGCCTATTATTCCCCCTCGGGCATCGATATCGACTATATGCCCGTGGTGATTCAGGATTTCACCCCCGTGGAACGTAAGTATTAACCTCTGGTCGGACGGTAAATGTAAAGGAATATTACAAACTCCTTGGCATTTACCGAGATTTAGTTCTATACTAAATAAAGCAACGCGGGATAGAGCAGTCTGGTAGCTCGTCGGGCTCATAACCCGAAGGTCAGTGGTTCAAATCCGCTTCCCGCCATTACTGATAAAGCCGGTAGTTAACCCCGATTTCCCGTTAGGGAACATCGAACATTACCCTTTCAAGACAGCGATTGGGGTCAATGTAAGATTGGCGAGAATGGAGACAAGTATAATTATCGATGATCAGGATCTGTTCTGCTTTTAAATAGAGCGGAACGTGATAGGCTTCAAACAGTGCCATTTACAAAATGTTTGAAAGAAGTAGCGGGGATTGAAATCGACCAATCTTAAGTTAGAAAACGGGTTTCTTAGAGAAACCCGTTTTCTGGGTTAGATGTGGTATAACAGAAAAGTGGTTATGTCAGAGGAAAGAGATATGCCATCAATTTTTATTTGTTATTCCCACCAAGACAAAGGATGGAGAGACAGACTGTTAAAATTTCTCGAACCTCTGAATGATGAGGAAAAAATAGTCTGGTCAGATCTCGACATACAACCGGGGGATATTTGGGATGAAAAAATTAAAGACAGTTTATCACAAGTAACAATTGCGATGGTCTTGGTTAGCCAAGATCTGCTTAATTCTCGTTATGTGAAGAATGAAGAATTACCCCGTATTTTGAAAAGACGTGAAGAAGAAGGAGTCGTTATAATTCCTATATTTCTTAGACATTCTACTGTGAAAAGTGTTTCTTTTAAATACACTAATGAAGAGGGAATAGAACAAAGATTTTACTTACATCAATTTCAGTCTCCTAGCAATAATTCTCCCAGCAATCCTCTCTGTGATCTAAAGAAATCAGAATATGAAAAAGTTTTCGTATCCGTTGAGGATAAATTGCGATCGCTGATTGAAGAATCTAAAAAAAAACAGTCTGAACCCTCTAAAAAAGCGGTCCAACCCCTGACCACCTCTGGGTTAGTGGATACGCAACTCCCACCCGTGCGTAGATGGCAAGGACGACGGGAAGAATTGCAAGAACTCCAAACAGCGTTAGGGAATGACCATCTAAGGTTAATCGAGATTACCGCCGCCGGAGGTTATGGTAAAACTGCCCTGGCGAGAAAGTTTACAGATCAATTAACTGCTGATTGGCCAGTATTATGGGTTAATTTTAACCAGCCTTACCCTTTGGCACAGTTCGGACGGTGGTTATTAGAGGAGTTAAAACAAAATTATGATGAAAAATGGAATGATGGGCAATTAATAGACGCAATCAGCAAAGGGTTAACCGCTAAACCCTGTTTATTAGTGTTGAATAATTTGGAAACGGTACTAACTGCCCCAGTAAATTTGGTTTATCAGCAATTCTTGCAAAAATGGTTAAACACAGAAAGCAGCAGTAAGCTATTAGTCACCAGTCGAGAACAGCTAAAATTCCCCGTCAATTTGCAAGATTATTATTATTCTTGGCCTTTAAAAGGGTTAAAAGAAGCGGATGCGATGCGTTATGTCACCGAAGATCACGGCTTAACGGGAAGCGATGAAGAATTAGCCCAATTTGTCGATAAAATGGGAGGTCATCCCCTCTTAATGGAACTGGTTTGTAGTTTGATGAAAGATAAGTTTGGGAAAGGGGTTTCTGTCACCGAGTCGCAAAATTTGGGCTTAAATCTGTTTGATGTGGAAGGGTATCACCGCGACACGGAAACCTGTGTTAGAGAAGTGATTACCGCCAGTTTAGCGCGATTATCGAAAGAATTTAGGGAGAGTTTAACGCGGTTATCGGTATTGCGGGAGAATTTTGATGACAGGTTAGCCCAGGGGTTAATTCCAGAAATAACTGAGGAAGATTTACGCTATTTAGCTCGTTTATCCTTATTACAAGAATTTCCCCCCGAATACAATGTAAAACCGCGACAGTTTCAGTTTTTGCCTTTAATTTCCATGGTGGTGCAAGATCAAGCAAATCCTGAAATATTGCGATCTGCCCATCAATTAGCCTTAGATTATTATTTAGCTCATTTACCTGTCCCTCCCTGGGAATCCTTGGAAGATTTGAAGGAATATTTAGAGGCGTTTTACCATGCAGGAGCATTGGGAGAATGGCAGTTAGCTTACGATATTTTGAATGAGGAAACAGGCGGAGAAGGGAAAAATAAATCGGTTGATAGTTTTTTGGATTTACAAGGATTTTATCGTAAGCGAGCAGATTTGTATGAGGAAATTATTGCAGAGAGTCAACGGGAACAAGATTGTTATTGTAACTCGTTAATCCTTCTCGGCAATTGTTATGATTACTTGGGACAGTATGAACAAGCGATCGCCAAGCACCAGCAACATCACGACATCAGTGAAGAAATCGGCGATCGGCAAGGGGTGGCAATTTCTCTCGGGAATTTAGGCAATTGTTATTATTCCTTGGGGCAGTATGAAAAAGCGATCGCCTATCACCAGCAATCTCTCGAAATCAGTGAAGAAATCGGCGATCAGCAAGGGGTAGCAATGTCTCTAGGGAATTCAGGACTTTGTTATTATTCCTTGGGACAGTATGAAAAAGCGATCGCCTATCATCAGCAATCTCTCGAAATCAGTGAAGAAATCGGCGATCAGCAAGGGGTAGCAATGTCTCTAGGGAATTCAGGACTTTGTTATTATTCCTTGGGACAGTATGAAAAAGCGATCGCCTATCACCAGCAACATCACGACATCAGTAAAGAAATCGGCTATCGGCAAGGGGTGGCAATTTCTCTCGGTAATTTAGGCATTTGTTATGGTTCCTTGGGGCAGTATAAAAAAGCGATCGCCTATCACCAGCGACATCACGACATCAGTGAAGAAATCTGCTTTCGGCAAGGGGTGGCAATTTCTCTCGGGAATTTAGGCAATTATTATGATTCCTTGGGACAGTATGAAGAAGCGATCGCCTATCACCAGCAACATCACGACATCAGTAAAGAAATCGGCTATCGGCAAGGGGTAGCAATTTCTCTACACAACATAGGAGAAGCGTTGAGAAAACTAGAAAACTGCAGCGAGGCAGAAAGCAAAATTCAAGAATCCTTAGTTATTTCTCAAGATATTAAGTATAAGTCTTTAATCGCCGATAGTTTAAAATTACTCGCCGAAATCTTCCACAAAACTAATCGCCCTGAACTTGCCCTCAGCTATTGCCAAGAAGCGCTTGAATTATGCCAAGAATTGGGGATTCCCTTGTTTAAATATTGTGAGGAATTGTTAGGGCAAATTCAGGGGGATGTAGCAGACAATCTATAAAATTATCCTTAACTCCCATTAAGCAAAACTATGAAAATTAACTTCATTGATACTTATAAGCAAACAATTCAATCGCCTCAATGAAATTTACTCAATACTTTTTAGCCACCAGAAAACGACCAGATCGAGCCAATATCAAAATGGAATGGATTGAATACACAATCAATAATCCTATTCTGGAAGTTCACCAAAATGATGGACGAATTCGCCGCTGGGCATTAATTGAGGAAATAGACAACAAGGCGTTGAGAGTTGTCTTACTCGAAGATGGTATCACAGTTCACAATGCTTTTTTTGATAGGAATTTTAAGCCATGAAAATCACCTACTTTCAAGATACGGATACTCTATATTTAGAGTTCAATAACAATCCTATTGTCGAGACTCAAGAAATCAATGAAAATACCTTAGTCGATCTTGATAAAAATGGGAACATTTGTGCAATTACCTTGGAACACGCCAGAAGCTTAACGGATCTGAATGCTTTTTCCCTAGAAACTATTGTCGCGTCTTAATTAGCTTCAAGTTTATAAGAGTTGTCATAATAAAATTATTCTATAAACTCTATGGATTCCCCATGCAAAACCCAATTAACCTCACTATTGAGCGCTTTCAAGAAAACGGACAAGATTACTATGTCGCCACCAGTCCCGATATACAAGGACTTGTCACTGAAGCTGATACAATAGATGCCGTCATTGATATTGCCAAAGACTTAATTCCCATCCTATTAGAATTGGAAACAAAGGAGTGTGAATAATGCAAACCGTCCACAAAATGAGGAACAATTAATTATGAACATCAAAGATTATCCCTTTGCTCAAGACTTGATTACGGATAATCAAGGTCAGATACAGCAAGTTATCATTAATTTTGAAGACTATCAACAAATAATAGAAACCTATGAAGATACTGGACTCTATCGGGCCATGATAGACGTTAAAGATGAAACTCCCTTAACTTTGGAGGAAGCTTTAATTGAATTAGAAAAAGAATGAAAATCAACTATCTTCCTACTTTTATCAAGGATCTTAAAGATTTAAAAAGTACGCCAATTCAAAAATGAAACGCATCAACCTCAAGAGTTGACAAAGAAAGGCTCATCAGGTCAGCAATTCTCATTTTAAGGTTTCATGACATTAAAACCCCTGCACCTAGAGGGGTTAATAATTCTTAACGAATCTCTAGATCGCTGAAACAACGCAAAATCGTTTCAAAATGAGAATTGCTGGAAATCAATAGAGTCACAGAAAAACTTTTTCAAGAGATTCACCCTGACAAAAGAAAAACCTTTACTTGTGACAACGGCAAAGAATTTTGTGGACATCAAGAGTTGAGTCAGAAACTAGGAGCAGATTTTTATTTTGCTACTCCTTATCATTCGTGGGAGAGGGGATTAAACGAGCATACCAATGGACTGTTAAGACAATTTTTCCCCAAGGGAACGAATTTTAAAATCGTTAAGCCAGAGGAGGTGGAAAGAGCCGTAAACTTGATTAACAATCGTCCTCGAAAATGTCTTGACTATCGTACCCCGAATGAGGTATTCTATAAAGGTAGATCAGACAGTGATGCAATTCAGACTTGAATTGGCCAATCTTAGTTAAGTACCTAAGTAAAATTAATTCCACATCTCGCTAACTCCTGACTTCGGGTGCATCTCATTTTTGTAAATCTAGCAAGTTGGGATTTTTACGCGAAAACTCTCTGATAAAATCTGGCATTACTTCCGATTTTATCACTCAATCCAAGCTTTTGGGTGGTAGAACCCCCCAAACCCCCCGCGCATTAGCTTTTCGGTGGGATGCTTACAGGCAGCTGCTGATACATTTGTCATCATTTAAGAGTCATACTAAATCTGTTTATTAAAAACTGATTATTTATTCACCCTTTTGCATTAGTGCCTGCTGCCTTTTACCTGTCCTGATATGTAGCCTATACTCAACGGATTTAGTATTATTACTGTAGTTTGGTATGGGCTTTTTTCTCATAGGTGCGTTCAAATTTTGTGCGGGTGTAATTGGCAGCGATCGCTATTGCTAAAGCCAAAATTGCGAAAATAAGGGCAGTAATTTGATAGATAGACTGATTTGGGGATAAAATTGCCAGTAAAGCTAATAATATCCCCATTAAAATTGCGATTTGTTTAGTTTTTACCATGTTTTCATGGGCAGCGCTACAGGTGCGACAGTGGACAGTGTGACGAGAATAGCGATCGAGGGGTAAAGGATCGAATAAATCGATCGCCGTTGTCCGCTGGCTGGTGTAGCCTTGATAGTAGGGGAAAGAGTCCCCATAGCGATCGAACCATTGACGTAACTCAATCACCAAGGCATCGGAACTTTTTAAGGGCAAGTATAATTTTTGTAAACTATCTCTTGACTTTTCCACCATTTGCTGCTGACTTTGAATTAAAGGTAGATCATCTTCGAGGATGCGACTTTGACGCAGATGTTCCAACCAGCGCCAACGGTATTGACGGGAGTTAACGGCAAAATTTTGGTAACGTCGCACCAGTAAGCGAGAACGACCTTGACCCAGAGAAATCCCGTATAAAGCCAATCCAGCACACCAATGGGGATTAGGCAGAGAAAAACGATAATGAACGAGATTAGGGGCTATAAAATCCAGATATTTCCAGCTTTCTTGCGGATTGCGGCTATTGCGCCACTGACTGCGAATTCCCCGCGCCGAGATTTCGAGGATTTGGAAGGCTAAAGGTTGAGCATTTTCCCGTTTTGCCCCGAATTCGCTGCGATCATGGCTAATATTAACATGGGCGGGATCGAGGAGATTTTCGAGTAAATAGCCCTGTTCGTAGGGAAAATCAATGAGATAATCGGTATGGACACAATTGGGGTCTTCTAGGTCTTTGATGATAGGAATATCGCTTTCTTTCGCTGTTTCCTCTTCTCCTAACCAAACCCAGAGGACTCCCTGACGTTCCACCACCCCATAGGATTTAACCTTGGCATTGCGGGGAATCGGGGTATTAACTGGCAGTTGGGGAATATGGGAACATTTTCCATCCGTCTCGAACTGCCAACCATGGTATAAACATTCTAAACGCCCAGCGATCATCTGTCCTGTGGAGAGTTTAGCCAAGCGATGGGGACAGCGATCAAGCAAACAGCCCCATTTTCCCTGTTGATCGCGAAATATTAGCAATGGTTGCCCATAAAGACAGAAAGAGTAGGGATTTTTTTGCCAATCCTGCACGAATAACACAGGATACCAACAATTTTGGTAGTGAAAACAGTCATCCCTAGGCAGGGGTTGAGATTGATCTGCGCTCGTCATGGCGATGAGAGAGAAAAAATATTGATCATCATCATAATATCGGTGCGGCAAATTGATCTCTGTCTTCCTACTATCTTTTAATTAATCGGAAAGGGACTATAGCGGTGTGCAGTCGTATGAGGTACAGTGTCACGAGCTATAAACCATGCTAGGCAAGGCTTGGTCTGTATCTCACTCAAGCGCTTACCGCTATAGGAGAGGGTGGAAATCTCCGATAGGCGTTAATTGTAGCCAAAAAATCGATTGTAAAGCCTTTTATTGATTTCGTATAGTAGCCAAATAATTAAAAAACAGACAGAGATGAATATCAAAGGTTTTTGAGTCAGTAAATTCTGCAAACTCCAGAATAGTTGCTGCGGTTGAGTGACTAGATACCAACTATTCAGTCGGAGAAACCTTCCTAAATAGATACCGATCGCACTTAAAAAATGGAGAGTTATTTCTAGGGGTAAAACTGCTGAATTTAGCTGACTTTGCTGACAATAACTTTTTAAATTAAGTAAGGAGATAACGTATAGCTGAAAGCCAATAAAAATAAAGATACTATACTGGGGAATTAAAACTAAAAAAAATAAACTTTTGGCGTAATCCTGCTGAACATAAGAGATTAAATGAATGCTATCGGTGAGAATGTAGGGAGCATTGGGTAAAAAAAGCACAAAAACTAAGAGAATTAACCACCAGAGTAGGGAACGATCGAGGGTGATCCGAAATAGCCAAAAACTGAGGATAAAGGGGATAAAAGCCAGAAAAGAATTCCAGATAATCCTCCCGGTACTGAGGTTAAATAATTGCCAAGCATTATGCCACCAATCCCTATTTAAAATCATCGTTAAATCTGCCAAAATCATCTCTTAAATATCAGTATCCTCTAGGGTTGATAAATATCCTAACCAATTTTTTAAAGATTCCGGGAAAGGGATTCTTTGTCTATCGGTGGGAGCGATGCACACATGGCGAGTTTTCGCTTTTCCGACCATGATTTCAGCCAAATAAATTTTATAATGCAATTCAAACTCGTTTTCGCTTAGGGATCGGACAGTGAAATTAATCTGTATTTGATCGCCACAAAAAAGAGGACGAAAAAACTGGATTTCCGCTTGAGTAATCGGTAGGGCAACCGGAGAATCTTTCAAAAAATCCTTGATATTGATGCCAAATTGTGCTAAGGAAAACTCGTAGGCTTCATGACAGATCGAGAGAAGATGGGCAAAGTAAACCACACCGGCCGCATCGGTATCGGCCAGATAAATTAGGCGCTCGTAGGACATAAAAAGCTTATTGTCTTTCCAGAAAGGTTAAACTATCTTGTAGTTGTCTTAACTCGTCCCGATGGGCTTTGACAGTTAATTCCGTTTGCTGAGATTTGCTTTCTACTTTAAAAGCCACTTCTTCTAAACGGCCGACTTTTTGCCAATAGAAAACACCGGCGAGGGGAGATAAACCCACAAGAGCAAAAATATAGGGATTAGTATCGGGAAATAACACCGATAACACCAGTGAGAAGCAAAATAAACCCAAGGCCGCCAAAATTGTCAAAAATATCGCTAGGAAGGGGCTAGGCGGCACAAAACCCTGTAATCTGACAATATTCTGTTCGGGTTCGATCGCCTTGACTTGATAGGAACGTCGGTCAAAATAGTCTCGCAGTTGTTCTAATAGTTGGTCGTCACTGGTACTGGTAAGATAGACACGCTGTTCGATACGCTCTTTGACGGAACCGCGAATAAAAAAGAATAATCCTACCATGAGCAGGAGAGTCAGAAAAAAAGTTGAGGAAAGAACGGGGGTATCCATGGCGGCAGTTAGGAGCGAAAAAACTTACAATTAATCCTAATTATCCTAACCTATCTTCTCCCCCGATTTAGAAGATAGATCCTAGGAGCAAAACCTCGATCGAGAATCAGAAAAATTTAACCCCAAGGCAGATTCATGGGCAACAATCTATTAACAGGATTAATCGAACCCTTACAGTATAGTTTCATGCAGAGATCCCTAATTGAAGCTATCATCGTCGGGATCATCTGTGCGGTGGTGGGAACCTACCTGATGGTACAACGTTTGGCCCTCTTGGGCGATGCCATCAGTCACTCGGTCTTACCCGGATTAGCGATCGCTTTTATTGGTAATTTTAATCTTTTACTGGGTGCTTTACTAGCCTCAATGGTCAGTACCCTACTGATTAACTTAATCCGTAATCGTTCCCCAATCAAAGAAGATGCGGCCATGGGTATCGTTTTCTCGGCTTTTTTCGCCCTTGGCATCACCCTGATCACTCTCATCCAAAAAAACAACAAAATCGACCTTAATCACTTTCTCTTCGGCAATATTCTCGGTGTTACTGCTGCCGACATCCGCGATACCCTAATTATTGCCGTTATCGTTTTATTAACCGTTTTGCTCCTGTATAAAGAACTATTATTCTACACTTTCGACAAAATCGGGGCGCAAGCGGCGGGTTTACCAGTAAATTTATTAGATTTAGGCTTAATGCTCCTGATTGGTTTGACAATCGTTGCTAGTCTCCAAGCGGTGGGAGTAATCCTCGTTTTGTCCCTTTTGATTACCCCGGCAGCCACTGCTTATCTTTTAGTTACCCGTCTTCATCAAGTCATGGGTTTAGGTGTGGGTGTGGGTATTATTTCTAGTATCAGTGGGATGTATTTAAGTTATTACTGGAATTTACCCTCTGGACCGGCGATCGTGCTTGTCGCTTTTACCCTATTTATGTTGGCCTTTTTATTCAGTCCCCGTCAAGGAATTTTCACTCATCCCGCTAGTCTAGGTGGTCAACTGTCTATCTGGGTAGAGATAAAAAATTTGTTGAGACGGCGTTAGTTTGGGGGATAAGGTGGGAGTGATCAAAAAAAGCCGACGGCCGAGATAACTGCGATAATTTGCCAGATTTTTCGAGGCTCTTACTCTGATATTGTGTTGATTTCATCGTTTCATATTGTACTTAAGCGACATACCAGACCACAGCATTAGGTTAATTCTTCCCCACAAGAATCTGATATTGGAAAATAGCCATTTGACCTCTTGTATTGGGTAGCTCTTGGATTCATTAGCCTGTACAGCTAGTCTCCGCTAATTTCTACCAATGTCTCACCAGCAGCTAAAAGTTCTAAAGCCCTGGGTAAAGTCTCACTCAAGATTTCACGCAACCGGGCATTAGAGGTATTGCCACAAGTCAGCCAAATAATTTGTGGGGGCGAACCAAGTCGCTCAACTAAATCTACAAAATCGCTGTCTTTGGTCATTAGGATAGCTCTTTGAGCTTTTGCAACCTGAAAGATTTCAGTATCTTCAGCATCTCTCAGTCCAAGATCACGCAAAGCCACAGTTTCAATCTCAAGTGTAGTGCTAATCCAGGTTGCAATTGCAGGAGACAAATGTGCGTCAACCCAAATTGTCATGCCAGTAAAACCGGGTGATTAAGCTTCCGCGAGGCATATAAAAGCGCTGCTTTCAAATCATCTGCCTCAAGATCAGGCATTTCATCTAGAATTTCTCTCGCGCTTAAACCTGCCGCGAATAGATCTAACACATCTGACACCCGGATTCTCATTCCTCGAATACAGGCACGACCACCGCACTGCCGAGGATTAACTGTAATTCTTGAAAGCAATTCCGCCATTACAAGGTAGCTCTTACGATCTTTACCTTTATTGTGAACTAGAGTGCTAAAAGTTTCAACAAAATAGGGTAGGCTATGCCCACCCTGTCAATTATGAAAAATTTTGACATCCTCACCGCCCAGCCCCGGCGGTGAGGATGTCAACACTCTTTAAACTCCTAGCCACACAAATCCCAGACGCTGAACTACAATTCATCTTCTCCGCATCAGAGTACCCAATTTGGTCGCCCTAGGACGCAACGGCAGCTGCAAACATTCTGATGCAGATGATTCAGGATGACCAAGGGGCATCTGCTCATGCCTAGTAAAGTTGAGTTTCCCTTTTCTGAGGATAACGCATTACCGACCAGAACCTTGATCCCAAGCGGCGATCGCTCTGATAACATGAGCTACTTTATCATTCTGCCTCAAAATTGTTTTTTATTGGTCGGCAATAATTGTCTTCTTTTTTTGATTTTGTACGGTAAGTTTGGAACAATCATATTTAAAAAGGCAGAAAATCTTCATCAAGAATTTGCTCCAGCGATAGTCCCCACTCTCAGGCTCAATGACAATAAACCAGTCATAATATTCCCCTGCTAATTGTGGATAAACGCGGTCAAAAATCTCTCGACAACGCCGAGCTAAAGCTTTATCCTCAGCCTCAATTTTCGCTATTTCTTCAGCAGAAAGGCGATGTTGATGAGGAAAAATCGAACTTCCCAGAGGAACTTTTCGAGAGGTTATTTGGCTCATTTTGGCTAATTTTTGCCCAGTGGGGACAAATTTAACTAGAGACAGAGAGAAGAAAAGAGCCTGTTGTGTTTCGGAAATGACTATCGTTCAGGAGAAGTCATTCTTTGATTATTCTAACGATTTCTGCATCTAGTCGGAGCCGTTTTTTTCAGGACAATCGCCACTCTCCACCCAGCCCAATATTGGGAGTAATAAGCTAAATCCCGTCATATAATTGGAAAGGAGAATGGCAACATTAGAGGCTGAGGCGAGGGGAAACAGATGAAGGGCGATCCGGCTGTATTGAAGAAAGTGTCTGTCAGTCTTCCTTTTGGTATTGGTTCAGCCGAATGGGAGGCAGATCCGACTGAGAGAAGGGCTGCATGGTCACTTTATGTGGAATTGGTGACGCGCATTGCTGTAGAGCCATTAGAGGGGGAAGAAGGGCTGCTGCGTGAGGCTTTGAACTCGCTGTATAGTTTATTTGGGACAACCCGCGAGATTCTCAAGGAAGCGGGTCCCGATGTGGGGGCTTCTCGCAATTCAGTGGGCGGTATTGCGATCGCTGTCCTGAATCGGGGGTTGCGCCGTTTTCTAGCCAAGTGGCATCCTCGCTTACAGGTTTGGGAAGCGAAGCGCCCTGCTGATGTCAGTCCCAAGGAATACGAGCAGCAATGGATAGAAGAACCTGAATTGCGAAGGGAGTTAGAGGCTCTCAGGCAGGATTTAAGTCGGTATGCACTGGCTCTAGCAGAGATTGCTGGGGTTGAAAATTAGGGGAGGAGGTTCTTTAAATGTCTCAGCAGTTTGATGTTTTCCTGGCTCATAATAGTGTGGATAAACCGCAAGTAAGGGTGATCGCTAAAAAACTGAGGGAACGAGGGTTAAAACCTTGGCTAGATGAGGAACAAATCCCACCAGGGATGTCATTTCAGGATGAAATTCAAAAAGCTATTCCCCTGATTAAATCGGCAGCTATTATTATTGGTACTAAGGGATTAGGAACGTGGCAGGTCATGGAACTGCGATCGCTTATTACTAAATTTGTTAATCAAAAAATTCCTGTTATTCCTGTTTTGTTACCAGGGGTTAATAATATTCCTAGTGATTTACTATTCCTACAAGAACTTAATTGGGTTAAGTTTGAGCAGATTGATGATGCTACGGCTTTTTATCGGCTACAGTGGGGCATTACCCAAGTTAAGCCAGAGTTACACCCCAAAACCGTACAATTGACCGCCGAGGAGTGGTTTAACAGTGCCTATAACAAAGGTGAATCAGGAGACAAGCAAGGTGCGATCGCTGACTACAATCAAGCCATTAAAATCAAACCTGACTATGCTTATGCCTACAACAATCGCGGGTTAGCCAAGTCTGACTTAGGAGACAAGCAAGGTGCGATCGCAGACTACAATCAAGCCATTAATATCAAACCCGACTATGCTGATGCCTACAACAATCGCGGGAATGCCAAGTATAACTTAGGAGACTACCAAGGTGCGATCGCTGACTACAATCAAGCCATTAAAATCAAACCTGACTATGCTTATGCCTACAACAATCGCGGGATAGCCAAGTCTGACTTAGGAGACAAGCAAGGTGCGATCGCAGACTACAATCAAGCCATTAATATCAAACCCGACTATGCTGATGCCTACAACAATCGCGGGTCGGCCAAGGATGACTTAGGAGACTACCAAGGTGCGATCGCTGACTACAATCAAGCCATTAATATCAAACCTGACTATGCTATTGCCTACTACAATCGCGGGATTGCCAAGTCTAACTTAGGAGACAAGCAAGGTGCGATCGCAGACTACAATCAAGCCATTAATATCAAACCTGACTATGCTATTGCCTACTACAATCGCGGGAATGCCAAGTCTAACTTAGGAGACAAGCAAGGTGCGATCGCAGACTACAATCAAGCCATTAATATCAAACCTGACTATGCTATTGCCTACAACAATCGCGGGTCGGCCAAGGATGACTTAGGAGACTACCAAGGTGCGATCGCAGACTACAATCAAGCCATTAATATCAAACCTGACTATGCTATTGCCTACTACAATCGCGGGAATGCCAAGTCTAACTTAGGAGACAAGCAAGGTGCGATCGCTGACTACAATCAAGCGGCACAACTTTACTCGCAACAGAACAAGATGGTTGATTACCAAGATGCCCTTAATCAGGTGAAAAATCTTGAAAAATGATTTTGAGGAAGGTTGTTCTCATAAAAAATGGTTGTTACTAAAATTAAAAAATCAAAATAAAGGACTGATGAATTAATCTATAATGCAAGAGACAGGAGCTATTAGCGGCAGGCTATTTGAACCATCTAAAGCGGGAGGTAAAATTCTTAAATTATCCTATCAAGAAATAAAAAACTAGGCTATCCCACTGGACAGCCACCCGATCCAGATCTGGCTTACAAGTTGTGGAATAATGCTCACACAGCAACCCTTGAAGATTATGGTTTAAAAGAAGGATTTGGCGTTTTATTTCACCCAAGTATAGAGGATTAATCATGAAAGATACCGTACAGTTAACCCAACTTGAATTGGTGCTTCTCCAATTAGTTGAAAAAGGAAAAGGAAAATGGAGTTGGTACGAATTAGCTAACGCACTTTCCCGCCGAGATGTTACTAGCCGTAGCGTGTGGATCTGAGAAGGGAACAGGGGGTCTTTGGTCGATTCTCGTTTTTTCTTCTCTCGCGCAAAGACTTGTAACCTGTAAGATATAACAACTTCAGGCAATTTGTCAAGCTTAGTTTTGGAGATTTCTAGAACGAAAACATAGGCTTTTTCCCAATTTGTTCAGTTCTTAATCTATTAATCAAAAAATTCGGTGAAAGAAAGGAGTATAAATTGGATGCTTACCTACAAAGCAATGTATAAATTTCTGGAACAGGGAGTCCATGGAGAAGTCTTGGATTTCCCTGGCGTGATTTCCTGGGGAAATGATCTAGCAGCAGTACGCCGTTCCTTAGCCAGTGCGCTGGTGGACATGGCAGAAGTTAATATATCTAGGGGGGAATCCTTACCCTTGCCTAATGAGTTGTTAACAGACCCAGAAGCGGATTTAGAAGAACCAATTTATCTAATATTTTCTGCATCAACCCATGTCCAAATTGTACCGACTTTGATAGCCTCGTGAAGCGTCGAGATTTGTTGCGTTATCTCAGTCAACAGGGTTGTCAATTGGTACGAGAAGGAAGTGAACATTCCATCTGGGAAAATCCACTCAATGGTCGGCGCACAGCCATCCCTCGACATAGAGAAATTGTAGAGTTTACTGCTGTGAGAATTTTTCGTCAGTTGGAGATACCAGAACCTTGATAACAAGGTGCGATCGCTGACTACAATCAAGCCACTAATATCAAACCCGACTATGCTGCTGCCTACAACAATCGCGGGTCGGCCAAGAAAAACTTAGGAGACTACCAAGGTGCGATCGCTGACTACAATCAAGCAGCACAACTTTACTCGCAGCAAGGCAATATGGAAGAGTATCGTAAGGCTCTCGACAGGATCAAAAATCTTGAAAAAGGATTTTGGGGAAGATTGTTCTCATAAAAAATGGTTGTTACTGAAATTAAAAAATCAAAATAAAGGACTGATGAATTAATCTATAATGCAAGAGAAAGAAGCTATTAGCGGCAGGCTATTTGAACCATCTAAAGCGGGAGGTAAAATTCTTAAATTATCCTATCAAGAAGTAAAAAACTAGGCTATCCCACTGGACAGCCACCCGATCCCGATCTGGCTTACAAATTGTGGAATAATGCTCACACAGCAACCCTTGAAGATTATGGTTTAAAAGAAGGATTTGGCGTTTTATTTCACCCAAGTATAGAGGATTAATCATGAAAGATACCGTACAGTTAACCCAACTTGAATTGGTGCTTCTCCAATTAGTTGAAAAAGGAAAAGGAAAATGGAGTTGGTACGAATTAGCTAACGCACTTTCCCGCCGAGATGTTCCTAGAGAACCTGATATGATGACAGTCTTAAAAAATCTTTGCCAGCGAGGCTTAGTCAAACGTTATGTGGAAAAAGAATCGCCGCGTGATCGTTGGGAATTGACTTCAAAAGGGGAGGCTTTGTTAAAAAATAGCTAATGACAAACCGCAAGAAGATGGGGCTAAAGTTTGGGGAAAATAGCTTGAAGGTCTAAAATTGATAAATTATGAAAAAACTTGAAAAAATCATCACAGAATTTCGCCAAGCACTAGAAAAAATCTATGGCGATAAATTAATAAACTTAGTTCTGTACGGTTCTCAAGCAAGAGGGGATGCAACAGAAGACTCTGATATTGACATCATGGTAATTTTAAAAAGTCCAGCTTCTCCTGGAGATGAAATTTTCCGTATGGGAGAAGTGAAAAATCAAATTAACCTTAAATACGATCAACTCATCTCAGTTTTGCCCATATCTGAAGAAGACTTTTTATGTAAAGATACTCCTTTATTAGAAAATATTCGCCGAGAAGGTAAGCAGTAAAACGTAGGGTGCGTTAGACGGCAAAAATTGCTGCTGTGACTGGAAGGTGACAATCCGTCGTAACGCACCACCTCTCATCAACACCTACTCATACCGGCGGTTACGTTTGCGGATAATCCAGAGGATAAACCAGATAACCAGGACAAGTAGGGCTATTTTTGACACGGGAGCCAGATATTCTTCCACAAGGGGGTAATTCTTCCCTAAAAAGTAACCTGCTGCCGTTAAAAAAACGACCCAGAGAGTCGTGCCGATGGTGGAGTAAACTAAAAAGGGAATCATCGCCATGTGATTCATCCCGGCGGGTAGGGAAATCAAAGTTCGTACTCCGGGGACCAAACGACAGAGTAAAACCGCTTTACTACCGTGACGGTTAAACCATTGATTAGCTTTTTGAATATCTTTAGCGGAAACGGTAATCCATTTGCCGTATTTATCGGCTAGTTTTTCGATTTTTTCCTCATCCACAACCCGACCGAGATAATACCAAGGTAGCGCTCCGACTACGGTTCCGACAATCCCCGCTACCACTGCCGGAATAAATTGCATTTGTCCCTCATGGACGGTAAAACCCGCTAGAGGCATAATTAATTCCGAGGGAATGGGAGGAAAAAGATTCTCTAAAAACATCAATAGGGCTATGCCTAAATAGCCCATAGAAGTCATTGTATTTGTAATCCATTCAGTCATATTTTTGAGGATTTAGAAAACAGTTTTAAAGTAGAGTATTTTCAGTGAACTGACAACCAATAACTAATAACTAATAACTAATAACTGATAACTGATAACTGATAACTGATAACTGATATTAGGTTCCGGAAGTCCAGGAGTTGATATATTCTAATTGGGCTTCGGTGAGGGTATCGATTTCAATCCCCATGGCTTGCAGTTTCAAGCGGGCGATTTCTTGGTCTAATTCGTAGGGAATTGAGTAGATGCCGGGGGCTAATTTACCTTTATTTTTAACCAAGTATTCTACACCGATCGCCTGGTTAGCGAAACTCATATCCATAACGGCGCTAGGATGACCTTCGGCGGCTGCCAGGTTAACTAGGCGACCTTCACCGATAACAACGACGGATTTACCGCTTTTTAGTCTATATTGTTGGGTAAAGTTGCGAACTTCCTTAACATTATCGGCTTTTGCGCCTAAAGCTTGCAGGTCGATTTCAATATCAAAGTGACCGGAGTTGGAAACAATCGCCCCATCTTTCATCAGGTCAAAATGTTCAGCCCGGATAACGTGCTTGTTACCAGTGACAGTGATAAAGATATCGCCTTCCTTAGCGGCTTCATCCATGGGCATAACCCGGAAACCGTCCATCGCCGCTTCAATGGCCCGCACGGCGTTAATTTCGGTGACAATTAGATTAGCACCTAAACCTTTGGCCCGCATAGCCACACCTTTACCACACCAACCATAACCAGCCACAACCACGGTTTTACCGGCAAGAAGGATATTGGTGGCGCGAATGATACCATCAAGGGTAGATTGACCTGTACCGTAGCGATTATCAAAGAAATGCTTGGTTTCTGCGTCGTTAACGTTCATTGCGGGGAAGGATAACACCCCGGCTTTGAGCATGGCTTGCAAACGGACGATACCGGTGGTAGTTTCTTCGGTAGTACCGATAATGTCGGGTAATTGGTGACTTCTTTCTTTAACTAGGGTGGCCACTACATCACAACCATCATCGATGATAATCTGGGGTTTATGATCGAGGGCGATTTGAACGTGACGGTGATAGGTGTCGTTATCTTCCCCTTTGATTGCATAAACGGGGATGCCGTAATCAGCGACCAAACAAGCGGCCACATCATCTTGGGTGGAAAGGGGATTACTGGCAATCAGTAACGCATCAGCTCCACCGGCTTTGAGTGCGATGGCCAAATTAGCGGTCTCGGTGGTAACGTGGCAGCAAGCGACTAAACGCAGTCCAGCAAAGGGTTTTTCGATGGCGTAACGTTCGGCTAATTGACGCAAAACGGGCATTTCCCGACCGGCCCATTCGATGCGCTGTTTGCCGATGGGGGCTAAACTAATATCTTTGATGTCGTATTTCTGTTGAACTGGTGTTGCTACCATAAGGGGTTTTCCTTAAATACAAGCCTAGGCTATTGGTTAATTTAACTTAACATTGTCTGGGGATTTTGGCTAATGTCAAGCTTTCCACCGGTTTTTTATATAGGAAAAAGTTATCAATCCCTCACTGACCTATCCAGAACTCAGTATATTGTCTCTATTTTGGGTAATTATATAGTACAATAAAACTACTGTATGATCTAAATTAAGCTAGAAATCTCTATCTCGTGATGATAAGATCGACTAATGGGCGACAAACTGACAGGCGTTAATCCCAAGATAATCCAATGGGCAAGAGAAAGGGCAAGATATTCTCTTGGGTCTGTGGCGGTCAAGTTTAAAAAAGATGTTTCTGTTATCGAAAAATGGGAGTCAGGAGAGGACTTTCCTACTTATAGTCAATTGGAAAAGTTAGCAGAAATATATAAACGTCCTCTCGCTTTATTCTTTTTCCCAGAACCTCCCCTAGAAGCGGAGGAAAAACAAGAATTTAGAACTTTGCCAGACTTTGAAATCGAAAATTTGGCCGCCGATACTATCTATGCTTTACGACAAGCAAAAGCGATGCAATTGTCGCTACAGGAAATTAATAATGGTATTAATCCTAGTACCAAGAAAATCTTTCAGGATATTTCGGTTAGCTCTAGTGATGATTTAAGGATATTAGCCGAACAGATCAGAAATTATTTAAACGTTACTCTAGAAGAACAACTGACCTGGAATGATCAGGAAACTGCCTTAAAAAAATGGCGGAGTGCCGTGGAAGAAGCCGGTATTTTTATTTTTAAGCGTTCTTTTAAGCAGCGAGAAATTTCGGGATTTTGCTTTATAGATATTGAATTTCCGATCATCTATCTTAATAATAGCACTGAAAAATCTAGACAAATATTTACCATTTTTCATGAATTAGCACATATTCTTTTGCAGACTAATGGAATTACTAAATCTGACGATAGATATATTAATAGTTTGCAAGGAGAAAATAAATATATCGAGATATTTTGTAATAAATTTGCTGCGGAGTTTCTGCTTCCTAATCATGTTTTTTCTGAGATAATCAGAGAAACAATAGTTAACGTTAACGATAACGATAAAATTATCTCGAAAATTTCCAGTGATTATAAGGTTAGTCGAGAAGTAGTTTTACGAAAACTATTAGATAATAACTTAATCTCCCAGAAAGAATATACTCTTAAAGTAAGCGAGTGGTACAGTGAGCAGGTGGGAAAAAGTCAGGACAAAAATAAAAAATCTGGAGGTAATCCCTATGCTAATCAGGCGACATATTTGGGAGAAAATTACCTAAAACTTGTGTTCAATAAATACTATCAAGGCCAATACGATATCGAGCGTGTTGCTGATTATCTAAACATTAAAAAAGTTGCTACGGTGGAAAAACTTGAACAATATTTATTAGACAAAGGACTGTTTTGATGGTTTACATTTTTGACACAAGTAGTTTTAAGGTTTTAGGAAACTATTTTCCCAAAAGTTTTCCTACCGTTTGGCAAAAAATCGATTTGCTTGTGTCAGAAGGTAAACTAAAATCAGTACGCGAAGTGCTTAAAGAAGTAGAATATGGCAATAATAAACAATTTGTTTTAGATTGGATAGACTTCAATAAACAAATATTTTTACCACCCACTGCTCAGGAAACTTTATTTATTGCTGAAACTTTTTCTATAAGTAACTTTAAGGATTTAGTGAGTCAAAAAGCAAGATTACAAGGAAAACCAGTGGCAGACCCATTTATTATTGCCTGTGCCAAGATAAAAGACGGTTGCGTAATTACCGAAGAAGCCTTGAAGCCTAATGCTCCCAAAATCCCCACAGTCTGTCAACACTTTTCTATCGATTGTACCAATGTTCAGGGTTTAATGGAGCGGGAAGGTTGGCAATTTTAAAACTAAAATTAATGGATAAATTGCCAATAAATTTATATGTTGAAAAGGCTTTTTCTGGAAAACTAATAACCATGTTCAGCCAGAAATTCTAGGCTAATCTCGGTAGGAGGGTGATAAGAGCGCATTCCTAGCAATTTTTCCACATATTTGCCTAAAATATCCCCTTCTAGATTCACCCAATCGCCTAATTTTAAATGGGAAAGATTGGTTTCAGCGTAGGTGTGGGGGATGACTGCCACTTTAAACCAGCTGCTGGAGGCATCACAATCGGCCACGGTTAAACTGATGCCATTAACAGCTATACTGCCCTTACCGACGATATAACGAGCTATGTAGTTATTCCACTGCTCTTCTAGGGAACTAGGGGCAGCAAAGGTCATTTCCCACGAATTAGCCACGATTATCGATTCGACTAAACAGCCAATTCCGTCCACATGACCGGTGACAAAATGACCGCCGATTTTACTACCCACCCGCAAAGAGGTTTCTAGGTTAACGTTGGTTTCTGTTTTAATCCTTCGTCCTAAAGTAGTGCGCTGTAGGGTTTCTGGGGAAGCGGTGGCCACAAAACCCTCTGAGAGAATTTCCTCGACTGTCAAACAAACTCCATCCACAGCCACACTATCACCAATCATTAAATCTTGGAGAATTGTATCAGAGGATACAGACAAATATAGTATATCAGTATTCACGACCCGAATTTTTCCCAAGGCTTGAATTAATCCTGTAAACATCGGCTTTTTTCTCGACTATAAATCCTTATGAGTGAAAGATTGGGCATTTTCCCCAGAATAATCGGCGACAATATGACCATCTCCCACTAATTGATATTTGTAGGTCACTAATCCCTCTAATCCCACCGGACCACGGGGGGGCATTTTTTGGGTACTGATACCCACTTCGGCCCCAAAACCGTAACGGAAACCATCGGCAAATCGCGTGGAACAATTATGAAAAACTCCAGCGGCATCGACTCGATCGCTAAAGGTTTTGGCCGTGTTAAAATTTTCGCTGACAATGGCTTCCGTGTGTCGAGAACCGTAATAATTAATATGTTCGATTGCCGATTCTAGACTATCAACAATTTTAATTGACAGAATTAAATCACTATATTCGGTTTGCCAGTCTTCTTCTGTGGCCGATGGTACGTTAATAATCTGACGAGTTGCTTCATCTCCCAATAATTTAACCTTTTTTTCCTCTAATGCTCGGGCCACTGCGGGTAAAAATTGTCTAGCGATGTCTTGATGAACCAATAAAGTTTCAATGGTATTACAAGCGGCAGGATATTGGGTTTTACCATCAACGGTAATCCTAATTGCTTTGCTTAAATCGGCTTCTTTGTCGATGTAGAGATGACAAATACCATCGGCATGGCCGAGGACAGGAATGCGGGTATTATTTTGGATATAACGCACAAATTCGTTAGAACCTCTAGGAATTATTAAATCGATGTATTGATCAAGTTTTAATAGTTCCTGAATTTCTTCTCTTGTTGTTAACAATTGCACCGCCGCCGAATTAACTTTAGTTTGACTCAATGCTTGATGAATAATTGTTACTAAAGCTTGACAAGAACGGAGCGCCTCTTTCCCCCCTTTTAAAATAACGCCATTGCCGGATTTTATCGCTAAACTGGTAATTTGAATTAAAGCATCGGGACGAGCTTCAAAAATAACCCCTAAAACCCCTAAAGGACAGGTTATTCTCCGAAGAATTAAACCTTGATCTAATTGCCGATTAATTTGTATAGTAGCTAAAGGATCTGCTAATTTAGCCAGATCTCGCACCCCGGCAATGGCGGTTTTTAATTTGCCAGGACTTAACTCTAAACGCGCACATAAAGCTGGAGATAATTCCATCGCCTTGGCTGTTTGAACATCGGCGATATTCGCTTCTAGTATTTTATCAGCATTGGCAGTCAAAGCCTCAGCAATAGCCTCTAAAGCTTCATTCCTTTCTTCGTTAGTCAGAATAGCCAGTTGACGACTCGCTTGACGGGTTTCTCTGGCGATTTCGGGGAGGGATAGAGAAGTTGTAACCATAGAAAATTAAAAGTAATAACCGCTATCTTGTTTATTTTATCTTATTTTTGATCAAGTTTCAGGGTCATTACACCTCATTGTAAAAATCAAAAATTGTTGTTAGGTTTAGGATTCAGTAGCCAGGAGAATTAAGAATCAACAATAATCAATTAAATGGTCTATTTACAGATTTTAGGCAATTTAATCCTTATTTTTGCTGGTTTTGAACCCTCAAAAATTAATTAGGCAAGAGGTTTATTGAAGGTTATCAACTCTTGTCATGATCATCATAAATCTAGTTAAATAGAAAAAATAGCCGAAATTAGTGATTTTTCTATCCTAGACCTGTAGAGACATTATAGTTAACATCCCTACAGCATCTAGACTATCTAGACCAGATTGGCAATCAGACAGTTAGATACCTCTTGACGCGCCCAACTATCGGCGGCTAAAATGTCATCTAGGCTAGGGGTAGAACTGTTATGAATCGCAAAGCGATCGCAAACTTTTTCAATCACCCGGGGAATATCTAAGAAGCTAATCTTTTCTTCTAAAAATAATGCTACCGCTTGTTCATTAGCTGCATTTAATACTGCTGGCATTGCCCCACCTGAGCGGCCGGCCGCATAAGCTAATCCCATACAGGGATATTTTTGATGATCGGGTTCTTTGAAGGTTAAACTGCCGGCTTTAACTAAATTTAAAGGTTCCCAATCGGTATAAATTCTTTCGGGCCAAGACAAGGCATATAACAGGGGTAAACGCATATCGGGCCAGCCTAATTGGGCTAAAACCGAGGTATCCTGTAACTCAATTAAAGAGTGAATAATACTTTGGGGATGAATAACAATATCGATCGCATTATAATCGACGCCAAATAAATAATGAGCTTCGATAACTTCTAGACCTTTATTCATTAAAGTAGCCGAATCGATGGTGATTTTTCTGCCCATAGACCAGTTAGGATGTTTCAGGGCATCAGCTACGGTTACTTGTGGCAATTTTTCCACGGGTAGATCCCGAAAAGCACCCCCAGAAGCGGTGAGAATAATCTTTTTTAATCCCCCAGTGGGAACTCCCTGTAAACATTGAAAAATAGCTGAATGTTCCGAATCAGCAGGTAATAATTTAACTCCGTGTTTTTCCACTAAAGGCAGCACCACCGGACCGCCAGCAATCAGGGTTTCTTTATTAGCAAGAGCGATATCTTTACCGGCAGTAATAGCGGCAATCGTGGGCAGCAATCCCGCACAACCAACAATTCCCGTGACGACGCTTTCGGAATCGCCATAACGGGCCACTTCGATTACTCCTTCCTTTCCTGCTAGGATAATCGGGGTATAGTCAAGGTCGGAAATTAGGCTTTTCAGGTCTTCTAGTTGACTTTCGTTATTAATCGCCACGATTTGCGGGCGAAATTGCCGAATTTGCTCCGATAGTAGTTGAATATTATTACCCGTGGCTAATCCCACCACTTGAAACTTATCGGGATGATCGGTGACAATATCGAGAGTTTGAGTGCCGATCGAGCCAGTAGAGCCTAAAATCGAGATTTTTTTCATTAGAAACTTAATATAATTTGGGGATTAGCTTTAAATATACGTTCTCTGGGGTCTTTCCGGCACATCAGCGTAAATATTAAACATTTGTTAAAAAAGTTGATAGTTTGACCTTTTTATGCTACGGCTTAGAAAAAGTTAGCGATAGAGATGGTGACAGAGAAGAAATCGAATAGAAAGGCCAATGGATTAGGCTGTCTAGCGGGGGGTCTGGTTTTTTGCCTCTTATTTCCCCTGTGTTTTTTCTTTTTTGGTTGGTTATCCTTCGCTCTTGGGATGAGTTGTGCTTTCCCCAGTCAATGTTCGACAGAGGAGGAAATAATCAAGTTTATCCTATCAATGATTTCGTTTTTTGGGGGAGGATTCGCCGTACCTATATTCCTCAGTTGTGCCGTGGGAAAAGCCGTTAGATTTGGGTTAAGTCGCAGAAAAAATAACCGAACTTAAACATAAGTTCGGCTAGATTTAATTTAACAACTGGATAAAACTAACTTTCTGTCGTGACTGCTGTGGTGGGAGGCAACTTAATATTAGTAGCTAATCCCAGAATTTGCAGCAGACGAATGGTCATCCAAGTCAGATCAACTTCCCACCATTGTAGGCCATGACGGGCAGAATACTGATAGGCATGGTGATTATTGTGCCAACCTTCACCGAAAGTTAAGAGAGCAACCCACCAACAATTTTTAGAATTATCGTGGGATTCATGGCTAACATAACCGAATTTGTGGGTGGCGCTGTTGACAAACCAAGTGGAGTGGAAAACTAAGACCAAGCGAACAAAAATTCCCCAAATTACAAACGGCCAACCACCCATAGCATAGAGAATTAAGCCTAGAACAATTTGGATAGGAACAAAATAATTTTGACAGAATTTATAGAAAGGATCGTCGGCGATATCCTGGGTAAAACGAGCAATTTCTTCATCAGCAGGAATTTCGTGCAACATCCAACCCATGTGACTCCACCAGAAACCTTTATTAGAATCGTGGGGATCGGGAGCAGTATCAGAATATTTATGATGAAGACGATGTAAACCTATCCATGCGATCGCACCCCCCTGACAAGCGAGAGTCCCGCACAAAACCAGAAAGTATTCTAACCATTTGGGAGTCTTAAAACTCCGATGGGAAACCAAACGATGGAAACCGAGGGTAATTCCTAAACCCCCAGTAATCCAATAAAGAATCAATGTCACTCCTACAGCACCCCAGCTAAAATTGCCAGGCAAGAAGGCTAAAAGAGCCACTAAGTGGATAAAAGCCATGTAGATGAGAGTCACCCAGTCAATGGGCAGTTTTTCGGAAGTCGCAACAGTCATTGAATAACCCAAAGGGAAACAACAGGAGACAGAGCATCATTGTCTTATCTGTCTCGATTTGACACAGGGGGAACTTTGACGCTTAATAAATAGTAACAAATATCACAGTCTATTGTTTGATGGATATCCCCTCTCTATTCCACAGGGCAGAAGAGGCCCTACTCCCCATCTTTTCGGAAATTGACGCACAGGTCAAGGAAAATCTCGCTAAAATCCTATTGGGAAAGTATGGCGAAGCGATTGATTTCCCTAAGTGAGGGTTTTTATCGGCAATGCTATCGGACGGGAAAGCCGCAGTCAATACAGCCTAATCTCTTCTAGAAACAGTAAATAAGGTGATTTATAGATAAAAAAAGACAAATAAGTCCCAAATATCTGTTTTATCCGCTCATAACTCTATATTTAGCCAGATTACATCGAAATCAATGACTGTTTATTTACCTAAACAAATACTTCAGACTAATCATCCTCATCCCGTGGCGATCAGCGAAATTGTCTCGATAGCGATCGAAGCCCTCTGGAGCAATAAACTGCGGACTTTGTTAACCATGTTAGGGGTGATTATTGGCATTGCCTCCGTGATTGCTCTCACCTCCGTAGGCCAAGGAGTACAAAAAGCCACCGAACAAAAAATTCAATCTCTAGGTACTAATGTTTTACAAATTTTACCAGGAGAAGCCAGAACTGGCGGTATTAGTCTCGGCCGCGGTTCCAGTAGTACCTTAATCTGGGAAGATGCCAAAGTTATTCAAAATCAAGTTCCCGGTGTACAGGTGGTCTCCGCCTATCTGCAGCGTCCGGCACCGATGGTGGCGGGCGAGGTCAATCATGCCACTAATGTGGTGGGCATCGATCTTAACTACTTGACATCCTCGCCGCCGTAAAACGGACGGCGATCCCCAAACCTCACGATTTAGGTTTCTGCTTCTTTCCCTTGCGGGGTTCCGCACCTGCCTTAACAGATTTACTCTGTTCTGGTCTTATGGTCGCTCGACAGACTGACACCGCAAGCCCTGCGGCCAAAATATTTTTACTAGCGTTAATATCTCGGTCATGGTGAGTCCCACAGTCTGGACAGTCCCATTCTCGAACATTTAACGGCATTTTCTCAGCAATATACCCACAATTACTACATCTTTTAGAACTAGGAAACCATCTATCTATTTCGATGTAATTTCTCCCATACCAACGGCATTTATAGGCTAATTGTCGAGTGATTTCTCCCCAGCTTACATCAGATATTGCCTGAGATAACTTGGGGTTTTTGACCATATTCTTGACGGCTAAATTCTCAACCACAATCGTTTGGTTTTCACGAACTAATTGAGTGGTTAGCTTGTGTAAATGGTCTTTTCTGCTATCGGTGATTTGAGCGTGAATCTTGGCTACTTTGATTCTTGCTTTTTCCCGATTTTTTGACCCTTTCTGTTTTCGAGAAAGACTTTTAGATGCTCTTCGCAGTCTCCGATAATGCTTTTTAAAATGCTCAGGATTAGACACTTTATCGCCATCGCTGGTAATCACTAGGCTACTAATTCCTAAGTCAATTCCGATGGCTTTATCTGTTACTGGTAATGGCTTAATCGTTGGGTCATCAAATCTTATTGAAATATGCCAGCGTCCTGAGGGATGTAATCTGACTGTTACTGTACTTGGGTCACAGCTTTCTGGTATTTGTCTTGACCATCGAATAGGTAAAGGTTCTGTGCATTTGGCTAAATAGATTTGTTTGTCTTTAAATTTAAAAGCAGATTTGGTAAATTCGGCACTTCCTCCCTGATGTTTTTTCTTAAAGTTGGGATACTTAGTACGACCAGCAAAGAAATTAGTAAAAGCTGTTTGTAGGTGTCTTAACCCTTGTTGTAAAGGTACACAGCTAACTTCGTTTAAAAAGTCTAATTCTTCTTGTTTTTTCCAATCGGTTAGCATTGAAGAAGTTTGAGCGTAGCCTACTCTTTCTTGCTTTTCGTACCAAGCTTGTGTTCGTTCGTGGAGAGCTTTATTGTAAACCAATCTTACACATCCCAAAGTGCGCCGCAATAGCGACTCTTGTTCGGGTGTTGGGTAAAATCGGTAAGAATAGGCTTTTTCCATGTCTCATATTTTAGCATATATTTCGTAAACGATGCTCATATTTAACAGCAAAGCCAACCTAAAACGGCGGGGTTTCAGACCCAAATTTTCGATGAAAGCGAGAAATACAGAACTCAGCCAAGGTCGATTTTTTACCGAGGAAGAAATGGCACAGGCGACACCAGTGGCGATTTTAGGCTCGACTCTGTTAACAGAACTCTTTGGCGATGATACCAATGCGATCGGTAAAAAGCTTTGGATTGAAAGAAAAAATAGTTACGAAATTATTGGCGTATTTGAGCCAAAAGGTGCCGAAGGTTCGATTGATCGCGACGATCAGGTCTTTATTCCTCTGAGCAATATGTCCTCTCGTCTGGTGGGCAATAATTCTTTAAGTGGTAAGGCCGTTAACGGCATTTATGTCAAAGTTGACCAGCAAGATCAGATGAAAAATGCCGAGTATTGTAAAGTTTCAATACAAATATGGTCATATATAGTCATTTATGGTAATATGTGCAGACAAAACTATCGGACTAGGCAAAAAAAACAGGAATAAGTTATCGAACG
The DNA here is from genome assembly GCF_050500245.1 of Microcystis ichthyoblabe FBCC-A1114. Taxonomy (NCBI): domain Bacteria; kingdom Bacillati; phylum Cyanobacteriota; class Cyanophyceae; order Chroococcales; family Microcystaceae; genus Microcystis; species Microcystis ichthyoblabe. The sequence continues at coordinate 987,548 of NZ_CP191408.1, read as the reverse complement.
GCTTGGAGGTGGTGGAAACAAGGGAATTTAACAGGCTATCAATTGCCTTCTGGTACAATTATCACAACGGATGACAACCCTTCAAAACCCGACGCTGAGTTAAAAGACAACGGATAATAATGTTAGTAGCCGAAAGACACATTATCAAGAAAGGACATCGATTTTGGGCTGAGATAGATAATTTATCTTGGCAGTCTAAAAATCTCTACAACTCAGCCAATTATTTAATCCGACAAAACTTCATTTATGGTCATGGCTATTTGACCTATAATCAGATGGCCTCTCTGATGAAAAAGACAGAACAGTATCAAGCTTTACCCGCTAAAGTTTCCCAACAAGTTTTAAGAGGATTAGACCGGAACTGGCCATCATTTTTTGCCGATTCATCATTTGACTATACTTTTACTAACTATCTTTCAACACGAATAGGATTATCTGGAAGGAATACTCTTTCTCGATCGCCTTGCTTCTCCGGCGGATTTATACTCGGAGGAAGAATAGCAAAAAATCAGTAATATTGCTGAATATAAGCGATAAAATCCCAAAATATGCTTATCTCTTCAAAATAGTTTAAACAGCTTAACAGGACTATATTTATCTGACGACAAAGTTTTTGTTCGTAAATCTAAATTTTTTGTTAAAATGATAACGATTATCATTCTAGGAAAGCTAAAATACCAAACAAACGAACTACTTGACAAAATAAACTAATTGTGCAGTGGAACTCTGCCCTCAATTAACGAGGGAGATACTCAAGACTTTTTCGGTGACTAGGAAAATCAATTTTTCCAGATTTCCGCCCCGGAGATAAACCCAAAGACGAGGGAATAACCCGATAGCTTTCATTAGTTATCGTCTAGATGCCCAGAAAAATAAATACTCTAGCAAAGGGTATTTATTAACATTGGTAAAATCAGAAAACTCGGCCGATCAATTAACTATTGGAGTCCATAAAAATATCTATGACCTTAGCTAAGTCCAAAGCAATTTTTGACAATGATGACTACAATCACTTTCCCGAAGTGATTACCGAACCTAAATCGCCGGTATCAGAAGCCGAGATGATGCAAGCGGTAAGAACACTGCTGTTAGGATTAGGAGAAGATCCCGATCGCGAAGGTTTACGAGACACTCCTAAACGAGTAGTAAAAGCCCTAAAATTTCTCACTTCTGGTTATCAGCAATCCCTGGATGAATTGCTGAATGGGGCAGTTTTTCACGAGGATGCTAACGAGATGGTTTTAATCCGAGACATCGATATTTTTAGCTCCTGTGAACACCATATTTTACCAATTATCGGCCGCGCTCATGTTGCCTATATTCCTAACGGGAAAGTGATCGGTTTATCGAAAATTGCCCGCATCTGTGAAATGTACGCCAGACGACTGCAAGTACAGGAACGTTTAACCGCACAAATTGCCGATGCTTTGCAGGGATTACTGCAACCTCAAGGGGTAGCTGTGGTGATTGAAGCGACTCATATGTGTATGGTAATGCGCGGGGTTGAAAAACCCGGTTCTTGGACTTCTACGAGTGCCGTGCGCGGTATTTTTGCCGATTCTGCTAAGACTCGTCAAGAGTTTATGAGTTTGATTCGTCATAGTCCCGATTTTCACTAATTAGTCAGGGGGATCGGGATTATTTGATCGTCCTATCCCCAGTTTTTTCCTAGGTAAAAAACTAGAGCAAAACCAGCTATTTACTGTTTACTTTTTATTTTTAACTCGCTGTTATCATGCTGATTCGTCCCCGTCGTCTTCGTTACACTCCAGCGATTCGCCGTCTTGTTCGTGAAACTGAATTAACCGTTAATGACTTGATTTATCCCCTCTTTATCATGGAGGGAGAAAATCAAAAGGTGGCTATTCCTTCTATGCCCGATTGTTATCGTTATTCCCTCGATTTATTGCTCAAAGAAGTAGTTAATGCTTATAATTTAGGCATTAATGCCATCGCTCTTTTCCCCCTGATTGCCGAAGATAAAAAAGATAATTTTGGTAGAGAAAGTTATAATCCCGATGGTTTAGTGCCAAGGGCAGTGAAAGCGATCAAAAAAGAAGTCCCTGAAATAATTATTATTACCGATGTGGCCCTCGATCCTTTTTCGATTTATGGTCATGATGGTATTGTGGAGGACGGTAAAATTCTCAACGATGAAACCCTAGAAGTTTTAGTGAAAATGTCGCTCTCGCAAGCGGCAGCCGGGGCTAATTTCGTCGCCCCTTCCGATATGATGGATGGTAGGGTTGGGGCGATCCGTCGAGCTTTAGATGCGGCTGGCTATTTGGATGTGGGAATTCTCGCTTATACGGCTAAATATGCCTCTGCTTATTATGGTCCCTTCCGAGATGCCTTAGAATCAGCCCCAAAATTTGGTGATAAGAAAACCTATCAAATGGATGGGGCTAATAGTCGGGAAGCGTTACGGGAAGCCAGTTTAGACATAACAGAAGGGGCAGATATTATTATGGTTAAGCCCGCTCTGGCCTACCTCGATATTATCCGTCGTCTGCGCGATAGTAGTCATCTTCCCGTCGCCGCTTACAACGTCAGTGGTGAATACGCAATGATTAAAGCGGCGGCAAAACAGGGCTGGATTGACGAAAAAAGCCTGATTTTGGAAACTTTAATCAGTATGAAACGAGCGGGGGCCGATTTGATTTTGACCTATTTTGCTGCCGATGTGGCATTAATGAAACAAGAAAGCCGATTTTAGGGTTTTTGCCAGCGAAATTGATAGACATTATCCTGCGCTCCCCATACCTGCCGGCCAAGGCTATCATAACCTCGATCGCTGGTATCCATGCCCTGGGAATTTAGAATAATTGTATTAGTTATTTTTACCGCACCTCTGGCATTAGTGGGACAACCCTGGGGGGGAGTTTCTCCCCGATACCCCCCCGCTATCGGTTTTAAAAACACAGTACACACCGACTCGGCCAAATCTGATACATTTAATTTTCTTTCTGTCAAGTCTTTGTTACAAAAATTAATAAAGTTAGGGGCATTATTTAACTTATAAGCTTTCGATTCCACAGTGGAATTATCAGCGCTAGGTTGAATGACTAAAATTCTTTGACGATAGGGTTGATTTAAGCGATCGATAATTGCCTGTTCCTGATAAAGATAAATACTATCCTGTTTCGGGGAAAAATCCACGGCACAGGTGGTCATTTGCACCTTAGCAATGCGGGGGTTAGTCTGCGCTTGTTCCCTGGTATCCATAACCCCAATTAAATGATTAGCCACCCCCTGCACTTGCGGATTAAGGGGCAAAGATTGAGTGAGAAAAAATCCTAGGGCGATCGAAGTTTTCAGCATGAGAGGAAGCTTGAGGCTCTTCTAGGTTCTGTGTGATAAGTTTAACTTACTATATGATCGATCTTTGTGTCCTTTGTGTCTTTGTGGTTCGTTCCACCCCCTCGCTAGGAGGAATGTATCTTAGAATACATTTTACCCACCAAACCTGGGAGAGCCAGCTTGATTCCGGTTAGTCTCTAATTAGCTTAAACTAATAAGCAGCAAGAGCAAAAAATCCCCTTTTCCCATGGCTAATCATCTGGCTGCATCCGAAAGTCTTTACCTGCGAAAACACGCCGAAAACCCGATCGATTGGTGGTATTGGTGTGACAGCGCCCTAGAAATTGCCAGGAGGGAAGATAAACCGATCTTTCTCTCGATCGGTTATTCTAGCTGTCATTGGTGTACGGTTATGGAAGGAGAAGCGTTTTCCGATCGAGCCATTGCCGATTATCTCAATCAGTATTTTTTGCCGATCAAAGTTGATCGCGAGGAAAGACCGGACATCGATAGTATCTATATGCAAGCATTGCAGATGATGGTCGGTCAAGGGGGTTGGCCTTTGAATGTCTTCCTAACACCGGATAGTTTAATTCCCTTCTATGGTGGCACCTATTTTCCCGTGCAACCGCGCTTTAACCGGCCCGGTTTTCTGCAAGTGTTGCAATCGGTACGTCGCTATTATGACGAAGAAAAGGAGAAATTAAGCAAATTCACGGCCGAAATGCTGGGCGCACTGCGTCAATTGGCTATTTTACCGCGAGCAGAGACCAATTTAGCCGCTCCTTCCCTTTTAGCCACAGGAATCGAGACAAATACAGCGGTGATTCGGGTTAATCCCAATAACTACGGTCGGCCCAGTTTTCCGATGATTCCATATTCTCATCTGGCTTTGCAGGGCAGTCGCTTTGGGGACGATTTTGAGGACTCCCTCCAGCAAGCAGCCTATCAACGGGGGGAAGATCTGGCCCTAGGGGGAATCTATGACCATGTGGGGGGAGGATTCCATCGTTATACGGTGGATTCGACGTGGACAGTTCCCCATTTTGAAAAAATGCTCTACGATAACGGGCAAATTGTCGAATATTTAGCCAATTTGTGGAGTGCGGGTGATCGAGAAGCGGCCTTTGAGAGAGGGATTAAAGGCACGGTTAACTGGCTAAAACGGGAAATGACCGCCCCAGAAGGTTATTTTTATGCGGCCCAAGATGCCGATAGTTTTGAGAAGGCCACGGATGGGGAACCGGAGGAAGGGGCCTTTTATGTCTGGTCGGATCGGTCGTTAAGGGATTATCTCTCGACTGAGGAACTGGGGCTGCTGCAGGCTAATTTTACCGTCACTGCCGAGGGGAATTTTGAGGGTCGTAATGTGCTGCAACGTCGGCAAGGGGGAGAATTAGGGAAGGAGATAGAAAATATCCTCGATAAGTTATTTATTCGGCGTTATGGCAGTTCTCAAGGCCAATTAGCTCTTTTTCCCCCGGCCAGAGACAATCAAGAGGCGAAAACCGTCTCTTGGCCGGGACGGATTCCGGCGGTAACGGATACGAAAATGATCGTCGCTTGGAATAGTTTGATGATTTCCGGTTTAGCCCGGGCCTTTGCCGTCTTTAGCGAACCTTTGTACTGGCAAATGGCTACTCAAGCGGCCGAGTTTATTCTCAAGCATCAGTGGTTAGATGGACGTTTTCAGCGCTTGAATTATCAGGGTCAGGCCTCGGTTTTAGCCCAATCGGAGGATTTTGCCTATTTTATTAAGGCTTTGCTGGACCTGCAAACCGCTAAACCCCAAGAAACTCGCTGGTTAGAGGCGGCTATCGATCTACAGGGGGAATTTGATCGCTGGTTTTGGTCCGAGGATGAGGGGGGATATTTTAATACTGCTTCTGATCATAGTCTCGATCTGATCGTGCGGGAACGAGGTTATACGGATAATGCCACCCCTTCAGCCAACGGAATTGCGATCGCTAATTTAGTTCGTCTGTCGCGATTGACGGAAAATCTAGAATATCTCGATCGGGCCGAAAAGGCCTTGCAATCTTTTAGTACCATCCTAGAACAGTCCCCCACCGCTTGCCCCAGTTTATTTGTTGCCCTCGATCACTATCGTCACGGTTTCTGTCTGCGCGCCCCGGAAAGCTCGATCGAGCCGCTGTTAGGTCGCTATTTGCCCACTGCGGTGTATCGAGTCGATGACAGTTTGCCCCCTAGCACATTTGGGTTAATTTGTCAAGGGTTATGCTGCCTTGAACCGGCGGAAAATTTAGAACAGTTAGACCGACAAATTGCCGGGGTGATGGCGGGTCCGTCAATACTGCTCGGTTAGGGATTTTTTCTCTCTGCTTCCCGCTCTCCTAGTAAATAGGCTCTGGTGTTTGGCTTTCGTTGGCAACTTCAACTAAGAAAACGGAGAGGCTATGGCTTTAGAAACTTTCGGATGATCAGTATATAACAATGACCTTAATTGCTTTTTGAGTCAAGACCTAATTTAGCGGCGTGATTGCTCTAAAATAAGGTCATCGCCTGATCAGTATATAGCAATGACCTTAATAGCTGTCATCGATTATGACATGGGAAATCTGCACTCTGCCTGTAAAGGACTGGAAACCGTGGGTGCAGTGCCGAAAATTACCGATTCTCCCCTCGATCTCGAAAAAGCTGACGCTATTGTCTTACCCGGAGTCGGTTCTTTTGATCCTGCTGTCCGGCAAATTCGCAGCCGTCATCTCGAAAAACCGATCAAAGCAGCGATCGCTAACGGTAAACCCTTTCTCGGTATCTGTCTCGGGTTACAAATTCTCTTTGACTCATCAGAGGAAGGACAAGAGGCGGGTTTAGGGGTTATTCCGGGGACAGTGCGGCGTTTTCGCTCGGAACCGGGCATTACCATTCCCCACATGGGTTGGAATCAATTAGACTTCACCCAGCCGGATCATGCTCTTTGGCAGGGATTACCCCCGCACCCTCACGTCTATTTTGTCCATTCCTATTATGTCGATCCCCTTGATAGTCATCTAACTGCCGCCACCGTCACCCACGGCAGTCAAACGGTGACGGCAGCGATCGCTCGTGAGCGTTTGGTGGCGGTGCAGTTTCACCCGGAAAAATCCTCCACTAATGGCTTAAAAATTCTGGCTAACTTTGTTGAACAGGTGCAAAAATTAGCTTTAGTCTCCTAAATAAGCCTTTAAAACCCGCTCGTTTTTTTGGATTTCGCTGGGAATGCCATCGGCTAAATTTGTCCCTTCTGCTAATACCCAAACGTGGTGACAAAGGGACATAATCACATCCATATTATGCTCGATAATTAAAAAGGTAATTCCCTGACGATTCCATTCGATAATATGGTCGCTGATTTGACCGATTAAAGTGGGATTAACTCCGGCGGCCGGTTCATCTAATAAAATTAATTTTGGCTCGGTCATTAGCGCTCGGCCAATCTCTAATAATTTACGCTGTCCTCCCGATAAAGCCCCCGCATAATCGTGCGCTTTTTCCCCTAGACCGATCGAATCTAATATGTCCAAAGCTTTGGCACGATTTTCCTGTTCCTGTTGGCGAATTTTTGCCCCCTGAAACCAGACTTTGAGAAAATTTTCTCCCGTTTGTCCCGGACTAGCTAAGAGCATATTTTCTAACACCGTTAATCGGGATAATACCCTGGCGACTTGAAAAGTTCTCACACATCCTTTCAGGGCAATTTGATAGGGAGGCAGCTGATGAATCGGCTGACCATCAAGAAAAACTTCTCCTTTATCCGGGCGAATAAAATTAGATAAAAGGTTAAAAAGTGTGGTTTTGCCGGCTCCATTGGGACCGATTAACCCGGTGATGCTGCCCTGCGGCACGTCCAAATAAGCATTATTGACGGCACGAATGCCTCCAAAACTTTTCGATAATCCTTTGGCAGAAAGTAACATATATAAATTATGAATTATGAATTATGAAGTGGGAAGTGTTTTCAGTGAAGAGTAATCGATGAACTGATAACTGATAACTGATAACTGATAACTGATAACTGATAACTGATAACTGATAACTGAAATTATTTTCCCAAAGTTAACTCCTCTTTTTTGCCGAGGATACCCTGGGGTCGCCAGATCATTAAAACCATGAGCAGCAGACCGATAATCATAATCCGTAAAGCCCCTAATTGGCTATCATTAAAAATATCTAATTGGGGTAGAATAAAGCGAGTCAGGGAATCGTAAGCCCAGAAAATTACTGCTCCTAGTAAGGTGCCGGCATTGCTACCAGAGCCACCGAGAATGATAATAATCCAAGCGTTAAAAGTCAATAACGGCTCAAAATTAGTCGGGTAAATAGTGGTTAATTGCCATGCTAAAAAAGCCCCAGCTAAACCAGCGATCGCACCGCCTAACATCAAAGATTGTAACTTATACCAAAAGACATTTTTTCCCAAGGCCCGGGGAATTTCTTCATCTTCCCGGATAGCTTTGAGGATGCGTCCCCAAGGCGATCGCAAAAGTAATTCTAAACCAGTATAAACGAGAGCGAGGAGGACTAAAACTACCACCATCAGCCCCGCTTTGTAATTATAATCATTCAAGGCAATTACGCCGTTTATATACAGAAAAAGCAGTATTATCACCCCTAACAACCCCCAAAAGATTAAAGCTCTCTTTTGCGTCGGTTGATAGCTTTTACCGCTAATTTGCCCGGCTTCGCGCCATTGTCGTTGCAGATTGCGCCCCAATTGCCAGAGAGCAAAGATAGCAAGCAGGGTAAACAGGGCAATAATTAATAATTTGACGGGAAAACTGGGATTTATATCCAAAGGTAGGGGATAACGTTGTAGTCCGAAACTGCCTTTCGTTAACCAATCCTCGTTAAGCACCAGCAAACGAATTAACTCAGACACCCCGATGGTGACAATCGCTAGATAATCGGCTCTTAATCTCAGGGTGGAAAAACCGATCGCCAATCCCAACAATGCCCCTAGGAGCGCCCCGACAATGGCAGCAAAAATCATCGGTACACCCTGTAAAGTCAATAAAACCGTGGCATAAGCCCCTAAAGTGGCAAAAGCAACGTGACCAAAGTTAATTAAGCCAGTAAATCCCCATTGTAGATTTAAACCGAGGGCAAAAATCGCGTAAATACCCGCCCAAATTGTCAAGGAAACTAAATAATCTGTCATCTTAAGTAAAAAGTAAAAAAGGGGTTGGGGGAGTGGGGGAGTGCCGGAGTTGGGGAGAAAAAAGCTGAAAACTCACATCTGATTACTGAAAAGGCTGATAGCTAACTGCTAGTATAATATCAGTTACAACGGCCTCTGTAGCTTGATGGACAATTGTGACGAGCGGAGGGTGCTAGGCTATTAATAACGAAAAAACCTTGTCCTGTTGATTTCTATGCCTCTTTTGATTCTAATTGCCGATGATGACCCCGGTATCCGCCTAGCAGTCAAAGACTATTTAGAATTAGCAGGTTATAGTGTGGTAGCGGCGAGTAATGGTTTGGAAGCTTTGAATTTATTGGATACCTATCATCCCCATCTTTTGGTATCGGATATCAAAATGCCGCGTTTAGACGGTTATTCTTTGGTGACTAAGGTGCGGCAACAGCCAGAATTTAGGTTATTACCAGTAATTTTTTTAACCGAAAGAGGGTCAACGGAGGAAAGAATTCGCGGTTATCAAGTGGGTTGTGATATCTATCTTCCTAAACCTTTTGAGATGGAGGAATTAAAAGCGGTTATTCGCAATCTTTTAGAGCGAGCGCAAATGGTGCAAAGTGAACGTCAATATCAGAAACTAAAACCGGAAGAAAGCCCCAAAACTAGGGATGTTTTAACTTCTTCTTTACAGGACGATTTTAAGTTAACTAATCGCGAGCGGGAAGTGTTAGAACATTTAGCCCGGGGACTTTCTAATAGTGAAATTGGGCAAAAACTGCATCTTAGTTCTCGCACGATCGAGAAATATGTTAGTAGTTTACTCAGAAAAACAATTACTAACAATCGCGCCGAACTGGTTCGTTTTTCCCTTGAACATAGATTAATCGATTAGCTGAAAGAAAAAACTTAAATTTTGTTTTTTACTTCCTGCAAAAGACTGCCACAGGAGTCTAAAAGTAGCTCGATTACGCGGTCAAAACCTTCCCGACCACCGTAGTAGGGATCGGGAACTTCTTTTTCTGAGTGATAACGAGCATAGTCACACATTAACTTGACCTTTTCTTGATATTTTCCTGTCCGATCTAGGGATAAAATATCTTGATAATTGGCTTTATCCATGGCTAGGATTAGATCAAAATTCTCGAAATCCTGGCGGGTAAATTGTCTGGCTGTCCCTTGTAGAGGAATACCGCGTTTTTTGGCCGCCGTATTCATGCGAGAATCGGGAGGAGAACCGATATGATAACCAGCAGTCCCCGCAGAATCACAGAGGATTTTATTACTTAATCCTTCTTGTTCAATCAGATAAGTCATGATATTCTCGGCAGCGGGAGAACGACAGATATTTCCTAAACAGACGAAGAGTAGTTTATAGGGCATAAATTGACTGGTAGAATCATCACTAAATTGCCAATTATAGGGCATTTCTAACATCCCGATAAAGATTTATCCTCAAAAAACTCCTCGCTGTCCATTAACCTAATTTTGGCTAATCCCAAGCTTTCTAAATAATCTTGCCACCCTTGGGGAGTATCTTCGATCGCTAATAATCCTAATACCCTAGCTACGTCTGCTACCCAGGGTAGGGTATGAATTCTATAACCCTGCCAGTTTACCTCTAAGGATAACCAAGCGGGAATCTCTTGGGGGTTAAATTGTTGGGAGGCAAGATAATCAGCTTGAAAGCAGTAAATCCGAGGTGGTTTTTGACTCTCTAACAAGGTTAAACACTCCTTCTAATCTGGACATTAATCTCTTTCCCCATATTTTAGGGGAACCTCAGCATAATTTTTGTTAAATATGAACTTCTCTTGTCAAGAAATAGTTAAGTTTGCTCAAGACAATTTACCCTTAATTCTCCCCTAAGCGAGGACGAATAATTAAATAAATTGCCGGACCGATTAGAGGCAAAAGGGAAATTACCGGCAACAGGAAAGGATTTTTTAATCCCCGTCGGGTTAGATCATCTTGCAGCAAAATTGGACATAATAGGGTTAAAAGACAGAAATCTAAACTCATAACATGAATAAAACGGCTAGTTTGCCACTGATGCCAAAAATCAGACCAATTGCCGTTAATTAATCCGTAAGCGATTAAAATTGCCGCAGTAATTAGGGCAATTACTCCTAACCAAGGTGAGTCTAAAAGTTTAATGACCAGATTTTTTTTACCAGTAAAATTGCTGTTAGGTTGACGGAGAGTTAGATAGGGTAAAATAGCGAAAGCACCCACGGCAAAGGAGGCAAAAGTAAAGGGCCAAGCGATGATTTTTTGGTCACGACCATCGATAATTAAAAGGCTAGTGTAGATAAGTGGCCAAACTCCCATCAGGTTAAAAAGAGCGATAATTAACGGGTTGATATTTTGCCATTTCCCAGTGGAAAGATCGATAATTAAATTTATTGTATCTGGTTGATCGGGTGGTGCTAGTAAAAAAGCGTATAATCCGAAGCCTAACCAAAGTAAACCGAGAATAATTTTTGTTAACATGGGAGTAGATAATTAGGTTAATTGAGTAATGCGGGTTTCAGCAGATATTTTACTAGAAAAGTGATCAAAAGATCAAGGGATATTACCTAATCAATGATCGCTAAGTAGGTAGGCGTTAAAAATTATCAGATGCCCCCCTTATTAAGGGGAGATCCCCCCGCCTATCGGCACCCCCCTTATCAAGGGGGGCAGGGGGGATCGAACCTAAAATCCATTTTTAATTTAATTATAACCAGCTACTTAATTTTTAGGGAAGAAGACGAGGATTCATGGTTTCTCCTGGGGTAATTTCTGCACTTTTGGAGTGGAGTAAGCGAGTTTGTTCGAGGATAGTTTCTAAGTCTTCATCCGAGAATTCTTGTACATAGTTTAATTTCACTTCTTCTAGGAAGATAATTAATAACATCTCGATTCTTTCTAAACTGTGACGGGATTGTAATTCCTCGGCGAGAGATTGCCCGAAACGCTGGACTAATTGCTGCAATAAACGCTCAAAAACTTCGTCTTCCTGGGTAATCTTTTCAGCTATATTAACAAAGGATTGATACAATTGACTAGATAGACGATTGCTCAAGTCAGTTTTTAACCCTTTCATGCCGGGTAATCGCAATAAGCTTTGATAAGCGGGAGTTTGACTGAGAATTTTCTCGATATTGTATTTAATTAAAGCTTCTGCCTCCGGTTTAACTTGCGGTAAAACCTTGTCAACGGTGCTATTAACTACTAAACGAAAAATTTCGATAACTTCATTAGTATCATTGAGATTGCTATATCCGCCATTGAGGGATCGTTCGAGAAATTTCTCCACTTGTCCCTGTCGAATATATTCCTGAATTTTATTAATAATTCTCAGGACAATTATCTCAGTAATATCTTTAGAAATTAGCGCAACTAAGCCTTTAACTGCCTGTTCTTTAATCACCCTTAAGTTAATAATTTTAACTTGATCTAGGCGAATAACGGTAGGAATAAATCGCAACCATCTCCAGATAGGAACAAACAGAAAAATATCGTACCATCGCCATAACATAGCCTCGCGCCACCGTAGGCCTTTATGAGTGCGAGCAATCCACCAAGTTCTTATCATAAATTCCCAGAAAAAGATGGTGCCAAAGAAAAAATCGATCGCCTCAAAGTTATCTATCGGTCTCCCATCTTCTCCCAGGGGACGAAAATAATTAGTTTCTATTAAAGGTTGAATTTCTTGATTGAAAAATTTCAACTCTTTTTCCCAGCCATTTTGACTGAGATAATCCCAAGTCCAAAACTTCTGAAAGGCTGCTTTTGCGGAAACATTTTCTGTTTTAAAAACCCGCAAGCGCATTTTATTTTTAATCTTTTCTAAAGTCCCAGTTTTCTCGGCCGAGGCAAAGGGATTATTATCGATCATATCGACACTTTTTTGGCGTAAATTGGCTAAAATTTTCTCAATCTCTTGGCGATATTCTTGCAGATTAAACTCTGGGTTAAAGACCTTTTGATTGATTAGTTCATTGAGTTTATCAACCGTAGCTAAATATTCACTGGTACTGCGATAGGGTTTAATTCCTTTCACCACATCATAATTAGCGATTCCTTTAACAAAGGGAATTTTTAGGGGTTTGTCGGGAGGTATTTGTAATTCTTGAAAGGAAATCGGCCCGAGTTGTATTGGTTCATTAAATCTTAATAAAGTTATTTGCAAGCGTCCCTGTAACCAAAAATCTCGCAGGGGAATATAGGTTAAATCGAAAATAACCAGAATATAATTGCATAACACCAATAGGGCCATGCAAGTCTCAAAGAGATTGCGTAGGGAAAAACGACGGTTTCTGATCACGGGGTTTTTAGTCAAAGTCATTAGCCTAGAAAGCACACTTTGACCATGGTAAACCGAAAACGCCTAATTTTTTGCCTGAAAGCGATATAAGTAGTTAAAAAAGGAGCGGTTAAACTTAGTTCTGCCTCAGCAATTAATAGATGTAGTCTTCTATTCTGTAATAGCATCCTAGCAGATTCAGTTAAGCAGTTAGCTACAACTTCTTTGGCAAGAACATTTTTATTATAAGTCGGTAAGTTGCAGATTAGCATAAAATCACCCTGAATTGATTTTTATCTGTTAATAAGCCTAGAGCCTCGTAGGGTGTTTTTCCTTGCGTCAACCCAACCTATAATAATTGCTGCTCTCGTAGGGTGTGTTAATAAAGTATTGACAATGTAAATACATCCTGCCTATACTACAAGTATGGATGTCTATTTTGTCCTCAGTGGCATTACTTTTGTTTGGAATGACGAGAAATCTAGGATTAACCCGATCAACCATGACGGTATTACGTTTCAGCAAGCAGCAGAAGTCTTCTTCGATCCACTGCTGGTTGTTGTTGATGCAAGTCGCAATGATGAGGCACGAGATGCGATCATTGGGTTAGATAGACGGTGGAATCTCCTGTACGTCGTCTATATTGAGCGTGAAAACGACATCATTCGGATCATTTCGGCTCGCAAAGCCACACGCAAGGAACGTGAGTATTATGAAAGTTGAGGCATTAAAAAAACGACTGGAGAAAAATCGCCCTATGACTACAATCACGATTCGTATTCCCGAAGATGTGATTGAAGATTTAAAGCGGGTTGCACCGTTGCTTGGTTTCTCAGGTTATCAACCTTTGATGCGTGCTTACATTGGACAAGGGCTGCGTGCGGATTTGGAGCGTCTAGAGGGAGATACAATTTCTGCTCTCGTTGCTAGTTTGAAGCGTCATGGTGTAAGTGATGAAGTGCTGCAAGAAGCGTTGAGTGAAGTTACTCCGCGTTAGTCTAGGTTTTCAGTTGTAGTGCGATCGCTTGTAGAACATAGAGTTTTATTGAAGATATTCTCATCATAACCCCCCTTAGATATTCTTCAACAGCTTATCCCTACCTAGGATGAAAATAATTATAAATTTCCTTAGCTAATTGTTCCCCAATTCCTGTCACCTGTTGCAATTGTTCTAGGGAAGCTTCGCGAATATAATCCAGAGAATGAAAATGAGCTAATAAATCTTTTTGTCGCTTAAAACCTAACCCCGGTATTTCATCCAAACGGGAACGGCGACTTTTTTGCATCCTTTGTTGTCGGTGAAAGCTAACAGCAAAGCGGTGCGCTTCATCCCTGACTCGACGCAATAATTGCACTCCGGGTTGTTCCTTATCCGTCTCTAAAGGAGAGGATTCTCCTGGTAAAAAAATCTCCTCTCTCTGTTTAGCTAAACTAACAACTTTTACCTGTTCTAATAAATTCATCTCCCCTAAAACTGTCACCACGGCCGATAATTGTCCTTTTCCCCCATCAATCATGACCAAATCGGGAAAATCATCATTTTCGGCAATATTATCGGGATTTTCGGTATAACGACGAAAACGCCGGCGAATTACTTCTGCTAAACTGGCAAAATCATCGGAATGGCCGATTTTAACTTCGGGATTTTTGATTTTATAGTGACGATAATGTTGATTAGCGGCCACCCCATCGATAAACACCACTCCCGACGCGACTGCATTAGAACCCTGAATATGAGAAATATCATAACCCTCGATGCGGTGGGGTAGTGCTGGTAAATCGAGAATTACCGCTAAATCCTGCAAAGACTGTAAATCCCGGTCGGCGCTTCTTTTCGTCTTTTCTAACTCATAAAGAGCGTTTTTCTCGACCATAGCTAATAAATCCGCTTTACTTTGCCGTTGGGGGACAGTTAACTCGACTTTGCGACCTTTTTTTTCCCTTAACCACCCCGCTAACACCTCACCTTCCGGTAATTCGCAGGGTAACAGGATTTCGCTGGGAATTTCCACCCCTTCCACCGATAAATAATGTTCTTCCAGGACTTTTTGCAGGATTTCTCCCTCGTTTGCTGACTGACTATCGGCAAAAAATCCCAAACGTCCCACCAAACGACCGGAACGCACTTGGAATAATTGTATGCAACAATGCTGCTCGTCCTTAGCTAAAGCGATCGCGTCCCGGGATACGGTATCATCAGGTAAAGAGACTTTTTGATCGGTATTAAGAGCCTGTAATCCGCGAATTTGATCCCTAATCGTGGCCGCTTTTTCAAAATCTAGGTTTTCCGACGCTTCTAGCATCTTTGCTGCTAATTTCTCTAATAATTCCCCCGTCCTTCCCTGAAAAATCATCGCCACTTTCTGCAAGGTTTCCCGATAATCTTGGGGACTAATTAATTTTTGACAAACCCCCGGACAACGACCGATATCATAATTTAAACAGGGACGGTCTTTAAACAGAGGTTGGGGACGTTGACGCAGGGGAAAAGTGCGTTTAATTAGGTGTAAAGTGTAGCGCAGCAGCCTAGTATCGACGTAGGGACCATAATAACGGTATTTTTGGTTATTTATGCTACGTTTGCGGGTAATAAAAATGCGCGGGTAGGTTTCCGACCAAGTAATACAAATGTATGGATATTTTTTATCGTCCTTGAGGAGAGTATTAAAATGGGGCTGATGTTGTTTAATTAGATTAGCTTCCAGGGCCAAAGATTCTGCTTCCGTGTCGGTGACGATAAATTCAATTTCTGTCACCTGTCGCACCATCAAAGCAATGCGGGGACTGAGGGGTTGACTGGGACGAAAATAGGAACGGACTCTAGACCGGAGTTTTTTGGATTTACCGATGTAAAGAATTTCGCCATTTTGGTCGCGCAGGAAGTAAACCCCCGGTTCGAGGGGGATTTCCCGAAGACGATTTTCTAGGCGATCGAGGTCTTGGATTAGGGTAGAGTTAAGATTATTCCCGAACATCTTTTTATATTAGACAAAAAAATCACGCCAGTGGGTATTAGCTGACGTTTGGCAAGATATTTAGGGCAAATCTTCACAAAAATTAATATGCTTCCGATTCGATTTGCTTAATCGGGACGAAACACTCTCCGGGGAGAAGAATCGGTTTATTGTTAAAAATCAATTGGCCGCGATGATTGTCGCGGTTAATAGCGACACCAAAAGGACGTTTACTAACTCTGCTATTGAGGGTACAGTAGATGCGATAAATGCGTCTGGCTGCCCGTAAGACAGTAGGATCTAACAAAATTGGGATTTCCATATCGACACGCTGTTGTTCTGTTTTCTCGGATAGGGCTACCATAGCACTCGTCTCCCCACGATTAAATTGACGTATTTATTAAATCAATGGTATATGACGATTTCGGAATTTGGCACTTTTGTTATGATTCTAAAACTTTCAGGATGGCCTGGCCCATAGCTTGGCATCCCACCAAGGTCATACCTTCTGAGAAAATATCTCCAGTACGATAACCGAACTCTAAGACTTTTTCTACGGCTTTTTCCAGCGCTGCTGCCGCTAAAGGCTGATTTAGCCCATATTTTAACATCATAGCAGCACTGAGAATCTGGGCGATCGGATTGGCCTTATCTTGGCCGGCGATATCCGGGGCCGAACCGTGGACGGGTTCAAAAACTCCCACCCCAGCAGTCCCTAAACTAGCGGAGGGTAACATTCCGATACTACCGGTTAACATGGCCGCTTCATCGGAGAGAATATCACCGAATAAATTGCCCGTGACGATAGTATCAAATTGTTTGGGGGCCCGGACTAACTGCATGGCTGCGTTATCGACGTAGAGATGGGAAAGTTCCACATCGGGGTAATTAGCGGCGATTTTCGTCATCCGGTCGCGCCAGAGTTGGGAAACATCAAGAACATTAGCTTTATCGACGGAACAGAGTTTCTTGCCGCGTTTTTGGGCAATTTCAAAGGCCACCTTAGCGATGCGGTCCACCTCCGATTCTAAGTAAACCATGGTATTTACACCGCATTTTTCTCCCGTTTCCGTCTCAAAAATCCCCTTCGGTTGACCGAAATAGACACCCCCGGTTAATTCCCGGACGACCATGATATCCACTCCCTCGATAATCTCCCGTTTGAGACTAGAAGCGTCGATTAATTGCGGAAAAATGGTGGCAGGACGTAAATTAGCAAAAAGACCTAAACCGGATCTTAAGCCTAATAATCCGGTTTCCGGCCTTTGCTGCCGGGGCAAATTATCCCATTTATAACCCCCGATAGCGGCCAAGAGAACAGCATCACTATTTTTACAGGCGCTCAGGGTTGCTTCGGGGAGGGGACTGCCGGTTTCATCAATGGCTGCCCCTCCAATTAAAGCGGTTTGGAAGTCAAACTGGAGGTCAAATTTTTTAGCGATGACTTTCAGTATCTCTACGGTGACAGCGAGGATTTCCGGCCCGATGCCATCGCCGGGTAGTAGGGTAATGCGATACTGTTGCGTCATAGTTCTAGAACGGTAAAATAGGTCAGACTCTTGATTATAACATAGTTAGGGTTGGCTGAATAAATCTAAAAACCTTGTTGGATAAGGTTTTTAGACTTTTTTCCCATCAAAAAGTGCCAGCGATTGCAGTGATTGGGGTGAAAATTCCGGGACTTTTTCCCTGAAAATCGGTAAAATCCTACACCCTACACCCAGGAAAAACTTTTTGCCGCAAACCCTAATTAAAGGGGCAGTTAATCCCCAATAACTACACTAATTCCACATGGGAATCGTCCCCAATCATAAAGCGTAAAGCTTTTGGACGTTGGGGTGCGATTTCTAATTTTGCCCGTCGTCCAATCACACTATCAACTATGCGCTGATGAATGCCAATAATCGTGGCATCTTTGAGAATAACACTGTGTTCTATGTCGGCATCAATTAATTTTACTCCATTAGCTATACTGCTGTAGGGACCGATAAAACAATTCTCAATGTGACAATTTTCTCCGATAATGACAGGACCGCGAATGGTACTATTAATAATTTTACTACCCTGACCAATTTGTACCCGTCCGATCACCTGACTATTAGCATCAATTTCTCCCTGTAAAGCGATTTCTAGACAGGTATCGAGGATAATCCGATTTGCTTCTAATAAATCATCTTTTTTACCCGTATCTAACCACCAACCCAGTAGTTTATTGGCTTCTACTGCTTTATTTTGATTGATTAATTCTTGGATAGCGTCGGTAATTTCTAACTCACCCCGGCCCGAAGGTTGAATAGATGCGATCGCTTGGTGAATGGTGGGGGCAAAAAAATAAATCCCCACCAAAGCTAAATTTGAGGGGGGTTCTTTGGGTTTTTCGACTAAGTATAAAACTTTGCCGGTTTCATCTACTTTTGCCACCCCAAAAGCACTAGGATTAGAGACTTTTCGCAGCAGAATTAAAGCATCAAGGGACTGTTTTTGGAAAGAGTCTAAAAAGGGCGATAAATCATCCTCAATTAGGTTATCACCCAAGTACATAATAAAGGGGGAATCTCCTAGGAAAGATTGGGCAGTTTTGACCGCGTGAGCTAATCCTGCCGGTTGATCTTGGCGAATATAAGTTATCTTAGCGCCAAACTGTTCACCATTGCCCGTGGTCTGACGAATTTCTTCCCCAGTTTCGGGACTGATAATAATGCCAATATCGGTAATTCCTGCGGCCACAATTGATTCGATTCCATACCATAAAATCGGTTTATTGGCCACGGGAACTAACTGTTTTGCCCCAGTATAAGTTAGGGGACGTAACCTCGTACCTTTACCACCGGATAAAATTAGTGCTTTCATAGTTTTAAAGATTAAATAGTTGGTTGAGCATAGCTTTGAGAGAATCTCGCCAATAGGGAGGAATATAATCCAATTGTTGCGAGATTTTTTGACTGGAAAGAACCGAATAGGCCGGACGCACTGCTGGGGTAGGATATTCAGCAGTAGTAATGGGAATTACTCTCTGAATTTTTAAGGGAATACCGCTTATTTTTGCCTCCTCAAAAATCGCTTTAGTTAAATCAAACCAACTGGCGACACCGCTATTAGTAAAATTATAGATTCCTGGGGGATTATCGACATTAATTAGAAGGTGAGTAATGGCCGTGGCGATATCTTTTGCCCAAGTGGGACTTCCCACCTGATCAACAACTACTTTTAACTCCTCTCTTTCCTTGCCTAATCTCAGCATAGTTTTGACAAAATTACTTTTGCCATAACTGCCGTAAACCCAAGCAGTCCGGAGGATAATTGCCTGAGAATTAACAGTTTTAATTTCCTCTTCTCCCCTTAACTTTGATTGTCCATAAACCCCTAAAGGATTAGTTAGATCGGTTTCTAGATAGGGGGTATTTTTCCGACCATCAAAGACATAATCGGTGGAAATATGGAGAAATTTAGCTTTAATTTTCTCGGCAGATTCCGCCATGATTTTTGGAGCTATAGCATTGATAGAATAGGCTAAATCTGGTTCGGTTTCGGCTTTATCCACTGCCGTATAAGCGGCGGCATTAACCAGATAATCGGGGTGAATTTCCCTAATTAACTGGCTGATTTTTTCCGAGTTAGTTAAATCTAGTTCTTCTCGACCGATACTAATAACTTCGCACAAGGATGGTAAAGTTACTTGTAACTCTTGTCCTACCTGACCTTTAGCACCAATTAGTAAAACTTTTTTCATCGTCTTTAGGGGAAAACTTCCACGGATTTAAAGGGTTGTCCAGCTTGGTCTTTAGGGGAGAGAATCGGCGGAGTCTCTAGGGGCCAATCAATCCCTAAATCGGCATCATTCCATAAAATAGTTTTTTCGTACTTTGGATAATAATAATTAGTGGTTTTGTAGAGAAATTCTGCTCGATCGGAGAGAACTAGAAAGCCATGGGCAAAACCTTCGGGAACCCAGAAAATCCGTTTATTTTCCGCACTTAAAACACAGCCTACCCATTGCCCAAAAGTGGGGGAACTTTGACGCGCATCCACTGCCACATCAAAAACACTACCATTCACCACTCGCACCAGTTTACCCTGGGGATTGGGGATTTGATAGTGCAATCCTCGCAGGACATTTTTTAGGGACATAGAGTGATTATCCTGGACAAAAGTGGTATTAACCCCAGTTTTTTCTCGAAAATCTTTCTGATTAAAACTCTCCAAGAAAAAACCTCGATCGTCTCCGTAAACTTGCGGTTCAATGATTAAAACATCAGGAATTTCCGTCGGAATAACTTTCATAAAATCGGAGACAAGATAACTTTTGCGGGTAGTCTAGCACAAAAGGGCATTTTTTTCTAAAGTTTTTTATTAATCTTTCCCCGGTAACTGAATAATGATAAGATGAGCCTAACTTAGTCAGAGCATAAACGACGTGGTACAAGTCTCTACACACACCGCTACTCAATCTATCCCCATGGAGGGAGAAGCCTTAAAAAACTGGTTACAGACTAGGGCTAATCAGATTATCGCCGGCGATCGACTCAGTAAGCAAGAGGCCCTAGCTTTAACTGCGATCGAAGGTCAGGAAAATATTTTCAGCTTATGTGAGGCTGCCGATCGCATTCGTCAGGCCTGTTGTGGTAATACGGTAGATTTATGTAGCATTATCAACATAAAATCGGGAAGTTGTTCGGAAAATTGCAGTTTTTGTTCCCAATCCGTCCACCATCCCGGTCAAGATTCGCCTATCTACGGTTTAAAAAGTCGCGAGGAAATCGTCAGCCATGCGAAAGCGGCAGCCGACGCGGGGGCCAAACGCTTCTGTTTAGTTAGTCAAGGTCGGGGATTAAAGTATAATAGCCCCAAATCCAAGGAATTCGAGGAAATACTGGCCACAGTTCAAGAAATCATCGAAACCGCCAAGATTAAACCCTGTTGCGCCTTGGGAGAGTTAACCCTCCCCCAAGCCCAGGCCTTAAAAGAAGCTGGAGTTACCCGTTATAATCACAATCTGGAAGCTTCCGAGAATTTTTATCCTAACGTGGTCTCCACCCACAGTTGGCAGGATCGGGTAGAAACGGTAAAAAACCTGAAAGCGGCGGGAATTCAGGCTTGTACGGGGGGAATTATCGGTATGGGGGAAAGTTGGACTGATCGCATTGATTTAGCTTTTTCTCTGGCGGAATTAGAAGTGGAATCAGTGCCGATTAACCTATTAAACCCCAGAAGTGGCACCCCTTTAGGTCATTTACCCAAACTGGATCCCTTGACTGCCCTAAAAGCGATCGCCATTTTCCGGTTTATCTTACCCCAACAAATTCTCCGTTATGCCGGGGGACGAGAGGCAGTGATGGGAGAATTGCAAAATCTGGGGCTAAAATCGGGAATTAATGCTATGCTGATTGGGCATTATTTGACCACCCTAGGACAACCGCCCCAACAGGATCAGGCGATGTTGGCTGATCTTAGTTTAATAGGAGGAGAAGCCCCCATCCCCGGTGAATACCAACCCCAACAGACAACCTAAATCACGTCGAGGACGAGAATCTCCGCCGCGGCGCACTTCCGCGTCGGTTCCCAATGAGTTAATCTGGGCTTTGATTGGTTTGTTGCTGACAATTTTTAGTACATTTGTTCCAGTAAGCCTAGCTAGTTGGTCAGCTGCGGGTCTATCTTCGCAAAAACTAGGCATAACTTACCAAATTGGGGCAGTATTATTAACGGGCTGTCTGGGGGGCAAAAATGCCGGGCTTCTTGCCCAGGTGGCCTATATTTTTCTCGGTTTAACTTGGTTGCCGGTGTTTGCTCAGGGTGGGGGAATGGGTTATCTGAAAGAAGCCAGTTTTGGCTATATTTTAGGCTTTATGCCGGGGGCATGGCTGTGTGGTTGGCTGGCTTTTCGCTGGCGTGCCAAGATAGAAACTCTGGCTTTAAGTGCCTTTGCCGGTTTGTTAGTGATTCATCTGTGCGGTTTATTATATATGCTGGGATTGTCGATTTTTCAGCCCCAAGCCAGTCAAATCACCTTTCCCGATAGTTTGCCCACCCTATTTATGAATTATTCAGTCTGGCCATTTTTAGGGCAATTAGTAGTAATTTGTGTGGTGGTAATTATTGCCTTTTTCTTCCGTAAATTATTATTTTATTGATGCCAGAGCCAATGTTAAAAAAAAATCGCTGGTTTTGGATAGTGGCGGTGCTTGGTCTAAGTTTAGACCAAGTAACTAAGTATATAACCGTGCAGAGTTTTGAGCAAATCGGTGATACTTTTCCGGTTATTCCGGGGGTTTTTCATTTTACATTTGTGATTAATACCGGGGCGGCTTTTAGTGCTTTTCGGGGCGGTGTTGGTTGGCTCAAATGGCTATCCTTATTAGTTAGTTTGGGATTAATGGCTTTTGCTTACTTTGGACCGCATTTAAGCCGTTGGGAACAATTAGCCTACGGTTTTATTTTAGCAGGGGCTTTCGGCAATGGCATCGATCGCTTTTTGTTTGGTTATGTGGTGGATTTTCTCGATTTTAGATTGATTAATTTTCCTGTTTTTAATCTGGCTGATGTCTTTATTAACATCGGGATTATTTGCCTATTAATTTCGACTTTTCCCCACAAGTCAAGGGTCCCGTAGGGGCGAAGCATTCGAGCGATAACCTATCGCTGAAACCGTAGATTTCCTATCCGAATGCTTCGCCCTTACTTTTTCTGTTCAAAAAAAATTGGTGATTTAGTATTATATTCCTGGAATACTGATCATTTAAATATTTTGTAAATCCAGATAATTCCTGTTGAGTACCAATCATAATAAATCCGTTGAGTATAAGCTACATATCAGCAGAGGCACTCATGCAAAAGGGGGAATAAATAATCAGTTTTTAATAACTGGATTTAGTATTACATATTCCTGTGCTTGTTCAAGCAAATAATAAACGTCCTTTAGGTTCAGGAATTTCTCGGCCTAATTCCTGTGCTGTTTCAATCCATTGTTGAATAATGATTTCAGCATTTTGTACAGCTTCTTGATAAGTTTCTCCATCAGCCATACATCCTGCCAGTTCTGGAACTTCAACGATAAATAGTTGATCCTCATTACTCCAGTAAATAATCAGTTCATAACGAATTTTCATCCTGTTTACTCATACATCCAATACATATACAAGCAAAATAGTCGGCTCTCTCAACATCATGGTATAAAGTGTTTGTAAATGTGACATTTTGGGCGTTTACCCTAACTTTAATCCTTAACCTAATCCTAACACGATTAGTTAACCTCGATCGGGTGAGAATTGCCCACCCGAAAAACTATGCTTCTGTTTCAGAAATAGAGCGATCAAATTTACTAACTAACTGAGGATTTTCTGACCAAGCATCGATAATACTCATATTCCCATTGAGAAAATTCTGTTTAATAGCGCGGCGTTGAATTTTGCCACTGGCAGTTTTGAGAATTGTTCCCGATTTAGCTAAAACAATGGCATGGGTCATAATTTCGTGTTCTTCGGCGATTTCTTGACGGATATCGGCGATTAATTTGGCCGTATCTAATTCCCCGCTGCGACGCTCTAATTCCTGGACAATAACTAACTGTTCTTCCCCGTTATCTTCAATAGAAAAAGCGGCACCATAATCGGGACGAAAAACCTCATTAAGATGCTGTACTGACCATTCTAAATCTTGGGGATAATGATTACTACCACGGACAATAATTAAATCCTTAATCCGTCCCGTGATATGTAATTCCCCATCGAGAAGAAAACCTAAATCTCCCGTGCGTAAAAACGGTCCTTCTCCTGTATCAGCAAGATAAGCTTGAAAAGTTTCTTTGGTTGCGTCTTCCCGTTGCCAATATCCAGCGGCCATACTGGGGTCACTGGCCCAAATTTCGCCCACTTCATCGGCTGCACAAAGGGTGAAAGTATCGGGATTAACCATAGCTATACGGGTATCACAGACGCGACGACCACAACTGGGGACTGATCTAACTCCCGTGGTTCGATCGGAGCCTACAGGGACAATTTTACCGCGTTCGTAGGCGGTTGCATCCAAAGCGGTGATAATTGGGGTGGTTCCCTTGGGTTTATTGGAAATCAAGAGGGTATATTCAGCTAATCCGTAGGCAGGGGCGAAAGTTTGCCAAGAAAAGCCATAATCGGCAAAAGTATCGACAAATTTGGCCATGACCTTCGGATTAATCGGTTCGGCGGCATTTCCCGCGGCCTGCCAACTGCTCAGGTCTAATTCCGCTAAATCGGCAGCTTTAATCCTGCGAGTACAAAGATCATAGGCGAAGTTGGGGGCCTGACTATGAGTAACTTTGTACTTAGTAATATTTTTTAACCACTGCATCGGACGCTTAATAAAAGCAAAGGGAGACATGAGATAGCAGGGTGTACCGTTGTAGAGGGGGACGGTGATACCCTCGACTAACCCGTAATCGTGAAAATAGGGCATCCAAGTGAGGGTAACGCTATCCGGTTCGTAACCACAAGCTTTTTGCAAGTAACCGCAATGGTGCATCAGGTTAAAATGACTTAGCATCACCCCTTTGGGGATATTAGTCGAACCGGAGGTATATTGCAGATAGGCAAGCGCCGATTTATCCACCTGGGGATCTTGCCATTGGTCTGCCAGGGAAATATCAATGCTTTCGGTAGTAATCCACTTCATTTGGTCGAATTCTGGGAATTCTTCCTTCACACCTTCAATAAGAGTCAGAATACTTTCGGTAACTAGGGCAAAGGTGGCATTAGCATCCTTGACAATTGCCCGTAAACGGGGCAAAGTGCGCTTAAGTCGTCCTGATTCCGGTGGGGGGACGGGAATGGCAATCACTCCCGCGTAGAGACAACCACAAAAAGCGGCCACTACTTCTAAACTTTGAGGATAGAGTAACAGGGCCCGTTCTCCCAGCGCCTGGTATTTTTGCAAATAGGCGGCGATTGCTCTTGCTTGGCGATCGAGTTCACTGTAGGTTAAAAGTGGGGTTTCTTTTTTGCCATCAATAAGAAAAGTGTAGGCATGGCCCTCTGGTTGTGCCGTGGCGCGGTAATGTAAGAGTTCTACTAGGGTGGCAGGTTGAATTAAGGTTTCAGTCATCGTTGTTATCGGACTTATTGGGGGCCATTGTATAGAAGTTTTAACATATTTGGCGATGGCGCTAGGATAAAGTGCGAAAGGCGATCGGTCAAGGTCTAGGATTAAGTAGCTGGTTATAATTAAATTAAAAATGGATTTTAGGTTCGATCCCCCCTAGCCCCCCTTGATAAGGGGGGAAGCCGAAGGCGGGGGGATCCCCCTTGATAAGGGGGGTGTCTGATGATTTTTAACGCCTACTTACTTAAGTTATTGGTTAAAATCCCCCCGCCTTATCTCTGCAATTGTGAGAAAAAAGCTATAATTAATCAATCCTAAAATACCGGGAAAAAGTCATGACAGCCCTAGACATAATCCCAGAAGTTGCCTGTCCCCACACAGATTTATGGAGTGATGAACCACCCTTGGAAAGTGATCTACACCTGCAACAGATCATCATTCTCCTTAGTTGTCTAGAATTATTATGGCGCGAGAGGAGTGATTACTACGCTTCGGGAAATCTAACCATCTACTACAACGAAGAACAACTAAAAAAACGTGATTTCTGGGGTCCCGATTTTTTTGTGGTTTTAGATACCGAAAAGCGTCCCCGCAAAAGTTGGGTGGTTTGGAGAGAACAGGGTAAATATCCCGATGTAATTGTCGAGATTCTTTCCGATTCTACGGCCAATATTGACCGCAATAACAAGAAAATTCTCTACCAAAATACCTTTCGCACTCCTAATTATTTTTGGTTCGATCCCAATAGTTTAGAATTGCAAGGATTTAGACTAATTGAGGGACAATATCAAGCCATTTCTCCCAATGAACAGGGTTATCTCTGGAGTGAACAGTTAGGATTATATTTAGGGATATTTGACCGTAAACTGCGTTATTTTACCGCCAATAGTCAATTAGTCCCCACTCCTCAAGAAGCTGAGTTACAGCAAAGACAGGCAAAAGAACAGGCTCTTTTAGAGAAAGAACAGGCTCTTTTAGAGAAAGAAAGGGAACGACAAGCTAAGGAAAAATTGGCCCAAAAATTGCGAGAATTAGGCATTGATCCCGATACAATTTAGGGGAAATATTATTTTCTAGTAACTATGGTGACAGCAGCGCCCCTAGTGGGTGTAATTATGGGCAGTGATTCCGACTTACCCACCATGAAAGAATCGATCGCAGTTTTAGAGATTTTTCAGATTAGCCACGAAGTCGCCATCGTCTCAGCCCATCGTACCCCCGAAAAAATGTTTGAATACGGCAAAAACGCTCATAAGAGGGGAATAAAAGTGATTATCGCTGGAGCGGGTGGTGCTGCCCATTTACCCGGGATGGTAGCATCTTTAACCCCCTTACCCGTGATTGGAGTTCCCGTAGTCACGCGCACTTTACAAGGGTTAGACTCTCTCTATTCAATTGTACAGATGCCCGCAGGCATTCCCGTGGCCACGGTGGCGATCGGTAATGCCAAAAATGCTGGACTTTTAGCGGTTCAAATTCTCGCCATCGGTAATGCTGATCTTTTAGAGCAAGTTATCGCCTATCGTCAATCCCTCACCGATTCCGTCCTCGAAAAACAAAGCAATCTTCAACGACTAGGCTATCAAGACTATCTAGGGCAGAGTTCACCTAAGTAGGGTAGATTGAGAAAAGATTAAGTAACAAATTATGAAGTAATTATGCGTTGGATCACCGCTTGTGTATTGAGTCTATTGCTCTTTTTTGCCCTACCCATAGCGGCCTATGCCGATAGCCCGACTATTAGCGAAGAACAGATTAGAGAAGGGGAAGTTATCGCCGAAAAAGCCCTAGAAGCCACAGAAAAAGGTGATTACGCCCAGGCCGAAAACTATTGGACCCAATTAGTCGCCAAATTCCCCACTAACCCCGCCGTCTGGAGTAATCGCGGCAATGCCAGAGTTAGTCTCAATAAATTAGAGGATGCGATCGCTGATTTTAACCAAGCGATCGCCATTGCCCCCGATGCCCCCGATCCCTACCTCAATCGCGGCACCGCTTTAGAGGGAGAAGGCAAATATCAAGAAGCGATCGCCGATTATAATAAAGTTTTAGAATTGGCCCCCAATGATGCCTTTGCCTATAACAATCGCGGCAACGCCGAAGGCGGTTTAGGGGACTGGGAAGCCGCCGTCAAAGACTATCGCCAAGCCACTCAACTGGCCCCGAATTTTGCCTGGGCGCAAGCTAATCTGGCCCTGGCCCTGTACGAATTGGGCAGATATCCCGAAGCAGTCCAAAAAATGCGGAATATTGCCCGCAAATACCCCATGTTCCCCGATGTCAGAGCCGCCTTAAGCGCCGTTTTATGGACCCAAGGACAACAGGGAGAAGCGGAAAGCAATTGGGTAGCCGCCGTCGGTATGGATACCCGCTATCAAGACCTCGATTGGGTAAAAAGCGTGCGCCGTTGGCCGCCGAATATGGTTCTAGCCTTAGATAAGTTTCTTAACTTAAAGTAAAAAATTACTAAATAGTAACTTTTCTAGCAGTAGCGGGGCTGAGAGTCCAATTATCCTGAAATCAGCGACTAAGATACAATTGAGGTCTGATAGTTCCATTATCCTCGATCGAATAACCAGGCTCTGGAAAGGAAAAGGAATAGCTAGAACGGGCCGATGGCCCAATGCTATAATCCAATCACAGGGATAGATTGGACTCTATCAGTATCCGCCGCTACTGTACACCTTAAATCTTAGCCAGAATGCCAGATTTACACTTGCTTAATTCTCATCCACAGGCCCTAGAAACCGCCTTCATCGCCACTGCCGACCGGTCTTTTTCCTCCCCTCTATCCCTCGACCTCGCCAGAATTAATCAACGTTTTGACTCCGCTAACGCCGCAGAAATCGTCGCTTGGGCTGCGGCCACCTTTGGGGAAGGTTTGGTGATGAGTACCAGTTTCGGCATTCAAGCGGCGGTGATGTTGCACCTCGTCACCGCAATTATCCCCGATATTCCCATCATTTGGATCGATACCGGCTATCTTCCTCCGGAAACCTATCAATTTGCCGAAGACTTAAGCCAACGCCTCCATTTAAACCTGAAAGTTTATCAATCTTCCCTCAGTCCCGCCCGCATGGAAGCAATCCACGGTAAACTGTGGTCAAATAACGATCTCGACTCCCTCAATCTCTACGACAAAATCCGCAAGGTGGAGCCGATGCAACGGGCCCTGAAGGAATTAAAGGCCACCGCTTGGTTAGCAGGTTTACGTCGCGACCAAACCGACCACCGCAAAACTCTCCAATGGGTCAATCAACAGGGCGAACGTTACAAAATATTACCGATACTTGACTGGAATGCCAAAACCATCTACGACTATCTGACTAAATACGATCTTCCCTACCATCCCTATTTTGATCTGGGTTATGTCTCCGTCGGCGATTGGCACTCCAGTCGGCCTTTAACCGCCGATGATAGCAACGAACGAGACACCCGTTTCAAGGGTTTAAAACAAGAATGCGGTCTTCATTTACCCTTAACCCCCGGAGAAGCACAAAGTCTCGACGCAAGCTCCCTATAACTGCCGGGGTGGGAAATTTGCCGGTGCGATCGGTTCCTAGACGTTAGACAATGGTTAATGATTATTAATCCCCCATTAACCATGGCTATTTTAGAAAATTTTCTCGAAGTCGGCCCTCTCAAGTGGTTCTATCGACAGGTTAACCCCGCTCAACAACCGGACACAACCCCCGTGATCCTACTCCATGGTTTACCCGCCCATGGCTATATTTGGCGAGAATTATTGACCAGTTTAGAAGAATATAACATTAATGCCATTGCCCCCGATTGGATCGGTTCCGGTTTATCCGCTAAACCCGATGCCAGAGATTTCGCCTACACACCTAGCGCTTTTTGTCAAGCCTTGGCCGATTTTATTCAAGCTCTCCAATTGCCGAAAATCTCCCTCATTGTCCAGGGTTTTTTAGCCTCCGTCGGGTTACAATACGCCCTAGAAAATCCCGATAAAATTGAGCGCTTGATCGTTTTAAATACTCCCCTCTCCAGTGATGTTAAATTACCCTGGATAATGAAACAATGGGGGCTACCTTTCCTCGGAGATATGGCGACTCAAGACCCCTTATTAGTCGATCGTACTTTAGAAACTGGTAGCGGTTTTGTGATTAGTGATGCAGATCTGGCTATTTTCCGTCAACCTTATCTAAAAACTTCGGCAGTGGGTCGCGCTTTACTGGCCACGATTCGCAATTTAAACCTATCGAAAACTATGGCAGAAATTGAGACAGGTTTAGAGAACTTTGAAAAACCTATCCTTTTTGTCTGGGGAATGGCCGATCCTTGGTTATCTTCTGTCACCGTTGAAAAATTAGCTACTAAATCAGGAGTGGAATTAATCCCCCTCGCGGAAGCAAAACACTATCCCCAAGAACATTGGTCAAAAGAAATTAGTCCCCAGATTATTAATTTTCTCGGACGCAAAACCTAAAACCCGATACTTTCTGGGAATTGATAGCAAAATCTCCCTAGAAAGTATTGAGCAAGTTATCCTTAGTATATCACTGTAGTTCTGCACTGGCCACAGCCTATGGAAATACCAGCTTTAGGAAGGATAAATATAACAAATAATCCCCCAGATATTAATAATTTAACCGATTGGGAGCGAGTTAAATCGATGAGCGATGCAGAAATCGAGGCTAATGCTTTGTCAGATCCCGATGCGCTCCCTTTTGATGATGATTGGGAAAACGCGGCGATTATTTCTGCTTACAATAAATTAACATCTCAATAATTGCTGAAGCATTATACCAAATCTGTCCACTCGCCTACCGTTCCACCCTGCCTACTTTTCTATACTTTTTAAACAGGGTTGAGTATTACTTGTGCTTGCATTAGTTTAATAAAAATGCTACACTCAAGCCAGTCTGTCATTGGATGACCTTTAACACAAACAAAATAGTTATAATTATGGATATGAACAATAAAACTTATGAAGATATTTATTCAAGAACTTATTCAAGAATTTATAATATTGTGATAGAAGTATTTGAAGTTTCTGAAATACCTCAGCCAGTTTTAGATTTTGTCATCTTTAAAACTGAGTATAATTATATTCTTGAATTATCAAATGGTGGAGATGAAGATGATGCTCTAAATTTCTTGTATCAAATAGAGCAGGAATTTGACATAGAAATTCCATACGATGAAGTATCTAAAAAAATAGTTACATTTAAAGATCTATTGGAATTTGTTTTTGAACAAAAATATAACCTTGAGATTGCAGAATATCTAAAAATACGAATAAAGACAAAAACTCTAAAATTGTTATTGTTCTTAGAAAGCAAGAAAATAGAAATCAGTAAATTTATAGAAATATTTTCAAGTGACACTTTTTCCAATAATCATCAAAATATCGAAAAACTTATCCTTTCCCTGAGACACAAAAGTTTTGACGTGTCCAGTATAATATCATTTTCAGATATATTTAAAAATGATTTTCTACTATCGAATTTAGAGCAAATATGTCAGATATATTGCTTTATGAATGACCAAAAAATTTCTTACTTTGATGTTATTGATATCATAAAAAGTGGATATCTAGACTCTTGCAAACAACAGATAGACGATCTTTCTGAAAAGATAAGCCTTCAAGAGTCGGAAATAAAAAAACTGAGTCTTCAACTTGAAAAGGCTAATCAGAACCTAGATTTGTTGAAAGGTCAATTAAACCATCTTTTAGATGATATCTAGCATTGTTATAGCGACATAGAAACCCAAAAAAATATTGATCAAACAAGGTATATTATTCTGCAATAACACACCTAAAAACAAAGATTTGAGTAATTATTTTATTCCCGTACCCATCTAAGCTGCACTGCATTTAAACCGCATACTGAGGAATTTTAGTACAAAGGCCAGAAATCTCAACCCCAGAAACCTCTCCTCCCCACTCTCCTATACTTTTGAAGTGGAAGAAAGTTTTAGCTTAATTAATCTGGCTACAGGCCTGTTTTTGTCGTTTCTAAATACCCCTGATAACTTGACCGGAACTGTTCGATCGATAGGTTCTTTGTCCAATATTCTACCAGAGCATGACCCCAGGCCCAAGCTTCCTTGTCGGCAGTGCTAGAATTTTCTAATAGTATTGGCCAAAGTGCCAATAAATCAAAACTTTTATTCTCTGGATTCAAGAGAGAAGAAAGCTCGTAGGCCATCTGTAATTTACCGATCGCTACTGGTAATTGTTCCACAGGAATTTGTTCAGCTAAAAGATAGGCTAAAGTCGGTCTTCCCGTGGCTAAAGTGGAGATAAAACCTAGAATAGGACTTTTTAATAGGGCCGTTAAACCTTGCCCCGTGGCCATCTGTAAAGTATAGCGATCGATTATTTTCGCCGCTGCCAGGGTTCGAGTTTCTAAATCCGCTAAAAAACGGGCTAAACGCAACTGTTTTGCGGGTGAAATTGCCCCCAGTAAAGCGATTGATAACTCCTCATCCCCCCAAGCTTCTCTATCTGGCTGTTGACTGACCATCGGCAAAATGCGATCGCAGAGATCCTCGAATAATTCCGCCCGATACTGCAAGCATTCGCGGATATTGACTTCTTTGGGACTTTCTCCGGTCAGCCAATTATAGGGGGGTTGCCACTCTCGCAGCGGACGCAGGCGATCGACTTGAGAAACACACACTATAACTGGTAAATTGTCAATAGTTTGTTGCAAATCTTTAAGAAAAGCCTCATCCATGGCCAGGGCGGGATCGAGGGCGGGAGTGACAAGAATTAATAAATCGGCGTTTTTGGCATAATTAAGAACCTTTTGCCGATCATCAGCCCGATTTGCCTGTTCATAGCCCGGGGTATCCCAGAGGATTAACTCGTCCCCTTCTGGGGTTTGCCAATGGTAGGATTGGATCGCGTCGGTACTGGGCAATAGATCCACTTGGG
Source organism: Microcystis ichthyoblabe FBCC-A1114 (assembly GCF_050500245.1). Lineage (NCBI taxonomy): Bacteria > Bacillati > Cyanobacteriota > Cyanophyceae > Chroococcales > Microcystaceae > Microcystis > Microcystis ichthyoblabe. The sequence goes on along the minus strand of NZ_CP191408.1, from coordinate 955,890 downwards.
CTAAATCGGCCCGAAAGAGAGTATTAATTAAACTGCTTTTGCCGGCCCCGGTGCGTCCAACCAGCAGAATATTAACCGGTTGGCGATCGATTTCCGTGATCGGTTCAGCTTGGGCGAGAATTTCCTTGAGAGTAGTGGTGGCGATTTTGGTCTTCGTGGGGAGAGTTGGGGCGAGATTGCCGCCACTGTAGAGTAACACCGCTTGGCGAGAGAGGTTTCTTAGGGCATTTTCCCGCAAAACTTGCCCTAAATTGACTAATAATTGCTGATCCGCTCGATCGCTGTACTTTTGACTGGCCACTTTAGCCACAGCCGCAGCGGGATTGATTACCCATTGCGCCCAATTCCAGACCTGCCAAAGTTTCTGGGCCGAGGGTTGCAATTTTTGATAAACTTCGTAGGCCTGATAGGCTTGGCCGATGGTGATTTGATTCAGGGCTGGGGAAAGATTCTGCATCCAGCGATCGCTATCATCCACGGTTCCCCGAATTAAACCGTAGGCCTGGGGAATGTAAATATTTAATAAGGGGTACTTGACATCGGGGTAATATATATGAGCGATGGCACTGACCAAATCCTGACAGCGTTGCCAAAAAGTCGCCCAATCTTCCCAAACCGGGCGATCATTGCGGGCCGCGACGATAATCCTCTCGATAATTTCCTCAACATTGCCCCCGGAATCACCTTCAGGAGGGGTTAATTCTGCCTTAATTTCCCCGATGGCGGCTTCAATTTCCCCGACTGCTGGGCGCGTCCATTTGACCAACAGGAAGCGCCAAGCGACAAAAATCAGGGTAAAAACTGCCCAAATCCAATTCAAACCCCATTGATTGATCTGGACACTGGCGGCCACGATCAGAAAAATCACCACGGCGGCGATCGGAACTGCTAAAATCAACCCTTGCCAAGTTTTTAACCGTAACATTTCTCGATCTGGTTTTTTTCCATTCTACCGATCTCTGATTCTCGGTTAGGGGGGCAGAAATTAGACAGTGGCATCAATTTGGGCGAGGATTGCTGTGGACAACTGACAAAGTTGTTGATGACAAGGACCATTACTGGCCATGATCCCCCCCCATTGGCGCACATCGCCGCGATTATAGCGCACGGGTTGACCGTCAAAATAGGAGAATTTGCCGCCGGCTTCCGTTAAAATCAACTCTGGGGCGGCAAAATCCCAGTCTTTAGCCGCCGATTTCCCCGATAGGGAGATATAAACATCGGATTTTTGTTCGAGGATCGTGGCAATTTTACAGCCCACACTACCCACATAATTTTTACCGAAGAAGGGTATTTGACTTAATAGATTATCAAAACGTTGGTCGCGATGGGTACGACTAACTACCAGATAGAGATCGGTAATTTTATCTTTATTGGCAACTTTTACCTGTGTAATATTTCCGTCGCTAGTTTCTAGAAAAGTACCTTTTCCTTTTTGGGCAAAATAGAGTTTTTCTTGATCCGGCAGGGCAACCACGGCGATGATCGGTCTTCCTTGATAACATAAGGCGATATGTAGGGCATATTCTCCCGTTTTGTCGATAAAATCGCGGGTTCCGTCCAAAGGATCGATAATCCATACCCAATCTTTCGGGATAGCTTCATTACCCTGATGGGTTTCCTCGCTTAGATAACCAAAGTCGATATCCGAGAAATTTGTTTGTAATTCCCCTAAAATATAATGATTTGCCGCTAAATCCGCCGCCGTCACTGGTCCGCCTTTTTTCTTCTCGTTGACGGCTAAATCCTGTTCACCCCGGTGGTAGGATTGGAGGATTTTAGCACCACCCCAACCGACGGCACGAGTCACAGCTAAAATGCGATCGAGTGTTTCGGTATCTTGACAGGTTAAATTAATCATAAAATAGCCTCAGTTTTTCAGACTTATTATCTACTAAATTAAAAGACTGGCTTCTTAGCTTATCATCCCTTGCTTCCTAGCTCCTGACTGACTTAATTTTGCCCCTGCCAAAAATAATCGGCGGGTTTTTTGGTTTCTTCCGGTGATGATTGGGGAGCGTCTCCCAAGAAAACCGAACGCTGGATGACGCGATCGCCTAATCTTCTTTGGACTCGACTGGGAATGCCGTAACCGTAGGCAATATGACCTTTTCCTGCTAGGACGATGATCTGATATTCGGGATGAGCTTGCCAGAATTTAGCGATCGCATCGGCCATGGTTTCATCCCAGAGGAGCTGTGCCAGAAAAAAGCGATCGAATCCCTGACTTTTGCCCCCCGTGTGTTGCTGATAAACGGCTAAGATCTGTTGACGGTACTCCTCGTTATCCTGGTTTATTTCGCTTTTAGGGGGAATGTAGGTCATTTCTGAGGTGGAGAGGCTTTCTAAGCCCTCTCGTGCCACTTTTCTAGTGATTTCCGTGGGTGTATTTAGGGCGATCAATGGTAGTTTTTTCGCCTTGGCCAAGCGCAGGATCGGGGCGTAAAATTCCCAATCAAATCCCCAACGTTGGTCGTATTCACTTTTTTCTCTCAACTGATTTTCGCTAATTTTGCCGGCTAAATACTGATCCAAATAGATTTGGTAAGGACGTTGAAACATCTCGAAAGCGATCGCTATTTGGGGATTATTAGCCTGTAAATACTTGATAATAGCTAATTGGGCTTGATGGTCGGCTTGACTATCGTGCCTTTCTCCCAGATAAATAATCTCGGCTGTTTTTAAATCGGCCAGAATTTGTTTTTGGCTATTAGTAAAACTCCAGGCCCGGGGCAGCAAAATAAACAGTAAGCAGAGGGCAAGGAAAACGGGAAAAAAGCGTCGAGAGAATTTCATCTTTTTAAAGGTCTTTTAAAAAACCTAAGTAGATAGGTATTAAAAACTTTCAGATCCCCCCGGCTATCGGCACCCCCCTTATTAAGGGGGGTAGGGGGGATCGAACCTAAAATCCATTTTTAATTTAATTATAACCAGCTACTTATCTTAACCGAAGCCAAGACAAAAAAGGTGGGCAATGCCCACCCCCAAAAATTTTCAGAGAACCTTTCTGGTTTAGTAGGTTTCTACGTGCCAGCGATGTTCTTTTTTCAGTTGTTTCTGATAGACAGACCAATCAGCGCCATTTTTAGCAGCAGCACCACTGATAGCATCGTCGATACCATCTTCCATCCCTTTCAGTCCGCACATATAAGCGTGGGTTTTGGGACTTTGGAGTAGATTCCAGATTTCGTCAGCGTGTTCGGCTACCCGGTGTTGAATATACATTCTGCCGCCCTGGGGATTTTGCTGTTCCCGGCTGATGGCATAGGTGAGACGGAAGTTATCGGGGAATTCCGCCGCGATTTTCTCTAATTCTTCTTGGTAGAGAATATTGGCCGTTTTGGGAACTCCGAAAATCAACCAAGCTAGACCTTTGAATTTATAATCTTCGTGTTGTTCCTTGAACATCCGCCAGAGGAAAGCTCGGAAGGGAGCGATTCCCGTCCCGGTGGCCATCATAATGATAGTGGCATCTTCATCACCCGGTAGCAGCATTTCCTTACCCACGGGACCAGTAATAGCCACATCGTCCCCCACCCCTACATTACAGAGATGGGTGGAACAAACCCCATAAACGGTTTCCTTGGTTTCTGGGTGTTGGTATTCCAACTGACGCACGCAGAGGGATACGGTTTTATCGTCTAATTTATCACCATGACGGGTGGAGGCGATCGAATAGAGTCTCAATTTATGAGGTTTGCCATTAGCATCGGTACCCGGGGGGATAATACCGATACTTTGGCCTTCTAAATAGCGTAAATTGCTCCCAGAAAGGTCAAAGGTGACGTGTTGTACGATGCCGATACCCCCCTCATCAACGAGAGGATAATTCTCGATACATTTGCCGATAAAGGGTTGATTCGGACGGTAGATGTTGACGGGGATATCTGTTTTTTCTTTCGCTTGAGTCATGGCCTTTTTCTTGGTCTGTTCGGGGACGGGCGATGATTGAGCGATTGGCTGTGGTGTGGAGGCACTAGAAACAGTTGCTACGGGGGCAATCCCATTGAAGGGTTTGATGCTGACGATACGACCACCTAAACGGGTAATCCGACGCATTTCTTGATTCATGCGACTGTAGGGAACCGTGAAAAACACGCTTCCACTCTGACGGATTGAATAATCCAAGCTGTCAGTATTGTCGTTTTGATTGAGACCCGCCACTTCGTAAACAAATAAACGGTTTCCCGCTAGTGTACTCGGACTGTACATTAAATATAACTCCCAACTCAAGTCACGATAATCGTTCCATAGTTTAGCCTACCATCGGTACACTACACCTAGGCCTAATTGAGAGTTATCTTAAAAAAACCACAGACATCGCTTTTATCCTTTTGGATAGGATAGGTTAAGTCTCTGGTTAAAATCTGTCACATTTGCAGCATTTTACTTTTTATTAAGATTTATGTTACTTTTTCCCGTTTATGCTAAAAATCCCCCTGGTTGGCCTGATGAGGACAAGAGCGGGGGACAGATATTAGCAATAATTATTTTATGAACTACTCGGCCGCAGCAGCGTTTAAGGGTTTAATGCTGACGATGCGAGCGCCTAAACGGGTAATCCGACGCATTTCTTGATTCATGCGGCTATAGGGAACGGTTAAAAAGACACTGCCACTCTTACGGATAGAATAATCTAGGTTATCAGTATTGTCATTTTGACTCAAACCGACGACTTCATAGACAAAAAGGCGATTTTCTTTGGCACTAGAGAGACTTTGCATCGAAATGGCTCCGACATTGATGTTATAGTTCTCTAGTTTAGCCTAGCAGGGAGACTAGCAATCTAGTTAGGGTTTGCGGCAAAAAGTTTCTCGTGGGGCCAGGGTGTGGGGTGCAGGGTGTAGGGTGTAGGGTTGTACCCATTTTCATCTGGTAAATTACCTAATTTTCAGGGAAAAAGTCCCTGAATTTTCCCCCCGATCCCTCCAATGGCTGGCACTTTTTGATTTTCCAAAAGTCTAAACGTCTTACCCAACAAGGTTTTTAGATGTATTCAGCCAACCCTAGTTAATGGCCGATTTACGCCTGTTTATTCTACCATAACGCTCGATCGCAATTGTCCACAGGCCGCATCGGTCGCTAAACCTCTCGAATAACGGACAGTAACGGCGACTTTTTCCTGTTCTAAAATAGTTTTAAAAGCCTTAATTCTTTTTTCATCAGGCCGCTGATAATCCACCTCTTGAATGGGATTAAGTGATCGCTGTTAATTGTTTAAAGATAAGCCTGCCGATAAGTCGCAACGCTACCTCCTTGATCTAGTGTAGTCGATTGATGTCGTACTACTTAATCATCCCCGATGATTTCTCGCAGGTCTTGATTGAAGTGAAAGTGGGTAATATACACTCCTTTAGGGGTCTGTAAAGTGATAAACTCTATAAACAAAGAATCTTGTTCGTGGCGAAGTTTCAAGAAAAAACGTCTTAAAAACTTATTCTGGGGATAGATAAGTTCTTGCAGGAAAATAGATTGTTTACAAGGTCCACTAGCTTGAGTGTATTGTTTGAGAATTTTTTTCATTTGTAAACGGGATTCCTCCCAGATCTGGACATCCCTTCTAGCTTGTTCGGCCGATTCAAAAAAATCCTCATGATCCTTGGCGAATTTAATCATGCTATCTACCCACACATCAACTGCACCACCAGTATTGCCCGCTAGATACAGTTCCAATCCTTGACGAACAGGCACGGGAAGTTGTGCCATCTCCTCATCATCAATTACGATCAAGGTGGGTGTGGTTGGTTCTTGGCCGACAAGTAGCGGTCGACTATAAGCTACCCCAGAAAAACAATTAAAAACCGCTAAAGTTCCTAAAGCTGCAATTGCTAATATTTGACTTTTCATGATCCTTACCCCCGAACTCGAAAAAATCACCAACAGTCGAGTTACTGCGGTTGACAAGTACTAAAATCTACTTCTCTGAAAAAATTCCGCAACGGGATAACCAAAACCGCTAGTTCAAGAAGCACACTTAACAGTTACTTGCCCCCACCGTTGAGGTGTTGCCCGATAACCATCCCGATCTTGATTAAATTTTACAATTATTAACAAACAACACAACCAACACTCCTCTGTTACTCTAATTATAACAGAGAAAACTGATGATAGAGTAGTGAACAAATCAAGTTTATTTGACCATGATGCTCGATCGCAATTGTCCACAGGCTGCATTGGCCGCTAAACCTCTCGAATAACGGACAGTAACGGCGACTTTTTCCTGTTCTAAAATAGTTTTAAAAGCCTTAATTCTCTTTTCATCAGGCCGTTGATAATCCACCTCCTGAATAGGATTATAGGGGATTAAATTGACGTGAGATTGAAAACCTTTCACCAGTTTAACTAATTCCCTTGCGTGTTCGGGTAAATCATTCACTCCCGCTAAAAGAATGTATTCAAATGTCACCCTTCGTCCCGTGATTTGAACGTATTCCTGACAGTCTTGGATCAGATTAGTTAGGGGATAATGGTCGGCACTGGGGATTAATTTAGCTCGAACTTGTTGATTAGAAGCATGAAGACTAACAGCAAAAGTTACTTGTAAATTATGTTCGGCTAGTTGCTTGATTTTATGGGGTAATCCCACGGTAGAAATCGTTAAACAACGCTGACCGATCCCCACATCTTGATTCAGGGAATGAATCGCTGTCACCACTTCGGGGATATTTAATAAAGGTTCCCCCATCCCCATAAATACCACATGACTAACTCGCTGTTGAAAATCCTCCTGTACTGTTAATACTTGGTCAACGATTTCATAGGCTTTTAAATTACGAGTAAAACCCCCTTTTCCCGTGGCACAAAAATCACAGGCCATCGGACAACCCACTTGGGAAGAAACACAGACTGTTAATCTTTTTTCACTAGGAATTCCCACCGCTTCGATAATTAAACCATCCGCCAGTTTTAGCAGATATTTACGAGTGCGATCGGGTGCTACACTGCGATAATGTATAAGGGAACGACCGATAGGATAATCCGCCAGCTTGCTGCGCCATTCTTGGGGGAATACGGAAATATCCGCCAAAGAATGCACCCCTTTTTCGTATAGCCATTGGTGTAATTGTTTCCCCCGATAAGCGGGTTGTCCCTGGTCTTTTACCCAGTCGGTCAGTTCCTCTAAAGATTTCGCCAGTAAAGTCATAATTATTATCGTTGATCACCTTATCATTCTAACCGATCGCTCATGCCTAGTAGCAAAATCGTAACAAAATTGTATTGATTAATTGACATTTTTTCCCTTTGCTCCTTCTCTAGTCTTTGTTAGTCAATTAAATACTTAAAACTATAACTTAAGTAGGTAGGTGTTAAAAGTTTTCAGATACCCCCGCCTATCGGCACCCCCCTTATCAAGGGGGGCAGGGGGGATCGAACCTCAAATCCATTTTTAATTTAATTATAACCAGCTACTTAAACTGAGCCTGACGACAAAAATAAATCTAGTCTTAAGCTTGACTTTTTTACTTTTCATTTAATCTAACTGTTCAAAGGGAACTGTCAGCGCCATAATAATCGATGGACTTCGATCGAGAACAGAAATTTTATGAGTTGCCAGCAAAAAAAGTCAATATGGGGAAATAAGGAGCTATTCAGTTGTAAAAGCAATATTTAAGCGAAAATTTATGAAAATCGCTATTTTATCGCAAGATACTTCTCTTTATTCCACCAAGCGACTGAAAGAAGCGGGAGAAGCTCAAGGCCATGAGGTACGAGTGATCAATTATTTGCGCTGTTACATGAACATCACCTCCCATAAACCCACGGTTGTTTATAACGGTAAACCCTTAGAGAGTTTCGATGCGATTATCCCCCGTATTGCCGCCTCAAAAACCTTCTATGGAACCGCAGTAGTCCGACAATTCGAGGTGATGAATGTTTTTACTGCCAACGACTCGCAAGCAATTTCCCGGTCGCGGGATAAATTGCGTTGTCTGCAAATCCTGGCCAGGGAAGGGATAGGTTTACCGGTGACGGGAATTGCTCACGCAACTCAAGATATCGATGGTTTAATCGAAACCGTCGGCGGCACCCCTCTAGTGATTAAATTATTAGAAGGAACCCAAGGTATTGGCGTAGTCTTAGCGGAAACCGACCAAGCAGCCAAGTCAGTTATTGAAGCTTTTCGGCAACTAGAGGCTAATATTCTAGTACAAGAGTATATTAAAGAGGCCAGTGGGGCAGATCTGCGCTGTTTTGTCATCGATGGAAAAGTGGTAGCCTCGATGAAGCGACAGGGGGCCGAAGGGGATTTTCGTTCTAATCTTCACCGCGGTGGCAAAGCAGAAAAGATAAAATTAACCCCAGAGGAACGCAGTACGGCTATACGGGCCACTAAAGCCATGGGTTTACGGGTTGCGGGTGTGGACTTATTACGGTCTAATCACGGGCCTGTGGTTATCGAGGTCAATTCCTCTCCCGGTTTGGAAGGAATAGAAGCGGCCACTGGTGTGGATGTGGCCAAAAAAATTATTGATTTTGTCGCTAAAAATGCCACCCTAGTCCTAAATCGCGATCGATATCAATATTAGCCGTCAGCCTTGCATCAGTTATCAGTTATCAGTGGGTAAGTTATCAGTGGGTAAGTTATCAGTGGGTAAGTTATCAGTGGGTAAGTTATCAGTCAATAGTATTAAGCGATAAGCTCGGAGCTGCCTTTTTACTGAAAAAGCTCCCCACACCCCACACCCTACACCCCACACCCCTTAAACAGGATTTAGTATCAGTTATCAGTCGGCAAATACACGGACGCTATCGGGAATAATCGATAGTTTTACCTTTGTACCGATGTCTAATTGGGTGTTAATCGTTGTTCTAGCGTGGATTTGGCTGCCGGTAGCCGTTAGCAGACAATAACGGTATTCCCGCCCCAAAAATTGGCGATCGCAAATAACTAGCTCTCCCGTCTCATCCGGCTTAATTTTGACATCTTCCTCTCTCAGCATCAATTCCCCTTTGTCCAAATCTTGACCATCAGGGATTTCCCAGACTCCTATCTCGGTTTGCCATTGTTCCCCCTCCCGTCTAGCGGGGAGAAAGTTAGCTTGGGTGACAAACTCAGCCACGAATCGCGAGGCCGGATGACTATAAATTTCTTCGGGATTGTTAATTTGTTCTAATTTTCCTTGACAAATGACCGCAATTGTGTCACTGATCACCATTGCTTCCTCCCGGTCGTGGGTGACAAAAATGGCTGAGATACCAGTCGCTTTCAGGATATGACGGATCTCGTGTCGTAAGCGTTGCCGGACCTGCACATCGAGATTACTTAAAGGTTCATCTAAGAGGATTAAAGAGGGTTTTGGGGCTAAAGCGCGGGCGAGGGCGACTCTTTGCTGTTGTCCTCCTGATAGCTGATGGGGATAACGTTTTTCTAGTCCTTGCAGTCCGACTAAATCCAAAGTTTCCGCCACCCTAGCGTTAATGGCTCTGCTCGATAATTTCTCCCCAGAGTTTTTTAAACCGAAGGCGATATTGTCAGCAATGGTTAAATGGGGAAAAAGAGCGTAATCCTGAAAAACCATGCCCGTATTGCGTTTTTCTGGGGGAATAAAGGTTTTTTCGTCGGCAACTATTCGCCCTCCCAATTCAATCACTCCTTGAGATGGTTTTTCAAATCCCGCAATCATCCGCAGTAGAGTGGTTTTACCGCAACCCGACGGACCCAATAATCCGAGAATTTCGCCCTCTGTTAAACTAAAACTGATATTATCGACAGCTAGAGTAGGAGAAGCGGGAAAACGCTTGTTAACCTCGGATAAACGCAGAATGACAGACTTTTTCATGGTGAGAAAGACAATCGCCCAGTCAGTGGCAGGGCTATTTACTTAAGAATTATTCCTAATTAGTTCACTACTATTATTTATAACATCTCAATGGACTAATTAGGAAACTTTCTCAAAAATTTCATGCTCACACCTGAAGATATTATTCTCGTTCCCCGGGGGGCCGAGCATAGCTCAATCCGTCGAGGATTAAGGAACATCGGCGATTTAGCCCCGCAAATTATCCCGATTAACCTTGGCGCTCCAGAATTTCTCGACAGTTCCCCAGTCTCTAGGCAATCTCTAGAATTTCTTAATAAGTTTACAGGAAAAATTGTGACACTGGGATTAGCGGGCAGTCTCAGCGATCGCTATCGGGTCGGAGATGGGGTAATCTATCAAGGTTGTGGCGCGGAAACGGGGAGTTATTGGCAGTGCGAACCAGAAATAACCGCAGAAATCGCCCAATTAACCGGATATAGTCTCGTTAAAGGTTTAACCAGCGATCGCCTGATTAGCCGATCCGAGGAAAAACGACGTTTAGGACAGGGGGGCTATGAGGTGGTAGATATGGAAGGAGCAAGGATTTTAGCGGCTTTACGGGGGCAAAAAGTGGCAATTGTGCGCGTGATTAGCGACGAGGTGACACAGGATTTACCCGATTTAGCCCCGGCAATTGATAATCAAGGTCAGCTGCTACCATTGCCCCTAGCTCGACAAATGTTAATCCGTCCTGTCCCGGCCTTCCATTTGATTCAAGGTTCCCTAAAAGGTTTATCCGTACTAACTCAGGTGGCGCGAAAGTTGTGCGGCAGTAATTTTTAAAATTTGCTTGCAGATTATTTTTTTTCTGTGCTATAATGGTTAAGCTAAAATCAAGCGGATGTGGTGGAACTGGTAGACACGCACGTTTGAGGGGCGTGTGGCTTACGCCTTGCGAGTTCGAGTCTCGCCATCCGCATAAACTTTTATCTGCCCTCTGACAAGAATTGCCCTTGTCACCTATCGTCAGGGATGGATATTTGGCCATCAAAATTTCCTAACTCATCCTTTCAGGTGGCTTAGGTTTGACTAAGTTTAGTTAAGCGGTTACGAGTAGCGATTTAGCCAAAGCACTAGGTCGTTTAAGGTTGTAAAATCCAACAAAGCCTCAGCCAAGGACTCTAATTGCTCGATTTCTAGAGCCTGAATCTGGGCAGCCAATACCTCATCCACCGCACCAAAGCGACGTTGCAACAGACGCAAAATCAGGGCAGATTCCCCTTCCAGTCGTCCTTCCAGTCGTCCTTCCAGTCGTCCTTCTTCCTTGGCTTCACGATATACCCTTGTATCTGCCAATTGTAGTCCTAGCATCGCTTCCACCTCCTGCCGACTCAAGTTAGTAAATTTATAGACCATAATTGTGGCAATCATTTCCATTATGGCGCGACTGGCTTCTGTATCTGCAATTTGCTCTTGGGTTCGTGCCAGTAAATAGCGGGCTTTTTCTGGTGCTTGGGTTTCTTCCACAGTAGTGAGTACCATCAAGGCAACCCCTAACGGTAACTGCTGAATTTCCCCTAATTCGTTCAGATAAATTCGATGCACCTGAGGACAATTGAGCAGCGCCCGGTAGGGATGGGCATTACTTTGTTCTAGGCTGCGGGTGGGATAGATGACAACAATTTGCCAATCGGTAAATCGTTCTCGCTGACGATAAAAATACAAAAATGATTCACCAAATACCCTTTCATACAGTCGTTCGTCTTTTTGAAATTGCACTTCGCAAAAATAGATCACCCCGCTACTATCATTATCGGGTGGCAGGAATACGCCATCGATCTCAAATTTGGGTTCTTTGACGGCTACGGAGTCAAAGCGGTATTCGGTGGCATTATCTGGCGGGTTTTCCAGTAAATCGAAGAGAAGGGAGGGGGATTGTTGAAAAAGCCGGTAAAATATCGAGTCTCGTTTCATTATGATCGGGATTGCACCATAGCTCTTTCCCGATCTTCCCATAAAACCCCCAAAAAAAGAGAGAGGAAACTGTATCATCGGAAATCAAGGTAATGCCCTGTCTCGCCAAAAAATCGAACATTTGCTCAAAATTTTCGTTCGGACGGATGGCGAAACTGACAAGAATATTGGTATCAACAACAACCCGTATCACAAATCATCTTTTAACGATGCCATGAGTGCGTCGTGTTCCGCAGCTGTCATGCCAAGAGTTGCGGCCTCGTGCTGTAATTTTCTGGCAATAATAGATAAGCTGGGACGACCCACCATAAGGGGGACAATTTCATCATCTGATATAAGCGCCAGTGCTTCTCTAATTTCCCTGGCTGTGCCTTGGATTACTGTTGCTTGTGTAGTCATGATTTTTGCTCATTCTAGGGCTAATCCTAGCATAATTCACGACTGAGATGCTACCCATCGAAAAACCAAAAAAACAAAACCCCCTCCACTGACTGAATGAAGGGGTGTTTGTGATATTTTGTGGCCAATTTAGCCGACTTTTGTGGTTTACTTCTCGGCTGATTTGGATGATTTTAGTTTGCGTTTGAGGGTTGAAGCTGCGCCAAGAGTGCCGATAGCAAACAGTCCAAGAAGAGAATTGGGTTCGGGAACAGAAACTTGTTTGGTGACGAAGTTCAGGGAATTGGCCATTAACAGTGCGCCATCGGTACTACTGACCCAGAGACCGGAGAGAGCATCGCTTGATGGGGGATAAAAATTCAACCCAGCTATTTTGCCCGCAAATGTGGAGGTATTGACGGCGATTAGCGGTGCACCATTACTCCAGTCAGCCACTGCTACCGCACCGGGGTTGAGAGGTCCCACTGTATTGTAGAAACTCCTTGATCCGCCATTGAAGCTGGTAACGCCTGCGAGGATCGGGTTGGATGGATCGTAAATTGTTCCTAATGTTAGATTTCTGCGTTGGTTCTGTCCTCCTGGTTGCCAAACATCGTAGTTTTGCGCCCTCCACCGACCACCAATGTCTACGCCAGCGCTCCAGAATGAAAAAGTCGCTTGGACTACTCCACCACCCGCATCGACGTAATCTGCTAATACGTTACCGAAAGTGGTTGGATCGGCAAAACCGAAATCAGAAAAGAATAGTACGGCATCATAAGCCTGTAATTGCGCGAGAGTCGGGGTAGAAGAACTGACATTCAGTATATCTACGCTCCCAGAAATCAGGCCAGTTCCAGCAATTTTTGCTTGAACGTCGTTGAGAAAACTAGCATCATAGGGAGCTCCGGCAATCAGAACGCTGGCCAAGGCTTGGCTAGTAGTGCCGAAGAAAACGGTTGATGCCACAATACCAACTGAGAGAGATTTTTGACTCAGCGCCGCTAAAATTGGATTTTTCATTTTTAGAATTAAACACGAATAGGGCTTAAAGGGCAACATACACTTGAGGTAACATACAACATACACATTTCCCCCCCACATTGTATTAAAAGCTACAATTTAATAAATATTTACATTCTTCTCCCCCAGGGCTGACGCTTGCTAGAATGAAATCCCGCTTGATTTGTGGTAATGAGACAGTTTATGTTAGATTTTCATCTATCTGTTCAGCCTGAAACAGAAAAACGCCTTAAAAAGATTTTAAACTCCATCAAAGATCAAGAAAAATTTGCCCAAAGCATTATTGATTATCAGATTGCCGAATTACAAAAAAGCAAGGCTAATTCAAGTCTGAATTGCATCACTGTCTGATCTACCTTTATAGAACGCCAATTCAAAAATGAAACGCATCAACCTCAAGTGTATGTTACCTCAAGACCTCAAGAGTTGACAAAGAAAGGCTCATCAGGTACTGTCTGAGCCTTATCGGAAGTTAACGACGGCGGGTGAGTTCAGCCTTTAGACTGCCAATTTCTTGGTCAAGATAGTTCCGGTTACTTTTGGGCAGGTGCTATACTGTAGTGAGGTTTGTAAATGGTTTCTCCCATGAAAAATAAAGCCATTATTGTACTGGGGGCGGTTGCCGCTCTTGGGTTGGCTGCAACCTCAACTTTACTTATGACACGTCCATCTGGAAATTCTCCAGATTCCGCCTCTGCTCAATTTTCTCCCAACGGCATGGGTATGATGGATCATATGCAGGTCAGTAGCGAGTTTAACTATCTTGCCCAAATGATTCCTCACCATCAGGAGGCAATCGATACCGTCCAGGTTATTCTGACACGCACTAGTCGTCCTGAGATGAGGCAGTTTGCTCAAAAGATCATTCAAGTGCAAACTGCTGAAATTGCTCAGATGAAAAACTGGCTCAACGAGTGGTATCCCGGAAGGAATATTAGCGTCTCCTACGTTCCCATGATGCGCGATCTGAGTCAACTTCAGGGCGATGCCCTAGATCAAACTTTTTTACAAGATATGATTAAACATCATATGGGAGCCGTGATGATGTCGCAAATGCTCCTGAATCATAATCTGGTGAAGCATCAGGCTGTCCGGCCTTTTGCTGAGAACATTGCCACTAGCCAGCGCCGGGAAATTCAGCAGATGCAAACTTGGTTGATGGCTTGGTTTGGTGATCGCAATCCAATGGGTGGGATGCATCATTAGCTGGTATTGCGATCGCGATTTTGTCGGGTGCGTTCCCTAATGCAAGTACGCTTAACTGATACAGAAGTTCTGGTGTCCCCTAAAACCAGAGACTTATCGCCTCAAAATAAAGATAACTGCTATATCCTTCTGTTCACTTTAAAATAAAACCGTTAGCTTGCTGGGGATTGAGAGTGACAATCCCAAAATCTCTACCTAAACCCTTCCCTTTCGAGGTAAATATTTCATGAGCCAAACGATCACACCTTCTTCCTTAAAAGCTAGTTTAGCCCCCAATACGACTAGAGCAGCAACGGTGGACGATGGGGGAAATGTGCTAGGGGAATTTCTGCAAGAAACTCTGGCCATGACTAAACGTCTGTTCATCCAATTAAAACGTCGTCCTTCAACCCTAATCGCGGGGGTAATTCAGCCCTTTATGTGGCTGATTTTATTTGGAGCTTTATTTTATAATGCCCCCCAGGGACTATTCGGCAACGATCTCAGTTATGCTAAATTTCTCGCCCCCGGAGTGATTGTCTTTACCGCTTTTTCCGGGGCCTTAAATGCCGGTTTGCCGGTAATGTTCGATCGAGAATTTGGCTTTCTTAACCGTCTCTTGGTAGCACCTTTAACCACTCGGTACTCGATCGTGGCCGCTTCTACCATCTATATTATCGCCCTCAGTTTCATCCAAACCGCCTCGATCGTGGCCGCTAGTGCCTTTTTAGGGGCAGGATTGCCCAGTTTAGCCGGATTAGGTGCGATCGCTTTGATTGTGTTTCTGATCGTTTTGGGGATGACTGCCTTAAGTCTCAGTTTAACCTTTGCTCTCCCCGGACATATCGAATTAATCGCCGTCATTTTCGTCACCAATTTACCGCTTTTATTTGCCAGTACCGCCCTCGCTCCCTTAAACTTTATGGCAGATTGGTTAAAAGTAATCGCTAGTCTCAACCCTCTTACCTATGCGATCGAACCGATCCGTTATATTTATTTCAATCAGCACTGGTCTTTTGATAGCATAGTCTTACAAACCCCTTGGCTTGACCTCAATTTCTTGACAGTTTTAGCCCTGCTCTCAGCTTTTGATCTGCTAATCCTTTTAGCAATTCAGCCCTTACTTCGTCGTCGTTTTGCTTAAATCAGTTATCAGTTATCAGTTATCAGTTCACTGAAAAGCTTGTAACTTTCTCACCACCAAAAACAAGATAATTTTCTGAGGAGTTAGTTAGATTATGAATACTCAAAAAATGTTAATCAAATCGTCTTTATTTCTAGCTACTATTCTATTAGTCGGGGCTGATTTTAATCCGCAAGTGTTAGCTCAAAGCTTGAACCCCAGTCAGCCGGATTATCAAAAAAATGAACGTAGTTCCGATGGCAGGGATGCTCTCGGTGGTTTTGATCCTTTAGACTTGATTCATAATAGTAATTTTCGCCGTAGCCGGGACGGATCGGAGTTTCAGGAAGATACTCGCAATAATATCAACCAAGCGGCTGAGGAGTTTAAACGCAAGCAAAGAGAACAACTGGAAAATCTGCAAAATTCTGCCCCAGAAACCAAATAAAACCCCTTTTTGATTTGCCTTTTGCCCATCCTAACCAGGAGGTTGATTTTGTCCTATTGCTTAGTATATATGATCGCTAAGTGCAGATGATCTGAGAAAGACCGATAACTGAAGAGCATTGGGGGGTTTATCTTACACGAATTTATATTAAACTTAGGATTGGTTTATTGAATTATCGTCTTATTAAAACTGTGGAAGTAATGGAAATCGGGCAAAAAGTCAAGGTCTGTCGCTTAAGAGACCGCGTTAACTCGGATGTAGCGGGTAAATTGGGTAAAGTGGGTGTCATCAAAAATTTTAAGATGACCGATGGCAGCGGTGTTGGTGCTGTTGTCCAGTTCGATGATAAGACCGCTACTTGGTTTTTTGAAGATGAACTCAAACTCATCTAAATATAACGCTTAGGAACTAATTATGTCCTTAATTTTGACCTTTTTGGGCAAGGGGGGCAGCGGTTGCAGTACAATAGCGATCGCTTCGGCAAAGAAAATGGCTGGTCTGGGGTCAAAAGTTCTCTTGATCGGTCAGGATCCTAGCCCTGCTTGGGGATTACTCCTCAAGGCCTCCCCTAGCTCCTCCATTACAGAAATTGCCCCCAATCTCTCGGTTGTGCAGCTTAGTAGTACACATTTACTAGAAAAAAGTTGGGAAGAAGTCAAGGAATTGGAAAAGCAGTATTTGCGTTCTCCCACCTTGAAAAATGTTTATGGTCAAGAGTTGGGCGTTTTACCCGGAATGGACCAAGCTCTAGCCTTAAATTTCCTGCGGGAACAGGATAAAAGCGGAAATTACGATGTCATCATCTACGACGGCAGCGGAGATATCAACAGTCTGCGAATGTTGGCGATTCCAGAGGTGGGCAGCTGGTATTCACGGCGTTTTCGCCAGGTTTTCAGCGATTCTGAGATTGGTCGCACCCTTTCTCCCTTTTTCCAACCAATCGCCGCCGCCGTGCTGAATTTCTCCTTTAATCCCGACGGTTTAGGGAAGAAGGTCGATAATAACATTCTAGACGAGGGACGTTCCGCTTTAGCCGATCCTCGGCGAGTTTTAGCCTATCTAGTCACCAATGATGATCCAATTGCGATCGCAGAGGCCAAATATCTTTGGGGTGGGGCGCAGCAAATCGGTTTAAATGTGGGGGGAGTGATTTTTAATCGCTGTCAGAGTGCCACCGAGGATTTTGCCCCGCTGCCGGCGGCGATTTTACCCGACCGTCAAGGAGAAGATTGGCAGGAGTTAATCGCCGAGTTACCCAATTTTCTCACGGTGCAGCCGCCCAAACCGTTAATAATCGATACGGCAGCCGGTCAGGTCAAGGTTTATTTACCCGGATTCGAGAAAAAACAGGTAAAACTGACGCAATCGGGCCCAGAATTAACCATCGAAGCCGGGGATCAACGGCGTAATATTGATGTACCACCGCCTCTGACCGGAAGATCGGTAAAAGGGGCAAAATTCCAAGAAGGTTACTTAATTATTTCTTTTTAAGGGATTATGTCGAACAGCGAGATAGAAAACAAGGATAATCGAGGCGCAAAAACTCGCCAATTATTGGGCATGAAAGGGGCCTCATCGGCAGAAACCTCCCTCTGGAAAATCCGCTTACAATTGATGAAGCCGATCACTTGGATTCCCCTAATTTGGGGGGTTGTCTGTGGGGCTGCTTCATCGGGTAATTATACTTGGTCTTTAGAAGATGTCTTAAAAGCGGCCACCTGTATGTTACTTTCCGGTCGATTGATGACTGGTTATACCCAAACTTTAAATGATTTTTACGATCGAGAAATCGATGCAATTAATGAACCCTACCGTCCGATTCCTTCGGGGGTGATTTCTATTCCGCAAGTGGTCGGCCAGATTTTGGTTTTATTAGCAGCTGGGTTAGGAATATCTTATCTTCTCGATCGCTGGGCTGGTCATGATTTCCCAATCATGCTCTGTTTAACCCTATTTGGTTCTTTTATTGCCTATATTTATTCAGCGCCACCCTTAAAATTAAAACAAAATGGTTGGCTGGGAAATTATGCCCTCGGTGCTAGTTATATAGCATTACCTTGGTGGGCAGGTCACGCCCTTTTTGGTCAGTTAAATTGGACAATTATGATCTTAACCCTTATTTATAGTCTAGCGGGGTTAGGCATTGCTGTGGTCAACGACTTTAAAAGTGTGGAAGGTGACGAAAAATTAGGCTTAAAATCCTTGCCAGTTATGTTTGGAATTACCACTGCAGCTTGGATTTGTGTGATTATGATCGATGTTTTTCAAGCGGGAATTGCGGGCTATCTGATTAGTATTCATCAGAATCTTTATGCCGCTATTTTACTGTTATTAATTATCCCTCAGATCACTTTCCAAGATATGTATTTTCTGCGGGATCCGCTCAAAAATGATGTCAAATATCAAGCCAGCGCCCAGCCTTTCCTAGTGTTAGGAATGTTGGTGACAGGTTTGGCTTTAGGTCAGGGGATACTCTGAAGATTGTAATTAATAAAAACTGGAAATATCCAGTTTATGGGACATAATCGCCTTGAATTGGGTTTCTGTTTACGGTAACTTGATCCGTCAAGAGGGGTGAAAATAGATTTTCGGTTCGATCCCCCCTTAATCCCCCCTTGATAAGGGGGGTGCCGATAGGCGGGGGGATCCCCCCTTGATAAGGGGGGTGTCGATCCCCCCCGCCCCCTTGATAAGGGGGGTATCTGACAATTTTTAATACCTACCTACTTAGCTCGATCCCTAGTCTTTTCGTTACAATTAAGAGGGAATCGATGCCGGGGGAAAAATTTACCTTTTTTTCTTCCCTCCGATTCGCCATTCTTGACGAACTAATCAAGAATAGTTCCTGTTTAACAAGATTGATTGAGACAAGTATCTCGCACCCTATCACCATGAGTAATACCAGTAATTTTCGCCAAGCTTTACGCGAGGCTAAAAGCCAAGCACTTATCGGCCCCAATGTTATCCCCAAGGCCCTGCCCTATCTCGGTGGTGGTCTAATTTTAACTGCGGTGGGAACCTATGGCGGTTTAGGTGTGATCCAATCCTATCCCCAGATTTTCTTCCCGACTTTCTTTGTCGCCCTGGTTGCCGAGATTATTTTATTTTTTGTCGCGCGTAGTAGTGCGGAAAGCGGCAATAAAAGCACTGCTCTGCCCCTGCTGACTCTCTATAGTCTTCTTTCTGGCTATACTCTCAGTGGAATCGTCTATGTGGCCCTAGGTACTTCCGGTGTTGGTTTGCGAGGAGTGGCAATTGCTGCCCTCGGTTGCGGCCTCGCTTTTGTGTTGGGACGCAATATCGGCTCGAATCTGTCGGAAAAAGATGGTTTGGCGCTGACTCAAACCGTTAGCATCGGTATTCTCGCTCTTTTTATTGTTCTCATTGGTCAGCTAATTTTCTCTATCTTTGGTGGCGGTACTCCCACCTGGTTAGAAATCGCTATTTCTGGCATCGGGGTTTTCTTGTTTGCTGGCTCGGCAGTGGTGGACTTTTACATCTTGCCCCGTACCTACAGAGATGAACAGTATCTCAGTGCTGCTTTATCGATGTATTTGACCTATATCAACCTATTTATCTTTATTCTGCGCCTTTTAATCGCTCTTAACGGTCGGGATTAGGGCAAATAGGGAGGAGTTAGAAATTAGTTACAACCTAACTTCTAACTCCGCTAGAATAGTAAAGAAATGTAAACGGACTGTAAAGATTATGCCTGAACCACAACCGACTCAAACTCCCAAATTAGAAGACCCCAAATTTGGTTTTAATGACTATGCCGAGCGCCTCAACGGTAGAGCCGCTATGATTGGTTTTGTGATCACCTTGTTGATCGAGTATCTAACTGGCCAAGGTCTGCTATCTTGGTTAGGGTTACAGTAGTTTTTTAAACTTTTTTAAGCATTCTAGGGGAAATAGAGCCTTGAGTGTTAGTTAACGCATACAGGCTTGATGATTTTCCCCGTAGAATCCTTGTAAGACCGAATCACCTCGCTGTTGTGGTGTGCCGTGGGAGTTATTGGGAGCTTCAAAATCGCCCACTTCCGAGGCCGCTTCCGCTAGAAGTTTTCCTGCTATTATATAATCCTGTTTGGATAAACTTCTTGCTTCGGTAAATAACCAGGAAAGGGTATCTCCCGCTAGACAATCGGCCTGTAATTCAATGCCGATGCTCATTCCACCTTCATCGATGCCACCGATACCCCGATTCCACTGAACAGCGTGAGCAGCCTCGTGAGCGACGGCGTAAAGGGGAAATAGGGGATTATCACTAATGCGAGTGACTTGCTGGAGATTGACGTAAACTGTATTATCTACAGTGCAGAAAGCCGCTAGGGAAATTACACCGCAGGGAGTGGTTATCGGGCCATCACTTAACAAATACTTAAAATTGATCTGGTGTAATTGAGCCGTATATTCAATTACCGCTTCTAGGGCATCCGTAATATCGTCTGCTTGCGCTCTCTGGGCTAGAGGGGATAAAATCAAGAGGGAACTACAGGAAACAGCAGATATCAGGGATAATAAACGTTTACGGCCAGAGTTAGGTTTCATGATACTAACAAAGTCGGGAGTGAGGAAAAAGTTTAATTGATCTGAATTAGCCTAGCGCTACGATTACAATTCTAAAGGCTATATCTAAGACTTCCAGAGAAAATACAGAATTTACGCAGCTTTTGATCGAAGTTTACAGAATTTCTGGTCAAGGTTTAGGAAATTAATTTGGCACGACCACTTAGGGTCTGCTGAAAAAGTTTTTCGGTAATGATTCGGTAGTAGTGGCGTAGCTCTGTTGCTTACCTGGTATGAATTGTGTAAAATATTTATCCCACATTCCGCACCCTCAACTGTCACATAAGCTATCCCCCTCCAGAGACTTGAGTAAAAATACTTAGCTGGTGAAGGTTTTCTCGGCACCAGCTAGGGGGGTCTTGAAACCCCTAATTAGGGTCTGCTGAAAAAGTTTGTTGGTGGGGGCAGGGTGTGGGGTGTGGGGTGTAGGGTTTTACCGATTTTGAGGTAGTCAGTTACCTAATTTTCAGGGAAAAAGTACCTGAATTTTACCCCCGATCCCTCCAATGGTCGGCACTTTTTGAGGGAAAAAAAGTCTAAAAGCCTTATCCAACAAGGTTTTTAGATTTATTCAGCAAGCCCTAATTATGAAAAAATAGGAATTGTTGGAAAACTGAGGCGAGTGGACTGTTCGACCAGGAATCAATCAACAGAAATTGAAGTCAAAAATCTAGACCATCTGGGATTAGTAGCCGGAATTATCGATGAAATAGGAATCGTTGAAATTATCAACGAACAAGTCTCAATTGAGCGAGGAGAAATTGTCACAGCGGGGCAAGTCGTCAAAGCAATTATCCTGAATGGATTGGGATTTGTCTCCTGGGACTTGTATTTATTTCCTCAATTTTTTGAAGATAAAGCAACCGAACATCTGCTGGGAGAGGGCATCGAACCCAAACAATTAAATGATGATAAAATTGGTCGAGTAATGGACAAACTTTATCAACTTAATGTTTCGGTCATTTTCCTACTCATTAGTTTAGCCGCCGTGAAAAAATTTGGTGTAGCAACCGAGAATTCGGCTCTTCTCGACTTTGTGTGATAATTTTTGCTTATGGAATCGTGAAATGCTTATCGGGTAACACTTTTAGGACTATTTTGTCGAAGAAACTATCAGTATAGACCTCGTTTCCACACAGAAACCAGAAGAGCCAGAATTCCCATTTAGATTCGACTTCTCTATCAGTAGAAGGAGAATATAAAAAGGAATACCCAACAGTAGAAATCCTGAAATCAGGAGCAGTGGGAGAAGAAATTGAAACCAGACAAAAGCCAATAAAAATTACCTACGGATACTCCCGCGACCGAAGACCTGACTTAAAATAATTTATGATTGACTTAATCGTAAGTGGGGATGGAGATGTACCTTTATTCCTGAAAGTAGGGGACGGAAATGAAGCGGACAAAGCGGTTTTTGGTCAAATCGCCCGAGAATTTAAAAACAAGTTGACTTTGACAGTTTAATAGTCGGCGATAGCGCCCTCTATAGCAAAGAGAATTTAAAACTAATGAGAGAAATGCGTTGGTTGTCTCGAGTCCCCTTCAGCATTAAAGAGGCTCAAAAGTTAGTCGATAGCATCTCAGAAAAAGAGTTAACCGATTCAGAAATACCGGGTTATTCCTGGCGGGAAACAAGCTCTAACTATGGGGGGATAGAACAAAGATGTTTGCTAGTTGAAAGTCAAGCTAGACAAGAATCAGACTTGAAAAAATTAGAGAAAAAAATCGAGCAAGAAAAGAATTCTGTCCAAGAAAAAATCCGCCAACTATCCCGAAGAGAATTTGAGAATAGAGCGGTGGCGTTGGCGATATTCAAGGGATTATCTGACTTCTTAAAATATCATCAGTTAACGGAGATTAAAGTCAATCTCATTCCGCCTGAGTCCCAGCAGTCAAAACTTAAATCAAAAGACGATTTATCCTCTCAAAGCTATCAAGTTCAAGCCGAATTAGAGTTAAATTTGCCAGCCATTGAGAGGCTAAAGAAACGAGCAGGACAATTTGTTTTAGCAACTAACGAATTGGAGAAAAAACGATTGAGCAGTGAGGATATACTCAAAAAATATAAAGGGCAACAAGCTCCAGAAAGAGGATTTTCTTTTCTCAAAGACTCCTGCTTTTTTGCCCACAGTGTCTTTCTCAAATCTCCCCATAGAATCGAGGTCATGGCCATGCTCATGGGCTTGTACCTGCTGGTTTATACTATTGGTCAAAGACAACTTCGTCTGAACTTAAAACAGCAGGAGACGGGACTGAAAAATCAGTTGGGTAAGTTAACTGACAGACCAACATTACGCTGGATATTTCAGAACTTTCAAGGGATTCATCTCCGACCTATTCAAGACAATCAAAAGATTAGCAACTTAACGGATGAGAGGCGCAACATTTTGAGATTTTTTCCCAAACCTTGCCAAGAATATTATCTCTTATCTTGACGAGAGGTATTGACTTCAAGGGGTAATAAAACTTAAGCACTACTCGAACATCTCCCCCTAGATGTTAAGTCTGATTGCCCAGTAATTCTCAATAAGCACTGTTTATTGAGAATTACTGGGGGAACCCTGAAATTTTCGGCTTAGTTGCCGGCAGCTTGCCGCCAACTCACTCCTCTAGATAAGTATTTTGACTCACGCCCCTTCCTCTTTTGAGACGTTGTGACACTTAGGGTGCGGAATGTGGGATAGATGGTTTCATGACTGAGCGATTCTTGACCAGCTTTTTTCAGACGACCTGCTATTTGTTCGGGACTATGATAATCTTTCAATCCTTCTTTGACCAACTCTAAGGCTAACTCGCTGACATTTTTAAAGGGTTGTTTGGCATTTTTGGTGCGCGTCTCGCTTTCAGCTTCTGCTGTGTCAGGTAGATAGCAGCCTAGGGAACTTTGATTCCTTCTTAATTCTCGCTCTGGTCGTGCTTTGATGACATCCGAGCCAGACGGCCATTTGCCGTTGAGATAAATTCCCCTCCTGACTAAGTTGGTAGAGCAAGTTTCTTTGTTCTATGTTAAGATGTTGAGGGCTTCGTTTTTGGGTCTGATTTGTTTTTGTTAATGATCAGACAGTACCTGATGAGCCTTTCTTTGACAACTCTTGAGGTTGATGCGTTTCATTTTTGAATTGGCGATTTCTACTACAAAAATCTGCCTAAATCGAATTCCGTTGTGGCAGTAATTTCTCGAAAACGTTCTTGACTGATAATTAACAATAATCTTTCAGTATAATCCACCGCACCGCGCAATTCTCGTTCTAATCTTGCTAAACCGGCGTTGGCATATTCCTCGAAAATTGTCACTCGCAAAGCTTCCGAATCTACCCCGTGGGGAGAAAGAATTTTTGTGTCTTGCAATTCATTGACTGCCAATAATTTGATTAGGGTATCGTAGCCACGAGAAATAAAAATTTCTAGGTTAATAGGTGAGGGTTCCTTCGCTACATTTTCTATGGCCACCCTCTCTTGATATCTTACCCCTAAAGCCGCCGCAAAAGCGATGACATCAGCATAGGTCTGAAAAGGACCAATTCCCTGATTAAAATTAACTAAGGACTGGACAAATTCCCCTTTATCTCTAGCAATACGCACTCGATGAATGGACATTATTTACCAAGTAAAAAGTAAAAAAGTTTACAAAATTCAGGAGATAGAAATTATCAGTATCTATGAACTATTTTATCTATCCCCTATCCGCCAATAACTGATAACTGCTTTAAGGATAAGTTTTAATTAGTCCTTTAGCTTGGTAAACATGAAATTGTTCGATGGCGACACCACCTCGCTTGATCGGAATGACAGCTACTTTAGTTATATCTTGGAAATAGGGACGGTAGCGATCGATTATTTCTGGTCTTTCTAGAGAACTATTTGTAGTAATTAATAAACCATTTTTACCGATCCATTCTTGAGGATTAAACCAAATTTGATAACCCCTTTGATCGTTGTTAAAACAGGTGACGGGAATAGGAACTAGGGGATAAAGAGCCATATCTAGCCATGCTGTCACATAAAAATTATGGGTAAAAACGAAGCTAGAATCTTTTAAGAGGGCTAATAATTCGGGCGAATTAGCAAAGCCTTGGCGCAGTTGATCGATATCGACAATTTCCCGAGAAGGGTCCTGTTCTGGGGCAATAATTCCCCCAAAAATTGCGTATTGACTAGGTTTTTGGAAAGTGCCAAAAGTAACGTGAAGCATTGCTATAGATAAAACAGTAACGATAAAAATTCCCGATCCCCATAACCATCTTTTTACCCAGATTCGAGAAGATTGCTGCCAAGTATTGGCCTTTTCTCCTAATAAAATTGTGCAGGACCAGAACCCGGGTAAAATCCAACTAGGGGCGAGATAGTGGGAAGCACCCACATAAAGCATTCCCAGGATTAAAGGCAGAGAAACCGAGAGAATTAACCATTTTTTGATTGATTCTTCATCTCGCTGAAAAAATCTTTTTTTCGAGAGAAAGTTAGGAATTTGTTCAGCAAAGCTTTTAAATGTCACCCACCACATCGGCAGACCAAAAGGAGGAAACATCGTGGCGATACTAATGCCAATAACCGAGAGAATACCGAGAATATTAAAGGTTTTGGGTTCTCCAGAAAAACGGTCTTCTAAATGAAAGCGAAAGGAAATCCAATCATGGTTAATATTCCAGTAGATAATCGGCAATAAAGTTATCAAAAAAAGAATAAATCCTAATCCCAACCAAGGGGATCTAAATACAGGCCAATAGCGGGGAGTGGTCAGACAAAATAAAACTAAACCAAAGCCCAAAATAAAGCCGTGATATTTACTTAAAACCGCCAATCCTACGGCAAGTCCAATATAAGCGAGACGATAGCTAGGATGATAGTTTTTTTCCCGAATTGGCCAGAATTCTTGGGCAGCTAAATAGACTGTTAATGACCAAAAAAAGATTAAAGGACTATCTGGCTGCGAAAGAATCCCGAAGACAATCCCATAGATGGGGATGAGAGTGGCGATCGCTAAAGTCATTCTGGCGACTGGCAGACTGAACAATTTTAAAGCTGTCAGATATAGCAAGCAGAGGCTGCCAGTATAGAAAAGGAGAGTCCCGAAGCGAATGGTAAATTGATTGACTAATCCCGTGATCCAAGTCCCAAAACCCGTGGAAATCGCTACTATTGGCGGATGATCGAAATAACTCCAATCCAGATTATGGCTGTAAACGTAATAATAGGCCTCATCGTACCCCGGATAAAGCCCCAGGGCGATGATGATTCTAAACAGGAGTCCACCGATGAGCAGATAAACGGCAATGCGATCGCTAAGTATTTTGGTCAAAATTCTTACCTCATTTCATCGCTAAAACTGATGTTAGAGACGGGAGATTTTTGGGGTTGCCAGATTCGAGATTTGTGCATCTATGGCAAGGTTAGATTTAAATGTGATCTTTAGTTACTATATCACCAACTCTGTCATCTCTTAGCCCTTGGCTATCGGCAAACTCTCCCTAGGCGTTGCTGATTGGGGATATGAACGAGGATTAAGGGAAAGGGGAACTTAGATAAAACTGATGTTAATTAAATAACTTTTGCCCCTATCAAAGCAATAATAATCAGGGCGATAGATTGCGGAATTAATAATCTTAAGTAGGTAGGTGTTAAAAGTTGTCAGGTACCCCCCTTATCAAGGGTTGATTCATAGTTAGGTTGATTTATGAATCAACCTACAAAGCACGACGTTTTGAAAAACTTTCAGATATTTATTCCGATGAGAGAATGAAACGATCCTAGGAGTATCGGGGGAAGCGCCCAGAATCTGAGATGCTTCCCCTATGTTGACTAATTTTTTGCCTTGACAAAACCTAGTTAAAAACGCCAACCTAGCTAGGTTGGACGAGATTATTTAAGCCATAAACCACTTTAGCGGTGATAATCTTGTCCTTATCGGTAAGTTCTTCTAACACCTCTTTTCCCTCGACTAAATAGCCGAAAACCGAATAACGACCATCCATGAGATTAAACCCCGGAGGAGTTAATTCATTATCGAATTTAAAGAAAAAGAATTGCGAGGAACCTCCGTTAGGATTGGTATCCGGACGCGCTAGGGCCAATGCACCAAAAGCGTTAAAAGGCAAGGCGAGACTGGGTAAGTAAATCCCTAATTCTTCGAGAGTATTGCCATAAACTGGCTCTTCTTCCCCTTTAATCAAAATTTCTAAGGGAATAGAGCGATATTGCTTAGTTTTCGGGTCAATAAATCCCTCTTCTGCACCGACGGGATCCCCGGTTTGGACAACGAAATTATCTTCGCTGCGAATGAAGGGTAAACCGTCATAAAAACCCCGTTGGACTAAATCCAGAAAGTTACCCCCATTAATCGGAGCGCTGTAACCATCCACAACGATGGTTAAATCTCCTTTGGTGGTCTGCATCTCTACGGTGGCACGTCCTCGCAATTGCGGCAAGTTAGCGTATTCCGGGGGAACGTTAAAGGGAAAACCCACCACCATTAATTCTTCTAAAGCGGTGATATTATTGAGCAATTCTCGTCTGGTTGACCAAACTGCCTCTTTATCCTTTGCTTCTACGGCCGTATCGAGGGCTGCCACTCCCGTTTTCAGTTTTTCGATTAATTCCTCCCCTTGGCTTTTACTTGCTTCGGGAACACTATCTAAGATAGCCTTGCTTTTGGTAGAAAGGGCATAATTGGCATCCTTGACATCTTTTTTAATCGGACTCCAACGCTTGGCCCGCAGATGTTTGGCAATATCTTCGATCGATTGTTGCACTTGACGAATTGGTTTATTATCTATGGGTAAGGCATTGCGTAAAATAGCAGTGGGATCCGTTACCGCGTCACCCTGAGCAAGCACAGCTAAAGCAGGAGTAGTCCCCTTAACCGTGAACAGACTTAAGATTAAAAGTAGTGCCAAGGCAATACTAGCACCGCTTTTTAAGAAAAATTTGCCCCATTCCCGTAATCTTGTCTTTATTTTCATATTTTGGTCGGTTCCTCAATGGCCATACCTATCCAAAATACTTGTAGGCTTTTAGGGGAACCCTTGTCAATAGCTGAGAAAACCGATCGAAGCCATTATCAGTTATCAGTTATCAGTTATCGGTTATCAGTTATCAGATGTGAGTTTTCATTTCACTGATTACTGTTCACTGTTTACTGGACGGCTACGCCGTGCCTTTGGCAACACTGAAAAAAAGCTCCCCTCTTCCCCAATTCATAATTTATAATTTATAATTCCCACTCCCTTTTTTTACCTTTTATGACTATAATTGTCGATTATCGCTTTCCTCCCGCTATTAATGCCGAAAAACAGGCAAAAACGATCGCTATCGGTCAAACCGCCGGCACTTGGAGCGAGCGCCACAGTCATCGTCAAAAGCAGCTGCAACAACACCTAGCGGAAGTGGTGGAGATCAGGGAGGAAGCAGACGGTTATAAGGTGGCTAGGGTGCGTTTTCCCCAGATAAACGTTGAAAATGACATCGCCAGTCTTTTAACCATGATTTTCGGCAAATATTCCATGGCTGGAGCAGGAAAAGTGGTGGGGGTGTACCTACCCGAAAGCTACGGCACAAAAGCCAAGTTAGGAATCACAGGAATTAGGCAACGTTTGGGGGTTTATGATCGACCTCTAGTTATGGCAATTTTTAAACCCGCTTTAGGACTATCGGCCCAAGATCACGCCGATATCCTGCGAGAAGTGGCTTTCGCTGGCTTAGACGTGATTAAAGATGATGAAATCATGGCGGATCTTCCCGTAGCTCCCACCCACGAGCGCCTAGATTGTTGTCGTCGGGTTTTGGAGGAAGTGCGGCAGCAAACCGGTAGAAATGTTCTCTATGCGGTTAATGTCACCGGAAAAGCGGACGAATTGCAGAGAAAAGCCCGTTTATTGGTGAAACATGGCGCTAATGCCCTGTTATTAAACGTTCTTACCTACGGTTTTTCCGTTTTAGAAGCTTTAGCCAGTGATCCGGCGATCGATGTTCCCATTTTCGCCCATCCTGCCTTTGCTGGAGCGATGTGTGCCGGTAGCGATACGGGATTAGCCTATTCTGTGGTTTTGGGGACGATGATGGCCCACGCAGGAGCCGATGCGGTGCTATATCCCGCCGCTTACGGTAGTTTACCCTTCGATCCCCAGGAGGAGGGCAAAATTCGCGATATTTTGCGCGATAGAAACGTTTTTCCGGTTCCCTCGGCCGGTATTCGTCCCGGTATTGTTCCCCAGGTCCTTGGGGATTACGGACGTAATGTTATCCTCAATGCGGGAACCGGAATTATGGATCACCCATCGGGACCAGCCAGTGGTGTCAGGGCTTTTTTTGAAGCTTTAGCCAGAATAGAAGCGGGTGAGTCTTTTGATCCCGCCAATTTGCCCGAAGGAGCCTTAAAACAGGCAATTCTAGAGTGGGGTTAAGAGCAACTTTTTCAAATGCACTATACAAGTATTTTGTCAAGCATTTTTAGAAAATTTAACAAATAACTTGCCGTTTTAGATAGGGTTGCAGCACTTCCGGCACTTTTACTGTCCCGTCCGCCTGTTGATAATTTTCTAGGACAGCGGCCATAGTACGACCGATCGCCAATCCCGAACCGTTGAGGGTGTGGACAAAATTAGTGCCTTTTTGCCCTTTTTCTTTAAAGCGAATATTTGCCCGTCGTGCCTGGAAGTCTCTAAAATTAGAACAACTGGAAATTTCCCGATAGGTATTAGCCGAAGGTAGCCACACTTCTAAGTCATAACATTTGGCCGCCGAAAAACCCAAGTCACCGCTACACAATTCAATCACCCGATAGGGCAACTGTAAAGCTTGCAGGATTGCCTCTGCATTAGCGACTAAACTTTCATGTTCCTGAGCAGAAGCGTCAGGATGGACGATTTTGACCATTTCCACCTTATTAAATTGATGCAAACGGATCAAGCCCCTCGTATCCTTGCCATAGCTGCCCGCTTCCCGACGAAAACAGGGAGTATAGGCACAGTGTTTGATCGGTAATTGCTCCGATGAGAGGATTTCATCGCGATAGAGATTAGTAACGGGTACTTCTGCTGTTGGTGCTAACCAAAGCTCATCATCTCGACATTTAAAGCTTTCTTCCGCGAATTTTGGCAGTTGTCCCGTCCCGCGCAGGGAGTCACTATTGATCAGAATTGGCGGTAAAACTTCTGTATAACCGGCGACAATATGGCGATCGAGCATAAAATTAATTAAAGCTCTTTCTAGGGCTGCCCCGAGGGCGATAAGATTAACAAAACGACTCTGGGCGATTTTTACTGCCCGTTCAAAGTCTAAAATGCCCAATTTTTCCCCAATTTCCCAGTGAGGCAAAATATTCGGGTTGGTGGGTTTATATTCTTCTCCCCAGCGTCTGACTTCGACATTTTCCCGTTCATCCTTACCGATGGGAGTGGTTTCACTGGGTAAATTGGGTAAATCTAAGATTTTTTGGTCAATGGCCGCTTTAATCTCTTTTTCCTGCGGTTCTAATTGAGCTAGTTTACTTTTAATCTCGTTTCCTTCTGTTTTCATTGCCAAGATTTCGGGACTGTTGACATCGCTGCCACTTTTCACTTTTTGTCCTACCAGTTTACCGATTTCGTTACCCCGGGCCTGTAAACTGCTGCGTTCTAACTCTAAAGCCTTCTGTTGTTGATTTAACTGGAGAATAGGGGCAATATCATAACTACCTCCCCGACTATCTAAGCGTTTCTGTACTTCCTCTGGATTTTCTCTAATTTGCTTTAGGTCTAACATGGTACGAGTCAGTAAAAAGTAAAAATTAAGTGGGGGAGTCGGAGAATCGGCAGCCCGAGGGGAAATGTTGTCAATCTCTAACCAATGCTCAATAATAACTCAAAACTTAACTAAAATATCGGTTAAAAGCCGCCGGTAAAATTAGCGGTATATTTAATTGTGGTGTCTGGAGTAAGTCTCATGCTCAAATATCTGCCTGTTAAATTCCTGCGTTTTTTAGCGATTAGCTGTCTTGTCACGTTAATTTCTCTAGGATTTGACCGTTTACACCCCGTTAAAGCTAATCCCACCCTCATAGCTCAAAATGCTTGGGCCGGGGCCTCCTTCCCCGTGGAAAACTTTCAAACCTACACCTCCGGTTTCGGTTATCGTTTCTCTCCCATGGATGGCAGTCAACAATTTCATGCCGGGTTAGATCTGGCCGCACCCTTGGGCAGTTATATTCGCAATTGGTGGACCGGCAGAATCGTCGAATTATCCGATCATACAGGCTGTGGCACCATGATTAAGATGCAATCCGGTCAATGGACGCATATTTATTGTCATCTCATGGGTTCGGTTCAATCCGATAGCCGTGGTACTTTTTTGATTGATAGGTCAGGGGGAATCGTCCTTACTCTCGGTCAGGATATACCGGCAGGGGCCCGCATGGCTAGAGTGGGAATGACAGGACGCACCACCGGACCACACCTGCACTGGGGACTGATGTACGGCAATCAATACGTTGACCCCGCTTTGGTTTTAAATGCTATGTACGGTTCTAATCCTTCGGGTAATAGTTAAGAGAATCTGCGATCGCATTCTGTTGAGAAAAAACATCGCTGCCCAGATTTAGTGAATAACGAGGGACACTGCTAAAATTAAGCTGATCGATTCAGGTATATCCAGATAAAATGCGAATATTAACCCTTGTACCGGGAGGAATTAGCAATCAACTGCTGTTTTTTCCCACTCTAGAAACTCTCCGGCAAACTTACCCCCAAGGTACTATCGATGTTTTGGTCGAACCTAGGGCAAAGGCTGCCTATCGTCTCTGTCCCCAGGTTAGGGAAGTGCTTTTATTTGACTATCGAGATCAGTACGGATTAGCGGATTATTTAAATATTTTGGGAGTAATTCGGGACCGGGAGTACGAAATCGCCATTAGTCTCACCAATCGTCCTGCTATCAATCTTTTACTCTGGTTAAATGGTGTTCCTAACCGTATAGGCTATGAAAATAATGGCAGCTGGTTCTTATCGCAACAAGTACCCCAGCCAACGGAAGGCTATCTAGCGGATAATTATCACGCACTGGTCAAAGGGTTAAAGATTGCCGCACCCTGTCCACCTTTAAAACTAACCTTGAATCGCGATGATATCGATTGGGCCGAAATGGAGCAGCAACGCCTCAATATCAAGGATAGCGGCTATATTCTCCTCTACGCCGGCGGTAGCGATCTGAGCATCAGCCAAGGACTGGAAACGCTTTATCCCCTGAAGAGTTGGCTAGAAATTATCCAAGGCATTCGCCATCAACAACCGGATTTACCAATTGTCGCGATCCAGGGAGAATTGGATGAAGCTTGGGTTTTAGCCCTCAAAGCCATGGATAATAACTTAAAAGTGTCGAGAACGGGCGATATCGGTAAAATGGCGGCTATGATCGCCGGTGCTAATTTATTATTAGCTACCGAAAGTGTCCCTTTACAGTTAGCCGTGGCCGTGGGAACCTATACCCTCTCTCTGCTGGTTCCTTCGTTGTCTAAGAGAGTTTTACCGAGTGGGGGAGAGCTACATCGATATATTGAGGCTAATACGGGAAAAGTCGCCGATATTACCCCCGAAACTGTCCTGAAAAAGATTTGGGGCCAGTAAAAAATCGGGTTTTGATCGCTTTTCTCTGGGATCGAAACCCGAAAAAAAATCAGCATCAAAGCTCAATTTTGCGATTGAGATAACTGACTTTTCAAGGATTCTAGGGAGGCCCAACGACCATCGATGGCAGTCTTTTCCGGAAGGAGAAAATCGGGGGGTTGACAATTAGCTCCGCAGAGTTGACGGGGAGGTAAAGTTAGACATAACTGCTCGTATAACCACATTTGCGGGTCAAAATCCCCGTTAGGATCGAGGGTTTCCGAGAGGTCTTCGTAGGCTATTTCTCGCTCTAGAGGATAGGAGCTATCGTAGTCTTTATTTTTGTCTAGCCAGATTAATTCGGAAGTGTTTAATTGCAGACGATGATTATATTGTTGTAAACAGCGATCGCAGGTTAAGGTGACGATGGTTTCTGCTTTCACCGATACTTCCAAAAAATTCCCCCCATGTCTAACCAGCAAGGTCCCCCGCACCGGTGTCAAGGTTTCTAGACCGGGGATAAAATTATCGATGATGATCACTCTTTGTCGATCAGGAGATTTGAGGAGGTGGGGGATAAAAATAGTTTCCATAGATAACTCCTGTATCATTTATCGGTTATCGGGTGTCAACTGCGTTAGCGAGTAACGCCACCATAATTGCTCGGTGACAATCTTTCCTTTATTAGCTTATCGCAGCCCCGACCTCTAGAGACATAGACCGGTTCTAGACTGTGGGGTGTGGGGTGTATTTTCAGTGAACAGTGAACAGTAATCAGTGAACTGAAAACTCACATCTGATAACTGATAACTGATCACTGATCACTGATAACTGTATTTGACAGGCTGTCTGTTGATCGATCGAGAAAGTTTCCTCAGAATTGGGAGTATATGCACAAAGATACTCCTATGTCAACGGTTTTGAAAAATTTTCTTCCTCGCCTCGGTGGATTGGTTATGGTTGCACTGCTCTGCTCGCTTGTGCTGGGGGGATGGCCTCGGCAGGGAAAAGCAGCTCAATCAGTACATTTATCCTACTGGTTGCGATCGGGAATTGAACAACTAGAGGCGGGTAATTATCAGCAAGCTTTGGAGGATTTCAATCAGTCGATCGAACGGGAAAATAACTTGGCCCTAGCCTACAGTAATCGCTGTTTAACTCAGATTTATTTGCAGGATTATCTCCACGCTTGGCAAGACTGCACCCGCTCTTTACAACAGCAATCCGATAATTATCTAGCCTATTTCCATCGGGGTTTAGCTTTTTATCGTTTGGGAGATTATCCACAGGCGCTGACCGATTATAACCAGACTATCCGGCTAAAACCCACCTATTATCAAGCCTACTATAATCGGGGTTTAGTTCAGTCGGCCATGAAAAATTATCCCCTTGCCCTAGCCGATTTTAATCAATCCTTGCGTCAAATTACTAACTGGCAACCCGACACTTTAGCCACTATTTATAATGATCGAGGTTTATCTCATTTAGCCCTCCACAATTTTACCTCAGCCAAAGCGGATTTTAATCAAGCTCTCCGGTTAAATAAAAATAACGCCTCAGCCTACTATAATCTAGCTTGTACCGCTCACCAATTAGGTGAATACGACCGATCAATAGCCCATTTAAATCGAGCGATTGCCATTGATCCTTTTTATGCCGATGCTTATATTAGAAGGGGATTACTGCGGCATCAATTGGGTTATTATCAATCAGCTTTAGCGGATTTAAATCAAGGAGCAAATCACCTCTATCATCAGGGATTGCACCACAATTATCAGCAAATTTTAGCCCTAATCGAGCAGATCCACCAACAGTTACTTTCCCTACCATCTCCCATTGTTTAAAAGAGCGATCAATATTACAAAGGAAAGCGCTTCATGGCTGTGACGGCGAGACGGGCATTATCTTTAAGGACTTGGGAAACCCGGGGAATTTGGGGAATTTGCCAGAGAACATCGACGGTGCGCCGTAATAATCGCACTAGATCTCCCTCATCGAGACTGGTATTTTCGCACAATTCTGGCCAGGATGTCCCTTGGGCCCAACGGGAGGCAATTCCCATCAGTTGGGTTTCTAACCAGACAGGAATAGTGATATCGTAGCGAGATTGAGCTTGATAGAGTAAACGGCGAACTTCTCGCAAACCGGGGGAATTTCCCTCTCCTTGTCGCAAAATATCGATAACTTCTGGCACAGGCGGGTAATTGCACCAAGTATCGGGGCGAGGGGGTTCCGTAATCATAGCGCTGATGGCGGCGGCTAGTTGGCTAGGCGTCAATCTGTCCAAATCTCCGGACATCATCGCTAATCCTAACCAGAGTTCATTTTCCCCGCGAATAGTGGCCGCCGCTTCTCCGAGGGGAGTGGGCAAATAACCCTCTAAAGCTTGGAATTCTCGCAAAATCTCGATTAGATTCAGAAATTCTTCCCAGTAGTAGGATTTACGCGATTGTTGTTTTTGGTATTTAATCTGGGTCTTGTGTAACTTATCGCGAGCAATCTCTCGATCGTAGTATAATTTCATCAATCGCCCTGGATTTTTGCGTTTTTGCAGGGGATGAGCGGCAATTTGACTATTGACAATTTCAATTTTTTGTGATTGTGTTGCCAGTTCCGCCACTGGTGGGATGCCCTGCACTTGTTGGGGGATTAAATCGGCGATCGCCTGAGTATTTTCCTCACCCTTGCGCCAACCCCCTAGGGAAACAGCTTCTAGGGAAGGGGGTATCAGTTCGCCTAATGCCGCAGGAGTGAGAAAACCTCGATCTATCTCGCTAATATCGGCATAGGCGGCTAAATACCAGCGATTATCACTGCCTAAACAAACAAGAGTTCGCACTTGACCAGCGCCGTGCAGGGTATTGACAAAGATAGCGGGGACGGGGACGGGGACCTTAATATGTTTGCCCTTGAGATGGAGGATAGTTCCGACGGGAATATTCGGCAATTTTAGATGTATTTCCTGTCTTTTCTGTGCCTCTGCCTGACTAGCGAGGATTTTATACAGTCTTTCTTCTTCCCGCAGTCTTTCCCGTAGCTTTTCGTAACTAAAGACCTGCTCCCGCTCGATACCAGCTAATTCCATATCCAACTTAGCTAATTCGGTGGTTAAGGCGGTAATCTGTTGTCGTTCGGGGCTTAACTTCAAACGAGCGAGATATTCGGCGAAACTGCGCTCTAAGAGGTCTTTGGTCTCCTCTAGACTGTGTTTTTGCAGGAGATTTAAGACCATGCCGTAACTGGGCGCAAAACAGCTTTGCAGGGGTTCTGGTTGAGCGATGGCTAGAAAAGCCGCTTCTTTTGCTCCTTCAAAGGGCGTTTGTACTGTCACCACATGGCCCACCGCGTCCATTCCCCGGCGACCGGCCCGGCCAGCAATCTGGACAAATTCCGAGGGAGTCAGCATACTGTGGCCATCATCGGTGCGTTTGGAGAGGGCCGAGATAACGGTGGTACGAGCGGGCATATTAATCCCGGCCGAGAGGGTAGCGGTGGCAAAAACCACTTTAATTAAACCAGCTTCAAAGAGTTGTTCGACTAATTCTTTCCAGAGGGGTAAAATCCCGGCATGGTGAACACCACAGCCCCGGGTGAGGGGTTCCACTTGGTCGGCCCGCACCAATTGGGAAGCACTAGCCAGGAATTCAAACAGTTGGTTTTTCGTCTCGGGGTCGGCGGTTAAGAGGCTGAGGAGTTGATCTTCAGACTGGGGGTTATTAGCGAAAAAAGCCAGTAATTTCTGGTGTAAAGGCGGATTTTCGACGGCAAAGAAGGAAAGGGCGAGTTCTTGCAGATTAGGATTATCTTCCAGGAAGAAAATGAGTAAACGGTAGTAAATGGCTCTAGCTTCTTCTGGATTAACGAGATTGAGGTTTTTTAGCTCTCTAATCGCCTGATCGCAACCTTTGCGGCTGAAAATGACGTAAATAGCTGGGAGCATATCCTTGTCCCGCAGCGTGGTGACAATCGAGGCGATGGTGGGACAATCTTCTCGTTTTAAGCGTCGGGGTTTGCCGTGGCCGACTTTTGAGTGTAGTTTCGGGTTAACTTTGCTCTGTTTTGGGTCGAGCAGCGGGAATAATCCCTCTTTATTGGCGAAATAAAAGCGCAGGGGGACGGGGCGAAAATCGGAGTTAATTAGCTCGCAGCTGGAGGTCTGTTTATTGTCGCTGGGTTGACGCAGTTGCCGCACCCAGTTAATCCAGTCGGTGAGTTCCCCGGGGTTGCCGATGGTGGCGGAGAGGGCGACTAATTGGATACTAGGGGGACAGTAGATAATTGATTCTTCCCAAACGGTGCCGCGACCTCGATCGCTGATATAGTGACATTCATCGAGAACTAGGGTTTCCACGTTTTCTAGGGAAGTGCCTACCTCACCGATTGGGGTTTGATAGAGCATATTGCGAAAAATTTCTGTAGTCATGACTACAATTAACGCGGAGGGATTAATCACCACATCGCCGGTAATCAATCCCACTTCCGCAAAGAGCAGCGGGGAATCCTCATCGCCATCGGTGGGGGTACGACCGAATTTTTCTTGAAAATCCCGGAATTTTTGGTTAGAAAGAGCTTTCAGGGGAGTGGTGTAGAAAACCCGTTTGCCCCTTTCTAGGGCGCGATAGATGGCGTATTCTCCGATTAAGGTTTTGCCGGAACCGGTGGGAGCACAGACAACCACTGATTTACCGGCAGCGAGAGCAGCGATCGCCGATTGCTGGAAGTCGTCGAGTTTAAAGGGAAAAATGGTTTTGAGATCCAAAGAAGTAGGGTTGAGGGACTCTTTCACGTCAAGTCTAAGAGGAGAAATTTTTTAAATTGCGGCTATTCTGGCTGGCTTTTTTTATTCTAGTCGAAAAAAGCAGACTTCTAGAAACTAGAGGCGGATTGACCTTTACAATGGTTATAATGAATGACTTTTTTTCTATCACCACTAGCTCGCCATGGCATTAAAGCACCTGCCCAGATTGGGTAACAAATCATTGCCCCTGTTGGTTATATCAATTATTTTAGGCTATTTGGGCAATTATTTTTACCTGCATTTATTTTTGAGACTAGATTTTCTTTTTGGCAGTAGTTTTGCTTTGATCTCGGTTTCGCAACATTTAGCCCTAAAGATAATAATCTAGAGGCGGTGATCGAGCGGGCTGATCATGCCATGTTCGCCGCTAAAAATCAAGGTAGAAATCGAGTTAGTTTAGGTAAAACAGTATGAAAAATTTGTTATTTATTCTTGGTTTTTTGCTCTTAGGTGTAGCCCCAAGTTTTAGTGCCGATCTCGATACAATTATACGCCGGGGAAAATTAATTGTCGCTGTCAAAAATAATCTCCCTCCCCTCGCTTTCCTTGATTCTCAGGGGAATCTGCAAGGATTGGAAATCGACATCGCTAAACGTCTAGCGTCAGAAATTCTCGGTTCTGACAGTGCTATTATTCTCAAACCCGTTAGTAATCAAGAACGTTTACAGGTGGTTATTGATGATCGGGTGGATTTGGCGATCGCTCGTGTGGCGATTACTCCTGCACGTCAGCGCTTAGTGGATTTTAGCCCCTTTTATTACCTCGATAGCAGCGGTTTTGTGACGAAAAACCCGCAATTGCATCGTTTAGAAGACTTAGCTAACTCTAGAATCGCCGTACTCAACGGATCGACGACAATCGCCCTTGTGCGTTCCAATTTGCCTAACGCTATCCTGCGCGGGGTTGCTTCCTATCAAGAAGCTTTAAATTTACTGGAAACCGGGGAAATAGACGCTTTTGCGGCTGATAATAGCCTTTTAACTGGTTGGGTGCAGCAATTCCCCAATTATCGTCAATTACCGATCGAGTTGGGTGCGATCGCTCTAGGAGTCGTTCTCCCTAAAGGTTTACAGTACCAAAGTCTCCGAGAACGCGTCAACCAAGCGATCGAGCGGCTAGAATCCACCGGTTGGTTAGCAGAACGGCTGAACTATTGGGGTTTACCCCTGAGAATTCGGGAAATGGGGAGATAGGGTGATGGGGTGTGGGGTGCGGGGTGTGGGGAGATGGGAGTTTTTTGCTGTGAGCAATGAACAGTAATCAGTGAACTGAAAACTCAAATCTGATCACTGATAACTGATCACTGATCACTGATAACTGACTAAATCCTGCTATAATCTGATTGAATAAGTATAAAAATATTAATTGCTCGATCGCTAATTATGGAAGATACCCTGCCGCTTATTTACGTTTCTGGATTGCTAATTTTCGTGATTGGTTTAGGAATTTTTGTCATCGTGCAAATCTTTAAAACCCGTCGAGTGGAAGGAACCTTTAACAAGCTACAAAAGAAATTGCAAAAAGAAAAAGGTACAGCTAAAGAATACTATGAATTAGGGAGTCTTTATCTGGATAAAAAACTCTATGTTCAAGCTTTGAGTTTACTACAAAAGGCTTTAAAAATCTCTGAGGAAGAAAGCATCGAACCAGAAAATCAAGCCCTAATCTATAATGCGATCGGTTTTTCCTATTTTGCCCAAGAACAATTGGAATTAGCGATTCGTAACTACAAAGAGGCAATTAAACTTTATCCTCAATACTCGATCGCTCTCAATAATCTTGGCAATGTTTACGAAAAGAAACAAATGGCCAAAAAAGCTCTCGAAACCTACGAAGAAACTCTCAAATTTGATCCTAATAATACCGTGGCGAAAAAGCGCACCGAATCCCTGCGTAAACGCTTCGCTGAATCGAAATAGTTTTGACTACTGATCAAATTCTTTTTAGAGATCGAATATTCTTCGATCTCTTTCTTTATTTCAAGCCATAAAACAAGACAATTAAACTAGGGGTTAAAATCGTCAAAATTAAATTTAGGGGCGCACCCAAACGGGTAAAATCGAGGAATTTATAGCCGCCTGGTGCATAAACCATGGTATTAGTTTGATAGCCAATCGGTGTTAGATAACTATTAGAAGCAGCAAAGGTGACAGCATACATAAAAGCCAAAGGATTTAAACCCAAAGTTTTCGCCACTTCCACGGCGACGGGAATCATTAACACGACGGCAGCATTATTAGAGAGAATTTCAGTTAAAAATGAGGTAATTAGATAGAAGAAAACTAAGATCCAAAACCCCGAAAGATGTCCGCCGATAGCTACTAAATTATCTGCTAACCATTTAGTCGTTCCTGAGTTATCCATGGCAGTACCCAGGGGAATTAAACCCGCTAATAAAAAGATAATATCCCAACGAATGGAACCATAGACTTCCCCTGGTTTTAGACAGCCAGTAATTACCATTACAACCACTCCAACTAAACTGGTGACGAGAATCGGTTGAATATCAAAAGCAGCAATAATAATCACCAACAAAGTAATCATTAAAGCAATAATGCCTTTATCCTTTCGCAATGATTCGATCTCTTTCTCTTCTAAGACTAATAATTCTCGCGTGGTTTGTAAACCAATAAAACTCTGTTTAGGTCCCTGAACTAAGAGCAAATCGCCAAACTTTAAAGGAATTTTTCCTAATCTTCCTTGTAGTAATTCCGAACCACGCCGAATCGCTAGAACTGTTGCATTATAACGCTGACGGAATTTCAAATCTTTTAAAGTTGTCCCAATTAAACGGGAATTAGAGAGAATCAAAACCTCAGCTAATTTTTCCTCACCTGTAGTAATTGCCGATTCAATATCTTCTTGTTGAAATTTGATATCAGCAAAGATTTCTAAACCCCGTTCATCCTTAATTTTTAATAGTTCTTCCCGACTACTGTGAACGATTAAAATATCGCCAGCATTGAGAACTTTATCGGCTAAAGGTTGGGGTAAATGTACCTTATTTCTGATTAATTCCAACACATCAAAATCAAACTTTCTTTGTAGTCCACTTTGAGATAAAGTTTGACCGATAAGATTAGAACGAGGGCTAATAATTACCTCACTCAGATATACTTTAGAACCGTAATCATCGTCTAAAAATTCCCCCGTGGAAGATTTGCGATCAGGTAATAATTTCGGGGCAAAAATTGTTAAATAAATCAACCCTGCTAAAAAAGTTACTAATCCTAAAGCAGTGAATTGAAATAAGCTAAATTCCCCATAACCCAGCTTGGCAGAAATACCACTAGCGAGAATGTTAGTAGAAGTCCCCACCACGGTAATCATCCCCGCTAAAACCGTGGCGTAGGAAAGGGGAATTAATAACTTAGAAGGGGAAATTTTTTGTTTTTTACACCAATCTTCAACGATAGGTAAAAAGATCGCCACCACTGCCGTGTTATTAATAAAAGCACTAATCGGCCCCACCAATGCCCCTAGGACAAATACCTGTTGGTGGGGACTTTTGCCCCCCCAAACCAACAAGCGATCGCGGATTACTTGAATCACTCCCGTGCGGGTAATTCCGGCACTAAGCACAAACATCGCCATCACTGTCACCGTGGCAGAATTACTAAAGCCGGCGATACCTTCTTCGGGAGTAACTAAACCCAAAAGAATCAGGACAATCGCCACGGATAAAGCGGTTAAATCTACCGGTAGCCATTCCGCCACAAAAGCGACTAAAGCAACGACTAAAACCGTTAAAGTCAGAATAATTGGTGTTGGCATTGATTTATTTTTTCGTCATGAACCAGCGAATAAATAACTTCTCCAACTCGATCCAAACAAACATTAAGGCACTAAATCCAAAACAGATTAATAATTCCGTGCCACTAATCCATTGAGTACCGAAGAAGCTTTGTAGAGGAGGAGCATAAATTAACAACAATTGTAAGATGGTTGTCAAGCCCACGGCGGCAATAATGTAAGGATTAGAGAAGGGATTCATTTGTAGAGCTAACTGGGTATGGGAACGCACCGCTAAAGCGTGACCCATTTGTGCTAAACAGAGGGTAGTAAATACCATGGTTTTCCAGCGTCCGGGATCTCCGATTTCGGGGGTTGCCTGAGTATATTGGTAAGCCCAGTACATCATAATAATGGTGAGAATGGCAAAGACGATGCCGATGCGAATCATATACCAACCCAACCCGCGAGCGAAAATGCTTTCCCGGGGGCTAAAAGGTGGACGTTTCATCACATTAGGTTCGGCGGGTTCCATTGCCAGAGCCAGCGCCGGTAAACCGTCAGTAACAAGGTTCATCCAGAGGATTTGCAAGGGAGAAAGGGGTACACCGCCTAAACCGAGCAGCGGAGCCGCTGCAATGGTTAAAACCTCGCCAATATTACTGCCGAGAATGTATTTAATAAAGCGCCGAATGTTACTGTAAACCACGCGCCCCTCTTCGGTGGCAGCGACGATGGTGGCAAAATTATCATCCAGCAAAATCATATCGCTGGCTTCTTTGCTGACATCGGTTCCCGTAATCCCCATGGCGATGCCGATATCCGCTTGTTTTAGTGCCGGAGCATCATTGACTCCATCCCCCGTCATGGCGACGAATTTGCCCCGTTTTTGCAAAGCTTGGACGATTCTAAGCTTGTGTTCGGGAGAAACGCGAGCATAGACGCTCACACCATCTACCTCTGCCTCTAGATCATTCTGAGACATTTTTTCTAATTCTTTACCCGTGATTACTCGCTCTCCGGGGGCAGCAATGCCTAATTCAAATGCGATCGCCTTGGCCGTTAATTGGTGATCTCCGGTAATCATAATCGGACGAATTCCCGCTTGACGACAGAGAGCAACCGCTTCTTTAACTTCTTTGCGGGGTGCATCGAGCATTCCCACCAATCCCAACCAAACCAGGGATTGTTCCTCACTATCTTCTCTTTCCGCTTCTGGCACTTCTGTCATCGGTTTATAGGAAAAACCTAAGACTCGTAGGCCATTACTCGCCATTTCGTCATTTTGTGCCAAAATACGGCTTCTTTGTTCATCTGTTAAGGGTTGACTTTCCGCCCCAACTTGGATTAGAGAACAACGTTCGAGAATTAATTCCGGCGAGCCTTTGGTAAACATTAAATAGGCAGAATCCCCCAAACCTAACTGAGCATTCTCACAGATTACTGACATTCTCTTTCGTTCGGAAGAAAAGGGAAATTCGCCTAAACGAGGGCTTTTTGGTGCCAATGCTTCCCGATATAGTCCTCCTTTCCCCGCTAACGTCAGTAAAGCTCCTTCGGTGGGATCGCCTAAAATTGACCATTCTTGCGCTTTATTTTGCAAAAGTGCATCATTACACAGCACACAAGCCGTTAAAATTGCCTGTAGTTCGGGATCACTTTCACTAACACCATTAAACTCACCGATGGGCGCGTAACCTTCCCCTGTGACAGTAATGACATGGTGGGAAGTATTAACTTTCTGCACCACCATTTTATTTTGAGTTAAAGTTCCGGTTTTATCGGAGCAAATCGTCGTTACCGAGCCTAAGGTTTCCACTGCCGGCAATTTACGGATTAAAGCTTGTCTTCTCACCATTCTTTGGGTTCCAATTGCCAAAGTCACCGTCACCACTGCTGGTAAACCTTCGGGGACAACGGCCACAGCCATACTGAGGGAAGTTTCGAGGAATGTTTCAAAAAACTGCCAACCAAAGCGAATTACACCGCCAAGCACGACTACAGCCACTAAAGCTAGGGAACTACTCACTAAAACGTTACCTAACTGCGACATTCGCTGCTGTAGGGGAGTTGGTTCACTTTCTACTCCTTGCAACAAAGCGGCGATTTTCCCGATTTCCGTATCCATTCCCGTCTTGGTAATCGCCACTTTCCCCCGTCCTTGTACTACTTCTGTACCCTGATAGACGAGGTTAATGCGATCGCCTAAAGAGGCATCTTCCGGTAAAACCTTCTGTGCTTGTTTATTCACCGATTCCGCTTCCCCCGTGAGGGCAGC
Source organism: Microcystis ichthyoblabe FBCC-A1114 (assembly GCF_050500245.1). Classification (NCBI taxonomy): domain Bacteria; kingdom Bacillati; phylum Cyanobacteriota; class Cyanophyceae; order Chroococcales; family Microcystaceae; genus Microcystis; species Microcystis ichthyoblabe. Next base: position 913,066 of record NZ_CP191408.1, on the reverse strand, counting down.
TTCGCGAATTTGCAGGTTTTGTGCTTCTAATAATCTGCCATCGGCGGCAATTTGTACCCCCGCTTCCAGTAACATGATATCCCCGGGTACAAGTTCCTTAGCCGTTACTTCAAAGGTGCTACCATTACGAATAACCCGGACTTTCGGCGAGGATAACTGCTTAAGGGCGGCTAAAGCCTTTTCTGCCCGACTTTCCTGTAAATATCCTAAAATACCGTTTAAAATAACAATCGTAAAAATAGCGATCGCATCTTTGGGAAATTCCGCTTTTTTCAGGTCCAAAACCGCCGAAACCACCGCCACGGCAATCAGCATCACTAACATAATGTTAGTAAACTGTTCCCAGAGAATCATTAACGGGCTGCGTCCTCCCGTTTCTTTTAGTTCATTTAAACCGAAAATATCTTTTCTTTTAACAATTTCCGCCTCGTTTAAGCCGGTTTCCCCATTGGTTCTCAGTATTTCTAGGGTTTGTTCGCCAGTTAAATTGTGCCAAGCACGATTATTCTCTATCTCCGAGACTTGGGGGGACGTAGTGGGAAAAGTCATAGCGAGCGATTGAAGAGGGTGTACGCGTGAACTAAAAAGGTAAGCGAATTAAGCTAATTACATATCACAATATCAGTTATCAGTTATCAGTGACCAGTTATCAGTTATCAGTAACCAGTAAGCAGTCAGCAGTTATCAAGGAAGTGGGGTGTGGGGAGAACAAAGCCGCCTCCTGCCCCCTGCCTTCTCGATAATCTGAAAAAAAATGTAACGAAATGTGAAGTATAATGGCGAATGTGATAAAGACAAGACATTAGAGAGTAGATAGGAAACGATGCGAGTTGCGATCGCTGGTGCGGGACTAGCCGGATTATCTTGTGCGAAATACCTTGTCGATGCGGGACATACGCCCATCGTACTGGAACGTCGCGATGTATTAGGGGGAAAAATTGCCGCTTGGAAAGATGCCGATGGTGACTGGTACGAAACCGGTTTACATATCTTCTTTGGCGCTTATCCCAATATGCTGCAATTATTCCAAGAATTAGGCATAGAAGATCGTTTACAGTGGAAAGAACACTCGATGATCTTCAATCAGCCGGAAAAACCAGGGACCTATTCGCGGTTTGACTTCCCTGATATTCCCGCCCCAATTAACGGTATTGTTGCCATTCTTCGCAATAATGATATGTTAACTTGGGAGGAAAAAATTAAATTTGGACTCGGTTTACTCCCTGCCATTGTTAAAGGACAAAGTTACGTTGAGGAGATGGATAAATATTCTTGGTCAGAATGGCTAGAGAAACAAAACATCCCTCCTAGGGTAGAAAAAGAAGTGTTTATCGCTATGTCGAAAGCCCTAAACTTTATCGATCCTAACGAAATTTCCGCCACGATTCTACTAACGGCATTAAACCGATTTTTACAGGAGAAAAACGGCTCAAAAATGGCCTTTCTCGATGGTTCACCCACGGAAAGACTCTGCCAACCTTTAGTTGATTACATCACCGCTAGAGGTGGCGAAGTGCGCTTAAATGCTCCTTTAAAGGAGATTCTCTTAAATGAAGATGGTACAGTTAAAGCCTTCTTAATGCGCGGTTTAGATGGTGGGGAAGATTATCTTTTTCAAGCCGATCTTTATGTTTCGGCGATGCCTGTAGATCCTTTAAAAGTTTTACTGCCTAAACCTTGGCAAGAAGATAAATTCTTTCAAAAATTAGAAGGATTAGAAGGGGTTCCCGTCATTAATTTACACCTCTGGTTTGATCGCAAACTAACCGACATCGATCATTTATTATTCTCCCGTTCACCTTTACTCAGTGTTTATGCTGACATGAGCAACACCTGTAAAGAATACGCCAACCCCGATCGCTCGATGTTAGAATTAGTTCTCGCTCCCGCTCACGATTGGATTACTAAATCCGATCAAGAAATTATCTCCGCCACGATGAAAGAACTAGAAAAACTCTTTCCCCAACATTTTACTGGCGATAATCCCAGTCAATTGTTAAAATATCATCTGGTGAAAACTCCTCGATCAGTTTATAAAGCCACCCCTGGCCGACAAGCTTATCGACCTTCTCAGAAAACTCCGATCGAGAATTTTTATCTCGCCGGTGACTATACCATGCAAAAATATTTAGGAAGCATGGAAGGAGCGGTTTTATCGGGGAAATTAGCGGCAGCAGTGATCAGCAAAGATCACCCCGCAGCACCCCTAAACCCGAATAAAACCCAATCCACACCAGTGTCCAGCGCTCGTTAATTCTCTGGCTAGGGACTAATGACGAAAATGGCCTTGAGTGAGACAATGCTATATCATTAGCCACAGTTCGCCGTTAATCTAAGTCAATCATTCCGCCCCAGCAGAATGCTCCAATTGCCAAAACCGACCCACCCCACCAAACCCCTCGTCTCCCTTGCGGAGTCCTACGAACTCTGTCGCCGGATTACAGAGAAGTATTCCAAAACGTTTTATCTCGGTACTCTCCTGATGCCGAAAGCAAAACGTCAAGCGATCTGGGCAATTTATGTCTGGTGTCGTCGTACCGATGAACTGGTCGATGGTCCCCAAGCCCGGTTAACTACCCCTGAAACCCTCGATTTATGGGAAAAACAGCTAGAAACTGTCTTTTCTGGGGTTGCCCTTGAGGATGCCGATGTCGCTCTCGTGGATACTCTAGAAAAGTTCCCCATGGATATCCAACCCTTTCGGGATATGATCGCCGGGCAACAGATGGATCTCTATCGCAGTCGTTATCAAACCTTTGATGAACTAAAACTGTACTGCTATCGGGTGGCGGGAACGGTGGGGTTAATGTCCAGCGCGGTCTTAGGATTGGAGGATGGCGATCGCTCAGCCCCTTGGCGACGCAATCAAAGCGTTTATATTCCCCAAGAAGAAGCGATCGATCTCGGTATTGCCAATCAATTAACCAATATTTTGCGGGATGTGGGGGAAGATGTCCATCGTGGGCGGATTTATCTACCTTTAGAGGATTTAGAGCGTTTTAACTACAGCGAAGATGATTTACTCAAAGGGGTTAATGATGACCGTTGGAAGGGGTTAATGCGCTTCCAAATTGAGCGAGCCCGTTATTACTACGATTCCGCCGAAAGGGGGATTCGCGCCCTTAATCCCGATTCCCGTTGGCCGGTTTGGGCGGCTTTACTGCTTTATCAAGGCATTTTAGACGTAATTGAAGCAAATAATTATGATGTCTTCGCCCGTCGTGCCTTCGTGCCTTTAGCCAAGAAAATGCTCTATTTACCCGTGGCTTGGTTGCGATCGCAAGCCTTATAAAGATGCGACGGGTTTTGTCGCTTGGCGACTCCACCCATCGAGTCTTAACTAGGGTTTGCTTTTTCAGAGCGATTTAGGAGTCACCAACCAGAAAGGTCCGGTTTCCGTGCAGGGAACATCTCGATCGGTTTCGTAAACCACAAGGCCATCTTGCCGATCCAAAACCAGGGCTTCTCCTAGACGGACGTAGGATATAAATGGGCCGAGATAGCGGACAATAGGCTCATCGCTACAGGCTGGCAATACCCGATCGTTAAAATACTCGCACCCCACATCCTCGACGCTTTCATAGTAGCGGATGCTGAGATCATCGATCGCTTTCCCCGGAAAGCGGTCTTGGATAGCTGACCGGAGAAATTCTGGCAGCGGTCGATCAGGCGATAATAATGTGGCAGATTTCATTGCTTTTCCCCCTAAAACTAAAGGAAGCGGGAAACTCTGACAAATGCCTATCCTCTCGGAACTATTCGCTTCCGCTCCCCACCTGGTCAATTTTTTACTAGGGATGGGATCTGGCGCAGGGAGTCCCCTTGTATTCATTGTAACAAATTTCTCCGCAAAGGTTCAGGGCGATACGGTGAGAACAGTTTTTCTTGATTTTTCGTTACAAAGATTGACAAATTTATCCTTTTATTTTGGCGATAATAATAATGGCGTTGCTTAACCGAGGTATAAATACTATCGCTCTTGGAGGGAGTCTGGCAAAAGTCTTACAGTCTCTAAACTCTAGCTCTCTTATGGGGTAAGCCTTCAAGCTATCGCTAACTAACAGAAACCCGAAATTTGAGTTTTTATTAGAAAAAAAGTTAGCGATCACTTGTCAAGCAAGAGTTTCAGAATCTAGATTCGCTCAGGGATTTCCGAAAGTTCCAGAAGAATGCTATAGCGGTTCTCACACCTGTGTGGCACAGCTAAACCTTTGCTGGGTAAGCTTTTCAACATCTATAATGTACCTCTTGCAAACAGGAAACGCTATAATTTGGCACATATCCACAAGTTAGCTTAGTCCGAGGTTTTAAAAATTGCCTAGAGGACAATTCATAGTTAAAATCGGCAACGCCTCCTCCCAATACTAATTTTCAATAATCTTTTCTTAAGGAGTTTATTTCTCATGACACATCAACATATCATTCTCAAACTCAATGATGGAATTTTCGATACTAAACCGGAAGTCGTTAACGAAGTCAAACGGCTGCAACAAACCCTAAAAGATTGGGGAACTTTAGCGGCAAACGAATCAATAGATGGAAAGTTTGGACCGAAAACTGACGAAGCCGTTAAGCGTTTTCAAGGGAAACACTCTCTCACACAGGATGGTATAGTGGGTCGAAATACCTGGGCGGCACTCTTGAAAGTGCCACTATCAGAAATAGATATTATCCCTCGCCCCAGTGGTGGCCCAGATCAGGGGAATTCACCATTTTCAGGAAATAAAGGAATAATTCACAATGAACTGATAAGTCATGGATTTTCTCCTGTACAATGTGCAGCAATTTTAGGGTGCTGGCAGCAAGAATCTTCGTTTAATCCACGCGCAGAGGAAGGCCTGCCACCAAAGGGATTAGGATTAGCTCAATGGAGTTTTGACCGACGGAAACTTGTACCTGCATTCACGAATAGTGTGGCTACTGACATTCACAATCAAGTCGATCTTTTCGTTCAGGAATTAAATACTACAGAAAAAAAAGCTGGACAGATTTTACGTTCTGCCACAACTCTAGCACAAGCAATGCAAGGAATGAAAGAGTATGAGCGATTCGGAATTGCGGGAAATCGCGAAAAGTTCGCAAAACAAATCTTAAAGGAACTCACATAGTCATCAGTAAGCGATGCTCGGTTTTTGAAGTTCTCTAGATTTGCTCTGCTGACAAAACTATAGGAGAGGGAAATAATAGTGTGTAGTTTACTAAGAAATTAACTCTAGTTCTAACAAAGTTATTATAATCATCTCCTGATAAGCGAAAAGTCAGACTATTACCATAATATGAAATTAACGTTCCCTGATGTGAAATCAACATTCCCTTTAACGGCAATTCTCATTTTTTTGAGTGTTCCGACCTTTTCCCTCAAATCACAAGCTGCACCTCCACCTACTAAAGTAGGACAGTGTAGCAACACTTTTGTTTCTAAGGTAATGACTAGATTACAAGATGCAGTTACCAAGAAACCGATCTTGGGTTCGGGAACATCAATTGAATTTACTAACGGAATCTATCTGGTTTCTTATGACACGGTTCCTGAAGCCGAATCTTCCAAGCCCAGAGATCCAGTAAAATTGTGTTTAATTTCAATTCCGAAAAACTGCCCTCCTGGTGACAATCGAGGAAAAGTTTATACCGTAACTAACCTCAGAACCAAAAAAACATTCACGCTCCCAGATTCTCAGCATAGTTGTGGAGGAGCATAAACAGGTTTATTTTTCAATCCTCTAAACTATTCTAATTTTAACTTACTCTAACTAAGGAGAACAAAAAAATGCCTTTTACTGCCAAAGTGATTACAACTAATGAATGGGGATCAAGACCAGCCGGTCCCTTTGATAAAACAGTGCCTAAATTTATCGTGATTCACCATACCGATAATCAGAATCCCCCTAACGATTCCTCAAAGGGAACAATAGATGGAGCTAAACAATTAGCTCGTGATATTCAAAAATTTCACATGGATAGTAAAGGCTGGAGTGATTCTGGACATAATTTTCTGAATACAACTGGAGGAATTCTTCTAGAAGGAAGACATGGAACTCTTGATGCAGTCAAACAAGGAATGTGCGTTCAATCTGCCCATGCTCGCCAAGACGGAAACCGACTTGCTGGCGGTAATAAGTGTCCTGGAATTGAAAATGAAGGCAACTTCATGACTTTTCACATGGGACAAAAACAGTGGGATAGTTTAGTAGAATTATGCGTTTCTTTATCTAGCTCTTGCAACATTAGCCCCAAGAATATTCGAGGACATCGAGAGTTTAGTAATACTGATTGTCCGGGGGATTGGTTATTTAGTCAATTACCTCGTTTACGACAGGAAGTTGCTAATAAATTAGGTAGCACAGTTGAAGAAGATGAACCCTTACTTAAACTAGGTTCAATTGGTCAAGATGTTATTGAACTTCAACAAAAACTAACAGATAAAAGCTTTTCTCCGGGGGCAATAGATGGAGATTTTGGAGAAAATACCAAGCAAGCTGTTATTGCTTTTCAACGTTCTGTTGGACTAACTGCTGATGGTATTGTTGGACCTCGTACTCGCAAAGCTTTAGGTTTATAGGCTTAATTTGATGTGTAATTAATTCTATCGAGGTACTTATGACTAGAAAATTTATCGCCTGTAAACAACAAGTCTTCAATCGTGGAGTACCCCCTGATTCGTTTCTGAATGAATTGATCGATTGGGCCAAGCAAGCTCCAGATGATATCTTCACGCCGAATGATAAACACGACATTTACTCCAACGTCAAACCAGAACTCGGACCTTGGCAAGGTGTCCTACACCGCAAGGCAGTCATGCTGGAGGTACTGAGGGTGCTTGGCGGCTTCGAGAGTTCATGGAACTGGAACGAAGGAAGGGACACGACGAATCCTGACTCCAACACCCCTTGCTCGGAAGAAGCTGGAATTTTTCAATGCTCAGGCGATTCGATGGATTTTGACCCTAGCTTGAAAAAGTTGCTCAAAGATACTTCTGGCAAGACGGATTGCGAGACGTTTATCAAAGTCTCGAAAAGCAACCACAAATTCGCTATCGAGTATTGCGCCAGACTTCTGCGGTTTACCGTCAACCATCACGGACCTGTAAAACGAAAGGAAATTAATCCTTGGTTGAAACGCAATGCGGTGGTGGAGTTTCAGGGTTTTCTATCTGATTGAATTTCTGTAAGGGGGTACTAACCCCCCTCAATTTCAAGCTGACGACAAGGAGACTACTCCATGAAAAATCGGCGTTGCTGAATCAAGGTATGAATGCCAACTGTGCAGGTTCCCGTGCAAAAGTTAGTTTGGCTCTAGGTTTTAAAAATACTAGAAAAGAAGATTCATATCTCAAATCAGCCACTCCAGAAGTGGTTTAGTAGTGCCGAATTCTCGTTCCCAATCATTTAGGAGGTAGGAAAGATGACAATTTATGTCACCCGCGAGGGAGATAAACTGGTGGCCGATTCCCCACTGGAATTGGTGGAAAAATTACAACAATGTCAGGGGAGAATGACGGAAACAAGACAGGAATTCATGACTCGGATGGCTGCACAGATGGTGGCCAGCCAAGGCGTTACTGTTCCTATCACCGATCCAGAGAATTTTATCGCCGAGCTAATCCATAACGATTTTCTCAGCGTGGTGGACAGTATTGATGGCTGAAAGTCGGCCGGGGAATTGACGGCAAAACTTCGCCCCTAGGGTTTCTAACACTCAACCCCACTACCCTAGGTCAAAAAGCAAAATTTCCGAGTCTTCTAGAGATTGAATAGCCAAAGAAGTTTCCTCGCTAATTGCCGCTCCATCCCCCGCTCGTAAATGCACGCCATTTAGGGTTATTTGCCCTCTAGCCACTTGTAACCAGCCATAACGACCGGAAGCTAAGGAATGAGTCAGGGACTGGCCTAGGGGCAGAATTCCTGCGTAGAGATTAACGTCTTGATCGACTTTAACCGCGTTACCGGCACCGGTGGGAGAGGCGATTAATTGTAGGGTATGGGGAGAAAATTCGATCGCTTTTTGTTCATAACTGGGTTCTAGATTTTTTTGGTCGGGAATAATCCAAATTTGCAGAAGATGGAGGGAATTAGTGGCAGAATGATTAAATTCACTGTGTTTTATCCCCGTTCCTGCGCTCATCCGTTGAATTTCACCGTGTCGAATCACGGAACCAGTGCCGAGACTGTCTTGGTGTTCTAGTTCTCCCGCCAAAACATAGGTTAAAATCTCCATATCCTGGTGTCCGTGGGTGTGAAATCCTTTTCCCCCAATCACTTTATCCTCATTAATAACTCTGAGACTCCTAAAATTAATCTGTTGGGGATCATAATATTGGGCAAAAGAAAAAGTATGATAGGTATCCAACCAACCATAGTTAGCGTGGCCTCTTTCCTCCGCTTGGCGTATAGTAATCATCAGTTTTCCTCTTTTTTATCTCTATATTCCTAGTATATGAAATCTTGCCAAAAATGAGCAGTAGGCACTTAAAATTCAGATAGTTACTTTAGCTGCTTTTTTAGCACCAAAAGCCTCCTATTGGGAGCTTAGGAAGAATGTAGTTACTTCTTAGAGCAGAGCAAATCATACTAAATCTGGTTATTAAAGACTGATTATTTATTACCCCTTTTGCCTGTTCTCATAAGTAGGCTATACGCAACGGATTTAGTATCATCTCGAGAATTGGCAAATATAGCTCGATTTTTGTTTAAGCTGTACTGCATTAAATTGCGTATTGAATGATTTAGTACAAATGCTCAAATTTCTTCTCCCTGCTTCCTTTCCCCCTCTCCCTGGCAGTCTTAAAGAGTTATTTAGATAGTCAACAGCTTATGATTGCGGTAAAAAACCCTAACTATAGCATTTGGGCAGGTTACTTCATAAGTTGCAGTTCAGCTTGCTTGATCAAGATTTCAGGTCAAACTTAAACCAAATCTCGCCAATCTATCCCTAAATCTTGTAATTTTTGAGCCATCTTTTCCGCTACTTCTTCCGGGGTGGGAACGAGTTTACCTTCAGGGGTAAAAAAGCGTAATTGGCTGTCATGAACCCCTAAAAATAATTCTAACTGTTGACTCCATAACCAACCCTGTTCATTCGCTGCAATTTCTTCGTATTTTCCTGCCATCAACTGAAACCCCTTAAATTCTAAACTGGTGGGATCAAACCAGAAATAGTTAGGAGTCCGGAAAGTTTCCTGATAAATTTCTTTCTTGAGACCTCGATAGGTTTCTGCCGTTGAATCAGACAAAATATCGATGATGACATGGGGATATTTGCCATCTTCTTCCCACACTACCCAACTTTTGCGCGGTTTTCTTGCTACTCCCAAAACCACAAAAAAATCAGGACCCCTAAAATATTCTGATTTACCTTGATTGGGACTGTAATAAATAGTCAGATTACCAAAAGCATAGAAATCTTGGCGGTCTTTCCATAATAACTCTAGTGATTGGATCAAAAGCATCAATTGACGCAGATGTAACTCTGTTTCCATAGGGGGTTCATCACTCAGTAAATCACTTTTGGGAAAGATAATTTTCTTTAACTCATCTTCAACAATAACCATGACAACCACTCAATTATTTAACCTTCCCTATTTTAGCTCTTCAGTAGAACGTTCTACTGTTTCCTATCAACCTAATCGTTTAGCAGGATTACGACGCTTTGCCATAGCGATTACCTTTCTCAATATTTTAGGTCATACCGGCCTTAGATTTGAACAATCTTCGGCCTGACAGGGGGACAAGAAGGCTGAAATCCATATATCGTAAGCTTTTCATGGTTTTAGCTCGAAAAAGTTTGCCGCACCATCTCTCACTTATTAATAATAATTCCTAGTAAGCTCGCTCCTATCCCTAGTTCTTTCGTTAGCTTTTTGCCTAGAATCGCTAGATCTATTTCTAGTGAGAGAAGCCAGAAGCCTTTGTTAGCAAGTTTTCTAGCTCGCTTGTCCCCCTGTCAGTTAAAAAGCCTGAATCAATTTTATAACCAACGTCGGGCTAAGTTACAATCTCTGTTAAAAGGCAATCTTCAAAGTTCCCAGAGGATTCGCCGTTTAACTCGCTGTCGTAATCAGAAAGTAGATGATTATCTTCATCAGGCTAGTCGTTATTTAGTCAATCTCTTAGTTGACCAAGAGATAACAACTTTAGTAATTGGGAAAAATGACGGTTGGAAACAAGAATTGAACTTAGGAAAAGTCAACAATCAAAAATTTGTGACCATTCCTCATGCTCGATTAATTGAGATGATTAGTTATAAATGTCAATTAGTAGGAATCTCTGTGATTATTCAAGAAGAATCCTATACCTCCGTTGCTAATTTTTTGAATTTAGAGCTGCTACCAGTGTATGGACAAACAACTGAAAAGCCAGTGTTTTCAGGAAACTGAATTTCGCGAGGGTTATATCGTACAGATAAGGGGATTCTGGTTCAATCTGATGTCATGGGTTCCTACAACATTTTGCGAAAAGCATTCCCAAATGCGTTTAACCGCTATGGGATAGAGAGGTGCGTAGTTCACCCAAGGAGAATTAATCTCTCGAAGTAAAAGTGAAGGGAATTTCTGAAATGGAATTCAGTCTGTCTATATTTGACTATACTTTTACTAACTATAGTTACTTTAACAAAATAGTCCTAAAAGTCTTTCCCAGTAAACATTTCACGATTCCATAGGCAAAAATTATCACAAAAAGTCGAGAAGATCTAAACTTTTTCAGCAAACCCTAATTAGTTGTCGTAACAATTGTCGTCAGAAGCGGGTAACGCGACTCGAACGCGCGACATTCACCTTGGGAAGGTGACGTTCTACCACTGAACTATACCCGCAAAACTATTCCTAATCATAGCATTGACCCCCCGACGAGAGCAACTGCTCTAGGCTGTTTTTCATCATCGCGCCGGTTTGTCCAGAAACGCTAAACTGTAAAGCTTCCCGATAGACTCGCCCCCGGATGATCAAGAATATTCACCGTCCCACCAGAAGACTCGACTTCCCCTTTGACAAAAGACCATAACCTCTGCTGTAGGAGGGGTTAAGACAATTTCTGATGCTCCGTTACTGGGTACCAATCAACGCCTTCTGTTGCGGAGAAGTCGGTCGAGTTATCTTAGAAAAACGATAACTTCCCTCTCTAATCGCACATTCTACCATATTCAGGTAAATCGTCTCTAAGTCCCCCAATAAAGTCCGAAAACTATTTCTAGGGATCTTCCCTTGATTCTGTTCTTTTCTCTGTTTAGATTGCACCGATTCACTGCGCCTCGGTTTAATCACATTCAGGGAACTATCATCAATTTATTCATCCTCAAATAGTCAAGGAGCTAGAGATTGTTTTCAATGCCATTTGTCGATAATATCACCGGGTAATTTTGAGAAGTTGGCAAGGTTTCTTTTAAAATGCCTCTGAGCTTGGACAGGAATTTAGGGGGTATTTTCTGACAAAGAATCACTATAATTAAATAAAAATGGTACGCTATTTTTTCCCGATCCATCCATGACTAAAACCCGGGGCATTTGCGCTCCACCTTCGCGCCAAGCTTCGATCGCTTCTTTCTGTAAAACCAATCCTCCTCCCTGTTCTTTTAAAGTTTCTGCTAATAGTCTTTGTGCCTCAGCTTTCCCTTTAGCGCGATTAACTTCTGCTTGGGCCTGTTGTTCCGCTTCTTGGGTGATATAAACGGCTCTTTGGGCGCGTTGTTCTGCGATTTGTTTATCTTCGACAGCCCGGGCAAATTCCGGAGAAAAATTCAAATCTACCACACTGGTATCTAAAACTAGAATACCATACTTTTCTAACCGAGTCGATAGGGCATTATCAAAGTCTTCTTTTAACTCACTGCGTCGAGTAATTGCTTCCTCTACGGTTCTTTTAGCGGCGGCAATTTTAAAGGATTCTTGGGTTTGAGGGGCGATAATTTTAGCGACAATATTTTGCAGCGTGCCTTGGGTTCTTCTAATCGCCACTACCTGCGTCGGATCGAGACGAAAATTAATCGCAAAACTAGCAGATAAATCCTGTAAATCTTTAGTGGAACTTTGGGCGGGAACTTCAAATTTTTGCACCGTAAGATCGTAGATATCGACACTAGAGACAAAGGGAGGTTTAAAGTGCAATCCCTCCAATAAAACCCCGTCCTTAGCCTTTCCTAAAACACTTAAAACCCCCGCTTGTCCGGGGGTGATAATCACATAGGCATTAAAGGCCGCTAAAATGACAATAGCAGCTAATAATCCCCCGATCAGGGAAAGTAAATTAATAGCATCTTTTTGGTTCATAGTTTATACTCCTTGACGAGGGACTAAAGCGAGAATTTTTGTGGCGATCACTTGATTGACAGGCATCACTGACAGACGATTTCCTGTCCTTACTAATAATAATTCATCGGCGGTAAAATTTTGTTTTAAAATTCCCAGGGGCAGCATTTGGGGAAAAAGGCGATCAAACTCAACTTTAACCGTCCACCAGCGTGGGGAATCTGGAGAGGATTTGGGATCATAGTAGGGACTATCGCGATCGAATTGTGTGGGATCGATCATATCGGTTTCCACTACGCGCATCAAGCCGACAATCCCCGGCGGGGTCGTATTAGAATGATAAAAAAAGGCTAAATCTCCCCGCTTCATCTGACGGAGAAAATTGCGGGCCTGATAATTTCGCACTCCCTCCCAAATAGTTTGACCATCTTTTTTAAAATCCCCGATACTATAGACATGGGGTTCCGATTTCATTAACCAGTAATTTAAATTCATCATTTATAGTTGTTATTAATTCAAATAAGCTCAAAAATATTTTTAGCCGTTCCTATCAGCCTTGTTGCCATAGGGTTAAATATAATTCACTTTGGCTGCTTTTGTAGTTCTACTCAAACAATTATTGAGAAGAATGTATCTAAAAATACTTTTGTTAGCGGCAATTTTTAAGGACTATGAGCGTTCAAGTCTAGCTATTCTTGGCAACCGTCAGTTTTTCCCTATGGCTAAAAATAATTTATTCTCCACTATTAAATCGCTCAAATAAGCTGTAAAATAAGATACATTGCCCTAAAAATCTCTAGCCAATAAATAGATTATCGGTGTTCCAAGCCACTCGCCGCCGTTTAGCCTTATGGTACACTGTTGTCACTGCCATACTACTGCTTTTTCTCGCTACGGGAATGTATTTTTATGTGCGGCATACCCTAGTGGATCGCATTGATGATACCCTTAAACACATCATTGAGGTGGTAAATCGTTCCCTCGTGATCGAATCGATTCCCCCGAACCAAGGACGTTATCGCGTCGATCCCCTCGCAAGTTTTCCCAGTCAGGGTAAATCCGTGGAGGACGATCATATAGATTTGGAATGGTTCGATCCCCAAGGTAATCTAGTTTGGTCAACTCTGCCCGAATCCTTAGATATTCCCCTCCATCCCCACCGTCAGGGGGAAACTATTCGCTTATCCGATGATCGTCTGCTGCGACAAATAACCGAAAGGGTGGAAATCGATCATTATGTTTTGGGATATCTGCGGGTAAGTCATCCTTGGTTTGAGGTGACAAAACCAATTAGACAGCTATTATTGGATTTAATCGTCGGAATTTGCCTGATGATTGCCAGTGTCGCCGGGATTGGTTGGTTTTTGTCCGGTTTAGCCATTCAACCGGTAAAAGAGTCCTATCAGAGTTTAAAACAATTTACCGCCGATGCTTCCCATGAATTACGCAATCCGATCGCCACTATCCAAACTAACGTGCAAATGGCGATCGCTTATCCCCAAACTGGCGATCAACGCTTGCGGGTGATCGAGCGTTTAACGGAAAGATTGGGCAATTTAGTCAATGATCTGCTTTTTTTAGCCCGTTCTGATAGTGGCATCGTCCAACCGATCGAGCAAGCTGTACCTTTGGATGCTTTATTGATGGAAGTGGTGGAAGAACAGCGTTTAATCGCCGATAAGCAGGGAATTTGCCTCTCTTTGTCGATTGTGGAACCGGACCAAGAGGATTTTTCCTACAGCGATGAAATGTTTACTATGGAGGGAGATTGGGATCAATTGGCCCGTTTATTCACAAATTTAATTTCTAATGCCCTAAAACACGCTTTTTTGCCCGAATCTGAGCCTAAAAATGTGGCAGTGGAATTGGAGAAAAGTAAACGCGATCGACAATCGGTGTTACTGGTGCGCGTCAAAGATAACGGAATCGGGATTCCCGAGGCTGCTTTGTCCCATATTTTCAATCGCTTTTATCGTCTCGATCCCGCACGGCAAAATTCCGCCACTTCCGGGGGAACAGGATTAGGATTAGCGATCGCTTTAGCGATTACCCTCAGTCATCATGGACAAATTAGCGTCGAAAGTCAGATCGATCGAGGAACAATTTTCACCGTCACCCTACCGAAAAGCCATCAACGGGAGAAAAAAACCGAGAAGTCAGAAGCTTAACACCTCTGACTTTTTTTATACCCCCAAGGGAATTCGAATCCCTGTCGCCTCCGTGAAAGGGAGGTGTCCTAGGCCACTAGACGATGGGGGCTTGGATTTCAGACCTTTTTAAATATAACAATAATCTTTCCTAGAGTCAAGGGTTTTAGCAAAAAATTTTTTTATCCCGCCCTTGCACAATAGGATAGTCTAAATGAAGATGTTATCGCCCAAAATCCATGGCTGCCGATCCCTATAAAAGCCGACTGTTCAACCTGATCAACCGTCGCTTGATCCGTCTGAAAGATAACCTCGGCCGCGTTTCCCGTCGCGGTCAAAGTGCGATCGCTATTGCCCTGCAAATAGCCCTCTATCCCGTCTATTTACTGATACAATCCCTGCGGATGACGGCTAATCAATTGGGGAACAGTCTCCAGAAACAATTATCACCCCCCGGCAAGGATGGGACGGATGCGATCGCGGAATTTCTCCAGAGCTTATCCGACCAAGAAACGCCATTTATTGGCATAGCAGCCGATCTAGAGGATCAAGCTTTAGTTTTCGTCACTAACGATCACCAGACTGTTAAAATCACCGATAATCAAACCCAAAGACAAATAGAAAAACAAATTAGGACGGCACTGGCTAACTACGCCCTCGAAAAACGGAAAATTAAGCGATTAAATCGTCAATATCCGCCTTTATTACCAAATTTTACCGATAAAAATCCTGTCTTGCCTCCGATCCGTTGGTTTTGGAACCTACTACGCTGGGAACAACAGGGAAAAATAGCGATCGCGATAAATCTCTTCCAAGAATCCCATCTCGTCAAAACCCCGACACCACCCTCCTTACCACTGCCTAATTTAAATTCCCAAGCGATTTTACAGGTTATTGACGAAAAATTAGCAATTTTCGAGGCTAAATTTCTCGCTATCTCCCCCGCAATCCCCAGCAGTGTTAGCCACACCTCTAACCTACCTTCCGATCTCGTTAACCAGTCCCCGAATCTGGAGAAAAATTCCTCCTATCTCTGGCGACTTTATTGGTTAATTTATGCGGCGATCGAGCATTTCTGGGCAAAAGAGAAGAATAATTTAGAATATAGTGCTGATTCCCCCGCTTTATCGGCAAAATATCCCCTAAGTCTTCCTAATTCTCTGCTGATCACCTTCAAGCAACGTCTCCAGGATTGGCTAGAAAAACAAACCCAAGCGGATCCCTTCACGATCGGCAAACTCATCCAAGCGGCGATCGATCACTTCTTTGCCTCTCGCCAATCCCTGACATTTTCCGCCGTCAGCGAGCAACCTTGGCTAGAATCCGCCGATATATTGGCTATTTCCCCCCAAGACTCCGAAAAACCCCGCCTTAACCCCGCTAATTCCCTTCGCCAGTCCCCAGACACACCAGCCGAGCCTGATAGCACAAAAAAAGCTTTTAGTCAAGAAAAACAAAATAAATCTTTACAAAAAATCCCCCCGGCCGCCGCTGAAATTACTGCCAGAGAATCTCCCCCCGCCACCCAATTAGATCCCCGCTATGCTAAGGAGATAATTCAACCAATTAACGAGGAATGGTTAGAAACCGAATCAACCCCCGTCGGCTACGTTAAACACCCCTTAGAACGGATTTTAGAGGGATTAGATGCGATCATTTTATGGGTAGAGGAATTGGTTATTAAAATTTGGCGTTGGTTGCGGTATGATCGACGCATTTCTAAATTACTCAAACGCAAACGCTAAATCGATCGAGCGATTTTGGGTATAGTTGATCGGGTAGTCTTTCTGTTGTGAGAAACTTGAGACTATCTTTAGGGACTTATACCAATTTTCTAAACTAGCGGCAGAGATGGCTAGTTAAAAAAGGCACTCAACTGACCGATATTATCGTATGGGAATGCACCACCGTTTTATTGCTTTTGATAGTCCCTTCGATTAGTCCCAAACCCTATCAAACACCGAAACCAACTTTAAAGTAACCAGAAAACTAGGCTTAGGAAAACAATAATTAAGGGTGATGCTAAATCCGGTTATTTAAAGAATTATTTATTGCTTCTATTGCCTATTGCCTGTCCTGATATGTAGCCTATACTCAATGGATTTAGTACCAGTTATCTTAAGGGTGAGTTAGGAAGTCTCTGGTTTTAGGGAACGGGAAACATGAGCCAGTCGTCTAGAGACGATAGGAAATTAGGTTACACTTCATCTGTAGAAGAAACGCTGTAACCTAATTCCGATGATGGCTGTACTTTCTGACCTATTTTCGGTTCTGTGCCTGCCAACAATCTTTTAATATTACCCTGATGACGAACAATCACATAGATTCCCCCCATCAAACTAAATAAAATATAGGGGAGAGGTTGACCCAAAACAATCATTAAAATATTGACCACCAGCGCCCCAATAATCGAACCTAAAGAAACAATCCGGAAAAGTGCCAGAATAACTAAAAAACTCGCCAAAGTTCCGCAAGCCACTAGGGGATTCATCACTAATAAAACCCCTAAACTGGTGGCGACGGATTTACCACCACTAAAATTCAAGAAAATCGATTTACTATGACCGATGATTGCTCCCAATGCTGCCCCGATAATTAACCAATAATACCAACTTTCTGGGAGAAGATTGACATCAATAAAATATAGTCCTCGTGCCAGGGCTACCGCCGCCATTCCTTTTAACATATCAATTAATAACACCGTCGCCCCGGCAGTTTTTCCCAGAGTTCTCAACACATTGGTGGCCCCGGTGGAACCGGAACCATAGTCACGAATATCGATACCTTTGCTGTATTTACCGATTAAATAACCCGTGGGAATTGAACCGAGCAGATAGGATAAAAGTAAGATAGTAACACTGATAAGAATCGGAATAAGCATAAATTAAACCCAATTTTTAGCAAGAGCGAGCGCCGTCATCAGTGTATCAGCCCGAAGACAAAAAACACTCACAGGGAACCATAGACGGGAATTGCCGCCCCGCGCAAGTCTTTCGCCCCTTCCCCCGCTAGAAAACAGATCACCTCGGCTAGAGATTGGGGACTTACCCAGTCCTTGGCCTTTGCCTCTCCCATCGCTTCCCGGTTGCTCGGAGTATCGATAACACTTGGTAAAACCACGTTAGCGGTAATATTAGTCTGTTTGGTTTCTTCTGCGATCGCTTGGGTTAAAGCCACTACCGCCGCTTTCGAGGCACAATAGGCGGCCAAATTTGCCCCCGGTTGTACGGCACCACGAGAACCGATAGTGACGATACGACCATAATTATGAAGTTTCATCGAGCGCAAACAGTGTTTACACAGTAAAAAAGTGCTATGGAGGTTTAAATCAAACATTTTTAGCCAATCTTCATAGCTAAACTCCTCCGTCGCCCCCATGGTAAAACCCCCGACTAGATGAATTAAAACATCGACCCGACCGAGATCATCAATTAATCTAGCCACGGCAGTTTCTTGGGTTAAATCCACCCTGACAAAGCGAATACGCTCAAATTCCGCCGCACTCAGCCGAGATTTCAGACGACCTACCTCCCTTTCCTCCCGATAGGTCATGGTTAGATGACCGCCATGGTGTAAAACCGCCGGAGTGACTCCTAAACCCAGTCCCCCCGTACCGCCGGTCAGCAATACCCGTTTATCTTTCATATTGATTGATAGATAGTCGATCGCTCCAATTATAGATGATTTAACCCGGTAATTGGGCAATATTACTGCCTTTCTCGCCGGTCTAGGATTCCTTCATCGCTTGTTTTTTCTCCGCCTTCAGGTCGCGACTGCTGGCGGCGGCAATTTCCGCATCCATCAGGGTGCGTCCGGTGGCCGCTAGATAGACATCATCGAGACTAGGACGGGATTGGGCCATGCTAAACACGGGTAATCCCGATTCGGCTAGGGTTTGTTCAATTTTGCTTAAAGGATTGCTATTGGCCGTGACGATGAGATTCAGGGAGTTACCCTGGGCGGTATTAACGATTACTTCTTCGACAAAAGGCAGACGGGATAATAATTCTTTCGCTTGGAAAGCTTCTTCCTCTGGGGAAAATTCTCGCACTTTCAGGGTAATGCGATCGCCACCCAGTTGCTCCTTCAGTTGTGAGGGGGTACCGCGAGCGATGACGATACCATTGTCGATAATTGCCAAGTTATCGGCCAAGGCGTCAATTTCTTCGAGATAATGGCTGGTAATTAATACACTGGTTCCGGCCGCCCGCAATTGTCGCAGAAAATCCCAGACAATCAAACGACTTTCGATATCGAGTCCCACAGTCGGTTCATCCAGCACCAAAACCTCCGGCTGATGCAGTAATCCCGCCGCTAAATCCAGCCGTTTTTTGATGCCGCCGGAATAGGTCCCCGTTTTTTTGTCCGCGTATTCCTCTAATCCTAAAAGATTTATTAATTCTTTAATTCGATCTCTTGACTTTTGAGCGGGAATGTGATAGAGAGCCGCTTGTAGTTGCAACAGTTCCCGGCCGGTGAGCATTTTATCGAGGGCGACTTCTTGGGCAACGTAACCCAGGCGTTTACGGGCGGATTTGGGGTTATTCAGGGCATCGACACCCCCCACCTCGATTTTGCCGCCATCGGGTTTAGCAAGGGTACAAAGACAGCGAATCGTGGTGGTTTTCCCCGCACCATTGGGACCGAGTAAACCGAAGATTTCTGCCGCTGCCACGGTAAAGGAGATATCTTTAACCGCTGCTGTCTGACCGTAGGATTTTTTTAAGTTTTCGATCGCCACCGCAAGGGTCATAAGCTGATTTTCGCCCACTTGAGCGAGACAATTTTTTTGTTAACTTTCTCGGTCTATTTTAACCCAGATTCCCCACTGCAAAACCTAACACAGCCTTGTTGATCTTTTCCGATCAAGATAAACTTTGACGGGATTTGGCCTCATTCCCAGAGAACCTGCTGCTGTTCCACCGTTGCCTGTTGGCCCGGGCAACTTATTCCGACAGCATTGTTCACGTTAACTTAAATTAACTTTTTTGGCAAAAGTGAATCGGAACAAGGGTTTTTCGCTAAATTGATAATGATTATCATTCTAATTAATAAGAGAAATCATGGTTCTACAGGTCTCTAGGGTAGGATTAGTTTGTGATGCGAATAAAATCCGCAAAAAAAGCCCTACATCTCCATTTATCGCCGTTAGCTTCATTTTATCGCTTTCTTTCGCCCTGGTAACTGTGGCTAAGGCTGAAGAGCCTGCCATTGGTCAGAGTTTGCCCGAATTTTATATCGGGGTGGATAATCAAATCACCTTAACTCGGGGCATCTATGAGGGATTAGCCAATCCTAACTATAACCGGTTAACTCTTCTGGTTGCTCACCGAGAGGGAACCCCTCATTTTCACGGTATCGGCACTTACAGTTATTCCGGACCGTCTAGTAATCCAGTAGTTAATCCTACTAACAGCAATAATCGCATTCCTGAGACTTCTACAGGATTGCCTCCTCTCTCCTTAATTGCGGGAAAAGGAATTTTTCAGAATAGTTTTGTTAGTGCTGCCACTGGGGAGGAATATAGCAATCTACTGATGCAATCAGTGGCAACTATTAATAATTCCTCTGACTTGGGAGAACAAGCTCTTTTTAACAGTTCTGGGGGACGGTGGAATCGGTCTTTAGGTAATGCCAACCTATCCTTACAACTGTTAGAGATTAGTGATGGATTAACAGTAGCTAACTCTTTAGGACAGACAATTTTAGCTAATGCTGGCGATATCTATGCGATCGGTACTGGTGATAACTTCTCCTTTTTACCGAAGTTTCTTGCCTCTCGACCTGGAAAATATTCAGCCAGTTTTAAGCTGGTAGATCTTAGCTTTTCTTGGGGAGAGTCAGGAATTTTCAACCTAGATTTTCAAACAGTTCCCGAACCATCAACTCTGATCGCCTTAATACTGTTCGGGTCAATTGTATTAACTCGATCGAGGAGTAAAAACTAAAACCAATCGGTTTTGGAGAGAGCAAAATTATCCCCAAAACCGCTCCAGATCGACATCGGCTTTGTTGAAATGGAAAACAGGAATTATTCCCTAAAAAACTAGCAACTTTTTTGACTATAATAACGACAAGATTATCAGTATAGTTTTAAACTATCCTAGGATAAGCCCTATCTCGATCGCAGTATATATTTATGAGATTTAGTGAAATTGCCCAAAAATTAAGCCCTTTAGTCTCTGCTCACAGTTTAACTGCCTATCCCGACAGAAATCCCCAAATTAAAGCCATAACTCCCATCGAAACCGCCCTAGTCGATACGATTAGCTATATCGAAGGGGGAAAATTTGCTGCCTTTGTCGCCAAAACTGAGGCTACTGCCCTAATTCTGCCCCTGGATGCCAATTTACAACAACAGGCCGACGAACGCGGCATCCCTTGGTTAGCTAGTGCCAATCCCCGACTTTTATTCGCCCACGCCATCAAATTATTCTATCAACCCTTTCAGCCCCAACCCTACATTCACGCCACCGCCGTGGTGCATCCATCGGCTAAAATCGGCCATAAAGTTGCCATCGGGGCCCATGCTGTGGTAGAAGCGAATGTCATCCTCGGTGATGGGGTGTGCATTCATCCTAACGCCGTTGTTTACCCTGGGGTACATATTGGCGATCGCACAACTCTCCACGCTAACTGTACCATTCACGAACGGGTACAAATCGGCAATGATTGCGTTATCCACAGTGGCGCTGTTATTGGTGCGGAGGGCTTCGGTTTTGTGCCGGTTCCCGAAGGCTGGTTTAAGATGGAACAATCGGGTATCGTGGTCTTAGAAGATGGCGTAGAAATTGGCTGTAATAGCGCCGTGGATCGTCCGGCAGTGGGAGAAACCCGCATCGGTAGCCAGACTAAGATCGATAATCTCGTCCATATTGCCCATAATTGCCAAATTGGCCAAGCTTGCGCCCTAGCAGGACAGGTGGGCATGGCAGGAGGCGTAAAATTGGGCAATCGGGTTATTTTAGCAGGACAGGTGGGCATTGCCAATCAAGCAGCGATCGGGGACGGTGCGATCGCAACCGCTCAGGCTGGCATTCACAACGATATCGGTGCAGGAGAAGTGGTTTCTGGCTCTCCTGCTATGCCTCATAAACTATTCCTCAAGGTAGCAGCCGCTTACAAGCGTTTACCCGAAATCTATCAAGCAGTTAAGCAATTGAAAAAATAGCCCTATTCAGGAGACAGGAAACAGGAGACAGGAGACAGGAGATTATTTCTATTTATTCTTCCGACACCCCACACCCTCTTTCAAGTCAGTAGGATTATTGATTAGGGATTTTTCGATAATGGGTACAACTTGCAGGCGTAACCCAAGTGCTTGCAAAACCTTAAGAACTGTAGCAAACTCACCGATTACCCCGATTCGACAAAGATTTATAGAGACTCTCCCGTCCCAAACCCGTCTCACGAGCAATATGAGTCATCCCTTGAGAACGAGCAATATCGCCTAATGCTGCCACTACTAAGCTAGGATCGCCATCTTCGAGGGCAGCTTCCAGATAAGCAGCGATATCTTCTTTTGTTTTCAAATGATCTGCTGCATCCCAAGTATAAGTCTGAATTGTAGCCATAGAGAACCTCCTATAAGTATTGGGCTAAATCTAATGCTGTTTTGATGTCCCGTTCAAAATCAATCGAATCTAAATTTTAGCCGGCGCTTAAAAGAGGGTGGCTTTCATGCTCCCGTGTTACTATCGGTAATTAGTAATCGGCCAACATAGTGGTGTGAGCTTGTTTACTTCTTATCGTTTACTGTTTACTTTCGAGATACTCATGTTGCTCTTGCGTTATGGTATTACCGTGAGTGCGGTGCTTGGGTTGATTTTCTTGGCTGAATCCTCGGTTAAGGCACAAACTCAGTCCGCTGCCGATTTATTGAAGAAACCCCGACCTACTGCCAATCCAGTGTCTCAATTACCTGGTCCCTCGGCGGCACCAGCAACCACGGAAGCGGATCCCAAAGCCCCTAATTATCTTAATCCTAGTGGCAATCCCCTGATTTTTCCCACCAAACCGGATGAGGTGAATATTAGGGTAGTACAACCGATCACCTTAAATCAAGCGATCGAATTAGCTTTAAAAAATAATCAGACCTTACAGACATCGCGGATTAATTTGGAAATCGCTCGCGCCCAATTAAAGGAACAACAGGCGGCCTTATTACCCACGGCCCAAGCGGAAACCAGTCTCACTCAAGATCAATCGGCAGTTGCCCAAAGACAGAATGAGTTGGCTCGTCAACAGGGCATCCCAGCCACTACACCCGAAGATAGTACCAACTTTCAGGGTAGTGTTCGCATCGTCTATGGGGTTTATACAGGGGGTGAACGGACAGCCCAGATCAAAAGGGCTGAAAAAGTCATCCGGCAACAGGAATTAGAGGTGGAACGAGTCTCGGAACAAACTCGTTTTGATGCCACCGATGCCTATTATGAATTACAGAGGGGTGATGCCCAAGTTGCGATCGCCCAAGCTGCGATCGAAGATGCTAGTCAAAGTTTACGCGATGCTCAATTATTGGAGCAAGCGGGACTAGGAACCCGATTTGCTGTCCTACAGGCGGAAGTTGACCTCGCTAACGCTAACCAAGACTTAACCCGGGCGATTTCTACCCAACGCATCGCTAGACGACGACTGGCACAGATATTGAGTGTCGGTCAGCAGATCGAGTTAACCGCTGCCGATGAGATTCGCGAGGCGGGAACTTGGGGCTTAAGTCTTAATGATAGTATCGTTTTGGCCTATAAAAATCGCGCGGAATTAGAACAACAACTCTTACAGAGGGAAATTAGCGCAGAAGACCGCTCGATCGCTATTTCGGCGGTGATTCCCCAAGTGGACCTTCTGGGCGAGTATAATGTCCTTAACGATCTCAGTGATGAAGCTGGTTTTGGCGATGGTTTTAGCGTCGGTGGCCGGATTCGTTGGACTTTCTTTGATGGTGGTCGTGCTTTTGCTCGCGCTCGTCAAGCGGAAAGAAATATCGATCGCGCCGATACGGAATTCTCCCTCCGTCGCAATGAAATCCGCCTTCAGGTGGAGGAATCCTACTATAGTTTGATTTCTAACCAAGAAAACATCAAAACTTCGCAAAAAAGCATTGAATCCGCCACGGAAAGTCTGCGATTAGCCCGTTTACGCTTTCAGGCGGGTGTGGGAACCCAAACGGACGTTATCAACTCCCAACGGGATTTAACCGATGCCAGAAGTCGTTATCTACAGGCGATCGTTGATTACAATAAATCCTTGAATAGTCTCCAGCGATCGATTAGTAATTTACCGGACAATCGTTTGTTTGAAGTGCGTTAATTGTACGATCTATCGAGGTGTGGTGTGGGGAGAGATGGCCAAATCTCCCCTATTTTAACGCGTTTCAATAGATTTCTGGGTTAGGCGATCGTTCCCGTCAGGGGGGAACTAGGACTAGCATAGGACTTAATCGGCATTCTTCCCGCTAAATAGGCTAAACGTCCCGCTTTTGCCGCCATTGCCATGGCTTGGGCCATCATAGCTGGATTAGCCGCCATAGCGATCGCACTGTTAATTAATAAAGCATCGGCCCCCATTTCCATGGCCCGGGCTGCTTCTGAGGGTGTACCGATCCCGGCATCGACCACCACGGGAATTTGGGACGATTCGATGATAATCGCGATATTTGCCTCATTTTTCAGCCCCTGTCCCGACCCAATCGGCGATCCTAGGGGCATAACCGTGGCGCAGCCGGCTTCCTCTAAACGTTTGGCCAAGAGAGGATCGGCGTTAATATAGGGCAGTACGGCAAAACCTTCTTTAACTAATTGTTCGGCCGCTTGCAAAGTTCCGATCGGATCGGGTAATAAATATTTAGGATCGGGAATAACTTCGAGTTTAATAAAGTTATTGTCTTCCTGTCCCAATAATTTGGCCATTTCTCGCCCTAAACGGGCCACCCGAATCGCTTCTTCGGCCGTTTGACAACCGGCAGTGTTGGGTAACATCCAAATTTTAGACCAATCGATCGCCTCTGCTAATCCCTCATGACCGGGTGCGTTCGTTTGTACTCGTCTAACGGCAACGGTGACGATCTGACATTCACTGGCACTAATACTTTCCTGCATAGTTGTCAGATTGGCATATTTGCCAGTCCCAGTCATCAAGCGGGAGTGAAAGGTTTTCCCAGCAATAATGAGGCGATCATTTTGGGGCGATAAAAGCGCTTGGGGTTTATTCTCAATAATAGTTAAGGACATAGGTGGAATAGTAACGGGTGATGGTTGATTAAAGCGATCGCATCTAAAATGGGTCAAAATGGGATTAACTTTGTCATTAATCACCAGGTCAGCGATTAAGGAAGCAGTGACAGGAGCTAGTAAAATGCCATTGCGATAGTGACCGGTGGCTAAAATCAGGTTATCACAGCTACTGCGGCCTAAAATGGGTAATTCATCCGCTGTACCCGGACGGAATCCCCACCATATTTCCTCGATTTCCCAGTCAGCTAAAGGGGGATAGAGACGGGTAGCGCGTGCAAAAAGGGTTTGTAGTCCTTGGGGTGTATTACCCGTTTGCCAGGCCACTTTTTCGGAAGTGGCCCCGATAATTAAACGACCATTGCGACGGGGAACTAGATAGGTTTGCGGACCGAATAAAACCCTAGCTAAGGTCTGGTTAGGGGGCATTTTTACTGCGGCCATTTGACCTTTGACGGGATGGATAGGGAGGGGTAAAAGTTGACTCGTCCAGGATCCCGCCGCTAAAATGTAAATTTTTGCTTCTAATTCCCCAATTGAAGTATAAATACTCTTGACTTTTCCCTGCTTTTGCTGTATGGCGTGGACTTCTACCCCTTGGCGAATTTCTACCCCTAAATTTTCGGCCGCTTGTTGCAGCCCAGTCACTAGCTGCCGGTTGTCCACTTGTCCATCGTCGGGATACCACCAACCACCGATCACATCTTTACCTAGTCCGGGTTGGTAGAGGTGAACTGCATTGCTGTCTAACCAAATTTTATTAACTTCCTCGGTAGTAACGGGCTGCTCTAGCTCGTAAATGGGAGCAAGAATACCACAGGGATAGTAACCGCTGTTTATTCCCGTTAAATCCTCGATTTTGCGGCTCCACTCTGGATATAGCCATCGTGATCGCAGACAAAGATCGAGAAACGGGCCCGGGGGAATGCCTTCTGCATGGGGGGCCAACATTCCCGCAGCCGCACGACTAGCGGCCTGAGCTATATCTCGAACTAGGAGGGTAACTTTTGCCCCGCGCAATTGCAAATCGACGGCGATCGCTAATCCGATGATACCACCGCCCACGATCAAAATTTCGCTAGTTGAGTTCTTGACCCTCCCATGGCTAAAAGCGAGGGATTCTTGGTTCAACGACATGGCTTAAAAATCTAAAGGAAATGTAACCTTGATCCTAACTCGCAATTAGTCAGCCGAGAGGAGGGAGAAGTGAGGCTACTGGCATAATTTAAGCTTAAGATAATTTGTAGTCGATCTTTTCTAAGCTTCCCTTTTTCTTTAGAGCATTATGACTTCCCCTGCTGTCGATCGAGTTTATCAAGGTCAATTCGGAGAGTTTACGATTACGGATAGTGATCGCCTAGGGGTGCGTCTCTACCGTCTGGGTTTAAATTTAGCGGCTTTTAGTTTCGCTGTCGCTACAATTATAGTTCTCACCCGACCGCAATTACTGCCCCTGACTAACCTTTTATACATGGGTTTTTGTCTGGGGTTAGGCATCAGTTTATTGACTATCCATATATATTTAATTCCCCTCCATCGTCTCCTGCAATTTTTTTGGCTAATCGGGGCGATTACTTCCCTAATTTTCAGCCTCTATTCTCACCTTTCTCCCCTAGAATTTGTCTATAACCATCCGGTGAGTTTATTGGGTGTCGGCTTTATTTTTGCTAGTCTCACGGGGATTTATTTCAAAGAAGCTTTTTGTTTTAATCGTCTAGAAACCAAGTTTTTAACCCCTCTAGTTCCCACCCTTTTACTCGGTCATCTTTTGGGGATATTGCCCTTAAATTGGGAAAAGGGGCTATTAATTCTCTGGGCGACTTTATTTGTTATCTTTGCTCTGAGAAAATTAAGCCAACCTCTCCCCAACGATATCGGTGATAAATCGGTCTTTGAACATCTTAATCACTGATAAACTCTCCAGAGATTAAAATCTATTCTAAGATACAGTCTTGCGGGCAAGTGAGTGGAACGAACCACTCCAGACACAAAGGACACAAAGATCGATCACTACTATATAAGTTAAACTGATCGGGTTTCAGCTTTTTGTTCTTTGTCTCTTTCTGGTTTATTCTTGGTCAGTAATCAGTAAACAGTAATCAGTGAAAAGATAGTAAGAAACTTATATTTAATACTGTCACTTAAAACTCAAATCTGATAACTGATAACTGATAACTGATAACTGATAAATGTTACCTATCTGGGGGCCTCGATGGTAGCCGGATTGGTAGTATTGGCAGTCTTGCTGGTGAACATTTGTATTAGACTAAAACCGACAAAAGCGAGTAAAGCTATGCCACCAATAGCAGTAACAATTTTACCCACGAGATTTTCTGTGCGGGGTTGTTCGGGGGCATCCTCGTTGGGATCCTCCGAATGGGCAAAACGATTGTAGAGGAAATCGAGAGCTTCATTGCGGAGTTCGTAGTAACGGGGATCCTCGGTAATTTGGGAACGAACCCGGGGACGAGCAAAAGGCATCTTTAACACCTCCCCGATTTTAGCGCTTGGGCCGTTGGTCATCATCACCAAGCGATCGCACAAGAACAAAGCCTCATCAATATCGTGGGTAATCATCAACACGGTTAACTGGTGTTCTTGCCAGATTTTCAGCAATTCTTCCTGTAATTCTTCTTTAGTAATCGCATCTAGGGCTCCAAAAGGTTCATCGAGGATGAGGACTTGGGGACGAATGGCCAGGGCGCGGGCGATCGCAACCCGTTGTTTCATGCCTCCCGATAATTGGGGGGGTTTTTTCTGGGCTGCTTCTGTCAATCCCACTAGGGATAGATTTTCTTCCACGATCCTCACCTTCTCAGCGTGAGATTTTTGGGGATAAACCGAACTAACCCCGATATAAACGTTCTCAAAGGCAGTTTTCCAAGGCAAAAGCGAATAATTTTGGAATACCATCATCCGGTCCGGTCCTGGTTCCTTAACCTCTTTATCCTGTAGCAGCACTTGCCCACGACTAGGAGAAGAAAACCCCGCCACCATATTCAAAAGAGTCGATTTACCGCAGCCGGAGTGACCGATAATGCAGACAAATTCCCCCTCATTGACTTGCAGCTCCACACCGTCTAAAACGGTGTAAACCCCTTCGGGAGAGGGGTATTCTTTGGCAACATTACTAACTAATAAAAAAGGCTGGGTGGTGGTGCTGGAATTCACGGTCTTATCGGTAAAAGTTTGCATATTCGTCCTAGATTTATTTTAAGGTGGGCAAAGCCCACCACAACCATTAATTAGCGACGGGATCATCGAGGAGAACTTCTGAGACGCGATAATCGCGACGGATCGAAAAACGTTCCAGATAGCCGATCGGATCGTCAGGATTGAAAATAAGACGATCAAAGAGGGCAAAACTGTGGCGATCGGGTTCCAAATCGGGAAGGCCCAGGGACCGGCAAGCTTCACCAAACAGATCGGGACGACGGACGCGTTCAATCACTTCCACCCAGTTGCGGGGGAACGGTGCGTAACCCCAACGAGCAAGCTGAGTTAGGGTCCATAGGGCCTCACTGCGGCCTGGACAGTTAGCTTGATCGACGTAAAACTGATTAAATCGGAATAGGGGTTCGGGGGCAGTTCCTAAACCGCGATCGTAACCATCGAGGAAACCGGGGCGGATAATTGCCCTATCCACACCCACATACTGGGGCTGACTGAGAATATTAACGATATGTTCTCGATTACGCTGATCATCGCAGTATTCGCAGGCTTTAATTAAAGCTTTCACCATGGCGATATGGGTTTCGGGATGTTTCGCTGCCCAAGTTTCCTTGACTCCGAGGACTTTTTCCTGGTGTCCGGGCCAAATATCGAGATCGGTGGCGATAACGTAGCCTAATTTTTCGTGAACGGCGTAGGAGTTCCAGGGTTCCCCCACACAATAACCGTCGATCTTACCCGCTTTTAGTAGGGAAACCATTTGAGGCGGCGGAATTACGGCTAAATTGACATCACTATCGGGATCGATGCCGCCACTAGCTAACCAGTAGCGTAACAGTAGATTGTGCATGGAAGCGGGGTGAACCATGCCGAAAGTGGCGATTTGATCGGGACTTTGCTGGAGGGACTCCTTTAAGTCCTCCAGTTTTTCTACCCCCAATTCCCTGTATTTATTGCTGAGGGTGATGGCGTTACCGTTGCGACTGAGTACCAAAGCACTAATCACGGGGACAGAGGGCTTATTTCCAGCCCCAATGGTCATGCTCAGGGGCATTCCCGCCACCATCTGGGCCGCATCGAGACGACCGGTGGCCACTCCTTGGGCGAGCGCTTTCCAGTTAGGTTCCCGTTGCAGGATAACATCCTCTAATCCTTCCTCGGCGAAGAAACCTTTCTCTTTGGCGATAATAATCGGAGCGCAATCGGTGAGGGGGATAAAACCGATGGTGGGATTGGTTTTCAATCTGGTAGCTTGGCCGATCACTGTTACTGGTTCGGTGGGTTGGCCGACTTTCTTCGATCGCTTCTGTTGGTTGAGGAAATAAACGATCTCGTTACGCAGGGAGTAGTAACTGGGATGGTTAACTACTTCTAAACGATGCCGGGGCCGGGGAATGGGAACATCGAGAATCTGACCGATATGGGCCTCTGGACCGGTGGTTAACATCACCACTCGATCGGATAGTAATAGGGCTTCATCCACATCGTGCGTGACCATGATACAGGTAACGTGGCTTTCTTCGACGATTTCCATCAAACGTTCCTGTAAATTGCCTCTGGTTAACGCATCCAGCGCCCCAAAGGGTTCATCAAGTAACAGGACTTTTGGCCGTAGGGCTAAAGCGCGGGCGATCGCTACCCGTTGTTTCATGCCTCCCGATAATTCTCCCGGTCGTTTGTTGGCCGCATGGCGCAGGTGTACCATATCGATACTATGTTCGATGACACTTTTGCGTTCAGCAGCCGGTAGATGACGCAGCACGCGGTTAACTCCTAGGGCGATATTTTCCCGGACGGTTAACCAGGGCAGTAGAGAATAATTCTGGAAGACTACCATGCGATCGGGACCGGGACCTTTAATTTCTTTTCCCTCTAAAATCACCCCTCCCACCGTCGGGCGATCGAGTCCAGCGACCATATTTAAGAGGGTGGATTTCCCGCAACCGGAGTGACCGATTAAAGAGATAAATTCCCCTTGAGTAACGCTGAGATCGATATTTTTTAGGGCGATATATTGACGGCCATCGGGGAGAGGGAAAACCTTATCAATGTGATCGACTTCAATAAATGCAGACATTTTCAGTTATCAGTTATCAGTTATCGGTTATCAGTTATCAGTTATCAGTTATCAGATGTGAGTTTTTAGTTTACTGTTTACTGTTTACTTAAAAAGCTCCCCACACCCTGCCCCCACCGAAAAATTTTTTGCCGCAAACCCTATTTATTTTCTTCTGGTACAACTAATTTAGCGATGTAGGCCATGAGGCGATCGAGTAAGAAACCAACAATACCCACATAAATCAGAGCGAGGATAATTTCACTGATCATGGAACTATTCCAAGCATCCCAGATAAAGAAGCCAATTCCCACGCCACCGATCAGCATTTCCGCCGCTACAATTGCCAACCAAGATAAACCGATACCGATTCTTAATCCTGTGAAAACGTAGGGAACGGTGGCGGGAAAAAGAATATTGAAAAAATATTCAACTTTGGATAATTTTAGCACTCTAGAGACGTTTTTATAGTCTTGGGGAACCTGCTGTACTCCCACGGCTGTGTTAATAATAATTGGCCAAATTGCTGTAATAAAAATTACAAATATGGCACTAGGTTCGTTATTACGAAAAGCCGCGAGGGAGATGGGTAGCCAAGCTAGGGGGGGAACGGTACGCAGGATTTGGAAAATCGGATCGATCGCATCATAAATTAGGGCGCTGCTACCGATTAAAATTCCTACGGCAATGCCGACAATAGCCGCTAGGGTAAAACCGACGGCCACCCGTTGTAAACTGGCGAAAATTTGCCAGAATAACCCCACATCCGTGCCACCATTATTAAAAAAGGGATTAATAATTAATTCCCAGGTATCGCTAACCACTTTAGTGGGACTAGGGAGGGGAGCATCGGGACTAAAACAGATTATTTGCCAGATGACGAGGAAAATTAATAAAGCAATCGCCGAAGTTGCTAGTTTGGGTAATTTTTTTTTGAGGTCTTTTACCCATTTCGGACCTTGAGAACGACGAGAAATAGAAACAGCCATAATCAGTTATCAGTTATCAGTTATCAGTTATCAGTGGTTCAGTTATCAGTGATCAGCATCAGTGATCAGTTATCAGTTATTAATTACCAGTTATCAGCAAATCATCTTTAACTGTTGACTGGTTACTGATCACTGCTCACTGATTTAAACCTTTTTAATCTTGAGAGATTTCAGGTAAGCTTGGGGATTTTCGGGGTCAAAAGTAACACCATCAAAGAAAGTTTCCACACCGCGGGAGGTAGAGGTGGGAATTTGATCAGCCGGAACATTGAGGGCTGTGGCGGCTTCTCTCCAGATATCTTCCCGGTTAACTTTATCAACTAAAGCTTTGATGTCTGTATCGGCGGGAATATAGCCCCAACGGATGTCTTCAGTCACAAACCAAGTATCATGACTCTTGTAGGGATAGGAAGCGTTATCAGCCCAGAATTTCATGGCTACGGGGCTATTTTCGATTTTGCGACCATCACCGAAATCGATATTACCTTGCATTCTTCCCAAGATATCGGCGGGGTCAATTTTCAGCCATTCCCGTCCTGAAATAATCTCGCACATTTCCTTAACATTAGCGGGATCGTTGCACCATTGCTGCGCTTCCAGAACAGCCATGGTTAAAGCTTTTGCCGCTTTGGGATTTTTATCCACCCAATCGGCGCGTAAAGCGAAGGCTTTTTCGGGGTGATCCTTCCACAGTTCCCCAGTTATCAGGGCTGAATAACCGAGTTTTTGCTTAACCAGTTGCGCGTTCCAAGGTTCCCCCACACAGAAAGCTTGCATCGTGCCGACTTTCATGTTAGCCACCATTTGTGCCGGAGGAACAACAATTAGGGATAGATCTTTATTCGGATCGATGCCGCCGGCGGCTAACCAATAGCGCATCCAGAGATCGTGAGTACCACCGGGGAAAGTGACGGCGGCTTTAACTTCTTTGCCCGCAGATTTAGCTTTAGCGAAGGATTCTTTCAGTACACCGCTATCGAGGGCAACCTTTAGATCCATGTATTCGTTAGCCACAGAAATCGCTTGACCATTGGTATTCAAACGCGCCAGAATATACATCGGTACTGGCTGTTTGGTGATTTTGCCCAAGGTCATTAGGTAGGGTATGGGGGATAAAATATGCGCCCCATCGATACCGTTACCCACCGAACCTAATTCGAGGTTATCCCGGGTTGCAGCCCAAGAGGCTTGTTTCATCACTTGCACATCGGGCATCCCGTGTTTAGCGAATAAACCTTTTTCCTTGGCGATAATTAAGGGGGCAGCGTCGGTGAGGGCAATAAAACCTAGTTTAGCGGTGGTGACTTCGGGAGTTTCTCCACTGGCAGCGGGGGAAGCGGCAGGACTGCCGGCCGGGGAGGGACTGGTCGCGGTATTATTGGGAGTGGCGCAACCGTGGAGAATTGCTGTTCCTACGGCAGTTGCCCCGGCAGTGAAGATAAATCTACGTCTAGAAAGTTTACTCATGGACTAAAAAATCGTGATTAGAAACTAAACAAAGGTGATGAAACGGTGAAAAATTCTCATTATTTCCCCTAACTGACTGCGGTGATAACCGAGAAAATTCCTTGCAAGTAACTGTTGATTCAGTAAGGAGGCTTTGACTATTTTTATCTCTCGATCGCTTTTGCTTCTCCATCTGGGGAGATTTAGCAGTAGTTTTTGTCTAAGAGATTTTTTCTAGAAGCATAACAGTTTTGAGGAGTGGATAGATAGATAGGGGCGGTTTTTGGTCATCTGGGCTAGAAAGATCAGTTTATTTCAGGGTTATTACCGAAGCAATTAACTTAAATTTACAGTCTTCAACAGGAAAATTCGTATAGATTGTTACAAAATATTGCCAGTCATGTAATAAAAGCATAAAAATTTGTCTGAAACGCATGGTAGGGCGATGGGGATTTTTAGCCATCTTGACTCAGTTATCGGATTTGAGTTTGCAGTTCAATGATTACTGGTTGGGTGTATCTCACATTTGTGAATCTCTCCCAGTTATGGTGAGCAGCAGAAGTTATTAAAAGAGGGTGAAGGCAATTCGCCCCTACAATAATATTATTGCGCCAATGGTAGAGGCCCATCGTGGTCAGTGAGTTTATCGAACTGCGTGCGCCCAAAATGTAATAAGCTGCCCGCGTATTTAAATTGCTTGTTGAGATGAGGCACTCTTGCACTCTGGCAACAGTAAAGGGATTGAGGGAGATTCGGCTAATCTAAGAATAAGCGGTTTAAATACGTCTTAGCTGATTGAATTTTGGCAGCATCAAACAGAGGTAACTTAAATGTCCGAAAAACAAGAACGACGGGTTCAGAAAAACGACGGCTATCAAGCTAAAATTGATAAACCCCCTGGTAAACCGCCCACGGGTGGTTCTAATGTTAAACCGCCGCCAAATCAGGACAAGGAGAAAAAATAAAATCTTGGGGGGCTATTCCCCCTGTTCCCTGTTCCCTATTCTAACTGATAACTGCTCACTGCTCACTGATAACTGATAACTGAATATGGCTTATTCTCGCATTAAAAAACTAGCAAATTATCTACGTCCCCATTGGCAAATAGTAACTTGGGGGGTAGTTGCTTTGCTTGTTGTTAATCTTTTGGGTGTTTATATACCGCTTTTAATCCGGGATAGCATCGATGATTTAAGTAAATCCTTTGACTTCCAAAAAATCATTTACTATGTGATTTTTATTATCGCTTTAGCCTCGATTATGTGGTTTATCCGCATGATATCCAGAGTGTTATTATTCGGGATCGGTCGTCAGGTAGAGTTCGATCTTAAACAAAAAATCTTTCAGCATTTATTAACCCTTGAACCTGCCTATTTTTCGCGGCAAACTTCAGGAGATTTAATCAACCGTGCCACTAGCGATGTGGATAATATCCGTCGTCTGGTGGGTTTTGCTTTGCTCAGTTTGGCTAATACTTTTTTTGCCTATGGGTTAACTTTGCCCGTAATGTTAGCGATTCATATTCCCCTTTCAGTCGCCGCCATTTCTGTCTATCCTTTGATGTTAATTGCTGTGCAGTTATTTAGTGGTCGTCTGCAGCGGCAACAGAAAAAAGTACAAGAAAAACTCTCGCATCTGAGCGATTTAATTCAAGAGGATATGAGTGGTATTACTCTGATTAAAATCTATGCCCAAGAAGGTAACGAGCGCCTAGCATTTAAACAAAGAAATCGCAAATTATTACAGGCTAATTTAGATTTAGTCCAGACTCGTAATTTTCTTTTTCCCCTGATTGAAGCTTTATCCTATGTGAGTTTATTGGCGTTGCTTGCCCTCGGTACTAGACAAATTATATCGGATAATATCACCATTGGGGACTTTATTGCTCTGTTAATTTTGGCGGAAAGATTAGTTTTTCCCACTGCTTTATTAGGTTTCACTATTACGGCCTACCAACAGGGAGAAGTGAGTATTGATCGCCTAGAAACTATCCTGTTAGCTGAGGCTAAAATTAAAGACAATGCCGATTGTATTCACCTAAAAAATATTCAAGGAAAAATTACCGCCAAAGCCTTGACTTTTTTCTATCCTGATGCTAAAGAACCAGCCTTAAAATCTCTTTCTTTTACCATTAATCCGGGGGAAATGGTAGCGGTAGTCGGTGCGATCAGGTCGGGAAAATCTACCCTTGCTAACGCTATTCCCCGTCTTTTGGATATTGCGGAAGGACAGTTATTTATTGATAATCAAGATGTCACTCAAATTGCTCTTGAAGATCTGCGAAAAGCGATCGCTTATGTTCCCCAAGAAAGTTTTTTATTTAGTACCACCATCGAAGATAATATCCGTTATGGCGATCCGCTGCTGAATTTTTCGGCAGTGAAATCGGCGGCCAAACAAGCGAGAATTGAGGAGGAAATCGAGAATTTCCCGCAAAAATACGGAACTTTAGTGGGAGAACGTGGGATTACTCTTTCCGGGGGTCAACGTCAACG
Source organism: Microcystis ichthyoblabe FBCC-A1114 (assembly GCF_050500245.1). Lineage (NCBI taxonomy): Bacteria > Bacillati > Cyanobacteriota > Cyanophyceae > Chroococcales > Microcystaceae > Microcystis > Microcystis ichthyoblabe. Next base: position 878,292 of record NZ_CP191408.1, on the reverse strand, counting down.
GGCCTCTTTAGCGCGTGCTTTAGCCATCCAAGCACCGATTTTAATCCTTGATGATGCCCTATCTAGCGTCGATAATCAAACGGCCACGGCTATTTTGGAAAATCTCAGCCAAGAAAGCCAAAAAACCGTGATTTTTATCTCCCATCAATTATTGGCCGCTGCCACTGCTGATCGCATTTTTGTCATGGACCTCGGAGAAATTGTCCAGATAGGAACCCACGAGGAGTTAATCGCAGTCCCCGGAGTCTATCAAAATCTCTGGCAACAGCAGCAGTTAGAGTCTAAGGTTTTAGATTAGCCGATAAAATAGGGAATCTGCTAGTTATTACCGGTGAAGTTGTGGACTATCTCAATTATTCCTTAAGACTGTTTAAATGCAGCACAGCAGTTATCTTTTAGCGACAATGAACAAGGAGCAACTTTTAACCGAACCTTTTTTACAATTACCCACCGAAACATCAATACAAGTGATTTGGTTTACGGAATTTTTTGGCACTGGTCATCAGGTGCGCTACGGGGAAAAACTAGAGAAAATGGCCCCCGCTCGTACTAGCAAATTAACTAGAGTTAGAGAAGATGCTCAATCGAGAACCCTTGAAGCTTATCAATCTTTAACCGATCGAGAAATCTGGCGACATCAGGCCGAAATTACTGATTTAAATTCGGGGGAAAGGATTCCCTATCAAGTCACCAGTTTTCAGGAAAATAAAGCGATTAGAAGTGATATTTATACTCTTACCCCAAGACCAAAAAAAGGAACTAATCTCAAAATTCTGCTCACTTCCGATCATCAATTAATGCCTATGACTGCCGCTAATTTACAAAAAGTTATTGAAACTATTGGACAGGTGGATGCAGTTTTTTTAGCAGGAGATTTAGTTAATATACCCGATCGAGCTTCCGAATGGTTTGATGATAGTCGCGGTGGGGCATTTTTTCCCTGTTTACAAGGTCGTGCTAATTATCCTCTGACAAAGAATGGTATTCAGACTATTTATAAAGGGGGAGAAATTATTCAAAATGCTCCCTTATTTCCTGCTATTGGTAATCATGAAGTTATGGGCAGATTTTCTAATTCCACAGGTTTAAATGAACAGTTTAAAGATGCTATTCCTCAATTTATTGCTAAAAAACTAGCGGAGGATACAGCAGCAATTAGTGAAAACTGGCTAAAAAATAATGCTTTTAACACAGAAACCTACGAAGAAATTTTTTCTTTGCCTCAAAATAAATATTATTCTCTCACTTTTGGCGATATTCGTTTAGTGGTTTTATATGTTACTAATATCTGGAGAAATCCCAATTTAGAACCCAGTGCAAGGGGAAGATATTACGAAAATCAAAGAGATTTAGATAGTCCCAGTCGCTGGGGTTACGGTCAGCATATTTTTGAGACAATTGCTCAGGATAGTCCTCAATATCAATGGTTAGAAAAAGAGTTAAATAGTCGAGAATTTCAAGAGGCTAAATATAAAGTAGTTATGTTTCATCATCCTCCCCATACCCTAGGAGGAAATATCGTGCCACCTTACACCGATCCCGTGCCGACAATTGAACGGGATGCCACGGGAAAAGTTAGATCAGTACGTTATGATTATCCCCAAGAAAATGATTATATTATTCATGATCTCATTCCCTTATTAGAATCAGCCAAGGTTAATTTGGTTTTTTATGGTCATTCTCATTTATGGAATCGTTTTCTTAGTCCTAAGGGTATGAATTTTCTTGAATCTTCTAACGTTGGTAATAGTTATGGCGCTCATTTAGGTGATAAAAAACGTCCTGTACCTCTCGATAGAAATTATGCGGCCATCGGTAATCCCAATGGATTACCAGCAATTATCCCGAATATTGCTCCTCTAGTGGATTTGGTTAATCAACCTTTACCCTATATTGCCAGTAATGATCTGACGGTTTTTAGCATTTTAGATACAGAAAAAGGAACCGTGAGCAGTTATCGTTTTGATACCCGTTATCCTGACTCCGAGGTAATTAAATTTGATGAATTTGATCTTTTTAGCGTAGGTGAAATATAATAAAATCAAAGAGTGCCGGTTAAATAGATTCTCTTGGGGTTAATTCTATGACTACTGTTACCAGCAATGATATTCAAGAATTGAAAGACTTACTCTCGGCAATGCGACAGAAAAACCGCGAGCAAATAAGTTCCCGGCGAGAAGAAACCCGTGAGCAAATAAGTTCCTTGCGAGAAGACACCCGCGAGCAAATTGATACGCTAAAGGAAGATAATCGCCAACAACTAGAAACCCTGAGAGAAGAAAATAACAAGCAATTTATTAACCTACACAAAGAAATCACGGAAGTCAAAATTATCACAGCTAAAATTGAAGGAACAATTCAATCCCAAGCAGTATTAACCCAAAAAATTCCCGATTTAGTTGAGCGGTTGACAAGGTTTTTAATTGGGCGATCGCCTGCTCAAGTCGTTCAGTCATAGACAACATCTAGCGTATAGGGCTTAATATATTCTAGCTTTCACGTTGCTGCAGCGATGGCGTACTGCTACCCAGTGCCTTCAGCATCGCACTCTACTTCAACGCTTCGATCGTAACTAAACCACCCTCAATTGCCTGAATTCGCAAATCGTATCCTCGTAATAGCTGCATCCCAATCAACGGAACCGTCTCTGATTCGTTGATGTAAATCTCACGATATTGCCCGTCCCAGATCACAAGCCCGATGTAAACTTCAAACGTGCAGAAAGTCCCATCGCCTAATGTCGCAAGATCTCGACCCTCCCAAATAAACCCTAAACTAGCAATTATCTCAGACGGCAAGGTGAGAAAACCCGAAAATCCTGTATCAATTACAGCATCTACTATCTGCGTTGTTTCATGGTTTCTGACTGCGATCGCCAACGTCGCCTCACACCCTTGATTTACACGACCTTGCATCATGGCTTTGTTCTCAGGCTCCTTGCGCCAAAGTGATCGACGGCTGAATGCCCAATGCGAACAAACCATGTCTGAGTATCAGGCACTCGTGCAGAAAGTTGCTTCGCTGCGCTTACCAAATCATCCGCTACTTCAAAAGCCCCTGTTTCAATGTCGATCGCCACAATTCTCCCCTGATTTCCCTCCTCGACTTGGGGACGTACCTGAGATTGATAAATCTCATTACCACGTCGAGCAAATTCTTCTTTACTGTAGCGGGGTTGTCGAACTGTCATTGAAGCGACCCTGTGGCGACTTTTGCCCCTCTATTTTAATCAAACATGGGGAATCTTCCCTAACATTCCTCAACTGGTCCCACCAGAGCGGCATCGTACTTAAACTCACAGCTTCAATCCATGGGCAGAGTACGTTCCCCAAAATCGATCGGTGGGGCAGTGGGAGCCAGATTAGGAAACGCACCCTACAAGATCGGCGATCGCACTTTTTTAGAATTCATAATTAAATGTCCTAATATCAGGTTCAAATGCTTCCTTTACAAGTTCTTTACTCTTCTCAGAATAGTAACTCTGATATGGTTTTGTATTTGATACATTTAGTTTTGGTAACGAGACGGAGATTCCAATGCGAGAGCATATTTCGTTGAAGTCATTATCTAGGCTTTCATATCTCCCAACAAAGTCAACAAGCAACTCATTGTTCTCATATATAAAATCTTTTTGATATCTAACTTCATTTTCACATCGCCATTTTATATATTCTTCAAAGCTACCTAAATTTTTTGTTAACTCATGCTGATGATGTGTTTCTGATTTCAACGCATATTTGTAGAGTGAAACTTGCCAATCCCATGGGTTTCTGACTACAGCAAATGAAAAATACTCATTGAATTTCTCTGCTCCAAGACTCTCTTTTATTTCGGATGCCTTGACATGCGCAGGAAATGGATGAGGATCAAAGAAAGGAGAAGGAAAGCCCGCCTTTTTTATCAACCTATAAGCTTTCCACTGCCATGGACTTATTGCAAATGGTCGTAGCACCGTTGTAATACTTGTGCCAGCATTCTTATAAATATGGACGAATATAAACTTGTACTCTCTCGATATCAGCATGCGTATTATTCTCCTCGTGCCTAACTACATATTATAGGTCAACTTTCTGTATAACACTCTCGGCTCTTCTGGTTTCTGTGTGGAAACGAGGTCTATACTGATAGTTTATTTAACAAAATAGTCCTAAAAGTCTTTCCCAGTAAACATTTCACAATTTCATAAGCAAAAATTATCACACAAAGTCGAGAAGAGCCCACTCTCCAGAGTAACGATATGAGTCAACTTTCTGTATATCACTCCATTTGGGCGCAATCGCAAGAAAATTTCCCCATATCACACCCAAAAGCGTGTTAGCCAGATTAGTTTACTGCAAACAATCTCTTTTAAGGAGACTTATCACAGAAGCCTTCTAGAATTCTAGCAAAGATTCTTAGAGCTGACTGCACTTTGTCACAAAATTTTACTATTATTTTGGCACTCTTAATGGTTAGAAGGGAAACATTGATCGCCAAGTCTGGTCAATTTTTGTCCAACGCATTTCAGGAAATGACCTAAATAAGTAGCTAGAGATAATTAATTACACATATTTAACTACCTCTTGCCTCTCCTAACCAAGAAATTAATTTTGCACCACTACTTATTACTTAATTACTGTTTATTTTGTAATTTTATCACTAATTCCTGGAAAGGTTGCCAATCGTCTTTAGAGGTAATTGCTTCCCAAACCGATTCGATTAGCGGTCTAAGTAAAGCAGTTTTAGGATTATAATGCTTTAAAGTGTCGTCAATTTGAGCCAAATAATCTGGGGGTGATTGATTTAAGACCAAACTATATAACTCTCGCCAACGTTGCCAATCAGCTTTTGGTAAATCCATATTTTCAAGAATTAGAGAACTATTTTCTCGCCAACCGTAATTAAATTGTTCACTTAATTGATAGAAAAATTCGTGATAACCGAGGCCTGTTTCTTGGAGAATTTCCACGGTTTTGCTAACCAGTAAAGCGGATTCGGGAGTAAAAATATCCTCAAAACCTAACTTTTTAAGCATCATTTTTTGATAATAAAAATTGTAGCGCTGGTCATAGTTAGCCAAGGCCATATCTAACTCTAACAAGGAGACAACCATGGCCAGGGGAGATTGCAGTAACTCTAGATTTAAACGACAGATAAAAGGCTGATTACCGTAACTATAACGACCACCGTAGTCGAAATAGGCCGCCGTAAATTGGGGGTTATAGGAAGGAATAAAAGCGTAGGGACCATAATCAAAACTTTCCCCCGTAATTGACATATTATCGGTATTGAGAACCCCATGACAAAAACCTGCGGCCATCCATTGGGCTGCTAATTTAGCGGTTCTTTCGATTAAAGCGGCGTAAAATTTTAAATAGCGATCGCTATCTTGGGGATCGATTTCAGGATAATAATAAATAATCACATGATCGAGGAGTCTTTTAATTAAATCGGCACGTTTAATATGAAATAAACGCTCGAAAGTCCCGAAACGAATATGAGAATTACTAACTCGAATCATCACCGAAGATCGCGTCGGGGAAGGTTCATCACCACGCCAGAGGGGTTCCCCCGTTTCCACCAAACTCAAACAGCGAGAGGTATTCACCCCTAAACCGCGTAAAGCTTCCCCGGCTAAGACTTCTCTAACTCCACCCTTGAGAGTTAACCTACCGTCCGCGTGACGGGAATAGGGGGTCCGTCCCGATCCTTTCGTACCAAAATCGTATAATTTGCCATCAATACCCCTAACTTGACCGTAGAGAAAACCGCGACCATCTCCCAAAAAAGGATTATACTCGCCAAATTGATAACCATGGTAACGCAGGGCTAAAAAGGGGGTCAGGGCTTGAAATTTACCAAAAGCCTCGATAAAATGCTCATCTAAGGTTAATTCTGGCTGAATTCCCACCAAAGGTAATAAAGCATCATTGCGAAAACGAAGGATATGACGGGGAAAATCCGCAGCCGCAACTTGATCGTAGTATTGGTCCCCCAAGTCCTGCATGGCGCTTTCGGAAGGGAGACTGAGAAAGGGATTGGTGAGATGGTCTGTCATAGTGGTGGTGTCGATCGAGCGTTGAGGCGATAAAGTGATAAAGATAGCCAAAAATTTTTCTACTGAGACTATCAAACAGCGATGCCCGATTCTATTATGTATCAAGGGGACTATTTTCTTGTCCTTGAGGCCGATCAACCTGAACAATTCCAGACTCCCGACCAGTTACGCGATAAGTTAAAAGATTTAATCGCCGCAAAACCGGAGATTTGTCCCCGACAATTGGCAAAATTCTCTAGTTTTGAGGAAAAAGCTCTCTATCTGCGCGATAATTACTGCGAGTTAGACCTGGGTGAGGGGGGTTATCTACAATGGTATGTGGTCCGTTTGGAAAAATAAGGAAACCCATTATTAAGTAGTTAGGTGTTAAAAACTGTCAGACACTCCCTTTATCAAGTAGGGCTGTTTTATTCTCCCATCAGAATATCAAAAGTAAAAGCGATCACTGTCTTTGTAAAATGAGAAGTGACCGCACTTTCCACTCTCCTATTAAACAGGATTGAGAAGGACTAACTATTCTATCATCAGTCAGAGCGAGGTAAAATTATAGATTATGGAATCACCGATCGAACGTTTTCGACTATCTCAAACCGCCAAAGATAGCCTCATAAAATTAAAACGCTACACCAAAATTGACCAATGGAATATCCTCTGTCGTTGGGCTTTTTGTCGTTCCCTTGCTGAACCGAGTCTCCCCTCTCCCGTTCCTATTCCTGCCGATAGCAATGTAGAATTATCTTGGAAAGTATTCGGGGGAGAAATGGCCGATATTTTCTTAATTGCCCTCAAACAACGTTGTCATCAAGACGGATTAGGAACCGATAAAGAAACTCTAACTCAACAATTTCGCTTACATTTACATCGCGGGATCGGTTATCTTGCTGGGGATGCCAAGCTAAAGAAAATCGATAATTTAATCGAATTAGAGAGGGAAAATCTGAGAGAATCCTAAACAATAATCATCTATCTTCCTCTCTGTGTTCTTTGTGCCTCTGTGGTTTATACTTAATCCTTATAATGGTTTAAACTCACCTTAAAAAACTTTTGGTCGGCCTAAAGTAGTGATATAGATAACTGCTTCATCGGAGGGAATTCCTAACACTTCATTAACTTGATCATCAAAAAAACCACCGATACCACTAACCCCTAACCCCAGATGAATAGCTGCTAAATTTAATCTCTGTCCCAAATGACCCGCATCTGCATGAAGATAACGATAGACTCGATCGCCATATTTAGCCACTGCTTTTGACAGATCCGCCGTATGAAAAACCGCAGCAGCCGCATCTCGTCCCAAATCCTGACCTAAACAGAGATAATGTAACTCTTGCCGGAAATTTTTAAAGCGAATTTGCCGCAATTCTTGGGCTTTAGGAGCATAATAATAACAGCCTTCCTCTAATCCAGTTACTGCCGAAACAGCGATAAAAGTTTCCAATAAATCCAGAGCAAAATAATCGGGATTGGGATCGAGATTTTGGTCGGCATAATCTTGGGGTTGATAGGTAAAATGCAGCAGCGCTCGCAATTCGTCTAAACTGAGACTAGCACCACTATAAGCGCGGGTAGATCTGCGTTTAAGCATCGTACTTTCCAGATCGATTAAATCTTCCCCCCAATTGACGGGACGAGATGTCACCGAAACTTTTAGACAAAAAGGAAAATTATATTTATCTTCCCAATTAGACGGGGTAATATTTGCTTCTATCTTCTCATCTGTGGCTATGATAGTGGCTTGGTGTAGAGAGTTTAATAATTCCCCCTCGGCAATTTTGGGATAAAGAGTCGTGGTTGTCGAAGGGAGTGCCGTGGTACTAGGGGGGAGATTTTGCCGGATATTGAGCAGATCTGCCAAAGGAATCACCGTCATGACACTTTCTTTCTCGGAATCAAGATAAAGCAATTCATTCATCTGACTATCGTTAAAACCACCGATTAAATGAGCGCGATAGTCATTAATCGAGGCTGATAGCTCAATATTGCCCAATAAATGCCCTGTATCGAGGAAAATACGCCGATAGGCTCGATCCTCGTAGCGCCAAGCGGATCGATAAAAAATGGCACTGGTAACTAAAGCGATATCGGTATTTTCTAAAACAGGATTCCAGAAACAAGCAGATTGTAGGTTCGTCCAGACATCACTTTCCCAGAATAAAAGCAGCGAGTGACTTTGACCTTGATAACTGTAGAGACCGGCGGGTAAAAATTCCGTGCCACGGGAGATCAGATAGACCTCGGCGGGGTATAATCCACCAGCAGAGGGTGCAGAACGCAGGTACAAGGGACTACCCATAGTGGCGATTTTGGCAGTTAATCCATAGCTACAGCCCAAAATTCGCGATATACGTCGCCAAAAGTCTCCTTTCTGGGGAACTATTTGACGGGAGAGGTAGGGTTTGAGATCGAAAGTCTGACCGATTTTGTATTCTTTGAAAGGATAGGGTTGTTGACTCCAATCAAGACCTTTACTTTTTGAAGCGATCGTCTGGGGGTCGTATTTGGTCCGCTCGTGGTAGTATTGGGCGATCGAGATTGGCTGATCTGGCATGATAAAGATAGGCTGTCTAAGCTTTACTTTTTAGTTTAATATCGATGACCCCCAAAAAATCAACCAGCCAGAGAGTCGATTGGCTAAAAGTAAAGATAATCACCAATTTCACCCACATAAAATCTATGGAAATTATCGCTGTTTTACTGGGAGTTTTCGGTTTAGGGACAGGTGCGGGTTTATTAGTCATCCGTAACTATTACCACATCTGTCAACCGAGTGAAGTTTTAATTTTTGCCGGTAGTCGTCGTCCCACGGCCACGGGCAAAACCATCGGTTATCGTTTGGTAAAAGGGGGCAGCAGTATTCGTTTACCGATGCTAGAACAAGTGTATCGAATGGACTTGACCAACATGATCATCGATCTCAGGGTGGTTAATGCCTATTCTAAGGGCGGTGTGCCGTTGATCGTCACCGGGGTGGCGAATATTAAAATTGCTGGGGAGGAACCGATTATTCACAATGCGATCGAGCGTTTATTGGGCAAGAAACGCAAGGAAATCGAACAATTGGCTAAAGAAACCCTAGAGGGCAATTTGCGCGGTGTCCTGGCGAATTTAACCCCAGAACAAGCAAACTCCGATCAGATTGCTTTCGCTAAAAGTCTCCTAGAAGAAGCGGAACAGGATCTGGAAAAATTGGGTTTAGTTTTGGATAGTTTGCAGATCCAGAATATTTCCGATGAGGTGCGTTATCTCGATTCGATCGGACGGAAGCAAAAAGCCGAATTACAGAGAGATGCCCGGATAGCAGAAGCAAAAGCCAGAAAAACATCGATTATCAAGGATTCCGAGAATCTACGTCTAACCGCTTTGCGTCGTATCCAAAAAGATTTAGAAATAGCCAAAGCTGACGCAGAAAAACGGGTGCGCGACACTCAAACTAAGCGCGGCGCCATGATTGCCGAGGTAGAATCGGTGGTTATGTCCGATTTAGCTAAAGTACAGGCAGAAGTGGCGGTACAAACTGCCCGAATTAAGCAGGTGAAACAGCAATTACAAGCAGATGTGATCGCCCCCGCTGCAGCGGAATGTCAACAAGCGATCGCAAAAGCCCGGGGGGAAGCAGCCAAAATTATCGAACAGGGGAAAGCGCAAGCGGAAGGAACCAAAAAACTGGCGGCTTCTTGGCAAGGAGCGGGAAATAACGCTAAAAACATCTTTTTATACCTGAACTTCCCCCATACATATATACTATAATAGCCGAAAACCCTTATCCATCAATGGATACGCCCCTTAACTTTTCTTAATGTACCCATGTAATTTGTAACATTTCTTAATGGACAAGAATTCTCTCTATTTGCTAGAATGATAGCCATGTATATAGAAAAAGTTCCTAACCGTAATTCCCCCCCCGCCGTTCTTCTTCGGGAGTCCTACCGAGAAGGAGATCAAGTCAAAAAAAGAACCCTGGCGAATCTCTCAAAATTACCCGATGATATTATCGACAATCTGAAACTGGCTCTTAAAGGCGCAACACTGTCCATGACTGAAGGCATTCCCAATCATTTTGAAGTGATTAGAAGTCTTCCTCATGGTCATGTAATGGCTATTTTAGAGACGATTAAAAAATTAGGTTTAGATAAAATAATCAGTGAAAAATCCTCACGAATCAGAAACTTAGTGGTGGCGATGATTGTGGCAAGAATCATCAATCCTAAATCGAAACTAGCCACAGCGAGAGGGTTTAATAGCGAGACTTGTAGTCAGAGTTTAGGACAATTGTTAGACTTAGAGAAAGCCGATGAAGACGAATTATATAACGCCTTAGATTGGTTATTAGAAAAACAAGAGAAAATTGAGAAGCACCTAGCAATTAAACACTTAGAATCAGGAACATTAGTCTTGTATGATGTCACTTCTACCTACCTAGAAGGAAATGGTTGTGAACTGGGAAAATATGGTTATAACCGAGATAAAAAGAAAGGGAAAACTCAGATAGTTTTTGGTCTGCTCTGTTCAGCTAAGGGTTGTCCGATAGCGGTAGAAGTATTTGAAGGAAACACTTCAGACGGTGCTACTTTAAGCGGACAAATTGAGAAAGTCAGAAAGGGTTGGGGGATTGAGAATGTTGTCTGGGTAAGCGATAGAGGAATTTTAACCAACTCGAAAATCAACGAATTAGTAAAACCCATAGAAGGATTAGACTATATTACTGGTTTAACTAAGCCTCAAATTCGGAAACTGGCTGAGGTAGAAGTGATTCAATTAGGATTATTTGATCAGGTAAACTTGGTGGAATTTGAGAGTGAAGATTATCCCGATGAAAGATTAATTGCTTGTCGGAATCCCTTAATCGCCCAGAAAAATCAACTACAAAGAGAGGCATTATTAGAAGCGGTAGAGAAGGAACTAGATTTGATTGTTCAGGCGACTCAAAGGGAGAAAAGAGCTTTAAAGGGTCAAGATAAGATAGCTTTGAGAGTGGGCAAGGTTCTTAATCAGTTTAAGGTCAATAAATACTATAACTTAGAGATAACAGAGGAAGGCTTTTCTTATCAGCGTCAGCGGGAATTAATCGCTCAAGAAACGGCTTTGGATGGTGTGTATGTGTTAAGAACTTCTCTGGAGTCAACTTTGATGGATGCAGCGACGACGGTTAAAGCTTATAAAAGTTTGTCTCAAGTGGAGGAGGCATTTCGCTGTTATAAGTCAATTGATTTAAAGGTACGTCCTATATATCATTATCAGGGTGATAGAGTCAAAGCTCATATCTTTTTATGTATGTTGGCTTATTATGTGGAATGGCATTTAAAACAGTGCTTGGCTCCTTTGTTATTTGAGGATGAAGAAATTGATGATGGTTCTCTGAATGTGATTAAAGCGAGTCGCAGTGAATCCGCTCAGTCTAAAGAGAGAAAAAAACGGAATCAAGAGAACCTCCCTGTGCATAGCTTTCGGACTTTGTTGGAAGACCTGGGGACAATTTGCTTGAATACAGTGGAATGTACGATTAGGGAGGGAAGTTATCGTTTTTCTAAGATAACTCGACCGACCCAACTGCAACAAAAAGCGTTAGATTTATTGGGAGTTTCCCTGATTTGTACCCAGTAACGGGGCGGCGGAAATTCTCTTAATCCCTCCTACAGCATAGGTTATGGCCTTTTGTCAACGGGGAAGTCCAGTTATACCAAAAACTGGAGTTATTGCTGAAATTAATGGTCGCTAGTGTCCCAGAAGTGCAGGTGCAAACGGTGACGGTAGTGGACGGGGGTGATAGTAATCTTGTCCCCAAAATGACTGCCTTTGCCGAACAATTGCGTCAAGCTACCGGGGTGGATCTGGTACAAATGGCTAATCGCTTAGCACAAACCGAGCCATCTGTCAAGGGTAAAGACACAAATTTTGATTTTAAACAATTGCCCTCTTGAATCAGTTATCAGTTATCAGGAGACAGGAGACTCCGAGACAGGAGACTCCGAGACAGGATTCAATAGATTATTTTATTTATTCTCCCCATCACCCCATCACCCCACACCCCACACCCCACACCCCACACCCCACACACCTTTAGCTAATAGCTGCAAACCAGAGATTGTCCACTAGAATGTTAATCAAGTTTGGAGACCACCACCATGGATGACTTAATTAATGATCCCTCCCCTTCTCCCCAAGACCTAGAAATGACGCGGACTCCCCCCTGGGGAACAGTGACGGTATTGGAGGAAGGTTCCCGGTATCGCATCAATCGCATTGTCATTAAACCCGGCCATCACATGAGTACCCAAATGCACTACCATCGCAGTGAACACTGGATTGTCGTCTCCGGTACAGCGCGGGTAATCTGTGATGAAAAAGAAACTCTCCTCAAACAAAAAGAATCTACATACGTTCCCATGAATACCCGTCATCGGGTGGAAAACCCCGGTTCTATTCCTCTGGTGATGATTGAGGTGCAAAATGGCGAATATTTAGGAGATGATGATATTCACCGTTTTGATGATGCAGAATAGGACAGTTTTCTTCCGTATATACTTTAGTTATTTGCTAAAATCTCGATCGTGGATGAAAAAATTATCCTAGTTACAGGGGCTGCCCGTTCTGGGAAAAGTGAATGGGCCGAATATTTAGCCAAAATCAGCCAAAAACCCGTTATTTATATCGCCACCTCCTCGGTGGATGAAAAAGATCAAGAATGGTGCGATCGCATTGAAAGACACCGGCAGCGACGTTCCCCCCAATGGCAAACCCAAGAAATTCCCCGACAATTGAGCGAAACTATTGATAATAGCCCATTTACTCACTGTTTATTGATCGATTCCCTCGGTACTTGGGTAGCCAATTGTTTAGAAATGTCGGCAGCTGAATGGTTAGAAATTAGCGATCAATTCTTGTATTCCCTCAAAAATGCGGCGGTTGATGTTATTCTGGTAGCGGAAGAAACCGGTTGGGGTGTGGTTCCCGCTTATCCCCTCGGTCGTCTGTTTCGCGATCGTTTAGGCGATCTCTGTCGTAGAATTGGCACAATAGCAGACGCGGTTTATCTAGTTACCGGCGGCCATGCTCTTAATTTAAGTCAATTGGGTCAGTCTTTGTCGATAATTGGGCAATAGAGAAGTTGAGCAACGATTATCAGCGTCAAGTAATTGATTTTTATGCCCTTCGTCACGATTACGATAACGATTTTACGCAAGCTCGCGCCCTTAAATTAGTAAATTATCTCTATTTACAAAAAAGCCAATCTGTGCTAGACGTGGGAACGGGATTTATAGCGGTCGCAATTGCCCCAAAAGTAAAAAGTGTCATCGGGGTTGATTTCACGCCGGAAATGATTGCCAGAGCCGAAAAAAAGCTAGAAGCATTAAATATCGAGAATATTGACCTAATTAACGCTGATATAGCTGCCATTGACTTTGCCGAGTCTAGTTTCGATCTGATTACCTGTTCTCTGGCGATTGCACTTTTCCCCGATATCCCGCAAGTGCTGGCAAAATGGTATCAATGGTTAAAAAAAGGCGGTTTGATCGCCTATCGGCTGCCGAAATTGCGACTCTAGTGAACAATTATCGCCGAGAAATCGAGAAAAATGCCACCGATCAGGGGGTATGGCAAGATGCAACCACCTTTTTTATCACTGCTAGTAAAAGTTAGAAAAAGATCATGAGTCAAGTTAAAACCATCTCTGGACGAGCTTTACCCTTGCGAGGCAACGATATTGACACCGATCGCATTATTCCGGCTCGTTTTTTGCGTTGTATCACCTTTGAAGGTTTAGGCGAACAAGTGTTCGCCGATGATCGAGCCGCTTTACAGGGGAGTCATCCTTTCGATCTACCCCAGTACCAAGGGGCGAAAATTCTGGTAGTCAATGGTAATTTTGGTTGTGGCTCTTCTCGGGAACACGCACCGCAAGCGATTTTACGTTGGGGAATTCAAGCAATTATCGGGGAAAGTTTCGCCGAAATATTTTTTGGCAATTGTATCGCTAATGGGGTTCCCTGTGTCACTGCTGAGGCAAAAACCATCACCCATTTACAGGATTTAATTGCCGCTAATCCCGAAATTCCCGTCGATCTTTCCTTGACAACCATGACAGTGGAATGGGGGGATTTTGTCGCTACCGTGTCTATGAATGAAGGTTCCCGACAGATGTTAATAGAAGGGGGTTGGGATACCTGCAGACAGCTGTTACAAAATCTCGATCTGATTCAATCTACCGCGCAAAAGTTACCCTATTTAAGTTTCGTCTAGGGAAACAATCTAGGCTGAGGGTGCGTTAGCAATAGATTAACGTACCCCGGCAGGGATTTTGTTGGAAATGCAGCAGCTGTAAATATTAAAAAATCTGCCCTATGACTAATTCTGATAATAATCTCCAAAATATCCAAGAACCGATTTTAAACGCTCCCGAAGATGTGCGAAAAATCATCGATCGCGTTTTAAAATTGGAAAGAGATAAGTTATACCAGCGCAATCCTCGCAATATCAATGATGATGTTTTAACAATTATTAAAGAAGTAATCCAATAATCAGTTATCAGTTATCAGTTATCAGTTATCGGTTTACTGAAAAAACTTCCCCATCATCCCCTCCATATAAATATGAAACTACTATCAATAAAGTTATGTAATTTTCGACAATTTTATGGTAAGACTCCTGAGATACATTTAGCGGCGAGTTCTCGCAATACGACGGTAATTTATGGCAATAATGGAGCGGGAAAAACAACAATTTTAAATGCTTGTACCTGGGTTCTTTATGAAAAATTTACAGCAGCTTTTGCCGAACCAGAGTTATTAGTTAATAAACGGGCAATTACCGAAGTAACAACGGGAACCTCCATAGAATGTTCCGCGGAAGTAAACTTTGAACATGAAAATAAACGCTATCAGGTAAAACGAAAATTTTTCGCCTACCAAGATGTAAATAGTAAGATTAAATACGGTTCAAATAGTTTATATATGCTCTACGCTGGTGATGATGGTAATTGGTACACACCCAATCAACCAGCGGAGGATATTATTAATCAAATTTTACCCGAAAGTTTACACCGTTATTTCTTTTTTGATGGGGAATATATCGATCATCAATTTCGTAGTAGTAGCCAAGGTAAAATCGCCGAAGATACAAAAGAATTATTGGGAGTTAAAGTATTAGATCGAGCGATCGAGCATTTAAAAAAAGCTAAGAAATCTTTACAAGATGAGCTTAAAGATTTAGGGGAATCGGATTTAAAAAAGTTATTAAAACAGGAAAGTAAAATTGAGCAGGATTTCGAGAAATTAAAACAGCGTCAGCAAGATATTATTAGCCAGTTATCCCAGCAAGAAGAATTAAAAAAAGCCGTGACTAATCGCTTACTAGAGTTAAGTGGTGCCGAGGAATTAAAACAGTTAAAAGAAAAATTAGAACAACAGGAAAGAAATCTGCGGCAAGATTTAGTCAGAACTAAGGATAAGTTAAAGAAATTAATTTCTCAGCAAGCTTATCAAGTCTTTTTAAAAGAAATTAATCAAAATTTTCAGCAATTAATCGATCGCCTACGACAACAAGGGGAATTACCCAGTGGTATCAAACAGCAATTTGTCCAACAATTATTAGAGGGAAAAAAATGTATTTGTGGTCAGGAATTACAGGAAAATAGCCAAGCTTATTTACAGGTACAAGATTGGATGAATAAAGCAGGAATGGCCGATGTAGAAGAAGCAGCCATTCGCTTATCTTCCACAGTCAAAGAAATGGATAAAAAAGTCTTAGATTTTTGGCAAGAAGTGGATAATTATCAAGCTAATATTCACCAGTGGCGCTTAGAATTATCTTTAGTAGAATCAGAATTAGATGAAGTGCGGGATAAATTTCGCCATTATCCCGATGAAGATATTAAAAATCTGCAATCTCGCTTAGATGCGATTGAGGATTCCCTAAAAGATTTACGCTTGGAACAGGGCAGCAATAAAAATCAACTAGATATCTATGAAAAAGAGTTAGAATCCCTGCAAAAGCAGGTACAAAAACAGCAACAAAAAGAGGAAAAATCTAATTTAGGACAACGACGTATTTTAGTGACTCAAGAGGCAATTAATCGCATTAGTGAGGTAAGACAGAGATTAGAAAATCAGTTTCGTTTGTCCTTAGAAAAACGGGTACAGGAAATCTTTAGCTCAATTTCTTTTACTCCCTATATTCCCCGTATTAGTCCCGATTACGAGGTAAGACTATTAGAAAATACCACAGGATTCGCAATTCCCGTGGCAGCTTCTACCGGAGAAAATCAGATTCTTAGTTTATCTTTTATCGGGGGAATTATCGATCGAGTGCGAGAATGGAGTCAGAAAAATACTTTGATGGGAATTGATAGCAGCACTTTTCCTCTGGTGATGGATTCCCCTTTTGGTAGTCTTGATCATATCTATCGTCGGCAAGTCGCGATCGCTATTCCTAAATTAGCCAATCAGTTAGTTGTTTTAGTGACAAAAACTCAATGGAGAGGAGAAGTAGAAACCGAGATTTCTCCCTATATTGGTAAAGAATATGTGTTAGTTTATAATTCTCCGAAAGCAGATTGTCAAGAGGATTTAATTAATCTTCATGGTGTTAATTATTCTCTGGTGAAACGCAGTCCTAATAATTTTGAATATACGGAAATTATCGAAGTTAATCGATTTTCCTCCTGACTACTAAATTCTGTTGTTATAACTAAATTTTAACTTCTAATAAAACGATCAATTGCTGTGTTCATTACTCCAACGCGACTGGATAATTCCACAAGTTCCGTGGTGACAATATTATAATCCCCTAAATATTTCTGGAGATTAGTTCCCTCTTTCTGATGGCCAATTTCCACTAACCTTTCCTCTCGCAATTCTTGCAAATGATCGAGGATATTTTCTAAAGTATCTTCGAGGGGAGGTAAGGGAAAAGGAGGATTATTTGCTTGCAAAGCTTGGGTTAATTGCGTCAAAGCTTGGGTTATTTGTTGCGTGAACAGACTTAGATTAGGATGGGGAGGACTACCGCGATATTGTTCCAATTCCGTCAATAAAACTGTCACCCCGCGACCAAAACGAGGAATATAATTACTTAAAGTGATTGCCGGTTCCATTTGTGGAAAGGGTGTGCTAGGATCGTCAATTAATCGTTGTAAGGCCGTTTGCATAGTTGTATTTGCTCGTCGAGCTTTATTGCGATAGGAAGATAAAATTGCAGTTTGATAGGATGATTCTCCTAAATAAACTGCCATAACTGACTGAAAAAATATTTGATTAGCTTCTAATGCTTTAATGGCAGCGAGGGAAAAACGTTCATCTTCATTAACCCGTAAAAAACCGAAGGAAAGTACAAAGGCTAAAGCACTACCGATTAAAGTATAAACTATTCTGATATACTCTAAATTAATCCCGTCATTGCTGGCATCGAGACGACTGATAATTAAAGCAAAAATTGTGATAAAAAATACTGCCAAACTATAGTGAAATCGCACTAAAGCTAAAGCGATCGCTATAGAAATCACCCCAATAATTTCTAACCAGATCGAATTATCTATAATTGGCAACAATGCCAAAACAAAAAACGAGCCTAAAATCGTGCCAAACACCCGATTAAAAAAGCGTTGAAAAGTCAAGCTAAAATCTGGTTTTAACACAATAACTAAGGTTAAACCAATCCAAAAACTATGGGTAATTCCTAGCTTATGGTAAATCAAAACTCCTAGCGCACTTCCCAAACCTAAGCGTAAACCATGGCGAAATAGGGGCGATTCTAGATTAAAATTAGATTTTAATGGTTCCCACCAAGCTTTTTCTTGACCGTACTCTTTTTCTATCCCTTCAAAGTTCCGCTGCCAGGGATTTTTTTTATCTGGAAATTCCTCGCTTTGCCGCAAATGTTGCGCTGTTTCACTGGCTATTTTTAGCTGTTTAAATAATTTTTTTAAACGATTATTTAATTGGGAAATTGCCACATAACTGCTATAATCATCCTGGGCATTTTCTAAAACTTTAGCTTGCAGGTTTTTTTGCTGCTCGATCGCCTTGAGTAATAGCTGCAAGCGCTCACAATCCGGTTGTTTATTTCTACCCAAAATTAACCCAGCAATATCTTCGCTAATTTCCGCCACTTGCACGAGAATATCTTCTAATAAAATACCCACCGTGGTCAGTTGTGGCAAGGGATGAAGATGAAGCAATTCTCGCAGTGCAATTAAGCTGGTATTAATGCGATCGCTATCTTCGATCAAGACGATTAACAATTCCCGCAGCTCATTCTTTCCCCAACGTCCCCGACGCGTCAAGGTGACAGTTTTCCTCGAACGGAGCAACAGCTGGCGAATTTGGTCAAAATATGGCTCCTCATTAGCATTAGAACAAGAGTGTAAAGGCAAAGAACGGAGATAGGTGGCGATACCCTGAAAATTTTCCGCTGTTACCTGACGTAAAGGCTGATTAGGACGAAAAGGCCAGATAAACAGGGCTAAAAAAATTGTCCATCCCCCTCCCAACACAGCAATTCCGGCCCGTTGTAAAGCGACGATCATATCTCCCGATGGCAAAGAAACGGCCAAAAGCAGCAATAAACTGATTACTACCCCAGCTAACGCCCCATTTTCCCCGTAAACCGTCAAATAACCCGCTAGAAACAACCCGCAAAAAACTATCACTACGGTCAATCCTAGCCAAGCACTGGCTAATGTGCCGATAATCAAAGCTAGAGCCATCCCGATAGTCGTAGCGACTAGGGTTTTCGCTCTCAGGCAGTAAAGTCCCCCCACATCCGCTAAAATCAAGATTTGAGCCGCTAAACCGACCATTAACCCCAATTCTGACCGATCTAAAATATCACCGATAATAATCGGCACTGTGATGGCTAATAAAGTCCGAATCCCCCGCTCGATCTCGATATCGCCACTGGGACGCAATAAAAAAGCAAATCGCTGAAGTAGCATATAGCACTTATCTTAATGGTGAGGTATGAGGTTTTCGTTTTCGGGAGTCAGCATTCTCCGAGTCACCTGATTAGGGAAAGATTTCCCTCCTGTCTCCTGACTTGAAAGAGGGTGTAGGGTGTGGGGTGTAGGGAAGGAAACCTCTTTCATCTGTGGGGGTGAAAATTTTTTCATCGGGACTGACTCCTAACTCCTTAATTCTGCTGTGTTAGGGCAGCCAACGGGGTTTAAAACCAGGGTTGAGTTCTTGAGGTAAAATTTTCGGGATGCTATTGGGACTGAACTGATCAGGAAGCGGTAATAACCAGAGACGACCATCGGCAATACTCGACCCCTCCCCAGTGACTAAATCATTTCCGACTCCAAAAGGTATGGTTGCTAACTGATCAAATAATAAAGCCACGCCATCGGGAGACATACTCATCTGCACGTCACGATAATTAGGTAAGGCCAGCAGGGGGATCATTTTACCCGTTTTTAGCTCAATAATCGCTAAAAATGGTTCTTCTTTCACCTTGCCATCGCTGCCCATAACCAGATCGCTTTTCAGACAGTAAAGGGTTTTTTCCTGTCGCGGTTCAAATTCACAGCTAATAATCGGATTAGCTGTTCTTAATAGTAGTCTTGACTCTCCCTGATCATTGAGCAAAAATAGCGATCGCTGATTATCTGGTTCCGATTTCACCATGAGTTTTTGGCGACCATCCCGGGAAAAAGCGAGTATTTTCTCGTAGGTGGGCAAAAATTGCGGTTTTCCCCCTTGCACATCCAAAGGAATCACCGCTACCCCTCCCGTTTGACTGACAACCGCTTTTTTACCGTCGGGAGATAGTAAAAAAATATCCCCTTGTATTCCTAACGGTCGCGATTGTCCATCATCGCTGATTACCCATAAACTGGCATCCCCCGGATTCCCGTGATTGATTCTCTGCACGATTAGGGTTTTGCCGTTATCTGAGAGATTAAATCGCAGATTTTGATAGGTTTTCGCATCTAAAAACCTTTCTATACGACCACTAGGCAAATTTTGACTATTTTCGTCATGATTTAAACCCGTGGTAATTGTGTAAAGTTGCTGTTTTGGGGTATCTCGTCCTAAGTCAGAGCGATCAAAGGCCGAGAATAAAATTCTATCCCCCCTCGGATAGATTTGAAAATCCGTGACCACTAGATCCCCAGGGGTAAGGATGGTTTTTTTCAGTTCTGTGACCTTATTTGCCCCCTGAATGATATTACAGACGATTAAACGGCCTCTTTCCTCTTGGTTGACTCCAATATAGGCAAAAGCTCGATCGTGGCTGTAAAATTCGCCGATAAAGTCCTCACCTTGGGCAATGGGTAACTTTACTTGATATTTCTTGCCGTAGATGGGCAATTCCGTCAAAGTATAGGTCAAGCGATCTCCGGCCCAGCTAATTTTACCCGGTAAGGGAGGATTGATCACCAAGCTGGTTTCTATATCGGAACGGTCAATCGGTCGATTAAAACTTAAAGTAAAATAATTGTCCCTAACGCCGATTTTTCGCCCTTGCCAGCTAAAATTCTCCCCTCGGGTCGGGACTTGATTTCCCTGGATCAAAATCGACGATATCGCGGCAATTAAAGCCAAAATACTCGCTAAAACTAAGCGATCAAACCAAGCTAATCTTTTCATCAGTTATCAGTTATCAGTTATCAGTAGTCGGTCGTCGGTCGTCAGGAGATTGCTTTTATTTATTCTCCCATCTCCCCCCTCTACAATAATTACTCGCCACCAGAAACACCTTGCGCCTGTATCATACTTTGTGCTTTTTGTCAAAAAAACTTTTTTTTTGCAATAAAACTACATAAAAAAAAGATCATCGTTGTGGGTGAAATTGACTGATTTACCCGTTTTAATTAGGATCACCTTCTAGGTTTGACAAGGGTTTCCACCATTGCTGGCTAAAAAAGCACAGAACAACCCATTCTGAAATTCTATCAAATCGCTGTAACCAGCATAACATCGTTGTTAAATAAAAATCTTTCTCAATTAATTCTTAAGAATTTATAAATATTGCGGAATGTTAATTTAAATATTCTCAAGTTTTTACGGTCAATAAATAATTTTTACTTATCTTTGTCCAAAATTGGGTTAGAAGTCAGTTATCAGTTATCAGTTATCAGTTCACTGAGAAAACTCCCCACACCCTACACCCCACACCCCACACCCCACACCCCACACCCCACTTTCTTATCAGCTTTAGTAATGATTGTCATCGGTTTTTTCAATCGAATAAATAAAAACGCCCCCAAAAAGGAAGCGTTTTTTAACTTATCATGAGGACTTAGCAAAATGTGTGCAGAGTTAGAACGCGGATGTTGGATGGGGATCCAGCATCTGTTTATTTTTAACCATCGATCGCCGGCACTGTCAAGGCCATGGGAATAGCATCACCGGAAGCTAAATCGAGGGGGAAGTTATGTGTTCAAGTGTATTTACAGCCCCGGCAATGGTGTCCCTTTTTTGGGTTTATTTATTTCAAAAATTATCTCTTTATTTGTATATTTTTAAACTTGTATAAAATTGATTTAAGTTTTGTAAAAAGTAGTTGACAAAATCCAATCTAGATGGAATAGGACTCTATCCTTAAGGTTGACAAAATGTGGTAAGGTGGAGTGAGTAATAAAACTGATCACTAACCTATTATCAGTGACAACTGCCAAATTCACCAGAGAAGGCTAAATATAACTATGTCCAAACGGTTTAAATTCGACTCCTCCGAGATGATTTATCTCACCGATAAACTGATGAATGTGGCCAGCAATCGTTACTCGATCGTCGTGCAGGTCGCTAGACGGGCCAAGCGGGTCCGCTACGATACCGTAGAAAATATCGACGACCCGATGATTAAACCCGTCCAACGGGCCCTGATGGAAATGACCGACGAATTAACCGAACCGGAATTATTACGCGATTAATCCCCTAAAATTGCTGGGGAGCAACCCCTAAACTTCATCGGGGTTGATACCCAGCGCTCTTAGTCTTTCCGCTAGTCGTTGGGCTTTTTGTTCCGCTTCCTGTTTGGCTAAACCTGCTTGAGCGGCGATCAAACGTTCTTGAGCGGCGATCGCACTTTCCTCTCGATACTGGGAAGAAGGCGATTTTTATTGTAGGAAAGGTTAACCATAGCGATTGTTTTGACTAGGGAAATTACCAAGTATTCGGTTGAAAGTCGGCATCATTAATAATAGCCACCGTATCCCCGGAGGGTTTAATCACAAATAGACCTTTTTTATAAGCATAGCGATCGATTCCCTCGTTGATTTCAATTCCTGCCACTGCACCGTAGGCTCGATAGTTTTGATAATGGGGAAAAGCGATTTTAAAACGAGTCAATTTTTCAATAAATTCATCTACATCATCTTGAGATAATCTCGATTTACATTCCACCACCACGAGATCGGTATCATCCACCCCTAGGATATCAATTTCCATGGCGATGCCCTGACGTTTGACTCTAGCACGGGGATAAACTTCCTTAATATCAATGCCTTTTTCCTGAAAAAGCCGTAAAACCGCCGGTTCTACCAACTCTTCCACAAATCGACCCCAGCGAGTGGTCAGACTATCTACCGCTTTGCTGGTTCGTTCTACGGTGCGTTTCAGTTCTGTCATCGAGCGATCGCTTTCTAGTTTAGATTCGGCCAGGAGGTTCTCTATTTCGACTCTATGGCGATCATATTCCGCGTTGGATTGGGCAACCAGGCGATCATATTCCGCCTTGGATTGGGCAACCAGGCGATCATATTCCTCAGCCCGGCGATCATATTCCGCCTTGGATTGGGCAGCCCGGCGATCATATTCCTCAGCCCGGCGATCATATTCCGCCTTGGATTGGGCAGCCCGGCGATCATATTCCTCAGCGGAAGCGCGGAATAGCTGGTAAATATCCTCAAGAGTTACTGGTTCACTCATAGACTTGCCTCTAAAACACCCCTGATCATTTTAGCGATTCCGTCGAGAAGCCGGACGAGAGCGAGAGAGCAAAACGGCAAGAAATATTAAAATTATGTAAAACACTTGACAAATGTGGGGTTTAGGGTGGTTTTTTTTCTGGAATTTACCTAAAATGTCGGATGAATACCCCTGCAAGCGTGGCGTTTGATTGATGCCAATTCTAGCAGATAGCATCAATGCGCTCTGACCAAGGTAGTCCTGGCAGCGATAACCACAGCGCGCAACTTCCGCAAGAATGCTAATATAAAAAAGCTATTGGCTAATTTTTTCCTATTTTAACTCGCAATATGCTCCCGTCTAATCTCGATCGCATCGTCGAACGCCTCAAACGTCGTACCGATCCTAAGCAAAAATACGAACAATTACTAGCTTTTGCTAAAAAACTAGAACCAATACCAGAATCTGCCAAAATACCCACTAATAAAGTCCAGGGCTGTGTATCCCAAGTTTATATCACTGCCGACCTCGAAAATGGCCAAGTTTGGTACAAAGGCGATTCCGACGCGCAATTAGTCAAAGGTTTAGTTGCTTTGTTAATCGAGGGGTTAAATGGACTGACTCCCTCGGAAATCCTGCAAGTCACCCCGGATTTTATCGAAGAAACCGGTTTAAAAGTCAGTCTTACCCCTTCCCGCGCCAACGGATTTTATAATATTTTCCAATTAATGCAGAAAAAAGCTCTCGGTTTTCAGTTGGGAATGTCCGCTTAGATGTCTAGTTTTCTGGTTCCGGTTCCTTTGATTCGGGAATCTCGCAGTTTTGGAAACGAGTATCCACCAGCGAACGGGTGCAACCCCAATTACTCGGTATTCCCGACGGCCAACCCATCCGCAAAGCTTCCGGACAGATGGCCATCACCGTTAGCTGACAGTCAATTAACTGAAAACCCTCTTTCTCACACTGTTTGAGACTGTGTTTGAGAATGGAATCATTGTTAAATTCGATGGTTTTATTACACTGAATACAGACCAAATGATGATGGTGGTGGGGATAGGGTTGATTGAGTTCGTAGTGTTTATGACCCTCGGCCAATTCCAACTCCCGCAAAATTCCCATCCGCGACATTAGTTTAACACTGCGGTAAATCGTCGATAAACTAATTCCTTCCCCCCGTTTGTCCAGTAATTCCTGCAATTCTTCGGCACTGAGATGATTGCCTTTCGGTAAATTCTGGAAAACGTGCAGAATTTTCTCTCGCTGGGGAGTTAAGCGCCACCCCCGTGCATTGAGTTCCGCTTTCAGGGAGGAGGCAGTGTAGGCAGACATAAGCGATCGACTCTCAATAAAAGCTATTTAATTGACAATGATAGTCGTTTCGGCGAGCCATTGGCAACAGTTTTCAGTAGTTGAAAATTCAACCCCCATTCAAGTATGAAAAATTACTATGAAATCCTCCAAATTCCCCGTAATGCCAGTAATAATCAGATAAAAGCCGCTTTTCGTCGTCTGGCCCGGCAATATCACCCCGATTATAATCCCAATGATCCAGAGGCAGTGACAAAATTTCGCGAAATTGAACAAGCTTATCGGGTTTTGAGCGATAAAGACAAAAGAAAAGAGTATGATCGCAGTTTATCCCCAGAAATACCCACTTTTAACCGTAGTGCCGAGGATTTTTATCAACAGGGATGGCACTACGCTCAAGAGAAAAATTATCAACTAGCGATCGCATTTTACCAGCAAGCGATCGCAATTAATCCGCAATTTTGGCAGGCCTATCTGCAACGGGCGGAAGTTTACTACTATAATCAGCAGGATCGGCAAGTTTTAAGCGATTGTCGGCAAGTTTTGCAGTTAAAACCCGATTGTTCCCAAGCTTACTATTACCTCGGTTTATCCCGTCAACGACTCGGTTACACCCAATCCTCCCTAGAAGCTTATGGCAAAGCAATCGCCATTGACCAAAATAATCCCCAATTCTATTATCAAAGAGGATTGGCTCTAGAGGAACTCTCGGAACTGCCAGCAGCACGAAAAGATTTCCAAATAGCAGCCAAGAAATTTAAGCAACAGGGAAATTTTCGCCGCTATCATGCCATTATTAATAAGTTAAAATATGTTCATAAAAGTTATCGACAACAGCAATCAATTAAGTGGTCAAAAACTCTTTTTATTATTTTTAATTTGCTGAAAATCTCTTTTTTATCTTTGCTCAAACCCAAGACCGGTCTAGCACAGTCTTTTTTAAAGCTTAACCGTAATCAGGCTTTGGCTACAGGGGTATTTGCGGCAATAATCAGCAGTTTTTTTATCGCTTTGACTTGGCAAAACTGGACAGTTAAATCCGAGTTTTTACTGTTATTAGGCTGGGCAGTATTTCCTTTTATTATTCTGACTTTATCTAGTTGTTTGGGCAGAAAATTAAGTAATAAATATGGTAGTATCGTCGGGGATATATTTTTAGGTGGCTTAATAATTTTGCCCTTTTCCCTCGTCATTTGGCTCACTTCCTATTTATCCATAAATGGCGATATTATCGGCGCAATTATCGGTGTAACTGGCGGTTATCTAACCGGAATTCTCTACTATGGTTATCGCCATTTATCCAATATTTCTTCGCCGATATCTTTACTTTTACTCCCTTTTGTGCTAGGTTTTCTTACGGTTAATATCTGGGTAGTTTATTATTATCTCTAAATCTTCTGGGGTATTACAGTTAAATAAAATCTCGGAATTATCGATAATTAATTCCTCCACCACAGCGACATTTAACCATTTTTGAAAAGAAGTGTCTCCCTGCTTAATATAAGTCTGCAAAGATGCTAAACAACGACGATGATAAAAAGCACAGAGAGGCTCCCAACGATTGCCGCACCGAGGAACCGAAGCCATAGCATTTTCTGGTACAGTGGCTAATAATCTTGACCATTCTTGAATAATTGAAGACCTGAGTAAAGGTAAATCGCAAGGGAGTAATAAAACCCAATCGGTTGATACAAAAGTTAATCCCAAGGCAAAGGCCAATAAAGGCCCCCTAGTGGGGAGAGGTTCCTTGATTATTTGGCAGTATTGGGGAATGATCAGTTCATAACGTTCCGGCCAAGGCGTAATCACAGACACTTGTACTGCACAATCTTGGGCAATTAAACAAGTATTCTCTAGAAAAGAGACACCCTGAAAAGATAACAAAGCTTTATCTCGTCCCATGCGGGAACTTTGACCACCAGCCAGAATTAACGCCGTTAAAGCGGGAAAATCACTCATAATAACCAGTTTTAAAGGATAAACCACAGAGGCACAAAAAACACAAAGAAAAAGACAGAAAGAACAAGAGAGCCTACAAATCTAGGCAACTTGCTCAAACCTATGCTAGTCTCTTGACAATTAATAATGTCTCCCTAAACAAGCAATAGATGAATTCCCATTTAATCAAAGTTCCCTTTGTTGATTTAACTTGGCAAAATCAGCCCCTACAAGCAAAAATTACCAAGGCAATCCAAACAGTTATCGACCGGGGAGATTTTGTTTTAGGCCAAGCTTTAGCCGAATTTGAAACCGCCTTTGCCCAAGCTTGCGGAGTCGAGTATGCTGTGGGAGTAGCTTCTGGCACTGCTGCTCTTGCCCTGGCTTTACAAGCTTACGGCATCGGTGCCGGGGATGAAGTGCTAGTCCCCGCTAATACCTTTGTCGCCACCCTCATGGGTGTTATTCAAGCGGGGGCCAAACCGATTTTAGTTGATTGTCACCTCGATACAGCCCTAATTGACCTTGCGGCGGCCGCCCAAAAAATTACCCCCAACACCCGCGCCATTCTACCCGTACACCTGTACGGACAGATGGTATCACCCCAACAATTAGAGGATTTTGCCCGCAGCCATAGTCTGATTATCTTTGAAGATGCAGCCCAGGCCCATTTAGCCAGTAGAGAAGGTTATCGCGCCGGCAGCGTCGGTGTGGCGGCGGGGTTTAGTTTTTATCCCAGTAAAAATTTAGGCGCTTTTGGCAATGGCGGAATGTTAGTGAGCAATGATCCTGAAATTAGCCAAAAAGCCCGCAGTTTAAGAAATTATGGCGCACCAAGCAAGTATTTCCACACCGATATCGGCACTAATAGCCGTTTGGATAGCATACAAGCCGCCATTTTAAACATTAAATTACCCCATCTGGAAGGCTGGAATCAGACCCGTCAGCGAGCGGCAAGACAATATGATCGGCTGTTGGCTCCTTTAGCCGATAAGGGCATTTTACCCATAAGAGACGAAACCGAGACTGGTCATGTCTATCATCTCTACGTTATTCGCCTCCTCCCCCATTGTCCCGTTGATCGCCAACAACTACAAGAACAATTAACTGCCGTCGGTATTCAAACTGGCATTCATTATCCGATTCCTTGTCATCTACAACCGGCCTATCGCTACCTGGGTTATCAACAGGGAGACTTTCCTAATTCAGAGATTCTCTGTGAAGAAATTGTCTCTCTCCCCATGTACCCCGGCATCAGCGAGGAGCAAATTGAAACCGTGGTTGAACAAATCACTGCGATCATCGGGTAACATAAATTCAGAATTTGTCACTAAATCGCTCCGTCAGATGGGTATTAGTCCTTCCTTATTCACCGTCTCCCAGAAAAATCGGCAATCTTGGCTGATGATCGGTTTCTTGGCGGTTATCTATGGTCCGGTGATCTTTCACTGGTACGATGGTTGGCTGAATAAATCGATCAGCATCGAACACGAATACTTTAGCCACGGCTTGATCGGTCTTCCCTACGCCGCCTATATTGTCTGGCAGAATCGCAAAAAATGGCAACGCCTCGAAGATCGCTCCCACCCCCTCGGAGCGTTTTTGTTAACCCTAGGAGCGATTTTGTATCTCCTCGGTTCCTCCCTTTGGGTTAGTATGTCTTTTCCGATTATTTTAGCGGGAATCTGTCTCTGGTTAAAAGGAAGGGAAGGTTTTAAATTACAGGGATTTCCTCTACTTTTAACGGCTTTAGCGACTCCTAATCCTATACCATACCTGATCGCTCCTTATACTCTACCCCTACAGGTTTTTATTGCTGCTTGCTCTGGTTTTATTCTCCAGCAAGCGGGCCTAGATGTCTCCGTTGACGGTGTCTATATAGCGGTAGAAGGTAGGATGGTGGAAGTCGCTCCCTACTGTGCGGGGCTGAAAATGTTATTCACCAGTCTTTACGTCACGCTGCTGCTGCTCCATTGGACTGATACCATCAAAAACGGCCGTAAAACCTGCTTTATGCTCCTCAGTGCCTTTGGAATTAGTGTCGGAGCTAACATCATTCGTAACGCGCTTTTAGCTTGGTTTCACGGCACAGGACAGGAGGAAAACTTTACATTATTCCACGATGGCTGGGGGGGCGATTTATACTCCGTCTTGATGTTGTTACTGATCTTTTTGGTCTTCCAAATCATGCAGTATCGCGAGGTAGTCAGGAAACAGTCCCTGGCTCAAGAGGAAGTTAACCAGGATGATTAGTCGAAAAATTCCGGACGAGGTAAGTTTAGTGTTAGATAAAATCAAAAAAAAGCTACCGGGTAATTATTTACTGCTGTTGTGCTTGCTGCTGATTTTGATTTTAGGGGGTATCTTACCCAATTTAATTTCTGGCCAGTGGTCTTGGCTGGATCAACCGAGAATCGGTAATATTCAGAAAATGCTGGCCCTACAAGAATCGGGAATCAATTTCTCTGACCTGAAAACCACCGACCGGAGCCAAGCTGAAATCGCTGAGGGAAAATGGTCGGTACAAGTGGTGGAAAGTCCTGATGGCAAGAGGATCACCGTGCTTTTAAAGCCACAGGTTTACTATAAAAGTCAACCGGGAGTAGAATGGTCAGATATAAGTTCTATTAGTCGTTGGAATCAGGGGGAAACAACCGAGCTATCAATTCCCACCCAGTCAGGAGGAAAGGCCACGGCTCGATTCTATCGGGCTTGGACACAAAGCACTTTTGCCGTGGTGCAATGGTATGCTTGGCTAGGTGGTGGTCATTACGATCCCTCGGTGTGGTATTGGCTTGACCAATGGGCGCAATTAAAAAGACAAAGAGTACCCTGGATAGCCGTTTCCTTGCTGATTCCCTTAGAACCGATGAAAGAACTGCAAACTCTCACTCCCTTTGCTCTCAATCTCGCCACGGAAGTGCAGAGTTACTTAGAACAAAATGTCTTAAGTCAATTAACTTCTCTGCCTGAGACCAAAAAAGAAAAGTAGTTTTTCTGCTCCCAACTATCTGTTTAAAAAAAACTAGCTCAAGGCACTTTTCTAGTCCTTAATAGCTTCTTTGTTCCTCTCCCACTAGATAACTCTCAGAAAATAAATTGATATATCTGTTTGACATCCTCACCGCCGTAAACGGACGGTGATTCCCAAACCTCACGATTTAGGTTTCTGCTTCTTTCCCTTGCGGGGTTCCGCACCTGCCTTAACAGATTTACTCTGTTCTGGTCTTATGGTCGCTCTACAGACTGACACCGCAAGCCCTGCGGCCAAAATATTTTTACTGGCGTTAATATCTCGGTCATGGTGTGTCCCACAGTCTGGACAGTCCCACTCTCGAACATTTAACGGCATTTTCTCAGCAATATGCCCACAATTACTACACCTTTTAGAACTAGGAAACCATCTATCTATTTCGATGTAATTTCTCCCATACCAACGGCATTTATAGGCTAATTGTCGAGTGATTTCACCCCAGCTAACGTCAGATATTGCCTGAGATAATTTCGGGTTTTTGACCATATTCTTGACGGCTAAATTCTCAACCACAATCGTTTGGTTTTCACGAACTAATTGAGTGGTTAGCTTGTGTAAATGGTCTTTTCTGCTATCGGTGATTTGAGCGTGAATCCTTGCTACTTTGATTCTCGCTTTTTCCCGATTTTTTGAGTCTTTCTGTTTTCTAGAAAGATTTTTAGATGCTCTTCGCAGTCTCCGATAATACTTTTTAAAATGCTTAGGATTAGATACTTTGTCACCATCGCTGGTAATCACGAGGCTACTAATTCCTAAGTCAATTCCGATGGCTTTATCTGTTACTGGTAAAGGCTTAATCGTTGGGTCATCAAATCTAATTGAAATATGCCAACGTCCAGAAGGATGTAATCTGACTGTTACTGTGCTTGGTTCACATCCGTCTGGTATTTGTCTTGACCATCGAATAGGTAAAGGTTCTGTGCATTTAGCTAAATAGATTTGTCTGTCTTTAAATTTAAAAGCAGACTTGGTAAATTCGGCACTTCCTCCTTGATGTTTTTTCTTAAAGTTAGGATACTTAGTACGACCAGCAAAGAAGTTAGTAAAAGCTGTTTGTAAATGTCTTAACCCTTGTTGTAAAGGTACACAGCTAACTTCGTTTAAAAACTCTAATTCTTCTTGTTTTTTCCAATCGGTTAGCATTGAAGAAGTTTCAGCATATCCTACTCTTTCTTGTCTTTCATACCATGCTTGTGTTCGTTCGTGGAGAGCTTTATTGTAAACTAATCTTACACAGCCCAATGTGCGCCGCAATAGCGACTCTTGTGTTGGTGTGGGGTAAAATCGAAACGAATAGGCTTTTTCCATGCCTCACATTCTAGAATATATCGTCTAAATGCGCTAGTATTTAACGGTAAAGCCGCCGTAAAACGGCGGGGTTTCAGACCCAAATTTTCGATGATTCCACCAATGCTCAACAAGTTTTTGCCAGTTGGTTTATTCAGAACCGGGGCCATAGCCTTATCAGGGTTTAGTCTGACAGGGTTCTTATGGGTAATTCCCTCCGAGAGCCTCAAGGCCCAGGGTCCTTTGTCCATTCCCCAGACTCAACCCGGATCTGGGTTAGAATTTTTGCCCCCCGAACCGCCTAATCCCACCTTTCCTGAAAACACGATTCCCCCCGCTGGCTACAGTCCACCGGTTTACTCTCCCAATAATCCCCAATCCCGACAAATTCAGACCTATCGACTCGATATAGGCGATCAAATTACTGTCTCGGTTCCTGATTTTCCCGAATTTAATTCCGCAAGTCCGGTGGATCCCGATGGGAATTTTCTAGTGCCGATTTTAGGCCGCATTCCGGTACTCGGCTTGACTTTAGACGAAGTGCAAACTAAAATCCGCCTCGAATTGGGGCGAAAATACTTGCGGGAGGAACCAGAAGTCATTGCTGTTCTAACCACTGCCCGTCCCGTCCAGTTGACCATTCTGGGAGAGGTCCAGCGACCGGGGTTTTATAGTATTGCTCCTAATACTTCCCTAGTACAGGTAATTTTGGCAGCGGGTGGTGGCACTCCCAGAGCCGATCTGCGTTCGATCCTTGTCCGTCGGGTTTTAGTCGATGGTACAGTGTTAGAGGAGAAACTTGACCTTTATACTCCCTTGATTAAGGGGGAACGCTTGCCAGATCTGCGTCTGCAAGGAGGTGATGCCGTGGTTGTTTCCAAGTTAGAAGTGGGCCAAGAAACGGGATATAATCGCACATTGGTGGCTAGAACCACCCTCGCCCAGCAGAATATCACCGTCAGGGTTTTAGCTCCCTCAATTCCTTCGGGAATTTCCCTGAGAAATGTTTCGATTCCTAATGGCAGTACCTTCCTCGATGTGGTGGCTAGTTTACCGGTTTCTGATCGCCTGCGGATTAATGTCAATGAAGTGTCCCTGCTACGTTTTGACAGTGCCAAAGGGGGAATTGTTAGTCAAACTTTGAGTCCGATAGCGGCAGTTAGGGGAGATATCTCCCAAAATATTCCCTTAGAAGATCAAGACGTAATTATCGTCACCCGCACCCTATTAGGGGAAATTTTCGCCGCTTTTAATATCATTACCCAACCCATTCGGGATATTTCCAGTTTTACCAATACAATTCTCGACTTTGGCAATCAATTCAATAACTTCAATAATTGAGGTGCAACTTGCTCCCTTCACTCCTTAACACAACTTCATAAGCTAGGATTTCAAGGACGAGAATAACTCTTGACCGCTAAAATGTAAAAAATCTGGGAATATATTAAAAAGCTATGGCTCTACCAATTGTTAAACGATTTCTCATCTCGCTAGATCAGAACAAATTTGTGGGAATATTCGTTTTCCTCGTCTGTTTAGGTGGTTCTGCGATCTTTGCTCTCCTCCCCGATCCAGAGAAACCCCCCACCTTTTATCGGGCGGTGGGACAACTAGCCTATCGGGTACCGCCGCCGGCTTTTACCAGTACGGGAACCCAACTGCAAGAACAAGGACGGGCTATCGATCGCGATTTACTGTTATCTCCCCGGGTATTGATCAATACAGCCAAAAAATTGCAATTTAATCAAGAACAGCTCGTTAAAATTCGCGATCAAGATTTAAAAATCACCTTCCCGGGTGAAGCGGAGGGAAAAAATAATAGCGATCAACCCCAAGAGATACTTTTAGAGTTAACGGCCGACTCCCAGGCCAAGGCGGAGTTAATTCTCGAAACCTTGATGAAGGAAATGGTGGAATACAGCCGCTGGATTAATACTTCCCAGTTACGCGCCCGCATAGAAGCTCTCGGTGTCCGGCTTAACGAAGTCCAAAAAGATTTAACCAGAGCCGAAGAAAAATTTTATCGCTACATTAGTAGCCAGGGTTCAGATTTACTGGCCATTCAAGATGGGAGTTTATTCGCCGCTATCACCAGTAGTCAACAGCAACAGCGAGAAATTCGTCTAGGACTGCAAGGCATTCAAGGACAAATTGATAGTCTGAGTAAACAACTCGATTTAACTCCCGATCAGGCCTACACCTCCTCAGCCCTTAGTGCCGACCCGATTATTGCCAGTATCCGAGCGCAGATCTTGGACACAGAGGCCCAATTGGAGCGACTAGAGAAGGATTTACGTCCCGAACATCCCGCCGTAGTTAAATTACGCAAGCAACAGGAAGTTAACGAATCTCTCTTACAAAAAAGAGCCGCCGAGGTGATCGGAAAAGATGGTGTCCTGACCTCTCTTCCCAGCAATCGCATCCGTCAGCAAAGTAATCTCGATGCCGCCCGTCAACAACTAGCGGGTCAATTAGTCGCCCTGCAAACTCAGCGCGAGGGTTTGATGAAACAATTAGAATCCTTAGTGACTCAGGAACAGCAATTACGCTCCCAATACGAGAAATTCCCCGATAAACAGCTACAGCAAGCTCGTTTAACCCAAGCCGTCGCCTTTCAAAGGGGTATCTACGAGAATATTCTCAATGCGCTGGTGGATGCTCAGGCCGCAGAAGCGGAAACCGTGGGTAGTCTCACCGTCGCCCAACCGCCGGTCGCTGAACCGATCGAACAGGTGTTTAACCGCAAGAATCGTCTCTTGATTCTCTTGGCGGGTGCTGGTTTGGGAACTTTAGCCGGATTGGGTGTGATCCTGCTGTTAGCAGTGATCGATGATCGCCTGCACAGTCCCCAAGAATTGCGGGAAGCTTTGGTTAGTCAGGATATACTACTCTTGGGACAATTGCCCATTGTCCGGAATTTAGAGGGCGAGGAAATCGATCCGATTCTCGCCGATGCTAATGCCAATTATCTCCCCTACTACGAACGTTTACGCAGTACCCTGCGACTTGTTGGCGGCAGCGAAAAGGTGAAAGTGGTTGTTGTCACCAGTATTACTGGCGGAGAGGGGAAAACCGCCACTGCCTATAATCTGGCCATCGCCGCGGCTTTAGCGGGCCGACGGACTCTGTTAGTCGAAGGAGATCTGAGAAGTCCTTCTAAGTCCGAAGAAATCGGAGTCACTCCCGATCCCAATTCTTTCCGAGAACCCCTACTTTACTACGGGGCAAAAAGTAAATCGATCCGGCTGGCCCCAAATATAGAAAACCTTTCCATTTTGCCTAGTCCCGGTCCGCAAAAACAAGCGGCAGCTATCATTGAATCGAGCGAATTACAATTGATTCTCAAAGATTCTAGCGGCCGTTTCGATCTGGTGATTGTCGATACTCCTTCTCTGTCTAGCTGTAATGATGCGCTGCTCTTAGAAGAACTAGCGGACGGGATTATTCTGGTAACGCGCCCGCCCATAACTCGTTCTAGTCTCTTGAGTGAAGCAACTGACCAGTTAACAGAAGCGGAAGTGAAAATTTTAGGGGCGGTGATTAACTACGTCGATATTACACCGACTCTCAACACCGCCGAACCAGGACTGCCGCCTTTGATAGTTCCCCCAACACGAGGACAAACAGAGACAGAGGAAGTGAAGGTGGAGGTATAAATCGGGTTACATTTAACAAAATCTTCGGGCTCGATCGAATTGTGGTTCTTGCCAAGAAAAAGCAAAATGACTGATACTATCTATGGTGGGAAAAGCTAGGCGAATCGCTGCCATTTGCACTTCTAAGGAGGGACGATTGTTATAGGGTTGTCCCCATAAACCGGCTAAAGCTGGGATAACAGGAGTTTGATTTCCCCTGCTTTCTACTACTCTTTTGATCTGATTAACTACACAGGTAGTATCGTTACAATTAGCGTAGGACATGGGATGCCATTCTAGGGAAGCGGGAAAACTATCCCAAGCTTGTAAACGGGAATCAAAACCTTGATTACCCACAAGACGATTCCCATCGGGAAAAAACACTGCTCCGGCGGGAATTCCCTGACGTTCCACCAGGGCAGAAAAATAACTAATATAATCAATGACACCCTGGGCAGCATGGGCAACCGCTAGGAACCAAAGTTCTAATTTGAGGCGATCAAAACGACTTTTAACTGATTGTTTCATCTCCTCTTCTAAAGGTATTCTTCCTTGCCAGAGAGGGGCAGTTTCTTGGGGATAAAGGCGATCGGCTTCGACGATATCATCAGGGGAAATTTTGCCACGAGTCAGATAGCGATCGATGAGAAATTTGCCCTTATTATTCAATCCTCGATTAATTAAAGCTTGTCGGGATGCCGGACTAAAAATCCATAAATCTTTGACATCATCAGCAACGGAATCGACTCCCGTTCCTCTGGGATAGCGAATATAATCAAATAAAACTCCATCGGGACGACGTTGTAAAATGGCTTCTAGGAGAATTAAATAATCCTGTCGCGCTTGATTGCTGTAGGGATCGACAAAAGTTTGGGATTGATCATCGACAAAAGAGGTGCTATCTTGTCCTTTACCATTGCGTGCTAATACCTCCTGTCGATAGGGTTTTAAGCTATAAGCATAGCCAAAATTGAGGCTAAATAACCAAGCATAAACCTTTAAACCGCGTTTATGTCCCTGTTCGATTGCCTGTGCTAATAAATCGACATTTCCAGCACTGGGATTTTTAATGACGCTATCCCAAACGGTGGGATTATTGTTAGGAGGTAATAAGACTTGACCATCGGCAAAAACTTCCACATAAACTGTATTATAACCTTTGGCCACGATGCGATCGAGGATACTTTCCATCGATCCAGGACGGCTATCACAGGAGTAGAGACGTAACCAGATCGCCTGTTCCTGTAACCAGTGTCGGGAACGGCAAAAGCGCAATTGTTCAGCATATTTCTGTACTAAGATGTTATATTCTTGGGGCGAGGTTTGACGGAGATTTTCTTGTTGTTGGATTTCTGATTCGGACAGTTGACAATTATCATTGACAGCGAGACTAGAGTTAATCCCTAGAGGACTAATCCAGAGAATTGTAGCAAGGAAACAAGATAGCGATCGCAGATAATTAACTTTCTTTAACATAGTTGTTCACAGCGTTTGCTATTTTTTATTGTTTTTATTTTCAGATAAATAGCCATTTTTCAGGAGAAAAGCGCTCAGAGCAGTGGGAAAGTCTGGATATTTTCCGATCACTGTATTTTCGCCATGGATATCGAGACCCCAATCGGAGTGTTTATCATAATTAGTGAGAAGAAATTGCCAAGCTTCTTCGTATTCTCCTAGTATAATTTTCTGTGCCACATAACCAGCCAAAATGCCATTAACTTCGCCTTTTTCTTTTTTAGCTAACTGAAAAGCTTTCAGCATTGCTGCTAAAGTTTTTCTTAATTCTTGGGGATATTTTCTAGTGACATCTGCTAATTTACCCTGTTGAAAAGTATAAATTTTGGAGGGAGGAAAAGAGGCAGCGTAGGAACTAAAAGCATATAAAAAAGAATTATCAACGGTAATAAATTCATAATTATTATCTCCATCTAAATCTTCAAAAGAACCACCACTACCATCTAAAAATCCCGTTTCTTCTCTAATAAATCTATCTTTTTGCCAAGTATAAATTACCAAAGATGTGCAGCAGTGAGCGCCGCCGCTATAGGTGGAGACGATAATCTCATCGATGCCATTATTATCTAAATCTCTTAATTCCACATAGCCAGATCCAAAGGCACTATACCCGCTATTTTGCTGATAAAGTTGCTCGTTATAAAAGATTTGATAAGAAACATTATTAAGATCAGAATTGTCATCAATTTTCTCGTTTAGGTCGATGGGTTGATAGCTAACTTGTACCTTAATTTTCCCCGATTTAATCACTTGATTTCTTAGGGGTTGACTGGTATCAAAATCGAGTTTAGTCACGGCTAAACTCGCGGCTGCATTGCCCAAAAATTGAGATAATAAGCAGCAAATAAAGCAAGTTTTGCTAATATCCATCGGCTAATTCCCAGAGAGAGATTAATATCAGTGTAAGTAGCTGGTTATAATTAAATTAAAAACGGATTTTAGGTTCGATCCCCCCTTAGTCCCCCCTTAATAAGGGGGGCATCTGAAAGTTTTTAATACCCACCTACTTATCTTACTTATTTTTACCGACAATCAGCCGTTAACTTTTCGAGAAAAACTATCTATTTCAACGTTTTAACGCTCAAAACTTGGGGGGGGGTGGCATCGGGGGGATAGAGAAAATCGAGATTAACGTCGCGTCGGGCGCCGGGGGGAAGTTCTATCTGTACTAAAGCTTCTCCCTGTTGTCCTTCCCGTTGAACGAGATGGAAAAAACGTTCCTCGGTGCGTCCCAGTTCGTTACGATAGGTAACGCGCACTGCACCCCGGAAAAATACCGGTCCCTGGACGGGTTCAACAAATAGCAAGCGATCGAGATAATTATCTTCTTTAATTGGGGTTTGAATAGTCAAAGCCACCACCTGGGTTTTGCTAGTGTTGTTATATAGAGGTAAAGTCAGATAGTAGTGAACACCGTAGTTACCGTGAGCTTTAAAAGCCGTATCGGGATAACGCACTAACATGGGGGCGCTTTGAATTTGTCTGGTTCCGAAAGTAGCTGCTGTCACCGTACTTAAAGGATAGGCAAAAGCTTGACCGGGTTGAGGAATGGTGAGATTAATTCCCCCTTTGGGATCGACAATGCGGGTTGCCCATTCCGAACCGACAGAAATTCCGGCCACGCGACCATAAAAATTTCTTCTTCCAGGAGACCACTGATCAGGGGGAGTGGGGGGAAAATCACGAGGAGCCGCTAAATCACCTCTAACTAATAGGGTACGCCATTCCTCTAGGATAGGGGGACGAAAGGTTTCTATTTCCCGATCTTCGATTTTGACTTTTTGGGGAACTTCGTAGAGGGCTAAATTAGCCATATAGATAGGGCCATCGCTGTAGAGACGCAGCAGAGTCGAGCGAGCGCTGCTTCTGGGGATAACCAGATCCAAGAGCATCCGACTTTGGCCTGGGGGAATGACGATCTGGGTGGGAAATTGGGTATCATGGCGACGACGCATGATATCGCTGGCTAAACGGGAACCGGGACCAGAAAAAACCCGGCCGTTGGGATCTTCCACCAGAGAGGGTAAATCGACAAAAGGGGCATCGGCGGAGGTGACGTAACTGACTCCTTGCAGGATGCGGATAACGAGGTTTTTGGAGGTGGGATTAGTAACGATCAGTCCCTGGTGTAAGTCGCGATCGGGATCGGTTTGACGGGCGATGTGGTGGGTGAAAACGTCAAAACGTCCTTGTAGGGGATGATTGAGATGGGCTATGGGAAAACGTTTTCCTTTACCGGGGAAAGTGGAGAGGAGAATTCCCTCTTTTTCTACCACTTCGGGACTATTGCTATTAAAAACTAGAACGTCATTTAGTTGACCGGGCAACTGACGCACTTCCTGATATTGGGTGATTAATTTCCTCTCTATCTGGGGCAGAACCGAGGCGGACTGAGCTAAAAGAATAGTGGGTAAGAAAGAAAGCATAGAGATTCCATATTTATAGGATCTAATTCAGGGTGAGTCGATGGAGAGCTGAAGTTATACGACAATATAAGCGAGTGTGTCCGGGCGATCGATAAAGAATCTTAATATATTTTTAAGGTCTGATCAAGTCCTGTCAGGGGTGATGTGAACTAGGGACGGTTTTCTGGGTGAGCAAGGGAGAATACCCCTTGCTATTGCCGATTTTAAGGGTTAAGTTGACAATGACCCGTAACTGCTCACCCTAGCTTTAAATTTCGCCGCGAATTTCTTCGACGATGCCATCTCTAAGGACGAGTTCCACATTCATTTTGGCCACTAAGTTATCGCCTTTTTCGACGCGGAAAAAGCTTTCTAGTTGTGCTTGGGCGACTTCTTGATTGAGTTCCAAGAGTTGTATCTGTTGCAGTTGTTGCAGATACTGGTTTTTTTGTTCGAGAAACTCACTTTTCTGTTGATTGACTTGGATTTGAATATTGTCAATCTGTTGGGCAGCCGTGGGGGGTAAGGGGATCAGACTCTGACGCTGAATTTCTGCGATCGCTCTTTGGCCTTGGGTTTCTAATTGTTGAATTTGTGCGTCAATTTGAGCCATTTGTGCTTGTAATTGCTGTTGTGCTTCTTCTTTCCAGCGCGGAGTCACGATGACTTTAATTGTCACCGGGCGCTTCAGTAATAAACTGGTTTGTGCGTCATCCATGATTTGCCTATCCTAAAAAGGTTTTTTTGTCAAGGGTTTAGGGAATATTTGCCAGAAATATTTACTTGGCAAACATCTCGTTAATCATATCGCGATAGCGTTGCGTTACTACCGGTCGTTTAATCTTTAAAGTTTGGGTCATCATGCCGTTTTCTAGGGAAAAAGGCTCTAAAATTAACTCAAAGGTTTTAATCTGGTCATCGGTACGATAACCGGGCCGATTTCTCACCTCGCGCTTTAATTCTTGTTGGTAGAGATCTAAGACTTTTTTGCTGTAGAGATCGCTAGAAAGAATCGTGGAGCGATCGCTGTGAGGATCGGGTAAATTTAAGGATAGTTTCTGTTCTTGGACCCAATTAGCCAGTATATCAAGATTAGGCACGATCAAAGCCCCCAAAGCTTTTTGATCCTGTCCCACTAGCATGATTTGGGAGATAAAGGGACTGCGTAAACAAGCATCTTCAATCGGTTGCGGTTCGATATTTTCACCATTGCTCAAAACAATTGTATCTTTGGCCCGTCCGGTTAAGACTAAATCCCCGGCAGCGGTTAACCAACCAATATCACCGCTATCAAACCAACCATCGGGAGAAATCGCTTTTTCGGTTGCTTCCGGTTTTTTATAGTATCCCTGCATCACCTGCGGACCACGAATCAAGACTAAACCGTGTTTTTCTGTCGGTAAGACTTCTTTGCTGTGTAAATCGACAATACAGATTTCTGTCTGAAAGACGGGACGACCGGCAGACCCGCGCAGGTTATGATCGATACGACGGACGGTAGCGACGGGAGAAGTTTCTGTCAGTCCATAACCAACTAAAATCGGGATTCCCGCAATCTCATAGAAAGTATCTAGATGTCTGGCTAAGGAACCACCGCCACTTACCAAGATTTTAACTTTATTTCCCACTGCTTGGCGAATTTTGCCATAAACTAGCTTATCACCGATGGCATGGAGGGGATAGAGTAAGAGGGATTGAATTCTTGCTTTTAGTCTTTCGATCCCGGAAGCGTGAAGGTGATCAAGACTGAGATTATCAGCGATGCGTTTAGCAATAACGTACTTTTCTGACTTTTCTAGAAAAAATTGCACCAATTTCTGTTTTTTAGCCGGTTGTTGACTAAATTGTTTTTGGATACCTTCGTAAAGAGATTCCCAAAGACGGGGAACTCCCACCATTAATTGCGGACTAAATTGCTTTAAATCCTGCTTAAAAGTGCGAATACTGGTATAAATCTGGGTACAACCTTGAGCTAGACTGAAATACTCACAACTGCGCTCGTAGGAGTGCCATGAAGGTAGTATACTTAAAACTCGATCGCCAGGATCCGGTTGAAAGATAGCGTTTAAGTTGCGTACCTGATGCAGCAGATTACCGTGACTTAACATCACCCCTTTTGGTTGTCCCGTCGTTCCCGATGTGTAGATGAGGGTAGCCAGATCATTTTCGCTCTTGGTGATGGGTTTAAGGGTGTTCTCAGCCCCGATCGCCATTAGTTGCTTGAAATTTAAGGTCTGCACGGAAATCGCCCCAGTAGCGGGGTCTTCGTCGGTGAGCAGCACGATTAATTTTAGGGGCAATTCAGGGATTTTCGCCAGCAATTTCCCTAAAGTTTGCTTATTTTCGACAATCAGCGTCTGACTGTCACTATCAGCGAGAATATAGGCTAATTCCTCTGCATCTGCTTGAGCAGATCGTACCGCGTTGGCGGCCCCGGCTGCCATGGAACCTTGGTCGGCAATAAACCACCGGGGACTATTATCGGCAAATAAAGCGACATTTTCGGTTTCTGTGACTCCTAATGCTTGCAAAGCGGCGGCAAATTGCTGAATTTGTTGATAAAGTTCCCGATAGGTGAGAATTACTTCCGGTTTACTGTGGGGATCGTGCAGAGCGATAATATTGGGGAAACGTTGGGCAACTATTGACCAAACTTCGGGTAAAGATTGAATATTTGAATAGTCAATTAGGGTTGTCATAGCAGTAGTTATAGAGGGTTACAAGAGTAATAACATATAGATTAACCATTCGAGGCTCTTTTTGCCGGTTCCCCTAGACAGTATTTCAACAGGTATCTAATCCTGCAAAGTTAATTTCCTAGTTGAGACTCGGAGAGAGGAGACTTTTCAGTTATCGGTGAACGGTGAACAGTAATCAGGGAATGTTACTGTTACTTAATACTGCTTACTGATTACGGAAAAGGCTAACGGCTTAGATGTATAATTAATTTTGCTTAGGTACTTAATATAGTTGTAATTAGCAGAAAAAACGATGATTGCTCTATCTAAATATAATAATCTCACTCCAGAAGAATATCTTCAGTTTGAAGAAAAAAGTCCCATTAAACACGAATATATCGATGGACAAATTTACGCC
This sequence comes from Microcystis ichthyoblabe FBCC-A1114, assembly GCF_050500245.1. Taxonomy (NCBI): domain Bacteria; kingdom Bacillati; phylum Cyanobacteriota; class Cyanophyceae; order Chroococcales; family Microcystaceae; genus Microcystis; species Microcystis ichthyoblabe. The sequence goes on along the minus strand of NZ_CP191408.1, from coordinate 837,193 downwards.
ATGGCAGGGACGACGGATACTCATAATATTGTTGCGGGGAATATATACACAATTGTTCGTAATCATTTGCGGGGTTCCGATTGTCGGGTTTATTTTGCCGATGTGAAAGTCAGATTAGAGAAACGCAATCACTTTTATTATCCTGATATTCTTGTCACCTGCGATGACAGAGATAGGGAAACTGCTACCTACAAAAGTTTTCCTAAATTGATTATCGAAGTTCTCTCCGATTCTACAGAAGCTTTTGACAGGGGGGATAAATTTAATGATTATCAAACTCTAGAAAGTTTAGAGGAATATGTCTTAGTGAATAATAAACACCAACGAGTGGAAACTTTTCGACGGGGTGAACAGGGTTTATGGATTCTGCAAACCTATCAGCAAGAAAGTTTTAGTTTACAGAGTATTAATCTGACGGCATCTTTTCGGGATTTATACGAGGATATCACCCTAGAAACGGTTAATGATACTCCCGAAAGTCCTTAAGAAAATCTCCTTCAACGATTAAACCCATGATTGCTCTATCTAACTATAATAATCTCACTCCAGAAGAATATCTTCAGTTTGAAGAAAAAAGTCCCATTAAACATGAATATATCGATGGGCAAATTTACGCCATGGCAGGAACGACGGATACTCATAATATTATCGGACTCAATTTAACTTTTATCATTCGTAATCATTTGCGGGGTTCCGATTGTCGGGTTTATTTTGCCGATGTGAAAGTCAGATTAGAGAAACGCAATCACTTTTATTATCCCGATATTCTTGTCACCTGCGATGACAGAGATAGGGAAACTGCTACCTACAAAAGTTTTCCTAAATTGATTATCGAAGTTCTCTCCGATTCTACAGAAGCTTTTGACAGGGGGGATAAATTTAATGATTATCAAACTCTAGAAAGTTTAGAGGAATATGTCTTAGTGAATAGTAAACACCAACGAGTGGAAACTTTTCGACGGGGTGAACAGGGTTTATGGATTCTGCAAACCTATCAGCAAGAAAGTTTTAGTTTACAGAGTATTAATCTGACGGCATCTTTTCGGGATTTATACGAGGATATCACCCTAGAAACCTGACAGGGGGACAAGAAAGCTGAAATCCATATATCGTAAACTTTTCATGATTTTAGCTCGAAAAAGTTCGCCGCACCATCTCTCCACTTATTAATAATGATTCCTAGTAAGCTCGCTCCTATCCCTAATTCTTTCGTTAGCTTTTTGCCTAGAATCGCTCGATCTATTTCTAGCGAGAGAAGCCAGAAGCCTTTGTTGGCAAATTTTCTAGCTCGCTTGTCCCCCTGTCAGAAAATCAACACCACTGACGGATCATCAGCAATCATCAAGTTAATCGCTTGCATCAACTCTGCTGATTTTGGATGTTTACAGCGATCTAAATCGTCAATAAATACATATACTCGATCATTCCCAATATAGGCATCGACAATTTTAGCAAAATCTTCATGAAATTCTTCCTATCATCTAAACCCGATAGGTTTTGTCAGGTAGGGGATAGAAGATTTAACTATGTCTATAGAATTATTGGAGTTTAGTTTTACTAGGAATCAGAATTAATGACCAGTAGGTGACAGCCTCTGGATCGATTTCGGTAATCGGAATAATTTGCTGATTGGGTAAGGTTGCTCGTTCGATGTAGAGGGCGCGTTCTAATAATCCTAATTCCTCGAGAATATCACGAACTTTAGCGAAATGTCTGCCTAATTTAATAATCGCTGCTGCATCGATAAATGCTAGGCGATCCCGCAATATTTCCGCCTCTAAAGTAGCGGGCATGATACTAAATACGTCATTTCGATAAGTGATAGGTACACCCAGCATTGCTGCACTTGCCATCACTGAAGAAATACCCGGCACGACTTCAATGGAAAAGCGATCGCACAAGCGATTAAAGATATACATAAATGTGCCATACAACATCGGATCGCCCACACATAGCACCGCCACATCTCGGCCTAAGTTTAACTGTTCGGCGATATTTTCGGCGGCAATATCATAATGAGGTTGAGAACTGCGCTCGACACTAAAAGGTAAAGGCATGGGAATTTCTATCTGCTCGGGACGGATAAAATCCGAAACAATTGCCCGTGCCAAAACTTTGCCACTTTCTAAGGTAGGATAGGCAATTACCGGAACAGTTGTGAGAATCCGGTGTGCTTTTAGCGTCAACAATTCGGGGTCACCAGGACCGATTCCTAATCCATAAAGTTTGCCTAATTTATTCATAATTCGTTCTCTTTTGCTAAAGCATTGACTGCTGCTGCTGCGATTGCGCTGCCGCCTCTACGTCCGTGCAGGGTAATAAATGGCACACCACGACTATTAGTTGCTAATTCTATTTTCGACTCTGCCGCTCCTACAAATCCCACGGGAAAGCCTAAAATCAAAGCCGGTTTAGCTACATTTTGATCGAGCAATTCTAGTAGGCGAAAAAGTGCGGTTGGTGCATTACCAATGGCTACCACCGCTCCAGCTAAATGAGGTTGCCAAAGTTCTAAAGCGGCAGCGGAGCGGGTATTATTAATTTGCCGTGCTAACTCGGTCACTTCTGGATAATTGAGGGTACAAATAATCGGATTATTTTTAGGTAAACGGGCTTTGGTAATGCCATTAGCGACCATTTGAGAATCACAGAGAATTGCTGCCCCCCCAGCGAGGGCATTTCGTCCGATTTTAACCGCGTCCGGTGATGCTTCTAAATCTTCTGTTATGTCTGTCATCCCGCAGGAATGAATTAGACGAACCGCCACAGGAGCTAAATCATCGGGGAGATTTTCCCAGTTAGTTTCAGCCCGAATAATAGCAAAAGATTTGCGGTAAATTTCCTCACCATTCTTAATGTATTCCATTCTGTTCATCTAAATTTTTCGATTTTTGGGAGCTTAAAATTTGGGCTATGAGCGGGGGAATCTTGGTAAATTCTCCCTCAAATATGGGTGTTTCTAAGAACTTTTGACTATCACCCACATAGACTTGATAAGCTTCTAGTATTTGGCCATTTTCCTCGATGGTAGTTCCTAAAAGGGTAATTTGGGCAGGACCTGGTTGAGCGCAGGATTTAGCACAACCTGTCAAGTGAATATTAACAGGAGAATTGCAGGTTAAGTGTTTCTGCAAATAATCTGCCAGGAGAGAACCATGAATTTGAGTTGCAGTGGCCGCTGCCGCACAACCTGGTTTACCGCTACAGGCAACTATCCCCGCATCCCATCCAAGAGAAGCGGATAATCCTAGTGATGCCAGTTTTGGCAACAATTCTGACACTTTTTCATCGGGAATATCGGGTAATATAACAGTCTGCCAAGGGGTTAATCGTAACTGACCACTGCCAAAAGTTTCTGATAGTGCCGCTAATCCCCATAGTTGATTAGCCGTCAATTGTCCTAATCTTAATGATAGGCCAATATAAGATAATCCGGGTTGCTTTTGAGGATGAATTCCCAGATGAAAATAGGGTTGAGTAGAATGGGCAGTTTGCTGGCATTCTTGCCAGTCTATTATTCCAGTATAATTCCGATGTAATTGGGAGTTAACTTGTTCGAGATATTTTGTCAATCCCCAATCTTTGATTAGGTGTTTCATCCGAGGTTTTTTCCCCTTGATCTTAGGGGTTTGTTGAACATAATCGAGATAAACCTTTACTAGAGTTTTGACCACAGCTAAACAGTTTTCTGGCTCAATTAATAAGTCCGTGTCATATAATTGTTTATCTCCTCCAAGTGCTAATCGAAAGCAAACAATAGAAGTTAAATTTGTCGGATTATTGAGGGCAATTGCTGATAGATGAATCTCGTTATAGCGGTGTTGCCAGGCCATAGTTGAACTGGTGCCAATTCCCACTGCACCGCCGCCATCGATCCCGATACTAAATTTAGGACTTAGTTGGGCAATTGATGGATAATTTTGGATAAAATTATCTAATTCTTGGACTAATGGACGAGTATCGATCAATTCTTGGCAGTCAATTCCAGCCGTGGGACTAGACATGATATTACGCAGATGATCGATACTGGGATTATGGGCAGCTAACCCTAATTTTTGCAGGGTTTGAAATTCTTCTAAACTGGGGGATTTTTGCAGTCCGCGAATTTGCAGATTTGCCCGATTGGTAACTTGTATTGTACTCTGCCATTGTTCGAGCCAAGTGGCGATCGCTTTTCCCTGTGGAGAATTGAGCCATCCACCGGGGGTGCGGAGACGAATTAAAAACCCATCTTGGGCAGCAGTGCCATAAAATAAACCGGGACAAGCATTTGCTTTAACTAACCAATTCACCGTTGTTTGTTCTCCATGCGACGCAGAGAAGTAGTTAGAAAATTAGTTGTCTATACTACCAATCAAAAGCTTGTAATTGGTATTCTGACTCGCAAGGAAAAAGGGAAGATGTACTCTTTTTACTTTTTACTTGATTACAGCTGCGGCACAGTACCAGAATTGCACTGGACTTTCCCAAAGACAAGTTTAAGGATCATACCACGTTTTTGGTTGAAAATCAGTATCGTTAAGAATCGCTACATTTTCCCCCCTTTGTGCTAAGACAAATAAACCTTGACGATAAGCATATTTATCCGCTCCCTCTTCGATTTCAATGCCTGCTACTGCCCCATATAATTGTTTGTGGTTATATTCGGGAAAAAATTGCCTAAATTCTGTTAGATTATTGATTAATTCTTTGACATCATCTACACTTAAACTACTTTTAACTTCCACTACTAGCACATGATTTTCATTAGTTACTAACACATCAATTTCTAGGGTTTTACCATCGAGACGTTTTCTGACTCTTTGACTAACTTGATGTACGGGAATCTGACGATTTAAAAATAAAGTCTCACAAGCGGGGGCTACCATATTTTCGACAAAACGTCCCCATTTACCTCCAAGATTACCAATTTCTTGACTGAGTCTAGTAATTTGGCGATCGGTTTTTAAAGATTGTTCTTTGAGAATCCGCTCCGTTTCTAAAGATTGTTCTTTGAGAACACGCTCGGTTTCTTGAAAGCGTCGCTCGGTTTCTTGAAAGCATCTTTCTGTCTCTTTTTGAGCTTCTACTAATTCGGCTAATAATCTCCAAACATCATCGGCGGTGGTGGTCATAATTTTTCCTCTAAATTAACTTGACAATAACCTGATTATATCTTGTTTTTAAAGCCCCTACCACGTTTTCGGTTGAAACTCAGTATCGTTAAGAATTGCTACATTTTCACCCCTTTGTGCCAAGACAAATAAACCTTGACGATAGGCATATTTATCCGCTCCCTCTTCGATTTCAATGCCTGCTACTGCCCCATATAATTGTTTGTGGTTATATTCGGGAAAAAATTGCCTAAATTCTGTTAGATTCTTGATTAATTCTTTGACATCATCTACACTTAAACTACTTTTGACTTCCACTACCAGTACATGATTCTCATTAGTTACTAACACATCAATTTCTAGGGTTTTACCGTCGAGACGTTTTCTGACTCTTTGACTAACTTCGCCAATTCAAAAATGAAACGCATCAACCTCAAGAGTTGACAAAGAAAGGCTCATCAGGTACTGTCTGATCATTAACAAAAACAAATCAGACCCAAAATGAGCCACCAACATCTTAACATAGAACAAAGAAACTTGCTCTACCAACTTAGTCAGGAGGGAAATTTATCTCAACGGCAAATGGCCGTCTGGCTCGGATGTCATCAAAGCACAATATCACGGGAATTAAAAAGGAATCAAAGTTCTCTTGGCTGCTATCTACCTGACACAGCACAAGCTGAAAGCGAGACAAGGCGAAAAAATGCCAAACAACCCTTTAAAAATGTCAGCGAGTCAGCCTTAGAGTTGGTCAAAGAAGGATTGAAAGATTATCATAGTCCCGAACAAATAGCAGGTCGTCTGAAAAGAGCCAGTCAAGAATCTCTCAGTCACGAAACCATCTATCAAATGATCTATCAGAACTATCACGGATGTGGAGAGTACCAGAAATATTTACGCCGGGGGCTTTGTCAAAGAAAGAGTCGAGGCGGAGCAAAAAGTAAGCGTGGAGGGATTCCAGGGCGTGTAGATATCAGCGAGCGACCAGTAATTGCTGACCAGAAAACTGAAATCGGTCATTGGGAAAGTGACACAATGATTGGAGGCAATCATCTAGGAGTTCTCGTTACTCATGTAGATAAAGCCTCGAAATTTTTAGTAGCAGGATTAGCCAAAAACAAAACCGCATCGGAAATCAATAGAGTCACAGAAAAACTTTTTCAAGAGATTCACCCTGACAAAAGAAAAACCTTTACTTGTGACAAGGTTAAAGAATTTTGTGGACATCAAGAGTTGAGTCAGAAACTAGGAGCAGATTTTTATTTTGCTACTCCTTATCATTCGTGGGAGAGGGGATTAAACGAGCATACCAATGGACTGTTAAGACAATTTTTCCCTAAGGGAACGAATTTTAAAATCGTTAAGCCAGAGGAGGTGGAAAGAGCCGTAAACTTGATTAACAATCGTCCTCGAAAATGTCTTGACTATCGTACCCCGAATGAGGTATTCTATAAAGGTAGATCAGACAGTGATGCAATTCAGACTTGAATTGGCCCTTGATGTACGGGAATCTGACGATTTAAAAATAAAGTCTCACAAGCGGGGGCTACCATATTTTCGACAAAACGTCCCCATTTACCGCCAAGATTACCAATTTCTTGACTGACTCTGGTAATTTGGCGATCGGTTTTTAAAGATTGTTCTTTGAGAATCCGCTCGGTTTCTTGAAAGCGTCGCTCGGTTTCTTGAAAGCATCTTTCTGTCTCTTTTTGAGCTTCTACTAATTCGGCTAATAATCTCCAAACATCATCGGCGGTGGTGGTCATAATTTTTCCTCTGAATTAACTTGACACTAACCCGATTATATCTTGTTTGAAGGATGGAGCCTGATGGCAGATAATGAAATAGTAGCGATTTTTTTTAATATGGCGGATCGCAATTGTCAGTCGAAATGGCTATCGATCATAGGAATTGGTGAAGATGGCTTAGAAGGGTTAAGTTCAGTGGGGCGAAGTCTGCTTTCTTTAGCATCAGTTATTGTCGGTGGTGAACGTCATCTGGCAATGTTACCCCCAGAGGATCAACGGCAAAAACTGCTCTGGACTTCTCCCATTCAAGACTCCATTAACGAGATTATCCGCCGTCGTGGTCAATCTGTCTGTGTTTTGGCCAGTGGTGATCCCATGTGCTACGGAATTGGTGTCACCCTCACCCGCCAGATTCCCCTGGAGGAAATGACGATTATTCCCTCTCCTTCTAGCTTTAGTCTTGCCTGTAGTCGTTTGGGTTGGTCCCTGAGTGAAGTGGAAACTTTGAGTTTGTGCGGTCGGCCCCCGGCTTGGTTGAATGGGGTGCTTTATCCCGGCGCTAAACTGCTGGTACTGAGCGCTGATGCTCAGACTCCCGCAATCGCTGCTCGGCTGCTCAGGGAGGGAGGTTTTGGCGAAAGTTCCATCACCGTTTTAGAACATCTAGGGGGAACCCGAGAACGCCACATTCAAGGCATTGCCAACGATTGGGAGTTTACAGATCTGGCAGATTTAAATGTCATCGCCATTAGCTGCATTTCCTCCCATCTCCCCACCCTGGCGCCGCGCCTTCCAGGACTGCCGGATTCTGCTTACCATCACGACGGACAGTTGACAAAAAGAGAAGTTCGTGCTATCACGCTGAGTAGATTGGTTCCCCTGCCTGGGCAATTGCTCTGGGATGTGGGGGCGGGTTGTGGTTCCATTGCCATTGAGTGGCTGCGTAGCGATCGCCGTTGCCAGGCTATTGCGATCGAACATCATCCCACCAGATTACAATACATTGCCGATAATGCCGCCGCCCTGGGAACGCCTCACCTGCAAATCGTCGCCGGAATCGCACCGAGCGCCCTGGAAGATTTACCGCAACCGGACGCTATTTTTATTGGTGGCGGTATCACCACACCCCACCTATTGGAAACCTGTTGGTTAGCCCTGCGCCCCGGGGGTCGTCTTGTTGCCAATACTGTTACAATTGAAAGCGAATTAGTTCTCTTGCAATGGCATAGTAAATTAGGAGGGGAACTGCTGCGAATTGGCATTGAAAAAGCCGAACCGGTCGGCAAGTTTTTAGGTTGGAAAGCCATGGCCCCCGTAACCCAGTGGACTGTTCTGAAACCGAGATTGTAAATCCTTGATTTTCTCCTTGATCCCTCTTGCAAAAGTTGTAGATAGAACTTTTTGGGTATTCTTTTTCTTTCTAATTAGTTAGGGCTTGCTGAATAAATCTAAAAACCTTGTTGGATAAGGCTTTTAGACTTTTTTTCCCTCAAAAAGTGCCGACCATTGGAGGGATCGGGGGTAAAATTCAGGTACTTTTTCCCTGAAAATTAGGTAACTGACTACCTCAAAATCGGTAAAACCCTACACCCCACACCCCACACCCCACACCCTGCCCCCACCAACAAACTTTTTCAGCAGACCCTAGTTAGGTGTTAAAAATTGTCAGATCCCCCTTAATAAGGAGGGATCAAAGCCCCCCTTAATAAGCTATCCATTAGTCAGATCTTTCTTAACAAAAAGAGAAGAAACTTAAAAAAAGGGGAAACGATTGATAGGTATAGTTTTGAAAGAAGGAATTAAGGTGGAGGTAAGCAAAAAAATGGAGAAATGGGCAGCCCAAGAATTACAGTATGCAGACCTAGGGGACACCAGAAGAAAGAAAAGGTTAATCAGTATCGTAGAAAACTTGGCCAGCCAACCTAGTACAAGTGTGCCACAAGCTTCGGGAAATCTAGCCGCAGCGAGTGCCACCTACGACTTTTGGAATTCCCCCTATTTTCACCCCTCAGATATAATTGCCGCCCAAGCCAAAAGTACAGTAGAAAGAATCAAAGAACATCCAATAGTTTTGGCAGTGCAAGACACAACAAGTTTAGACTTTACGACGCAAAAAGCCAAAAAAGGAATGGGTTATCTAGATTATAAAAAATCCTTTGGTCTCAAAGTTCATACCACCTTAGGAGTGTCACCGCAAGGAATAGCTTTAGGACTGATTAATCAATATGTCTGGGCAAGAGAAGAAAAGAATTTAGGGATTGCCAAGCAACGCAAAAAAAGAGAAACCGAAGAAAAAGAAAGTCAAAGATGGTTAGATTCTTTGTCAGAAACACAACAACAAATACCCGAAGAAATTCAAGTAGTAACAATCGGAGATTGTGAGGCAGACATATTTGATTTATTTGCCCAATCAAGAAGTCCTAACTCTCATTTATTAATCCGAGGAACTCATAACCGAAAAGTTAACTATCTCGAAGACAAGCAAAAGTCAGGGCATCCAGAGCCTAAATATTTACATCAATCCATCAGAGAAATAAAAGCCTGTGGTAGCCTAGATGTGCAAGTAAAACGCAATCCTAATCACGAGGCTAGACTAGCTAAACTAACAGTTAGATTTGCCAGTTTTGAAATACAAGTACCTAAGCATCACTCGAAAGCGAACCCTCGTCAACCGGTCAAATTACAGGTAATTTTAGCTGAAGAAGAAAATCCGCGTCCTGGAGTTAATCCTATCAGTTGGCTCCTCTTAACTAGCCTAGACATTAGTAAGTACCTAGGCAAAATTAATTACATACTCGCCTCCAAAATTGTCCAGCACTTTTTTAACGTAAGCGAGGAGGCTCTTTCGGTCTTTATAGGCGCTAAATTCAATCCATTCATATTTTAAAAATCTCCATAATATTTCAATTAAATTTAAATGAGGTGAATAAGTGGGCAACCAAAATATTTTCAAATTTTTCTTTTCCCATTCCTCAAGTTTCTCCATAAATGCCTCGCTGGTATGAATGGAAGCTTGGTCAATTATTATGACAGTTTTTTTCTGTATATTTTGGCAATATTTATCCAGAAAATTAATAACTATCTCGCTAGTAACCGTTCCGACCTGTGTCTCATAAAATAATTGATTATCTCGTTTCATTATTCCTAAAATATTTAGTCTTTTACCTTCAATTGGTGGTAACTTTATCGTGGTTTTTTCTTCTTGCCAAGCGTAAGGAATACAAGGCTTTGAATCCCATCCCATTTCATCCAAATATCCTATCTCAATCTCTCCTCTTTTTTCCTGTTTTTTTAGTTCTTCTAAAATAGGTAGTTTGACCTCAAGCTCCCACTCATCAGGGGTTTTGGCGACCCCTCTTCTCACCCTTTTCCACCTCATGTTGATTTTTTTTATGAGTCTTTTTATCGTGTCTTTGCTTACGGTTAATTTCCATTCTTCTACAATTTTTATCTGGATTTTTTTTAAGCTTTTCGGTTCTTCTTTTACCCAGTCAATAACTTGTTGACCTTGTGCTTCTGTCAATTTAGGTTTTCTCCCTCTTCCTCGACGATTATAGAAACCAATTAGTTTTCTATCTTCCCAGGCCGTCAACCAATTATAGATGGTCTTTCTCGTAACTCCAAATATTCCGCTCAATTCTTCTATCGTGGTTCCCTGAAAACTTAAGAGTATACATTTCGCTCGCTCTCTTACTTGATGATGTTTACTAGCTCGATAAATTCTCTCTAGCATTTTCTGGCTCTCGGGGTTTAGGTCTCTAATCAATCTCATTGTATTTTCCTGCTGCTTCGTTTTTTTATGTATTATACTTCTTAATTTTTTATTTGGGTAATTAATTTTGCATGACTACTTAGCTTTGAATCAGCGATAACCTGTGTGCGCTGGTATAGTTATCGCTGGTTAATAGAACGCTATCATTTTGTTTTAAAAAGTGGTTGTGGATTAGAAAAACTGCAATTAGAAACGGGTCGTAGAATTGAGATGGCCTTAGCTACCTATTCAATTGTAGCTTGGAGATTACTCTGGTTAACCTATCAAGCACGCTTACACGGAGAGGAGAGTTGTGAAAGTTTTTTGGAAGAACATGAATGGCAATCTTTGTGTGCCACTATTCATAAAAAGAGTCCGCCACCTGAAAAGCCGCCCTCCTTTCGAGAAGCGGTCAGAATGATTGCTTCTCTTGGGGGGTTTTTAGGTAGAAAAGGTGACGGTGAACCAGGTGTTAAAACTATTTGGTTGGGACTGCGAAGGTTACATGATATCAGCCAGACTTGGAAACTATCTCATCAAATTAGTCCCCCCATAGAACCCCCTTGAGCCATCTTGCACACTTTTCTCTTTTTGTCAAATTTTATGTTAAGAAAGATGTGACTAATGGATAGCTTATCAAGGGGGGTTGGGGGGATCGAACCCAAAATCCATTTTTAATTTAATTAAAACCAGCTACTTACCATTTTAAAAAAATCAATTAATAAATTCAATTTCAGTTAGGGGAACCAGAAATGTTGCTTTTTTATCCCGATGGACAAGCTTTCACTAGCTATAATCAGGAAAACAACGAGCGGAACGATTAGCGAATAAACTGCGGGAATTAGGCATTAATCCTGACGATATCTAAGTTTACCCCTTGATCTCACTTTTATTACCAAGTATTTCAATTAAAGTTAACTCTATTATTGGAAAGGATTCAATAAAAATACTTTCACCTCGATAATATTTCTGAATAGCTTGATAACTACCCTGCAGCGGATGGCGATAAACTTCTAAACATTCTTCCTTGAGATTAACGATCCAAACTTCTTGAATATTTGCCTCTGCATAAAGAGGGATTTTAGTATAGCGATCATAATCGATGGTAGAATCAGAAACTTCAATAATTAAATAGATATCTTGAGGACAAGGATAGGCAGCAACATAAAAATCCGATCGAGGTATTAGTAAACTTAAATCTGGTTCTGGTTGAGAATTATTATTTAATCTAATCGGATTTTGCACCCTGAGAATAATTTTCTGTCCTAATTTTTGATAGAATAATTGTATTAATCTATCTACACTAGAAGCATGACGGGTTCCCATCGGTGACATTTTGATAATTTCTCCTCGAATTAATTCCACTTTTTCATCGGGTTTGATTATTCCCTCGGTTGCCATTTTTTCGTATTCTTCCACCGTAAACTTACGCGTAATCAGTGATAAAGACATTTTAACTAAACTCCTACTTTCTCTTTATTCTATCTGGACAGCCTTCCAACGGGTGAATTATCGGTATTTAAACCATTAATCGGGAGGAATAAACTAACTTTTTGGGGACTTGTACTGATTTTTCGGGAAAAAACAGCACTTGCCATGGCGACAAAACCGCTAGAGCTAACGTCTAGAAAGCTGGGGTCGGATCGAAACTGCCCCAAAAAAGCTACTATAGGTCAGTTGTCGATGTTAAAAAAAATAGCCGTTCCCATCTGGAACATTAAGTCGAGAAATTTTATGGTTAAGCGAAAACAGCCTTATAGTTTAATTTATCTGTTCAGTCTGGCGATCGGTTTAGTGATTGCGATCGCACCTGACGGACAAGCACAAACCCCCGACTCTAACACTCCTGCCAGCGATCCTAACGAATTAAAACCCTTAAATCAAGCCGATAGTGTTCTGAGTCTTCAGGGGGGACAACGTTTAGTGGAAGAAGCGAACACTGCTATTAATGCCGCTAAATACGATGTCGCTGTGGATAAACTCAATCAAGCGCGTCGGATTTTTAACCAACTATCTAACTATCATCTGCAATTAGCTAATAGTTTCTCAGGAATTGACCCGAAAGTATTCGATTCTCAGCGTCAAAGTGCTTTAAACACCGGACAACTGCGGGATGAAGCCACCTATCAGCTTGCTTTAGTTCATAGGGCGCAAAATCAGCCAGAATTGGCGGTTCCTTTGTTAATTCAGGTGATTCAATCCCAAAACCCCACCAGTGAATTAGGACAAAAAAGCTATCAACAACTCTACGAGATGGGATTTGTCAGTACACCCATCTCTGCACCGACTCCCACCTCCGCAACTCCTAGCAATCCCCCCCCACAGCAGTAAATTTTATCCCCATTGACGAGCTTTCGGTAACAATGGGATCAGAGTATCTTTAATTGTTTTGAGGAGTTAAGATGGTTGACTTTCGCCAAGTAGAAGCGATGATTCAAGAACAAATCCCCGATGCACAAGTGATGATTCGGGATTTGACGGGAGGTGGCGATCATTTGGAAGCGGTGGTTATTTCTGGCGAATTTGCTGGCAAAACCCGCGTTAAACAGCATCAAATGGTTTATGGCGCTTTACAATCGGCACTGGCTACCGAAGCCATCCATGCTTTGGCATTAAAAACCTACACTCCCGACAGTTGGGCAGCAGAAAAATAACAGTTATCAGTTATCAGTTATCAGTTATTAGTTAGTTTTTTTCTGGTTTTCTTTGTGGCTAATTATCTTCACAACACACAGTCTAATTTAATTACTCATGGTTAGTCCTTTACTAGAACCCTTTCGAGAAGCCTATCGCAATTTGGAACTTTTACCCCTGCGATCGGATAAAGAATTACAGCGTTTTGCTGTTAAATACGGCACAGAAATTATCGAAGAATTAGAACAATTGATAGAAGATAGTCCTTCGGAAGACGGAAAAATTATTCTAGCAGGACATCGGGGTTGTGGTAAGTCAACCCTACTCTATGAATTTAAAAGAAAGTTAGATGATCGCTGTTTTGTTGTTTTCTTCTCGATCTCAGACATGATCGAAATGTCAGACGTAAATCATGTTAATATTTTTGGCTCTTCGTTACTCTTTATGCTAAATCAACATACAAGATGCCAAGACAACATACTTCTAACCCAAAAATTCCGAAAGTTTCTAAAGCCATAGGCTCTCCGTTTTATTAGTTTAAGTTTATTGTTGATTCCCTCGACCACCCCATTAGTTGTCCTTCGCTCGAAATAACTAATGATTTCTCCAAACCAGTTTCGGATTGTTTGACAACTCTTGGTAAAAACACTGGAGGATTTTGCCAACCAGTCCGAGATGGATAGCAGTCCTTCTGTCGGATTCTCTGAGGTTTCATAAATCTTTCTAAATTCTTCCTTTAACTCGTGCATCTTTTTCAAATTTGGGAAATTTTCTTTGATAGCTTCTAGTTTGATTTTTTGGGTTTCCGTTAAATCTTTTTCATTTTTTAACAAGCTATATTTACTTCGCTTTAAAACTTCTAGCTTCGCTTCTTTTTCCGCTTTCTGTTTTTTATTTCTCTGCGCTTCTACGGCTCTTTTTTCTGCTTTTCTTTGTTCGTCTAACTCTTGATTAATTTGTTTCATTACATGGAATCTATCGGCGACTACCTCGGCCGATGGCATCAATTCTTTCACCAAATTTTTATAGGGCAACCAAAGGTCTATGCTGACTTCTTCAATTTGCTCTAACACCTCTTTTCCCCACCCTGTAAGCGTTTCCCTCAATTCTTCTTGTGTTCGCTTCTCTAGAATAGCTATTAGTTTTCCCGTATCTAAATTTACTAAAACCGCACAGTAATTTTTTTGTCCTTTGACTAGAGCGATTTCATCAATTCCTAGTCTTTTTAATTTCGATAGGTCTGTCTCTGTAATTTCTTCAGCTATGTCCTCTATCATTCTTTGAATCTCTTCTTCCGTTACGTCATTTCTTCGGCTAACATTTAAAATATCTCCTTCTTTTAATTGTTCGAGTATATTCTCGGCTAGTCTTTTCGTATAGGTTCGTTTCTTGGCGACAAAATCTAACTCTTCGCTAAAGGGTTTCTGACAATTACCGCACTTAAATTGACGACGATTAACTTGTAGGTACACTGGTTGACCTGAGAGCGGTAAATCTTTGACTAAATGTCGATGATTTTGGTGAAGTTTATCGCTCTCTAACCCACAACGAGGACAGGCTGCTTTTTGATTTTTCGATTCGACTGGTCAAACTATACCGATATTTTCTAGGTGTCGATAGCCTTGAATACAGGTTCCTTGTAGGTTCAAAAATTTGTCAAGTATCATAAGTAAAATAATCTCGTTTTTGGCAATTATATCAAATCTTAACTCAATTGTCTATCTTTTGGCATTAACCTGTTTGTGCCTTAAGTCCTTCCCTGTATGGATTTCAGCTACTTTTGAGCTTAGGTACTCTCATCGAATTTTATTTTAAGTTAATTATTTGCATAACAATTCCCGAAGAGCCATATTTTATTCTCGATCGCCGTTCAGATGATGTCAGAAGCGGAAGCCCAAAATTTAACTATTAAAGATTAGAACTCTTGCAAATTAATTATATGTTATAATGATGGGTTAACTAATTTTCCCCAAAAAATTAGTTAATCAGTACATTCGTCCTGAATGAAAACTTGAAGTTTAACTTTTAACTCAAAACTCTTTAGAGCTGCTTTAATTTGGTTATCAAAACCTCTTTATTTAAGCGGCACAAACTATCTCAATTATAAAAATTGAGAATAAATTCTCCTTGACTTGATTAATCTTTAGGCAACTTTTAAGAAGCTGCTATACCTATCCCTAACTCACAGTTATAAATAGCCGCCAACAAGTTAACTCTTAAACTATATCTTCGACGACGATTCCGATATTTACAGGATAAGATTTTAAAGATTTTGAGTTTCCTATTTATATGTTCAATGATAATCCTTTCTTTGGCTAAAGCCTTGTTATACTCTTTTTCTAACTCTGTTAATTTTCTATTTTTCGATTTCTTTTTCGGTGTATAACTATTACTATGGTATGCAGCTATTCCCTGATAACCACTGTCTTCTATGCTGGTAGTTAAAGGATGAAAACGAACTCGACTTTTTTTAAATAAACTAAAATCATGACCTCTACCTTTCCCACAGAAGACACAGATAATTTCCTCTGTATTTTGATCAGCTACTAATTGGGATTTTAAAGTATGATAACCTCTTTTACCCGAAAAAAAATCTTTCTGTTTCTTTTGGGGGCGTTCAATGGGAGTTTCCGTTACATCCATTACCGTTATGACCGGTATCTCTGCTTGATTGAGTAAAGCTTTTTTTCCTTTTAAACGGAAGTTTCCCGATTGTAAAAGCATTTTTTCCGTCTTATTTACAATCCGACATATAGTTGATTCTGATAGTTCCCAGCTTGTACCAATGTGAAAATATGTTCTATATTCTCGCCAATATTCTAACGTTACTAAAACTTGTTCTTCTATAGATAGTTTAGGTTTCGGTCCCCTTTTAGATGGTGAATTAGAGTCGGCTTCAACACTTTTTACTGATTCTACCATCTTTCTATATGTTTGTTTGTACACACCGAAACGGCGTTTGAATTGTTCATCTGATAAGTTTTGATAATCCATAATTTTGCTAATAAACATAGCAAAATTATAGATGATTTCCTGACCTAAGATCACATTTTATTCTTTTTTCCACTTCAATCTAAGAATTGAGAAAAAAGCAAAACCTTATATTATACCATAAAAAAATTATGCAAGAGGTCTATTCTATTAAAAAAAGCTTTTATCAATGGTTTGCTGAACAAATTCGCACGGAAACCAATCAAGCAGATGCCACTCTCGAAACAGGTTTTAACTTTTCTTCTTTACTAGCTCACATTAAAGGCATTCTCAAGATTAATTCGACTATTCGCGAGGAAATCAAACAAAAGTATGAGCGGATAATTAACGATTTAGTTGCCCAAATTAACATTATAGCTAGTGTGATCGAGTCCCAAAGTCAGAAAAAAATCTTAGTAATTGTTGATGACATTGATAAAATTGACTTAGCACAGGTAAGGGATATTGGCTCTTCTGGTTTATGTGTGGAAACGAAGCCTATACTGATAGTTTCTTCGGCAAAATAGTCGTAAAAGTCCTTCTCAGTCAACATTTCACGATTCCATAAGCAAAAATTATCACACAAAGTCGAGAAGAGCCGGATATTTTTCAATCCCATATTAAAGCGATTATGTTGCCCAGTTTTCGGATTATTATGACTATTCCGATCGCTGCTTTAAGAGAGGTAGCTTTAAAGGCAACTCTCCAAACAGAAACTAATGATCAGATTGTACAAATGCCTGTATATAAACTCTTTAAACAGGGAGACATTAATTCACCTAATGCTATACCCGATCCGCAAATTATTGCTACTTTAACCGAGATTATCACTAAGCGCATCGATCCCGCTTTAATCGATCCTGACACCCTCGAAAAAATTTGTCTTTATAGTGGGGGAGTGTTACGAGAATTAATTCGCATTACTAATGATTGCTGTCGGGTTTGTTTGCGATCAGTTCGTCGTTATCCTGATGATAATACCCTAAAAATTGATCAAGCTGTTTTAGAACAATCAATCACAGAACTTAGTCTGGATTTTGCTGAAAGTATCGGTACAGCAGATGAGGAAATTATTAAAACTGTTTATGAAAAGTTAAAACCGAAGGATCTCAAGGATCAAAATTTTCTAGATCTGCTGCATGGTTTATATATTTTGGAATACCGCAATGGCGATCTCTGGTATAACGTGCATCCGATTGTGGTTGAGTTAATGAAAAAAAGAGGAACAATTTGAATGGGATAAGTAAGTAGTTATAATTAAATTGAAGATGGATCCCCCCTTGATCCCTAGGACTGTTTCATTCTCCCATCAGAATATCAAAAGTAAAAGCGATCACAGTCAGGTAAAATGAGGAGTGACCGCCAACCTTTCAAATATATGTTGAGCTTAATAGAAAAACTAAAACAAGTCAAGGACTTTCGGAAAGATAAAGGAAAAAGACACCATTTATGGATAGTATTAGTAGTAATAATACTGGGAACAATGCTAGGATACTCAGGTTATAGAGAGCTAGGAGAGTTGGGAGCATCCCAATTTTGCAATAAGTATAAATGCTTAGAGACTAAAAACGTTAGCTAAGGCAAAATAAAGAGAAACAATTAAACGGTAGAATCATGAATACAGACCAAAAAGAACAACTAGATCAACATTTAAAAGCCATTGCTCAAATTCTAGTCGATAATACCCCAGAAGAACAACTACGTAGCTTTGAGGGCATTGAAACCGCCCTGCGAGACCATTGGCTGACTACATTGGGTCCTGCCATAGGCAATTTTTTTTTGAATCAGCAACAGGAACCCAAGCAGGGCGAACCAAAAGCGTAAGCAGTATCATAGGGAAAGTCAAGATAAGCGAGAAACAAGCCGATAAACTAGGATTAAGCAAGAATAATCGATTAAGTCCCATGCTGGAGAAATGTTGCTTAGGAGCAGTGGCTAAAGTCTCTTTTGAAGATGCGGAAAAAGATATCAAAATGGCGACAGGAATGGCAGTTTCAGGCAGTAGTCAACAGAGGCTTGTACAAAGATATAAATTTGAGGAAGCAGAAGCAAAGAGTCCGGTAGAAGCATTGAGTGTAGAGGTCGGAAAAGTCAGAATCAGAACGCCCAAAGGACAACCGAGTCAAGGTCGAGATTACAAAGCAGTAAGTCTGCATGGTCAAGAATGTGCGGGATTTTTTCAGCAAAATGAAGAATTACTGGAATGGGTGAACCGTCAGCCCTTAACAGAGGTAGTCACCTGTTTAGGAGATGGTCATGATGGGGTGTGGAATCTGATGGAGAAAATCGGTGTTAAAAGGAGAGAAATATTGGATTGGTATCATTTAGTAGAGAATATGAATAAAATAGGCGGGTCAAACCAGCGTCTGAATAGAATCAAAGAGAATTTATGGAAAGGAGAGGTGAAAAGAGTTTTAGAGGAATTAGAGGGATGCAAAAAGAAACAGGCTATAAATTTCACCAAATATGTCGATAAACATCGAGAAAGAATACCCAATTACGAACTCTATCAATCACAAGGGATTTGCATCGGTTCTGGAAGTGTAGAGTCAAAGATTAAGCAAATAGGTGCAAGAATGAAAATTGTGGGAGCACAATGGAAAGCAGAGAATGTTCCTCAGTATTTGAAGCTACGTTGTGCTTATCTCAACGGCGATATTGCCTGAGTATTTTTACTCATTGCAAAACTGGGATGCTCCCGGAGAGTTTGCTAAAAATAATCGGCACAGGCTGAGTAAAGAATTTAACATAATTCCAGAAAGAGTCCCATCCTATTCAACAATTAGAAGGGTAATGATGGGAGTTGACTGGCAGAGTTTGTTAAAAATATTTAACGAATGGGCATTACAAGAATATGGACAAAGAGATGATATAAATTGGCTAGGGATGGATGGAAAAAGTCTCAAAAACACCCTAAAGAATCCTAATAATGAACAACAAAATTTCATCATGTTTGTCTCATTGTTTAGTCAAGAAAGTGGATTAGTATTACACTTAAAAAGAATCGAAAACAAAAAAGGGTCTGAAATCGACGAAGGGCAAGCTATAATCAAGCATTGCTCTCTCCAAAATAAGGTTTTTACTGGCGATGCTTTACACTGTTAGAAAAAAACAATCAGCTTAATAGCCAAGAGTAAAAATGATTATGTTATCACCGTTAAAGGAAATCAGAAAAATCTTTATCAGCGAATACAAGACCTGAGTAATTCCTCAAAGCCAGAAAGTTGCTTTCTTGAACAAGATAATAGTCATGGACGAAAAATATCAAGAAAAATAGAAGTTTTTAAAGTTAGAAAAAATGAAAGACAAGGGTTTGAAAATCTGCGAAGAGTTATTAAAGTAGAAAGAAAGGGTAGTCGCGGGGATAAAACCTATGAAGAAACAGCTTACTATATCAGTAGCCTAACCGAATCCGCTCAAGTATTTGCTAAAATTATTCGAGGACACTGGAAAATAGAAAATCAGTTACATTGGGTAAAAGATGTAATTTTTGAGGAAGATAAAAGCGAGATAAGTGATTTTCAAGCGGCAAGCAATTGGTCAATTCTCACAACCATAGGATTGAATCTTTTCAGAGGTTTGGGTTTTCTCTCAATAACAGAGGGACAGAGATGGTTAGCTGAACGTTGGGAAAAACTGATAGTTTTATCGACGTAAGAAGCAGAAAAATTAGCTAAATTAACAGGATGTACTCTCAGACAATTTCAAGAGAGATAGGCTTTTAGTGGCTTGGGAACAGGCTTTATCAATCTATTCATAATAAATATTGGCAGAAGATTAAAGATTAGTTATTATGACTAACTCTTTTGATTAGAAAAAGATAAACTTGAGAATCCTCGATCAAATTTATTGACTCAAAATCAGCTATACTTAATTTAAATGAATCAACCCTACCTTTATCAAGGGGGTATTAAGGGGGGAGCCGCACCCCCCTTATCAAGCTATCCATTAGTCAGATCTTTCTTAACAAAAAGAGAAGAATCTTAAAAAAAGGGGAAACGATTGATAGGTATAGTTTTGAAAGAAGGAATTAAGGTGGAGGTAAGCAAAAAAATGGAGAAATGGGCAGCCCAAGAATTACAGTATGCAGACCTAGGGGACACCAGAAGAAAGAAAAGGTTAATCAGTATCGTAGAAAACTTGGCCAGCCAATCTAGTACAAGTGTGCCACAAGCTTCGGGAAATCTAGCCGCAGCGAGTGCCACCTACGACTTTTGGAATTCCCCCTATTTTCACCCCTCAGATATAATTGCCGCCCAAGCCAAAAGTACAGTAGAAAGAATCAAAGAACATCCAATAGTTTTGGCAGTGCAAGACACAACAAGTTTAGACTTTACGACGCAAAAAGCCAAAAAAGGAATGGGTTATCTAGATTATAAAAAATCCTTTGGTCTCAAAGTTCATACCACCTTAGGAGTGTCACCGCAAGGAATACCTTTAGGACTGATTAATCAATATGTCTGGGCAAGAGAAGAAAAGAATTTAGGGATTGCCAAGCAACGCAAAAAAAGAGAAACCGAAGAAAAAGAAAGTCAAAGATGGTTAGATTCTTTGTCAGAAACACAACAACAAATACCCGAAGAAATTCAAGTAGTAACAATCGGAGATTGTGAGGCAGACATATTTGATTTATTTGCCCAATCAAGAAGTCCTAACTCTCATTTATTAATCCGAGGAACTCATAACCGAAAAGTTAACTATCTCGAAGACAAGCAAAAGTCAGGGCATCCAGAGCCTAAATATTTACATCAATCCATCAGAGAAATAAAAGCCTGTGGTAGCCTAGATGTGCAAGTAAAACGCAATCCTAATCACGAGGCTAGACTAGCTAAACTAACAGTTAGATTTGCCAGTTTTGAAATACAAGTACCTAAGCATCACTCGAAAGCGAACCCTCGTCAACCGGTCAAATTACAGGTAATTTTAGCTGAAGAAGAAAATCCGCGTCCTGGAGTTAATCCTATCAGTTGGCTCCTCTTAACTAGCCTAGACATTAGTAGCTTTGAATCAGCGATAACCTGTGTGCGCTGGTACAGTTATCGCTGGTTGATAGAACGCTATCATTTTGTTTTAAAAAGTGGTTGTGGATTAGAAAAACTGCAATTAGAAACGGGTCGTAGAATTGAGATGGCCTTAGCTACCTATTCAATTGTAGCTTGGAGATTACTCTGGTTAACCTATCAAGCACGCTTACACGGAGAGGAGAGTTGTGAAGTTGGCTCTTCGTTACTCTTTATGCTAAATCAACATACAAGATGCCAAGACAACATACTTCTAACCCAAAAATTCCGAAAGTTTCTAAAGCCATAGGCTCTCCGTTTTATTAGTTTAAGTTTATTGTTGATTCCCTCGACCATCCCATTCGTTGTCCTTCGCTCGAAATAACTAATGATTTCTCCAAACCAGTTTCGGATTGTTTGACAACTCTTAGTAAAAACACTGGAGGATTTTGCCAACCATTCCGAGATGGATAGCATTCCCTCTGTCGGATTCTCTGAGGTTTCATAAATCTTTCTAAATTCTTCCTTTAATTCCTGCATCTTTTTCAAATTTGGGAATTTTTCTTTGATAGCTTCTAGTTTGATTTTTTGAGTTTCCGTTAAATCTTCTTCATTTTTTAACAGACTATATTTACTTCGCTTTAAAACTTCTAGCTTTGCTTCTTTTTCCGTTTTCTGTTTTTTATTTTTCTGCGCTTCTACGGCTCTTTTTTCCGCTCTTCTCTGTTCGTCTAACTCTTGATTAATTTGTTTCATTACATGAAATCTATCGGCGACTACCTCGGCCGATGGCATCAATTCTTTCACCAAATTTTTATAGGGCAACCAAAAATCTATGCTGACTTCTTCAATTTGCTCTAACACCTCTTTTCCCCAGCCTGTCAGCGTTTTCCTCAATTCTTCTTGTGTTCGCTTCTCTAGAATAGCTATTAGTTTTCCCGTATCTAAATTTACTAAAACTGCACAGTAATTTTTTTGCCCTTTGACTAGAGCGATTTCATCAATTCCTAGTCTTTTTAATTCCGATAGGTCTGGCTCTGTAATTTCTTCGGCGATGTCCTCTATCATTCTTTGAATCTCTTCTTCCGTTACGTCATTTCTTCGGCTAACATTTAAAATATCTCCTTCTTTTAATTGTTCGAGTATATTCTCGGCTAGTCTTTTCGTATAGGTTCGTTTCTTGGCGACAAAATCGGCTCTTCGTTACCCTTTATGCTAAATCAACAGACAAGATGCCAAGACAACATACTTCTAACCCAAAAATTCCGAAAGTTTCTAAAGCCATAGCCTCTCCGTTTTATTAGTTTAAGTTTATTGTTGATTCCCTCGACCACCCCATTAGTTGTCCTTCGCTCGAAATAACTAATGATTTCTCCAAACCAGTTTCGGATTGTTTGACAACTCTTGGTAAAAACACTGGAGGATTTTGCCAACCAGTCCGAGATGGATAGCAGTCCTTCTGTCGGATTCTCTGAGGTTTCATAAATCTTTCTAAATTCTTCCTTTAACTCGTGCATCTTTTTCAAATTTGGGAAATTTTCTTTGATAGCTTCTAGTTTGATTTTTTGGGTTTCCGTTAAATCTTTTTCATTTTTTAACAAGCTATATTTACTTCGCTTTAAAACTTCTAGCTTCGCTTCTTTTTCCGCTTTCTGTTTTTTATTTCTCTGCGCTTCTACGGCTCTTTTTTCTGCTTTTCTTTGTTCGTCTAACTCTTGATTAATTTGTTTCATTACATGGAATCTATCGGCGACTACCTCGGCCGATGGCATCAATTCTTTCACCAAATTTTTATAGGGCAACCAAAGGTCTATGCTGACTTCTTCAATTTGCTCTAACACCTCTTTTCCCCACCCCGTAAGCGTTTCCCTCAATTCTTCTTGTGTTCGCTTCTCTAGAATAGCTATTAGTTTTCCCGTATCTAAATTTACTAAAACCGCACAGTAATTTTTTTGTCCTTTGACTAGAGCGATTTCATCAATTCCTAGTCTTTTTAATTTCGATAGGTCTGTCTCTGTAATTTCTTCAGCTATGTCCTCTATCATTCTTTGAATCTCTTCTTCCGTTACGTCATTTCTTCGGCTAACATTTAAAATATCTCCTTCTTTTAATTGTTCGAGTATATTCTCGGCTAGTCTTTTCGTATAGGTTCGTTTCTTGGCGACAAAATCTAACTCTTCGCTAAAGGGTTTCTGACAATTACCGCACTTAAATTGACGACGATTAACTTGTAGGTACACTGGTTGACCTGAGAGCGGTAAATCTTTGACTAAATGTCGATGATTTTGGTGAAGTTTATCGCTCTCTAACCCACAACGAGGACAGGCTGCTTTTTTATTTTTCGATTCGATTTGGAAAACTATACCTATATTTTCTAGGTGTCGATAGCCTTGAATACAGGTTCCTTGTAGGTTCAAAAATTTGTCAAGTATCATAAGTAAAATAATCTCGTTTTTGGCTATTATATCAAATCTTAACTCGATTGTCTATCTTTTGGTATTAACCTATTTGTGCCTTAAGTCCTTTCCTGTATGAATTTCAGCTACTTTTGAGCGTAGTTGCTCTCATCGAATTTTATTTTAAGTTAATTATTTGCATAACAATTCCCGAAGAGCCACAAAATCTAACTCTTCGCTAAAGGGTTTCTGACAATTACCGCACTTAAATTGACGACGATTAACTTGTAGGTACACTGGTTGACCTGAGATTGGTAAATCTTTGACTAAATGTCGATGATTTTGGTGGAGTTTATCGCTCTCTAACCCACAACGAGGACAGATTGCTTTTTGATTTTTCGATTCGACTGGTCAAACTATACCGATATTTTCTAGGTGTCGATAGCCTTGAATACAGGTTCCTTGTAGGTTCAAAAATTTGTCAAGTATCATAAGTAAAATAATCTCGTTTTTGGCAATTATATCAAATCTTAACTCAATTGTCTATCTTTTGGCATTAACCTGTTTGTGCCTTAAGTCCTTCCCTGTATGGATTTCAGCTACTTTTGAGCTTAGGTACTCTCATCGAATTTTATTTTAAGTTAATTATTTGCATAACAATTCCCGAAGAGCCTGAAAGTTTTTTGGAAGAACATGAATGGCAATCTTTGTGTGCCACTATTCATAAAAAGAGTCCGCCACCTGAAAAGCCGCCCTCCTTTCGAGAAGCGGTCAGAATGATTGCTTCTCTTGGGGGGTTTTTAGGTAGAAAAGGTGACGGTGAACCAGGTGTTAAAACTATTTGGTTGGGACTGCGAAGGTTACATGATATCAGCCAGACTTGGAAACTATCTCATCAAATTAGTCCCCCCATAGAACCCCCTTGAGCCATCTTGCACACTTTTCTCTTTTTGTCAAATTTTATGTTAAGAAAGATGTGACTAATGGATAGCCTTATCAAGGGGGGACTAAGGGGGGATCAAAGGGGGATCGAACCTAAAATGGCTCTTCTAGGTTCTGTGTGATAAGTTTAATTGACATAGGATCGATCGATCTTTGTGTCCTTTGTGTCTTTGTGGTTCGTTCCACCCCCTCGCTAGGAGAAATGTATCTTAGAATACATTTTACCCACCAAAGCTGGGAGAGCCCTAAAATCCATTTTTAATTTAATTATAACCAGCTAAGTACCTAAGCAAAATTAATTACACACATCTAACCACCTCTTGCCTTTTGCCTTTTGCCTTTTGCCTTTTGCCTTTTGCCTTTTGCCTTTCTTCACTAGGAAATTTATTTTGCACGACTACTTACTTATGCTAGGCGCAAAAACATCTCTCAATCTATCCTTACTTAAAACTCTGGGTTTAGTCGCCGTTATCGGTGGACTAATCATGGCTATGGTGGAAATGCAACAGGAAAAGGTGAAAACCTTGACCAAAGAAAAATTATTAGAGAGAAATTATAGTCAAGAATCTCGCCTAGAAAATGCTCAGGTTGAGTTATTGAAAAATATGCCAGCTTTTGGCTTTGATAATATGTTAGCCAATTGGGCAATGTTACAGTTTATTCAATATTATGGCGATGGGGATGCTCGTAGGGAAACTGGCTACGGTTTAAGTCCCGATTTTATGGAGATTGTCACCAAAAATGACCCAAAATTTGTCCGCGCCTATTTGATGATGTCCGTGGCTTCTTCTGTCAATGCTGGCAAACCGGAAAGAACCGTTGAGATTATGAATAAAGGTTTATCAAAAATCACTCCTGATGTCACCGATGCCTATTTTCTTTGGTTATATAAAGGAGTGGATGAACTATTATTTTTAGGTGATATTACTGCGGCAAAAAAATCTAATCAAATGGCCGCCGATTGGGCGAAAATTGCTGGTAATGAATTTATCGAAAAATCCGCTAGGGGAACAGTAAAATTTTTAGAAACTAATCCCGATAGTCGCGCCCCTAGAGTCGGTGCTTGGATGTTAGTCTGGATAAATAGCCAAGACGAAGAAACCCGCAGGTTAGCTAAGGAAAATATCGAAAAATTGGGCGGTAAATTGGTTGTGGTTAATAATAATCAAGTGATGGCAATTCCTCCGAAAGATTAGGAGTTAGCATATTTTTCATCCTGCCAAAACTTATTATTTAATAAGCCATCAATATCCTCAGCAAAGGGACAAACATCGGGAAAATTAGAGTCTGGATAATCCTCTTTCATCGCTTCTAAAGCTTCTCGATAACATTCTTCTAAAATCTCTATCATAAACCTTTTCAAACTAGGAGAATACTTAAATTCCTTCTTCAACTCCTTGCGAAAATTTCTAATTTCAATTTCCCACCCTCGATAACAATCGGGAAGAACCACATAACAACGTTTTAATAAATGTTCTAATAAACGAGTTAAAAAATTATCGACCGCTTTGCGTTGACTTTTCCCCAAAGATTCCACCTCCTCAATCAAATTCTCCAAATCAACCTGAGATAAATCCCCAGATTTTAATTGCTTAACCGTCTTCTCTATCCACAAAGCAAAATCTTGATCATACAGATTTTTTACCTTGGCTAAAGTCATAATTTTTCCCCTGTTAAACTTAAATTCATTTCTTGAAAATCACACTAAATCTGGTTATTAAAGACTGATTATTTATTGCGCTTAACGGATTTAGCATCAGAGTTTAACTTTCTCAAAATCTATGGTTTAATAAACTATCAATATCCTTAGAAAAAGGAGAAATATCGGGAAAAATAGCATCATATTTAATTCGCATATTCTCCACCGCTTCCTGATAACAATAATCACAAATATCGGTTAAAAAACTGCATAAACTAGGGGAATCTTTAAGGATATATTTTAACTTCGATTGACAGCGTTTAATTGTTACTTCCCAACCTCGATAACAGTCAGACAAAGGAAGATAACGCCGTTTTAAACCGTGTTCAAATAATGTAATTAAACGGTTTTTAAGTTCCCTTTTATCTCGTCTTCCCAAAGACTCCACCTCCTCAATCAAATTCTCCAAATCAACCTGAGATAAATCCCCAGATTTTAATTGCTTAACCGTTTTCTCTATCCACAAAGCAAAATCTTGATCATAGAGATTTTTTACCTTGGCTAAAGTCATAATTTTGACCTCCTCTGTTGACTAATTGCCTTCATTTTAGCGAAACTTGGCCAATTCAGACTAAATCCGGTTATTAAAGACTGATTAACTATTGTCCCTATCGCAACAGTGCCTCTCCTCAACCGATTTAGTATTATAGCCCCGAAAACCCAACAACTAACAAGCCACAAACTGCACCGATCGAGGGATAATATAACCTTGATATCTATGCCATCATCTTATGAAAATTTTAATTATGGGTGGAACCCGATTTATCGGCGTTTCCCTGACTAAAGTGTTAGTAGAACAGGGTCATGAGGTAGTATTATTCAATCGTGGCAATAAACCCGCCCCGGTTGCTGGAGTACGACAGATTCATGGCGATCGCACTGACCCAGGGCAACTGAAAGAAAAGCTTAAAAATGAGAGTTTTGAGGCAATTTTCGACAATAATGGCAGAGAATTAAGTGATACTCAGCCCCTCGTCGAGATATTTAGAGACAGAATTGGGCATTTTGTCTATGTTAGCTCGGCGGGGGTTTATCTAAAATCCGACCAAATGCCCCACAAAGAAGGGGATAAACTAGATCCCAAAAGTCGCCACAAGGGAAAACACGAGACAGAAAACTATTTAAGCGAGATGGGTTTACCCTGGACTTCCATCCGTCCAGTCTATATCTACGGACCGCGCAACTATAATGACCTAGAAGCTTGGTTTTTTGACCGTTTGGTTCGTAATCGTCCTATTCCTATACCTGGTCATGGGGAACATTTTACCCAATTTGGTCACGTTGCCGATCTGGCCCAAGCCATGGCCGCAGTATTGGGTAATTCTCAGGCTATCGGTCAAGTGTATAATATTTCCGGCGATCGCTATGTAACTTTTAACGGTTTAGCAAAAGCTTGCGCGGCAGCCATGGGGAAAAATGCCGAGGAAATCGAGATTGTTAACTATAACCCCAAAAAATTTGACTTCGGCAAAAAGAAACCTTTCCCCCTGCGGGTTCAACATTTTTACGCTGATATTAATAAGGCTACCCGGGAGTTAAACTGGCAGCCTGAATATGATCTCGTCAGTGGTTTAACAGACTCCTTCCAGAATGATTATCTCGCTTCCGGTCGCGATCGGCAAGAAATAGACTTGGCGATCGATGACCAGATCTTGGCCAACCAATAAGGGACTTGCGTGGGAATAATATCCCAGCCAGAAAATCGCTCTGTAGAAGAATCAGACCAGCCAGATGGCATATTATCAGCAATTCTCATTTTAAGGTTTCATGACATTAAAACCCTTGCACCTAGAGGGGTTAATAATTCTTAACGAATCTCTAGATCGCTGAAACAACGCAAAATCCTTTCAAAATGAGAATTGCTGTTCGAGATGTTAGGGACTTGCGCTAATGTCTTGGAATTCATGACCGACGCAATAGTTGCAGACAGTTTATTTGTGGAATTGGTGCAGTAGATCGCGAAATTCCTGAAAACTAATCTGATTATCGCGACCAGTATCGGCCTGCTGTAACATAGCTTCGATTTCCTTGTCTGTCACCCCCGGTTCGATCGCCTGAAGACAAGCTTTTAACTCCTCAAGGCTAATTTGTCCAGAGCTATCACTATCGAATAGCTGGAATCTTTCCAATAAAATTCTTTCCTGTTGATCACGATCGCTGTCACTACTAAAAGATAGACGATCGAAAACCTGAAAAGCGCGGGCGATATTTTGCCATAATTGATCGGCCGGAGGACGATGGAGAATCGTTTCCTCCTCCTGACCAGTAACTCTGTACTGGCGACGCAAAGACTCGACAGTTTCGGTTTCTGCGGCCGGCAATTCCGTTAATAAATGCTCGATCGCCTCCCTGGAACTCTTACCGGTTAACACTTCCAGCAATTCCGAACCCACCTGGCGATCGGGGTCTTTTTTCCAAGTCACCAAGAGACTTTCTGACAAAGCATCGCGATAACTCTGCAAACGTAACCAATCCTCGCGACTATACTGCTTTTCCGGATCGAGAAGTTCGGCCGATTCCACACCCAACTCTGTTAAAATCGCCTGATGTTCTGCCTCAGTAATCGTCAACTCTAAGCGCATTTGTTGCAGGATTTCGAGGCTGTGTCCGAAGTCACTATATCCCTCCTCCAAAGCCTCTTTTAACACGGCTTTATAGGCTTTTAAACACTTCTGGTGCGTGAAATCCGGCAGTATCTTGGCCAACACATACACCTCATCTGCGTCCAAAGTTTCCAGCGATCGCCGATCGAGATATTTAGCCGTATCGAGATTCAGTTTACGCAACTGTTTACGCAATTTTCCTGCGAGTCCTTCCCGTTGGTAACGACTCGGATCCCTTATCCAAGTGCGATATAACCATAAACTACTCAAAACAGCCGCTAAAATACTAGCGAAATAATGCCAAAATTTTGGCAAAAGATTAATAAAAGGACGACCACCGAAAATAAAGAAGAAATTGAAAATCAGAAAAGTTCCGAAAGTAAAGACTCGATGACGGATAATTTCGGTTGGTAAGGGCGACTTTTTACGGATTCTATAGACTTTATAGGCATTTTCAACTTTTTTACCGAGAAAATAACCCAAAAAAGTGCAGATTGCCAAAGTTAAGGGAACAGCTACCAGCTTCGGAATCGGAATCTGATTACCCGCAAGATAAAAACCCGGTTTAAAGAGGGATTCTAGCTGATTTTCGTCGTGCGCCCAAGCTCCAGAGAAATAATAGTCCCAATTGCCAGCATAGAGATAATAATAGATAAAATAGCCAAAAACTAAGCCAAAATAACCGTAATAAAGCCATTGGCGATCGCTGTTATTAATCCCATCCCAATAGGATCTTTCCGCATCGATATCGATACAGGGACTTTGACAGGCAACACAGGCACTTTGTTCGCTACCATCTTCTCGGACAATACGACACATAGATTGAGTAATCCCACTGCGACTGTCTTCGTGAGCGGTACTATTCAGCAAACCCCTAGGTTCACCATAAATCCTTTCAACTGGACTCATGGGACAGAAATAGTTACACCAAGATTTGCCCCCATACCAGTAACCCACAAAGATCGCCGCTAGAATAGTAAAGATTAAAAAGCTACCCAAGACTAAGCGATCGGAATTATAAAAAAGAATCCGTCCGCATAAACCCAAAAATAACAGACTTAATTGTAGATAGAGATAATTCCGAGCTAACCAAGAGTTTTTCGGCACTTTATAGATTTCAGAGCGGACTTTTCCCGATTTATCGGTCTGTTTTTTCTGACGCTGTTTACCCAAAGCACGCGGTATTTGAGAAAGAAAGGATAAAGGACAGATACGCCGCCAGAGTTCGTGACCTAATACTAATAAGATAAAAACACCACTAGGAACCACTATTCCCCAAAAAATCGGCGCACCTAACTGATAGGAGGATTGGGGTAGGCAAACCCCCTGGACTTTAATGCACAGATCGGGATCCACTCTCAGGGGACTAGAAAGATTGTTAGGATCGGTTAATTTTGCCGAAATCGGGTCAAAAAATAGAGAAAATATCAGAATTAACCAAGCGATGGTCAGAACCCATCGCAAATAGTGCATCGAGCGTTCGGGAATTTGTGCAAACATATATCTGGACTTCCCCGTTGACAAAAGGCCATAACCTATGCTGTAGGAGGGATTAAGAGAATTTCCGCCGCCCCGTTACTGGGTACAAATCAGGGAAACTCCCAATAAATCTAACGCTTTTTGTTGCAGTTGGGTCGGTCGAGTTATCTTAGAAAAACGATAACTTCCCTCCCTAATCGTACATTCCACTGTATTCAAGCAAATTGTCCCCAGGTCTTCCAACAAAGTCCGAAAGCTATGCACAGGGAGGTTCTCTTGATTCCGTTTTTTTCTCTCTTTAGACTGAGCGGATTCACTGCGACTCGCTTTAATCACATTCAGAGAACCATCATCAATTTCTTCATCCTCAAATAACAAAGGAGCCAAGCACTGTTTTAAATGCCATTCCACATAATAAGCCAACATACATAAAAAGATATGAGCTTTGACTCTATCACCCTTATAATGATATATAGGACGTACCTTTAAATCAATTGACTTATAACAGCGAAATGCCTCCTCCACTTGAGACAAACTTTTATAAGCTTTAACCGTCGTCGCTGCATCCATCAAAGTTGACTCCAGAGAAGTTCTTAACACATACACACCATCCAAAGCCGTTTCTTGAGCGATTAATTCCAGCTTACGCTGATAAGAAAAGCCTTCTTCTGTTATCTCTAAGTT
Source organism: Microcystis ichthyoblabe FBCC-A1114 (assembly GCF_050500245.1). Classification (NCBI taxonomy): domain Bacteria; kingdom Bacillati; phylum Cyanobacteriota; class Cyanophyceae; order Chroococcales; family Microcystaceae; genus Microcystis; species Microcystis ichthyoblabe. The sequence continues at coordinate 806,194 of NZ_CP191408.1, read as the reverse complement.
ATAGTATTTATTGACCTTAAACTGATTAAGAACCTTGCCCACTCTCAAAGCTATCTTATCTTGACCCTTTAAAGCTCTTTTCTCCCTTTGAGTCGCCTGAACAATCAAATCTAGTTCCTTCTCTACCGCTTCTAATAATGCCTCTCTTTGTAGTTGATTTTTCTGGGCGATTAAGGGATTCCGACAAGCAATTAATCTTTCATCGGGATAATCTTCACTCTCAAATTCCACCAAGTTTACCTGATCAAATAATCCTAATTGAATCACTTCTACCTCAGCCAGTTTCCGAATTTGAGGCTTAGTTAAACCAGTAATATAGTCTAATCCTTCTATGGGTTTTACTAATTCGTTGATTTTCGAGTTGGTTAAAATTCCTCTATCGCTTACCCAGACAACATTCTCAATCCCCCAACCCTTTCTGACTTTCTCAATTTGTCCGCTTAAAGTAGCACCGTCTGAAGTGTTTCCTTCAAATACTTCTACCGCTATCGGACAACCCTTGGCTGAACAGAGCAGACCAAAAACTATCTGAGTTTTCCCTTTCTTTTTATCTCGGTTATAACCATATTTTCCCAGTTCACAACCATTTCCTTCTAGGTAGGTAGAAGTGACATCATACAAGACTAATGTTCCTGATTCTAAGTGTTTAATTGCTAGGTGCTTCTCAATTTTCTCTTGTTTTTCTAATAACCAATCTAAGGCGTTATATAATTCGTCTTCATCGGCTTTCTCTAAGTCTAACAATTGTCCTAAACTCTGACTACAAGTCTCGCTATTAAACCCTCTCGCTGTGGCTAGTTTCGATTTAGGATTGATGATTCTTGCCACAATCATCGCCACCACTAAGTTTCTGATTCGTGAGGATTTTTCACTGATTATTTTATCTAAACCTAATTTTTTAATCGTCTCTAAAATAGCCATTACATGACCATGAGGAAGACTTCTAATCACTTCAAAATGATTGGGAATGCCTTCAGTCATGGACAGTGTTGCGCCTTTAAGAGCCAGTTTCAGATTGTCGATAATATCATCGGGTAATTTTGAGAGATTGGCCAGGGTTCTTTTTTTGACTTGATCTCCTTCTCGGTAGGACTCCCGAAGAAGAACGGCGGGGGGGGAATTACGGTTAGGAACTTTTTCTATATACATGGCTATCATTCTAGCAAATAGAGAGAATTCTTGTCCATTAAGAAATGTTACAAATTACATGGGTACATTAAGAAAAGTTAAGGGGCGTATCCATTGATGGATAAGGGTTTTCGGCTATTATAGTATATATGTATGGGGGAAGTTCAGATATATATACATCTGAGTCAAGTCGTTTTGCTAAATTAATATCCAAGTTTCCAATCGATCATTCGGGAATTTGTGCAAAAATAAATCCACATTCCGCACCCTAAGTGTGACAACGTCTTAAAAGAGGAAGGAGCGTGAGTCAAAATACTTATCTAGAGGAGTGAGTTGGCGGCAAGCTGCCGCCAACTCAGCCAAAAATTTCAGGCTCTTCTAGGTTCTGTGTGATCAGTTTAACTTACATAGGATCTATCAATCTTTGTGTCCTTTGTGGTTCCTTCCACAATTCCTATTTCATCGATAATTCCGGCTACTAATCCCAGATGGTCTAGATTTTTGACTTCAATTTCTGTTGATTGATTCATGGTCGAACAGTCCACTCGCCCAAGTTTTCCAATAATTCCTATTTTTTCATAATTAGGGGTCTCCATACTCCCCCTAGCGGCCACAGAGAAAACCTTCACCAGCTAACTATTTTTACTCAAGTCTCTGGAGGGGGACAGCTTATGCGACAGTTGAGGGTGCGGAATGTGGGCTACAAATAGGAAGATTTTATGCTCACAATAGTGATAATCCAAGCTGCCATATTTCCCATCTCCTAAAACTGCTGAAGCTAGAGTTCAACCCCAGGGAGCAGAAATAAATTTAATCGCATTATTTGACCTAAAAAAAGAGGGTTCGCAGGCAGGTACGGATTCCCATTCTATATATAAGTATCTGTCAAGGGCGGGGATTTGTCAAGGGTTTTTTGAGGAAATCTGCCGGCATTTCAGGGGAAAAAATCGGAATCGAGGATTTGTTCGGGACTATAGGGACAGCTTTCGGCAAAGATAGCGGCCAGTAATTGGCTTTTTTGTCGGACTCGCTTCACTGCTTTGGGGTAAATAACGGCGATTCTGGTTAAAAAATAGTTATAAAGGGTTTTCGACTCCAATAAAAGTTCTAATTCCACCCGAAAGTTACCGATTTCGTCCTGCCATCCCCGCGCACATCTTTCTCGTTCCTCCGGCCAGTATTGGTAGAGAAGCAGATGAATGAGTAATTTTAGGAGATAACTATCTACTTTATCTCTCTGTTCGTTCCCCAATGCTTCGATTTCTTCTCCGAGATGTTCCCAATCTAATACATCTGTCTGTCTTTGTCGCAGTTGTTTGGCCGTTTCTTCTAACCAAGCAGGATAGTCTTGTTCGTATAAGTCTTTAGTTGTCATAACCTATCCTCTTTAGCGCTGGTCAGGTATTAGATTTTTATTTTCTTGACGCTTATCTAACCTGAAAAAAGAGGGTCTGTAGGAAGGCACGGATTCCCATTCTATATATAAGTATCTGTCAAGTGCGGGGATTTGTCAAGGGTTTTTTTGAGAAAATCTGCCAGAATTTGGCCAGTAGGATAAGAGATTGTTTCACCTTTGCCTGTGGGCTACAATAAGCAGATGAGCAAGAGGATAGGATTACAGGAGTTTTAACAATGCGGTTACTACGGGTTCAAGTTTCTGACTTTCGAGTGTTAAAGAATATTGATCTTAGTTTCGGGAAAGACTTTTTTCCCAGATATTTCCTATCGGTAGTTTGGTAGGTTGGATTGAGGCACGAAACCCAACGCCAGTTGCGTAAACACCAATCCAATAAATGTTATCCTAACTTGATGCAATACCGTAGAGCAAAAACACCTAGAGCCACTTATTTTTTTACAGTTGTGACATACAATCGTCACAGAATTTTGTGTGAACCTGAAAATGTGGATTGACTACGAAATGCTTTTAAATATGTTATGCGACAACATCATTTTAAGATTGATGCTATTGTCATTTTACCAGCTCCCATTCATGCTCTTTGGACATTGCCTGAAACGGATGCAGATTTTTCAACTGGTTGGCGATTAATTAAAAGTTATTTTAGCCGTCAATGTCATTTTCAATATCACGGTAAAATTTCAACATCTCGACAACATACATAAAGGAGAAAAGGCTATTTGGCAACGTCCCTTTTGGGAGCATCAAGTTCGAGATGGTCGCCAAGGGCGCGCCTACGGCGATCGAGATTTTGTTAATCATCTCGAATACATCCATTATAATCCTGTGCATCATGGATTAGTAAACGCTCCGAAAGATTGGCAATATTCCAGTTTTCACCGTTAGGTTGAAGAAGGAATTTATGATCAGATGTGGGGAGCTTCAGAAAAGCTGATCTTTGATAGTGATATTGGTATGGAATAAAATGTAGAAGTGAAACCCAAAAAATTAAGGTAAGAAATAAAGGCAATGTTGGGTTTCGTCACTAATATCGATATGGAATAAAATGTAGGTTGGTTTGAACGAAGTGAAACCCAAAAAATTAAGGTAAGAAATAAAGGCAATGTTGGGTTTCGTCACCTCAACCCAACCTACAGATCAGCGATCACACTACAGGATCAGCGATCACCTTTATCGAGAAGAAATAGCTACCTGCACATTCGGAGAAAAATTCTCGATTTTTTGAGAAGCATTAAGAATTTCAATCCCGATTACATTACCTGCTTGATCATAGTCAAGAATAACCCCCGGACTGATTGCCTCACTTTCTTCTACGGGTGTGTCATGCCAGGTAATTGTTAAAACGTCAACTTCAGCATCATATTTAGCTTTCATTTGATAGCTGCCTATATTTTCTAAGTTTACTGGTTACATATAGTGTAACAATTTTTTGAGGCTCAACTAAGTCATTAATGTAAATTCTCAGAAGATAAGTTTTATTGTTAATGGTGACAAACGTACCTTGATAAACTTTGAGTCCATCTTCTTCTAAAATTTGCTCAGGATTATTGAGGATGTCCTGCAATATTTTTAAAGAGATTTGGCGTTGAATAATTTTTTCTTCGGCATGGTGACTTAAAATAAAGTTCACGAGGATTTCGGAGTATTTTTTTGTAAGGGATTAGGGTTCTTCGGTTTGTCTTATGCAATGGACGGGGTTATAAGGAATGAAACCTTTATAGAGACAGACATTGCCGCAATTTTTGTCAATTGTTGGCGATCTGGAGCGAACTAATCAATTAAATCTCTTGCCAGATAAGGATTGAGTCGATTTATGCCCCCCTATCGAACGATACCAAGTCCCGAAGAGCCATATTTTATATGGCGAAGAAAAAGAGCATGAACCCTGAGAAATTTCTCGATACAAGTTATGCGATCGCTTTATCTTCATCTACGGACGATTATCATCTATATTGTCAAAGAAACGATAAAAATTGGGGAATTGTTGACTGTATTTCTTTTATTGTAATGGAAGAGCGTAGAATAACGGGGCTCTTCTGGTTTCTGTGTGGAAACGAGGTCTATACTGATAGTTTATTTAACAAAATAGTCCTAAAAGTCTTTCCCAGTAAACATTTCACAATTTCATAAGCAAAAATTATCACACAAAGTCGAGAAGAGCCATAACGGAAGCATTAACAACGGATATTCATTTTCAGCAAGCTGGTTTTCGAGCTTTGTTGAGAGATTAATCTCAGGGCAGGCGATCGCCATTCCCCCATCACCCAAAAGTGATCGCCATTCCCACATCACCCAAAAACGATCGCCTCTCCTCATCATCCAACAGCGATAGCCATTCCCAAAAAATTGCTCCTCCCAAAAGCGATCGCCCCTTCACCCTTACTCTAAAAAGCGATCACCTCTCCCTGTTTTATAAAAAAGCGATACTAAAACCGAACAAATTCGGTGACAATCAGTAGTGAAAAAATTCAACCAATCGATCAGCCACTACCATTGCTACCCGTTCGTCAAGACTGCCAATTGTGGCAACAATTCGGGTTTTGTCAATCGCCCTAATTTGGTCTAAAGCAATACTGCCGCGCACATTTTCTTGATCAATGGGGATTCTTGTTGGGTAATTTTTGACAGTACTGGTGATTGGTGCAATAACGACTGTTCTTAATCGAGCATTAATTTCACTAGGAGAAACAACAACACAAGGTCGAGTTTTTTGCAGTTCAGACCCCCTAGTTGGATCGAGTGCCACCAACAGGATGCTAAATCTTTCTACCATTGATTTTGCCGCTCAAACTCGTTTTCCACCCCTAACCAATCCTGTAACTCGGCTTCAATAGGAGCATCATCAAATAACTCAGCCCAGCCTTCCCTCACCTTCTTTTTAGCACTCAGAATAATTCTTTTTCCATCAACTATCGCCTCAACTTCGTCCAGAAGTTCACACTGTTCCATGATTGCTTGAGGAATTGTAATTGCTTGAGAATTACCGATTTGTACGATTTTTAGCAACATTTTGACGACCAGATAAACATACGATAATTATATCAACTTATACTGATTAGAGAGCGATCGCCCCTCCTCCTCAAAATCGCCATTCCCCAAAAATTGCTCCTCCCAAAAACCATCGCCCCTCCCCATCATCAAAAAATGATCGCACTACAAGATCAGCTACAAGCTCGGCGATCGCATTAATAAAAATCCAAAAAATCAGATAATTACGGTGAATAACAATCAATTTAGTGCGTTACTACAAGAGCGATCGCACTTATTGACCTCGCCCTGGCTTACAGTCGGCAAAACTTAATGCCTCTGTGTCTAGAAAACTGGCGATCGCCATCTCAAGGATTGCTTCAACGGGATAATCAATTTCAGTAGCGCGAGCAATCAGGGCATCCTGAATCCAGTCTGGTAAGCACTTTAAAATATTTTCCGCATCCGCAGACGAGATTTGCTCCGAAAGTTTCACTTGCATGGGTTAGGACTCCAGTATGAATTTGAACATTATACGGTGGCTCAGTTGCCCTTAAAATGATCGCCTCTAGTTCTAATAGTAGCGCAGGGTTTTTTGAGTAAGGTATTGTCTGCACCGCAATTCGTACCAGCTATTCTCATTTTGAAACGATTTTGCGTTGTTTCAGCGATCTAGAGATTCGTTAAGAATTATTAACCCCTCTAGGTGCAAGGGTTTTAATGTCATGAAACCTTAAAATGAGAATTGCTATATTTTGAGAAGAGGCCGTTCTCTCAGCAAAAAAATAGATTAAAATGAGTGTGTCAGCCTGATTAACAAGATGAGTTATGCCAACACCGACTATCATCGAAACAGATTTGCGCGAAGTTCTAGCAGAAATGAATCAGAAGCTAGATACAATTTCTAAAGATGTGAATCAAGTACAGATTCGATTGGCTACTGTAGAAACCAAAGTTGATAATGTAGAGAAACGATTGGATTCAATGGATAAGCGATTCGATAAAATGGAATTACAGATAGAAAAGGTAGAAAGCAATCAGGGCAATCAGGTTTGGGCTTTGATTGGGATTTTGTTTACGGCGGTAGTGGCAACGTCTATCCGTTTTGTTTTAACAGCTTTACCCTAGATTTCAAAAGAAAACCTGATCGCGTTTTTAAGATTTAATCAACAAGAAAACAGCGATCACCGTTATCTCAAGTCATCTTCGGTCAGATCAGCATCTTTCAAAATACTCTTAAGAGTACCAATTGGTAAATCTTTATTGCCATGAACAGGAACGGATAAAATAACTTTCATTCCCTGTTTTGTATAAATATGATGACTACTACTAATGCGTTTTAACTGCTAACCATAACGTTCGATAATTTTACAAAGGGCTTGGCCAGAAATAGATTTCATAATGATAATTCGACTAGCTCTTTTTCTGCTTCAATTTCTGTTTCTTGACTTGCAACTTCAAGCCATCCTTGAACTGCATCTTGCAACATTTCTAATAATTGTTCGTAGCTTTCTCCCCAGGTATGACAGCCTGGCAATGCCGGTACGGAACCGCACCAAATACCATCTTCTTGCCAGATTAGAGCTTTAATTTTCATGTTATTTTCAAAATATTTGCCTAATTTTACTATGATAATAGAAAAATACGATATGTGATCGCCCCTCCTCCTCATCAAAAAGCGATCGCCCTTTGCCTTCCTATCCCAAGCGGCAGCTTTAAAGTTTAACCAACAAGATGACAGCGAATAACAATCAATTTGGTGTGTTACATTTATAATATAGATATTTCAAGTAAAAATCATTTCACCAACAGATCATGCTTAATTCTATTAACGCATTATTTGACGGAAAGGTCTTTCATCCAGAGCAACCCGTTACATTGAAGGCTAATACTCGTGTCCGCATTATTGTTGATAACTTATCGGATGAAAATAATGAACTCACTTCTTTTTTAGAGACAGCAGAATCATTACAACTAGACGGCCCCTCTGATTGGTCAGAAAATCTAGATAAATATTTATATGGCGAAGAAAAAGAGCATGAACCCTGAGAAATTTCTCGATACAAGTTATGCGATCGCTTTATCTTCATCTACGGACGATTATCATCATAAAGCACTTGCCATTGCCCAACAATTAAAAACTTCAAAAACACCTTTAGTTACAACCAGAGCCATTATTTTAGAGATTGGCAATGCTTTATCTAAACAAAAATATCGCTCTAAGTCAATTAAATTATTGTCCTCATTAGAAAAGGACAGAACAGTGACAGTTATTCCCTTATCGGAAATTCTTTATCAAAAAGCTTTTCAACTATATTGTCAAAGAAACGATAAAAATTGGGGAATTGTTGACTGTATTTCTTTTATTGTAATGGAAGAGGGTAGAATAACGGAAGCATTAACAACGGATATTCATTTTCAGCAAGCTGGTTTTCGAGCTTTGTTGAGAGATTAATCTCAGGGCAGGCGATCGCCCCTTCTCCTCCCCAAAAAAAACGATCGCCCCTTCTCCTCCCCAAAAAGCGATCGCGCTACAAGATCAGCGATCGCACTACGTTAATATCTTAATAACGTTGTTTAGGAATAACATAAGCTTTCATCCTATAACTATTACGACTGCCTTTTTCACTAAACCAATTACCAGTCGCCCCAAATTGGAAAATTTCACCTCTATCAAATTGATAAGTTAGTGATGTACCTGAATTTCTCGAAACATCATAAGAACCGGCAATACTTTCTGTTGGCCTTCCAGCAATAGGGACAACCGCATCTTGGGGAAAAATGTCAAAAGACGCATTACTTTTACCAGAACCAACTTGAACATCTATTCTTAAAGTTCCTCCTTCTGTGAAATCTCTAGTATCTATATCAACAACATCATAATTTTGTTGTCCGTTGCCTGGTGCAATTAAGACACCTTCATATTCTGCAACCCTATTATTCCTTGTTAAGACTAACCGAGGTCTTTCTGATGTGTTTTATTTCTTGTTATTTTCCTTTAAATCTATCGTGATTGGCAATGCGTAGACACTAGCTTTATCATACACTAAGATTTTGACGGCAATTATAGCGTAACAAAAACCTATGACCATCAGAACGGATAACTTAGACAAATAACTTGTTTGTAGTAGTAATTTTGATTTGATTTTGGGTTTTAAGTTCATCAGATTTTACATCCTTTTACAGATCAATTTTACAACATAGACGGATCTCTGACCTTGCAGTGCGATCGCCCTTGGCGTTCCAGCAATGACAATTTTAAAGTTTAATCAACAAAATAACAGCGATTACATTGAGCCTAGTCATAATGAAATTTACAACTAATAATAATAATTTTTGTCTCTGTTGGTTCCCCAATCCAATACATCTGTCTGTCTTTGTCGCAGTTGTTTGGCCGTTTCTTCTAACCAAGCAAGATAGTCCTGTTCGTATAAGTCTTTAGCCCTAGTCAGGTATTAGGTTTTTATTTTCTTGACGCTTATCTAACCTAAAAAAAGAGGGTTCGCAGGCAGGCACGGATTCCCATTATATATATATAAGCATATGTCAAGTGCGAGGATTTGTCAAGGGTTTTGACAGTAGAAAGGGAGAAACCTTTTAACAATACACTTGTTCTAACATAGCGGTAGTGAGAGATTTTTGGCCGTGATAATAGAGACGACGATTGAGACAACCGATCGATTTAACATAGGTAGATAGGGTTCCCAGATCATGGGAAATAATTAAAATAGTCATCCACTCATTCAATTCTTGCAACAGGGAAAAAATACTAGCACGCATTTGGGGATCGACACTGGCAGTGGGTTCATCTAAAATCAAGAGACGGGGTTCTACCGCTAAAGCGCGAGCGATATAAACCCGTTGGCGCTGTCCCCCCGAAAGTTCAGCAATCGACCTTTTTTTCAACGCTAACATTCCCACACTATCTAAAGCTTTATCTACCCTTAACTCATCTTTTTTACTATAGCCTTGCCAGAGTTTTTTGCTGCTCAATCTCCCCATTTTCACCACCTCACCCACAGTGATGGGAAATGAGCGATCGCATTCAACAAACTGCGGCACATAACCGACTAATTCCCGACCTTTTTCGACATTTTGCCCCAAAATACTGACTTCTCCCCGCCAAGGTTTAATTAATCCCAGTAAAACCTTAAGGAGGGTAGTTTTTCCTCCTCCATTCGGGCCGATAATTCCCAGGAAATCCAATTCTTCAATGGTTAAATTAATATCTTCGAGGATGGGTTCCTGTTCGTAGCCGGCCCAGAGATTACTAATGGTAATGATCGTTGACATATACAAACAATTACTGATTTAAAACTGTGGCCATTTTTTGGGAAACTTGTCGCAGGTTTTCACTCCAATTTTGAGCAAAGGCACTGATAGGGATTACCTGTCCCCCAATTTCCCTAGCAATAGTTTCGGCACTTTTCTGACTAAATTCTGGTTGAGTAAAAATAACTTTAATATTCTCTTTTTTGGCCTGTTTGATTAGTTGACTTAACTGGGCAGCACTGGGTTCATTACCGTCGATTTCGATCGCAATCATCTCTAAACCGTAATCTTGGGCAAAATAGCCCCATTCGGGATGAAATACCATAAATTTTTTGTTTTTAATCCCTGCCAAGTTTTGCCGAATTTCTTGATCTAATGCGTCTAATTCCTGACTGAATTTTTCCAAGTTAGCTCGATAGATAGCTTCCTGACCCGGATCGAGTTGTGCTAGGGTTTGATAAATAGTCTTTGCTTGTGCTTTGACTCGTTTTGGTGATAACCAAATATGGGGATCTAGGGTGTTTTTTCCAGCTTGATGTTTTTTTTCCTTAGCGTGATCGTGATCGTGATCATGTTCTGCTGTCAAAGGGATTTTATCTACCCCTTGACTGGTATCGACGATTAACATCTGTTGGTTAACACTCTTTAAGCGATCTTTCCAGGCATCTTCTAAGGATACACCAATTTTAAAATAGGCTTGCGATCGGGCTGTGGTTTTTAATTGTTCGGGTTTTGGTTCATAGGTGTGGGGATCTGTCCCGGGTTGAATCATGGCATTAACACTGACTCTATCACCGCCGATACGTTTGACAAAATATTCCTGCGGTACGATACTCACTGTCACCTGTAAGGGTGTCTTTGCTTCCTCTTCCTTGACCGAGGGACCACTACAAGCTGTTAAGCTGGCTATAGTCAGGGTTAAAGCGATCGCTGTTAACTGGAATTTTTTACCCATCGGATTAACTGAGTCTGATTATGATTCTGATCTTATCACAGTCGGTGAGAATCGTTATCATTCTGAAAATATTTCGGTATAGATGTACTGGTTTTTTGTCCTTCGATCTTTCGCTCCCAATTAAAAATTTTCTCTTGCTAACTAACGCTTGACATGATATTATATAGATAATGGAAAATCCGTGCGCCTGCAACCCCCCTCTGGTCAAGTCAAATAAAGCCCAAAAAAATTAACCCCAAAAAGTAGTGGATAAACTGGAAACTGATACTCGTTAAGACTGCACCGGAGTGCCGGAGTTGGGAGAGGAAGCCTGAGCATTTGTACTAGAACTCCCAATAGGCAGTATAAATTCAGGAGAGCTTAACTAGAGCTTGCTGAATAAATCTAAAAACCTTGTTGGGTAAGACTTTTAGACTTTTTGGGAAATCAAAAAGTACCGGACATGGGAGTGATCGGGGGGAAAATTCAGGGACTTTTTCCCTGAAAATTAGGTAATTGACCCCCTCAAAATCGGTAAAACCCTACACCCCACACCCTGTCCCCACAAAAAACTTTTTGCCGCAAACCCTAACCAAAAACCGAGCGCCGATCACTAAAAAATGACTTTTGCCTCCGTTATTCGCAACATTGAAAAATCGCCATTAACTGCCGAACTTATCCAAAAACTGGAGAAAAACGGCAATTTAACCCTAACCGGCCTTGCCCGCTTACCGAAAGGATTAATCAGCACAGCTTTCGCCCGTTGTCAAGGAAAAAATCTTTTAATTATTTGTGCCAATCTGGAGGAAGCGGCACGTTGGGCGGCACAATTAGAAGCGATGACGTGGAAAGGTGTTTTCTTTTATCCCACCTCGGAAGCTTGCCCCTACGAGAGATTTAATCGGGAATCCGAGATGATTTGGGGACAGATGCAGGTATTATCGGCAATCAGTCATCAAGAGGCCGGAATTGCGATCGTTACCACCGAAAAGGCCCTGCAGCCCCATTTACCCCCTAGAGAGGTTTTCGAGCAGTATAGCGATAATTTTGCGGTAGGAAGGGTTATAGAAGCCAAAAACCTCGATCTAACCCTAGCTAGATTAGGATATGAACGGGTTTCACTGGTAGAAACCGAAGGACAATGGAGTCGTCGCGGCGATATCGTTGATATTTTCCCGGTTTCGGCCGAATTACCGGTCAGGTTAGAATTTTTCGGCGATGAATTGGAAAAATTGCGAGAATTTGACCCTGCCACCCAAAGATCCCTCGATTCTATCCCCAATCTGCTTCTTACTCCCACTAGCTTCGCGGCGATCATTGCCCCTTCTCTTCCCCCCACAGTGGCCGATTATTTGGAGGCTGAAGAGCGAGAAAAATTGGCTAATGGCATTTATCCAGAGGGAATTGAGCGATTTTTAGGCTTGTCCTTCCGTCAACCTGCCTCTTTATTGGATTATCTCCCCGAAAATACTCTTATTGCCTTTGATGAACTGGAAAGCTGTCAAGCTAGAAGCGATCGCTGGATAGAATATATTGGGGAACGCTGGCAAGAGATAGAACCAGCTTTACCGCAAATTCACCGTTCTTTTGGCGAATCTCTGCAAATATCGGTTAAATTTCCCCATCTCTACCTCTCAGAAATAGACGATCACCTCTCCGAAAATAGCCTTAATCTCTCCAGTCGTCCGATTCCCACCAATCCGGGGCAATTCGCCAAACTAGCGGAAATTTTACGGGGAAAAAGAGAGATTTATAGCGGTATTAAAGTAAATAAGTACGCTACATGGTTAATATCTGCCCAACCCTCCCGTACAGTCTCGTTATTACAGGAACACGACTGTCCGGCCCAATTTATCCCCAATCCCCTTGATTTTGGGGCGATCGAGCGGTTAATAATTCAAAACACCGCTACAGCCCTAAAATACTCAGGATTAGCTGAATTAGAAGGTTTTATCCTCCCCACCTATCGCATAGTCGTCGTTACTGATCGAGAGTTCTTCGGGCAACATCTTTTAAATACTGCCGGTTACGTCCGCAAACGTCGGCAAGCAGCCTCGGTACAGGTGGATGTGAATAAACTCCGTCCCCTCGATTTTGTAGTACATAAACACCATGGCATCGGACAGTTTATCAAACTAGAAAAGCAGGAAAGCACAATTAGCGGAGTAGTGCAAGGTCGAGATTATCTAGTTATTAAGTATGCTGATGGATTATTGCGGGTTCCTGCCGATTCTCTTGATAATCTCTCCCGTTATCGTCATACAGGTAATCAAGAGCCTGAATTACATAAAATCTCTGGCAAAGCGTGGGAAGCGACGAAAGCTCGCGTCAGGAAGTCGGTTAAGAAGTTAGCGGTTGATTTAATCAATATTTACGCCCAACGCGCCCAAAAATCGGGTTTTGCCTATCCGATGGATAATCCCTGGCAGCGGGAGTTAGAGGATTCTTTTCCCTACCAACCCACTGCTGATCAACTGAAAGCGATACAGGATGTGAAACGGGATTTAGAAAGCGATCGCCCGATGGATCGCTTAGTCTGTGGGGATGTGGGTTTTGGTAAGACAGAAGTGGCGATTCGTGCTATTTTTAAAGCTGTCACCACGGGTCATAAACAGGTGGCTTTATTAGCACCAACAACGATTTTAACCCAACAACATTATCACACCCTGAAAGAACGTTTTGCTCCCTATCCTATTAATGTGGGTTTATTAAATCGTTTTCGCACCAATTCCGAGAAAAAAGATATCGTCCAGCGCTTGAAAACGGGGGAATTGGATATAGTGGTGGGGACGCAGTTGTTATTAAGTAAAGCGGTGGAGTTTAAAGATTTAGGATTATTGGTGATCGATGAAGAACAGCGTTTTGGTGTCAATCAAAAGGAAAAAATTAAGGCTTTTAAAAGTAATATTGATGTGTTAACCTTGACGGCAACACCGATTCCCCGGACTCTTTATATGTCCCTTTCTGGGGTGCGAGAAATGAGTTTAATTACCACACCTCCCCCCTCTCGTCGTCCCATCCAAACCCACCTTTCTAGTTATAATTCTGATGTGATTAGAACGGCAATTCGCAATGAATTGGATCGGGGGGGACAGATTTTTTATGTAGTACCCAGAATCGAGGGAATTGAAGAAAAAGCGGCAGCAATTCAAGGGATGATTCCGGGTGCTAGAATTTCCATTGGTCACGGTCGTATGGATGAGTCCGAATTAGAGACCACCATGTTAGCATTTAATAATGGGGAAGCGGATATCTTAGTCTGTACGACTATTGTGGAGTCGGGGTTAGATATTCCCAGAGTTAACACGATTATCATTGAAGATGCCCAAAAATTCGGTTTAGCGCAACTCTATCAACTGCGGGGACGGGTGGGGCGATCGGGAGTACAAGCGCACGCTTGGTTACTTTATCCAGCTAAGGGAGAACTAACAGAAACCGCTCGGGAAAGATTAAAGGCAATTCAAGAATTTACCCAGTTAGGATCGGGGTATCAATTAGCGACTAGGGATCTGGAAATTCGCGGCGCTGGTAACTTATTGGGTGCGGAACAATCGGGACAAATGGAAGCGATTGGTTTTGATCTATATATGGAAATGTTACAGGAAGCTTTGCGGGAAATTCAAGGTCAAGAAATTCCTCAAGTGGAGGATACCCAAATCGATCTGAAATTGACGGCATTTATTCCTAATGATTATATATCCGATCCAGAACAGAAAATGGATGTCTATCGGGCGATCGCTACTGCTAATTCTCAGAAAACTTTAGGACAAATTGCTGCGGATTTAGTGGATAGATACGGGGCAATTCCTTCCCCAGTGGCACAATTATTTAAGGTAATCGAGTTAAAACATCTGGCTAAATCCCTCGGTTTTTCGCGCATTAAACCCGATGGAAAACAGCATATTATCCTAGAAACTCCCATGGAGGAACCAGCGTGGAAATTATTACAAGAACACCTACCCCAACATATACAATCACGCTTTGTTTATAGTCCCAAACAGGTGACAGTCAGGGGTTTAGGAGCGGTAAAACCACCACAGCAGTTAGATAGTTTATTGGAGTGGTTAGCTAAGTGTAAAGATGGTTTACCGAGGGGGAATTAGACTAAATCCTGTTTAAAAAGTATAGGAGAGTGGGTGATGGGGAAAAGATAATCAATAAGAGTAATCTCCTGACTCCTATACTCTAACTGCTATAAAAAGCACCTCATATCTAGGAGGTGCTTTGGGGACGGAGAGAGAGGGATTCGAACCCTCGTTAAAGTTACCCCTAAACAGCATTTCCAGTGCTGCGCCTTCAACCGCTCGGCCATCTCTCCAATTTAGGTCACGATCATCCATCCTACAGCAAATGCTGCCGATCTGTCAAATTATTTTTCTTTTTCCGACGATGACCGATCAGGTTAGGGACTTGCGCTTTGATAATGTACCTTTTGGGCGAACGCAGTTCGCCCCTACATTGTGGACAAAATCCGTTACTGTAGGGGCGCAAAGCTTGCGCCCTCCGATCAATTGGGATATTATTCCCACGCAAGTCCCTAAGCATACCCTAGATATTGATTTAAGATTGCGGCTGTAGCTAGACCAGTTTTTTGCCAACTAAACTCATCGGCCCGTTTTTTGCCTAGATGACTTAATTTTGACTGTAATTGTCGATCTTGAGCGATAATTTTTAGGGCATCGGCTATGGACTCGACTCGATAGGGATCGATTAAAATTGCCGCTGTTGCCGTGACTTCGGGCAAAGATGACAAATTTGAGGTAATGACGGGTGTACCGCAGGCCATAGCCTCTAAAACGGGCAATCCAAAGCCTTCCCAGAGACTGGGGAAGACTAAAGCAGTGGCTTGACTGATAACTTTGGGTAGGTGATCGTAGGGGATATAGTCGAGAAATTTAATGCGATCGCTGACTGCTAATTCCCGCGCTTGTTGTTGTAAATTCGGGGTATAACGGCGATCGAAGCTGCCGGCAATCCAAAGATGATAATCGCTTAAATCTGGGGGCAGTTGGGCAAAAGCGGCGATTAAACGCGGTAAATTTTTATAGGGATTGGGACGACCCAGATAGAGAAAATAGGGATGTTCTGGCTTATTATCTTCCATAGGACGAAAGTGATGATGATCATAGGCTAGGGGAATTGAAGTAATTTTATCGGCGGGAATTTGATAATATTCAGTGATATCTTTGGCCGTTGCCTGAGAGTTACAGATAATATGTTTTGCCTGTTGTAATACCTGCGGCACATAATAACGGAAATATTGGGTTAAGGGGGAAGTAAAACTGGGAAACCGTAGGGGAATTAAATCGTGGACCATGACGACAAAGCGACAGGGAGAATTTATCGGCGCTTCTGGGAGGGGAGAAAAGAGTAAATTGGCCTTTAATTGTCGGTAAATTGACGGTAACTGCCACTGAGTCCAGAGTAAGCGTTTTAAATGACCTTTCGCTCCTCGATCAGGGCCGAGACCTTTGGGGATAGAATAACAGTTAAAGTCGGGATAACTATTAGCTGTTAGTAGGGTTGGTTCTAAATTTTTCAGGTAGGGTAAGAGGTTAAGAATGTAGGTACTGATTCCCGTGGGTTGGGGAAAAAGTACCGAGAGATTAATTAATAGGTTATGCTTTGTATTCACTAATTACCCTGTTGATATTTGCTGAGGATTTCTGAGATATATTGGTAGCCTTCCAGTCCAATAGATTTAATCAGGGAGGAACGTTCCTGACTGAAAGTCTGCTCAAAAGCTGCGATATTTTTGCCACGAATAACCGTTAATAGACTAGCAGCTTGTCGCCATTCCACTGCACCGATTTCGTGTAGCCAATACATTCCTAGAGAACCCATATAAATTGCCTGTTGAAAATTCTTGTCTTGATAGTAAGCTTCCCCTAAATAAGTTAGTAATAAACCTTGCAGATATACATCTCCGTAGTATTTGGCAGATTCTAATCCTTGTAGGAGAATATTAATCGCATCTTGGGTTCTTTCGAGGACAAGATATGCTAAACCTAAACTGCTACAACAAAGGGATTTACTCTGCCAATCTTGGAGACTTTCCGCTAACTTTAATCCCTGCTGTAAATACTCGATCGAAGTTTGATAAATTTCGGGATCATATCTCTCTAACTGTTGCGCTTCCTGTACCTGACTATAACCCAAATTAGCTAAAGCGTTAGCCTGTCCTAAACTATTACCCTGTTGACGACTTAAAATTAAGGCTCTCTGACTTAAATTAATCGCTTCTGTATAGTTTTTTTGGATAGCATTGAGACGGGATAAATGGTTTAAATTAGCTATTTCACAAGCATAATCCTGTTGTTTACGAGCAATTTCTAAAGCTTGTTGATGACATTCTCTAGCCTGTAGATAGTCGCCGCGAATGCGATTAGAATAGGCAATTAAAGTTAAAATTCTCGCCTTTTCTCCCGTACCTTCCACATAACGCAGAGGAATTGATAAATAATCTAAGGCCTCCTTGAGATAACTGCCAGAAAAGGATGCGAAAATTCCTCCGTATAAAGGAAAATAATCCCGTTGAGCAAAGGTTCTCAGAATTTGTAAAGCCATCTGAAAACAGCCGCGACTATAGAGAGAATTTTTACTAACTTGCTCGAAACTATTGGTTAACAGCGACCAAATTAAAGCAAAGGTGAGAAAGGTAGAAATAGATAATTTTGCTCCCAGTTTTTCGCTATAGATACGCTGATCAAAAAAGTTAATTAGTCCCCTTTGGATATATTGAAAAACAATGGCAGTTTCTACCCAATCGGTTAAAGTTAAATCCTGGGTGAGAGAATCAAAAGCTTGTTGATTAGCTAAACTTTCTAAGACTCGTTTTAACCAAGAGGGATTAACTTTACTTGCCCAAATTTGCCAGGGAGTCACTCGCTCATTATCATTAGTAAAACCAAGATGGCGATTTTGTTCGTAGAGCCAACTGGTGAGATCATTCGATAAATTTGACCAAGTATTTAACCCCAGATTAATCCCCGTGGCAATTTGCCATAAATCCGCTTCTCCCCGCTGGTGAGAAACTGCCTGTAAATGCTTGGCTAACTGTTGTAATTGTTCTAGGGTTAAAGCATTACTTTGATTGGGATCAATTAAATTCACTAAAGTTAGTAAACGATCCTCTCGATCGATTTTTACCAGATTATCGATCGCCGCTGCAGTGAGAGAATTTTGCTGATTGGTTTTTTGATATTTTTCCCATTCACTTTCGATCGTTTCCAGGGCCCGCAAAACCCTAGTCGCTTTAATTTTTGTTTCTAACTGTGAGCGAGTAATGATAATTTTTTCAGTTAAACAACGCTCAAAAATTTCTCCTGTGCCATTTTTTACTCCCTCGGACAAAAGGTTATAAACCTGTGATTTAGCTCTAATTTTTCCTTCTAAAGTTAGATTGACAATGCGCTCAATTAGTGCATTATAAGTTTCGTTGAAGTTATCTCTATTTTCTGTCATAAGTGTTTTTTCAGTTATCAGTAAACAGTAATCAGTGAAAAGACAGTAGTAAGCTTCTAAGCTGTACTGAATTTAAACTGCGTAGGGGAAATTTTAGTACAAATGCTCAAACTTCCTCTCCCTACTCCGGCACTCCAGTACAGTCTTAACGAGTAATTTATATAGTCAGCAGCTTATCAGTTATCAGATGTGAGTTTTCAGTTCACCGACTACTTTTTGGGGTTAATTTTTTTGGGCTTTATTTGACTTGAAAAGAGGGGGTCGCAGGCTGGCACGGATTCCCATTATATAAGAAATTATCTGTCAAGTCGTGAGGTTTTGTCAAGCTTTTTGGAAAAAAAATTAACCGATAGTCTTAACGAGTAATTTAGATAGTCAACAGCTGATTTAATGCTGCACACTTAAAACTTAAAACTTAAAACTTAAATCTGATAACTGATAACTGATAACTGATTCAAGACTGACTCCTGTTGACCAAAGTGATTACTGTCACTTCGGGGGGACAAAAAAGACGACCGGGGAAATAGGTTCCTAAGCCTCGATTCACATATAATTGATTGTCCCCGACTCGATGAAATCCCTCGGACCATTGCCAGTATCGGACTACTTTGCTAAACTCCCGATAAAGGGGAACCCATGGACGATAGGGTTCGGGTAGTGATCGCCTAAGTTCCTCTAAAATTATCGGTAGGGAACCGATACCCGGTATAGTCACTTGACCTCCGTGGGTATGACCGGATAACTGCAAATCCACGCGCCAATCCTTTAAAATCATGGCTGTATCGGGATTGTGGGAAAGGACGAGTCTGGGTATATCGGGGGAAATTTGCTCGAGGATTTGCGGTAAAAATTCCCCAGACCAATAATCGGCCAATCCGACGATGGGAAAATTTTCGCCGTAGGGTGTGACGATTTCATTCCAGAGTACCCGAATTCCCACGCTAGTTAAGGCTGATCTGACCGTTTCCCTTGCTTGCGGAAGATAACTGTCATGATTTCCTAAACAAGCATAAATACCCCCTTGACTTTTGAGAGCTTTTATGCTATCTGCTAGGGCAAAAATTGGCTGGGGACTATCGGTAATAAAGTCCCCCGTCAGGAAGATGAGATCGGGTTTTTCCTGATTAGTAATGGCGATCGCTTCTTGCAGGACAGCTTCAGGCAAATGCTCTTCATCGCAGTGCAGATCTGACCACTGCACCAACTTGATCCCTTGCAGATGTGCCGGTAGGCCAGCAATTGCGATCGTTAATCTTTCTACCTGTAAGGATTCTAACCAAAAGGGTCGCATCGGTGAGCCGTTGTCGGTGAGTAGTTACCAGTCTATCAATTATTTGCCGATGGGGTTGCTGGGGGACGCTTCCGCAAACATCCCTCTCTTGAGGATTAGCCTGGAAATTTACTGATAATTCTCTCCATAGCGGCCTCGACATTGGCACGACTATTAAAAGCCGATAGCCGGAAATAACCCTCTCCGGCAGCCCCAAAGCCAGATCCAGGAGTCCCCACCACATTACAGGTATGTAGCAGTTTATCGAAGAAATCCCAACTTGATAGACCCTGGGGCGTTTTTACCCAAACGTAGGGCGCATTTACGCCACCATGGACTTCTAAACCGGCAGCAGTTAATTTTTCTCGGATAATTGTTGCATTTTGTAAATAAAACTTGACAAGTTCTTCTACTTGTGCCTGTCCTTTTGGGGAATAAACCGCCTCGGCCCCCCGTTGGACAATGTAGGAAACGCCGTTAAATTTGGTCGATTGCCGACGATTCCACAGTTTCCAGAGTTGCACATCGCTGCCGTCGGCCGCTTTGGCCATAAGACTTTGGGGAACCACGGTTAAAGCGCAACGGGTCCCGGTAAAACCGGCATTTTTAGAAAAAGAGCGAAATTCGATCGCACATTGCCGCGCTCCCTCGATTTCATAGATGGAATGGGGTAAACTGGCATCGGTGATAAAGGCCTCGTAGGCTGCATCAAAAAAGATAATCGATCCGTTGGCCCTAGCATAATTAACCCAAGCTGTCAAGTGTTCTTTGGTAGCCGTGGCCCCGGTGGGATTGTTGGGAAAACAGAGATAGATTAAATCGACTTTTTCCGCCGGAATCTGGGCAGTAAAGTTATTTTCGGCGGTAATTGGCAGATAAATCAAGCCCTCGTATTCGCCGCGTTCGTTGACCTCTCCCGTGTGTCCGGCCATAACGTTAGTATCGACGTAAACGGGATATACTGGGTCGGTCACGGCGATCGAGTTATTATCCCCAAAAATATCGAGAATATTGCCCGTATCGCACTTAGAACCGTCGGAAATAAAGATTTCATCGGCATTTATCTCACAACCGCGAGCCTGAAAATCATGGACGGCGATTTTCTCCCTTAACCAAGCATAACCCTGTTCGGGCCCGTAACCCTTAAAGCTAGAGCGATCGCCCATTTCCTCCACTGCTTTGATCATGGCCTCGCGACAAGCTAGGGGCAAAGGTTCGGTGACATCCCCAATCCCCAGACGGATAATATTAGCATCGGGATTGGCTGCCGCAAAAGCTTGGACTCGTCGGGCAATTTCCGGGAAAAGATAACCCGCTTTTAGTTTTAAGTAATTACTGTTAATGGTTGCCATAATTATTATTCTCGTTTCAGTCGCAACCTTTAATTCTATAATAGTCGGTCATCGGCCGTTAGTTTCGATCGCCCTCCTTGATGGACTAGGATTGGGTGTGGCCTGTTGTCTTTCGATATACAATCAGAGAAAAACCTCTTAATAACTGACATTAGTATGGGTGAATCAAAACGTCGTCAATCGGCCCTGGGTGATAAGTATGGACAGGAAGAAAATATCCTGCCTTGGCTACCAATTACCAAAAGTCAAGCAGCCCAAGCTTACAAGTTAACCACTAGGGGTGCCTGGATTGGTATAGGAGTTTTAGCCGGGGTTTGGGTGGTTATTCGCTTTGTCGGGCCAGCTTTCGGTTGGTGGAATGTCCAATAACTGGTTAGGGACTTGCGCTTTGATGGTGGTAGCTTTTTCTTTTTTTAGCCAATACAGCGCTTCTGTTCCCCCCTGAAAGGTTACGGTTAATTAGGGTTTGCTGAATAAATCTAAAAACCTTGTTGGATAACGCTTTTAGACTTTTTTTCCCTCAAAAAGTGCCGACCTTTGGAGTGATTGGGGGGAAAATTCAGGTACTTTTTTCCTGAAAATTAGGTAATTGACCACGGCTCGACTGAGCTTCGCCGAACGCCCTGAAAATAGGTAAAACCCCACACCCCACACCCCACACCCTACCCCCACGAAAAACTTTTTCAGCAAGCCCTAATTAATTGGGCTGAAAGATTACCTGTGATGATAACATGGGCTTTACTTGTCCCAGCCATTGCCAAGATTTGCCCTCGCATATATTCTGGTTTAATGGGGCTAATTTTCTCTATTTCTAGATAGTCTTTGGGAGTAAAATAAGCGTGACTTTTACTGGCTGTCATGGGGTTTATCTTGCTTGTTGACCGATCAAATAAAAATAAAGCGTAATTATAACGTCAAAAAAACATATTAGCATCAGTTCAGTATCAGCCAAAAACTCAATTATACTACAGTCAAAAAACCTAATTATTTCGTGTAAGTTATAGTAAAATATACTTGTGCATAAATAAAGTTATCTGTCTCTTGTCAGTTGAGGAAATTTCTACAAAATTATGTCGTTTTAGCCAAGAAGAAATCAAAGTTTTTTCCCAGTTTAATAAAAGAGAGATAAATATACTAGCCATCTAAAGTATCCTCATCTTTATCGCTTAGTTCAGTTTCTTGAAAACCATCAACATTTTCTTCTAACGTATCACCAAAATTCAAAAAACTCAAAAGAGGAGCAGAACTAATTTTCTGAGAAAGATAATCATATAAAGATTCTTCATCAATATCAAGAATCTCTGCTCTGTAATCCAATCTTGATTCTAAACTTCTAGCCAGTTCTTGTGGCCAGAATTGCATACTCATTTGTATAATTTCACTTCCAGCCCTCTTAGCAGCTTCCACTGTCTTTTTTGACTTAGCAGGCAGTCGATCAATAATAATAAAAGTCCGAGATGTAGTTTCTCCATATAGCTCAACATTAGCAAAGCGAGATAGTTTATCTTTTGTGATCTCTGAATTTCCTCTACCAATGAAACCTATATCGAAGCGAGCTAGTTTACCAGCCCGTAATCTTAAAGTTCCATCACATTCACGAAGATTGGAATTGTCAGATAGCCAAAATACTCTTTCAATAATTGGACTTGATGGATTCTCAATATACTGAAAACCAAGAATATGTAAAACCGAGCCGAGTACGAGTCTCTCAAAAAGCTTCCCATATGTGGATTTATCAGAACCTCTGATAGTGAGAGTTGCACAGCCAATAGCAGTTGTTAGCCTTATTATATCTCGCCATTCTAGATTCCTGTAAACCTTCCCACTTTCATCCTCAATCAGTCCTAAAAACATAGGAATTGATCCAAAATCCTCTTCACATTTTTGCGATGCTTCTTCCAATGCAGCTTCAAAATCTTGAATATATTTTTCTTGTGCCGCTGGATTATCTCGCAATACATTTTGAACACCTTTGCCTGTCAAACCAATTAACCAATTAGCAGGCCAGATCAATTCTTTATCAGAACGACGGGAAGATTTAAGTTGAGATAATGCCATATCAGACAGTTGGTCAGTAAAATTCTCCACCCCTTGCCAACCTTTTACGAATAAGGCAACCATTGCACCAGAGGCGATCGCCACTCGTCTACTTGTTAACTGCTCAGTTTGAGTGCGTATGTTCTCCCCACATAGAATATCTAGGGTTAGCTGTCTTACAGTTTCCACACCCAATTTTTCAATAAAATCCCTACCGCTACCACTTAGGATTAATTTGCCCTTTTCAGGAAATAGATCATCTATTGTTGTCATCGATAGCCTCCCATTGAATCTCAATTTGTTCTGGTGGTAGTTTAGACGGCTTGCAGTTTAGCCATAGAATAGATGAAAACTTAATATTTTTCCATCTAGGAATTGTTTGTTGTATCAGTTCAATATAATTAAAATTACTCTCGAATAAAACAAAACGTCTATCTAAAGAAGCGGCCGCTAGTCCCACGGTTCCTGAACCAGCAAAGGGATCTAAAACCACATCACCTTTAAAAGAGTAATAATTAATCACTTTTTCTGCCAATTCTACGGGAAAAGCGGCGGGATGTTTTGAGTTAGTGACTGGGTTAATCTTCCAAACATTAGTGCGTTCATAACCATCGGCAATTTTTGAGGCTTTTACTACTTCTTGATCGGGATGATTGCGAATATGCCAATCGATTAGTAAATCTGTGTGTTTACGATAGACTAAAACGTATTCAGTCACCGGCACGGTTTTGTATTGGAGAGGGTTTCGATCGGCGGCAAATCTGCGCCCTCTACCAGTTGCCCACCCTGCTCCCTCTGGTTTTAGCCAAATAATATCATCAATAAAATCGTAACCTTCTTCAATAAAAATTCGATGCAAATCAAAGGGAACAGCAATACGTTTAGAAGCTTGATTACGCGAAGCACGACGCAATAGCACGGGAGAAATATTAATGACAAAAAAACGTCCTTCACTCAAAACTCGATGACATTTTCTGATCACCTGTCGCAGCTTCAATAGATAGCTTTCGTATTCTTCAAATTCCGAATATTCTGGACGAGCATTAAAATAGGGTGGTGAGGTAAAGATTAAATCAACACTTTCTGCGGGCATTTCCTCCAAAAGTTCGCTACAATCACCAAATCCGATGGTATTTCTCAGAGAGGAAAGCTTATATTCTTTTTTGGTTTTCTTGCGGGTTTCTAATTTAGATTCATCCTGTTTTAACAGACGAGCGATAATAATTTCAGTCCGGGTTGTCCTATCGGCTAAAATTTCGGTGGTGTAGGCATCGATCACCACTTCCCCAACGGTTTTTTTCTGTTCATTACATAAAGGAACTCGCCAAATATGATATCTGTCATCCACTTCTGGTAAACCTAATTTAATCGCATTAACTAAATTTATTTCTCGCAACCAATTAAGGACAATTTCTTTAGCTTCTGCCACCGTGCGAAGCAGATAACCGCGCTTGTCCGATACCAGTTCTTTTTCCATGTCATTACTCTAGTTCTCTCTAGAATTCTAGCTGATCATTATCCAAAAAACTAGGAGAGTCTCAAGATAGAAATTGGCCACCCTTTAAAAATTCCACATTTCTAAGACTTTTCCCGTAATTGTTTGATTTAACCAGAAAGTATTATGACTGAGGGAGTGAAGATTATTTGCCGTTACTTTCCAGCTTGCTTGGGGATGAAAAAGAATTGCTTCCGCGGGATTACCCGGGTTGAGAGATGCCGGTTTTTGTTGTAAACAATGACAGGGATTGAGACTAAGCGCTTGCCATAATTGTAAAGCTGATAATTGCCCGGTTATTACTAATTTTTCCCAGAGTAGCGGTAAAGCTAATTCTAACCCGATCGCGCCGGGGGGTGCTTCTGCAAAAGAGACGGTTTTTTCTTCGTAGGTATAGGGACGATGATCGATCGCGATTGCGTCGATAATTCCCTCTTTAATTGCCGCAATTAACGCCTTGCGATCGCTTTCGTTGCCCAAGGGTGGAGCGAGGTGTAAACTGGGATGGTAGCTGGCGATCAATCCTGTATTTAAGAGGAGATGCAACCACGTCACACTAGCGGTTATCGGCAATCCCCGCATTTTTGCCTCGCGAATTAATTCCACTCCTCGACGGGTAGAAATTCGCATGATGTGAACAGGTGTATTAATTTCGCCGACGATTTCTAAAATTGTGGCTAAAGCAGTGGTTTCAGAAATAGCAGGATCTCCGGGTAAACCGAAGCGAATCGAGGTTTCTCCCTCGCGCATGACTCCATTACCCTTTAATTGCTGATTTACGGGGGAAAGGGCGATATTTTGACCGAAGGGTTTTAGGTATTCCAATAAGTGCCGCAACAGTCCCAAATCTTCTAGACTGCGATTATCGGTAAAACCCACCGCTACAGGCATTAAATCGGCTAATTCGGTCATTTTTTGCCCTTGTCTTCCTAGGGTGAGACTTGCCCAAAAATGCAGACGAGTCGATTTTGAGTCAAAAAACCCTTGACTTTTTTCCTGTAATGTGCTAATAAGTGCGGGGTGATCGAGAGGGGGGAGAGTATTGGGGAGAATTGCCACCCGGGTGCAGCCTCCGGCCGTGGCCGCTTTGAGCAAAGATGCGAGGGTTTCTCTGTCCTCGTGGCCGGGTTCCCCGGAATGACTGTAGAGATCGACTAATCCGGGAGCAAAAATACAGTTTTGACCAGAAATATAGTTACTATTTTCTCTTGGGGGAAGCTGGGATTCGATCGCTTTAATTACCCCCTCCTCAATCCAGACATCGGCAATGCGATCGGTTTGTGTCAGGGGGTCAAGGACTCTAACCTGTTCTATAATTGTCGAGGATTGGCTATTCACGCAGACTAATTAAAACGTCATTTTTTCCTTTGGCAGTATATCACGTTAAGTAAAAAGTAAAAAGCAAAAAAGCTGAGTTGTCGGTTAGGTTGGGGGACGATAAGTTAGAATATTGATCGACTACGGTTTTAATCTTTATTTTAATTGGCTGGCCTACCCTAGGGAGAATTGATAGCCGAATCATGCAACTAGAACTTTTCGATTCTAATAATTTAGAAGAAATTAATCAGGGAACCCCGCGATTAGTTTCTTTTCGAGATTTAGTGCCAGAAATCACCAGCACCAGTTATCTAACCCACAGCATCTATTATTATCCTGCCAAATTTATTCCCCAAGTGGTGAGATTTTGCCTTGATAATTACAGTAAAAAGGATGATTGGATTATCGATCCTTTTGCGGGTTCAGGTACGGTGGGTTTAGAGGCTAAACTTTGTCAAAGAAATGCAGTTTTAACTGACCTGAATTATCTTTTAAACCATATTATCCCGATTAAGATCACAGAACACCAAGAACCATTGAGTTACTCAGAGTTAGATAAAAAAATCTTAGAAGTTTTTGCCAGCAAGGATAAATTTATCCCTCAGTGGTCAAATTTAAACTATTGGTATCCAGAGGATATTTTAGTAGTTTTACAGAAACTTTGGGCAGGTCAAAAAAATCTAGAAACTGATTTGTATTCCCAGATCATTCAAGCGGTTTTAGTGAAAGTTAGTAAACAGTTTTCCTATGCAGAACATACGAAACCAAAATTATTTCAATCGAAATACAAAAAATCAGATATACAAGAACTATTACAAAGAGATTGGCAAGAGGAATTAAAACGAACGATTAAAGAGATGAGTTTTGAAACTTTAACTAGCGTCAATCAATATATTACCGTAACTTGGCGCAATTATAATCAGGTGCTTTTTTATGGAGGAGTAGATAGTGCCACTTTTGAGATCGAGCAAAATCTAGAGTTAGATTGTTTAATTAGTTCCCCCCCCTATCTGCAAGCACAGGAATATATCAGAACAGCAAAACTAGATTTATATTGGTTAGGATATACAGAAAAAGAAGTGCAAAAAATCTCTAAGCTAGAAATTCCCTACCGACAGGCTACCAGATTAATCGAAACTGAAACCTTAAATCGAGTGAGATCAAGTTTAGAGAAAGAGAATTTACATAAAATACTCGATTCCTATTTTTGTCACACCATCAACGCTTTAGAAAATGCCACCAGAAAATTAAAACAAGCTGGGAAAGCTTGCATTTTTGTGGGTAATCCGAAAGTGGATGGAGTGGAAGTAGAAACTTGGCGAATATTAGGGGAATATTTTCAGGAAAATGGCTTTATTTTTAATACCGTCTTTGAGGATAGAATTAAAACCAGACAGTTATTCAAATCTCGCAAGAATAAAAATCCTGATGGCATGAAATCCGAATATTTACTAATCTTAGAGAAAAGGTAGGTCTAGTTTATAGCGTTTCCCATTCACAAAAGGTACATTCTCGATCTTGAAAAGCTTAATCAGCAAAACTTTAAGTGTGCCGTACAGGTACGAGAACCCCTATATTATGTGTAAAAAACTATGTATCTAAGCACAATTAATTACACATCTAAGCCACTACTCCGTCAGACTTCTGTGGTGGTGAGCAAACAGAGAACTGAAAACTCAAATCCGATCCCTAATAGCTTTATCCCGTCTCCCGTCTCCTGTCTCGACTAGGAAATTAATTTTGCACGACTACTTATGTAAACAACAGGCTTCGATCGTTGAGATAGCGATCGCCCTTGAGGTTCGGCGATTGCAGCTTGGGTAAACATTTAGGGACTTGCGCTTTGATAATAGAGTTCTTGCATAATTAATTCTTGAGAGTTCAAAAATGACAAAAATAGACATAAAACTGCATAAAATGCCTAAATGAAGCATTTAATCGATTAATGCTTATTCTTAATTCTCCCGACCACCGACTCCTAAACCCACCAACAAACTTTTTGCCGCAAACCCTAGCTTAACACCATAGTTCGGAAACCCGTACCGATCGAGCAGTTGTCAGGGGGCCTCGTATTTCGGTAAATTAGCACTCGGAAGGTAAGAGTGCTAATCTGGAAAAGACACTTACCCAAATACAAAAGAAACGGAGGATATTCCATGGCTGCAGTCAGCATCAACGTAACTACTGTTAAACCCCTAGGCGATCGAGTTTTCGTCAAAGTTAGTCCCAGCGAAGAAAAAACCGCCGGTGGTATTTTCCTTCCCGACGCCGCTAAAGAAAAACCCCAAATCGGGGAAGTCGTGGCCGTCGGCCCCGGCAAACGCAACGATGACGGTAGCCGTACCCCTGTAGAAGTAGGTGTGGGTGACAAAGTTCTCTACTCCAAATATGCCGGAACCGATATCAAACTTGGTGGCGAAGAATTCGTTCTCCTCTCCGAAAAAGACATTCTCGCCGCCGTTTCCTAATCATTTACCCTTGAAAACCCCTATTTTGCACGAATAACGATACATTATGGCTAAATCTATTATCTACAACGAAGATGCTCGTCGCGCCTTAGAAAAAGGCATGGATCATCTGGCCGAAGCGGTAGCCGTCACCCTTGGTCCCAAAGGTCGTAACGTCGTCCTCGAAAAGAAATTTGGCGCACCCCAAATCGTCAATGATGGCATCACCATCGCTAAAGAAATCGAACTGGAAGACCATATCGAGAACACCGGTGTGGCTTTAATTCGCCAAGCCGCCTCAAAAACCAACGATGTAGCGGGTGATGGTACTACTACCGCCACCGTTCTCGCTCACGCTATCGTTAAAGAAGGTTTACGCAACGTCGCCGCCGGTGCTAACCCGATTTCTCTGAAAAAAGGGATCGATAAAGCTGCCGATTTCCTCGTCAGTCAAATCGCCAAACACGCGAAACCCGTAGAAGATTCCAAAGCGATCGCACAAGTGGGCGCTATCTCTGCCGGTAACGATGATGAAGTCGGTCAAATGATCGCCTCGGCCATGGATAAAGTCGGCAAAGAAGGCGTAATTTCCCTAGAAGAAGGGAAATCGATGACCACCGAACTAGAAATCACCGAAGGGATGCGTTTTGACAAAGGTTATATCTCTCCCTACTTTGTCACCGACACCGAGCGCATGGAATGCGTTTTTGAGGATCCCGCTATTCTGATTACCGACAAAAAAATCGGTTTAGTACAGGATTTGGTTCCTATTCTCGAACAAGTGGCCCGTCAAGGCAAACCCCTAGTAATTATCGCCGAAGACATCGAAAAAGAAGCTTTGGCAACCCTAGTGGTTAACCGTCTGCGCGGTGTTCTTAACGTCACTGCGGTGAAAGCTCCTGGATTTGGCGATCGCAGAAAAGCGATGTTAGAAGATATCGCCGTCTTAACCGGTGGTCAAGTAATCAGCGAAGATGCGGGTTTAAAACTGGAAACCACCAAAATTGACAGCTTAGGTACGGCCCGTCGTATCACCATGAACAAAGATACCACCACCATCGTCGCCGAAGGCAACGACGTGGCAGTGAAAACCCGTTGTGAGCAAATTCGCCGTCAAATCGAGGAAACTGATTCTTCCTACGATAAAGAAAAACTGCAAGAACGTCTGGCTAAATTAGCCGGGGGTGTGGCAGTGATTAAAGTCGGTGCCGCTACGGAAACGGAAATGAAAGACCGCAAATTGCGCCTAGAAGACGCAATTAACGCCACTAAAGCAGCCGTAGAAGAAGGTATCGTCCCCGGGGGTGGTACTACTTTAGCTCACTTGGCTCCCCAATTGGAAACCTGGGCCAAAGAAACCCTCCAGCATGAAGAATTAACCGGTGCTTTAATCGTTTCTCGCGCCATTGCTGCCCCCTTAAAACGGATCGCTGAAAATGCCGGCCAAAACGGTGCAGTTATTGCCGAACGGGTGAAAGAGAAGCCCTTTAATGTCGGTTATAATGCCGCTACCGGTGAGTTCTCCGATATGTTTGAGGCGGGTATCGTTGACCCCGCGAAAGTGACTCGTTCTGCCCTACAAAATGCCGCTTCTATCGCCGGTATGGTTTTAACTACCGAGTGTATTGTTGTGGATAAACCGGAAAAAGAAAAATCCGCTCCTCCCGCCGGCGGTGGTGACTTCGACTATTAATAATTAGGGTTTGCTGAAAAAGTACGGGCGAAGCATTCGGGCAATAACCTATCGGTGAAACCGTAG
This sequence comes from Microcystis ichthyoblabe FBCC-A1114, assembly GCF_050500245.1. NCBI lineage: Bacteria > Bacillati > Cyanobacteriota > Cyanophyceae > Chroococcales > Microcystaceae > Microcystis > Microcystis ichthyoblabe. The sequence goes on along the minus strand of NZ_CP191408.1, from coordinate 776,335 downwards.
ATTTTTTATCCGAATGCTTCGCCCCTACAGGACGCGGGCCGATGAAGACGCAAGGTTTTGAAGCACGATTCTCTCAAAATCTTGCACCTGTTTCGCGAGAAAAGCCACAAAACCCTTACCTTGCCTACATTTCACCTTTATTCAGCAAGCCCTAATTAGTCTGTTTTTTCTCGACTCGATCGCTTAATTGCGATCGAGTTTTTTTTGATAAAAAAACATCACTTCGGGTTAATACGGAGTGAAACCCAACCACCGAGGATCTATTACCCTTTCCCTAAAGGAATCGCACTTGGCACGACCAGAAACTGCCCGATGTTGCTTACCACTTTCTAGCCATTTTGTCAACACCCTATAGGATTAAATATCATACCAGACGATAAATGATAACTATAAATAATCAATGGTCGTACAGAAGAGACGGCTGCCATATAATTAAGGCAATCTTTCTGAACTTTTTTAGAGATCATGAAAACCTTACCTATGTCTTTGGTGTTAGCGGGAATTAGTAGTTCACTTGTACTAATGGGGGGGGGGTAAACCCTGTCCGCGCGGCGGTTCTGATCGGGAATCTCCCACAAACGAATGATAATAATCAGACTCGGATTGACACCGGCATCTTAAAAGCGCTCGCCTTCACCCTGCCTGCGGGTAACAATTACAGCCTCGACAACGCCATCCTGCGACTCCAGAACTACGAGAGTGGAGAGGCTCCCCTCGTCCAGATCCGCAATGATGTCGGGGGTAGCGATCCGGGCAGTACCGTCCTCGCCACTTTCACCAATCCCACCCCTCAAGGATTGGGAACCTTTAACTACACCTTCACTCCCACTGGCCCCCTCACGTTTACCGCCGGTACTAAATACTGGTTATACGTTACCAGCACCAGTGGAAGTTTCAGCTGGCGCGCTTCTAATCCGGGTATAACCCCGACGGGCATCGCGACGCTATCGGGAAACCGGTTTAGTGAGAACAGTGGAGGGAGTTTCAGTAACAGTTCCGTTCTCAACAGTTTCCAGATCAACGCAACCGAGATAACCGGCCCAGTGGCCAGCACGCCCGAACCTAGTGCGATCGCGGCGTTGTCCCTGTTCGGATTGGGTTTACTGGGGGTTAAAGGTCGTCGGAACGAAGGATAGTAGGTTGATTCATGAATCAACCTACCCTAACCCCCCCGATGTCGGGGGGGGCAGGGGGGAAGCTTTTAAGCTGTAGGTTAGGTTGAACAGAGTGAAACCCAACCACCGAGGATTTATGTCGGGTTTCGTTGCCTCAACCCGACCTACGAATTTACTATACAAACGGGGAAACTTTTAAGGATTAGGGATCGATCGCACCAGTAAAGTCAGAATACTGGTTAATACTGCCACTACCACGGGAATAATCAACGATTTTGCTCCCTTAAGGTCCGATACATCCTGAATTAAAGCGTCCTGTGTTCCCTCTACTTTTTCCAATCGCCTATCAATACTTTTGAGTTCGGTTTTCACCTCGGCCATATCTACTTTTAGATCGGTGAAATCTTTCTGTAAAGAGTCTAATTTTTCCGTGATATTTGTCAGGATAATTTCTAGGGAATTGGTGACGGGGGATTGACTCATCTGAATTTCGGGGAATATTCGATCGCCTAGTGGTATTGTAGGCTGATAATCGTTATTGGTAATTCTGCGATCTTTCGGGAGTGACGGAATTACAGCGATCGCATTGATCAAATATCTTCTTCAGAAAGTCCCGCTTGTTTCAAAAAATGCTTGAGTAATCCGATTTTTAAATCCTGATTTCCGTGAATCGGCACAGAGATACGGGTGGGATTATCTGGCTGACAGTAAATGTGATGGCTACCTTGAATTCTCAATAATTCCCATCCGTGACGCTCTAAAATTTTGGCGAACTTTTTCCCAGAAATCGATTTCATATCGCTATCTCTAGAATCCGAGTTTTCGGATCGGTCGGCAAGGATTCCACATCTATGGATAGACAACCTTCGATCGCCTCGTGTAAATTCTCTAGTAGTTCCTCGAAAGTTTCTGCTTGGGTGGCACAGCCGGGGAGCGCCGGGACTTCCCCCCAGAAGCCACCTTCCTCCGCCTCGTGAACGATAACTTTCATTTTCATTGCTTATCTCCTAGATCGATCAATGGGAGGGATGGATAGATAATTATTACCACTCCTAAAATCTAACATTTCTACGGGGTTGTGTAAATAATCAGTCTTCAATAACTGGATTTAGTCTAAATATTGTAGGCTGTTTTTGTAGGTGATGCAATCCTTACCAACTGACGACATTCTGTTTTAATGGCTTGTTGTAGTTCTTGTGCCTCTGAATCGCTTAAAATGCCTGAAAACTTTGCCAGAGGATGATTGTTGCCTGTTGCCTGAACTCGATGTAAAAAATCTAACACGGTTTCTATTAGATCATCAGGTGCTTGTTCGAGTTCTTGAATTAATTGTTGACGATGGTTCATAGACAGTCTTAACGAGTAATACAGTAAATGTGATGGCTACCTTGAATTTTCAATGAGGTTCTCAAATTTTGGCAAACCTTTTCCCAGAAATTGATTTTAATTGACTCATCTGAATTTTGGGGAACATTCGATCGCCTAGTACTATTGTAGGCTGATAATCGTTGCCGTTTCCTCTCTCTTATAACAAAGAAAAACCCACTGCCCCCAGCGTTGGTGGATATTTCGACTAATAATCAATAGATCAAAGCAAAAGTAACTGAATTTCCTGAGAAAGTGGCTAATACTAAATCGGGCTATTAAAAACTGATTATTTATTCTCCCTATTGCTTTTTGCCTCTTGCCTTTTGCCTAAAACCCATAACTTTTGTACCTCACTAGACTGAAAAACGCTATAGTATAAGCTCTTGTGCAAAAACAAAAGAGTTGAGTGTTTCCGCTCAACTCCTTGGTTATCTATGCTTGATTCTTTGACACTCCCATCGGTAAAACCGAGGGATTCTTGGGCTGAATCTTGCCTCTACTAGCAATGCTAATTTTGGTCTTACATTTTCATGTCTAGTCCGACTACACCTATAAGGCAAGCACTCTTGTGGACTACTCCCCAAGCTTAAATTCGGGTATGCCCTACCCTATTTGATTATTTTTATCTCCCACCTATGCCATATTTTTTGTTAGAGGGCAGTGAGGTATTGGGTCAACCTTTTTGAGTTGGTGACACTAGCCTTTTTACAACGGTCAGTTCGCGTGCCACGACTACACATCTGACTTTCCGCTTGCTTTCACTTTAGCACAAATTATCTTAAAACAGCAGAGTTTTAGTTGTGCTTCGCTGTTTCTATACTGGTCGGGGTTTCATCCCGTCGGTAAAACCGAGGGTCTTCACCCCGACATTTAAGATAAAGTGTTATTGTGACTGCCAAAAACCTGCGCTTTTAGTGCATCAATTTCGGCTAATAACTCGCGACGATTTTCATCTTTGAGCAGATAGCGCCAGACAAACCAACCAGTGTAAACGATCCCAACTAATTGTAGGATAGGAGCAAGGAGGGGAATATCATCGATCGCATCTAAAACCGCTAGGGTAACTTTCACGGTGACAAAACTCGCTAAAATTGCCCCCAGAACGATTAAAGGTTTTTTGTATCCAGAGAAGAAACTACCGATATAATCGGGGACATTAGCCAGATAGGACATTACCGAATCCCACACTGGTTCTACATATTCAGACCAAATCTGTTCGGTGCTGCTGCTGCTGGGTTTGCTCAGAGACCCGGGTAAATCTGTTCTAATCGGATTTTGTGTTTCGGTGGGTTGCATTGATTCCATATTAACTGATCCTCATCATAAAGGTTAGACAGTGCGCGAATACGACCAACGGGGGTCAATTTTAACAGACTGAATAGACTAACTCGCTGTTGCCCATATTATCGGATAATTGCGATAGTAGGCGGAAAGTTTCTCAACAACTATTAAGAATCAAGGATTTAGCTTCTCAATTTTATCGTCAGTCTGACCGCAATTCTCTATTCTAACAGCAGGTAGCGATCGGAGTTGAGGAATCGGGGGGATGTCAGTTATCAGTGAACAGTAATCAGTTATCAGTGAGGAAATAGGTAGTAAAAAGCCGGTGGGTTACGGCGAATACTCAATTTTTAGTGAGATTATAACTTATTTTTCGCCTAACCCACCCTACAGATGATTACCTATTCCTGGATAAGTTGCATGGGTGCGGTGCGAGGATCGATGATTTTCTGACCTAAACCCGAAAATTTGACCGCTAGACTCATTTTTTTGCCCGTACCGAGGATATGGGTCACTTCTCCTTCTCCAAAAGTAGAGTGTAACACTCGATCGCCTACCTGCCATTTTCTTTGATCAGAGACAGTTTTTTCCATAGGAACCACTTTTGGGGTCTTTTTCGGTTTCAGGTTGCTTGTGAGCAATTCTGGGGGCAATTCCTGCAAAAATTGGGAAGCTACCTTCATCTCTTTATTCCCCCAGACGTATCTTTCTTTTGCGTAGGTTAAAAATAATTGTTCCTTGGCCCGAGTCACCCCCACATAACACAAACGGCGTTCTTCCTCAAGGGCAATGGGATCGTTTAAACTACGATTATGGGGAAAAATGCCCTGTTCTAAACCGACTAAAAAGACGACAGGAAACTCTAAACCTTTGGCCGAATGAAGGGTCATTAACGAGACTTTTTCTTGACCTTCCTGAAGATTATCTAAATCCGAGGCTAAACTAGCACTAGCGAGAAATTCCTGGAGATTGGTTTCTTCGTTTTCCTCTTGGAATTGTACCACAGCGCTATACAATTCTTGAATATTCTCGATCCGGGTATCAGCTTCCTCGGTTCCCTGCTGTTTTAATTCATCAATATATCCCGAATCTTCCATGATTTTATCTAGGATTTCACTAGCAGATAAATCGGTGATTTTTTCTTGCAGGTTTTGGATAATTTTAGCTAATTTATTGATGCTTTTAGTCCCACGACCGGCGAGAGTATTAACGGAAGTTTCATCGCTGATAATTTCCCATAAAGGTACTCCTAATTCTTGGGCAGCTTTGAGCAAATTATCGATTGTGGTTTTACCGATACCGCGTCGGGGAGTGTTAATAATTCTCAGTAAACTAACGGTATCAGCAGGATTGGCAATCACTCGTAAATAAGCGATCGCATCTTTAATCTCCTGTCGATCATAAAATTTAAATCCCCCGACAATATTATAGGGAATATTATTGCGAATTAACCCATCTTCAAAGGGACGAGATTGGGCATTAATTCGGTAGAGAATGGCAAAACTACCCCAATTTAATTCGGGATTTTCTTGGGTAAATTCTCGAATTTTATCGATAACAAAAGCCGCTTCTTCCTGTTCATCCCTGGCTTTAAAAACATAGATAATCTCGCCCCCTTCTCTAGTGGGAACAAGGACTTTATCGATTCTTTGACTATTCTTTTCAATTAATTTATTAGCCGCTTGTAGAATATTCTCCCGTGAACGATAGTTTTCCTGTAATTTCACCATCGTGCGAGTATCATCATCGGGTAAACCATCGCCAAAGTCCGCTTGAAAATTGAGCAGAATAGTAAAATCCGCCATCCGAAAACTATAGATAGATTGGTCGGCATCACCCACCACAAAAATTGATCGATCCGTCCAATTCCACTCACTTTTTTTCGTTTCACCATTGGTGGACAAAAGCCTAATTAACTCGTACTGAATCCGGTTAGTATCCTGGTATTCATCGACTAAAATATGCTTAAATTGCGTGTGCCAATAACCGAGAATAGATTCATTTTGCTGAAAAAGACGAACTGGAACCAGTATCAAATCATCAAAATCTAGGGCGTTATTTTGTGCCAATTGCATCTGATAAGCCTGATAAACCTCAGAAATGACCTTTCCCCGAAAATGAGGGTTTTCTCTGGCGTAATCTGTGGGTGTTAAACCTAAATTTTTGGCATTACTAATCGCATAACGTAGATTGCGAGCGTCAAATTTTTTATCGTCTAAATTCATTTGTTTAGTGACGATATTTTTTACCAAACTTTGGGCATCAGATTCGTCCATAATTGAGAAATTCCTTTGCCAACTATGACCATATTCATCCTGATATTTATTAATGTCATAGCGCAAAATTCGACCGCAAAGACTGTGAAAAGTTCCAATCCAGAGTTTTTTAGTATAATTCCGATAAACTTGAGAAAAGAGTTTTTTCTGTTCGTATTCTTCCAAAAGTTCTAATCTTTGACCGTATTTTTCCTGTGCTTTTTGTTGAGCAAAAGTTTTTTCAATTCTCGTTTTCATTTCCCGGGCCGCCTTATTGGTAAAAGTGACCGCGAGAATATTTTCCGGATCGACCCCGTGATGACGGATCAAATGGGCGATACGATAGGTTAAAGTGCTAGTTTTTCCCGATCCTGCTCCAGCAACCACCAACAAGGGGCCGCAAAAATGCTCCACAGCAATGCGCTGAGAAGGATTGAGTTGTTCTAAATAATCGGCTGTGACTGTCATAATCTTGGCATATAGCTCTGCGACCTCTATTACTCAGGCTACATCATCGAGACAGGTATCGCTCATTAGTCAACCCCTTCGAGAGATAAAAATTTTTTGGGCCAGTTTGTTTCAAGTCGTTCAAGATTCTAAGTTGTCCTCTACAATGGAATTAGCGGAGACGAAAGTTTCCGTTCACTCCTCACACCACACTCCGTCCGGACAATGTTCGGGCGGTTTCTTATTGAAAATACTTGATCTCTACAAATTCCCTGTTACACTGTATTATCAAAGATTTCTTGGAATCTTTTTGCGTTCAAATGTACTACCATGTGAGGGACATCACTTGTCTAAACGTTATTTGTTCACCTCCGAATCGGTTACAGAGGGACATCCCGATAAAATTTGTGACCAGATTTCTGATACCATTCTCGATGCTCTGTTATCCCAAGATGACCACAGCCGTGTAGCGGCTGAAGTGGTTGTCAATACAGGGTTAGTCTTGATTACTGGTGAAATCACCTCGAAAGCACAGGTTCATTTCGTCGATTTAGTTCGCAAGAAAATCGCTGAAATTGGCTATATCAACGCCGATAACGGATTTTCCTCGAATAGTTGCACCGTTTTAGTCGCTCTAGACGAACAATCTCCCGATATTTCCCAGGGGGTCACGGCTGCTCAGGAAAATCGCGAACTTCTCAGCAATGATGAACTCGATAAAATTGGTGCGGGAGACCAGGGTATTGTCTTCGGTTTCGCTTGCAATGAAACCCCCGAATTTATGCCCTTACCGATTAGTTTAGCCCACCGCATCGCTCGCCGTCTAGCGGCAGTCAGAAAAACCGGTGAACTGTCCTATCTGCGTCCCGACGGTAAAACGCAAGTATCGGTCATTTATGAAAATGGTCGTCCCGTGGGTATCGATACTATCCTTGTTTCTACCCAACACGATGCTACTATCGGCGATATCACTGATAATGATCTCGTCCAACAAAAGATTAAAAGTGATCTCTGGAAAGCGGTAGTAGAGCCAGTTTTCAGCGATTTAGAGATTAAACCCGATGCCAACACCCGTTATCTGGTTAATCCCACCGGAAAATTCGTCATTGGTGGACCCCAAGGCGACGCGGGATTAACGGGACGGAAAATTATCGTCGATACCTACGGTGGCTATTCTCGTCACGGTGGCGGCGCTTTCTCCGGTAAGGATCCTACCAAAGTCGATCGCTCTGCGGCCTATGCTTGCCGTTATGTGGCCAAAAATATCGTCGCTGCTGGTTTGGCCGATAAGTGCGAGATTCAAGTGGGTTATGCGATTGGGGTAGCTCGTCCGGTGAGTCTCTTCGTGGAAACCTTTGGCACTGGCAAAGTCGCTGATGATGTGATTCTGGACTTAATCAATAAATACTTTGAACTCCGTCCGGCCGGTATTATCCAAACCTTTAACCTGCGCGGTTTACCCAGTGAAAGAGGCGAGCGTTTTTACCAAGATGTGGCCGCTTATGGTCATTTTGGTCGCAATGATCTCGATTTACCCTGGGAAAAGACCGATAAAGCCGCTATCCTCAAAGAAGCTTTGACTTCTGTGGTAGTATAGGGTTAGAAATTAACTGCAATTTTTGATTGAGGAGTAGAGTTTAAGGCTCTATTCCTTTTTTATACTAAATTCGTTGAGTATAGGCTACTTATGAGAAGAGGCAAAAGCGGGAATAAATAATCAGATTTTCTAACCTGAAGATTAATCTTCAGTTTGCTAGGCTAAAATCTGAAAGAATAACCAATTTTTAGCTTTAATTGACTTTGATCATGGCTATTAGTGGCAATATCTCCCTCGATACCGAAATCGATCACACCTTGACGATTAATTTGCTGACGAATTCCCATTCCAGTGCGAATTAAAACTCCACCATTACTATTATCGCTGGTAATTACGCCCAATTCTGCTAGAAAAGTTTGATCGAAGCGTTTCGGATAACCAATCGGTCGCGAATAACCGAGAATTGCAGCGGGTAAAAAAGATCGATCGCCATTATCGGGGTCAGTTTTTATGTTTAAATCGAGATTAAGATGCAAGCGATCGAATTGACCGAGAGTTTTACTGGCAATTCCCCGCAGACGAAAATCTAATCCACTAGCATTATTTCCCGTCGGTAATCCCACATCGGTACGAATAGCAAAAGCAGGAACATTATCGTATTCGCGATTGAAATTATAGAAAAAACCTACGGATAAATTCCCCACATCAAAATCCGTGTCATCACTATTAACTCGTCCTCCCACTTGTGGATCAATACCGATAATAATATGACCATTACGAATAATACCATTGAGGTATTCAAGATCAAATTCACCACCGACATTGCTGTTTTCAGGAAAGACTAACCCAGTACCAAATTCTATCGATTGTTCCCCAAAACCCATACTTTCAGCATCATCAAAAGAAAGGGGACGACCAGAATCCAGATTATTATGATCGTTGGCAAAAACTGGATTAGTAAAACTGGCAACTAAACCCACGGCAATCAATAAAAATCTTCTCATTTTGTCGGTTCCTCTTGAGCATTGCTGTGGTCAGGTTTTTTCTCCGTATTAGGAGGGTTTTCTGGGGAGTGATTTTCGTGGTTATGGTGTTGGTGATCTCCTCCCTCATCTACTTGAGAATCATCAGGTTTTTTCTCAGAATTATCAGGATTTTCGTGATTATGACCTTCGTGAGAAATATCTGCTGGCATTAATCCCATACCCGGAATTCCTGACTCAAAACGATGATCATGTAGTCCTTCACCACCATAATTTTTTCCTGCTTCCATTTCCCGATGATTAGCAGCCATTACTAACCAAATAGCGCGGGTAATTTGTTCGTCTTTTTGTTGGGGAGTTAGCCAATCTGATGCCAGAATATCATTAACCATATCGTGTAACATATGCAGGTTATCGAAGGTGTTAGATATTGCGGGAAAACGTCGGGCAAACTTGGGACTAAGTTCGGCAAACATGGGCATAAAAGCTCGATCAGTGCGATACAATTCCTGACTATGGTATTGTTTACCCACCTGTTTATAAGCCTGTTTTTGTTCCTCTAAAGTTTTCTCATAAAGCAAGTCATACATGGTTCCTTGTAGCCAATGGTAGCCCCAAAATAAGCCATTAACTTTCGGATATTTCTGGCGAAAAGCTTTAGAATAGGGTTGGGAATCCAGATAACCCATATTCATCGGTAATCCAGTAATAGCATAGGGAACTTTTGTCAAGTAAAATTGATATAATTTTTCAATTTCTGCTTCTTTTTCCTCGTTGGTTAATTTGCTGCTGGCTAAAACATCAACGGTTTGAGCATGGAAAATATGCGCCCACTCGAAAACCTGTTCTAAAACACCGTATTTTCTGCCAAAAGTTGGGGAAATATTACCCTCGTCGGGCATAAATTTAGGCGGATTTTTTAAAACCCAATTAATTTTTTGGTATGTCTTAGTTTCTAAATCTTTCGCTTTTCCCGTTACGATATCTTCGTAAGCAAAGGCATGACCAACAGCGATCGCATTTAAGTCTAAAGCTAAATCTCTGACATTATAAATTGCATTATTATAAACCCCTCTTTGGGGATAAATATGATTACGTTGCTTGTTATACATCCAAGCTGGTATATTGTCAGAAATTGCTTGTAAATTCTGAGTTTGAGGTGAATCAAGATGTAAATGTTGAGCAATGACAGGAGTAGAAATCAGTGCTACAGTTACCAATAAAATTAACTTTTTCATGATAGTTAAACCTTGAGATTAGGGCAAATAAATTGATCGTCTTTTGCTGGTGTATCCGTCCATCCTTGCAGGGTTTCGGTTAATTGTTGACGCAATAAAAGCAATTGTTCCACTTGTTTATCGATCTCAGCAATATGTTTAATTAATTTTTCCTGAATATCTCCACAGGGTAACTCGCCCTGGTCATGAATTACTAAACATTCGCGGATCTCTTGCAGACTTAAACCCAAGGATTGCAATCTCTTGACAAATAGCAAGCGATGGACAGTATCGGAAGTAAATAGGCGAAATTGTCCCTCTGTCCTCTCAGGGGACTGAATTAGTCCTAATTCCTCGTAATAACGGATTGTTTTAACCGAAACACCACTTTCTAGGGAAAGTTGACCGATTTTGAGCATTATTTTTGCTCCTTAATCCTATCGTTTCTCCATGATAAAATCTCCCCTTGACTGGAGAATCAAGGGGGGGGAGAAGAAATATTTTTTTAACTGACTTTACACTCAACTCCAAAACCGACCAAGAGAACTTTTTCCAAGGGTTCCCCCTCCTGGGGACATTGATAGTTAATAATTTTGCGAATTCGCAGGTCTGGATTGATTAAAGTAATTGAATCCACGGAAACACTGCGAGTATAATTGGTGGTCATTAATAACTCTCTGGTGGTGGAATCAAAGCGAAAAGCGGAGATAATTGGTCTTGCTTCTTCGTAGGCGCGATCACGAAGATAATCCCCTTCTAAATAACCATTATTTTCTGCTTTAACCACAAATAAAAGATTAAGATTTTGTCGTACTTCTTCCCCTTTTTCCGAGATGGTATAGAAACCTAAATTAAACCCGGGGATAGTTTCTAAATCAGCAATATCAGCATAGTGATTATCTGTCAGAACTTTCTGTTTAATCTCCCTGGTGAGGGGTTGGATGAGAAATTCAGTGCGGGAACGTTCCACTTCTTGAGCAGCTAGATAATGATAGGTTCTTTCAGTTTGCCAACTACCGACACAATAGGCAAAAAATTGCTGAAAAACTTCGGTATTCATAGATTTAATTCTCCTCTTGTCAGTATCTTAATTTTAAGTTATTTTATCACTAATTTGTTCCCTATTTTCAAAACCATAACAATCTCGAACCAGATAAAGTGGCCTACCCTTTACTTCCTCATAAACCCTGCCAATATATTCGCCAATAATACCAAGGGTGAGTAATTGAATTCCTCCTAAAAATAAGACAGCAACCATCAGAGAAGCGTATCCGGGTACATCGATTCCGAAGATAATAGTTCTGAGGATTAAAAAACTAGCATAAACAAGACTAACAAGTGCAATGATCAATCCTACATAAGTCCAGACTTTCAGAGGTAAAAAACTAAAAGAAGTAATACCATCAATGGCAAAATTCCATAATTTCCAGTAATTCCATTTAGTTTGTCCTTGATACCGGGGTTCTCGATCAAATAAAATTGATGTCTGTTTATATCCCACCCAAGCAAATATTCCTTTCATAAATCTTTGACGTTCGGGCATCTTTTTAATTGATTCTACCACTCGGCGATCAATTAAACGGAAATCTCCAGTATTAGGAGGAATAGAAACCCGACTTAATTTATTTATGACTTGATAGAAACCTTCTGCGGTGAAACGTTTCAACCAACTTTCGCCAATTCTAACCCGACGGGACGCATAAACCACATCATAACCCTCGTGCCATTTTTCGATCATTTCGGCAATTAATTCTGGCGGATCTTGTAAATCAGCATCAATAGGAATAACTGCCATTCCTTGACTATAATCAATTCCTGCTGACATGGCGGTATCTTTACCAAAATTACGCGATAAATTAACCACTTTAATTTGTGGGTAAAGTTGATGATATTCCACGAGATTTTTGAGAGTATTGTCACGACTACCATCATTAACGCAAATGACCTCATAACTGGTATTTAGTGCCTCTAAAACCGCTAAAAGTCGCCGAAAGAGAGCGTCGATATTTTCTTGTTCGTTATACAGAGGGACAACAACAGATATTCTCACTGGTATTTGATTTGATAGCATATTAATTGACAAAAAACTAGAGAAATTACCTAACAAATGTCAGCAGTCAAAACTTGTTCGTACTTACCTGCTGCTTGCTGCCAAGTATAGTTATATTCGATTAATTTGCGAGCATTTCTAGATAATTTTTCTCGCAACTCTGCCGATTTAAAAAGACTGCTAATCGCCGTACAATATTGCTCAATACTATTAGCCATTAAGGCTGCTAAAGGAACATTATTTACTGCCACTGTTAATCCTTCTAAACCTCGATCGCTGGCTACCACTGGCACCCCAGAAGCCATGAACTCTAGGGTTTTGAAATTCATTCCAAAACCTGTTCTTAGGGGAATAACCACCACAGTTGCCTGATAAAGATAGGTGGTCATTAATGGTACTTGTCTCGTTACAATTACTCCTTTTAACTTAGTTAATTCTTGCACTTCTAGGGATGGATTACCACCGACTAGAGTTAAAGTAGTATCGGGGTAAGTAATTTGTCCTTGGGGACGAATATAAATTTCATTAACACTATGTTCACTGGTAATTACTGAGAATTTTTGACTCTTAACTGCCCTATCTATCCAGTTTTGCATCTCTTGTTGCAGCAATTGAGCTAATCTTTGGAGTTTAGCAATTATTCCAGTTTTGGCATATCGAGGACGGGTAAAAACTACCAATTCACTAACAAATTTACCTAACTTATCTACCTCCTCATCCCTAACATCAGCATTAGACTGAACGATGACAGTAATATCATGATTTTTGCTGAGATACTTGAGTAAATTAAAAGTTCTGCCCTGAGTTCCTCCTTTGCTAGGTGGATAGAGAAAGGTGGAACTAATCATTAAGATATTCATAGCTATTTCTCTAAACGATTTTCTACCATCATGCGGACAATATCGGTCATTTTGTATCGTGCTTGCCAACCTAATTTCTCCTTAGCTTTGCGGGGATTACCGCGACTAATGGCTAAATCTGTTGGTCTTAATAAACTTCGATCGGAAATTACATGATCTTGCCAATTTAAACCAACAGTAGCAAAAGCTGTGGCGACAAAATCCTCCAGTTTTGAACTTTCTCCCGTGGCAATGACGTAATCATCGGGTTGCTCCTGTTGCAGCATTAAATACATCGCTTCAACGTACTCTGGCGCCCAACCCCAATCCCTTTGAATATCCATATTTCCTAAGTGTAAAGTCTCGGTACTTCCCCAAGCAATTCTAGCCACGGCAGCGATAATTTTTTGGGTAACAAAGCGCTCGGGACGCAGGGGAGATTCATGATTAAAAAGTATGCCTGAACAGGCAAAAATTCCGTAGGCTTCTCGATAATTAGCCACTTCCCAAAAAGCCGCCGATTTGGCCACAGCGTAGGGACTGCGAGGACGAAAAGGGGTATTTTCGTCGGCAGAATTATCGCCGATATCCCCGAAACATTCACTCGATCCGGCATTATATAATTTAATTTTTGCTCTGGTAAATCGAATTGCTTCTAAGAGATTTAAGGTTCCAGTGGCAATACTTTCTAAGGTTTCCACTGGCTGCTCAAAAGATAAACCCACAGAACTTTGTCCAGCCAAATTATAGACCTCATCCGGCTGAATTTTAATTAACACCTGTAGGACACTGCGAAAGTCATTCAGTGACATTGATTCTAGTTTTACCTGTTCCTTGATTCCCAAACGTTTCAGGTTACTAAAAGAGGACATCTGAGCATCCCGGGAGGTGCCAGAAACCGTATAGCCTGCTTTTAACAGTAATTCGGCTAGGTAGGCTCCATCCTGCCCTGATATACCACAAATTAAGGCTTTTTTACCCATTTATTTACAATAATTTACTTTTGAGGGGTTAACATGGCCTTGGTGGCTTCGCTTAAATAACCGATTTGTCCATAGGCATAGAGCAGATTATCAAAGCTTTTAGCAGGATCATTGATAAATTTGACAGATTTAACCAATCCTCTCACCAAACGCTCACCTCCTCGCCCAAATTGAGCCAATCCCGTCCTTCCTGCCACTTCTTCCCGGTAGTGTTCGCTGATGCCTTGCCACCAACTGCGACTCATAAACCATTGACGATTGATTCTTTCTGGGGCCACATTGTGTTCCACCAATGCTGCGGGAAAATAGCCCACTTGCCATCCCTGGGCCAGTGCCAGTTCTGTAGTGTATAATTCTTCGTTAGAGAGAAGTTTTTTGCCAATTCTTCCCAAATTAGGGTCAAAACCGCCAATCTTACCCAAGAAATCTCGCCGAATTGAGTAATTAACCCCTCGCGGAGTTAAATTCGCTTGGCTGATATATACCACATTGTCGCCCAAATCGAAAGCCCCTAAACCCCCTGCTAACTGATCGGATAACCAATTGGGTTGACTGTAGCCTTGCGGCCAAATAAGAGTGACTTTTCCCCCTGCTACTGCCAGTTTTTCGTTATTTTCGTAGGCATTTAACAGAATTTGCAACCATTGAGGACTAGCGATCGCATCGTCATCCAAATAAGCTAAAATCGGCGCTCTAGTTTCCTTCGCTCCGCGATTTCTGGCGGTAGATAGCCCTAAAATAGGTTCGTAAACATATTTTAGCCGCCCATCTCCCAGACGCGACTCGGCCACTTGACGGGTTTTATCGGTAGATGCGTTATCAACCACTAAAATCTCACAATCTGGGCAGGTTTGCGCCAAAAGACTATCGATCGCTCCTTCTAGGTAGTGATCGCGGTTGTGGGTACAGATAATCCCTGCTATTTTAGGAGCCATGGCTATCAAGGTTACTCATTCAATACCCTAAAACTTAACATTCCTTTGCAAAAATGTAAAAATGCTTGAGGAGACTCCGAGACTCCGAGATTGCTTTTTACTTATAGAGTTTCTCGTCAATTTGTGACCAACGCTACCAGTTTTTTAATTTAACTATCTATGGATACTATTCACGTTACAGGAATTCGTGCCTACGGTTACACAGGATATCTGGCTGAAGAACAGGTTTTAGGTCAATGGTTTGAGGTAGATTTATCCCTCGAAGTTGATATCAGCATTGCTGGCAAAAGTGACGCAATTGAAGATACCCTAGATTATCGACAGGCGATCGAAATTGTCAAACACCAGATTGAAACCGGCAAATTTGCCCTAGTGGAAAAATTGGCCACAGTCATCGCTGAGGATATTCTACAACTCGATCGAGTGCGACAGGTAAGAGTACAATTATCGAAACCCGCCGCCCCAATTCCCCATTTCACCGGTAAAATCACCATCGATATTACTAGATCCCTTTGAGTTTACGCGTATTATCGACTAAACTTTCAGCAAAAGCGTCAAAACGTTGGGAAAGCTTCTCGTCAAGGATTTTTCCTTCTTCGTTGAAGACTTTCCACGCTTGTCCTAAGCTAATTTGTTCGGGAATTACCCAAGCATGAACCCAACGGAGAATGATTCTTAAATCATTGAGGGCGTTACTATTGGATTGGCCGCCTAAAACACTGATTAACCCGGCAACCTTTCCCGATAACTCCTCAAAACTCATTAAATCTAAGGCATTCTTCATCACACCACTGACACTGCCATGATATTCCGGTGTCGCCAAAATTAATCCCGCTGCCGATTTAACCGTTTGCTGCATTTTGGCCACATCGGGATAGTCAGAATAGTCATCTCCCCCGTTACAGAAGGGTAAAGAGAGTTTTCTCAGGTCAATTATCTCCGTTTCTACCCCTAACCCCTGTACTCGACTGATAGCAACTTCTAACGCCATCGCACTATAGGATCCGCTGCGTAAACTGCCATTAATACCAACGATTTTGATCATAGAACTTATACAAACTCATAACGACTACATATAAGCTAACAAAAAAAGAGACAATTGGGGAAGCTTAGTTAAAAAAATATGTCGATGGGGCGGGGAGAGCGATCGATCTAAGTTTTAATGAGAATAGAAAGAAAGATTTATTCCATTTCCCCTCATTGCCATGCCAGAATTTCTCGATTTTCTCAAACATAAATATGCCTATGTGGCTATTGGTGAATTTAAACCGGGGTGTTTTTCCGAGGCCCAAAAACTCTACGAAAAAGCCGTTTCCACCTATTCTACGGGATTCCAGGGGGCTTTTCTGTTGCAAAAACCCGGAACCGATGAAGGAATTGCCGTAATCATCTGGGATAAAATCGATGATATGGAGGCAAATAAAAGCGAAGACCATGAATTATTGCTGAAATCCATGGCTCCTCTATTTGCAAAACCGCCTGTCACCGATTTTTACGAAGTATGTAGCGAGATAGAAGGTTCCCCCATTTAGGAATAATGTTTCTTTTCGGTGGCGATTAATTTGGCGGCTAAAACCCCGCCTAGAAAGCCAAATAAATGTCCTTGCCAAGAAATCCCCGGACGGGAAGGCAAAACGCCCCAAATTGTGCCACCGTAGAGTAAAAAGACTAGAATTGACAAGAGTATAGAAGGAATATTTCTCTGGAAATAGCCCCGCAGTAATAAAAAACCTAAATAGCCAAAAATCAAGATACTTGCCCCGATATGGATGGATCCCGGAGCAGCAAATAACCAGACTCCTAACCCCCCCACCAGCATAGTTAACCCAGTCACAATAAAAAAGTCACTGGTTTCCTGTAACATCACCAACCAACCGAGAATCAGAAAAGGAACCGTATTAGCAATAAGATGGGGAAAGTTACCGTGTAGGAAAGGTGCAAAGAGAATACCCCGCAATCCGATGACTTGATGGGGCATAATCCCGAAATTGTCTAAACTGCCCCGAAAAACAAATTGATCTAAAATCTCTAACAGCCAAAAAATCGCCACAAAGGTAGCGAGGATTATTGCTTGGGTTTTTATTTCTTGCCGTGATCCTTGACTCATAAGATTGATGGATGAGCTATTTTTTCCCATTATAGCCCCCAGATCAGTTATCAGTTATCAGTTATCAGTGATTCAGTTACCAGTTATCAGGTGTGAGTTTACTGTTTACTGTTTACTGTTTGCTGTGGGACAAAGAGAGGCTAATTGACAGGAAAAACAAGCGGGATTTCTCGCTTTACAAACTGCCCGGCCGTGGTAAATAATACTAATAGAAAAAGTTTCCCAATCCGGTTGAGGTAGTAAAGCCATTAAATCCCGTTCAATTTTCACCGGATCGTTATTAGTAGTTAAACCCAAACGATTACTTAAGCGCTTAACGTGGGTATCTACTGTCACCCCCTCAATAATCGCGTAAGCGTGAGCAAGTACCACATTAGCGGTTTTTCTAGCTACCCCGGGTAAAGTTAATAATTCCGCCATTGTCTTGGGTACTTCCCCCTGAAAATCCTTGAGGATTTTTTGACAAGCACCCTGAATATTTTTAGCTTTATTGCGATAGAATCCCGTGGAACGAATCAGGGTTTCTAACTCCTCTCGCTCGGCAAAAGCTAAGGATTTAGCATCGGGAAAACGGGCGAATAAAGCAGGAGTTACCTTATTTACACGCTCATCAGTGCATTGTGCCGAGAGAATAACTGCCACCAATAACTGCACGGGAGTTTGATAATTTAAGCTACAGGTTGCCTCTGGATATAATCGCTTTAAGTTGCTTAAAATTTCTAGGGCGCGCAGTTGAGGTTCAGTTTTTTTTCGAGAGTCCATCACTGGAATAAATCCTGAAAAACTGCTAGGTTAGCCGTGTCGCGCACGATTAAGAAAACTCCTAATCCTAAGAGTAAAACTAGACCTGTTTGCATGATGTTATCTTGCAGTTTAGTTGGGAGAGGTTTACCTACTAAAGCCTCGATTAATAAAAATACCAACTGACCACCATCAAGAGCAGGTAAAGGCAGAATATTAATCACCGCTAAGTTAATACTAATTAGGGCGGCAAATTGAAAAAGATTACCCGCATCATTACGAGCGATTGCTGCTCCATATTCGACAATTTTAACCGGTCCTGCTACCTGTTGAACACTGTCTTTAAAGTTACTAACTAACTGCCCAAAACCTTGCACGGTTAATAGGGTTAATCGTTGAAATTCACCCGCACCCAAGCTAAAAGCTTGACCAAAACTATCGGCTTTCAGGCGAGTTTCTTCACCGTTAGGAGCCAATCTCACCCCAATTTTACCCTGACCATCACTTCCCAATTCCGGAGTAACAATTAAATCGAGAGTTTCTGTGGGGCGTTTGATGGTTAATTTTAGGGGTTGATCGGGGGAAGATTGAATAATGTCACGGAAGTCAATAATGGCATTCTGAGAAGCACCAAGGGGCTGATCATTGATAGCAAGTACGATATCCCCTGCTTGTATTCCCGCTTGTTTAGCGACGGAATTTTCCGAGGTGAAAACCTCTGGAATAATTACCCCTTCTTGATAGTTAATTTGGGGAAAACCCACCGTAGCGACTTGGGTAACAAGCAAAAAATAGGCAAAAATTAAATTAGCAATTACCCCGGCACTAATGACGATAGCTCGATCGAAAACAGGACGATTGCGTAATAAATCAGGATCGTTATTGGGAATTTGACTATCGGGATCGTCATCGGGAAAACCAACGTAACCCCCTAAAGGAATGGCGCGGAGGGCGTATTCTGTTTCTTTACCTTGATATTTAGCTAAAGCTGGACCAAAACCGATGGAAAAGCGACTAACATGGATAGATTGCCAACGAGCAGCGGCAAAATGACCTAATTCGTGAACGACAATTAATAGGGCAAGTACACCGATCGCTATTAAAACTGACATGATGATCAAAATATAATGACTTAGCTTTTGTTTATTGTAAGCGATCCTCCCAAGCAGATTGCAAAAAATCTTTAGTTATCGCTAATTTTTCGATCATTTATGCTAAAAGTGATCTTAACCGCCTAATCTGACCCAACGGAGAGCGATCGATGCCTTTGAGTGAGCGCGCCCAGCAATTAATCCCAAAAGCGAAAATCATCAGTTTCGCTAATTGGCCCTATCAGCAAGCAGCGATCGCTGTTTGGCAACAAGCGGATGATCAAACTCGCTATCTCGATGATAGTGATTTAGATACTATCGTCAATTTAGAGCCTGATTTACTGGTTTCTAGTCAGCAAGCTCGAAAACTGCGGGATAATGCTAATAGCATCGTCGATAACGCTCGTCAGACTGTATTAAACCAATTTCCCACCATTTTTCAACCCGGAGGCGATCTTCATCCACCCCACCGTGCCGAAGCTTGTTGGCGTGATTTCTGGAACTTTTTACGTTGTATTACCTACGGTGTCGCCGGACAGCAGATTCCCTACACCAGCGCCGAGGGATTGGAAAATATGCGTCTTCTTTACCAAGAATTACAAGTACCATTAGGGGCGATGATTTCGGGGTTAGAAGCCTTAAAACAATACAGTTTAGATTATTTTAGCGACTCAGAAAAAACCGCAATTACTCCCTATTTTGATCACTTAATTGCGGTTATGAAAAAGTTTTAAAACCGAGGCATTTAATCCGTGTTAAAATAGTGAGGCCAACAGTTAAAAATGCCGCTCACCGAGGTTAAAACTCCGTTGAACCCATGAAATCATCGGCGCGGGTAGGCCTCTTCGGGCCACCAAAAACCTCGATCGAGTGCCTGGCGGGTCGAGGTACTTTATAAAATGAGGGAGATTCTATGGATGCCAAAGCGAAATTACTAGAATTGATAGCTGGTAGAAATCGCGGACTCCTGGCCACGGAAAGCGACCGCGTGCGGATTTTAGCGGCGATCGAACAATTGGAGGACCACAATCCCCATCCTCATCCCCTCGAAGTTAAACAACTATTAGGGGGCAATTGGCGTTTACTATTCACCAGCAGCCGCGACATTCTGGGACTAGATCGCCTACCTTTTTTTCAATTGGGTCAAATTTATCAATATCTTGACCTGAACAAGGCCAAACTCTACAATATTGCTGAAATTACGGGCGTACCTTGGTTAGAAGGAGCAGTGATCGTCGCCGCTACCTTTGAACCCACCTCCGAGCGTCGGGTTATGGTCAAATTTGAGCGCTCGATCCTCGGTCTGCAACGTTTTCTCAATTATCATTCTCCCCAAGAATTTATCGAAGCGATCGAAAGTGGCAAAAAATTTCCTCCCCTCGATTTTTCCTTCAATAATCGCGAACAAAAAGGTTGGCTCGATATCACCTATCTCGATGAAGATCTCCGCATCGGCCGCGGCAGCGAGGGCAGCGTCTTTATTCTGGCTAAGGAAAAAACCTAACTTAAGTAGGTAGGCGTTAAAAGTTGTCAGCTCCCCCCTTATCAAGGGGGGATTAAGGGGGGATCGAACCTAAAATCCATTTTTAATTTAATTATAACCAGCTACTTATTACCATAAGACTAAATACTAGGCAATAGGTAATCAGTTTTTAATAACCAGATTTAGGATTAAAATCAAATTATTGTACTATCATTACTCCCAAGTATGTTACCAAAATGTCTAACGAAACCGTTACTTATAGTCTTGAATCTGTACTCAAGGAAATCAAAGACAGCATCAAGGAGGTTAACCAAAAAATCGATACCCTACAAAGAGATGTCACCCAAAAAATCGACACCTTGCAACAGGAAGTTAACCAGAAATTTGACAGCCTACAGAAGGATTTTAACCAAAAAATCGACACCTTGCAACAAGATGTTAACCAGAAATTTGACAGCCTACAGAAGGATTTTAACCAGAAATTTGATAAGATCGACGAACGGCTAACTAAGCTAGAGTTAGGACAAGTAAAACTAACTGAGAAAGTCGATGGGATGGATAGAAGACTAGAAAAGGTGGAAGGAACCCAAAAAAATCAAGTTTGGACGTTAATTATTCTTTTAGGAGGAGCGATCGGAACGGCAGCGTGGCGCTCTTTCTTTTCTGGTAATCCTTAGAAATATTACTATAATTTCTCACTTTAGGGTAGTTATGAGGGGAAATTAGCAGATGTAAAACTCAGGTTAAAAATAAGGGATGTCTAACCCATTTACAACTAAAGGAAACTTAACCACCCCCAGAAAGAAAGCAACGATTAAGGGATATTTTCGGGTTTATAATTGCCGAATTGCCTGATCACAATATTGAACATATCCTGCTAACCCCAATGCTTGAAATAATTTCCGCGCTTGAAGAATTGCTTCTTTCGCTTCCGATATACGTTTGAGTTTATAGTAGGTAAGTCCCAGATTCAACAGAGTCTTTGGTTCTCCTATGATATACTCCATTTCCTGAAAGATTTCTAAGGACTTTTGATAAAACTCGATCGCTTTTTGGTATTCTCCTAGGGAATCGTAAACATTCCCCAAACCTAGATAGGAATAAGCTTCTCCTGTTATATCAGAGATTTCCCGTTTGATCGCTAAAGACTGTTGATGAAACTCGATCGCTTTTTGGTATTCTCCTAGGTAATTGTAAATATTGCCCAAATTATTGTAACAATACGCTACTCCCCTTATATCATCAATTTCCTGAAAGATTGCTAAGGAATGTTGATAAAACTCGATCGCTTTTTGGTATTCTCCTAGGGAATGATAAGCATTGCCTAAATTATTGTAAGAATCTGCTTCTCTCCAGCGATCTCCGCTTTTCTGAAAGATTGCTAAGGACTGTTGATAAAACTCGATCGCTTTTTGGTATTCTCCTAGAAAATAGTAAATACCTGCTAATGAGTCGAGACTCGCAACTAAATCAAGTTCTAGATTTAACTCTTTTTGTAAATCGATCGCCTTTTGATAATACTCGATCGCAAGCTGTTGTTCCTGACGATAATCTGACAATGGCAGATTTAATAAACGAAGGTTATAAATCTTAGCTAAACTGGCATATAAACTCGCTAGTCTTGGCTCTTTTTTGCCTTTATTTACCTCGATTTGCTCGATTAGTTCTAACAAGTCTTCCTTAGAGATTAAAGGAATATCTTTATCTATAGTAATTTCGTCAAAAGATTGTAAAATTGGTAAAAATTCCTGACAAGGTAAAAAGTTACTTGGAGGAGAAATAAAGCGAAAAACTCCTTTTCTCCAACTCCAAAAATCGGGGGACTTTTTGCGTAAATTTACCTCCACTGTGCTTGTTACCCAAAGAACGATAGAATAGGGAAATTCTCGCAGTCCTTCCCTTGTCCATTGCAGATAACCAAAAAATTTATCTAGTTCCGATTTTTCCCGTTGCCATTCGATCGAGTGTAATTTTTCCACTCCTGTGGTTGTGATCACGGCATTTTTGCTTTGTAATAACTCTGGTTTTCTGGAGACTAAACTAGCAATTGCTGCTCTTAAATTCGGTTCTTTTTGATCTAAATCAATCCGATAACAAGGGATTACTGGTTCTAATTCTTTGCTATAGCGATCAATGATTTCTTCTCGCAATTTTTCCTGATCACACACACAAATTAATATATTTAATCTCTCTTGATTTGCCTCTAGAGACACGATTAAACCTTCGTATTCTCTTTCATTTTGGTCGGTAATTGAAGATGTTTCATTATTCATAATAAGTGGATAGCTGTTAAAAACTGTCAGATACCCCCATTAGGTAGGGTTGATTCATGAATCAACCCTACGGATCAAGGAGTGATCCGCACCCCCCTTATCAAGGGTAGGGTTGATTCATTTAAATTAAGTATAGCTGATTTTGAGTCAATAAATTTGATCGAGGATTCTCAAGTTTATCTTTTTCTAATCAGAAGAGTTAGTCATAATAACTAATCTTTAATCTTCTGCCAATATTTATTATGAATAGATTGATAAAGCCTGTTCCCAAGCCACTAAAAGCCTATCTCTCTTGAAATTGTCTGAGAGTACATCCTGTTAATTTAGCTAATTTTTCTGCTTCTTACGTCGATAAAACTATCAGTTTTTCCCAACGTTCAGCTAACCACCTCTGTCCCTCTGTTATTGAGAGAAAACCCAAACCTCTGAAAAGATTCAATCCTATGGTTGTGAGAATTGACCAATTGCTTGCCGCTTGAAAATCACTTATCTCGCTTTTATCTTCCTCAAAAATTACATCTTTTACCCAATGTAACTGATTTTCTATTTTCCAGTGTCCTCGAATAATTTTAGCAAATACTTGAGCGGATTCGGTTAGGCTACTGATATAGTAAGCTGTTTCTTCATAGGTTTTATCCCCGCGACTACCCTTTCTTTCTACTTTAATAACTCTTCGCAGATTTTCAAACCCTTGTCTTTCATTTTTTCTAACTTTAAAAACTTCTATTTTTCTTGATATTTTTCGTCCATGACTATTATCTTGTTCAAGAAAGCAACTTTCTGGCTTTGAGGAATTACTCAGGTCTTGTATTCGCTGATAAAGATTTTTCTGATTTCCTTTAACGGTGATAACATAATCATTTTTACTCTTGGCTATTAAGCTGATTGTTTTTTTCTGACAGTGTAAAGCATCGCCAGTAAAAACTTTATTTTGGAGAGAGCAATTCTCAATTATAGCTTGACCTTCGTCGATTTCAGACCCTTTTTTGTTTTCAATTCTTTTTAAGTGTAATACTAATCCACTTTCTTGACTAAACAATGAGACAAACATAATAAAATTTTGTTGTTCATTGTTAGGATTCTTTAGGGTGTTTTTGAGACTTTTTCCATCTATATCTAGCCAATTTATATCATCTCTTTGTCCATATTCTTGTAATGCCTATTCATTAAATATTTTTAACAAACTCTGCCACTCAACTCCCATCATTACCCTTATAATTGTTGAATAGGATGGGACTCTTTCTGGAATTATGTTAAATTCTTTACTCAGCCTGTGCCGATTATTTTTAGCAAACTCTCCTAGCTCTCTATAACCTGAGTATCCTAGCATTGTTCCCAGTATTATTACTACTAATACTATCCATAAAGGGTGTCTTTTTCCTTTATCTTTCCGAAAGTCCTTGACTTGTTTTAGTTTTTCTATTAAGCTCAACATATATTTGAAAGGTTGGCGGTCACTCCTCATTTTACCTGATAGTGATCGCTTTTACTTTTGATATTCTGATGGGAGAATGAAACAGCCCTACCCTTAGTCCCCCCTTGATCCCCCCTTAGTCCCCCCTTAATACCCCCTTGATAAGGGGGGTGCGGATCCCCCCTTAGTCCCCCCTTGATAAGCTATCCCTTATAGGGATCTTTCTTAACAATTTTTGCAGTAAGCACTCCAACCCTTATCCTGACTTGATTTCAGTTTTTTCTTTGTTTTGTAAGGGTGTCAACAAGGAATATTACAAATTGTTAACCGAGTCTTGAAAGCCTTGTGCTACAAAGGTTTGAAATGTTAAGAAAGATGTGACTAAAGGACAGCCTTGATAAGGGGGGCATCTGATAATTTTTAACGCCTACCTACTTAGCTTGAAATAAAGGTCAATAATCAGGGTATCCCGTACTTTCGATGATAAGCAAATTTTATCTATCGGAGGGCGCAGGTTCCTTGCGTCCCTACAGTAACGGATTTTTTCCACAATGTAGGCACAAACTGGGTTCGTCCAAAGGTGACAGAAACATTTTTCACCCAATGTCCAGAAGACCCAAAAATCCTCTCCCCAAAATAATCAAAAGCGAAAGGTTTCAAGAGAAGATTTCCCCGCCACTTTGCGCTAAGTATCAAATTTTGGTTATTATGCCAGACAGCTTTTAGGCAATCTGGAAAAAATATCTATTGTCCGACTTGTCGGCTGTTGGTCCCACATAGAGTGGCGGTATTATTAGGGACTGTAACTGAATCAGCGGGGGTATTCATTTCACAAATGATTGCACTGAACACACCTGCGGTAGTTTGAGCTACCGCAGAAGAGTAGTCGGGAATATCGTTGGTATAGTTACCTCCGGCAGCAATAGTGTGAGCGGCGAATGTAGCACTGGCAGTAGTGCCATCTGCAACGGCATCATAGTAACTACCAGGGGCGTTGTTGATAGGCAGGTTAGCTACGGGGGCAAAGGTGGGGCTTTCCAGGCGGAAGGCTTGTTGAGCGCGGTTAACGATACCGAGATTGTTGCGAGCTTCAACTTGTCTGGCTCTGCCTACCTGACGGGTGAGGATGGGGAAAGAGATGGCGGCGAGTACACCGATCATGATAACAACAACTAGGAGTTCGATGAGGGTGAAACCTTTGTTAGCGTTCTTTTTGTTGAGAGCTTCGATGAGTTTGAATTTAAAGGTAGAGTTCATGGCTATCTCCTCGAGTGGGTGTTTTTTGTTCTCTATAAACAACTTACCCACTTGTTTGAGAAAACCTATCACTGTCGGAAAAAATTTTGGCTCTCTTGGGTTTGGTGGGTAAAATGTATTATAGGATACATTCCTGCTGGCAATCAACTGGAACGAACCACAAAGACACAAAGGACACAAAGATTGATCGCTTCTAGATAATCTAAACTTATCACACAAAGAATAAGAGAGCCAAATTTTTTGGGGAATTTGGGGAAGTGGGTTGCTGTCGTTTCTGGGAGCCAGTTCTAGGGATTGGGGAAAAAACCAAATGGCTAAAAAAAACTGATTACTGAAAAATCCTCTCCCCAAAATAACCAAAAGCGCAAGGTTTCAAGAAAACATTTCCCCGCCACCTTGCGCTAAGTATCAAATTTTGGTTATTATGCCAGACAGCTTTTAGGCAATCTGGAAAAAATATCTATAGTCCGACTCGTCGGCTGTTGGCCCCACATAGAGTGGCGGTATTATTAGGGACTGTAACTGAATCAGCGGGGGTATTCATTTCACAAATGATTGCACTGAACACACCTGCGGTAGTTTGAGCTACCGCAGAAGAGTAGTCGGGAATATCGTTGGTATAGTTACCTCCGGCAGCAATAGTGTGAGCGGCGAATGTAGCACTGGCAGTAGTGCCATCTGCAACGGCATCATAGTAACTACCAGGGGCGTTGTTGATAGGCAGGTTAGCTACGGGGGCAAAGGTGGGGCTTTCCAGGCGGAAGGCTTGTTGAGCGCGGTTAACGATACCGAGATTGTTGCGAGCTTCAACTTGTCTGGCTCTGCCTACCTGACGGGTGAGGATGGGGAAAGAGATGGCGGCGAGTACACCGATCATGATAACAACAACTAGGAGTTCGATGAGGGTGAAACCTTTGTTAGCGTTCTTTTTGTTGAGAGCTTCGATGAGTTTGAATTTAAAGGTAGAGTTCATGGCTATCTCCTCGAGTGGGTGTTTTTTGTTCTCTATAAACAACTTACCCACTTGTTTGAGAAAACCTATCACTGTCGGAAAAAATTTTTTTGGGAATTTGGGGAAGTGGGTTGCTGTCGTTTCTGGGAGCCAGTTCTAGGGATTGGGGAAAAAACCAAAAAGTTTAGCGGCACCTCCCAGGACGGCCACCACCAAAGCGATGAGAATCCCCCGGTTGGTAAATTCCTGATAACCAACCCGTGTAGTTAATCCCTCGATTTTCTCGTCTAATACCTTAATATCGCCTTTTAACTCTCCCTTTAACCCCTCGATTTTCTCGTCTAATACCTTAATATCGCCTTTTAACTCTGCTTTGAGTTCGGCCTGTCCGATTTCTACTTTGGTTAGCCGGTCCTCTACCTTGTCAAATCTCTCATCTACTTTGTCAAATCTCTCATCTACTTTGTCAAATCTCCCATCCATCCGTTTTTCCAGGGAGTCGATTTTACTCTCAATCCTAGTTAGGACAGCTTCTAGGGAATAAGTTACAGTTTCGTTAGACATTTTGCTATACTCCTATGGCGTTTTCGGGTTTTTGAGTGGCCATTTATTATGATCATAAGGCCTCTAGCCTTGCCTAGGAGCCAGTTCTAGGGATTGGGGAAAAAACCAAAAAGTTTAGCAGCACCTCCCAGGACGGCCACCACCAAAGCGATGAGAATCCCCCGGTTGGTAAATTCCTGATAACCAACCCGTGTAGTTAATCCCTCGATTTTCTCGTCTAATACTTTAATATCGCCTTTTAACTCTGCTTTGAGTTCGGCCTGTCCGATTTCTACTTTGGTTAGCCGGTCCTCTACCTTGTCAAATCTCTCATCTACTTTGTCAAATCTCCCATCCATCCGTTTTTCCAGGGAGTCGATTTTCTCATCCATCCGTTTTTCCAGGGAGTCGATTTTCTCATCCATCCGTTTTTCCAGGGAGTCGATTTTACTCTCAATCCTAGTTAGGACAGCTTCTAGGGAATAAGTTACAGTTTCGTTAGACATTTGCTATACTCCTATGGCGTTTTCGGGTTTTTGAGCGGCCATTTATTATGATCATAAGGCCTCTAGCCTTGCCTAGGAGCCAGTTCTAGGGATTGGGGAAAAAACCAAAAAGTTTAGCAGCACCTCCCAGGACGGCCACCACCAAAGCGATGAGAATCCCCCGGTTGGTAAATTCCTGATAACCAACCCGTGTAGTTAATCCCTCGATTTTCTCGTCTAATACTTTAATATCGCCTTTTAACTCTGCTTTGAGTTCGGCCTGTCCGATTTCTACTTTGGTTAGCCGGTCCTCTACCTTGTCAAATCTCTCATCTACTTTGTCAAATCTCTCATCTACTTTGTCAAATCTCCCATCCATCCGTTTTTCCAGGGAGTCGATTTTCTCATCCATCCGTTTTTCCAGGGAGTCGATTTTACTCTCAATCCTAGTTAGGACAGCTTCTAGGGAATAAGTTACAGTTTCGTTAGACATTTGCTAAACTCCTATGGCGTTTTCGGGTTTTTTGAGCGGCCATTTATTATGATTATAAAGCTCGTAGCCTTGCCTAGGAGCCAGTTCTAGGGATTGGGGAAAAAACCAAAAAGTTTAGCAGCACCTCCCAGGACGGCCACCACCAAAGCTATCAGAATCCCCCGGTTGGTAAATTCCTGATAACCAACCCGTGTAGTTAATCCCTCGATTTTCTCGTCTAATACTTTAATATCTCCTTTTAACTCGGCTTTGAGTTCGGCCTGTCCGATTTCTACTTTGGTTAGCCGGTCCTCTACCTTGTCAAATCTCTCATCCATCCGTTTTTCTAGGGAGTCGATTTTCTCATCCATCCGTTTTTCCAGGGAGTCGATTTTACTCTCAATCCTAGTTAGGACAGCTTCTAGGGAATAAGTTACAGTTTCGTTAGACATTTGCTAAACTCCTATGGCGTTTTCGGGTTTTTTGAGCGGCCATTTATTATGATTATAAAGCTCGTAGCCTTGCCTAGGAGCCAGTTCTAGGGATTGGGGAAAAAACCAAAAAGTTTAGCAGCACCTCCCAAGACGGCCACCACCAAAGCGATGAGAATCCCCCGGTTGGTAAATTCCTGATAACCAACCCGTGCCGTTAACCCCTCGATTTTCTCGTCTAATACTTTAATATCGCCCTTTAACTCGGCTTTGAGTTCGGCCTGTCCGATTTCTAATTTTGTGAGACGTTCATCGATTTTATCGATTTTACTCTCAATCCTTGTCAGGATAGCTTCTAGGGAATAAGTTACAGTTTCGTTAGGCATTTGCTAAACTCCTATGGGGTTTTCGGGTTTTTTGAGCAGCTATTTATTATGATCATAAAGCTCGTAGCCTTGCCTAGTAGCCACTTCTATACTTTGCACGGTTATAACTTGCATTTTTTACTCAAAGACAAGGCCAATTCAAGTCTGAATTGCATCACTGTCTGATCTACCTTTATAGAATACCTCATTCGGGGTACGATAGTCAAGACATTTTCGAGGACGATTGTTAATCAAGTTTACGGCTCTTTCCACCTCCTCTGGCTTAACGATTTTAAAATTCGTTCCCTTAGGGAAAAATTGTCTTAACAGTCCATTGGTATGCTCGTTTAATCCCCTCTCCCACGAATGATAAGGAGTAGCAAAATAAAAATCTGCTCCTAGTTTCTGACTCAACTCTTGATGTCCACAAAATTCTTTAACCTTGTCACAAGTAAAGGTTTTTCTTTTGTCAGGGTGAATCTCTTGAAAAAGTTTTTCTGTGACTCTATTGATTTCCGATGCGGTTTTGTTTTTGGCTAATCCTGCTACTAAAAATTTCGAGGCTTTATCTACATGAGTAACGAGAACTCCTAGATGATTGCCTCCAATCATTGTGTCACTTTCCCAATGACCGATTTCAGTTTTCTGGTCAGCAATTACTGGTCGCTCGCTGATATCTACACGCCCTGGAATCCCTCCACGCTTACTTTTTGCTCCGCCTCGACTCTTTCTTTGACAAAGCCCCAGGCGTAAATATTTCTGGTACTCTCCACATCCGTGATAGTTCTGATAGATCATTTGATAGATGGTTTCATGACTGAGCGATTCTTGACCAGCTTTTTTCAGACGACCTGCTATTTGTTCGGGACTATGATAATCTTTCAATCCTTCTTTGACCAACTCTAAGGCTGACTCGCTGACATTTTTAAAGGGTTGTTTGGCATTTTTTCGCCTTGTCTCGCTTTGAGCTTGTGCTGTGTCAGGTAGATAGCAGCCAAGGGAACTTTGATTCCTTTTTAATTCCCGTGATATTGTGCTTTGATGACATCCGAGCCAGACGGCCATTTGCCGTTGAGATAAATTTCCCTCCTGACTAAGTTGGTAGAGCAAGTTTCTTTGTTCTATGTTAAGATGTTGGTGGCTCATTTTGGGTCTGATTTGTTTTTGTTAATGATCAGACAGTACCTGATGAGCCTTTCTTTGTCAACTCTTGAGGTTGATGCGTTTCATTTTTGAATTGGCGCAATAATATAGTTCAAGAGTCATAATTAGAAGCAAAGCACTCATTAAAAACATGATTAACCTAGAATTCACGGAAGAAGAAAAGAACTCACTGTATTATGAAAGATTTCATCATCCTCATCCCCGGGTTCAACTGAAGATGGAAGTTCTCTGGTTAAAAAGCCAAAAGATACCGCACAAAAAAATTTGTCAGTTAGCAGGAATCTCGCCAAATACCTTATTAACCTATCTTCGAGATTATCAAGAGGGCGGAATAGAAAAATTAAAAGAAATCAACTTCTATCGCCCTAAAAGTGAATTAGAGTCTCAAAGAGAAACACTCAAAAAATATTTCGAGAAAAATCCACCAGCCACAATAAATGAAGCTGTATATAGAATAGAAGAATTGACAGGGATAAAACGAAGTCCTACCCAAGTGAGGAAATTCTTAAAATCCTTGGGAATGAAATGTTTAAAAATAGGTTCTCTTCCTTCTAAAGCTGACCCAGATGAACAAGAAGACTACAAAGAAAAAAAGCTAGAACCCAGACTAAATGAGGCTAAAGAAGGAAAAAGGGCTGTTTTTTTTGTTGATGCCGCTCACTTCGTCATGGGAGCATTTCTCGGTTTTGTTTGGTGTTTTGAGAGACTTTTTATTAAGTCACCGAGCGGGCGTAAACGCTTCAATGTTTTAGGAGCATTAAATGCAATAACTCATGAAGTTATTCTAGTTACTAATGACACTTATATTACGGCAACTCAAGTCTGTGAACTTCTTGAAAAAATAGCTGCTTTAGGACTAATGATTCCCATCACTCTAGTCTTAGATAATGCCCGCTATCAGAAATGTAAAATTGTTGAAGAATTGGCTCTTTCTTTGTCAATAGAGCTACTCTATCTGCCGTCTTATTCGCCTAATCTAAATTTAATTGAAAGGCTGTGGAAATTTGTCAAAAAGAAATGTTTACATGGTAAATATTATGAAAACTTTTCTGACTTTTCTTCAGCCATTTATGAATGTCTGAATGATGCCCATCTGAAACATAAAAAAGAACTGGATTCCTTGCTGACTCTACGATTTCAGAAGTTTAATAAATCTCAGATTATGAACGTCTAAAGTATAGTTACTTCATTGTCATAAATAAGGGACTTGCGCTTTGATAATGTACCTTTTGGGCGAACGCAGTTCGCCCCTACATTGTGGACAAAATCGGTCTTTGGCTATAAAGATAAAAGCGGTCGCCCCAAAATTGGCAATAATGTCAGGATTACCGCCGGCGCTAAAGTCTTGGGAAATATTACCATCGGCGATAATGTCACCGTGGGCGCAAATTCAGTGCTAGTCAAGGATATTCCACCTAATTGCGTGGTGGTGGGTATTCCCGCTCGTATTGTTAAACCGGACGGCGTTAAAGTAGATGAAAAATTATAAACGTTGACTTAAAATATATTCGGCAATTGCCAGATCTCCGGGGGTAGTAATTTTTAAGTTAGTTTCTTCACCGACGACAATTTTGACGGGAAAACCACATTTTTCTAATAAGGCGGCATCGTCGGTGACTTCCCAAGCTAATTTTCGGCCCTGTTCATGACATTCTTTTAATAATTTTACCTGAAAACCCTGGGGCGTTTGGGCCGCCCACAACCGAGATCGATCGGGTGTATCCTTAATCCAACCCTTGCTATCGACAATTTTAATCGTATCTTTCACCGGAACCGCCGCTATGAAACCCTGACAAGTGGCTAAAGCGACAGCACAGCGATCGAATAATTCGGGGGTGGCTAAACATCGCGCCCCATCGTGAATTAAAACCGTCTCAGCCCCCTCTGGCAGGGCTTGTAAGCCATTGTAAACTGATTTTTGTCTGGTTTCGCCTCCTTGGATGATTTGCACGGGTTTAAGGGCATTTATGGCGGTTATAATTTCTCGGATCTCCTCAAAGTCTTCCGGTTGTGCCATGATGCCAATCCAGATAATTGCCCTGGATTGCATGGCAGCCAGCAAAGTCCAAGCGAGGAGCGGTTTTCCGTGCAGGGTGAGCAGTAACTTGTTGCGATCGCTGCCCATCCGTTTACCCATTCCCGCTGCTGGAATTAACAAATACATATTTTTTTCAGGTAAAAAGTTAAGAATTCAATAGATTTGGTCTTTGATCCCCCCTTAATCCCCCCTTGATTAGGGGGGTGCCGATGATTGTTAATAGCTTAAATAAGCCCAAAACTCTCCCTCTTAAGAGAATAAATCGAGGGGAAAGTGACCATAAGTACCGACTAATTGATCATTTTCTGATTGACAAGAAACCAGGACACCGCGATAGGTTCCCGTATAAGAATCGAGATAGGAAGCTTGTCTTTGGGTATTATATTTAATATACACCGCTCCCTGTTCTGGCTGGTCTTCTGGGAGACTATTAGGCAGGGGGTATCCTAGGGCTTGTAGATAACCTTTCAGAGCTTTAAATCCCTCTTCATTGTTATCGGCACAGATACCTAAATTAATTGATTCCGAACCTTGGTTAACCAATAAAATTGCCTGTCTTAGAGCTTCTTCTTCTTCAGGAGATTGGGCAATTTTTAGTTTAATACATCCATATTCTTTTAGGAGTTTCAAAGCTTCTTCAATAGACATGAGCGGTTAGATAGGCGGGGCTAAAGATAAAAAATAAGCTGATGCTGCTGTCCTTAACGACAAATTCCCAAGCAAAAAAGCCCTAAATCATTGGGGTTTAGAGATAGGAAAATTTTGCATTGGTCTTAATCGTAAGATCGCCAATTTCGATCATATCAGGTTGGGGACAGGAAAATTTATCGGGGTTGTTTGATCGCTCCATTTTGTGCGGGCATTTCACGCGCTGCTTTTTGATAGCTGAAGTAAGCACGGCTCTCCTAGGTTTGGTGGGTAAAATGTATTCTAAGATACATTTCTCAAGAGCGAGGGGGTGGAACGAACCACAAAGACACAAAGGACACAAAGATCGATCGATCATATAGTAAGTTAAACTGATCACACAGAACCTAGAAGAGCCTAAACTTTTTCTAGAGCTTTTTCTTCGCTTGTTTCAGAGTCTTGCAGTTAAATTTCCGCCACGGCTCTTTCGATTAAACGACGAGCCAGGGTTTGAATGCCGGTATGTTCATAGTAATTAGTCGTCATATCGAGAAATGCCCCAACATACACCAATTTATCGGCAGAAAAGTCGATAAATCCCTGAATTTTGCTCAATAATCCCTGCTGGCTCAAATCGCGATCGCTGACAAAACTACTCATCCAACCTTTAGTCGAGTCGAAACTTTGACCGATAAAGTCTAATTTTCTGGCAGTATTTCCCCCCGGAATCAATTCTTTAATACTGCCGAAAGTAGAGTTAGATTCTAAGTCTTCTGGGTGGAGAATGCTGAGGGTGGATTCCACTTTGCGGATAAAACTGCCCCCCAGAGGAATCAAACCATCCAAACAAACTAACGCCGCCATCCGCATCAGGGATTCGCCGCTATAATCTCCCAGAGAAGTGACGAAATCCCCGATACTATCCCCCGGAATGCCATTAATTTGACAAAAAGCGACTAATTCGGTCACTAATTTCAAGGTTAGATCGATGGTTTGCGCTTTTTCGGGGGCAGGGGTTAATCTTTCGATTAAACCGCCCATGAGGGGAATTTTACCACCGACGGCATTAGCAAGAGAGGCGGTGGCTAGGGCATTATCGGCGCTGTCGATGGTTTGGTAGAGCCAGAGCGCCCGTTGATAGCCCTGGGATTTATCATTAAACAACCAAACGGCTCGATCGCCAATCTGTTGGATCATGCTTTCGTCGGTTTCGCCGGTGACTTTGATAATCGTATTTTTAAACCCGACTAGGTTATCCCACTCTCCCGGCACCACATAATCAAGGGTTTTGAGAACTTTGACGGTGAGATTATTCGTCGGTAATTTGTCCACCAGTTCAAAAATTGGCTTACTCACGGATGTCTCCTTACTTTAATTTTGCTAAACCATCTAAATCGAACTTAGCCAACCAAGCTTGGCGATCGCTGGCATCAAAATCCGTATCCCGCGATAAAACCTTGACTTGATAGCGATTATTGACTAAAACGGAGCTGGCGGTTGCACCCTGTTCGATAGAGGGAAAACCTTTGATTGTGGTTTGACTGTCTTGGAATTTATTGGCTGCGGCGGGATTATTGCTAATGTCAGATATGGCTAACATAGCCAGAACTTTGCCATCTTGCTTCAGTTTTGCCTCAGCAAAGCCTTTTTTCTCCTGGGTATAGACGCGCTCGTATCCTCCCCCAGAAGGCGGGAAAAACCGATTAAAACTGCCGCCAGAGGTGGATTCTTTCACCACTGCCGCCGCCCCGCGAGCGGTACTTTCCTGTTGCGCTCGGTCAAATTGCGAGGGAGCTTTAGCACAGGAAGTTACTAGCAAAAGTGTCGCTAATACCCCTGCTATCAAGATTTTGCCAAATCGAAAGCTCATAGTTATCTTAATTAAAACTTGCTCATGTTTGTTTGTAGTATATCTCTCGCTGATTGCTGATTATTGTTAAGTTTTTCTAGATTCTGCCACACCAGACCAAAAAAAACAGAAAATCAGCAAAATTCAAGTCAATAGCCAATTTTTAGGCGTTTATCTCAAGATTACAGAAATATCCACCGCCGAGAAATTATCGGTAACTTTTCAATTAATACAAATGTATGAAAAACTGCGTGCAAGCATCTCGCATTTGGGGGTGCGATTTGTTTCTAGCCCAATAATAGTCTAAAACCCTGACAGGGTAGGGCTTAAAGCTAGGGTGGGGATGGTAGATTGACAAAAATGATCTGCACCCCCTAACCACTAGCTACAGTCCCGCAATTGCCCCTCGCGCCATAGATGCGATCGCTTGTTCCGTGGCCCGGGGTAGATGATAATATTTACCCCCAGCTTTTAGGGCTAATTCTTTGGCAAAACCAGTGGAGACGAATTTTTTCTCTGTATCGATAACCAGCAGTTTAATGCCTAAAGAGCGAATTTTAGCGGCAATATCGAGCAGTTCTGCCTTAATATCGGGTTTTTCACCCTCCGGAATCGGTTCGCCTAAAGATTTCGCCAAAGGAATATTACTTCTACCGTCGGTAATCGCCACAATCACCACTTGACCGATATCCCCCGATAAACGGGCATTCATCCCCACATGAACCCCTTGGGTTAAACCGTGAGCTAAGGGGGAACCGCCACCACAGGGCAGGGTTTCTAGACGTTTTTTCGCTAGGGTAATCGATTTGGTCGGCGGTAGTAGTACATCTGCTCGCTCACCCCGGAAAGGAATCAGGGCAATCTGGTCGCGATTTTCGTAAGCTTCCGTTAACAGACGCATAACCGCACCTTTGGCCGACTGCATCCGATTCAGAGCCATGGAACCGGAGGCATCAACCACAAAGACAATTAAAGAACCGGCCTTGCGGGCCAGCCGTTTTGAGCGCAGATCCCCTTCTTCTATAATCACATGACGTTCGGGATTTCTTAAGCGACGGGCTTTTTGATAGGGTGCGGCCGCCCGGAGAGTGGCATCGACGGCGACTCTTTTCACCTTGCCCCGGGGTAACATTGGCTTAATATAACGTCCCCTATCTTCCGAGAAAATCAGGTTACGCGCCCCCGATTTCCCCTGACGCTGGGCCATCTGGGCGAAATACAGCACACTGGGATCCAGTAAAACCCCTTCCGGGTCGAAAACAAATTCTTCTGGCAGATTATCCGGCTGTTCCGGTTCTTTTTCCTCCTCTTTCTCCTCCTCTTTTTCTTCCTGTTCCTGCTGGTTTTCGTCTTGGGGCGGTTCCGGTGGTGGCGGTGGTGGCGGTGGCTGTTGTTCCTGTTCCGGGGGTGGTGGCGTAATCAGCGATCGAGGTACAATAACTAATTCGACGGCTCTTTTTAAGTCATCGGCACTGACTAAATCCCGACCTTCTAAAGCGGCGGCGGCCTTGGCTACTCTCACGGCAAAAATCTCGGCGCGATGACCTTCTACCCTACCGCGCACCGCTTCTTCGACTAGATAACTAATTTGTTCGGGTTTAATTTTTACCTCTTTTAACCATTCCCTGGCTAGGATAATTTCGGTTTTTAGATCATCGATTTCTTGGGCATATTGGGCGATAAAAGCGGTGGGAGAAACAGCATACTCGATCGCCTGATTGACGGCGGTTACTCGTTGGTCTAAACTAAGGACACCATCGGCGGAAAGCGCAATGGCAATTCTATCTAATAAATGGGTTCGTAAATCCCCTTCTTCTGGGTTATAAGTAGCGATCAGGATTGGTTTACAGGGATGTTGAAAACTGATGCCTTCCCGTTCGATTTGGTTACGTCCTTCGCTTAAAACTGTGAGTAATTGGTTAGCAATTTGGTCATCGAGTAGATTAATTTCATCGATGTAGAGAATTCCCCGATGGGCGCTGGCTAATAAACCGGGTTGAAAGACTGGTTCCCCCTGTTTCACCGATTCTTCCACATCGACGGAACCCAATAAACGATCCTCGGTGACTCCCAGGGGAATCTGCACGAAAGGGGCCCGGATAACTTCCGTGGCGACCTCTCCACTGCTATATTCTTCTTTAGTGCGATCGTCCCATTCGTCGGCATTGTTGGGATCACAATTAAAGACATTACCTGCGATAATTTCGATCGGTGGCAGTAAGGAATGTATCGCTCGCGCCATGACTGATTTGGCGGTTCCCCGACGACCGGCAATTACCACACCCCCCAGGGCGGGATCCACGGCGGCTAAGAGTAGGGCTAATTTAATCGCTTCTTGGCCGACAACGGCAGTTAGGGGAAAATTGAGGTTCAGAGTGGGCATAGATCTAGATTCAGGCGGCCAAATTCTAGTGTAAAACAGAAGCTCCCTGGTCTGGCGCTTTTCCCCTTTTGATTCCCGAACTCAGATTTTAAGTAGGTAGGCGTTAAAAAT
Organism: Microcystis ichthyoblabe FBCC-A1114; assembly: GCF_050500245.1. Classification (NCBI taxonomy): domain Bacteria; kingdom Bacillati; phylum Cyanobacteriota; class Cyanophyceae; order Chroococcales; family Microcystaceae; genus Microcystis; species Microcystis ichthyoblabe. The sequence continues at coordinate 739,539 of NZ_CP191408.1, read as the reverse complement.
TATCAGACACCCCCCTTATCAAGGTAGGGCTGTTTCATTCTCCCATCAGAATATCAAAAGTAAAAGCGATCGCTGTCTTTGTAAAATGAGTATGTACTCTCAGACAATTTCAAGAGAGATAGGCTTTTAGTGGCTTGAGAAGAAGCTTTATCAATTTATTCATAATAAATATTGGCAGAGGATTAAAGATTAGTTATTGTAACTAACTCTTTTGATTAGAAAAAGATAAACTTGAGAATCTTCAGTCAAATTTATTGACTCAAAATCAGCTGTACTTAATTTAAATGAATCAACCCTAGGGAGCAGAGAGCTTTTTTCAATGCTCAGTCAACAGTAAAAAGTAATCAGTGAACTGAAAACTCAAATCTGACACCTGCTAACGGCTAACTGCTAACTGATAACTGAGAAAACGGTAACAATTTCTACCAAAAGTCCCAGTAAAATTCGTTATTGTCATAAGGTCATGACGGAATGTAATTAAAACCAGAAAGAATGCGGATCGAGCAATTGCAAGCCTTTTTAGCCGTAGCCGATACAGGCAATTTCGGTCAAGCTGCCCGCCAGTGTGGAGTCACCCAATCGACTATCAGCCGCCAGATTCAATCCCTAGAAACCGATTTGGGCTTACCTCTTTTCCATCGTACCGCCCAAGCGAAATTAACCATTGCTGGCGAGAAATTACTGCCCCGGGCGAAACGAATTTGTCAAGAATGGACGAATGTTCACGAGGAAATCACTGACCTACAGGCGGGAAAACAGCCAGAATTGTGCGTGGCGGCGATTCATTCCGTGTGCGCCCACTATTTACCGCCGATTTTGCCGAAATTTTGTGCTGAATACCCAGAAGTGCAGTTAAGAGTTACAGCCCTGGGCAGCGATCGCGCATTAAAAGTGCTGCGGGATGGTTTAGTAGATCTGGCCTTGGTAATGAATAATCGTTTTCTCACCTCTAGCCCAGAGATGGTGGTAGAAATATTATACGAAGAAGCGATCGAAATTCTCATGGCCGCTAATCATCCCCTTGCCCAATACAAAGAAGTGCCATGGTCGGAATTAATCCCCTATCCGCAAGTGGTTTTCAAAGATGGCTACGGAATGCAAAGATTAGTACAAGAATGGTTTTCCCGTCAGGATGCCCACCTAAAAACTGTCATGGAATTAAACACCCTTGATGCTTTTCGCGGTGTGGTGCGTCAGGGTAATATTATCGCTCTTCTGCCTCAATCTGCCCTGATGGAAGCGCGTAGCGATGCCACCCTCGCCATTCGTCCTCTTGCTTCCCCTAGTGGCGAAAATCCCCATCTTAACCATGGTAAATTTAGTCATCGTCTCACCCGTCAGGTAGTCCTTGTCACCACCAGCGATCGCCTACAGATACCACCGATCGCTCATTTTTGTCAATTAGTGCGGCAAATGAATCAAAGTGTGGTTAAAAGCTTAGAAAATCACCCTGTCCAGCCTTAGCAATTCCCATCAATCCCATTTATCCTTTATTTTCTTCCTTGAGATGAGCGATACTTTTCGAGAATTATTAAAAGCGATCGGTAGTGGCACCCATACGGGCAAAAATCTAACCCGTCCCGAAGCGGCGATGGCCACCAAGATGATGTTAACCCAAGAGGCAACCCCAGCCCAAATCGGCGCTTTTATGATTGCCCATCGCATTAAACGCCCCACCAGCGATGAGTTAGCGGGAATGCTTGATGCCTACGCCGAGCTTGGTCCGCAAATAACCCTAGAATCAGCCTCTTTTCAGCATCCGATCGCTATTTTTGGCAATCCCTACGATGGACGCTCTCGCACTGCCCCGGTTACTCCGATCACTACTTTAATCTTAGGGTTGGCGGGGGTTCCCGTAGTCCTGCACGGGGGCGATCGAATGCCGACTAAATACGGTATTTCCCTCAGGGAAATCTGGCAGCAATTAGGAGCAGATTTTAGTCAATTATCCTTAGCAGCAGTGAAAGACTGTTTAATCACCACAGGATTGACTTTTTTCTATATTCCGCGCCATTTTCCCCTAGTACAGAATTTTGTCACCTATCGGGAGCAAATCGGTAAACGTCCGCCCATGGCCACGGTAGAGTTAATGTGGTCGCCTTTTGTGGGTAATATTCATCAGATATCGGGTTTTGTTCATCCCCCCACCGAGGATCGTTTTCGCGAAACTTTCGCTCTGAGAAATATCTCTCACTTCACCACCGTGAAAGGATTAGAGGGGAGTTGTGATTTAGCCTGTAATCGGACGGCGATTATTGGTCTGGGAAATCCCACCGATACCCCTTCCTTTCAGCGATTTTTCCTAAATCCTCGCGATTATGGCTTCTGTCCCTCGGATTATCCCCTCGAATCTTTAGAGATGCTCACCGCTAAATTAAAGGGTTTATTAGCTGGAGAAAATAACGAATTAACCGATGCGGCAATTTTTAACGGTGGTTTTTATCTTTGGCGCTGTGGAATTGCCCCAGATATCCCCACGGGTTTCCAGCAAGCAGAACAATCTTTACAGTCGGGAAAAGCCCTGGCTAAACTAGAACAAATCTGTAATTATCTGGAAAATCAGGAATAGATAGGAATAAGGCTGTAGGGGAAATTACTTCTAAATCAATCATTAATTTGAGAAGTTGGGCCAAGAAGGTAAACCCCAGACTTGGTGTAACTTCTCGGTTTAAAGATCAATGCTTTTGAAAAAAAATTTTCCCGACTGCATCATTTCCGCGCTCAAGGGGGAAAACCATGACTACGGTGAACGATTTAGAAGTTTCTAATTCCTATCACAGTCGCCCGTAGAGAAGCCACCATGTCTGCAATTAATCCCTCCTCGACGCTCGAAACTGAATTTATCTCCCCCTCTTTTTCTGTCCTAAAATTGAAGGAAAACTCGATCGACCTAGATGAAGATTTTCTCGGCAGTGATTTAGAAGATAATTTAGTATCTAGTCCCCAAAAAAGCTACAGCAACCGTACAACTACCGATTTAGTCCGTTTATACCTACAAGACATTGGCAGAGTGCCTCTACTCAAACGGGACGAAGAAGTTGAACAAGCGCAACGGGTGCAGCGTCATCTGTCTTTACTGAAATTGCGCGCCACTGCCCTTAAACAAGGTGATGCACAAATACAGCAATTTGTCAAGTTAATTAAGATTTGTGATCGACTGACCGCCCTTCGGCTTCTCTCAGGGTCAACTCGATCAGCCCATCCTCTCTCCCTGGAACGTTGGGCAGAAACTGCCCAAATCACCGTGTCTGAGTTAAAAAATGCTTTGAAAGCGGGAAAACAGCGTTGGGCGCATCTAGCGGGCTTAGAAGTGGAAGAATTGGAAGAAATTATCGCCCTTGGTACCTGTGCCAAAGAACAGATGATCAAGGCCAATTTACGTCTGGTGGTGTCGGTGGCCAAAAAATATCAGAATCGCGGTTTAGAATTATTGGATTTGATTCAAGAGGGAACCCTAGGTTTAGAATGCGCCGTCAAGAAATTTGACCCCACCAAAGGCTATCATTTTACTACCTATGCCTACTGGTGGATTCGTCAAGGAATTACGAGGGCGATCGCGACTCAAAGCCGGATTATTCGCTTACCGGTGAGTATTACCGAAAAACTCAACAGAATTAGGAAAACACAACGGAAAATCTCACAAATGCGCGGTCGTACTGCGACCGTAGAGGAAATTGCCCAAGAGTTAGGGATGACTCCTGAAACTGTGCGGGAATTGTTGATGAAAGTGCCACGTTCGGTTTCCTTAGAAATAAAAGTGGGTAAGGAAAAAGATACGGAATTAATAGACCTTTTGGAAACTGAAGAAGTGTCTTCAGAAAATCGTCTTGTCTATGAATCTTTGCAAAGAGATATGAGAGAATTATTGGCAGATTTAACCACTCGCGAACGAGAAGTGATTGAATGGCGCTATGGTTTTCTCGATGGTAAATCCCATTCCTTGGCTGATATCGGTCGCATCTTGGAATTATCCGGGGAAAGGGTGCGAAAAATTGAGTTGAAAGCGTTGCAAAAACTGCGTCAATCCGGGCGACATCATCAAATTCGCGATTATTTTGAAGCTTTGAGTTAGTTAGATCACCAACAGAAGAACCCTATTAGGGAGTTAAATACTCCCTGATAATATCCACTAGAAACCCGATCATCGGGCATTTGGTAGCCACATAAATCCCACCAATGCCCAAAATATTGCCGTCGGATTAATACGTCCAATTTTGTTTCGTCTGTAGGGTGTAGGTTCCGTCGCGCACATTGACTCGATGGGGGATCAGCTTCAGGTCTCGGAAGATATTAGCTTGGTGTTGTAGGGCCGTCAGAGAGCGATCGTCGATCGGGATAATGGCACGTTCAGAGGCCCGTTGTTCAAGATTAGTGATGATCGCTGGATCGATCTCGTGGTGAGCTGCCAAGCGTCTAGTCGCCTCTAACTCCTGTTGTTTCGCCCAAGCACCTGCCTCGTTCACTTCTTCTAAAATCACCTTCAGTACATCGGGATAATCCCGCACCAATTCGGGAACTGCATAATAATAGGTCGGCACTTCTAGAGAGGCGTTTTCCCCAAAGATACCCCCTAGATCGGCCACCGATCTTCCCGGATAGGTGCGCGTCTCGGTGGGGGAATAGGGAACCCACACCACCCAAGCGTCGATCTCACCGCGACGGAAAAGCGCCAGTGCTTCCGGTTGGGTTGCATACACCGGTTCGATATCGTTTAATTCTAGATTCACTCTCATCAGGGCGCGGATAAGGACGTAATGGGCGCTCGAACCTCGATCGAAGGCGATTCTTTTTCCTTTTAAATCCGCCAACGTCTCTATTGGCGAATCCTCTGGCACGAGAATCGCCTGACCTTTCGGGGCGGTATATTTTTCCTTGGCTACCCGGACGAAGACGTGTTCCGCCGCTTGGGAGAAAATACTCGCCGTACCGCCACCACCGCAGAAATCGATCGTTCCGTTGCTCAAGGCCTCGATCAGAGAGGAAGCGGCCAGAAAACTCGTCCACGTTACCGTCACCCCAAAGGGTTTTAAGCGTCTTTCCAGAAAGGCCTGGGCGCGGAGAACTTCCAGATTGGTCATGCCCTCGGGGTAGCCGATCTTGAGGGTTCCTAGCCGCCGCGCTTGTTTGGCAAGGGGAGTGATATCGGAGGGGGTCGAGCGCTTGAACCAGCGATCGATCGCGATACAGAAGAGAATTCCAGCGATAAATAATCCCACGGTTTCCAATAGCCGGGGAGTGGTATTTCGGGGGAATTTAAAGCTATCGACGAGGTTGAGAATCAGGTTATCGGATCGAGAATTTTGACCGACGGCGATCTCGCGTAGCGAGCGCTTTGCGTTCGTGTCGGAAAATCCAGCCAGGAGAAAGCTCCCCACCAGACTGGTCACAAAAAGCACTGCGGGAAGAACTCCCCGGCAATTTCGCCACGGTTTCCAGAGACACTTGATCGAACGGTGGAGCATGGGATTTCTCGCAGAAAACAAGATTTATGATCGGGAAAGGAGACAAGAGGGAAGGGTTTCCCAACTTGATCCCTTCGACTTGGCTCAGGGCAAGCGGGAGAGGTTCCATTAGTTTTATCTACATACTATAGAAACCCACGACTCCTCGATTGTGTAACAAAGTACATTTATAAATGTATTGAAAATGATATAGTTTTAAAGTGAAATTGCGCCCGCATTTGAGAGATCGAGGTAGTATGGATGGATTGGTTGATCGAAATCGTCAAAATCGCGGTGGCCACCGGCATAGCCACCACCTTCGACGACAATATTTATCTAACCGGCTTCTTTAGCGAGGTAAATCGTACCTTTCGCCCGGTTCACGTTGTCGTCGGCGAGCTAGTCGGGTTTACGGCCTTAGTATCGGTGAGCTTGCTGGGTTTTCTACTCGGCTTAATCATCCCGCCGATTTATATAGGTCTTCTCGGAATCTTGCCAATCCTCATCGGTGTGAGAAATTTACTGACGTTAAATCGCGATAACGAGAGGGAAACCGCAGATCGCAAGGTGAATTTGCGAAGAAACGCCCGATTTCACGGATTCGCCTCCCGCAGACTATCCCTCGGTCAAGTCTTCAGCGATCGCCAAACCTATAAAGTTTCCGCGGTCACGATATCCAATGGCGGCAATAATCTCGGTATCTACATTCCCCTATTCGCCAATAGTACCGTGGCGCAGTTAGCCGTCATCATCCCGATCTGCTATCTAATCGTCTGTACTTGGTTATTTCTCTCCTATAATCTAACCCGCCAACCGGGGATCGCGGTTGTCCTCAGCCGTTATGCGAGTAAGCTTTTCCCTTTTGTGCTGATGTGGTTGGGCCTACGGATTATTCTCGATAACGGCTCCTATCGCCTGTTGATTCCCATCGGCTAAATTAGACCCCCCGTAAACGCCAATCTCCAGATCCCACGGGAGTCAAAATTCAGGAAGAGAGAAGAAAAAATTAGTTGGTTTAGAGCAACCTTATCGAGAAAATCCCGATGAATGTATCACTGTTGCCAATTCGATCGCTGTTTCGTCCCTTTCGTTCCTTATCGGGGAGGAGCTTCCTTTCCTTCCTGTTAGTGGGACTGTTGGCAAGTATTGCCCTCGCCTCCTGCGGGGGAATCGGCTCAAAACCGGAGGTGAAACTGAATCTCGTTTCCTTCTCGGTCACAAAAGCCGCCCACGACCAGATTATCCCGAAATTCGTCGAGAAATGGCGGAAAGAGCATAACCAAAAAGTCATTTTCCAGCGGAGTTACGGCGGTTCCCTGGCCCAGGCCGATGACGTGATCGCCGGGAAACAAGAGGCGGACGTGGTACATCTAGCCCTACCTCTAGACGTGATGCGCATCGCCGACGCGGGGTTAATCCATAATGAGCTATGGATTGCGGGTAACGGGATTATTGGGAGTGCTTCTGCAAGCTAAGAGAAATCGCCTGATTCCAGCCGTTAAACCCCTGATGGAGCGACTAATTGAGCAAGCTGACTTTCGAGTGAGTAACCAGTTGTACGCAACCATCCTGGAATTTGCTGGAGAGTAGCCATGGCTCACAACCAGGAAGTTAAGACAGATTAGCCGCCGAAATCTCAGCGATCGCGGCAAATACGGCAGAGACGTTAAAATTTACTCTAGCCATCTCTTCAGAAAAAAGCCATAATCTAAGATAGCTCAATAAGATTAAAGGTTCACCTATGCCTTGCGCGGTTATCCTCACAGCTATCCCCATTGAATATATAGCAGTTCGCGCCCATCTGAGTGACCTCCGAGAAGAAATGCACCCGCAAGGGACGATTTATGAGCGGGGAAAATTTATTGACAGTGGGAAAGAGTGGAAAGTGGGAATTGTTGATGTGGGTGCGGGAAATGTCGGTGCAGCCTTAGAAGCGGAAAGGGCAATATCCTATTTCAATCCCAGTGTTATCTTGTTTGTGGGGGTAGCAGGTGGCATCAAGGATGTCCAGCTTGGGGATGTGGTAGCGGCTACAAAAGTCTATGGTTATGAGTCAGGTAAAGTTAAGAAAGTTTTTGAACCTAGACCTGATGTAGGACTCTCTACTTATAATCTCATTCAAAGAGCTAAAGCAGAAGCAAGAAAGGAGGATTGGTTAAATAGGCTCGGTTCTTCTCTTTCTGATGTAAAACCTACCGTATTTGTTGCGCCTATTGCTGCGGGAGAAAAGGTTGTCGCTTCTAAAGAGTCTGATGTGTTTCAATTTCTTCGCTCCAATTATGGGGATGCGTTAGCAGTGGAGATGGAAGGGCGAGGTTTACTGCAAGCGTCTCATGCGAATCAGCAGGTATCAGCATTAATTATTCGAGGAATTTCTGATTTAATTGAGAAGAAAAGTGAGGCGGATGCGTCTGGTTCTCAGGAAATAGCGGCGCGTCATGCGAGTGCTTTTGCTTTTGAAATATTGGCAAAGTTCGGGGGTGATGAAGCAAAACAACAAAAAAATCTGGAAAAACCCAACGGTTCAACTTCTAGTCAACCTCAAACCAAACTTCTATCAAAAGCAGAATCAATGTCAGACAACTCAAATTATCAATACGACATATTCATCTCCTACAGCTCGAAGGATCGTCCTTGGGTTAAGGAATTGCTCAGAAAATTGGAAGAGCAAAAGATTAAGGCTTGCATTGACTACCGAGATTTTATTATAGGAATGCCAAGCATCAAAAATATTGAACAGGCAGTGATAAACAGCCATAAGACTTTACTGATTTTGACACCTAATTATCTGGAGAGTGGATGGACTGAGTTTGAAAATATTCTGCTGCAAACACTCGATCCAGCGAATCAAAAATTGCGATTGCTTCCTCTTTTAAAGGAAAAATGTGAACTGCCGCTACGACTGAGGGCTTTAACCTATCTCAATTTTGTTAATCCCGAAGATGAAGCATTTGAATGGCAAAAGTTGGTGAATGCCTTGGGAAAGCAACAAATTCCCTCAATATCTCCTAACTTTTTCGCCTATGATGATACTTGGGTTGGTCGAGATCAATTAATCCAAGATTTAAAATCTCGCATTCGAGAATCTTGTCGCTTGCTGGTTTTAGTGGGAATGACAGGAATTGGAAAAACAGCTTTAGGGGAACGCTTGGCTGTTGAATTATCTGACTGGTTTGGAGGAGATTGGAGTCAATATTATCAGGAAAATTTTGATAATGAGGAACAGACTTCTGATTTTGCTAGTGTAGCGGCTCGATGGTTAGAAAAGTGGGGACAACTGATCACCCCAGATGATCGCAAAGATACCCAAAGATTACTTAATCGGTTGCTGAAACACCTGCAAGAAAATCGTTATTTAGTCCAAATTGATTCTTTAGAAAACATTTTGCAGGGAAATGAAGAGGAAGGTTGGAGTGATTTTAAAGATGATTGGTGGGTGAAATTTTTCAATGGTTTTCTGAAGTCGGATTCCTGTTTAAGTTCTATCATTCTTACTTCTCAGGATTCACCGAGACAAGTTGAAGAGATAGGAAGTCGCTCTCAAAATTTCTGGTATCGTCAAGAATTAAGCGGATTAGATGAGTCTGAAAGATTAGCTTTGTTTAAGAAAATTGGTTTAGAGATTGATGTTAATTCAGCAGGAAGAACTTATTTAGAGCGAATTGGTGGTGCTTATGAAGGTCATCCTTTGGCGTTGCGAGTGATTGCAGGAGAAATTAAAAATAAGCCTTTTAATGGTAATGTTATCGCCTACTGGAATAAGTATGGGAGTGAGGTGGAGGAAGTAGAAAAGGCGATTGCAGAAGCACAAGTGGGTAAGACAACTGGCCAGGATTTGTTTAAATTAGATCGCTTTACAAAGACCCTAAGACGGAATGTGCGATCTCGTTTGAATAAAACCTTTGCTCGACTTCAAAAAGATGTCAAGTATGCTTATATTTTACTCTGTGAAGCTTCAGTTTATCGCTGTCCTGTACCAGAGGATTTTTGGCTGTCTCATTTAGAAGATTGGGATCGGGATGAAGAAGAACAAAAAGCAGCGTTGGATGCTTTAAGAGATCGGTATTTAGTGGAGGAATTAGTTCAAGAAAATCAATGTGTATTAAGACAGCACAATTTAATTAGAAGTGTATCGCTAGAACATTTAAAACAATTGGGTGAATAAGATGAGTAATCAAGCTGAATTAGAGGCCAAAACGCAACAAGTGTCAGACGAAGCGAGTCTTATCCCTTCTGGTGAGACAATTTTAGAACAGATTGGGATTAATTCAGCCACTGTTAAAGCTATGAAAGGAGGAACGAAACGTTCTTATTATCGAGCAGTGATTAATTGGCTAATGAAATATAAAGCTAATCCAAAAGCTTCTAATTTGGAGAAAGTAAAAGGTTTATTAGAGGCGTTTTATCATTTATGTGAGATTGAAGATTGGGAAAAAGCAAAGACCATTTTTCTAATTCGGTTAAGTACATCTGCAAAAGAGTATCTTTGTTTGCAATTAGGAGTTTGGGGATATTATAAAAAACAAATTCAGTTTTGTTTAGAAATACTCAGCAAGTTAGATGTCACATTAAATTTAGATATCACATTAGATGAAACTTGTTTAAACATTTTATGTGATAGTTACTGTAATCTAGGAGAATATCGACAGGCACTCAACTACATTCAGCAAGCTCTAGCTATTTCGCGCCAAAATGGTAATCGAGCGGGAGAAGGCGATGCTTTAGGCAATTTGGGGCGAATCTATTACTTTTTAGGAGAATATCAACAGGCAATTGACTGTCATCAGCAAAATTTGGTCATTTCACGAGAAATTGGAAATCGCCAAGGCGAAGGAACTGCTATAGGAAATCTAGGACTTATCTACAACTATTTAGGAGAATATCAACAGGCAATTGACTGTTGTCAACAAGCTTTAGTAATTTTACGAGAAATTGGCGATCGCAGAGGAGAAGGCTCTAGTTTGGGTAATCTGGGGCTTGCGTATTTTGATTTAGGAGAATATCAACGGGCAATTGACTGTCATCAACAAGCTTTAGTAATTTCACGAGAAATTGGCGATCCACAAGCTGAATGTGTTGATTGGAACAATTTGGGGATTGCTCACGGTTCTTTAGGACAACATCAACAAGCTATTAACTATTATCAGCAAGCTTTAGTGATTTCACGAGAAATTGGCGATCGCCTAGGGGAGGGTATTGCTTTAGGCAATATGGGAGATGAATATTATGTTTTAGGCAATTACAATCAATCTTTAGATATGCAAAGCCAAAAGCTTAAGATTGCTAGAGAATTAGGTTCACAAAGGTCAGAAGCTTATGCTCTGTATGGATTAGGAGTAGTACAATCTAAGATTGAAAGTTATTCAGATGCACTAGATAACTTTAACTCTGCTCTAGAAATATGCCAACTAACAGGTAATAGATCCCTAGAAGCAGAAGTTTTCAAAAACTTAGCTGAACTCTACCATAAAACCAATCAACCTCAACTTGCAAGAGAGCATTGCGAAAAAGCCTTACAGATAGCCACCGAATTAGGGATTCCCTTGGTTAAGGAGTGTCAAGAGTTGCTACAACAAATAGAAACTAATGATAGAAACTAAATTGAAGGTAAAAGGCAAATTAACATGAGTAAACTGATCTCTGGTGAGTCGATGTTAGCAGAACTTGGTATTAGTTCAGCTACCGTTAAAGCGATGAAACGAGGAAAAAAACGGTCTTCCTATCGTGCCATTATTAACTGGCTAACGAAATATGAGCCTAATCCGAATACGTCCAATTTAGAAAAAGTAAAAGGTTTATTAGAGGCATTTTATCATTTGTGTCAGGTGGAAGATTGGGAAAGGGTTAGTAAATTGTTCATGAAGCCATTAAAGTCATCTTTAGAATCACAATTACATTGGTTGTTATCTGGGTAATGATTCGATAGTAGTGCCGTGGCCCTCTTGCTTACATGGTATGAATTGTGTAAAATATTTATTAATAAAAATAATTGGCTAGAATCAGTCTTTAAACCTCTAGCTTGATCATGACTTTTCTGATAAATATCTTTTTCAGGCTCCTGTCTGGCTTACTCAAATATCAGTCTAGCACCGAACAAAATACCCCCCCTAGTTCACCTCTATTCCCCTGTCCTAATTGTGGTTCTCATTATATGATCAAGAATGGTTCTATTCATAATGGAAAACCCAAACGTCAAGGTAAAGAATGTGGTCACTGAGCCTGTCGAAGTGTGGTCAACCGTTTGTGATCAATCCCACTAATAAAACCGTCTCTGACGAAACCAAACAATTAATTGATCAACTCTTGCTCGAACGAATTTCCTGACGAGGAATTGCTAGAGTAACAGGGGTAAGTTGGTCATGGTTACAAAACTATGTCAACAATAAACTGGCGGCTGTCCCCCGTCAAATAAAGGTTTCGGACAAACCAAAAGGTAAATTGGTTATAGAATGTGATGAGATGTGGTCTTTTGTTTTTTCTAAGACGATAAAGGTCTATATTTGGCTTGCAATTGATAGAAATACAAGGGAAATTATTGGTTGCTATTTAGGGCTTGCTGAATAATGGTAAAACCCTTTTAAAATAAGGCTTTTGACCTGTTAAAGTCCGATGTTAGTGCAAGAAAATAGGATTGGGACTTTCAAAAACCTTGCATTATCCTTCTTGTAGTACATAAACTGGTACAAAAAAATAAGGGCAACAAAGCCCGAAACTCCTGACTCCTGACTCCTGACTCCTACCCCCAGGAAAAACTTTTTCAGCAGACCCTATTTAGGAGATAGGAGTCGTCAATCAGCCAAAAAACTTTGGGGCAAGTTTACCAGGTGTTTACCGACAATCTGATCGCGACCGAACCACAATCGCCTACGGGTTGACCAGTGTGCCGACCATCGCCACTATTCTAACCAGTCAGGGAAGTACCTTCGTTCCCTGTGTGCTGATCGGTTTAGGGATTTTTATCGTCAAAGAAAGTATTTCCCTCGCGTTTTTGGCCTCAGCAATTAGCTATCTCTGGGCGATCATCGGTCGCAGTCAGGGACTGGCAAGAAAATAAAGTACCATTTATTTACTAGGCAGAATTATCACATTAAATCCAGTTATTAAAAACTGATTATGTATTCCCCCTTGTGCCTTTTGCCTGTCCTTATAAGTAGCCTATACTCAACGGATTTAGTATCACATCCCAAGGGGTGATTCTGAGTGGGGGGTAGGGTTAGGAGATTTTAACTCAGCGAGAACAACGATTTGATGAGTTGCATTCCAGACGTTTTTGACGCTCTGCTAAGATTGTAGTTAAATTCGGTCTTCCGGTTAAGGTTAATCGCCAAGAAGCCCAAATTTCATAGATAATATCCACTAGAAACCCGATAACCGGCCATTTGGTAGCGGCATAAATCCAACCGATGCCCAAAATATCATAGACTTGGCGAAACACTTCCACATTTTGGAGGATAGTACCATCGGCTAGTACAGCGTGGATTCGTCCCATGGCCGCCGCGAAGGAAATACCGCCATTTTCCTCCGGATTATAGTTTTCGGCGGCAATATCGACAAAAGCAACTAATCCTCTCCCAGCATCCTGTTTTTGCAGAAAATTAACCTCCCGCAAGCAGAGGGGACATTCTCCATCGTAGAGGAGTTTAATTTTCCAAGAGGGCGATCGAGTAGAATTTTCTAAGGTATCAGCAGATTGAGTCGGTAAAGATGACATGATCTTCTAGGGATTCTCTTTTCAGTGAACAGTAAACAGTAAACAGTAAACAGTGAACAGTGAACTGAAAACTCAAATCCGATCACTGATTACTGACTCCTGATGATTATTTTATGGCAATTCATCAGATTGGATGGGATCACTCTCTATTGGTTCTCGATCGTTGCGTTTTGAGAAACCCCAAGCAAAGAGGACAGCAATTAAACTAATCATAATCCATTCCGGCGGCACAAAATCGGGACTAATCACCCGCAACAGCAATCTTAAACCCACCAAACCGACGGTGACAAAACCAGCATCTTCTAGGTGGGTGTATTCCTCTAACCAGCGAATAAATAAACCCGCCATAAAGCGCAGGGTAACTACTCCGATCGTACCACCAAGCAGGATCAACCAAGTATCATCGGCCACGGCGATGGAGGTGGTAACACTATCGAGGGAAAAAGCTAAATCGGTAACGGCAATTAGGGGGATAGCTTGCCAGAGAGATTGAAACTTGAGACTATGATGGGTGTGATCCTTGTCTTCAGGGGAGGCAAAGTAATTAAAGACTAACCAGAGCAAATATACTGCTCCCAAAAGTTCAAACTGCCAGTATTTAACCACCCAGGTGGCAGTAAGAATCAAGACCATACGGAGAATATAGGCGAAAACTAAGCCAATATTCAAGGCCTGACGTTGACGCTGATGATCTCCTAATCCCTGTGCTATGGAAGCGAGAGCAATGGCGTTATCTGCTGATAATACCGCTTCTAGGGCAATGAGAACCAACAGAATTAACGGGGTTTTTAGACTAAGGGTTAGAGATGAATCAAGGAGCGAGTCTAACATTGAGGCCGCAGGTAAAAATAAATGTAATCATGGCAATATCTCAGCTTAACGCTTTTACAACTTTCTTTTCTAGGGGAGATAACCGTCATCGGGGTGGGGAGATATGAAGTCTTGTAACGAAATGATGCAGAGAACCCCGATGATGTCGGAAAGTATTGGATGAATATCTTTATGAGGAGATAATCAGCAATGCTTTCTGATACTCAAGTTCTAGTCGCTCTGGTAATTGCTTTAATCCCCGGGATTTTGGCTTTTCGTCTAGCGACGGAACTTTATAAGTAAAGTCGCTTTCAATAAACCCCAATCCCGTCTAACCTAGTTATAGGATAGACCGATTGGGGTTTTTTCGGTTATCGGTTATCAGTGATTGGGTGTAAATTGAAAGTAATTAGCCACCTTTCTCACCGATTTTACTTGTACTCATAAATCTATGACCGCACGAACACGAAACCAAACCGACAAAAAACCGCAAAAAAAGCCAAAAAGCGGCAATAAATCCCAAAAATGGCAAATTATCGAGATTTGGCTGCGAATTATTGCCTATAGCGCCATTTCCATCACGGCGGTTTTTGCGATCGCTCGTTTGTTACCCTACCAACAGATGCAACAGGCAAAATTAGAAGAAGTGCGTTTGGCAGCCCAAGAAAAGGAGGAACGCGTCAATCAATTGCGCGGTCAATTTACTCGCAGCTTTGATCCTAGTCAAGCGCGGCAAGTGATGGGGGAACAAAGTCCCCGACGGGATCCTAATCAAAGACGCATTTTTTGGGTTTCTCAGTAGAATTGAGCGAGATAAATGCGTTTTTGAGCAGATTATTTGAGTATTTTGCCGATGCTGGTTGTTCACAACGAAAAAATTCTCGATTTCATTAAATACCGCTACTCTCTGGGGGAGCTTCAGAGATTATCCGCGTTTTTGTCGGAAAATGATGTCTTGAGATTTCCCCATCTGGAAAATGGCTTATTTCCAGCAGCATTAGTCAGTAATGAGACAGAATACACTGGATATGCCAATGTTTGGCTGAGGGATAACGTTTATCTGGCTTATTCTCACTATATTATCGGACAGACAGCGATCGCTGTCAAGAATATTCAGACTTTGATGAACTATTTTCAAAAGTTCCAAAGGCGTTTTATTAATATTATCCAAGGTCGGGTTAATCCTGAAAAGATCAGGGAACGTCCTCATATTCGTTTTGAGGGACGTACACTGACGGAAATTGACCAAGTTTGGCAACACGCACAAAATGATGCCCTTGGCTATTTTCTCTGGTTTTATTGTCGTTTGGCACGGGAAAAATATGTTCAGCTTTCCCCCGATTGTCTAGAAACAATTGCCCTATTCCCCTTATATTTTCAAGCGATTAGTTATTGGCAGGATGAGGATAGCGGTCACTTAAATCAAGTTTTTATGTCAAGCTATTTTGAAAGCCTTGCTAGAAACCAGTTTTAGGGATAAGTATAATTAGGATATGCTGAAAAAGTTTTTCGTGGGGACAGGGTGTGGGGTGTGGGGTGTGGGGTGTAGGGTTTTACCCATACGAGAAATTTTTTGTCGCAAACCCTACTTAACATCTTCCCCAACAGCCAACCCCTAACGCTCCTTTTGCCGAGGTTATCTGCCATTTTCCAATAAAAACCTTCTTTCTGCGCGAACAATTGCCTCTCTAGTGGCTAAAACTGCTTCTGTATCCACCGAAAGAGAAGTCACACCCCAAGCAATCAGATCATCGATAATTTCAGGATACTGGACGATGGCCATGCCGCAAACGGAACAGGGAATCTGTAAAACTTTTGCTTGAGTGATAATTTGTTTTAAAGCTGCCCTGACTGCGGGATGACGGGCGTTAAAATATTCTGAGAAATGTTCTCGATCGCTACCTAAAAGTAATTGAGTTAAATCATTAGTACCAATAGCGATTAACTGTACCCCTGCTTGCACATAATCCCTCAATTGAAAGATTACCCCCGGTACTTCCACCATTATCCCCAATTGGAAAGAAGGGACTTGAGTGAGTAAAGCCGATTGTACCCGTTGCCGGCAGAAAATAAATTCTTCAACCCCACGGACAAAGGGAAGCAGTAAATTAATATTGGTGGCGCTGGTGGTTTGTACCCGTCGTAAAGCTTGCAATTCTAGATCAAATAGAGTCGGATCTAATATATAACCATGGGTTCCCCGACTGTCTTTAGCCGAATGTTGAGCATCAAAAGAACGGTAAAATAAAGGCTTAGGCTGGATACTAAGGGCAAATTGTGCGATTAAATCACTTAATCTCTCGATCAATGCTTCTTGATGCTCTGGAGTTAACCATTCTTCTAGATTACGCTGAGAAAGTAACTCTAAAATCATCCATTCTGAGCGCAATAAACCGATCCCATCAATAGGCAGCTCTTGGATTCTGGCAATACTTTCAGTTTGACTGAGATTAACCATCAAACGGGTAGCAATTGCCGTCCCGTCGGTTTCTCTGGGGGGTGCTGGGGGTAAGGAAATCTGTTCCTGAGATGCTAGAGAAATAATTCCCCTCGTACCATCTACTAAAATTATCTCGCCTGAGCGGATAATTTCTGTGGCATTTTTTACCCCGACAATGGCAGGAATGGCTAATTCCCGGGCTAAGATGGCTCCATGGCTAGTTAATCCCCCCTGTTCCGTGATCATTGCTCGAATTTGGCGTAAATGGGGCAGTTTTTTCGGAGGTAAATTAGTAGTAACCAGAATGCAATCCTGAAAATTTGCCTCTGGGGAGTCGAAATTGCTGATCACTTTTGCCACTCCCGATGCCAACCCTGGGGATGCCCCTAATCCTCTTAAGGGATAATTGGAGGTAGTAGCGGTGATTTCCTGACTGTGACAGTTGAGAATATAAATTTGACCATCTAGCATCATCAGCCATTCTATGCTGGTTAAGCTGGGTTTTTCCGCTAGTAGAGATTGAACCAGTTGACAAAGGCGATCGATGGCGAAATTATCTAAACAGTAGCTTTCCTGTAAACTGGGTGCTAATAATTGTGGTGCAAGCAGATTACTGTCACTGTTGAGATAATAAGCCCTGGATTTATTGCCTAATTGCCGACTGCGTAATTGACCGGAGCGATCGATAATATAGGTATCCGGTGCCACTTCTCCATTAGCTAAACTGTGTCCTAATCCCCAAACCGCCTGAATTTGCCAGTTATCCTCATTAATGAGCACATTTCCCGCACAATTGGCTGGTAATAATGGTTGTACCAGTAAAGATAATTGAATTTTTTCTAAACCAATTCCCACTTTTCGCCAATAAAATAGACTTCTGGCGGTGAATAACTCCGCCCAGGCTTGTTTTAGGGCATTTTCTAGATTATCTGCTTTAATTCCACTGATGGGGGCGGAAAATAAACCGAGAGTTCGCCGAGCCAGATGAGCAGGTAAGGAAAAGCGCCATACTAGGCTATCCATGGATAATTGTGCCACGGCCGCCGTTAGTTCTTCTAACCAGAGAGGAGGAATTTGCGCTTGTAAAATGGCCCGCCGACTTTCTTTGGCGACTAATTGCAGAGCTTTTGGGTTATCTACGTCTAAATAGAGGGAAGACTGGGGAAAATCAGTCAGGAATGAGTCAGTATTGTTGATAGTTTCCAAAAATTCCGCAAAAATGCGGTTAAAAATGGCAAATCCCCTGATAATTGGGTATCCTCGCTGGTGTAATTCACTGGCAATAAAAGCTTTTTCCCCCACCAGGGGGCGATCAGAAGCACTAATGCGATCGAGCCAGCAGAGAATGGTCACGGGATTTGTTAAGAATGGTGAAAGGATTGTAAAATTATTGTGTGATTTTTGTAACTTTTTGGTTCTATCTGCTAGTTTAACTCACCGTCACTATCTTGAGGATGATCTGGAAAGTGGGGTGTAGGGTGTAGGGTGTGGGGTGTGGGGTGTAGGGTGTGGAGAGGGGAGAATAAATAAAAGCAATCTCCTGACTCCTATCTCCTGACTACTGACTCCTATCTCCTTAGCTGATAAGATAGGATTCGGACAATATTCGATCGCTGCGAGAAATTGATGGACACACCTGCGAAAGTTTTGTTAGTGGATGACGAACCGGGGGTTCGTGAATCTGTGCAAGCATATCTACAGTACGGGGATGAATTCGAGGTAAGAACTGCTAGTAATGCTAACGAAGCCTGGGATTTACTCAATCAAGAAATTCCGGAATTAGTTATCTCCGATATTATGATGCCGCAGGTGGATGGCTATCAGTTTCTGAAGAAATTGCGCGAAGATGCTCGTTTTCAGACAATTCCCGTGGTTTTTCTCACTGCAAGGGGGATGACAAGCGATCGCATTCAGGGTTATAATGCTGGTTGTGATGCTTATTTATCCAAGCCTTTCGATCCCGAAGAATTAGAAGCATTAATCAAGTCTTTAATCGAGCGCCGTCGTCAATCCCTGCAAGCCACCAGCGAAAACGCTAGATTAGAAGAAATTGCCCGAGATATCCGGGAATTAAAACAGCAGGTGGGACAACAGAACACTTTTACTACCACTCCCCCCCCGATTAAAGTTGATCTGACCCCCCGGGAACAAAGTGTTTTAGATTTAGTAGCGGAGGGATTGATGAATAAAGAAATTGCCAGTCGTCTAGAAACCAGCGTTAGGAACGTAGAAAAATACGTCAGTCGCTTATTTAGCAAGACTGGTACTAATAGTCGCACGGAATTGGTACGTTTTGCCCTAAAACACGGTTTAACCAGTTAATATAGCAGCTACTGTTTGCGGCTAGAAATCCATTGGTGGTCTATCATACTTTGTGCTTTTTGTCAAAAAAACTTTTTTTTTGCAATAAAACTACACAAAAAAAAGATCATCGTTGTGGGTGAAATTGACTCATTTACCTGTCTTAATTGGGATTATCTTCTAGGTGTGGCAAGGGTTTCAACCTTTGCTGCCCAAAAAAGTATAGAATACCCGATTATGAAATTATATCAAATCGCTGTAACCATTGGAACATCGTTGTTAAATAAAAATCTTTCTCAATTAATTCTTAAGAATTTGTAAATATTGCGAAATATTAATTTAAATATTCTCAAGTTTTTGGAGTCAATAGATAATTTTTGCTTATCTTTGACCAACATTGGTTTAGGAGTCAGTTATCAGTTATCAGTTAACTGAGAAAACTCCCCACACCCTACACCCTACACCCCACACCCTACACCCCACACCCTGTCCCCTAATGCCTAGAGAATTTCAATAATTCCTTGACTGCCATCGAGACGAATTAATTGACCATCTTTTAACAATTTCATGGCATTATGCACATCCATAACCGCCGGAATTCCGTATTCTCTGGCAATAATAGCACCATGGGATAATTGTCCCCCCACCTCGGCAATAATGCCCACAGCTTGGGATAATAAAGGGGACCATCCTGAGTCAGTATAGGGAATAACGAGAATAGTATCAGGGGCAATTTCTAGATTTTGTAGGGTTGGCATAATTTTGACTCGTCCCTCCACTGTCCCCCCACTAGCGGCAATTCCCTGTAAGCGTTTTTTGGCAGTTAAATTTGAGACTAAAAATTCTTTTTTCGGTGGTTGTCCATAGACGATATAGGGAATATCGTTTAATTGAGAGTTTTCTTGGAATTGTTGGCGACGCTGACGAATAATCTGCTTAAGATTGGCGATATTATTATTCTGACCTAACTGGATAACTTCTGAGTAGTTTAGATAAAATATATCTCCCGTCTCTGATAATATTTGTTGCTGTAACCAGAGGGTTTCCAAAGCGAGAAAATGCCAGCGTAGGTGAGCTAAAAGACGGGAGTAAATTTCAGTCACTTGGTTTTTGATATTTAATCTTTTTTGGACATTGTGGGAAGATTTGACTTTTTTCTGGCTATTATTGCCTGGAATATCTAAGGGTAGTTGTAGCAGATATGGGGGATTTTCTCGCCATCTCGGTATCGAAATATCGGTTCCTACTTCGCTTAAATAACCGTAGGTTTCTAACCAGAGGGAAAAAGCTAAGTCAAAATCTCGATCGAGCGTATTTTTTCTCAGTTCAGATAGCGATCGCATTGAGGCTATTTCTGGTGCTTGAGAGTTATCCAATTTCTCAAAAGGTACTCGCGAGATACTGCGACGCAAAGCGAAGCTAAGGGGGGCAAGAATACTATAATAGGTGGCTTTTTTTAAGACGGTTAAAATCTCCTCAATTTGCTCTAAAATCTCCCCTGAAGATAAAGCTTCTAGGGAAGTAGCGTTAATTTTTTCGAGCGTTGGGATAAAATAGGTTTTTTGATCTTGGCTAAAGTCTTTTTCTAACTGTAATTCCCGTCCTAAAAGTTTTAATAAACCAGGGGAATTAGCCAAGGTTGCCGTTAACGGTGGTTTGGTAAACTTTGCTCCTTTGGTCAGGAATTCTAAGCTTTCTGGAGGTAATCCCATGCGACGGAAAATTGTGCCTAATAAAGAAGCATTAAAATAGGCTCTTTGATAGTGTAAAGTCGCTGTTTCATTGAAGTCCAAATCGAGGGCTTTTTTGCCTAAAACTAAACTGAAAATATCTCCCCAAACTCCACAGGTTAAGGGGCGATTAATTGACCAAGGCAAGGGACGAATTACCCCGGGGATAACTTCAGCTGCGATTTTTCTTGTCCAAATTGGCTGTAAATTAGTGATAGGACGGCACTGTAATAACCATAATTTGTGTCCGTCATGAGTCCATTCTATATCTTGGGGAATGCCATGATCAAGGGTTTCTAATTGCCGACAAAGATTAGCTACCTGTTGAATAATAGCCGGGGGAATATCTCCCGCTCCGATGATGATATTTTCTTCTAAATTAACTCGATAACTTTCGGGGGTGACTCTCCCCGATACAACTCTGGTGGCATCTCCGGGTAAAGCTTCAATAACCACATCTAAACTGAGAGGATTAATCGGATCACGACTGAAGGCAACCCCCGAAAAAACTCCTCGAATTTGTTCTTGAATTAACACAGCCATGGCCGTGTTTTCTTGACCTCGATCGAGTCGATAATTAACAGCATTAGGACTATTATAGGAGGTTTGGCAACTTAAAATCGCCGCCGCTAAATTTTCTTGATCAACAACGTTAAGAATTGTGGTATATTGTCCCGCAGATGAAGCGGTTTCACCATCTTCTCCAATAGCGGAAGAGCGCACGACTAAGGGATGATTAATATCAGGATGAAGAGATTCTATTAACGGTTGTGGATCATCTCCTGGTGGTAAAATCCAACCCCTAGGAATGGGATAACCGGCACGCTTAAGATCGGCTAAAGTGGCGGCTTTTTGTCCCACTTTTGAAGCTGCTAGATTGTCATCAAGAGTTTGGATCGATCGATCTCCACGAAAAAAACGAAACATAGTTTTTGATTCATTGTTAACATTTGCTTCAGGTAAGTCTAAATCGTCGGCGATTTTTTGAAAAATTGCCCCTAATAAACAGGCTAAAGCAATGGCAGTTATAATATAACCTGAATCGTGGGGACGGCGCAAGGTGAGAATTAAAGCTAATAAAAATAATCCTACCAATCTACCCGTAGATTTTTCTCGAAAGACAGTAAAGCTAATCCCACTAATGATTAAGGTGAGAAAAACAGCGACAAAATCGTGAACAATTAATCCCCAGAAAACATTAGTAGTTCCCGCACCTTTTCCTAACCAATAGCGCCCCATGACTAAGGCAATTAAAGCTAATAATTCCCACGTGGAGCCGGTGGGAAAAAATAAACGGGTTAGGAGAATAACGATAATTCCCTTGGCTGCTTCCGAAATTACCGCCAAAATTCCCACTAATTTACCCCCATGGTAAAAAGCGGCAGTTACACCGATATTACCAGTACCTAATTGGGATAATTTACGTCCAGTTACTAGATAATTTATCCAATCAATCAGAGGCAATCCCCCGATAATAGGACAGACTAGAAAAATAAATAGGGATCCCCAAATTTCTCTCATTTAAAATGCGTCTTAGTTTACGATCTTGTCTTAGTAACGACCTTGAGAACATGAACACGAAAGCGATAAAATAAATTGAGCTTAATGGCTTAAAACTCAAGCAGATGGAGCAAATAAAGGCAATAATTGCGGATTTTAATCGGCAAAATCAACCTCTCAAACTGAAGAAAAAAGCGAAAAGAGTAAGGTGGACGATGCACACCCTACAGACTTAAGAAAATCTGATTGACAGTGAGATTTAATTCCGTGAAAGTCTGAGAAATTAGGCGATCACTATCTCGAAATTGCCGAATTTGATATTCTTCCTCAACTAAGCGACAAACAGAGATGGTCGGTTGTTTAGAAGTGCCAAGAAAATTACGCCCACCCAAGGCTGCATAATCGACAATCCAATATTCAGGAATACCCATTTCTTCATAATCAGCAAATTTTAAGTAGTAATCATCACGCCAGTTAGTCGATACCACTTCAATGATCAGAGGGATAGATGCACCCTCACTAAGGATTGATTCTTTTTTCCATAATTTTTCCTGAGCGAGCTTGGTTCGATTTAGCACTAATACATCAGGAAAATAACCAGAGTTTTTACCAGCAGGTCTGACAATCGCTTGGTTAGGAATTAAATAAGGAAGACCCAGTCTATCAATTATTCCACTGAGTTTAACAGTTAAAAATCCTTTGATTTCCTCGTGTTCTCCTGCGGGTTGTGCCATTTCAATAATATTTCCCTTGTGTAGCTCATAACGTACTCCAGAATTTTCAGGCAGCCAAGGGACGAATTCCTCGAAACTAACAGTTTTAGGTAGGGTTTGGCTCATAGCTGGCAAAATAGCTTTCTCTCTCTACTAACTTCCTTGGCTCTATTTTACCTTGAATGTAAAATAGGCATTGCCCACCCGACAAACTCTCTACACAATCTGCGATCGCACTATCACTGCCAAAAAAGATGAGGACGAAACCAAAAATATAATTGGTAACGACGGCGAGGTTCATAAAAGGAGTCAGTTGCCAGTTAGTTTTTAGATCTCCATTTGGCAATACTACACCCTCATAAAATTCTTTACCACCGGAGCCGCCTAGTAAGTTTATGATCGGGTCTCCTTGATTAACGCTGAATGTTACAGCCCCTCCTGATGATGAAGACGATGTCGGTGGCTTAGATGTGTAGTTATAGCACTTTTCACGTTACTGAGGTGTCGACAAGTTTTGCCAACAAAGGGTTTAAGCCCCTTGCCCATGCCTCATTCTGATGAAAAATGCTATGATTGCTTTGAGCGCATAGAGACAAGTGCTAATATTAGGAACAACAGCTTCGGAAATTTCCGATCCTCCTGGATAATAAATATAGCTATCGGAAATTTCCAATCCCTCTGGATAATTTGTCGGGGGAACGGCGAACGTAGGGATTTCCCTGGCAAGGGCTTCGGAAATTTCCGATCCTCCTGGATAATAGATATAGCTATCGGAAATTTCCAATCCCTCTGGATAATTTGTCGGGGGAACGGCGAACGTAGTGATTTCCCTGGCAAGGGCTTCGGAAATTTCTGATTCTCCTGGATAATAGATATAGCTATCGGAAATTTCCAATCCCCCTGGATAATAGGTATAGCTAAATGTGTTATATTTTGGGTCATCAGAAAATGCCGGGGGACGTAATTGAAGAATTTCTGCACCCAATACCCTAGAGCAATCTTTAAATGGCATATATTGTTTAACCATCGACATTTACTTGGTAATTAATAACGGGAAAAAGTGAGAGATTTAAACGGAACTACACTGATGGACAAAATTAACAAATCAACTCTGCTGTAACTCATACTACTCAGTCCTCTATGCTAAGATGATCCAAAAAACGCAAGTCTTTAAATTGATGGGCAAAAAAAGTTTAATTTTACTCAATAACCAAGGAGTTATACATAGATGTTTATTTTTGACAGTAAAACCGATATTTTAATTGATTCTCAGGAATTAACCTTTAAAAGTGAATATTTTTGTGACTTTTCTCGCTATTTTCAGAATCGAGAATTTGTCAACGGAGATGCTTTACAACTCAGTGGTGATCATTTTGAAGGGTATCTTTCAAGGATCATCATCGATGAAGTGATGTTAGAATTATCGCAACGTAATTGTTTAATAAATGTTGTGGGAGTAGTCCATTCTAAAATGTGGGTTTTTGCGATTCCTATTCAGGTGAATTCCGTCTTCTTCCAAAATTTGTACTCATTAGAAAATAACTATCTTGGGATTGTCCCCCCTAAATCAGAAATTTCCATTTTTCAACATCCCTTTTCCAATCGTTTTCAGCTTTACGTTCATGATAATTATCTGCAACAATTGTGCCAAAATTTAGAGCTACCAGAAGCGAAAAAGTTTTTAAATTCTTCCGCTTCTTCTGTTGTGATTTGCCCATCGGAAAAAATTCGTCATCTCCAACAATCTTGTCATCAACTTTATCGAATGCTATTTAATTTAGATCGTCAACAAATATCTTGGCAAAGAAAAGCATTAAGATTAAATTTTGTCAGGCAAAAATTAAAAGAAGAAATTGTCAAAGATTTTCTTTTGACTTTAGCAGTAACCAAAGATATTAAAACCCCTAAAAACGCTATCAGACGCACCTCTATCCTCAAAAAAGCAGAAGAAATGATGAGAAAAAATCTGCGTTCTGATCTGACTATTCCAGTGATTTGTCAAGAATTAAAAGTAAGTCAACGCACCTTAGAATATATATTTAAAGACTTCTATCAAATGTCTCCTTACAATTATTTTAAGTTGCTTCGTCTTAATGCTTTACATCAATCTCTTAACCAAAATAATCAGACAAAATTAACTTATGAAATTGCCGAAGAATTAGGTTTTTTTCATCGAGGATATCTGGCCTCTGATTATAAAAAACTGTTTGGTTACTTCCCCTCTGAAACCTAAAAAAATAGTAGGGGTAGGAATTAGGATTATTTTTGCTTTGAGAACTCAATTCCTAACTCCTCTTCCAATTCAGTGCCTCTCCCGTACTTGTTTGGTAGGGGCGTATATTGTACGCCCTTTCTTCGATCTCATAACCTCAAGAGAGCCATTAATAATTAGCCCCATCGAGATTAATTTACTTAATTCCCACTAAAAAAGTTGTACCGATCGCCATAATTGCCAATCCGATTAACTTACTAATTAGAGTCGCTTGCTTGGCTAATTTTTCCTTGATGACACTGCCAAGGAAAAAAGCCCCAGATGCGATCGCTAATTGGATGACGGTAAAACCGATTAAATAGGCAACTAAAGTGGCAACTCGCGCCCCGATAATTGATTCTCCGTAGGCATAACCGTGGAAAATTCCCGCGATCATTGCCAAAGTTGCCAGAGCGATCGTATAGAGATTAGAATGATTTTGTAACCCTTTTTTCAGGGTTAAAATTAGTCCAAAAATCACCACAGAAAGGGCAACAATCCCTTCAGGAAAAAGTAAATTTATTCCCTGTAAATGAATCCCCGTCCCGATTAAAGTAGCAATCGCAAAAGCGATCGGAATTAATAAACCCTGTTCCATCCCCACAGCAATTAAACCACTAGCCACCACAAAAGCTAAATGATCTAAACCGATAACTGGGTGAGCTAAACCCGATAAAAATCCATTCCAAAAATTATCGGGAGTTTGCCCTGCCATGGCATGATGGGCAAGGGTTTTGCTGGCAAAAATTAACAGGAAGAGAGGGACAATAGTTAATATCTTTGTCCAGCTTTGACGAAAAATTATCTTCATTGATTACCTCAAAATTATGATTCGGAAACCCGCGCAACAATCGCCCGATGTCGGGGACTGGTGGGGGTAATGATCGGTGCTTGAAACCCCGCTTCAACTAATGCCTGTTCGATATCGAGAGTAAAATATTGATCGAGATAGGGTTCGGTACTCTTGAGTAAGGTGAGGACATAAGGGGGCATTTTTCGATAAATTTCCGAGCGCGGATTCATATCCATCAGCGTCAAATAACCCCCCGATCGCAATAAACGACGCGCTTCGGCGAAAATTTCTCTAGTAGCCTGTTGGGGTAGTTCGTGAAACATTAAAAACGAAGATACCAGATCGTAGGACTGACTGGGTAATTGAGTTTTTTCCGCAGCCGCGTGTTGCCATTGAATCGTCTTTTGTTTTTGTTGAGCCTGGTATTGAGCAACTGCTAAATAGTAGGGAGAGAGATCCAACCCAGTTACCCGCGCTTGCGGATAAGTATCTTGCAGCGCGAAGCTACTCATGCCGACACTACAGCCTAAATCGACAATATCGTTAATTTTTGCCTTGATTTGCTCTTTTAATATCCGGTGATATTCCCGTCGCAATCGCGGGTCGCCGTCCATCCCCGCCCCGGGCCAGATGGTAGAATGGACAGCATAGGCGGCAGATTCTACCTCAAAAGCTGGCAACCAGTCTAAATTGCCCTTTTCGTAAGCGTGGAAAGAACAAACGTAGTATTCGGGATAGACGAGATCGGGATTTTCTACCGCTTGCAGTTCCCAACTCCAATCCCGTTGCTGCCATTGTTTGACGGTTTCTCGCCAAGGTACGCCTAGTTTTTCGGCTCTTTTAATCATCATATTGCGGGCCTGATAGCGAGCGATGTCAAAAAGCGGTTTTATGCCGAGAATACGGTTAACTAGACCAGAAACAGGATTAAAGGAGGCCGGAACGGGTGTAACTGTCATAGAAAAGCTTCGATCGTAAATTTTCCCTTTTTTATCTTATAACAGTGATCAGTCATCAGTAATCAGTAATCGGTGAAAAAACAGCACTGTCACCGCCATTTAATACTACTCAGTTAATACCACTCACTGAAAACTCACATCTGATAACTGTTGACTGATAAAAGCAAAAAGCTCCCTAACCCCCATCTTGCCAATTTTTAAGTAGGTAGGTGTTGAAAACTTTCAGATGCCCCCCTTATTAAGGGGGGATTAAGGGGGGATCGGCATCCCCCTTAATAAAGGGGGACTAAGGGGGGATCGGCACCCCCTTATTAAGGGGGAATCCATCTTCAATTTAATTATAACCAGCTACTTATTATGAGAACAATCGCTGAAATCAACGACAAGATCGCTAAAAAAACTGCTGTAGTCTGGACAGTAGAGGAATTAAAAAGCCGCGTGAGCGAAATGGGAATTAAGGAGGTTTTTTCCCAAGTAGATGTGGTTTGTACGGGAACTTTTGAACCGATGGAATCTTCGGGGGCAATTATTAATTTAGGTCAGACGGATCCGCCGATAAAAATTCGTCAATGTTGGTTAGATGGGATTCCTGCTTATGCTGGTTTTGGGGCGGTGGATTTATACTTAGGAGCCAGCGCTATTAGTGATCTAGCGGCCAAAAATGAGAATTTAGAGGGAGAAAATCCCGAAAGGGGCGGCGGACATATTATTGAGGATTTAATCGCTGGAAAATCGATTCAATTGCGCGCTGTCGGCCAAGCCACTGATTGTTATCCTCGCACTTCTTTTGAAACGATTATTTCTAAGGATACTATCAATCAATTTTATCTTTTTAATCCTCGCAATCTCTACCAGAATTTTATCGTCGGAGTCAATGGAGGAGAGCGGACTTTATATACTTATTTAGGACCACTACAGCCACGATTAGGTAATGCAGTGTATTCTAACCCCGGGGCAATTTCTCCCCTGTTAAATGACCCAGATTTAGAGGCTATAGGCATCGGTACGCGCATTTTTTTGGGAGGAGGAATCGGTTATATTGCCTGGGAAGGAACCCAACATTTTCCCCTGCAAAAACGCCTACAAAATCGAACTCCTATTGGCCCAGCTTCCACCTTAGCCTTAATTGGGGATGCTAAACAAATGAATGCTCGCTGGGTGCGGGGTTGTTATTTCAAAAATTATGGGGCTTCTTTAATGTTAGGGGTAGCAGTACCGATTCCGATTTTAAGCGAGGAAATCGTTCGACATTGTGCGGTAAAAGATGAGGAAATTGTCGCCCCAGTGGTAGATTTTTCCATTCCCCGGCGAGTCCGTCCTACCTTTGGTTTAATCACCTACGCTAAACTAAAAAGCGGTCGGATTATGATCGAGGGAAAAAGTGTGAGGGTGGCTCCTTTGGCCAGTATTTCCCTGTCCCGGGAAGCCGCTTTAGAATTAAAAGCACTGATCGAATCGGGAGAATTTACCCTCACAGAACCCGTGGCAAAAATTAATCTAGAGCGGACTTTTATTCCCCAGGATCGTTGGGGCGGAAAATTATCAATTGAGTGAGGAGTTAAGGGATTGCGTGCAGGTGGCACAACTACAATTAAGATGACGTAAAATCGGATTTTCTTCCCCGGTTGTCTTGCCGATAATCATGTCACCTAAGTTCTCGGTATTGAAACTAGGATGAAAGGACTCTGGGGCAGCTTGTACGGAGTTAGTGGTAACTAATAGGGTTAATAAACTAGCGGAAGCAGTGGCAAGAATAACGACTTTTTGATTCATAAGTTTGCGGGAATTATTAGCAATGAATACCACTGATTATAACACTGCCCCCTGCCGATCGCCTCCGTTAACGACCTAAAAGATTGGCAATATCAGCACATCCCCCCGGAATAGTTGCTCGCGACTTTTCCCCACACCAACGACAACAATAGTGACGTTGTTCCTCGCTCATATTTTTCACCCCGGTAAAATTGACATTTTCTACCACTGCTCCCGTGTGTTCTCCGCTGTCATAATTGGGGGGAACGGTACGACTGCGGGGGGTAGCATTTTCTAGGGAACCATAAAATAAACGCATCCCTTTGATATCTGCCCCTCTTAAATTAGCTTCGTAGAGAATTGTCCGCGATACATTTGCTTTCACCAAATCGCTATAACTTAAATCGGCCCGCACCATATTCGCTTCGCTTAAATCCGTCCAGCGCAGATCCTGCTCAGAAATGTCAGCCCCTGCTAACATTACCCCCAATTGTACTACTCTTGTACCGAACTCTCGATCCTCCGCATAACCCCCTTCCCCGTCTAGAATCGGTCGGCCTAGATAACGATCGCGTTTAATCGGTGATAATAGCCGCGATTGACTCAAAAAACGCAGTATTTTCGCTTTCCCAGAGGCATCGACACTGCTGAGGATAGAAGCGGTGCGACCTTCTGCGATCGCTCTTTCCTGGGGCCAATCTTCTAAAAATCCCTCCTCATCCAAGGCTAGATCGGAAATCCCCTGAAAATAGGAATCGATCGTCTGTTGTTGGGTAATGCGATTTTGCTGTATGGTTAAATCCTTAGAAATAACGTACTGTTCCCAGGCCACATAGACAGCTAACACGGCGATCATAATCTGTCCCAAGGCCCCCACCCACTCGGCCCAGGAACCGAACTCATCGTATTTAAAACTCTCCAACCATCGCAATATGCGATCATAAACCCCTAAATATTTCCCTAATCCGGCCAGAGCAGCTATAAAAACGATAAAAGCGAAAACCGTCTGACGTTCAGAGGGGGTGAGATAATGGGCGATCCACTGGCGAATAGAGGGCAAAATCACCTGTAAAGATATTAATATCGCTACTATCGCCCCAGAAAAGCCTAACCAGTCCCAGCTAAAGACCAGGCCGATGGTCATCACCATCAGGGGGGCCAACAGTAACCCCGCGTTACCCGGCCGAAGATCTTTTAATAGTAGGATGCGCTGACGCAGAGGATTACGCGAAGATAAAGAGGAGACGTATTCGGAGGCATCGGGGGGCGATAAACTGGTTTTACCGTTATTTTCGGGGTTATCGGCCCTATTTTCTGCGGCGAGTTTTTCTGGGTCTTTGCGATCGCTCATATTAATCCTTGTCAAGAGAAAATAATTCCACACCGAAAACTGAGGCGAAAACCCTCGATAAATCTTGCTGTACTTGCATAAGACTAATATTAGGCAGAAACTGCTGTAAACTGCCCACGGGTTTATTAGCAATCCCACAGGGAATAATTTCGGCAAAACCGCTTAAATCCGGACAAACATTAATGGCAAAACCATGATAGGTAATCCAACGACTAACTTTAATACCGATCGCCGCTATTTTATACCCTTCTACCCATACCCCCGTCAGGCCCGCGATTCTTTCCCCCGACAATCCATAAATAGCGATAGTTTGCAGGATGACTTCTTCTAATTGTCGCAAATACCAGTGTAAATCCTGCTGATAATAGCGCAAATTGAGGATCGGATAGCCCACTAACTGCCCCGGACAGTGATGGGTGACTTCTCCTCCTCGCTCGATTCGGTACACTTCTTTATCGGTTTTGTCAAGATTAAATTTAATAAACTTAATATCTGAACCAGTACCGAGGGTGTAAACGGGGGGATGTTCCAGTAGGAGCAGCACATCGGGTAAGTCAGGATCGGCAATTCTCGCCGCCACCAGCGATCGCTGTTGCGCCCAGGCCAGAGAATAGGGGGTAATTGCCTGAATTTTCAGCCCACAGAGACGAGGTATTTTTTGAGCATTCATTGCGAGATGTGTCAAAATATTTAAGAAATGTAAAGGAGCGCAAAGGAAGATTAAAAGAAGAGAAGATATAGATGTTGGGGAGAATACTAAGTGCTAATCTAAGGATATCCCATCTATTCGGATGTTAACCGTCCCACAGGAGAAACAATCACCGGATTCTCTTGCTGGCGGCGAAAATCGGTTTCTTTAAATAAAAGTTAACAGAACTTCGCACTTCTGTTAAGAAAAGGTTGAGAGAAACTTGTTAGAATAGAGGTAAATAAATCTAGTTGCAAATAGGCGCTCGACCCGATGAATTTTCCGCGCGATCCGACAAAAAAAAGAGAACGAAAACACCGACAATATCTAGACTGTGACCTCTGACAACAGCGCGATCGAGCGGATTTTTGAGGATTAAATTCCTAGCATCAACATCCCTTAAAAATAGTTGATGTGGACGGTCTATAGCAAAACTTTTAGATGGAGTAGTGAGTATGAAGCTATTGATTCAGGGCAATAATATCGCTGTCACCGAAGCTATTCATGATTATGTCGAACAAAAGCTGGAGAAAGCGGTGAAACATTTTAACGGCATAACCACAAAAGTTGATGTTCACCTCTCCGTGGAAAAGAATGCACGCATTCCCGATCGCCACAAAGCGGAAGTAACGGTTTATGCTAATGGAACAGTGATTCGCGCTCAAGAAGGAAGCGAAAATTTGTACGCAAGTATTGATTTAGTTTCTGATAAAATCGCTCGTCAACTCCGCAAGTATAAAGAGAGACTGGTGGATCATCGCACCAACGCCACCGTTAAAACTAGCGAGGTGGTGCAAGAGAAACCCTTAGATGATAACCTAATTGGCGATCGCACTCCCGAATTACCTGCGGAAGTAGTGCGGATGAAATACTTTGCTATGCCACCGATGACTATTGAGGAAGCACTAACACAATTGCAATTAGTCGATCACGATTTCTTTATGTTCTGCAACAAAGACACTAACGAAATCAACGTTATCTATCAACGCAATCACGGCGGTTTTGGTGTTATTCAACCCCGTCCCGTTAACGTAAATGGCAAAGAATCCAATTAACAGTTAGCGACCACAAATAAAACTAAAGACTGGAGAAATTCTCCAGTCTTTTTCTCATCTAACCAAGATTAACTTTCACCACTTTATTTTTTTCTGCCACCGCTTTCGGGAGGGTGAGATAAAGAATACCGTCTTGATAGTTAGCGGTAACTTGGCTATTTTGCACCTCTACTGGCAGGGTAATCAAGCGACTAAATTTACCATAATAAAATTCGCTGTTTTCTACCTCGGCAGCGCGTTGACGTTGCCCATTAATAGCCACCATTTGTTTGCTAACCTCCACATCTATATCTTTAATATCCACACCGGGTAATTCGATTTTTAATTCTACGGAATCCTCGTTAACAGAGATTTCCACCGGGGGACGAGATACCGATGAAGTTGTCGGTAATACTTCTTGAAAAAGTTGATCGATTTGACGTTGAACAGAATTAATTTCTAGGAAGGGAGAATAAAGAGTGAAAGCCATAGTAATAATTTCCTTGAGAGGTTTTCTCTGACTGCGATTACCTCTATCTTAAGCAACTAACTCGGCTTACACAAGGCGGTTTTCAGGAAATAAAAAGTCGCAATAACCGATACAGTTATCAGTTATCAGTTATCAGTGGGGTGTGGGGTGTGGGGTGTGGGGAGCAAAAAACCGACGGCTGACGGCTAAAATCACTGTTATAACCATTGTTGTAATTCTGGCCAACCCAAACCCTGACGCACGATATCCGGTTGATCGCTGGTAAAATCAACAATTGTTGACACTTCCGAACCGGGAGCCGAACCATCTTCGATAATTAAATCAACTATATGATCGAGGGCATCGAATAGCCTAGGGGTTTCTAATCCCTTGGTGGGAAAATCCCCCTCCTGATCGGGAAGATGGGCAGAACTAGAGATAATAGGATTTTCTAGGGTTTCGAGAATAGTGCGACAGATAACGTGATCGGGAACCCGGATACCAGTGGTTTTCCGCTTCGGATTCATCACCACTTTCGGCACTAATTTAGTCGCCGGTAAGAGAAAAGTGTAGGGACCGGGTATAACTCGTCGCATAATCTTATAGGCATAATCGCTGACCACTGCGTACTCGGAAATATTCGACAAAGAAGAACAGAGAAACGTCAAGGGTTTATCATTAGATAGTTGCTTGATTTGGCGAACTCGTTCGACGGCGGATTTCACATTGAGATCGCAACCGATCGCATAGACGGTATCGGTAGGATAAAGCATAATTGCCCCATTTTTCAGGGCATGACAGATTTCTTGGATAGAACGTTGTTGGGGATTTTCCGGATGGAGAGAGTAAATAGTAGCCATGATAGCAAAATCGTCGCCTATTGGGATTGTCCCACGGGAATTGCCGGGGATATGTGTTTAGGGGCGTTAGTAGATTTAGGAGTCCCCTTAGAATACCTGATTGCACAACTAAAAACTTTAGGAATTGAGGATGAATATCAGTTAAGGGCCGAAAAAGTGCATCGTCGCGGTCAAATTGCTACTAAGGTTCACGTCGATGTCACTGCCGAGAAGTCTGCTGATCATCACCACCATCACCATCATACCCCCGCTCGCCATTTACCGGAGATTGAAAATTTAATTAAACAGGCAAATTTACCCCAGAAAGTCCAAGAATGGAGTTTAGCGGTTTTTCAACAACTTGCGATCGCAGAAGGGGCTGTTCACGGGATCGCACCGGAAAAAGTGCATTTTCACGAAGTCGGGGCAACCGATGCCATTATTGATATCGTCGGGACTTGTTTGGGTTTGGATTGGCTATCGGTGAGTGAATTATACTGTTCTTCTCTACCCACCGGCGGCGGTACAGTTCAGGCCGTCCATGGTCGTTTACCGGTTCCTGTGCCAGCAGTAGTACAATTGTTCAGTCAGGGACAAGTACCAATTTATAGTAATGGCATCGAAGGGGAGTTAGTAACACCCACGGGGGCAGCTATTGTGACAACTTTAGCTAAAAGTTTCGGTAAACCGCCGAAAATGCAGTTAGAAAAGGTCGGTTTAGGAGCAGGGACAAAAGATTTACCGATTCCCAATCTTGTCCGGCTTTGGTTAGGGAAAAAAGAATCAGAAAAGCTAGATGAAAGCGAAACCGTGGCAGTTTTAGAAACTCAAATTGATGACTTAAATCCGCAAGCGATCGCCTACTTAAGCGAGTCTTTATTACAAGTGGGTGCCTTGGATGTATTTAGTCAAGCAATTACTATGAAAAAATCCCGTTTGGGAATACTTTTGACAGTAATTTGTGCCTTGGATAAAATTGCTATTTGTGAAAATATGATCTTTCAGGAAACCACAACTTTAGGCATTAGAAGGACAATTCAAGAGCGATCAATCTTAAAAAGAGAGATACAATCGATCGATACTGTCTATGGACAAATTCGGCTAAAAGTTGCCTATAAAGAGTCAATTAATCAACCGATTACCGTACAACCAGAATACGAAGATTGTGCCGCAATTGCCCGTCAGCATCATCTACCTTGGCGATTTGTTCATCAAATGGCCTTGGCTATTTGGCAAGAAAATACTTCTGACTGAATAAAGAGGATATTTATTATGTTTTGTCGAGCAATTTAGGAGTAAGCATTAGCTATCAAAGAAAACGGGTTTCCTAAAGAAACTCGTTTTTTTTATAGAAACCAACCTACGAGGCGATGCTAAACAAATTGAAAGTAATAACTGGTTAACGCAATACTGATGTTATCTTGAACGACTCCAATTAAGTCACCGCTTTGATAGATGGCTGTATCTAAAGCAGAACCACCGACCCCCCAATTTGCATACGATAGGCTAAGTGTACGAGTATTCTTAATTCGAATATAGTCGTTTGCCCCGTTATAGTCAGTAATAAGGGCATAGCCACCACCTTGATAATAGTTACCAGCACTTTCACCTAGTACAAAAATGTCCAATCCAGACCCTCCAACTAAGGTGTCATACTCAAGACTGTTAAAAGCTCGAGATGTAGAGCCGGTTAAGCGATCATTACCAATGCCACCACTTAGACTATCATTCCCGAATCCCCCTAATAAGGTATCATTTCCCGACCATCCATAAAGACGATCATTGTCGTTGCCACCGTCAATATAATCATTGTTGGTATTACCCCAGATGGTATCATTGCCACCATAACCATAGGCATAAAGTTGTTGACTTCCTGTATAGTTGTAGTAGTCTGCAAGATTTGTACCGTAGTAAGTAGCCATGACTTAATCCTCCTGTCTACTATCCATTTTTAATAAACATCATAACACTCTAATCCTCTCCCAGACTGTATCATACGCTGACAAATTAATAAATCTTTACATTTATCTCCTTGGTCGGGGAGACACGGGGATGATGACAGAGAACTCTTGAAAGAACGTAGAACGTAGGTTTGGTTGAAGCATGAAACCCAACGCCCGCTCATGTTACGCTACCGCTAACCCATCCTACAAATAATTGTTCCTCCCTAGTTATATCCATTGTTCAAAAGCTATTTTCAGGAAGATAATCCCACTTTAAAACCTGTTCTTGGCTAAAAGGACAATCAACTGGAAAAGTTTCTTTTGGTCAATTAGTTTCATTTACCGTCCCTCGCACTGCTTTTTGATAACATTCTGCGAAAATATCGGCTAAATAGGGTTTTAAGCTAGGACTATCCCTGAAAATAAGCTCTAATTGTTCTCTTTGCTCATCAATGGTATTTATCCAGCTATTAGTCCGTTTTTCTGGTTGATATTGCCATTTAAGTAAGTGCATCAAGAGAACTTTTAAACGGACGAATACCTCCCGTCTATTATTACGTCCCATATCGGATATTTCTTCGATTAAGTTATCTAAATCGAGTGCCTCTAAATTGCCCTTTTTTAAGTGATTTACGGTTTGCTCAAGCCACAAATTAAAATCAGTTTCATAAAGCTGAGATAATTTAGTTTTCATAATGAGAACGTTTCTTCTATTCTATCTTTACGTTGTGCCTATCTTAATGGTGTCTTGTCTAGATGATATTTTTACAAATATGAGATGCACCCACCCGTTTTCTAGATATAGCAAGGTTTTGAATATTCTAAAGGAATTAGGTTGTGTAGGTTTTCTCTAGACTATTATTGCGCTCAAACCAATCTTAGGAGACGATGCTAAACTGGTTTCAATGTAGACGGTTTCACTGACAAAAGGTTCTAAAATTTATTGGTTCCTTATTTTACATCCTTCAGTCCTTTTGACAGTTTCCCTAGCCATAGGCCTACATTGGTTTCATTCCCTAGTAACCGCAACTATAAACAATGAGGTGGCTAGGGATGCAGGGAGGAAATTAAAGGGAAACTTTCTTATTTCCAGTATCTTGAAATTTTGACGAATGGTTTGAGTTAACCATCTATGGTCAAACCCTTTATGGTCTGCAACACCTTCACCTCTTCCGTGAACAGGCAGTTTATCCAACTGGTATAGTCCCGCCCAAAAAGTTTCTTCCAGGGTATATCCCCTAGCGAATCCATTTCTAGCATATCCAGTTATAAACGAACCAATATTTTTAATCCAAATAATAGGTCCTATTTCGACAGGGACGGAGGCAATCAGGAGTTGAGGTTTTACAGTATCTGCTAAAAACTCTATCAGTCTGACTAGATCTCGCTCCGGTAGGTGTTCAAATGTTTCCAGAGCAGTGACAATATCAGGCTCAGGTATACGACTGTAAACTTCCCTGTCTAAGGCAGAACCCAAAATATTATGAAAATTGTTTTTTTCACCATATCTTTCGCAGGCAGTTTCATGCCACTCTTTAAACAATTCTATCCCCCAGTAATCGATATTAAATTTTTCATCCAATGTTGAAAAAGTTCGACCAAAGCCACTGCCTATGTCTAGGATTTTTATAATCTTTCCTTGTCTTGAAGTATTCACTTGAAAGTTGTTTATTGTCTGTACAAGATTTTTATACCTCAAAGAATGTAGGTATCGGTTAATTAAGTTAAAATCTTGGTTTTTTTCGTATTGGGATTCTGGTTTTTTATTTTCAGTCTGGAGTTTCATAATATCCTCTCAAAGACATATGGGCTGATTTACTTGGTTAAATTACAAAACTAATCAGGTAGGCTAATTCAAGTTTGAAGTGCACAGCTGACTGGTTGAAGACTACCTACTAGGGGTGGGGATAGTCAGGAACTTTTCCCAGTCGATGGTTGATTAACTCCGTCAATCGGTACATCTCAGCGTGCTTGCGGCTTTCGTAAGGTTGGGCTGAACGACAGCGCAACGTGACTCTCAGTGGAGACCCAAAAAAACGACATATACTACCTTGCTCACACATTGTATTCTAAGATACAATTTAATAAATCTTTACATTTATCTCCCTGGCCGGGGAGACACGGGGATGGTGACTGAGCAAGAAACAAAGTTTGTAACGCTATTCGCCATTTAGGAGCAAGCAAGATGAAATTTAAGCTATTTTCCCAAGTGTTTTTAACAGAAGATATTCCCGAATATGGTTTAAAAAAAGGGGCTCTTCGGTTTGTGTTATGCAATGGACGGGGGTTATAAGGGATGGAACCCCTATATAGAAAGGCATTTAGCGATTTTTGTCAATTATTTTCTATCTAGAGTGAACTAATCAATTAAATCCCTTGCCAGATAAGGATTTAGTCGATTTATGCCCCCCTATCGAACCATACCAAGTAACGAAGAGCCAAAAAAGGAAGTATTGGCACAATTGTTGAATATTATCAGAAGCCCGAAGGTGAGGAAGATGGATACAGTTTAGAAGGCTTGATTTTCCAAGATACAGCAGAGGTAGCAGAATCACAAATTGAATTATTGGTTACACCTGCACTAAGTTATCAGTCTGGTTAATTTTTTCGAAAGAGAGATTTATTGGCTCTTCTCGACTTTGTGTGATAAGTTCAACTTATATAGTAGTGATCGATCTTTGTGTCCTTTGTGTCTCTGTGGTTCGTTCCACTTAGTCGCCTGCAAGACTGTATCTTAGAATACATTTTACTCACCAAACCTGGGGGAGCCATTTATATTTCCCTAATTTTGTTTCTAGCATCGTAATTTTTGCTATCTGTCAACCTAAATTTAACCAATAAAATAAGGACGCTGCCAATTGCGTCCTCAAGGTATCTGGAAAAGGCTTTTTTCCTAGACTTTCCGAGAGTAGTATTCCACTACTAACAGTTCATTAATCGAGAGGGCAATCCATTCTCTTTCCACAACGCCATTCACTTTGCCCACGAGGGTGTTTTTGTCAAATTCCAAATGACTCGGCAGATTGGCTAAACCGGGGTATTCCATATTTCTTTTGACTAGATCCTGGGAACGCTCTTGATTTCTGACTCCAATCACATCACCCGGACGGCACTGATAACTAGCAATATCCACAACTCTACCGTTAACGGTGACGTGACCGTGATTGACTAATTGTCGCGCCCCCGGAATTGTCCCGGCCATACCGAGACGGAAAACGGTATTATCCAGACGCATTTCTAAGAGTTGCAGCAGCACTTGACCGGTGGAACCAGTAGCCCGGCGAGCTTTGCGGACATAGCGAACTAATTGTTTTTCGCTGACACCGTAGTTGAAACGCAGTTTTTGTTTTTCTTCTAGACGAATGGCATATTCTGAACGTTTTTTGCGGGCCTGGCCATGTTGCCCGGGTGCATAGGCACGACGGGCATTTTTACGGGTTAGGCCCGGTAATTCCCCTAAACGACGCACAACGCGCAAGCGCGGTCCTCTATAACGAGACATACAAACAGTCTGCTCCTATTTAAATTTATCCCAAAACTATCATCATAGCACAAATTAAGTAATTTAGTTGGGGTGTGGGGTGTGGGGTGTGGGGAGAATAAATAGAAATAGTCTCGGAGTCTCCTGTCTCGGAGTCTCCTGACTCCTGACGACCGGCTCCTATCTCCTGACGGCAGCTGATGTATTTTTTTCATTAAAGATGAGGCTAATCTCCGCCATCTTAGGGCATACTGTGAGTGTAACGAAGCACTATATTATTCAGGTTGCTTTCCCACTCCTTCCCTAGCTGAATCTCTATCTTGGAGAAGCCATTAGTCATGATCGAAATGAAAGTCGCTGGAATTGCCCTAGACGCTATCACTCGCAGTCCCATTGTACTGCTGAAGGATGGTTCCGAGCGTCGCGCCCTACCTATCTACATCGGACAAGATCAGGCTAAGGCCATTATCACCGTCCTCGAACAACAAAGACCCCCTCGTCCTCTTACCCACGATTTGATCGTTAATATTTTTAAAGCTTGGGACATGGATTTAGAAAAGATTATCATCCATTCTCTCCAAGACAATACTTTTTATGCTGTTCTCTGTCTCCAGCGCGGCGAAGTCAAAAAAGAAATCGATTGTCGTCCCAGTGATGCGATCGCTATTGCCCTGCGTACCAACAGTCCCATCTGGGTAATGGAAGAAGTGATCGCTTCTGCCTCTATTCCTGTTGATCGTGATGCGGATGAAGAGGAACGTCAAGCTTTTCGCAATTTCGTCTCCAATCTTAGCCCCTCAGACCTGATCCAACGTCGCGGTGATTTTAGTGATCAGTGATCTTGAAGCGGTCAGCCGTCGGCTAGATAAAAATGATAGTAACAGGGAAATTACGGCGGATTCAGGCTTAGTCTGGTAGATATTCTAAGTGGGAAGGCTTATCTAATCAGGAGTTGTCTGTGCCAGATGGATAAGCTGTACTGAATTTAAACTGCGTATTGAAATTTTTAGTACAAATGCTCAAACTGCCTCTCCCTGCTCCGCAGCTCTGGCGCTCCCTTGCAGTCTTAACGAGTATAGTCATTTCAAATAAGTGTGATACAGTCTAGACCGACAAAATCCTTAAAAACTCTGGGATTGATATTCTCAATTTTAATTGAAATGACTATAACTCTATAGTCATCGACTCGAAGCTTGAAAAGACCAGTCAAATTAGCACTGAAAGCTTGAGGACTAAAATTGGCAAAATTGTCCGACAACAGGCGAACTTTACCGAAAATTTGCTCTTGAATAATTGCAGGGAGTGCTGCTAAACCAGCGATTGCTTCGGCTGTAAATTCTACCAAGTAGGCTATTACCAATTTAAGCCTAGTTTTTTAGCTACTTCCTCGGCTGAAATCTCCCTTTCTCCCTTTTCAGTCTGTCTTAGAGAGTCAAGAAATTGCTGCTTAATTTCAAGTTTCACTTTTTTGTCTTGGTCAGACTCGAGTAGGATAGATTGGATAGTTTCAGCAACTATAACTGAACTTCCCCCATACATATATACTATAATAGCCGAAAACCCTTATCCATCAATGGATACGCCCCTTAACTTTTCTTAATGTACCCATGTAATTTGTAACATTTCTTAATGGACAAGAATTCTCTCTATTTGCTAGAATGATAGCCATGTATATAGAAAAAGTTCCTAACCGTAATTCCCCCCCCGCCGTTCTTCTTCGGGAGTCCTACCGAGAAGGAGATCAAGTCAAAAAAAGAACCCTGGCCAATCTCTCAAAATTACCCGATGATATTATCGACAATCTGAAACTGGCTCTTAAAGGCGCAACACTGTCCATGACTGAAGGCATTCCCAATCATTTTGAAGTGATTAGAAGTCTTCCTCATGGTCATGTAATGGCTATTTTAGAGACGATTAAAAAATTAGGTTTAGATAAAATAATCAGTGAAAAATCCTCACGAATCAGAAACTTAGTGGTGGCGATGATTGTGGCAAGAATCATCAATCCTAAATCGAAACTAGCCACAGCGAGAGGGTTTAATAGCGAGACTTGTAGTCAGAGTTTAGGACAATTGTTAGACTTAGAGAAAGCCGATGAAGACGAATTATATAACGCCTTAGATTGGTTATTAGAAAAACAAGAGAAAATTGAGAAGCACCTAGCAATTAAACACTTAGAATCAGGAACATTAGTCTTGTATGATGTCACTTCTACCTACCTAGAAGGAAATGGTTGTGAACTGGGAAAATATGGTTATAACCGAGATAAAAAGAAAGGGAAAACTCAGATAGTTTTTGGTCTGCTCTGTTCAGCCAAGGGTTGTCCGATAGCGGTAGAAGTATTTGAAGGAAACACTTCAGACGGTGCTACTTTAAGCGGACAAATTGAGAAAGTCAGAAAGGGTTGGGGGATTGAGAATGTTGTCTGGGTAAGCGATAGAGGAATTTTAACCAACTCGAAAATCAACGAATTAGTAAAACCCATAGAAGGATTAGACTATATTACTGGTTTAACTAAGCCTCAAATTCGGAAACTGGCTGAGGTAGAAGTGATTCAATTAGGATTATTTGATCAGGTAAACTTGGTGGAATTTGAGAGTGAAGATTATCCCGATGAAAGATTAATTGCTTGTCGGAATCCCTTAATCGCCCAGAAAAATCAACTACAAAGAGAGGCATTATTAGAAGCGGTAGAGAAGGAACTAGATTTGATTGTTCAGGCGACTCAAAGGGAGAAAAGAGCTTTAAAGGGTCAAGATAAGATAGCTTTGAGAGTGGGCAAGGTTCTTAATCAGTTTAAGGTCAATAAATACTATAACCTAGAGATAACAGAGGAAGGCTTTTCTTATCAGCGTCAGCGGGAATTAATCGCTCAAGAAACGGCTTTGGATGGTGTGTATGTGTTAAGAACTTCTCTGGAGTCAACTTTGATGGATGCAGCGACGACGGTTAAAGCTTATAAAAGTTTGTCTCAAGTGGAGGAGGCATTTCGCTGTTATAAGTCAATTGATTTAAAGGTACGTCCTATCTATCATTATCAGGGTGATAGAGTCAAAGCTCATATCTTTTTATGTATGTTGGCTTATTATGTGGAATGGCATTTAAAACAGTGCTTGGCTCCTTTGTTATTTGAGGATGAAGAAATTGATGATGGTTCTCTGAATGTGATTAAAGCGAGTCGCAGTGAATCCGCTCAGTCTAAAGAGAGAAAAAAACGGAATCAAGAGAACCTCCCTGTGCATAGCTTTCGGACTTTGTTGGAAGACCTGGGGACAATTTGCTTGAATACAGTGGAATGTACGATTAGGGAGGGAAGTTATCGTTTTTCTAAGATAACTCGACCGACCCAACTGCAACAAAAAGCGTTAGATTTATTGGGAGTTTCCCTGATTTGTACCCAGTAACGTGGCGGCGGAAATTCTCTTAATCCCTCCTACAGCATAGGTTATGGCCTTTTGTCAACGGGGAAGTCCAGCTATAATCTTCTCAAAGCAACGATTGGCTCTAATTTAGCGGCACGATGAGCGGGAACAACACCGAAAATCAGACCGATGGCACTGGAAACTCCTAAAGCGAGAATTATGGCGGGGATTGAGACACTGGTGGTTAAAGCGGCAAAAATTCCCGCTAGATACATTCCTTGAATGCCGACAAAAATGCCGATAATTCCGCCAGTGGTAGCTAAAATCACCGATTCAATGAGGAATTGACCTTTTATATCCCCTTCTTTCGCTCCTAAAGCCTTTCTTAACCCGATTTCTTGGGTTCTCTCCGTGACTGACACGAGCATAATATTCATGACACCGATTCCCCCGACAAAAAGGGAAATACTAGCGATCGAGGCTAACATTCTAGTTAAACTATCGTTAGTTTCTTTGGCCATTTCTAGGATTGCGGTTTGGGGGAAAATCTGCACATAATTCTCGTCGCTGACCTGATGACGCATTTGCAGCAGGTTGCTAATCTGAAACTGGGCGGCTTTAATTTGGCTGGAGTTTTTGGCCAAGACAGAAATATGAGTTAGGGGAATGCCAAAGATAGAGCTGCGGCCTTGAACCCGATTAGACATGGTAGTTAGGGGAATTAAAGCTCGATCATCCTGATTAGCCTCAAATAAGGAGCCTTTCGCCTGTAAAACTCCAATGACTTGAAAACTAAGATTGCCGATGCGAAGATTTTCGCCGACGGGATTGCGATTACCAAAGAAATTTTTAGCTAATTCCGATCCCAAGACAATCACGCGATTATCCCGTTTCAGGTCAGATTCCATAATAAATCTACCTTTAGATAGTTGACGGTTACGCACGTTTAGGTAATCGGCTCCCACCCCGACTAGGGGGCTATTACTGGTTCTATTACCGAAGGATAAGATTGTTTTCCCGCTGAATTCGGGAGAAATGGCGGCAATGGCGGGAACTTGAGATGCGATCGCTTGAGCATCTTCGTAGGTGAGCGGCCGGGGATTAGGAATTGTCCGCCGGACATTGCGCGAGGAGGTGGAAACAAATAAAACATTCGGACCGAGGGCTTCAAACTGCTCTAGGGCGACTTTTTGCGCTCCTTCACCCACTCCCACTAGGGCAATGACGGAGGCGTTACCGATAGCAATTCCCAGCATGGTTAGACCACTACGCAGTTTATTGGCCATCAAAGCGGAAAAAGCCATTTTCAGGTTTTCGAGCATTTCCATGGTTAGTTATATTCAGTAATCAGTAAACAGTAAACAGTAAACAGTAAACAGGGATAAAGATGAAGATATAGCGTTTTTCAGTCTGCTGAGGTACAAAAGTTATGGGTTTTAGGCAAAAGGCAAGAGGCAAAAGGGAAGAAAAACAAGTGTACTTCACTAGCTTAGGAAACGCTATAAATAAATAACTAATTAACTAATTCACTTACATCTGATAACTAAATAACTAATTAACTTAAAACTTACATCTGATAACTGATAACTGATAACTGATAACTGATAACTGATAACTGATAACTGATTAGCGTGCGGAAATTTGGATCGTTTCTGGTTTACTTAAATCGCCGGTAATAGTTAAACTGCGCCGATTAGCGTTGAGATGACGGACAATTTTATAGATAGCTTCAACTTGGTCACTAGCCCCGATTTTGGCCGCTAGAGTGGCTAGGTCAAGAGAAGTTCCCGTTTCCCGAACAACTTGCACGATTTTTCTTTGTAAATCCAGAATAGAAGCGGCGGCTTTTTTCCCTGCTTCTACCCCGGGTTGATGGTAGGCGTTAATGTTAACTAAACTAGCATAGAAACTAACGGCCCGTTCGTAGAGGGCAATTAAAGCTCCTACCTGACGGGGAGTAACCTCTGGGATAGTGATAGTGATAGAGTGACGACTATTTTCGTATAAAGCTTGTCGAGTACCTTGCAGTAATCCTGAGAGGAAATCGCCAGCAGTGGAGCCGGTTTCCACTTCCATGGAGTCTCCTTGTCGGTCTTTTAACACTTCAATAAAAGTGGCGAAGAAATTGGGAATCCCTTCGCGTAATTGTTGGACGTAGGCGTGTTGGTCCGTAGAACCTTTGTTACCATAGACGGCGATGCCTTGGTACACCTTATTGCCATCGAGGTCTTTTTCTTTACCGAGGGACTCCATGACCAATTGTTGCAGATAGCGGCTAAAGAGATAGAGACTGTCTTTGTAGGGCAGAATCACCATATCTTTCTCTCCCTTGCCGTTGCCCTCATGATACCAAGCTAGAGCCAGTAGGGCGCTAGGATTTTTTTTCAGGTTGTGGACGCGGGTGGCGATGTCCATTTCTTTGGCCCCGGCTAACATTTCATCGATGTCGATACCCTGCAAAGCGGCCGGGAGAAGACCGACGGCGGATAGTTCGGATGTACGACCACCGACCCAATCCTGCATGGGGAAACGAGTTAGCCAATCTTGGGCGTATTTGTCCAGTTGGCTACCAGGCATAGTGACGGCGACCGCGTGTTGGGGAAAGTCTAAATCTTGTTTTTCGTAAGCGTTGCGGACTTCTAACATTCCGTTTCTCGCTTCGGGAGTGCCGCCGGATTTACTGGTGACGATAACCAGGGTGGTAGCTAGGGGTAAATGGGCTAAGGTGCGATCGATGCCTTTAGGGTCGGTATTATCAATAAAAGCAATCTCTAAGGGGGGATTAAGGGGGGATAGAGCCTCGGCAACGAATTGGGGACCCAAAGCAGACCCCCCGATGCCTACACAGAGAATATGGCTAAATTTTCCCCGATTGGGCGGCTTAATCGCTCCGGAGTGAATTTTCTTGACAAATTCTTTGATCTGTGCTAGGGGTTCGGTGATTTCGTCCCGCAATTCCTGGTTAGGAGCGAGTTCAGGAGCGCGCAGCCAGT
The DNA here is from genome assembly GCF_050500245.1 of Microcystis ichthyoblabe FBCC-A1114. NCBI lineage: Bacteria > Bacillati > Cyanobacteriota > Cyanophyceae > Chroococcales > Microcystaceae > Microcystis > Microcystis ichthyoblabe. Next base: position 694,978 of record NZ_CP191408.1, on the reverse strand, counting down.
AGTGGCCGACCATACGCTGTTCGTCGGGATTGGCGATCGCACCCTGTTCTAAAGCTGTCATATCTTGGAAAGCACGCTCAAATTTTGCTTCTAGACCTTTGAGAAAAGCCTCATCGAAGGGAATCCGACTGACATCGAGATAAAGTTCTAGGTTAGGGTGATAGTATAACCAATCTTGGTAACGTTGCCAGAGTTGCAGATTATCCATAAAAAAAAGCGAAATTTTTGTTTAATTACTCGTTTAGGGGAGATAGGATTCTATCCTCTCCAATCATCATACAGGTAGTTTTAGGCTAGAAGTTGACGGTTAAGCATATATTAGGGGTTGGCAAAATACTAACAGTGACTGAACTGTCCCCTAATTGTTCGGTTTGCTGGTGTTGGCTGTTGATTTTTTAACCGGTCCTATGGCTATCTACTCATCCCCTCTCAAAATCGGTAACTTAGAAGTGCATAGCCGCGTCTTGCAATCACCTTTATCCGGTGTCACCGATTTAGTTTTTCGGCGCTTGGTGAGACGCTTTGCTCCCGATTCCATGCTCTATACCGAGATGGTCAATGCGACAGAAATCTCCCAGCTGCAAGAGTTACCGCAATTGATGGTTATCGGGGACAAAGAACAACCAATTAGTATGCAGTTATTTGATTGCCGTCCCGATTTTATGGCTGTAGCGGCGGAAAAAGCGGTTAAAGAAGGAGCGATGACCATCGATATTAATATGGGTTGTCCTGTTAATAAAATTACTAAAAAAGGCGGCGGTTCTTCGCTTTTACGACAGCCAGAAATTGCCGAGCAAATTGTTAGGGAAGTGGTGGGAGCGGTATCGGTGCCGGTAACGGTGAAAACTCGCTTGGGATGGAACGCCCAAGAGATTAATATTATCGATTTTGCCCGTCGTTTAGAAGATGCGGGAGCGCAAATGTTGACCCTGCACGCACGCACTAGGGAACAGGGTTATCACGGGCCGGCCGATTGGCAATGGATTAAACGGGTGAAGGAGGTTTTATCGATTCCTGTCATCGCTAATGGTGATATTGTTTCTGTGGAAGCGGCGATTAATTGTTTGGAATTTACTCGGGCCGATGGGGTGATGTGTTCGCGGGGAACCCTCGGTTATCCCTATTTAGTGGGGGAAATCGATTATTACCTCAAAACAGGCAAAAAGTTGCCGAAACCCACCTCTATTGACCTGTTAAGCCTAGCTAAAGAGCATTTACAGGGGCTATGGCTATACAAGGGACAACGCGGTATCTGGCAAGCGCGGAAACATCTGGCTTGGTATTGTCAGGATTTTACCGGTGCGGCGGTTTGGCGCGATCGGTTTTCGCGCATCGAATCCTTGGGGGAGGGCTGTGATTTAATTGATGGAGCTATCGCCCAATTAAACCTTGAAAACGAGAATATTTACAGATAACGGTGCTATAAGCTGTAGAACTCGACGAACCTGTGCTGGTTCGTCAGCATCATCGACAAGGTACATTTACTACCTAAGCCTGCTCACGGGTTTCAGCTTCATGGCGCAATTTGCTTGACTGCTCCTAACTATCGATAATATCAGGTCGGGAGCCAATAAACCCAACGCTTTCCCAATAAGCAACTAGCTCCAGCCCTGTTTTAGGAGGATTTTGTAGATAACTCATTCTCTAGCTCTGAAGGTAGATCTAGGCTGATGTTCACGGTATTTCTTTAACGTTCAATGACCTGTCTTTGATTATATCCGATATATTCAGTTAAACGAAGGCTGCATCTCATTTTTCTAAATCTACTAAGTTGGGATTTTTAAGGCGAAACTCTCTGCTAAAATCGGGCGTTACTTCCGAACTCATACCCGACAATTCCGCATCAGAGCGGTGAATCCTGCTTGGGCAAAATGTTTGTCATAAGCGAGTGCTTCTCTGATTTCATTTTCTTCCATTATTTTGAAAGATACGCAATCTGTATGACTCCATGCTTTGTCTTTACGCTGTTGATATAGTCTTAATCCTTGTTCAAATTGCTCACTGGTTTGGGGAACAATACGAACATTGGGGTTAGAACGCAAATTTTGAGTTAGCTCTATGGCTAAGTCACGGAAATACTCACCACGTTTAGAAAAGTCGTTTAAGACTTCGATGAGGACGGCTTCACTGGTAACGATATAGACGGGATGCAATGTTTTTGATAGCTGAACAGCTTTTTTATGCAAATTATCACTGGGGTTAAGAAGGGCAACCCAATAACCTGTATCGGCGAAAACGACTCTCACTAACTATCCTGTTGCTGTTGATAATGGTCAAAGTTTTGGGCTAAGTCTTTTGGTAGTTTTGCCCATTCTTCATTGGGGATTTTGGCAGAAAGTCGGGCGGCTAATTCCCAGATTGGTTCTGCATTATAGTCAAATTTAATATTTGCGAAAGAGAAGCTTTCGATAGGTGTTTGATTATTCATAGGTGTATTTGATTTAGAAGAAATCAGTTTTTCTAATTTCGAGATCGCTTCTTGTTCACTGCGCCAAGCTTGATCGCGTAGTTGGTTAGCTTTGAGAACTAGATCGCCAATTTCATTTCTAATAGCTGGTTCAGGTAATGGAATATGGACAGAAGAAAACATTTCTTTATCAACTTCAAGAATTACCGAACCATAGGAACATCGAGTCATGAGACAGTAGCCATAATCTGAGGCTAACCAAGCATAAAGATAACCTGCATTAATATCATCAGATGCTAGAATCCGAGTTGCATCTTCACTAGCTGTCCATGCTGCCATGTATTTAGGAATAATCTGTACTTTCCCAATCGTGCCAGAACGAGTAACAGCGATCATGTTTTCTTCTAGTTGAATTTCAGGTAAATCTTTGGTATGTGCGCCCTTGGCAAGTCGTTTAACATCGATTGGATCGACTTGAAAAAGTTGTTTACTACTAAGCATAGGAATACCACCTTTGTCAACATAAGTGCGTTCTCTAAACTTTGTAATTGCTCTAACTTCTTTAGTAACTCGCTGATCGCCAATTTTAGTAATCTCAACAGGTAATTTCGCTAGTTGTTTTTCAGCAGCGATCGCTTCGGGATTGTGAAAACTTGCTTCTAAGCGTCCCATGAGTTGAGAAGCTTTGATCGTAGTCGTAAAAGACGCACTACCACGCAGAGCAATATCTTTGAGATAGGGTAGATTTAAACGTTCATGGAGAAGGCGATCGGCTTCATCTAACAAATGATTTGCTTCATCACGCAATTCTCCAGCTTGGCACATCAAGCGACCAATTTCAATCCGGCGAATTGGTTGTAAATCAGGGATTAAAACTTTTCCAAGATGTTCTGGTTTTATATAACTAACAACTGAACCACAAGATGTTTGAGTTAACTGAGGGCGACCATAGCGACTACGCAAAAACACAGCTATATAACCTGCTGTATCAGGATCATTAGCTCTGAGGCGAATAGCATTTTCTGAGAGGGCTTTACCTGCAAATATTTCAGTGGCTAGACTGATATTACCTACAGTTCCATAAGAAGAAATTAGTATGTCCCACTTTTGAATTAAGAGTTTAGATAGATTTTGTGTATATTTACGACTCAAATAATTTTCTATTCTTGGACGCAAACTAATAATGTCAGAACTGGAAAGAAAAGGAATGCCATGTTCAGCATCTACATAAATTCGCTTGAAGCGAAAAGCATTATGAGCTTCCTGACAAAGACCTTCCTTGCCATAAAGTGGGATGAGAGGTAAACCACTATTTGTCAAAGCTGTAACTGCATTATGAGCCTCAATGCTAAAAGCAGAAGCCTCTAGACGCACACCAGCAGCCAGGACTTCACTGAGTTTGATCGTCGTCGATAGTTTCTCCGACTCATCATCAGGTATCTCTGGCGTGTAATCAGATTTAAAAGCGTAAGTTACCATCCTAGTACCACCTTTTTCTTCCACTCAATAAACTCATTAGCTACCAAATCCGTATCATCATCCTCAACCTTTTGACGAGGTAGCGGTCTAGCCACACCTTCACCCGTTGCCGTTCGCTCGATCAAAGGGATTGACTCTGGATTAGTTGGAACCAGTATCTCTTCCCCTTCCTCATTACGTCTGTAGGTGATGTTACCCCGTTTGTCATGTCCGATCGCCTTCACCTGTGCCATAAAGATTTCATAATCAGACATTGTTCCTTGAACGATTTCCTTTTCAGTCTTTTTCTGAAGAATCAAAACCGAAGTTTGCGTCCCATTGTGAGGCTGAAAAGTATCAGGATGTAGGTCAATCGAAGCAACAATTCGGCAATGCTTAATTAACCAATACCGCACATAAATCAATCCAGGAGCGCCCAAAATTGCATCAGGTAAAACGATTCCCATCCGTCCCCCTGGTTTCAAAAATTGCCAGCATCGTTCAATAAACAAGATCTCAGGTGATGCAGAACCCTGAAGTTGTTCTGTCGGTTCCCAACCAGACTCAGTTTCTTTCCAAACATGGGCAAGCTGATATTGCTTTAAAGTTTCTTCATCCTTAATTGGTAACTTTGAACCAAAGGGGGGATTGGTTGCAATTACATCAAAATGACCCAGATCTTTCTCACTGCGTAAAGTTTTTGGATCGATAGCTAAAGCCGTGGCAAATTGTTTCCGAAAACTATCTTCCCATTGATGAGGATGTAACAGAGAATCTTGTCTAAGAATATTTCCAGAGCCGTCATTGTTCATCACCATATTCATCTTGGTCGCTTTGACTAAATCTGGATTAATATCAATTCCAAAGAAATTAATTTTAGCTGTTTCTTGAATTTTAGAATTGAGTGCATTTCGCATCCAAGGATCTGACTGCTCAGTTACTCCTGCTTGTAGTTTTAACTTTTTGATTACCTCATTCATCGCAATTACCAAAAAGCCACCCGTCCCACAGGATTGATCGAGAATCTTATCAGTGACTTTCGGCTCCAGCATAAGAATAGTCATTTTTTGCACATTTCGAGGTGTGAAAAATTCACCACGATCGCCCCTTAAATTTGCGCCAACCAGTTCTTCATAGGCTTTCCCTTTAACATCAATATTTGTACTCAGAAAGCTATAGCGTTGAAGCTCACCGATAATATAAGCTAAAGAACGAGGTTGAAGTTTAATTTCATCATTAGCATCAAAAATAGCAGGGTATTGCTTTTTAACTGCGCTAAAAATCTTGCTAATGCGATTAAAAACAGTTAACCGACCATCATTACTCTTTTTCTCTTTCGCTGTTGCATAAAATTCTAAAGGATTAGGAAAATTACGCTCATCATGAATCTTGCAAAAAATAACCTTTAAAAGCTCAAAAAAAGCAGGTTGTTTTTGTAGCCCATCCGTTACATAAATATGATCGTGGCAAATCTTAAAAGAAAACAGTAAATTATCACCAACTGCATTCTTTAGTGACTCACGAGTTGGGCGATCAACTTCCTCAACATTACCATTCTTAGAAGGAATATCATTAGGCTCTTCATACTCAATGCCTTCCTCTGTCCTAATTCGACGCAAGACGGTCTTTTTCCTACCATTTGTCCACATCCCCCACTCAGAGTTATCACAAGCCGCCATATAAGATCGAAGCTGCTCAATCCCGTCTTTACTAGCAGATGGCGATATCGAGTCCTTTTTACACTCAATAACGATCCAAATATTTTCCTGATTGTGTTGATCCCCCCCACGGAAAATAGCCAGATCCACTCGAACAGTCTTACTACCCTGCTTAATCGGATATTCAACCTCAATCTGCTCTGGCAAATAGCCCAATTCCAGCACCAATCGACGCTCGATGTTCTGGCGAACATATTCTTCGGGCGTATCATTACGGGTTTTCTGGTCTATGAAATCACAGACCTTGCCATCTGGAAGTGTTGGCAAAAGCTTGGACATTGCCCTCCCCCCACAAAGAAAATTTACCTTCCTTAATGTTTTACCGGTAAATGATCTGCTATGACCAACTGCTTATTTTAAATTTACAGGCTGGAAGAACTGATAGCGGGTCAACCGTTGGCCGTCAACCCAGACCAAGTTGATCGGCGATCGCACTGACCCGCTATCATGAACCTTGAATAATATTATTAGTCTAACTCTCGGTCGGGTGCAGTGATTGGTTAGATCGCTCCTAATTCTTACCTATAATCTTGTCATACTCGGAGTGCGACCCAACCCAGAACCAAACTATCTTTTCTTCATCTGACTTCTTAATCCCTAATGCTCGCCATCCAATGCCGACTCTGACTGACCAGATTTTTTCTCTTGGTTTCACCTCTTTGAACTCTAGGCTGGGGTGAAATGGATTTTCTTTCCAAATCTCGTAATTTTTCTTGGCTGTTTCTTGTACCCTTTGCGGCAAACTGAGAAAAAGTTGACGAAACCTCTTGGTTCTGGCTGACTTCATTCTTCTCCAAAACCTTTATCTTCTGTTCTCCCCTCTTGTTCTTCTATCAGGGCTTCCTGTGCCATTGTTATTAAAGCTCCCAATTCCAGATCTTCGCTAGAAAGGCTTTGCTGCCATTTTAATTCACTTTCAATGTCTTCCAGCAATTGTTGAGCAAGTTCATCCTGAAGAGACTCTGGCAGTTTCTGGATTTCTGTGAATGCTTTTTGCAACAGAGTAGTCATATTTTGTTAATGTTTTACAGGCATCGGACTATTTTACCACCTCCCGAGTCGAGTCATCCCACCATAACCTCACGGATTACTGCTCCGGGTAGAAGGTCGATAGCATCAGGTTGTAAATAAAGCTCGATCGCCTCCTGTATATTGTTGAGAGCTTCCTCTTGTGTAATACCGGCAGATGTGCATCCGGGCAGTTCCGGACACCAAATTGCCCATTCGTTTGTATCGGGATCGGGTTCAAGTATAACTCGCCATTTTATAGGGACTAAATCCTTAGAGAACTACCCAAGATGATAACAGATGGACTCTTCTAGGTTCTGTGTGATAAGTTTAACTTACAATATGATTGATCGATCTTTGTGTCCTTTGTGTCTTTGTGGTTCGTTCCACCCCCTCGCTCTTGAGGAATGTATCTTAGAATACATTTTACCCACCAAACCTGGGAGAGCCGGCAAATTAGAAAATTCCCTTAAGCTTCTAATTCATGACCTTAAGTTTAAGGATGTTCCAGTTCCCTACACTTTTGCTTGATTCATCTTTACATCTGACAACGCCTATCCTCTTGCCAGTAGCTGTTGAAAAGCAAAATGATCAAATCCTAGAGAACCGCTTGGATATTTGTTTGATTCTTGGCCAATTCTGCCAATGTCATTCCCTTTGTAAGTCGTTCAATTTCACTGCATCAGCTTAATTCCTTGCCAATGAATCAAATAAAGACAAAGACTTTACCGCTAGTTTTGGCAACTATTCTCGGTGTGAGAGGAGGAGGCAGATTTTGCTGCCGTTTCCTCTTGATAGCTAAGACAGGATTAGTTTTTGCGGTAAAAAATCTTACTGCCTTGGTCACTGACAAAATGACAATTGCGGTAGGACCGCCAGAGAGATCTGAAAATCGGTTCTTTCGAGACGCGATAATAGTCTCCTAAGACGGGACGGATAGCCTCGGTTGCTTCTTGGAGATGATAGTGGGGAATAGTGATAAAAATATGATGGGCGACGTGGGTACCAATTTGGTGATGGATGGGATTAAAGATGCCATAATCGCGATCGATGGTAGAAAGCGCTCCTTTGAGAAAGTACCAATCTTGACCGCGATACCAGGGAATATCATCTTCAGTGTGGTGTAGGAATGTCACTAGGTCCAACCAAACCACAAAGACGATATAGGGCATGATGTAGTAGTTAAACAGAAACCAAAAGCCGTAGCTGATACCCACCCCGATTAATAGACCTAACATAAAGGTACAGCAAACGGTGCTAGTCAGTACCTGCCACCGTTCCGAGGGGCGAAAGAGGGGGCTTTCGGGCATAAAATGGGACCCCTGTTTATTAGGAGAACGACGGAAAAGATAGAGGGGATAAACAAATAAAATTAGCTGAAAACGAGCTAATTTTTCGTACCAAGCCATATTGTTATACTGGGTTTCCGTGACGGGATACCAACTTTCATCGGTGTCGATATTGCCAGTATTAGCGTGATGGGTGCGATGACTGATGCGCCAACCGTGGAAAGGTACGAGAATAGGAGTATGACTGAGATGACCGATTAAGTTATTTAACCAACGATAACGGGAAAAGGAACCGTGACCGCAATCGTGACCGACGACAAATAAGGCCCAAAACATGGTTCCCTGCATAAACCAAAAAAGGGGGAAGAACCATGCTTGATTAATCTGGTAAGTTATCCAGTAAAGCAGGGTAATGATGCCAATATCAAAAAAAAAGTAGGCTAAAGAGCGAAAAACGCTTGATTGGAAGCAACGGGCCGGGATAGCTAGACGGATATCCTGTAGGGTAAATGGCAAAAATTCTCTTTTTAGGGCAGGTTTAGGTAGGGTTTGGGACACTAGGTTATAACTTAAGATGGATAACAGGGCAGTATTGACGAAGGCTTGAGTAGCTCAAGTTTTCTGTTTCTCGGTGCGCTATCTTTTCTCTATCTCAGCTAGGAGCAGATAAAACCAAGCGATCGAGCGAATTTCGTCTAACTCACTGGAATTTTATTGTAGGGCTTAATGTAACTTAACAAAAGCCCCTAGGGAAAGTCCCCAGAAGGGTCGTTAGGAAGTACATTCCCTGTTTTATAGTTCAAGTCCGTTAAAACCCAAAAAAAGGGCGAACAAAATTCACCCTAACAGATAAAGTAATCATCCTACAAACTGCCGATGAACTGATCAATGCGATCGAATCCTTTTTCAATCGTCTTTAGGTCTGTAGCATAGGAAAGACGAATACAATCATCAGCACCGAAAGCAATACCGGGGATAGCGGCTACTTTTTGGGTTTCTAGGAGTTTCTGACAAAAATCCCGGGATTTTAAACCAGTTTGACTAATATCGATAAACACATAAAAAGCACCGTTGGGAGTAGGACAATTGAGTCCGGGGATTGCTCGCACTCGTTCTAAAATATACTGTCGGCGCTCGCTAAAAGCTTTGACCATTTCCTCGATGCAATCTTGGGGACTCTCTAAAGCAGCGATCGCACCGTACTGGGCAAAAGTGCAGACATTAGAGGTACTATGACCTTGGATCTTAGTCATAGCCTTGACAATTTCCACCGGTCCTGCTATGTAACCGACGCGCCACCCCGTCATCGAGAAAGCTTTAGCAAAACCATTACTAATAATACTGCGCTGAAAGATTTCCGGACCAAAAGAAGCGATACTGCGGTGAATTGCGCCATCGTAGAGGATTTTCTCGTAGATTTCGTCAGAAACCACTAAAATATCCTTTTCAACCACAATTTTTGCTAAAGCTGCGATTTCTTCGGGAGTATAGACAATACCGGTGGGATTAGAGGGAGAATTGAGAACAAATAATTTAGTTTTCGGTGTAATTGCCGCTTCTAGCTGTTCGGGGGTGATTTTATACTGATTCTCTAGGCTAGTGTTGACTATAACCGATGTTCCTCCCGCTAACGTCACCATTTCAGGATAACTCAACCAGTAGGGTGCGGGAATAATCACTTCGTCCCCCGCTTCAATTAACGCCATGATTAGATTATAGAGAGACTGTTTACCCCCATTGGTAACGATGACATTATCGGCATTGTATGCTAGTTGATTATCCCGCAGCAATTTCTCGGCGATGGCTTTTCTTAACCCCGCTTCCCCGGCAGCCGGTCCGTAGCGAGTTTTTCCCTCATCGAGGGCCTTTTTCGCGGCAGCTCTGATGTGAGTGGGTGTGTCGAAATCTGGCTCCCCGGCGCTAAAACTACAGACATCTTCGCCGTTTTTCTTCATTTCCTTGGCCAGAGAGTCGATAGCTAGGGTAAGGGAGGGGGTGACTTGATTGACTCGTGACGCTAGTTTCATAGTATTTTACCCTGAAAGGGCTTTTCTGATGACCTACACAACCTTTAGTATTGTCCATCACCCCGATTGTTCTGGGTGTTTTTTTATATAATCTCCGGAATTGCGGCGCTTAGGGATGGGTGTGGGGTGATGGGGTGTGGGGTGATGGGGTGATGGGGAGAACAAAGCTGCTTTTTGCCTTTTGCCTTCGTTATTGAGGATTTTTTCTTTTCGGGGGTTTTTGTTTGCTGGTAGGGAGTAGGGGAGCGGTTAATTTTTCGTAGAGTTCAAAGAGGTATTCAATACGGTTTAATTCACTGGTAAAGGGTTGGGGACGATAACACAAATCAACAGCTTTGTCAAGTTTTTGGTGAGCTTTGAGCAAGTGGGGAGGCATGGTTAAAGGGTCGTATAAATCCGCAAGGCTACTATCGGGATATTTTACCCTAGTATCCAGCACAGCTTGAGCGCAAGTTTCGACGGTTTGTTTTTGTTTGTCGGTGATATTTTCTGGAAAGGGGTAGTTATTATAAACAATATCTTTTGAATAACGATAATCGCTTTTTAATCTGCCACAGACATATTTAACCCATGCCATGTGCATTTCTGAAGTAAGAATACCAAATAAATATAGATTGGCATTAGGAATTAATAAAACTTGATCATTACCAATCACATTTTTATTCATAAAACCTATCGGAATATATTTTCTTCTTTCAGATGAGACACGGGGAACAAGTAAATAATTCGTGTCGGGTTGTGCTATTTGACAGAATAGAGTAGGTGTCGCCGCAAATTTACGAGTAGCAGCAGCTTTACTTTTTAATCTAAAATTTTTAACCCTATCTACTCTTTTGATGACTTCTGGTAATGTCTTTAATTCCCTGGGAGAAATATCAACTAACCATAGACAGTAGCGACTATAACCATTAATAAATTCTTGCGCTCCTGTATAAGGTTTAATCCATTTTTCTGCCTTCGGCTCTAATTTAAAAAATTCTTCTTTTTCTGGTTCTGTAAAAATAAAATTACCACCATCTCTTGGCATACTACCAAAACGCATTAATGGAACATTAGATAAGGGAAAACTTCGGTTATTAATAATGATGTCACTTCCATCAACCAAATAAGGATTAATATTATTCGACTGAACAACTAATGATTCACCTTGAATATCTTCATAATCAAATAGGATTTTAGTTGTTATATTAAAACTTCCAAAGCCAATAATAACACAATGAACTGCGGCGTTTCCTTTTGCTTCATTGCTCCAGCTAAAAGTTCGATGGGCAAAATGAATTTTTATTTTATATTTTTGATAAAGCTCTTGCCAAAGAACACCAACTTGTTCACCCTGAGAAATAGAATTTGTACTAACTAAAGCGCAACGAATTAAACTATTTTGAATAAATTCAGACGCTTTAATATACCATGCCGTCACATAATCTAAAACACCTGCTCCTTTAACTTCGCCTAAAACATGATTCATGTCAGCCTTTTGGTCGGCATTTTGTAACTGTTTCCCCACAAAAGGAGGATTTCCTAAAATAAAATTGAGCTTCTCTTTTGATATAAGTTCTTCCCAATCAATCCGTAAGGCATTTCCATTAACAATCTTTGCCGATTTCTTTAATGGTAAACGCACAAAATACTGACCAAAAGTATTACTAACTTTAATATTCATCTGATGATCAATTAACCACATTGCCACCTCAGCCACCCTCACCGCAAACTCATCGTATTCAATACCAGCAAACTGATTGACATCTACCTGAATAATGGTACTAATATCTGTTACTAACTGCCCCGTTTTATCTAATTTATCTAACTCTTGTAACACCAAAATCTCTAAATCGCGTAACTCTCGATAGGTAATAATTAAAAAATTGCCGCAACCACAGGCAGGATCAAGAAAATATAAATTAGCAATCTTTTTCTGAAATTCTAGTAATTTATTGCGATTGCCTTTAATCTTCTCAAATTCTCTGTGTAAATCATCTAAAAATAACGGTTTAATCACCTTTTGAATGTTCTTCTCGGAGGTATAATGCGCCCCTAAATTGCGTCGTTCTTTTGGATTCATTACCGCTTGAAACATAGAGCCAAAAATAGCAGGGGAAATTTTTCCCCAATCAAAAGCACAAGCTTCTAATAACATGACTCGCATCTTGCTATCAAAAGCCGCTAGGGGTAATGACTCCTCAAATAACTTGCCATTTATGTAGGGAAATTGAGTTAAATTTTCATCGAGATTTTTTAATCTTTTTTCTTCTGGTGTATTCAAAACCTGAAAAATAGCATCAATGTGCATCGCCAAATCACTACCATCTTCTTTGGTATGTAGATCGATATATTCCCAGAAAATCCCCTTATTAAAAATACCCGTATCATCGGCAAATAAACAAAATAATAAACGCACTAGATAAACTTCTAAATTATGCCCCATATAACCAATTTCTTTGAGGCAATCATGAAGTTTTCCCATTAACTCGGCAGCTTGAAGATTAACGGGGTCTTCGTCTTTATAAACTCGCTTTTCGTAACCAGCAATAAAATCAAATAAATGAACGTTATCAACAAAATTACTTAATTCAAATTCCCATTGATTGCCCGAATCTAAATCATATAATTTAAACCGTTGAAAATCCGAGACTAAAATATAACGCGGTAACTCATGTTCCTTTAAATTGGGAAAATAATCCTTAGCCTGTTGTGTGGCTTTTTCTAAATCTTTTCCCTTCGATTTATGCTCAACTAAAATCGTTCCTTTCCATAACAAATCAATAAAACCCTGTTTATTATCGGCTTTTTTTATCGGTTGCTCAAAACTAGCTACCCTACGCCGTGAAATGCCAAAGACATTAAAAAAATCATTCCAAAAAGACTGAGATTCTGCTTTTTCTGAAGTCTCTCCTTCCCACTCTTTTTGAAAAGCGATGGCGCGATTTTTTATTTCATTCCAACTTAAAGGCATAGTTTTAACTCCTTATCTTTCGCGGGTTTGCTCAAAGATACTAGAAAATGGTGTAGGGAGCCAGATGCAGTCAGCAAGGGATACAGATAGTTTCCATTTTAGGTGATTTTTTGGTAAACTACAAGGGAAGCTAGAAATTAGTAACGCCTTGAGAATTGTAGCCGCTTAGTTACCAATCTAGTTATTGACTCGAAGGAACAACTTATCGCTATGTCCAAAACTCTCTACGAACAAGATTTTCAAGTATGGCTCGCAACAACAATTAGCCACCTACAGAAGCGGGAATTTGCCGCACTGGATACTGATAACTTAATTGAGGAGTTAACCGAGTTGGGAAAATCGGAAAAAAGAACTTTAGAAAGTAATTTGATGATTCTTTTGGCTCACTTGCTCAAATTAAAAGTACAGCACGACGCACCGCCATCCATGAAAGATAGCTGGTATTGTTCTATTATTGAGCATCGCCAGCGAATTGAGAAAAACTTACGCGATACTCCTTCCCTGAAATCCTATCTAGAAACTGCTATCGAGGAAGCTTATCCAGATGCTCGTCAAGTGGCAATTAAGGAAGGGAAACTTGCTCAATTTGGTGTTCGGATTCCCCCAGAAAATGATTATCCTCAAATTTGTCCTTTCTTGCCAGAGCAAATCTTAGATGAGAACTTCTATGGCAATTGACCAAATGTGTCTCAGCTTATAATAATATGAACAACCACAAAGGCACAAAGGACACAAAGATTAGGTTTTTCTGGCAACCCTAACTAGGGTTTGCTGAATAAGTAGGGGCGAAGCATTCGGATAGAAAATCTACCTTTTCACCGATAGGTTATTGTCCGAATGCTTCGCCCCTACAGGACGCGGACCGATGAAGACGCAAGGTTTTGAACGACGATTCTCTCAAAATCTTGCACCTGTGGGAGCGAGAAAAGCCCCAAAACCTTTACTTTGCCTACATTTCAAATTTATTCAGCAAACCCTAACTAAAACTTACCTGAACAAAAGCCCCCAGAAAACATCACTTTCTAGGGGTTTAATTACAATTGACGGAAAACAAACTTATGGGGAGGTTAACCTCCAGCCACCGCAGGAACGATACTGACTTCATCGCCATCTTTTAAGGGGGTTTTTGTCCCATTGAGGAAGCGAATATCTTCACTGTTGACGTAGAAATTTAAAAAGCGCCGGGGTGCGCCCTCTTCATCGCATAAGCGGGCCTTAATACCGGGGAAACTTGCTTCTAAGGATTCGATTAAATCACCGACACTACTAGCACTACACTCGATGGTAGCCTTATTTTCTGTAAATTTTTGCAGGGGAGTAGGAATGAGAACTTTTACAGCCATAGATATCAAGGAAAAAGTGGAAAGGACAGTAAGCTGCGCGCGAATTTAAATTGCTTGTGGAGATGAGGCAAGAGGATAATTGCCCCATCATCCCTGAACATCAATTCTAGACGAGAACCTGTTGCCATTCGAGGCGTTCGAGGGTGCGGGAACGTTCCAGGGCCCGTTCAAAGCTTTCTAATTTCGGTTCGATTAACAGGGGTTCACCGATATAACCCTGTACCGCTTCTTGGGTTTTTAGACCATTACCAGTGATATAAACGACCGTGGTTTCTTCGGGGTCGATTTTACCCGCTTCTACTAATTTTTTCAAGACGGCGATGGTTGTACCGCCTGCGGTTTCCGTGAAAATGCCCTCCGTTTCTGCCAAAAGTTTAATACCTTCGATAATTTCGGCATCGGTGACGGATTCAATATTACCGCCGGTTTTACGCGCAATATCAAGGGCATAAACACCATCGGCGGGATTACCAATAGCGATCGATTTGGCGATAGTATTGGGTTTAACTGGGGCGACAAAATCCCGTCCTTCCTTGAAAGCTTGGGCAATGGGGGAACAACCCTCCGCTTGAGCGCCACTAAAACGCACTGCTTTATCTGCCACCAAACCGACTTTGACGAATTCTTGGAAGCCTTTATAAATCTTGGTAAAGAGGGAACCACTGGCTAAAGGTGCGACAATATGGTCGGGGAGTTTCCAGCCTAATTGTTCAGCCACCTCAAAGCCTAAAGTTTTGGAACCTTCGGAATAGTAGGGACGCAGATTGATGTTGACAAAACCCCAACCGTAGGTATTGCCCACTTCTGAACAGAGACGGTTAACTTGATCGTAGTTGCCTTTAACTGCCATTACCGTGGGATTATAGATTAGGGTGCCAAGAATTTTACCCGCTTCTAAATCGGAGGGAATGAAAACACAACAGTCTAAACCGGCGTGAGCAGCAATAGCGGCGGTGGAATTGGCGAGATTTCCCGTACTAGCACAGGAAACGGTAGTAAAACCTAATTCTTTGGCCCGGGTAAGGGCGACGGATACCACTCTATCTTTGAAGCTGAGAGTGGGCATATTGACGGCATCATTTTTAATGTAGAGATTTTTTAGACCCAAGCGCCGGGCTAAACGGTGGGATTTAACTAGGGGAGTCATACCCGTACCCACATCGATAGGATTTTCACTTTCCACCGGCAAAAAGGAACGATAGCGCCAGATGGAATTGGGACCTGCTTGAATGCTTTCTCTGGTAACGGTACGACGGATGAGGTCGTAATCGTAGTCCACTTCTAGGGGGGCAAAGGTTTCTTCGCAGATATTCAGCGCTTTCAGAGGGTAAGAAGTCCCTCCTTCCTTAGAAACCAAGCGGGTAAAGGTGGGGATGAATTTTGAGGTTTTGATGTTTGTCGCTAGGGTCATGATTTTCCTGTCTTGCCGTCAACTGAATCTACACACATCCTATCACCGGCAAAATCTTGGTGTCAAATATACCCGATAAAAATAGTCGGGTATAAATTTATACCAAAAATAGGTGATATTCTGGGGAGCAGCAAGGGTTAAGGGGAGAGAGTTCGGCTGCCGTGTCAGGAAACTTCGGGGTAGTTTTAGGTCAAAAAAAGGACTAGGAGAAGGGATTTAAGTTTTTTAGGAGGCTATAGCCTATTTACTGCGAATTTTATCGAAATAAGCTCTGATTTTTCTTTAAATAGCTTAAACAGGGGGCGATTAACTGCGGTTGCCAGAAAGTTTCTCGGGTTGCTCAGGATAATTGTCAAGAAAAGTGACAAATTATGTGATTTTGTTGAGAAATAATAATTTTTCTAGGCTGCCCAATAAAATTGACTATTTCCGGCAGGAGTCAGGAGATTGCTTTTATTTATTCTCCCCACACCCCACACCCCACACCCTACACCCTCTTTCAAGTCAGTGGTCAGGAGATAACTGCTTTTTGATAAAAAGTTAACGTAGTATTGCCGTAGCGTTTTTGACGACAAATGGTTAAACCTTCTAGATTAATTGCTTGCCAAGATTTGGGATTATGTTCCACGGCAATTTCCCCCAGAGAATCTAATAAATTAGATTGAGAGATGGCAGTTAGTACCGGTAAATATAACCCGCTTTCGTAGGGAGGATCAAAATAAATTAAATCAAAACTTTTCCCCGCTAAAGTGGCTAACTTTGTCAGCACATCCCCCCGAATTACTTGGAATTGCTGGGGAGAAGTTGCTAAATTGCGCCAATTTTCCTTGATAATTTCGCCAGCGCGTCCTGATTGTTCAATTCCGATTACTAGACTCGCACCTCGACATAAAGCTTCCGCACCCATGGAACCATTACCCGCACAAAGATCCAACCAACGACAGCCAGATAATTTATGTTGCCAGATATTAAATAAAGCTTCTCGGACCCTTGCTGTCGTCGGACGGGTTAATTGTCCTGCTAGGGTTTTTATGGGACGATTGCCGTAAATTCTCATTAGTTAAAAGGCAAATTCAGTTAATCTTTTTTGTAATAAATCAGGAAAAAGAGCATAGTATCTTTGATTGAGAGGAGAAGGATGGGGGAGAGGCAATAAAGTCACTTTCTTTTGCTGTTTTAATCCATCTTCATCAGTAGCGGTAAGGGTAACTAGGAGTTTTTTGGTAAAGCGTTCTTTATCAAGATAGAATTTATCTACTTCTCTGGGTTTACCGTAGGGTTCAAACCATTTAAAAGCTTCCGTACCAAGGGGAATGATATGATCACCTTGCCAATAAAAAACGAGCAGTTTTTCTATAAATGGACGAAAACGATCTTTCACTTCCCCAGAATAAGCTTTATTACCCGGAGGTTTGTAGGGAACTGTATTAGTCAAGAAAATTCGATCGCACACCGATAATAACTCTTGACGATCATGAGATTTTCTCCCCTGCCAAGCTTGAAAAAATCCCTCTCTTACCATTCTACCGGCAGCCCCGATCAAAGGTTGTCCTGCATACACTTCATCTCGTCCTAAATCCCGGCCAAAAAAGCATAACTGACTAGCAAGATTCCCAGCATATAAAACTGGTTCAAAGGGGTCTTTTTTTGCCTCTTGGTAAATCAGGGTATCGATGGGAAAATCCTCTTTTTTTGCCTCTTGGTGTACCTGTTTAATTAGGGTTTTAATATCGGTCATTTCAGTTATCAGTTATCAGTTATCAGTTATCAGATGTGAGTTTTCAGTTATCAGATGTGAGTTTTCAGTTCAGTGATTACTGTTTACTGTTTACTGGACGGCTACGCCGTGCCTTTGGCAACACTGAAAAAAGCTTCTCCCCACACCCTACACCCCACACCCCACACCCTACAACCCAATTCACTCCTCGGTGCGATAGCCAAATTCTGCTAAAAGTGAGCGAGATTGTCGCCATTTCGGTTCTACCTTCACAAATAATTTTAAATATACCTCCCCGGCGATTAACTTTTGAATAGCCGATCGAGCGGAAGAGCCGATCGCTTTTAACATACTGCCATTTTTACCGATGACGATCCCTTTTTGGGAAGCTCGTTCCACATTGATGGCGGCAAAAACCTTGGTTAAAGCGGGAGTTTCCTCGACGCGTTCAATCACCACCGCCACAGAATGAGGAATTTCCTGACGGGTTTGCAGTAAAATCTGTTCGCGGATTAATTCGCCCATAATAAACCTTTCCGGTTGATCGGTGACTAAATCGGGGGGATAGTAATAGGGACCGACTTCGAGGGAATCAATTAACAGATTTTGTAATTCTTCGATTCCCGTCCCCTCCAGTGCCGAAAACTTGAGCAGAGGCCAGTTATTTTCCGCCGCTAAGGTGCGATAACTATCGTCGATAGGCTCCGGGGCTTCCGGTTGCTGATCGGCTTTATTTAGCCCTAAAATCGTGGGAGTTTGGTTTTTAGTCAGTAAATCGGCAATATAGCGATCGCCATTGCCCAAAAAATTACTACTATCGACAACAAATAAAACTAAATCTACAGAATTTATGGCGTTTTCGGCATTTTTAACTAAAACTTTGCCTAATTCGTGATGGGGTTTGTGAATGCCGGGGGTATCGACAAAAATCATCTGGGAGCGCTCGTCGGTGACAATGCCACGTAAACGGTTGCGGGTAGTTTGAGCGATGGGGGAAGTAATGGCGATTTTTTGTCCCACTAATTGATTCATCAGGGTAGATTTGCCCACATTAGGACGACCAATAATGCCAATAAAACCCGATTTAAAACCAGTGGGTGCGATGGGAATTACTGCCGAATCGAGATTAAAGGCTTGGGAGTTGATCAAATCGTTCATAATTAAAGAATATTACTTAAAAAATATTTTTACCCATGCAAAGGATAATTTTGTTCTTGTTAGTATTAATTCTAGGCTGTAGTAACCATTTAGAATTATCTATAGCGGGAAATTTAAGCGATCGCTTAACTAATTATCCTCGCTGGATGACTAAACCAGTGGTTAGTTTTGCCAGTGGAGATTTAGTTTATCCCGATTGGATGGTGGGCAGTTGGACTGTCACCAGTACCCTAATCGATTTAACCGCTCCTCTTTCTCCCCAGATTATCACACCTGGTTTTGAAAGTAATCGTCGTTACCTAGAAAAATCGATCGAGTTTCCGGTGAGATTCATCGAGAAAGCTATTTCCAGACCGATAAATGCTGCCTTTTTATCCACTATTATCAGTAAACCATCAATTGTGGCCGATCGATCCTTTAATGGTTTAGCAATTAGTCGCGCCTATTTAGGTAATCAATCGGTATTATCCGTAAAAACTGACCCTAATAATCCCAATCGTCAGATTACCTTTTTACGCGGCGCTCATCAACTAATTTCCACCGTAATTGCCAGAAATAGCGAAACTCCTAGCCAAAATCAATTTATTGCCACAGAAATTAGTCAACAAATTTTCCGGGGAGAAACCAATACTTATCTTAATGAGGTGGAAACCACCACCGCCTATCAGTTATTATCTCCTAATAAAATTCTAGGCGATCAGGTGACAGCCATTTATCTTTCTCCCCAATCGCCGGATTTTTTCCAAGCGCCGAATCGTCCTGTAGCTTTGTATCGTTATCGCTTAGAATTGCTGAAAGATTAATAGAAATCCTGTAAAAATCAAAAATCTTCCCTTAGATGAGGAGACAGGAGGAGAAAAAAGACAAGAGATAATCCTAGCCATAAAACCTAAGATTAGGTCAAATTTATCTAATTGGGTCGCCAGTCGCCGGTCGCCGGTCGTTAACACCACATTAGGTTATACTTCTAGGAAAATGACATCGCTATTAAAATAAGTTTAATTAATGTTTGTGAGCAGAGGAGCTAGGAGTTAATGGTTTGGGATCTGGGCAAGAAAATTAAAGATGGCCAGTACAGGATTCAGGAAGTATTGGGTGAAGGAAGATTTGGCATTACCTATCGAGCCAGCGATCGCAATGGTGATTCAGTGGTGATCAAAACGCCCAGGGATGTGGGTTTTAAATTGTGGGAGTCTAAGCGTTTACAGAAACTTTTTTGGCAGGAGGCGAGTAAATTAAAAGGTTGTGATCATCCTCATATCGTGCGAGTTAAAGAGTTATTTTCAGAGGGTAAAGCTAACTGCATGGTTATGGAATATATTGATGGGACGACCTTAGATCGGCGATCAACAAAAATTTTACCAGAAAAAGAAGCCTTACGCTACATTGAGCAGATTGGACAGGCTTTAATGGTGGTACATAGTCGCCGTTTTCTGCATCGAGATATTCGACCAGGTAACATTATGATTCGGACTGGTAAACCAGAAGCGGTCTTAATTGATTTTGGTTTAGCCTTAGATTTTGATGAGGAATTAACCAAAATTCGTACCCAGGAATTAGCCTCAGGTTTTGCGCCTATTGAGTGTTATTTTCTTAATAATAAACGCGGAGCTTTTACCGATATTTATAGTTTAGGAGCCGTGTTATACGAGCTTTTAACGGGTAAAATTCCAGTGAATGCGATGACTAGAAAAGATGCGATGACTCGAAAAATTGATCATCCGCCTTTAATTGAGCCGAAAACCTACAATTCAAAAATCAGCCCTAATATCAACAAAGCCATTCTTTGGGCATTGGAATTAGACGCAGATAAACGTCCTCAGTCAGTGCAAGCATGGTTTAAGGATTTAGGTTTGTCTATTCCCAAACCAGAACAATTTAAAATATCTCAACCCATTGTTATTAATTGGACATTAGTGTGGGCTGGTGTCGCGGCGATTGCTACTTTATTAACGGCTTTAGGTGTACCAGAATTGATGAAGCAAAAGTTTACACCTCAACCAACTCCGACAGTTTCTCCCCCATCTTCTCCTAAGTAGGTAGGCGTTAAAAATTATCAAATGCCCCCCTTATCAAGGGGGGATCAAGGGGGTATCAAACCCCCCTTATCAAGGGGGGATCAAGGGGGGATCAAACCCCCCTTATCAAGGGGGGATCAAGGGGGGATCAAGGGGGTATCAAACCCCCCTTATCAAGGGGATCAAGGGGGGATCAAGGGGGGATCAAACCCCCCTTATCAAGGGGGGATCAAGGGGGGATCAAACCCCCCTTATCAAGGGGGGATCAAGGGGGGATCAAGGGGGGATCAAACCCCCCTTATCAAGGGGATCAAGGGGGGATCAAACCCCCCTTATCAAGGGGGGATTAAGGGGGGATCAAAGGCGATTGCAGTTCGATAAACTCACTAACCACAATGGGATGCAAGACGTGCCATTGGTGTAAACTTAAGCACCACCAAACTCCCGTAAGGGCGAAGCATTCGGGCAATAACCTATCGCTGAAACCGTAAATTTCTTATCCGAATGCTTCGCCCCTACAAACTCAAATACCAAAACATAAGCCAATTTTGAGACAAAAGCAGATTTTTTGGTATGATAAAAACAACTATTGCAAAATTCTATGGTTTGGCAAGCGGGACAACTCCTCCACAATGGCAAGTACGAGATCCTTGAGGTCTTGGGACGGGGAGGTTTTGGCCTGACCTATAAAGCACGTCATCGCCAACTCACCATGGAAGTGGTGATCAAAACTCCTGATATTTTGCAGAAAAGAGATACGGAATACGAGGATTATGTTAGACAATTTGAGGCGGAAGGGCGCAAGTTAGCCAAATTTTCCCAGACTCCCCATGCCCATATCGTCCGTATTTCCGATTTTTTTACTGAAGGTCAAGTTCCCTGTTTGGTGATGGATTTTATTCAGGGTCAAACTTTGATGGAAAGGGTGAAAACTCAAGGAAAATTATCGGAAGCGGAATGTTTAAAATATATTCGGCAAATTGGCAGCGCATTAGAGGCAGTTCATCAAGCAGGAATGGTACACCGAGACGCTCACCCTGGCAATATTATGATTCAACCCAATGGGAATGCTATCTTGATTGATTTTGGCATTGCTAAAGAGATTATTCCGGCTGGTAGTAGTTCCACAAATTCAGGAGCTAATTTGTATTTTGCCCCCTATGAACAGATTGTAGAACACTTTCAAAGTCAAGATAGAGCTTTAGAAAACATTACAAGTAATCGTAAACCTAGTGTCGATGTTTATACGCTTGCGGCTACTTTTTATTATGCTGTCACCGGACAAAAACCGACTACCTCAATGGAACGCCGGGATAATCATCCTTTAACATCACCGAAAGAAATTAATCCTAATTTAAGTGATCATCTTAACACAGCCATTACTCTGGGCATGGCTTTAGAAAAAGAAAACCGCCCTCAGTCCATGTCCGATTGGCTTCAACAATTGGAATTACCACCGCCTCCTGTACCAAAACAATATCGTCAAGAAATAGTTAATCCCCCACAGCCAAGGAAAGAACCAAAAAGGGCTGAAACAAAAGCCCCTGTTAACCCAAAACCTTCTGAAAATTCTCTTCAGAAAAAACTCCAAGCTCTTCCCTGGGATTGGTTAATCGGTGTGTTTCTTGTTTATGGTCTATTTGGTTACGGTTTAGCTGCCAGTTCAGCACGATGGCAAGTTGTGGCTGTGGCTGTGGCTGTGGCTTGGGCTGGGGCTCTGGCTTGGGCTGTGGCTGGTGCTGGGGCTTGGGCTTGGGCTGTGGCTCTGGCTCTGGCTTGGGCTGGAGCTCTGGCTCTGTTGTGGGCTAGCACTCTAGCTGGGTATGGGTCTGAGGGTGTGGTTGTGGCTTGGGTTGCGACTGGGGTTGTGGCTGGAGCTGTAGCTAGGGCTGTGTTTTGGCTCTCAGAGAAAACTTCAATTTTTGATCCCTGGAAAGATACGGCTTGGTTTCATACTCTCTTGTCCTTTGTTTTTCCTGGATTGATAGGTTGTATTACTCTCAGTCTTATATTTCGTGACAATTTTGTTGTAATGGGAATAATGATCATAGTAATATTATCTATTCAGGTTTATACTACAATCAATTTAGATAAGAAAAACTTTAGTCATTTCAATATTTTTCTGATTCTTGCTGTTACAAATTTAAGTGGTTTAGCAAGCGGTTGGTTATTGGGTCTTCTCTAGCATTCCAAAGGCTAACAAAACATAAAACTATCCTCACAATTCCGTTTTTTCTATTGTTATCTTCCCTAGATTAAGTTAATTAATGCAACCCAAAAACTAAATTGTGCCATAGTAGTGAGTCTATTATGCTGAGGAGCATCTCACTTGTGCCATGCGTATTAATGCTTATAGCTGTCAAAAACTATAAAACAATGAGCTTGCAATCAAAAGTTCATGTCTGCGTCACAGTAAGTTCATATCCCCCGCCTAGATTAGAGATAGTCAGTCCCAAGCCGTTTTCCAAAACACTCCTCTCACACCCACGATTATTAGGACTGACTTTTATTCCCTTCTCAAAATGGTTAAACAATAAAAACTATGACTCGCAATATTTTTAACGATAATATTTCCCCGAGCAACGAAGGTAATCCCAAACGCTCCAAATCTTCTGCGATGAAAAAACTTTTTGCCTATTCCTCCTTACTGGTTTTGGGTGCCGGGTTAGGTATCGGTGCCACCTACGCCTACAGCCAAAATCCTCTAGAATTAGCCCAAAATATTGCCACCGCTACCAATAATCCTCGCCCCTCCACAGCAGCCGCAGCCGCTCCCTCGTCTCTGGTTATTCCCACCAATTTTGTCGCTTCTGTGGTGCAAGAAGTGGGGCCGGCGGTGGTAAGAATTAATGCTTCTAGGGAAGTCAATGGAGGCGGTGATTTTTCGGAATTTGCTAACGATCCTGTTTTCCGTCGCTTCTTCGGTTCCCAAATACCCGAGCGAGGAGAAAAACAAGTTCAAAGGGGTACAGGTTCCGGGTTTATTATCAGTAATGACGGTAAAATTATCACCAATGCTCACGTTGTCGAGGGAGCAGATAAGGTGACTGTCACCCTCAAAGATGGTCGCACTATCGATGGCAAAGTTTTAGGTAGTGATCCTTTAACTGATGTGGCAGTGGTACAGGTGGAAACGAGCAATTTACCCACGGTTAAATTAGGTAATTCTGATAGTTTACAGGTGGGAGAATGGGCGATCGCTATCGGTAATCCTTTGGGATTAGATAACACTGTCACCACGGGGATTATTAGCGCCAAGGAACGCAATGGCTCCCAAATTGGTGCTAGTGATAAACGGGTGGATTTCCTGCAAACCGATGCGGCAATTAACCCCGGAAATTCCGGCGGACCTTTGTTAAATGCTCGGGGAGAAGTTATCGGAGTTAACACTGCTATCATTCAAAATGCCCAGGGTTTAGGTTTTGCTATTCCGATTAAAACTGCCCAAAGAATCGCTGAACAATTAATCGCCACGGGTAAGGTGGAACATCCCTATCTCGGTGTTCAAATGGTACAGTTAACCCCAGAGGTAAAAGAACAATTAGCCGATAGTCCCATGGCTGATAATTGGACTATCCCCGATGATTCTGGTGTCTTGTTAGTGCGGGTGATGAGAGATTCTCCTGCCGCAGCAGCGGGATTGCGATCGGGTGATGTGTTAAAGTCTGTAGGTGGTAAGAATGTCACCGATCCCGATGCAGTTCAGGAAATTGTGGCTAATACTCAAATCGGCGATAATTTACCCGTAGAAATTAGCCGGGAAGGACAAAAAATTAATCTGAATATTCAAGTGGGTAGCTTGAATACTGCTAACAGATCTTAGTCTGGAAGATAAGTGGTAAAAGACCTAAACTTTATAGAGAGCTTGTTAGTAAGCTCTCTATATTTCTGGTTTTACTTTTGGCTCTTGAATCGAATAATTATAGCATTTATCTTAATGGTGAGATAAGTAGGTAGTCGTTAAAAATTATCAGATACCCCCCTTATCAAGGGGGGATCAAGGGGGGATCGACACCCCCCTTATCAAGGGGGGATCAAGGGGGGATCGACACCCCCCTTATCAAGGGGGGATCGACACCCCCCTTATCAAGGGGGGATCAAGGGGGGATCGGCACCCCCCTTATCAAGGGGGGATTAAGGGGGGATTAAGGTGGGATTAAGGGAGAATCGAAAGATAGTTAAATACTTGAACCTACGCTGACAATTTTACTGTTGGGAGATAGAAAATAAAAACCGCTCGTAAGCTCGATTAATTTTTTGCATAATTTTAATCGCCATGGCGGAGGAATTGTGATCGGGGTGATACTGACGAGCAAGCTGATAATATCTTTGTTTAACTTCTGAAAAACTGGCATTCTTAGAAACATCTAAAACCTCCCACCAATCCTCGGAATCTGAGGGTAATATTTCTAATTCTCCTAACATTTCTGACCATATTTTTACCTTACCTCCATAACTACCTGTAATTAAAAATTGACCGTCAGGACTAAATTTTAAGGGAGCAGTTCCCCGTAAAACTTTAATTAATTCTCCTGTTTGTCCTTGCCAAATTTTAATTTCTGTTCGGGAAGCACTAGCAATTAAATGGCGATGAGGATTAATAGCAATACTAATAATTGCCTGCTCGTGTGCCTGCCAACTTTTAATAATTTCTCCTGTCTTTATATCCCAGATTTTAATCACTTTATCACTACCACCACTAATTAGATATTGACCATCATTACTAAAAGCTAAACTGTTAACGGCTGCCCTGTCACCGATAAAAGTTTGATAAGCATAACTATGATCAAATCGCCATAATTTAATAGTTTTATCATCACTACCACTAGCAATAATTTGGCTATCGGGACTAATAGCACAGGTATTAACTGCCTCCTCATGACCGATTAAAGTTCGCTTTAATTCTCCTGTATGATAACCCCAGATTCGCAGAGTTTTGTCGTTACTAGCACTAACAATAAATCTTTCATTGGCAGCAAAAGCTAATTGTAAAATGACACCATCATGGCTATGGGGAGCATTGACACGAGCGAAAAAACTACTTTTATACTGCTTAGTGTCTAATTGCCACTGACTAATTCTGCCATCTAATCCACCAGCAATAATCGATTTACCGTTAGGACTTATCGCCAGAGTTTGGATCGGTTCATTAACTCCCACAAAGGAATAAATTAATTTACCCGTTTCTCGCTGCCAAAGTTTTATGGTTTGATCTTCTCCCGCACTAGCAATAATTTTACCATCAGGACTAACATCGATCGCCCCAATATTTGCCTGATGACCTTTAAGAGTTTGGAAACACTGCCAAGATAAACGCTCTGGAATAGTAATTTCTGTAGAATATAACTGTTGATTTTCCTGAACAGATACTTCTTCCAACAGTTGCTGTAATTCTGCCTCTAGATTTTCATATTTCCCCGTAACTTCTTGCCAAAATAAAGCTTCTTCGTACTCTCTAGTAATGCGATCAAAAAATTCTAGATTGCTATAAAAATTATTGTCGGAGTAGGTGGGAGATAACATTTTCATCAGTCCGTAGATTCCTAACCCGACTAGTCCGCCAGCGATCGCCATAGAACCGACACCAACACCGAAAGCTGTACCTTTAACCGCGACTCCCACACCCCCAAAGGTAGAGTAGATACCGATTCCGCCAAGGCTTCCTATTCCCAAAGCTAACCCGACATTGTGATCGTTTGTTTCTAGTCCTTGCAGACTGGCATAAATTGCCGAACTTGTCAGGATGCCAATCCCCGTCATTCCCACTAAACCGACGCTTATACCGCCAAATCCGCCGACTAAGCCAATATTTCCCAGACAAGCAGATAAATTGGCTCCTGTGACTCCACCGACGGCGGGAATAACAAAATCGAGCTTTTTAGCCATATTTTTGCGAAATAATCAAGTTAGTCATCGGGTTTCTCCTATAGAGTTTAGCCTAGTTTGGTATCGACGACTGACTCCCCAAAATTACTCTGGGGAGGGAAAAGTCAGAGGCAATCAGGAAAAATGATAAGTATTTTATATATAAATAGCTTCAATGCTTAAAAATATTTAAATTTACAATCGGTAATATTTATTTTTACTTAAGAATTTATTGAGAATAATTTTTATTTATTTACGAGATTGCAATACTTCCAGCGATTCTGGTACAATTTTCCATTATGCTATGATGGTTCTTGTTGTAATTTTTAGGGTTTTTATGGTCTAGGTTGTCTTAAAACCCTTACTAAATCTAGATTTTTCCCTTGAGCAAAACCAAACACTTTCGCCAATTATCCCTTTTTTCCCCAACAACGTTGATCTAATTTTTGTGTAGTTTTGTTGCAAAGTCAAAATTTTTTTGACAAAATGGCTAAATTGTGGTACCGAAAAAGTATAGCGGGTTGTGAATTGACCATACCTGTCACCTTATTTTCAGCGAATTATCAGAAAATTTGCCCACTAGAGTCGCTCTAGCTTGCTTTCTTTTTCTATAATAGGGGTTAATCTTCCCACACTTGTCAAACGGCTATGAGTCTCTGTCTCAATCCCGATTGTTCGCACCAAAACACCCCCACGGATAAATTCTGTCATAAGTGCGGTTCTCAATTACTGCTCAGAGAACGTTATCGAGCGCTAAAATTAATCGGTCAAGGGGGTTTTGGCAAGACATTTCAAGCGATAGATGAGGATAAACCCTCAAAACCCTATTGTGTAATTAAACAATTTTTCCCGTCAGCGCAGGGAACAGGAACTTTACAAAAAGCAGCAGAATTATTTAAAGAAGAAGCGATTCGTTTAGATAGTTTGGGAAGATACCCACAAATCCCCGAACTTTACGCCTATTTTACCGCTAATGACGGGCGACAATATCTCGTACAGGAATATATCGAAGGACAAAATCTAGAACAAGAATTAAAACAGGAAGGAGTATTTAACGAAGCTAAAATTAAACATCTTTTGTCAGAGATTTTACCGATTCTAGAATTTATTCATAGTAAACAAGTAATTCATCGCGACATTAAACCCGAAAATATTATTCGCAGAAAAAGCGATAATAAATTGATTTTAGTGGACTTTGGCGCAGCAAAATTTGTCAGTCATTTAAATCGTTCCATTACAGGAACAATTATCGGTTCTGCCGAATATATTGCCCCTGAACAGGGAAATGGCAAGGCAGTTAATGCCAGTGATTTGTATAGTTTGGGTATAACTTGCCTTTATTTATTAACCGGAATATCTCCCTTTGATTTATTCGATGGGGGGGAACACCAATGGGTATGGCGACAGTGGTTGGTTAATAATCCTGTTAGTAATGAGTTAGGGAATATTCTGGATAAATTAATCGAGTTCGGCACGAAAAAACGCTATCAATCCGCCTCGGAAGTGTTGCAAGCTTTGCAGATAAAAACATCAGTCTCTATACCCCAGACAACTATTACGCAAACTTCCCCATCTATCCAGCTTAAAAGCGCCAAGGGAATCGATTATCGGAACTTAGAGGATTTATTAAAACGGCAGCAATGGAAAGAAGCGGATATAATAACTTTTGAAACTATGCTGAGAATTTGTAACAGACATGGATTTTTAAGAGTTGAAGATATAGATATTTTTCCTTGTGAAGACTTACAAATAATTGATCAACTATGGTTAAATTATAGCCAAGAAAAATTTGGCTTTTCGATTCAAAAACAACTATTTGATCAGCTTAATAATGGTCAACAATATAATGATAAGCTCTGGGATGACTTCGGTTTGATTATAGGATGGCGAAAGGATAATAAAAACATTAGATACGACAGAGCTATTTTCGATATAAATGCACCTAGAGGACATCTACCATGCCGAATCTTTGATTTGTGGAATTGGGGAGGAGTTGGTGGTGGAACTGGGTCTTTATTTTATTCTCTCGCGTGGAGACTTGCAAAATGTAAAATCTAAAGTCCAGTCGGGTGCGTTAGGCAAGCATAAACCACCACCCTCCTATCCTGTAAAATAGGGATAACAAAACTGGCACAATTCTAGGAGAAGATATTTGCCGACCAAAAAACAGAAAGATACCGCTATCTTTATCTGTAAATTGCTTATCTTTTCTCTACCAACCGATATACCTATTCCGCTCACGATTCAGCTTATCAATAATAATCTAGAGAAATTTTAGGGTAAACTCCAAATGCTAGAAATTACCAAAAACTATGTATTAGACGAGGATCAAAAGCTGATTGCCATTAAGATTATCATTGCCGAATTTGAAAAAATTGCATAAATCCTAGAGGATTACGGACTAGGAAAACTCATCGAAAAAGTTGAAAATGATCAAAGGATTCAGTATGATAGCTCTTTATTGCGAACCGGACCGACGATGATCTATTCTGGATCCTAGCCTGACTTGCCAATCCCCACCGCCAAAAAAGAATAATGTACTGCGATTACCTGGTTCAAATCCTCACCGCACGCGTCTATGATGTCGCCCAAGAAACCCCCTTGGAATTTGCCCCCAATCTCTCCCAACGCTTGCACAATCAGCTTTTACTCAAGCGTGAGGATATGCAGTCAGTTTTCTCTTTTAAACTGCGCGGCGCGTACAACAAAATGGCGTATTTGTCAAGGGATTTGTTACAAAAAGGTGTAATTGCTGCCTCGGCGGGAAATCATGCTCAGGGAGTCGCTTTGGGAGCGCGGCAATTGGGAACCCAAGCGATTATCGTTATGCCTGTCACCACTCCCCAAGTCAAAATCGACGCGGTAAAAGCCCGGGGGGGAATTGTCGTCCTGCACGGTGACACCTACGATGATTCATACACCTACGCGCGGCAGTTAGAAGCGGAAAAAGGCTTAACTTTTATCCATCCCTTCGATGATCCGGAGGTAATCGCCGGCCAGGGTACGATCGGTATGGAAATTTTACGACAATATCAGCAACCGATCGAGGCCATTTTTGTCGCTATTGGTGGCGGTGGCTTAATATCAGGTATTGCCGCCTATGTCAAGCGTTTACGCCCAGAAATTAAAATTATCGGGGTGGAACCTGTGGATTCAGACGCGATGAATCAATCCCTAAAAGCCGGTTATCGGGTGCGTTTGTCTCAAGTGGGATTATTTGCCGATGGGGTGGCGGTGCGCCAGGTGGGAGAGGAGACTTTTCGTCTCTGTCAGCAGTATGTGGACGAGATTATCCTCGTGGATACGGATGATATCTGTGCCGCGATTAAGGATGTTTTTCAAGATACACGCTCGATTTTAGAACCTGCGGGGGCGTTAGCGGTAGCAGGAGCGAAAGCTTATGTAGAAAGAGAAGAAATTGAGGATAAAACCCTCGTTGCTGTGGCTTGTGGGGCGAATATGAACTTTGATCGTCTGCGGTTTGTGGCGGAAAGGGCAGAATTAGGGGAACGGCGCGAGGCGTTGTATGCTGTGACTATTCCCGAACAACCGGGCAGTTTACGGCGTTTTTGCGAATGTGTCGGCAAACGCAATTTAACCGAATTTAGTTATCGTATTGCCGATGAAAAAGAAGCACATATTTTTGTCGGCGCCCAGATCGAAAATCGCAGCGATGCCAAGAAATTAGCCGAGAGTTTTGAAGCTTGTGGCTTTAAAACCCTCGATATTAGTGATGATGAATTGACTAAATTGCATTTGCGCCACATGGTGGGAGGGCGATCGCATTTAGCCGACCATGAATTATTTTATCGTTTCGAGTTTCCCGAACGACCGGGGGCTTTAATGAAATTTGTCGCCTCCATGAGTCCCCACTGGAATATCAGCGTTTTCCATTATCGCAATAACGGGGCCGATTACGGGCGCATCGTCGTGGGCATACAAGTCCCCCCCGATGAAATGAATCAATGGCAAGCTTTTCTCGATACTCTCGGCTATCGCTATTGGGATGAAAGTCAAAACCGGGCCTATCAGTTATTTTTAGGTTAAATCGCCATTTTTAGGAAGTTATCAGTACAGATGAATCAAGATTTTCCCCATATTTCCGTTTTGAGTCAAGAATTAATCGCCGGCTTAAATATTCAACCCGGGGGGCATTATCTCGATCTTACCCTAGGGGGTGGTGGACACAGCCGCTTGCTTTTAGAAGCTCATCCCGAAACGAAAGTAACCGCCATTGATCGCGATCAAAGCGCCCTAGAAGCCGCTAAAATTAGTCTTGGCCCCTATCTAGATAGCCGTTTAACCCTCTGGTGGGGGAACTTCGCCGATTATAATGGACAAAATAGCAGTTTTGATGGCATTATCGCCGATTTAGGAGTCAGTTCTCCCCAATTCGATCAGAGCGAGCGCGGCTTTAGTTTTCGCCACACGGCAGCCTTAGATATGCGGATGGATCGCTGTCAATCCCTGACGGCAGCCGATATTATCAACCATTGGCAGGAGAAAGAATTAGCGGATCTTTTTTATCAATACGGAGAAGAACGTTTATCTCGTCCTATTGCTCGCTCGATCGTCCAAAAACGTCCTTTTACTACCACTACAGAATTAGCGGCTGTCATCGCTAGTTCTGTCCCCGCTAGTTACCGTTATGGACGTATTCATCCGGCAACGCGGGTTTTTCAATCCCTACGCATCGCTGTTAATCAAGAATTAGATTCTCTGCAACAATTGTTAAATCAAGCCCCCCACTGGCTAAAATCCGGGGGAATTATCGCTATGATCAGTTTTCATAGTCTAGAAGATCGTCTGATCAAGTATGGCTTTCGCGAAGATAATTCCTTGAAAATTATCACGAAAAAGCCGATTATTCCCAGCCGAGAAGAACAGGCTAAAAATCCCCGTTCTCGTTCGGCTAAACTAAGAATAGCCCAAAAGATCGAATCAGAGGTTATCCTATAGCAGTTATCTTAATGGTGAGGTACAAACTATCTGGTTTTAGGGAGTCGTTATCTTGAGAAAAAAGGCTGTGGTAAAGTAAAAACCAAGAAAGAAAGCCAGTATTTATTCTTCAAAATCACTGACTAAAATAACGCAGTCCTTTTACCAATCTTTCTACTGCCGTTAAAGCTGTTTCTGGAGATAAAGTCTGCTTCAAAAGCTTGTCCCACAGGGTATCTAACTTCCGTTTTTGTAACAAATGACCCACTAATGAATATTTTCAGCACAATACCCAGGAAAGCCAGGGTGGAACTATCTCGATAGTCAGAGTCAATTATTCGAGATGCGTTGTCACTCATAAAACAACAAATAACCTAGTTATCTGTAGCTTGCCTATAAATAGGGATGATTTTCGATCGAACTGTATAGAGCCATCGATCGAGCCTTCTTTTTCGTCTAAACCATTGGGGATGGGCAATATAATGATAACAGCTATCAGGGTTTACGGTTTGTATTTGGTAGCCTAACCCTTGAACCTTTTTAGAAATGGCAATTTCAGATGCGATCGCTTCCCCATAGTTTTTGCCAAGTATAAACCCATCTATTTTTTCTAAAATGGAGCGAGATGTAAAAATAATAATTGATTGTAAGTGTTCGGCAGTTTCCCCTTCAGGGATTTTATGTTCCTCTAAAAAATGTCGGTAAAAATCAACTCTTTTAATGGGTTCACCATTCAGTAAATGATCCCGATTAATTTGATTATAACTAGATCGCACCAGTTCTTCCCAAGTACATTCCCAGTTTAAACTTTCTCCTAGAAGTCCTATTTGGGGAGATTGACAGAATCGATCAACAAAGGCTTTTAACCAGAGCGGACGGACAATAAAACAGTCATCTTGAAGAAATAAATAATAGTCATAAGGAGGCAAATGTCGCCAACCATAATCCCATGCACCTATGTTAAATCCTGTATTTTCTCGTATTAAATACTTGACTTTTTGGCTATCTAATTGAGGTAAATCAGGTATATTACCCAAACTGTTGGCATTACAGACGACCACGATATCGAAGAGACAACCCGACTCAATACGTTGAAGCTGTTTAAGTAAGTGGAGCAAAGGTTTAATACTCCGCTCACACCAGAATGAAATAATTACAAGGTTTTTCATGTTTCTGAACTTATTTCCTGCAAGCACAAATTAGATATTGAACCGTTAAAAATTCTTCTAAGAGATGATGATTTAAGCGATTGATACTTTTAAGCAACGAAGGACCAGAAAAGGATCTAGGTTTAATACAGGTCACTTTTAAATTTGCTTGTTCAAAAAGATTAATCATCGTCTTTTTGGTAAAAAATCGAAGATGAGTTCTATCGAGAATACCCATTTCTGTATAAGTCCAATTACCTTTAAACAGGAGATCCTTCATGACGTAGATATGTCTAATATTAGGGATACTTGCAATCATCACACCACTTGGATTTAGGAGATCAAGATGGGCTTTAATGATGTTCCAAGGACTTTTCAAATGTTCTAAAACATCGGGATACATTATGCAGTCGAAACGGTAATTTTCGATTTCCATCGGGATAGGAGTTCGATCCAGATCACAAACAATTAATTTTTCCCAACAACCCTGTCGTTTTGCTACTTCAATCGCCTCAGCGCTAAGATCAATTCCTATTACCTTACTGCCATATTTATCCACAATAGCTTTGCCAGTTTTACCAATACCACAACCCACCTCAAGAACACTTTTGGGAGTATAGGGTATTAACTCTATTAGGTCAAACCTAGTGCGAGAATTCAGAAAATATGGGTCTAAATTATGAGATATGTCTGGAGAGTTGGTCATGATAAACTATTTTTTACACGAAGGAGAAATAATTGATCGAGAATTGAATTATGCTTTTGACTTGCCAAGGTTGTTTATTTTGTGTTTAAATCTGTCGTATTTGAAAGCTAAATATCGCTGACTGAACAACCATCTTTTTTCAAATTGACTTAAAGCAGACCATTGGTCGTAGGTGGGAAAAGCCACATCTTTGAAAAAAGACATCCATTGATTTAAAGTGGTTTCAATTGTGTGTTCTTTCGCCCTCTCATAACCGTTTTCAACCATTTTTTGATAAAGTTCTGGAGAACTTTTCAGACGACGAACTGCTTCAATTGCCTCCTCTAGAGAGTGAATAATAATAAAATCTAACTCCGTCTTTCTTTCTGCTAAAAAGCCTAACTCTGGAGTCAAAAGAGCGGGAACACCCGCGTGCCAAGCATTAATTAGCTTAATAGAACCTTTATTAGGATAATTTCGAGAATCAAAACTACGCGCGGCTACAATCACATCTAGATTAGTATAATTGTTCCATTGAAATCTATCCCAAATCGGCATCCAATGGCAATTGAGAGTAGCCAAAGACTCTGGCCATGCTTCCGACCTTAATTCCGGTGCCAACTGACCCCTGGTGCCAATGTAAGAAATATTCTCCACTAGGGTGTTCCGTTCCCTATCTCTGGGAACTAACCCTGGCATCGGCCAATGACTAATTAGATAGGGGTTCCAAATAGAGTCCTTAACCTTCTCCCAACTAGACGGATTATAAACAATGTGTAGGTGAGCCGAAGGGTGATATTCTTTGTCGCTTTTGACACAAATTAACATGACCTTATCTAGCAAAGGATAGTCATTATCTAGGGTATCTCGGTCGGCGATTAAAATTCCTTGCTCTGGGATTTCTCTGGCTATTTCACAGGGAAAGCCGGCTTGTTTAAGATGAAAGTAGGTTTGGGCTATCCAAGCCGTAAAATTGCTATGATCGCCTGTCCATAGAGTCTGGTCTTCCTTGATATTTTTTTGTCTGATTTCGCCAGGGGCATAAAAATAGATTGTTTGCATCTTACAGGCCAGAGCATTCCGCATCCCCTAGTCTAGATCAAAAGCGCTTTGCCGTCAATTGTCCCTCCAGAGGTCAGCAATTCTGATTATGGAAACCAGCCAGCCAAACCCCTAGTCTCAAGAAATACATTTGATCGCCTCCCAGGGTGGATAATTAGGAAACAATCCCTTGAGCTAGGGAAATAGTACCAGGCTTCGCTTTAAGTAATTGACCGACCACGGCAATAATCGGCGTTTGCACCCCATCCATGCGCGAAAGAAGGTTTTTCATCAGTTGTGGTAAAGTAAAAACCAAGAAAGAAAGCCAGTATTTATTCTTCAAAATCACTGACTAAAATAACGCAGTCCTTTTACCAATCTTTCTACTGCCGTTAAAGCTGTTTCTGGAGATAAAGCACCGTAGGCAAGACGCAAATAACAGCCTTCTGTTATCCCAAAAGTTGAACCGGGTAACACCGCCACCCGCTGCCGCTCGATTAAACTTTTAACTAACTGAAAATCATTCTTGTCTGTGGTAATTTTCAGGAAAAAATAAAAAGCACCTTCCGCAGTGGCAACATCACAGATATCGCCGATTGATTCGAGAGCATTCAGGCAAATTTCTCTAACTTGACTGATGGTTTTCAACTGTTCTAAAGGATAGCTTTTACCCACCTGTAACGCCCCTAGGGCCGCGTATTGCGAAACCACCGGCGGACAAATTAAAATAGTATCCTGAATCTTATTAATCGCCTCAGATAAATGTTCTGGTACTACCATATAACCAATGCGCCAACTGGCAAAACCGTAGGCTTTTGAGAGACTAAATAAGGAAATAGTCCAGGCTTCACTACCAACAATTGCCGCCGGAGAAAAGTGGCGAGCATGGTTATAGGTAAAATACTCATAAGCCTCATCATGAATGTGATAGATGCCCTTTTTTTGACAGATTCGATTGACTTCTCTTAGGGTATTTTCTGGATAAACTACTCCCGTGGGATTATTAGGAGAAATCGTCACCACTGCCTTAGTTTTTGCCGTGATTGCCTCTTCAATGGCAGCCGGATGCAATTGATAATTTTTGTCTGTGGTGACCAAAATTACTTGACAATCAGCCATTTTTATGGCCATTTCATGATTGAAATAAAAGGGAGTGTTGAGAATAATTTCATCCCCTGGGGAAGTAATGGCTAAAATAG
The DNA here is from genome assembly GCF_050500245.1 of Microcystis ichthyoblabe FBCC-A1114. NCBI lineage: Bacteria > Bacillati > Cyanobacteriota > Cyanophyceae > Chroococcales > Microcystaceae > Microcystis > Microcystis ichthyoblabe. Next base: position 659,595 of record NZ_CP191408.1, on the reverse strand, counting down.
CATTCATAAAAGCCATATTACTGCCCGCCGTCACAAAAATTGCCTGTTTATCGCTGATTTCTATCCGATTATCTTCGGCTAGTTTTTGCCGAATTACTGTTAATAAGGGGGTAATTCCCGCCACAGATTGATATTGATGATTTTTGGGATTAGCTAAGAATAAAGATAGAGATTCGATCGCTTCCTGGGGTGGATAATAGGAAACAATCCCTTGACCTAGGGAAATAGTGCCGGGGTTCGCTTTAATTAATTGACCGACCACGGGAATAATCGGCGTTTGCACCCCGTCCATGCGGGAGAGAAGGTTTTTCATTAAACTAATCAGTGGAGCCGAGCAGAGTCGAACTGCTGTCCAAATTAGGTATTGACTGTCCGTTCATTCACAGGTTTAGTTTCGATTACCCTCGAAACGGGGACTGTCACTTATCCCGGACAGTGGGATGCTCTAGTTAAAGCTTAGACGGTTAACTAACTAGAGAAAGTTAAACGTGGCATCCGTTGGGGGTTTATCCATAGTCCTTAACGGAGTCAAACTATGAATGCTCGAGTCGATTAGAGACTATTAGGCAGCTACAGGAGCGGCTTTACGAGCGAAAGGAACGATGTTGTTCGCATTTACTTTTTGTTTGAGCCTTTGATTTACGAGAGGAGACTCACTCTCGACCTGTATCACGGGGGAGCTTTCGCTAACCTGTCGAAACCGTTACGGCCCCTTGTGCTTACATTCTGATTATAGCACATTTTTTGATTAAGCTAATTGTGGCTCAATTGGGATTTTTCCGAGCTTCCCAGTCTTCAGAGCCAGTCTAGATGGGAAAAAAGGTTTTTATCGCTGATTTTTGGGGAAATTATCCTATATTTGACCTCGATTAGTATCACCAGAGACTAAACAATTAATTGAGCAGCTATTGCTCCACTGCGATAACCTAAGTTCGGAATCAGGGAAAACGGCAAAATTTCCCTAATCCGAACTAAACTTGATTACAAAACCTTGTGGGTGTGAGAATGTTGTTTGACGTTATCCTCCGTCCGCACCACATGAACAGCATTCAAGATGCGTTTTTTCTCTAGGGAAAAGTTTAAATCGTCTTTTTGGCCGCCCAAGGGGATTAACCCTTGTAGGTGGGGTTGATTTTTATAGGTGCGAGTTGCAGCAATCGCCCTTTCGACAAAATTCTCGCATAATTGGGCATTATCGGGGAAATTACTGGGTATTTGAGGATTATCGTCCTGAAATACCTCTCCTAAACTCATGGCGCGGGCAAATTCGTAGGAAGTGGGAATTCCTTTGACAATTGCCTCTAGGGCTGCCGAGGGAATCGGTTCTAACACCGCCACTTTTTCTAATTCTCCCTCCTGTTTGAGAAAACAAATCGCTAAACCGAATACACAATAATCATCTTTTGTCAAGTCAGAAATGTTTAAGAATTGTGTCGCTGTGGCCATTATTTTAATCCTGAGTCGCTCTTTATTTAATCTTGCGGGCGATCAGCGATCGAATCAAGGTTTTTATGAAGAGATATGAAGGAGAAAAGTTTAGCTGGGTTGGGCCACGCTAACCCACCCCAAGACGGAAAAAACTGAGAACTGTTAGACTAGAAACCAGCAGATTAACTGATAAACGAGCTTTATGTCACCCACTCTACTCATCTCCAAAGAACTCCCCACCCTGAAATATAATCCTAGTCTGGAGCGCTTTGATAGCTCTTGGGCGGCCCCTTTGTCCACTCTCCTGGGACTGGGACGGGCTGCCGGGGCGACTTTTATCGAATTTTTCCTGGAAAGAGTCAACTATATCAGTTGTTTAGCCGAAGATGACAGCATCACCAGTCTCTCACCGAAACTATCTACAGGGGCAGGAATCCGCCTTTTTCGCGGTAAAGCCGATTGTTATGTCAGTACCAACGATTTAAGCTTCCAAGGCTTAAAAAATGCCCTAGAAAAAGGTTTATCGATTCTCGGTTTAAACCTACCCAGTCCTAACGCGTATATTCCCGAAATCAATCTGGAAATGTTCCGGGATTATGCCACGGTCAAAAATAAAGATATTTGGCTGAATAATTGCAGTTCTTTGCGAGAAATGGGTGATATTCTCCTAACTGCCAACGTTCACCTCAATCAGAAAGCCTCTCACGTCCAATCTCGTCGCGCCGCTTATTTTCGCGATTGGCAAGAAATTTTAGTTGCCGCTAGTGATGGCACTTTTGCCCGGGATATTCGCCTCACCCAATCCGTGGGCTATAATCTCCTCTGTGCCGATGGGACCAATCGTTCTAGCATTGGTAAACGGGTGGGTAGTACCAGTAATCCCGATTTTCTGCGGACGTGGAATGCCGAGGAATCGGCGGCAGAAGTGGCCGAATCGGCGGGTAAAATGCTTTACGCTGACTATGTAGAATCTGGCAGTTATCCCATCGTCATGGCCAATGAATTTGGCGGCGTTATCTTCCACGAAGCTTGTGGCCATTTGCTAGAAACTACGCAAATTGAGCAAAAAACCACGCCCTTTCTCGATAAAAAAGGCGAAAAAATCGCCCACGAAAATCTGACGGCTTGGGACGAAGGATTATCCGATAAAGCTTTCGGTACTATCGATATGGACGATGAGGGAATGCCGGCCCAGCGTACTCTCCTCATTGAAAATGGTATCCTAAAAAACTTCATTGCCGATCGCACCGGTTCAATTAAAACCGGCCATCCGCGCACGGGTAGCGGTCGCCGTCAAAACTACACCTATGCCGCCGCTAGTCGGATGCGGAATACCTACATCGCCCCCGGGGAATATACCCTCGATAATCTCTTTAATTCCATCGATAAAGGCATTTATTGTAAAAAAATGGGCGGTGGTAGTGTGGGGGCGACCGGTGAATTTAATTTCGCTGTCGAGGAAGCTTATCTTATCGAAAACGGCAACCTGACTAAACCCCTGAAAGGCGCGACTTTAATCGGTTCAGCTAAGGAGATTATGAATAAAATCTCTATGTGTTCCCAAGATTTAGGACTAGCGGCGGGTTTTTGCGGTTCCGTCAGTGGTAGCGTTTATGTCACCGTTGGTCAACCCCATTTAAAAGTCGATTCTATTACCGTTGGCGGTCGTTAATCATGGCTTTAGTAATTCTCTACTATTTCCTCATCGCCATCATGATAGTGGGGATAATTGGCGAACTGCTGCCCGCTGTCCCCGGCATGAGTTTGATTTTAATCGCCATGGTGGTGTGGGGTTTTGTCACCAAATTCGCAGGGATGGGGGTCGCTTTAGCCGTGGCCTTTGTTATCCTTCTCCTCAGTCTGGGGGTGGAATTCCTCGCTAGTTATCTCGGCGCCCAAAAAGTTGGGGCGAGCAATTGGAGTCAAATCGGGCTAGTAGTGGGTTTATTAGCGGGAATATTCGGGCTTTTACCGGCTTTACCCATTGGCGGCCCGATTATCGGCTTATTTGTCGGTCCTGTGGTCGGGGCTTTTGTCGGAGAATACGCCTATCGTCGCGATTTGGAATTAACCCCCCGTTTGCAACAATCCCTAAAAGTCTGTGTCGGTATCGTCGTCGGTACGGTTATCGGTCACGTTGCCAAAGCTATGCTGGCTACGGCTGCTGTTATCGTCTTTATTGTCACTACTTGGCCCAATCTCTCTTCAGTTATCAGTTACCAGTTATCAGTTTTCAGTTTTCAGATTTGAGTTCTTTGTTTTTCAATTAATCAGCCATTTTTCTGATAAATATCACTTTTATCTAGCTGACTGCTGATGGCTGACCGCTCAATTCTACATTCATCTCATTTCTGACCAAATCTATGCCAAAAGTTGAAGATATCGCCCAAATCGCTAATTCTAGCGCCCAAGCTTTAGGAATTGCTAAATACGACATCTATGGTTCCTCGGTCGATGAAACCGATGTGGATGTGTTTCAAGGGGAACCGAAACAGGTACAAGCTTCCAATCGTTCCAGCGTTATCGTTCGCGTCTGGAATCGGGATAATCAAGTCGGTGTCACCTCTACCACCGATGTGGACCCGGTGGGACTGCAATTAGCCCTGAAAACCGCCCAAGAAGCCAGCTTTTTTGGCGTTAAGGAAAATGTCCCCGATTTTAGTCCCGCTGCCACCGCACCTACCACAGAAGTGGCCAGCGAAATGTCTAATCAAGCACCTGTATCCACTCTCGTCGATAAGTTATTAGCCGCCGAAAAATCGTTACTAGCAGCCCATCCAGCTATTGCCAGTGTTCCCTATAACGGTTTGGGACAACAGCAGGTCAGACGTTTTTATCTCAATAGCGAGGGGGCAATGCGTCAGGAAGCGCGTAGTTATGCCAGTGTGTATTTATACACCAAAACCGAACAGGAAGGCAAAAAACCCCGCAGCGCCGGTGCTTTTCGGGTGAGTCCAGGACTGGAAAAATTAGATATCGATGGTTGTATCGAGGAAGCGATTACCAAAACTGTTAGCCATCTGGACTATCAACCGATTACCACGGGTAAATATTTGGTGGTTTTTGCCCCCCGCGCCTTTTTGAGTCTAATGGGAGCATTTTCTAATCTGTTTAATGCCCAAAATGTCCTTGATAAACAGAGTCTTTCTACTCCTGAATCCCTAGGAACACAAATCGCCGCTACTGCCTTAAATTTGTGCGATGATGCCCTCCATCCAGCTAATGTTGCCGCAGAAACTTTTGATAGTGAAGGCACTCCCACCCGTCGTGTGGAATTAATTAAAGAGGGGATTTTGAGTAATTTTCTCCATAGCACGATTACCGCTAAACGGATGAATACGGAACCAACTGGCAACGGTAACATTGGGTCAAAAGTAACGGTTAGTCCCCATTTTTATCACGTTTTTGCTAGTGCTAATCAACCAAAAAGCTATTCTTTGGAAACAGCAGAAAATGTGGTGTTAATTGATAGTTTACAGGCACTTCATGCGGGAGTTAATTCTCTACAAGGTTCCTTCTCTTTGCCCTTTGATGGTTGGTTAGTGAACAAAAATGAGCGCGTTAGCATCGATTCCGCTACCGTAGCCGGGGATATTTTAACACTGCTGAAATCGATTGTTTATCTGGAACCGGAAGCAGTTATTACTCCCAGTGGTGTTTGTCCCTACGTTTGGGTAGAGGGTTTATCAATCACAGGAGAAGCTTAACACTATACCAGACCAAAAATAGGGGGTATTAACCAGGGTAATACCCCCGCAAGATGGATGTTAATTTTATAGTCGTGGGTAAGCTGTTGACTATGCAAATTATACTAAATCTGGTTATTAAAAACTGATTATTTATTCCCCTTTTTGTCTTTTGCATGAGTAGAAAACGGGTTTCTCCGAGAAACCCGTTTTCTGTGAGTTACTCAACGGATTTAGTATAAATCTGGTTATTAAAAACTGATTAGGGTTTGCGGCAAAAAGTACGGGCGAAGCATTCGGATAGAAAATCTACGGTTTCACCGATAGGTTATTGCCCGAATGCTTCGCCCCTACAGGACGCGGGCCGATGAAGACCCAAGGTTTTGAAGCACGATTCTCTCAAAATCTTGCACCTGTGAGAGCAAAACAGGACACTAAAACCCTTATCTCGTCTATATTTCACATTTATTCAGCTTTAGTATTACTCCTAATTAAGAACTATTTTTCCGCTGGGGGAAACCAATTATCATCTAATGTTTGTTCGAGGGATATATGAGCGTCTGAATTAAGGGAAAAAAGCTGAGAAACCGATTTAATCGCCACTGGATAAAATTTATCATACATGGCTGCTAATTCTGGCCGTAAGCTGGGACTATCTTCTAAACGCTGCTGAATTTGGGCGCGAAAATTGACTATTGCTGCCGCCCAATGATTACCTGACCGTTTTTTTTCTTCTTGCCAATAAGCCAGCTTTAAAAGATGTTCGATAAGACGGGTTAACAGACTCATTAAAGCTCGTCTATCACTTTTTCCCATACTCTCGATTTCTTCAATTAAATTATCCCAATCCACTTGCTCAAAATTGCGCTCTTGTAAATGTTTTACCGTCTCTTTTAGCCATTGATTATAATCAGTTTCGTAGGCAGTTGACGACATAATTTAACTCTCCATAGAAAATTACTTAAATGGCTCTCTATCTAGGGCTGGCTGAATACATCTAAACACCTTTTTGGCTAAGACTTTTAGACTTTTTTTCTCAAAAAGTATATCAGATCTGGGAGTGATCGGGGGGAAAATTAAGGTACTTTTTCCCTGAAAATTAGCTAATTGACCCCGGCGGTTCGACAGGCTCACCGCTGAAGCCCACACCCCACCCCCCACGAAAAACTTTTTGCCGCAAACCCTAATTAGCAATACCCTCTTTTTTTCAAACTATAACCAGCTAATCCGATGGTTAGCAATCCTAAAACTGCGCTAGGTTCGGGTACGGGTTCAACGGAATAAATCGCCAGATTACGACTCACTTCATTGGCCACAATTAACAGGGGAGTACCATTGGGACTATCGGCAGCGGGAATAAATAATAATCCTTCGGGAGAGATATCGCCTAATTGCCAATCGTTGATATAATCAACAAAGAAAGGATGACTAGGGCTGGTGATATCATAAACCATGAAACCGCCAGCCCTTTCTATTCCCACAAAAGTATAGGGACGATATTATTTTCCTGTAGAGACACCCACGCAGTGGTTCCATTGTCGGAAACGGTGATGTATTCTGGTTCCACATCTTGGGAAACCGTTTGACCGGGGAAAATGCGGACTCCCTGATTTCTTAAAGTGTTCTTTTGACCATTAAAACCGGTAAAGGTGGCAGTGTTGACCGTGGCATTGAGAACACTGATGCTAAGGTCAATAATACTAACGGAACTATTGGGATTGATCCCTCCTTTCGCTTCCCCTTCATTAGCGACCAAAACCCGATTACCGTCAGGAGTGAAGGTTAACATATCTGGTAAAGTGCCCACAGTCACCTGACTCTCAAAGACACCATTAGTATTGAAAAAAACCACACTGCCCTTATTGGTAATCTGACTAGCTTCCATGGCCACGATACCATTTTTGATGGCAACGCTGTTAACCCCTTTTTTCAGTCCCAAGTTAAAGGAAGATTAAACAAGAGGGAAATTAGGGATATCTTCAAAATTTGGCCAAGGACAGTAAAAGCGAACTAGGAAAACGGGTTATTCGATCGCTTTTTAGTTGAACGGCTCATTTACCGGAGTGATAACATGGATTAGTATAAGCTCGATCAATATGGAATCAAGACTCGTGTTATCTATTCTCCTAGCCGATTTCAAGATCATTTTTGAACGTGACCCCGCTGCCCGCAACTGGTTAGAGGTAATGTTTTGTTATCCTGGATTACAGGCTTTACTGTGCCATCGCTTCGCCCATTGGCTATATCACATCGGGATTCCCTTTATTCCCCGTTTAATTTCCCATCTTGCCCGTTTTCTGACTGGTATTGAAATTCACCCCGGCGCCCAAATTGGTCAGGGTGTTTTTATCGACCATGGCATGGGAGTGGTCATCGGAGAAACCGCCATTGTCGGTGATTATGCCCTCATCTATCAAGGAGTTACTTTAGGAGGGACGGGGAAAGAAAGCGGTAAACGTCACCCGACTCTAGGGGAAAATGTGGTCGTCGGCGCTGGGGCTAAGGTTTTAGGTAATATTTATCTGGGTAATAACGTTCGCGTCGGCGCTGGTTCTGTGGTTCTGCGGGATATTCCCGCCGATTGTACCGTTGTTGGTGTACCCGGTCGTTTAATCTATCGCGCTGGGACGCGGGTGGAACCCCTCGAACACGGTGATTTACTCGACTCGGAAGCGGTGGCTATTCGCGCTTTGGTGGACCGTATTGAACAACTGGAAAAACAAGTGTACGAATTGCAGCTAGAACGGTCAAAAGAACCAGATTATCGGATTAATTGCCCAGTTTTAGCCCATTTAGAAGAAGAAGCGAGTCCTAGCTGTGGTCCTGGGGCCGATCGAGATCTGCGCGAGTTTCTCGAAAGAGCGGTTTAACCCCGATAATCTTCTGATATGATAGAAGACTGGTTTTTTAGTAGCTGAAACCCATTCGTCAAGGCTATGATTGTTTAGGACTACTTGGCACCGTCCGATGGCTCAAACTGACTCAATCCGTATTCGTGGCGCCCGACAACACAATCTCAAAAATGTTGATCTCGAATTACCCCGCAATCAGTTGATTGTTTTTACGGGAGTTTCGGGATCGGGCAAATCTTCCCTCGCTTTCGACACTATTTTTGCCGAGGGACAGCGCCGCTATGTGGAATCCCTCAGCGCCTACGCGCGTCAATTTTTGGGACAATTGGATAAACCCGATGTGGATGCGATCGAGGGTTTAAGTCCGGCTATTTCCATTGACCAAAAATCCACTTCCCACAATCCCCGTTCTAGTGTGGGAACTGTAACGGAAATTTACGATTACTTGCGTTTATTGTTCGGTCGTGCCGGTGAACCCCATTGTCCCCATTGCGATCGCAATATTGCCCCCCAAACCATCGATCAAATGTGCGATCGAGTGATGGAATTAGCCGATAAAACCCGTTTTCAAATCTTAGCTCCAGTAATTCGCGGCAAAAAAGGCACCCATAAGCAATTAATCTCTAGTTTGGCCTCCCAAGGCTTTGCCCGGGTGCGGATTGACGGCAAGGTAGTAGAATTATCCGAGGGCATCGAGTTAGATAAAAAACATCTTCATGATATCGAAATTGTTATAGATCGCCTGATCAAAAAAGAGGGTTTACAGGAAAGATTAGTGGATTCTTTAACCACTTGTTTAAAGCATTCCGACGGTGTAGCGATTGTGGAAATTCTCGATGAAAATAACGAAGATAATCCCGAAGTTACCAAAGAAATTGTCTTTTCTGAAAAATTTGCCTGTCCCGAACACGGGGCAGTTATGGAGGAATTATCCCCCCGTTTATTCTCTTTTAATTCTCCCTATGGTGCTTGTCCCAACTGTCACGGATTGGGCAGTTTACGGAAATTTTCGGCAGATTTAGTCATTCCAGACCCAAAACAGCCGGTTTATTCTGCTATTGCCCCCTGGTCAGATAAGGATAATTCCTACTATCTTTCTCTCCTCTACGGTTTAGGGCAAGCTTTAGGTTTTGAAATTCAAACTCCTTGGCAGAAACTAACAAAAACCCAGCAGGATATCATTCTCTATGGGAGTAAAGAACCGATCTATTTTGAAGATGATTACCGTTACGATACTGGTCGCGGTTACTATCGAGAATTTGCCGGAGTTATCAATATCTTAGATAGAAATTATCAAGAAACCACCTCGGAAGTTATTAAACAAAGACTAGAAAAATATATTGTTAACCAAACCTGTGAAGTTTGTCACGGAAAAAGATTAAAACCGGAAGCTTTATCAGTACGTTTGGGAGAATATACGGTCACGGATTTTACCGGAGTTCCGATTCGGGATTGTTTGCAGAGAATTAATGATTGTCATTTAACCCCAAGACAAGCATTAATTGGAGAATTAGCTCTCAAAGAAATCAAAGCGAGACTACAATTTTTAATCGATGTGGGATTAGATTATCTTACCCTCGATCGACCAGCGATGACCTTATCTGGGGGAGAATCCCAACGAATTCGATTAGCTACTCAAATTGGTTCGGGATTAACAGGAGTATTATACGTTCTCGATGAACCTAGCATCGGATTACACCAAAGAGATAATAGTAAACTGTTAGAAACCCTGCAAAGATTGCGAGATTTAGGTAATACTTTAATCGTCGTCGAACACGATGAAGAAACGATTCGGGCAGCCGATTATGTGGTCGATATCGGTCCAAAAGCCGGCATTCATGGCGGAGAAATCATCTGTCAAGGCAGTTTTAAAACCCTTTTAAAGTCGAAAAAATCGATAACAGGAGCCTACCTATCGGGACGCAAAGTTATTGAAACTCCCCCCCAAAGAAGAGTGGGAAATGGTAACGCTTTAGTTTTAAAAAATTGCCATCAGAATAACCTAAGAAATATTGATGTAACGATTCCTTTAGGAAAATTAGTCTCGATTACAGGAGTATCTGGTTCAGGCAAATCCACCCTAATTAATGAGTTATTATATCCAGCTTTACAACATCATTTAACCCGTTTAACTCCCTTCCCCAAAGAATTAGAGAAAGTGGAAGGATTGGACGCGGTTGATAAAGTAATTGTCATTGACCAATCACCGATAGGACGCACCCCTCGGTCTAATCCTGCCACCTATACGGGGGTTTTTGACATTATTCGCGAGATTTTCACCGAAACCATCGAAGCAAAAGCTAGGGGTTACAAAGCGGGGCAGTTTTCTTTTAATGTTAAGGGAGGACGCTGTGAAGCTTGTTTAGGCCAAGGGGTAAACGTCATCGAGATGAATTTTCTCCCCGATGTCTATGTGCAGTGTGATGTGTGTAAAGGGGCGCGTTATAATCGGGAAACCCTACAGGTTAAGTATAAAGGTTATTCGATCGCCGATGTCTTAGATATGACGATCGAGGAAGCATTAAAAGTCTTTGAAAATGTCCCCCGGGCCACCACCAGATTACAAACTCTCGTGGATGTGGGTTTAGGATACTGTAAACTTGGCCAAAGCGCTCCCACTTTATCCGGTGGGGAAGCACAAAGGGTGAAATTAGCGGCCGAATTATCCCGACGGGCCACGGGAAAAACTCTATATTTGATTGATGAACCGACTACGGGTTTATCTTTTTATGATGTGCATCATCTCTTAGATGTGTTACAAAGATTGGTCGATAAAGGTAATTCGATTATCGTCATCGAACATAATCTCGACGTGATTCGCTGTAGCGATTGGATTATTGATTTGGGACCGGAAGGAGGGGACAAGGGAGGAGAATTAATCGCGGTGGGAACACCGGAAACCGTGGCTAAATGTGAAAGATCCTACACTGGTCATTATCTTGCCCAAGCATTACTTCAATATCCCCCAAAAAAGCGGGATAATATTAGGGAAGAACACAGAGATAATAAAGCCAATGATCAAGATTAGTATTTAACTCTTGTTCGCTGTTAATTTCCTGACCGGTTTTCCAAGAATAAATTTTAATCTCTTGAAAGTAAGACCTTAACTGTCTTAATTGTTCTTTGGGGGTGGCGTAATAATTTTGCAGACGAAAATTATGGGGTTCATCCCGAATAATTGCATAGTCAGCAGTCAATAACTGTTCGTAGCTAAGAGAGGGATTACAGGCCCGCAAAATCACCCAGATGACTAAATTGACATAGCTACTAAAAGGATTGAAACTAATCTTTTTTTTCCAATCGAATTCTGGGATAATTCCCTGAAGATTATGACTAGAAAAACAAAAATAACCGCCCGCTTTACCGATGCGGCTAATTTCCTCTAAAACTAGAAAACGGTCAGCAGGGGAAATATAATCAATGCCATTAAAACTAAAGAGAATAAAATCAAAATAATTATCCGCAAATTGTTCTAGATTTCTAGCATCGGCCACTTGCCAGACTAAATGGGGGAATTTTTGACGACAAGCGGCGATCATTTCCGCAGAATAATCAACCCCGATATATTCTCCCACAAGAGGGGCAAAATACTTCGTAGTCCGTCCCGCACCTACCCCTAAATCAAGCATTTTCATCGTTGATAAACGCTCCTGCAGCAGGGTTAAAATTGTCTTTTCTGCCGGCTGTAGCGCGGTTAATTGGGCATAATAACCGACAATACTAGGGTCTCTATAGGTTTGCTGATTTTTATCCTTAATCATTCTCGATCGCTCTTTCCTCATAATCTGGCTGTTTTTCTCTTACTAATAATTCACCTTCCCAACCGCCAATTACTTCTTCAAAAAAGCCTTCTTGCCATTGGCTAAATGTAGTTTTTTCTTCTTTTTCTTTTAGAGATATTGGCTGATAAACTAAGGTAACTTCTAAATCTGTAGTTTTAAGTTCAGGCGGTAAAGATATTTGTAATGTTCCATCTTCTCCTACATGGGTTTTAAAACTAATTGTTTTCATGGTTTCGGCTAAGGTTACTACTATCATAAGGATAGTGTGATATGTCCTCGTCTGACAAGGTGCGTCCCCTGGGGTCTTTTAACCATAAAGACATCTTCACCCCAAACAGGTTCGACATCGCAGAAACCACCATCCGATGAGAATGGTGATACATCCCACTCAAGACACCGTTACGCCGATCTCTTCTCTTCGAGATCGAACTCACGATGTTGCATAACCACGAGAAACTTGATATATTGGCAGTTGATAAATATTATTGAAAATTTACTGGAGGCATAAATATGTTATCAACTGATGTCAGACAAAAATCAATGATTAAGAGAGTTGAGCAAGTTGTTTCTATTTTAATGGAAGACCGTCCTTTCTTTAAAGAGGAGCTTAATTATTCAGAAATAGTGAAACATTTGGTTGAATTATTTGAAAAAAATTTACCTTTTGATGAATTTAACACTATGTCAGAGGCGGAATTGAAAGAGCATTGTAGCTTTATTATGTCCACAGAAATCCTGTCAAAAATTGGCGGCGATTTTACTCCTGAACAAATGGCTATTTTCGATGAAGCAATTAAGCGTAAATAGATAATTATGAGTTATTTGTTAGATACTAATATCGTCTCTTTGATCATTAAGCGTAATCTTGAAATTTATCAAAAAATTGAAGATGTCAAAGCTCAAAGAAAAAGTATCTTTATCAGTTGCATTACTTATTTTGAAATTAAGAGGGGATTTTTGGCAGTTGCTGCACCTAAACAAAGAGAAAGATTTAACCAACTTTGTCAGGATTATCAAATTATTTTATTAGATGATTTAGCTATTTTAGAAAAAGCAGCCGAAATTCATGCTCATCTTAGATTAAGAGGATTACCCATACAAACAGAAGATATTTTAATTGCTGCTACTGCTATAGTTAAAAGTTTAATTGTTGTTTCTAATGACAGTGATTTATTGAGGGTTGAAGGATTAAGTTTAGAGAATTGGGTAGAGTTATAAATTGAACACAATCTTTAAGTCATCCGACATATTTTAACAGCTTGAGTCAGTAAAGGGGTGCGTTACACTATGTTAACGCACCCTACGAGATCGGCGATCGCACTTCTAGGCAGCGAGTCGCAGGTTCGAGTCCTGCCGCACCCGCTTCTGAATTGTCGTTTAACTGAGATATTGTAAGTGATCAGAACAAATATAAAGATAAGGAGTCCATATATAGTGCGCCTAATTGATTTGTGAACGGGTAGGCTCTAGAAGTCAAGTGTAGCAAGACGGCAAACGGAGGGTTTTTACATTTCATTTAGGTGCGCTATATCATGGCAACAACGAAAGAAAATTACTATTTTCTTCATAACTTACTAGCAGCAGGAAAGTGGGAGGAAGCCTGAGATGGGGACAAGCGAGCTAGAAGGTAGATAGGGCAAGCGATATCGCTCTTTGTCCTTTGATGTAATCCTTCAACCGATAGCGGCTAATTTGCATTAGCTCTTCTATATTTTTTGGGAACATTTGATGTAGCTGGAGCCAATGATAGAGATGTTGACCCACATAAAAACTGCTGTGTCTGCGTTGACCTTTATATCTTTTTTCAGGTCTTGTGACATATTTTTGGATTCCCATATCCTTAATTTTTTTACCTTGTAGTGTGGCACTTGTATAGGCGATAGCTATAACAATTATCAGCTTTGATAAGTATTGCGGTGCTAATTGAGAACCTTCTAAGCTATAGCCTCCCGACTTAAAATCTCGGAACATCTCCTCAATATCAAATCTTTTTTGATAGGCAATTATTGCCGTCTCTAAATCTCCAAAATTTGTCAGAATATACCAAGGTTCTTTTGTTTGAAAACCCCCATAGTTTTTTTTCCACTTACCAGCTAAGTTAAACTGGACAAATCCCTGCTCTTTTGTAATATTGACATCATTCAAAAATAGTTGAGTTCCTGGACTTAAACCTAACTCTCTCATTTCTTGATAAATTCCTTCTTTTGTCTTGACACTTGTACTTTGTTTTTGTCTTAAGCAAAAGTATAAACTCTGCTTCTGAAGCTACTTTCCAAGACTGACCGAGCAAAATTCTCTATCTCCTAACACCAGGATTTTATGACCTGATAGCACCGTCAATATTTTCCCCAATACTCGCTGCTGTTCTTCGAGATTACTACTTCCTTTTTTATCCAATATCTCCCAATAGATTGGGATGGCTCTCTTGTCATAAATTAGACTCACCATCAAGATATTAATTGCTCCCCAACTCGTTCGGTCTATGGCAATATATACTAATCCTTTTATTGTGAATCTCTCCTGCTGTTTTAACATCTCTTTTAAGCAGAGAAACCAGATTTTTTTCAATATTCAGAATTTCCAGTTTTAAAAATCTTTTTAGTTTTTTTCTCCGACTCTCAAACAGGATTGGTATTGGCAGTGCTTCTGCTAATATCTCTAACTTAGCTTGCTTTAGTATTTGCAAGGTTCCAACTATCATTAACAACAGTAGATATCTGGCTCGTCCCAGTTCATTTTCTAACACTTTCTGGTATAGTTCACTTATCATTTTCGTTATTTAGGTCATATATGGTAAATATGACTTATCTTTTTTTGGAGTCCGTATCTGTATTCCGTGCTACATAAGCTTTTCAGCTTGCTTGTCCCCCTGTCAGCTAAGAGGGTTTTGCCAACTCCGGGTACATCTTCCAGGAGAGCGTGGCCACCACTGAGTAAGGCCACCAGCACAATGCGAATCGATTCGGTTTGGCCGACGATGCTCTGGCTCAAATTTTCCATCAAAATATCAATAGCGTCTCTCATAGTACAGATGGGGTATCTTGTCAAGAAGATTAATGTTAATTTTTTTTATCTTAACGATTCTTTTCCCAATTTGCCCACACTAGCGAGGAAAGTTGACAGACAATGGCGGGAAATTTTCTGCTAGGGAGCTAATCAGGGTTAGGGTTGGGATCATGGAGAAAATTAGTTAAGAATTGTTGCCAGTGGGCGAAATCAAGATTTTAAGTCGGTTCAGTACGGTAAAATCGAGAAGAATTTCTCTTAATCAGTGAAGATGAAAGCCAGTTCACTCGTTTTTAGTCTTGTTTTAGGAATCGCTGCCAGTACATTAACCAATAGTTTACCCGAAAATTTGACTTTCAATTCTCGGAAAATATTGGCTCAAGATCAGGCTCCTTCCTGTCCACTCCCTCCAGATCTTGCCATCACTTTTCGCAATAGTGAATGTCAGGCAGTTACCCTAGAAAAACCCCAGACTTTTTTCCGTTATTATAGTGACGAAAATTACAAAAAAGGTCGTTTTCTAACCACGGATCAATATACCACCAATGTGGAGGTGATCAGAAATTTAGCCCTCGATCAAAAGTGGAATCCTCCCAATCAAGCGACCAAAGTAGTATCGGTGACTTTACCTGCGGGAACAACGGTTTATCAAGGAATTGTCGCCCCCCAGAATCCGGCTGATTGTTATCCCGGTGGTGGTCAGCAAACTTTTATTAAAGACTCGCGAGATGCCAATATACAATGGGGAGAGGGGCGAGCAATAACGGTTACATCTCTTTCCTGTCGCTAGAATATTATGGAAACGAACATGAGGGAATTAATTCAATCAATTGACCAAGCTATTACCGTGGCCGAACAGATGCCGAAAACAGAAAGATCGACTCGGATTGAGGGTTTAATTTCTGTCCTAAAAACCATCAAAAGTCAGGCTTTAGCTGGTCAATTACCACCGTCTCAAGGCATTGTTACCCTAGGATTAGCGCGAGAAGTAGCTGATTGGATCGATCCCCTCGATTCTCCTTTATTGAAAGCGGTGGGTAAAGTAGAAAGAGAATATCAAAAATATTAGAAGTTGTCGGTTACAGAAGTTAAAATTAACCGAGAGCGATCGCAGTCTATCTCGATCTGATTTTTTAATCGATCGAGAGAATTAAATTTCTGTTCTGGTCGCAGGAATTGCACTAAATCCATCGTTAAAATACGATCATATACATTGCCCGACCAATCCAATAAATGGATTTCCACACTGATAGTTTTTCCCTCGATCGTGGGACGATAACCGATATTCATAACTGCTGGTAAGCGAGAACCATCGAGATGCACCCAACCGCAATAAACCCCCAGTCGCGGCAATAATTTATCGGGAGGAACCTGTAGATTAGCGGTATGAAAACCTAATGTTCTGCCCAGTTGTTGCCCGACGACCACGCGACCGGTTAAACTATAGGGACGACCTAACATTTGTCCGGCTTGCTCAACGTTTCCTGCTGCCAAAGCTTGACGAATTAGGGAACTACTAATTCGACCCGTCCCACAGTTTTTTAAAGCAACAATCTCGACTTTAATGTTAAATTGAGAGGCGATCTGTAATAAATCTTCCGCTGTACCTTGACGACGATAACCGAAGCGAAAATCTTGACCAACACTGATCGATTTAGCCTGTAATTTTGCTACTAAAATCTGTTCGATAAAAGCCAAGGGAGTCAGGGAAGCTAATTGAGCAGAGAAAGGCAGTAAAACTAATTGTTTAACGCCTAAATTCTCTAAAACCTCTACCTTTTCCCCTAGAGGAGTTAATAACTGCCATTTTTCCCCCGTAAAAAATTCCCGCGGGTGGGGAGTAAAACTAACAACGGTGGGATAAGCGGGTTCATCCTGAAAAATTGGCTGTAGGACGGTTTGATGACCTAGGTGCAAACCATCAAAGTTACCAAGAGCGATCGCACTAGGGGCTAAAATACGGGTATTAGGGGAATCTACAATCCACACGCTGGCTTTAAGAACAGATACAAGAGAATAATTCAAGCGATTAATCTTGAGTGTAGCCTTTTGATTTTATATCAATCGGGCGATCAAGCCAAAAAAGGCCCCCAATCCCTTGGAGGCTTTTTCAAAGAAAAATAACTGTCATTAACCTTCGGCTAATTTCAGATCCCGCAGGGAGCTAATATCCACTTGAATCGATGGCCCCATGGAGGAAGAAACGTAAACTGTGCGCCAGTAACGACCTTTTGCCCCGGAAGGACGGTTTCTGTCCACCGTTTCCTGTAAAGCTTTCAAATTAACTAACAGATCCTCAGCACTAAAAGAAGCTTTACCAAATTGAACGTGAACGATCCCGGTGCGATCAGCCCGGAATTCTAATTTACCCGCTTTAAACTCAGAGATTGCCCCCGTTAAATCCGTGGTTACGGTTCCCCCTTTCGGTGAGGGCATTAAACCCCGTGGACCGAGTTGACGACCTAATTTAGCCACTTTCGGCATCATATCGGGGGTGGCGATTAACACCTCGAAATCCATCATCCCCTTGGCGATTTCTTCGATTAATTCTTCTGAACCAACGATATCGGCCCCAGCATTGTTCGCTTCCTGCACCTGTTCCCCGCGAGTAATCACCGCTACCCGCACCGTGCGTCCGGTTCCTTTGGGTAAACTTACCGTTGTCCGCAGTTGTTGGTCGGTATATTTAGGATCGATACCTAAACGAATATGAGCTTCGGCGGTTTCGTCGAATTTCGCCGTCGCTAATTCCTTTAATAATGTTAGTGCCTCTAATGGCTCGTAGGCTTTATTTTCTACCTTAGCCTGGGCATCTCGCAAACGTCGTGAAACTTTTTTTACCATCTGATTTGTTGCTCCTTGGGTAATAACGAAGCTTAACTTCTCCCCGTAATAAGATTTAGTCTGAGATCTTGACACCCATATTTCTGGCCGTTCCTGCCACAATATTCATGGCCGCTTCGATGTCGTTAGCGTTAAGATCGGGCATTTTAGTCTGGGCGATTTCGCGTAATTGGTCGCGGGTAATGGTGGCGACAAATTTCTTGTTAGGTTCGTTGGAACCTCTTTCTACACCGGCCGCTTTACGGATGAGAACGGAAGCGGGGGGAGTTTTGAGGACAAAGGTAAAACTCCGATCCTCAAAAACGGAAATTTCCACAGGGATGATCATCCCAGCCTGATCGGCGGTTTTAGCGTTGTAATCTTTACAAAACGCCATAATATTCACCCCGTGTTGACCTAAAGCAGGACCGACCGGAGGAGCAGGGTTAGCCTTACCAGCAGGTAAAGCTAGTTTAATAATTGCGACGACTTTTTTAGCCATGGTTTAGTTTTGTTTTTCGACTTGATTAAATTCCAATTCGACCGGGGTATCCCGACCAAAAATGGAGAGCAGGGCCTTGAGTTTGCCGCGCTCGGGACTAACTTCGATCACTTCCCCTTCAAAGTCCTTAAATGGACCGGATAGAACCAAGATTTGATCGCCAACTTCCATATTGATTTTGACGACGGGTTCTTGAATCTGAGCTTGTTTGAAGATGCGATCAACTTCTGACATACTCAAGGGTAGCGGGGTGACGTGACCGCGGCCGCGTCCGTAGTGGCGTTTTTGTTCGGCCCCGACAAAGTTGATCACGTGGGGGGTGTTTTTGACCACCTGCCAAGCGTCATCATCCATGATCATTCTGATCAGGACATAACCGGGGAAGACTTTTTCCTCACCGTGTTGCCGTGAACCATCCTTGCGGACTTTGACGGTGGCCGCTTGGGGAATCTGAACTTGCAGAATGCGATCGGCCACATCGAGGGTGTGGATGCGCTGTTCCAAATTAGCTTTGACCCGTTTCTCACAACCGGAAGCCACCTGCACGGCATACCAACGGGGTTTTTTCGGTAGGCCGCTAAGATTGAGTTCTTCGGGAAACTGCTCTTCTTCTAGATTCATGGGAACACCTTCCCCGCACCCCAGGCAAAGAATTTATCGATTAGATAGATGAGAGTGGCTACCAAAGTCACCATTAACATCACCGCCGCCGATTCGCTCAAAAGTTGCTGACGGGAAGGCCAGACGACTTTGGCGAGTTCTTCTTTGGTTTCATTGACGAATTCCTTGACCTGAAAGGAGCTTCCCTCTTTCTTGTCGCTCGCGTCTTTTTCTAGGGTTTCTTTTTTGGCCACGATCGCTACTCCTTAAAATGATACTCAAGCTATCCTTAACTTATCATTTTCACCGGACAACCCACACTAACCCCCAGACATTTAGATCATGTCCTTTGCAATTATCGGCTTGGTGATTACCAAACGCGCCCTGGAGGACTTGAACCCCCGACATCAGGTTTTGGAGACCTGCGTTCTACCAACTGAACTAAGAGCGCCCATTCGCTAAACTATTGGGCTTTTTTAAGGCCTTTATTTATTATAGCGTAGTTGTTGGCGATTAAGCAACTTTCTTGGTTAGGCTGTCGCCGGAAATTTTTTAGAGGGGGCGATCGAAACGTTCTTGGACCCTGGTGGCTTTGCCAACCCGATCGCGCAGGTAGTAGAGTTTCGCCCGGCGTACTTTACCACGACGGATGATCTTGATATTGGCAACCCGGGGCGAGTGGAGCAGGAAAACTCTTTCTACTCCCACACCCTGGAAGACTTTGCGTACTGTAATCGTTTCGTTGATACCGCCATGGCGTTTGGCGATGACAATACCCTCGTAGGGCTGAATCCGCTCTTTATCTCCTTCAACGATTCGCACCCCTACCCGGATCGTGTCACCGACATGGATAATGGGCAGATCGCTCTTGAGATACTCGGCTTCGATTGATTTGATAATCTCTTCCGTTTTCATTGGCTTTCGTAAAACTGACAATTTCTCATCATACCATATTTTTTTAAGTACAGCCTTTCTCGTCTAAATGAAATATGCTCTAAACGGGATTAGGGACTTGCGCTTTGATAATGTATCTTTTGGGCGAACGCAGTTCGCCCCTACATTGTGGACAAAATCCGTTACTGTAGAAGTGCCAGGAACCTGCGCCCTCCGATCGCTCAAGTGTGCTGATCACCCTAAGTAGGGGGAAGTCCTTCGAGAGTCCCCGCAGCTAAGGGACTTACGCTTTGATAATATGCTATCTGGCTGGTCTGATTCTTCTACAGAGCGATTTTCTGGCTGGGATATTATTCCCAAGCAAGTCCCCCACGTCCAGCTTATAGTAGTAGCCAACAACCCCGACGAGCAAGCCATTTGCGCCCAATACCTGCGCCATAATCGCGTCAGATACTTTGCTTTGATCTAAGATTGAGTCAGCAATATCTAATTTGGAGTCTCAGGCAATGGAACCGATTTCTCTAATTCTCGCTGCGTTGGCTGCTGGTGCGGTTGCTGCTGCTAAGGATACGGCAGGAACAGCGGTTAAGGATGCTTATGAGGGTTTAAAAGCGTTGATTAAGAAGAAATTTGCAGAAAAAGGGAAAACAGATGATAGTGATATCGTCGATAAACATGAGAAAAAACCAGATTCAGAGGGGGTAAAAACACTGCTCAAAGAAGAGTTACTTGAAGCAAAAATTGATAGAGATGCAGAGGTTATTAAGACAGCAGAAGCATTACTCAAGCAATTAAAACCTGAAGAATTTGCCGCAGGTAAGTATAATATTAATGTTGGTGATGATATTAAAGGAATGGTGGGAGATGGTACTTTTAAGGGAATTGCAGGAGATATTAGTGGTGGAAATATTAGTCAGAACATTAATTAGTTGAGGATTATTTAGGAGGGAAATTTATGTCAATTACTGTTGAGGTAGAACTTAAAGATTTTCTAATTCAAATCAATCAAAAGTTAGATAATCTTCAAAAAGATGTTACTGATATTAAGATTGAACTTAGTGAAGTTAAAGGTGAAATTAAGCGTCTGGAGGAAAAAATCGATGGTGTCGAGAAGCGTCTGGAGGAAAAAATTGATGGTGTCGAGAAGCGTCTGGAGGAAAAAATCGATGGTGTCGAGAAGCGTCTAGAGGGAAAAATTGATGGTATTGAGAAGCGTCTAGAGGGAAAAAATGATGGCGTGGAAAAGCGCTTAGAGAATCAAGAGTTTGTCAGTCGAGGGATTTTAGTTGCTTTAATTGTAACGATTTTAGGCGGTTTGGCTAAATTGTTTGGTTTAGTAGGAAGTCCTTAAAGAGTGCTAATTCTAAAACTGTAATTTAAAGTTAACTTGAAAAGAATAATTTTGGGGTAGCAAAAATGACTGATAAAAGTTATTATTTAGAAATAGGGGGTGATGTTAAAGGTCTTATTGGTGATGGTGAATTTAAGGGAATTGCAGGTGATATTAGTGGGGGTGTAATCAATCAATATATTATCACCCAAAAGTCAGGAGTTGAGATTCAGGCTCAAACTTTAATTACGGGTTCACCTTATTTGGGTTTAAGGAAGTTTGAAGTAGATGATAAGGATAGGTTTTTTGGTCGAGATAATTGGATTGTTGAGTTAACCGATTATTTAAAGCAAAAGAATGTTTTATTGCTTTTAGGTGCGTCGGGAAGTGGTAAGTCTTCTCTCGTGCAAGCGGGTTTAATTCCTAAGTTAAAGGATAATTTTGGCGCGAATAAATTGGTTAATTTAACTTTTGTTCCTGATGTTAATCCCTTTGAGTCTTTTTATGGTTGTCTTTTGGCAAATAGATATAAACAATACCAAGCGAAATTAGCACAAGCTGTTAAGGAAGATACTTTAATTAAGGTGGTTGAAGGATTAAAAAATAATTCTGATTTATGGTTTATTTTTATTGACCAATTTGAGGAATTATTTACTCGTACACCGAATACGGAAAGAGATATTTTCATTAAAAGTTTGATTAAATTAATTGAAAAGAATGATAGTTTAGTTAAAATTGTGATGACGATAAGGGCGGATTTTTTAGATAAATTAAGTCCTTATCCCAGTTTAGGAAAAATCCATGATCAGTATAGCAAGATGTTAACGGATATGGATGAAAGTGAGTTAAGATTAGCTATTGCTGAACCAGCGGCGAGAAATGGGGTAATCTTTGAAAAGGGATTAATTAATCAAATTATTGCGGATTTTTATGAACAGGCTGGCTCTTTACCTCTGTTACAATATACATTAGATTTATTGTGGGAAAAAGATCATATTCAAGAGCGGATTTTAAATATTAAGACTTATCAAGAGATTGGTGGGGTAACGGGTGCGCTAGAAAAACAAGCGGATAAAATTTATAGTCAATTTAATGAACAGCAACGGAAAGCAGCAGAGGAAATTTTTCTAGAGTTAATTAGTTTAGAAGGGAAAGAAGCGGTTAGCAGAAGGGCGGATAAATCGAGTTTTGAACAGGAGGAAATGCAAAGGGAGGTTCTCTATCAATTGATAGATAATCGTCTTTTGGTGAGTAAGGGAGAAGACGGGAAAGCAACGGTTGAGGTGGCACATGAGGCGTTATTACGTTCTTGGAAAGTGTTACAGAATTTAATTCGAGAAAAAGAGGAGATAATTGTTCTCAGAAGTCGTTTATATGCTGATGCAAAACAGTGGGATGATTTACAGAAGCAAGATGCAGTAAAAGCGAGTAGTGAGCTTTGGGGAGGTTCTAAGTTAGCTAAAATTGTTGAATTTCAAAAGAATAATTCTCTGCCTAATTTAGAGGCTTTGGCGATTGAGTTTATTAAGGCGAGTATTAGTCAAGCTGAACGACAAAAAAATGAAAAAATTAGAACAGCGCGAAGGATTACGGCGGTTTCGTTGGTAGCGGTTATAATTAGTAGTAGTTTAGGTTGGATGGCTTGGCAAAAAACGCAACAAGCAGAACTCAATCTAGCACACTCTCGCGGCTTTTCTTCTGTGTCTCTGTTTAATGAACATAAGGAGTTGGAAGCTTTCGTCGAAGCAATTAAAGCGGGTAAAACCCTGCAAAATCAACACGCATATGATAGGGTAGTAATGAATACTTTGCAGAAACTTCTCAACAGAAAAAGTGAACATAATCGCTTACTAGGACATAATATGCGTGTCACTAGCGTGAGTTTTAGCAGGGACGGCAGGACATTAGCTTCTGGTAGTCGTGACAACACAATCAAACTTTGGAATATTCGGACAGGGAAAGAAATCCGCACTCTCCAAGGGCATAATAGCCGTGTCTCTAGCGTGAGTTTTAGCAGGGACGGTAAAACATTAGCTTCTGGAAGTGATGACAAGACAATCAAACTGTGGAATGTAGAGACAGGTCAAGAAATCCGCACTTTCAAAGGGCATAATAGCCGTGTCTTTAGCGTGAGTTTTAGCAGGGACGGTAAAACATTAGCTTCTGGAAGTGATGACAAGACAATCAAACTGTGGAATGTAGAGACAGGTCAAGAAATCCGCACTTTCAAAGGGCATAATAGCATTGTCTATAGCGTGAGTTTTAGCAGGGACGGTAAAACATTAGCTTCTGGAAGTGATGACAAGACAATCAAACTGTGGAATGTAGAGACAGGTCAAGAAATCCGCACTTTCAAAGGGCATAATGGCAGTGTCTTTAGCGTGAGTTTTAGCCCAGACGGTAAGACTTTAGCGACCAGTAGTGGTGACAATACAATCAAACTGTGGAATGTAGAGACGGGTCAAGAAATCCGCACTCTCTCTGGGCATAATAGCTTTGTCAGAAGCGTGAGCTTTAGCAGTGACGGTAAAACTTTAGCGACTGGTAGCGGTGACAAGACTATCAAACTGTGGAATATAGAGACAGGGCAAGAAATCCGCACTCTCTCTGGGCATAATAGCTTTGTCAGAAGCGTGAGCTTTAGCAGTGACGGTAAAACTTTAGCGACTGGTAGCGGTGACAAGACTATCAAACTGTGGAATATAGAGACAGGGCAAGAAATCCGCACTTTCAAAGGGCATAATAAACCTATCTCTAGCGTGAGTTTTAGCAGTAACGGTAAGACTTTAGCGACTGGAAGTGATGACAAGACTATCAAACTGTGGAATGGGTCAACAGGTCAAGCAATCCGCACTTTAAAAGGGCATAATGGCAGTGTCTTTAGCGTAAATTTTAGCAGTGATGGGAAGACTTTAGCGACCGGTAGTGATGACAAGACTATCAAACTGTGGAATGTAGAGACAGGGCAAGAAATCCGCACTCTCCAAGGGCATAATAAACCTGTTACTAGCGTGAGTTTTAGCAGGGACGGCAGGACATTAGCTTCTGGTAGTTGGGATAACACAATCAAATTGTGGGATATAGAGACAGGGCAAGAAATCCGTACTCTCTCTGGGCATAATGGCTATGTCTATAGTGTGAGTTTTAGCCCTGACGGTAAGACTTTAGCGACCGGTAGTGGTGACAAGACCATCAAACTGTGGAATGTAGAAACAGGTCAAGCAATCCGCACTTTAAAAGGGCATAATGGCAGTGTCTTTAGCGTGAATTTTAGCAGTGACGGTAAGACTTTAGCGACCGGTAGTGATGATAAGACAATCAAACTGTGGAATGGGTCAACAGGTCAAGCAATCCGCACTCTCTCTGGGGATAATAGCATTGTCTTTAGCGTGAATTTTAGCAGTGACGGTAAGACTTTAGCGACCGGTAGTGATGATAAGACAATCAAACTGTGGAATGTAGAGACAGGAAAAGAAATTCATACTCTCACTGGGCATGATAGGTCTGTCACTAGCGTAAGTTTTAGCCCCGATGGTAAGACTTTAGCTTCTGGTAGTTGGGATAACACAATTAAACTGTGGAATGGAAGCAATGGTTGGGATTTAGATGCTTTAATGGGGCGTAGTTGCGATTGGGTGCGGGCTTATTTGCACAATCCTAATTCTGGTGTTAGGGAGGAAGATAGGGGTTTGTGTGATGGGATTGGGGGTAAATAGTCAGTATCAGGATTTTGAGGATTAGAGGATTTTCGGGATGCTCAATCTTAAAAGATTGTCAGGAGTTTCCAAGTAAATAATCCAGTTAATCCTAAAATCCCGTTAATCTTGGTTTAGACTTCTTTGTGAGGATACAGAAGGATTATAGGGCGATGCAGAAGAGTTGTAGGACAATACAGAAAGATTGTAGGACAATGCAGGACTTAAACGCTTTAATGGGGCGTAGTTGCGATTGGGTGCGGGTTTATTTGCACAATCCTAATTCTGGTGTCAGGGAGGAGGATAGGGGTTTGTGTGATGGGATTGGGGGTAAATCGTCAGTATCAGGATTTTGAGGATTAGAGGATTTTCAGGATGCTCAATCTTAAAAGATTGTCAGGAGTTTCCAAGTAAATAATCCAGTTAATCCTAAAATCCCGTTAATCTTGGTTTAGACTTCTTTGTGAGGATACAGAAGGATTATAGGGCGATGCAGAAGAGTTGTAGGACAATACAGAAAGATTGTAGGACAATGCAGGACTTAAACGCTTTAATGGGGCGTAGTTGCGATTGGGTGCGGGTTTATTTGCACAATCCTAATTCTGGCGTTAAGGAGGAGGATAGACATTTGTGTGATGGGATTGGTGAGGAGAAGTGATAATATAGTTACATATTATGGAGATTTAGAGAAGAAAATGATCTTACTCAATTATTGTGAAAAAGCTTTACAAAAAGCACAATACAAAAGGCTAAATGACGGTACTTGGTTTGCTGAAATAGAAGGCTTTCAAGGCGTTTGGGGAAATGGATTGACCGTTGAAGAATGCCGTAAAGACTTACTAGAAGTTCTAGAAGAATGGATCATTTTAAAATTACAAGATGGCGACCCTTTACCTATCATAGATGGATTAGAAATTAAAGTTACAACAGTTGCAGAAGTTTAGTTATGCCATCAGCAATTTCTCGCAGAAAATTAATCAGAAAATTGAAAGCTTTAGGTTACACAGGGCCTTTTTCTGGTAGTAAACATCAATTTATGAAAAAGGGTCAACATAAAATTCGCATCCCTAACCCTCATGGAAATCAAGAAATCTCTACAGATTTAGTTAAGGAAATTCTCAAACAAGCGGGTATTAGTGATGAAGAATGGGACAACAGTTAAACAGTATTGGTTATATATTTAGGATTTGATCTTTATGATTCTTTTCATATCGCTTGCGCTGAATATGCTAGAATAGACGTATTGTTAACCACCGATGACAGATTACTGAGAAAAGCCATAAAATACAGTAAATTATTGCAAGTAAAATTAGCAGAATTAAATATCTTAACCAATTAATAAAGCGAGAAAGTATGAGCAACCCTTCTCGCTTTATTATAACTAAACCAACGCCTCCACAGCTTGCGGAACTACTGCCGTCTCGGTCGTGGGATTTTCCCCTAGGTAAATTCCCAAAGAACGGGCTGTTTTCACAATAAAACCATCAGGATCAACGGGATAGGCACAGCGATGCTCTTGATGACATTGTTTGATAATTTTGATCACTGGTTTCAGGGGCAGACTACGCACTTGTCCCCCGCGCCAAATCACCACGCGATCGAGTTTACCCTGTTCGATTAATTCTACGGCCTTAATGCCGAAAGCCGTGGCTAACAGTCGATCCATGGCCAAAGGAGGACGACTTCTTTGCAGGTGTCCCAAAGACATGGCCCGCACATCCATGGAATTGAGATAACAGAAGACGGGATCGGTAACGCACAAAGAGCGAGTTTTGTCAAATATTAATTTTTCTAAATAATCGGCAATATACTTCTCTTTTTGGTTATCTTCGTTTTTAACACCCTCAGAAATCACAATGAGAGCGAATTTACGACCTTGAGCGCGTAATTGTGCCAAATGACGACAACAACCGTCGATAATTGCGGGAGTGAGAGCCGGGGTTAATTCGGGAATAAAAATCGCATCGGCCCCCCCGGCAATCCCAGCATGAAGAGCTAGATGACCGGCATCTCTACCCATCACCTGCACAATCATCACCCTTTCGTGACTAGCGGCGGTAAAGGTGAGATCATACAAAGCTTGAGTAACGATATCGACGGCAGTGGTAAAACCGACTGCCCATTCCGTATAGGGAACGTCATTATCGATGGTTTTGGGAACCGCGATAATATTCCAATTGCCTTTCTGGGCGAGATCGTAGATGATATCGATGCTCCCATCGCCCCCGACGACGATCAGGGCATCTAATCCCAGCATTTCGTATCCTTGCAGGATTTTCGTGGCAATTTCTGGGTTTTCGGGATGTCCTTTGCTCAAAGAACCCAAAACACTACCACTAAGAAACTGCAAAACGTCTAATCCTTTCAAGACCCCGGGTAGGTTATAGCCATGCTGAGTCAGGATCAAATCTTGGGGGTGATATTTCCCCTCGGCAATCTGCATAAAACCGTCGGTCCCGTAGGGAATGCCGTACACATCCCAACCCTTGAGTTTTGATGATTTCACCACGGCACGAATTACCGCATTTAACCCCGGGCAATCGCCACCACTGGTAAGAATACCGATTTTTTTCCTTTGATTCTCGTTCATAGTTATATCCTCCTGGATTTTTTTGTCAGTTATCAGTTATCAGTGATCAGATGTAAGTTTTCAGTTTTCAGTTAAGTAGCTGGTTATAATTAAATTAAAAATCGATTTTAGGTTCGATCCCCCCTGCCCCCCTTGATAAGGGGGGTGCCGATCCCCCCTGCCCCCCTTGATAAGGGGGGTGTCGATCCCCCCTGCCCCCCTTGATAAGGGGGGTGCCGATCCCCCCTGCCCCCCTTGATAAGGGGGGTGCCGATCCCCCCTGCCCCCCTTGATAAGGGGGGTGCCGATAGGCGGGGGGATCCCCCTTGATAAGGGGGGTGCCGATAGGCGGGGGGATCCCCCTTGATAAGGGGGGTGTCTGATAATTTTTAACGCCTACCTACTTAAGTTTTCAGTTCACTGATTACTGATTACTGATAACTGATAACTGAAAAAAGCTTCCCACTTTTATTTGCTGGTGGTTTGAAAACGTTTCCAAACAGGTTCGTAACTTTGCAGGGCTTTCATATACTGTACCCGTTCAAAAGCAGTCGGATCTGGGCAATTCATTTGACTCATACTGCCAATTAACTGCTCGATCGATTCGTACTCATTTTCTTCCAACCAATGCAATAAACCCTGTTCGATCTTGGTAATTTCCTCCAAACCGTGGCGTAATAAAACACTAACTAACATGGTCGCTTTTGCCCCTACCATCATCATTTTGATCACGTCGATGGCGTTATGAATACCACTGGTAGCGGCAAAATCCGTCGCTACACGACCGTAAAGCATGGCAATCCAGCGCAGGGGTAAACGCATTGCTTGGGGATTACTGAGGATAATATTAGGGTGAACATCCAAGGTGTCTAAGTCGATATCCGGCTGATAGAAACGGTTAAATAATACCAACCCATCGGCCCCTGCTTCCGCTAATTGTTTAGCCATATTGGCCGTATTGCTAAAGTAGGGACTTAACTTCATCGAGACGGGAATTGATACCTCCGATTTGACAATTTTGAGGATATCAACATAGTTTTGTTCGACGTGATTTCCGGTTAATTCTAGGTCGTTGGGAACATAATAAACATTCAACTCCAAAGCATCAGCGCCCGCTTGTTGAATTTGAATGGCATACTCCAACCATCCCCCAGAGGTCTCACCGTTGAGACTGGCAATAATGGGAATATCGACCATTTCTTTGGCTTTGCGAATATGGTTGAGATATTCGTCGGAACCAACGTGAAAAACCTCCGGTTCGGGAAAATAAGTCAAAGCTTCCGCAAAACTCTCGGCTCCGTGGGTAAAATGATGGTGTAGAGCCAGTCTTTCCTGTTTAATCTGCTCCTCGAAAAAGGAGTGTAAAACCACGGCAGCGGCTCCGAAGTCTTCCATTCTCTTGATATTGTCGATATCCTCGCTCAAGGGTGCGGCCGCACCGATGACTAGCGGCGATCGCAATTGTAAACCCATGTAAGTAGTGTGTAGATTCATAACTATTCGTTGCTCCCTGTACCTTTTGCTGCTAAATACTGATACATTTGCCAGCGCGTATCCACATCTGCTTGTGCTTCTTTGAGCAGACGTTTAGCTTCCTCCGGCTTACTGGTGGCCAACATCTTAAAGCGATTCTCCGAGTAGAGAGTTTGCGCTACGGTAAGTTTAGGCGCACGGCTGTCCAATTGCAGGGGATTTTTGCCTTCTTTAGCTAAATCGGGATGATAACGGTACATTAACCAGCGACCGCTTTCCACCACTTCTTTTTGATGGTTCATGGCGGTGGTCATGTTGATCCCGTGAGCAATACAGTGAGAATAGGCGATAATTAACGACGGCCCGTTATAAGCTTCCGCTTCTAGGAAAGCTTTGATAGTTTGCTCGTTTTTTGCCCCCATAGCCACGCTGGCCACATAGACGTTACCGTAGGTCATGGCCATTAAACCGAGGTCTTTTTTCGGGCTGGGTTTGCCACCAGAAGCAAATTTAGCTACGGCAGCGCGAGGAGTAGCTTTCGAGGCCTGGCCGCCCGTATTCGAGTAAACTTCCGTATCCATGACCAAAATATTGACATTGCGACCACTGGCTAAAACGTGATCTAAGCCACCATAACCGATGTCGTAGGCCCAACCGTCACCCCCGACAATCCAGACGCTTTTCTTGACCAGATAATCGGCCACGGATAACAACATTTTCACCTGCGTGGTCGGGGTTAATTCCCCTAAACGGGATTTTAGGGCCTCTACCCGTTGCCGTTGTTCGTAAATTTCCGCTTCATCCACTTGGTGACAATTGAGAATATCTGCCGCTAGACTTTCTCCGATTTCACTAGCAAGGGTTGCTAACAGTTCTGCGGCAAATTCTGCCTGTTTATCGATGGAAACTCGGAATCCTAAGCCAAATTCGGCATTATCTTCAAAGAGAGAATTCGACCAGGCCGGCCCGCGACCTTCGGCGTTAACTGCCCAGGGTGTTGTCGGTAAATTACCTCCGTAGATAGATGAACAACCGGTGGCATTAGCTACTATCATGCGATCGCCAAATAGCTGACTGACTAATTTAACGTAGGGAGTCTCACCACAACCGGCACAAGCGCCGGAAAACTCAAAGAGAGGTTCCTGCATTTGCTGATGGTTAATTTTATTGAGATTTAGGCTTAATCGGTCTGGATTAGGCAAATTAAGGAAGAAATCCCAGTTAACTCGTTCCTGTTCCCGCAGG
The DNA here is from genome assembly GCF_050500245.1 of Microcystis ichthyoblabe FBCC-A1114. NCBI lineage: Bacteria > Bacillati > Cyanobacteriota > Cyanophyceae > Chroococcales > Microcystaceae > Microcystis > Microcystis ichthyoblabe. The sequence continues at coordinate 629,710 of NZ_CP191408.1, read as the reverse complement.
GGCAATTGGGGAGCCATATTAATCGCTCTTAGACGTGGTTGCGATTTGTTTTTAGCGGGGCAAACATCAACACAGAGACCGCAACCGGTACAATCTTCGGCGGCCACTTGGATGGTGAATTTTAGCCCTTTCCAGTCGTGATCCTTGGCATTCGCGACTTTAAAGGTTTCCGGGGCCGTGGCTAATTCGGCCTCATCATAGACTTTCGAGCGAATAACGGCGTGGGGACAAACAAGAACGCATTTACCGCACTGAACACAGACATCCGCATCCCAAACGGGGATTTCTTGGGCAATATTGCGTTTTTCCCATTGGCTAGTGGCGGTGGGATAGGTCCCATCGTTGGGAAGGGCGCTAACGGGCAATTCATCCCCGTGACGGGCGATAATTTTGCCGAGGACTTCTCGGACGAAAGCGGGTGCGCTTTCGGGAATTGGTGGTCTTAATTCAAAAGCTTCAGGGGTGACAGTGGCGGGAATTGAGACTTGATAGAGGTGTTCTAGGGCAGAATCCACGGCTTTAATGTTCATCTGCACGATTTCTTCGCCTTTCTTGCCGTAGGTCTTGCGGATAGCTTTTTTGATTTGTGCGATCGCATCTTCCCGCGACAAAACCCCCGCTAGGGCAAAGAAACACACCTGCATCACGGTATTAATCCGACTGCCCATCCCCGCTTCTTTGGCTACTTGAGTGGCATTAATCGTATAAACTTGCAGATTTTTATCGATGATAGTTTGCTGGAGATGGCGGGGTAAGTGACTAAACACCTCCTCCGGTGGATAGGGACTATTGAGGAGAAAAATTGAGTTCGATTTAGCGGTTTCTAGCAGGTCAAATTGTTCGATAAATTCCCACTGATGACAGGCGATAAAGTTAGCATCGGTGATTAAATAGGTAGAGCGAATCGGCTCCGGACCAAAGCGTAGGTGAGAAACGGTGACGGAGCCAGATTTTTTGGAATCATAGACGAAATAACCCTGGGCATAATTATCAGTATCTTCACCGATAATTTTAATTGAATTTTTGTTAGCTCCCACCGTACCATCGGAACCTAAACCGTAGAAAACCGCCCGCACTACTTTGTCTGGTTCGGTGGAAAAACTGCGGTCATATTCCAGACTGGAAAAGGTAAGATCGTCAACGATACCAATAGTGAAGTGATTTTTCGGTTTGTCGAGACTTAAGTTATCAAATATGCCAGCAATCATGGCTGGAGTAAATTCTTTGGAAGATAAACCGTAGCGTCCTCCCACAATTTTCGGCAGCTTGCCTTCGTAGTTTTCCATAAAGGCATTTACCACGTCTAAATATAGCGGATCGCCCCCAGCACCGGGTTCTTTACAGCGATCTAAAACGGCTATTTTTTTCACCGTGGTGGGCAGAGCTGCCAGTAATTTTTCGGCGGCAAAGGGACGATAGAGACGAACTTTTAAAACCCCAACTTTCGCCCCATTTTGATTGAGATAATCGACGGTTTCATGGACGGTTTCCCCTCCCGATCCCATTAACATAATCACTCTTTCGGCATCGGGCGCACCGTGGTATTCATAGAGATGGTATTGCCGTCCTGTTAATTGGGCAAAACGATCCATAATTTTTTGAGTGATATCGGGACAAGCATGATAGAAAGGATTGACGCTTTCCCTTGCCTGGAAATAAACATCGGGATTTTGTGCCGTGCCTCGTAACACCGGTCGATCGGGAGTTAAAGCTCTTTGACGATGGGCAATAATTAGGTCTTCATCGATCAGTTCTTTGAGAGTTTCATCGCTAATTAATTCGACTTTTTGCACCTCATGACTGGTACGAAAACCATCAAAAAAGTGCAGAAAAGGAAGCCGCGTTTCTAGGGTGGTAGCTGTGGCAATAGCCGCCAGATCTTGAGCTTCTTGAACGGAATTAGCCGCTAACATAGCCCAACCCGTACTTCTGGCAGACATAACATCACTATGATCCCCAAAAATTGACAACCCTTGGGCTGCTAAAGCACGGGCTGCCACATGGACTACTGAAGAAGTTAATTCCCCCGCAATTTTGTAGAAGTTGGGGAGCATTAATAATAATCCCTGGGAGGAAGTGAAAGTAGTAGTTAAAGAGCCTGTTTGTAGCGCTCCGTGCAGGGTTCCCGCTGCCCCACCTTCGCTCTGCATTTCGATTACGGAAGGAATGGTTCCCCAGAGATTAGCTCTCCGTTCGGCTGCCCAACTATCGGACCATTCACCCATAGGCGAGGAGGGAGTGATAGGATAAATAGCGATCACTTCACTGAGACGATAGGCAACGCGTGCAACAGCTTCGTTACCATCTATGGTTGCATAGGTTTTTGTGGTCATGTGTTCCCCTTAGTTTTTACGATATTTGTCGGGATTTTAAGTTTTTTTACGGCTCAATTTCGCACTAAATATCCTCTCGTTTCCCTGACAACCGAAGGATTTTCTTGAGCGTCGCTTTTGACTCCCTATCTACTATTGGACGCTTACGGCAGACAGGCTTAAGTAGAGCAATTTTTCTGTCTCCACCTCGATCATTATCCAGATTCTGGGCTTTCTAGCAATTCGTTATTTTTTCTTAATACGCTGCTGAGTTTGCCAGCAACCGACCCTGGGGTTAATTAATATTCAGAATTGAGATAAAAATTAATGATACTTTTAAAAAAAAAGTGCTAGGTCAGAAGATAAGCTGTTGACTATCTAAATTACTCGTTAAGACTGTCTATGAACAGGGAGAAGGAATTATGAATTATGAAGTGGGGAGAAGGGAGACTTTTTAGTTATCAGTGAACAGTAATCAGTAATCAGTGAACCGATACGGCCTTTCTCGTAAATGTGAAGTACAGATTAACCCTTGCTAATCAAGTATGGTAGCCGCAAGAACGAACCTCATCTATCTGAGAAACGCTGTAACTCGCATCTGATAACTGATAAGGGACTTGCGCTTTGATAATGTACCTTTTGGGCGAACGCAGTTCGCCCCTACATTGTGGACAAAATCCGTTACTGTAGGGGCGCAAAGCTTGCGCCCTCCGATCGATTGGGATATTATTCCCACGCAAGTCCCTAACTGATAACTGATTCAAGGCTGTCTCGGAGTCTCCTAACCAAGCACGACAATTTTTGATTTTTGCAAGAGATCTAATAACCAGTTGATTTAGTCAGCCGATGAAGTTAAGATGTACTAGGTTAAACACAAATGAACTAAAGTACAAATTATCTTAACCCAAGGATAGGAAAATAGATCATGACTAACCTCGAATCCCTTACTCAAGCGCAACAGGAGTTGTACGACTGGCTAATTGAGTACATTCGCACTACTCAGCACGCCCCTTCCATCCGGCAAATGATGCGAGCAATGAATTTACGCTCTCCCGCACCGATTCAAAGCCGTTTAGAACGTTTACGCGCCAAAGGCTATATTGATTGGACAGAAGGAAAAGCACGCACCCTGCGGATTCTTAAACAACCAGTGCAAGGTTTACCGGTTCTGGGTGCGATCGCTGCTGGTGGTTTAGTGGAACCCTTCACCGATGTGGAAGAAAAACTCGATCTTTCTAACCTGTTGCAACGCAGTCAAGACTGTTATGCTCTGCGCGTTTCCGGAGACAGTATGATCGAGGACCATATTGCCGATGGGGATCTGGTGATTATGCGTTCTCTCACCGGCAATGAAGGGGTGTCCAATGGGGAAATCGTCGCCGCTAGAGTCGAAGGCCACGGTACTACTTTAAAACGTTTCTACCAAGAAGGCGAAATCATCACTCTCCAACCCTCCAATCAAAAATATCAACCAATTACAGCCAATACTGAACAAGTACAGGTGCAAGGGGTTTTGGTTGGTGTTTGGCGCGGTTATTAGCCAAAACTGGGGCGCACTTAAGCGCCCCGATCATTTTTCCTCTCCTTGGCTTCTGGAAAAGAATCGGGTTGGCAAACTAGGATAATATAAGGGTTTTAGCCTATCCCGCACTCAGGTGTTTTAACTTTTATGCCCAAAAAACAGAAGTATCCCCATCTCTTGGGGTCAAAATGGACGGCAAAACAAAAAACATGGGGCTGGCGACATTTTCAAGTGGTCAATCGTCAAAATCGCGGTCAATGGGTTTTTGCTGAATTAGTCGCTTCCTGCGATCCGACTGTCCGCTTCTGGATTAATGCTAAACAGTTGCAAGACTCGAATCTCTGGCAATCCGGTTGGCAAACTCTAACGGAAATGAACCAACCCGACAGCACCGACGAGATTATTTGTTAATTAAATGCAGTACAGCCTAGGGACTTGCGCTTTGATAATGTACCTTTTGGGCGAACGCAGTTCGCCCCTACATTGTGGACAAAATCCGTTACTGTGGGGGCGCAAAGCTTGCGCCCTCCGATCGATTGGGATATTATTCCCACGCAAGTCCCCTATTGCTGTTCCATAAAAGTCCGCACCGTACCATCAGAACCAAGAACTAGACGCAATTGGGGATTACCAGAGATATCGAGGGGAGAAACGAAAGGTTGATTAAGCAGGGGCATATTAGTGCGATCGAGATAGATTTTCGCCGCCTGTCCCAGGGGAATAATCTGTTTTAGGGAACCATCCTGATTTAAGACCAAACGGTACTCTAGAGTATGCTTAAGACTTTCCGGGGGTTGCCAACGGGACTGAAAATATTCTCTGGTTTCTGCCACTTGGGGAATTGTATCTAGTAAGTTCGTCTCTGGGGCTTTAGCGGTACTTGTGGACGGTTTGGGGTCTAAATTGACATTTTCGGGGTTAACAGGGCTTATAGGCGGTAAATTGGGCAATTTTGGCGGTGCTGGACTCGGATTCATCGTGGTGGGGGGAAGATTTGCCAGTGCATTTGTACCCTGAGCGCCAGTGACGGGGGGGGCAGTAATCGGGATGTTCTGATTATTCGGTTCAATTACGATCGCCGTGCCGCCGGGAAGCGAACCTGTGACTGGTGGCGGCGGTAAAGTGGACGGCGGAATCACCAGGGGGACGCTAGAGGGACGAACTGGGGCTGGAACGGTTCCCACGGGGGGCGGTGGCGGTAAAGGGGTTTTATTGCCCAAATTTGCCGGTAACTGCGGGTTTGGGGCGGCTGTTCCCGTGGGGGGTAAAGGCAGCGTTGGCAAGGGTTGGGGAATCTTGGCACTATTGGGATCGATGGTTAAATCATTGTTGGCCACTTGTTGCTGTTGATAAAATGCGATCGCTATTCCCCCGATAGTTATTAGGGCTGAGGCGATTAATCCCGTCCAGATCAGGGCATTTTTTCGGGTTTTCTGGCGAATTAAAGGGGGTATTAGGGGGCTTTCATGGTTATACTCCCCTAAAGCATTGGCTAGATCGAATAATTGCGATGTGGTTAATTCGATCTCCTGTTTATCCTGATCGGTTAGCAGGGAACCTAAAAATAATTGATGCTGCAGAAGTCCCTGACAACGGAGAGAGGGTAAGGAGGGGAGATGGCTTTCGGGGGAACCACTAGCCACGAAAGAGAGGGTAGAAACGGGACTAGAGAGTAAATTCTGCACATAATTAGCGACAATTTCCCCTAGTAGTTGTAATTGTGTGCGATCGCCTTTGATCGTCACCTGTTTTTCCTCACTCAATCTAGGATCATCAAAGCGCAATTGAAAGTGGGCATCGTTTAAGACATTTTTACCTAACCAAACCGCTAGAGGCGAACTATTTCCCCAAATTTCTAGGGTACAGGTGGGAGGTGTATATTTGCGAATTAGATTACTCATTTTTAGTTATCGGTGGGAATTATAAATTATGAATTATGAATTATGAACTAGGAAGAATAAATAAAAAATAATCGCCTGAATACTGACTCCTGAATACTGACTCCTGAATACTGACTCCTGATAGGCTTTTTATTTTTGACTTGCTAAAAGGGTGTGCCAGAGAAGGAGATGACTGCGGGGGCTGCTGTAGAACAATAAATCGATTAATAATTTCCAGGCTAGGGAAGTTAGGCTAGAATCAATGAGATTATTTTCCGATATTTCTGGGTATTTTAAGCGAAAATTATCAATATAATTGCCCAAAAGTGTGGTTTTAACTGGTTCTTGTCCTTGAGTTCCCACTTGTTCCAAGAGAATTACAGCGCGACGGATTAACTCTTGCTTTTTTTGGGCCAAATGACAGAGGAGGAGAACTAGAGAACGGATGTCCGCGAGGGAAAGTTTTGACTGGGGTTGCCAGTGGTGGGCAACTAGGCGATCGCTTGTATCTGCATCTAAGGCTAATTCTTGGGCTGCTTGGGTGATAGACTCGGAGTCTAAATTAGCTAGAGAGACTAAAGCCGCCAAAATCAGGTTTAAATAGCTATTAATACTCTCTAACTGCTCGTTACTGGGTGAGATAGCTAGGGGTAAATCCTCACCCGTGGAGGACTCGGCAGACTGAGGCATAGTCAAGGACATAGATAAAAGGAATTGCCAGCAGAAAAACTTGGGTTTAGGAGAAAAAATCACTGGTTCTAAAGTGTAATAATAATTTAGATTGTTCTTTTCTTGCACGTCCGCTCACCGATTGCCTCCCACCCAATGAGTTTAGAATCCGCTACTGATGAAGTCATTAAGCAAAATTTGGAACAATTTCTAATTGTTTTGTCCGTTTCCCTGAGTGTGGCCACGGTTTCGAGGATTTTTAGCTGGTTTCGCCAAATTCCTTACACCCTATTGTTAGTGATAGTCGGTTTAGGTTTAGCTTTTATCGATATCCGTCTGGTGAACCTATCCCCCGAACTGATTCTAGAAATTTTTCTGCCCCCTTTGCTATTTGAAGCCGCTTGGAATACGCGCTGGCGAGATCTGAAGGATAATTGGATTCCCGTCAGTCTTTTCGCTATTGTCGGCGTAATTATCTCGATTTTCGGGGTTGGTTTTACCCTAGATGAATTGACCAATTTACCCCTATTTACGGCATTATTAGTGGGTGCAAGCCTTTCTTCTACGGATCCCGTCGCTGTTGTCGCTCTTTTTCGCGAATTAGGGGCCAGTAAAAACCTCACCGTGCTTTTGGAAGGGGAAAGCTTATTTAATGATGGGGTTGCTGTCGTCGCTTTCGCTCTTTTGGTGGAAATTCCCCTCGGTGCTAGTGGTCTATCCTTAGAGACAACCATTAGCCGGATTGCGGCTTTTATCGGTATCGGGGTGGCAGTGGGTTGTTTAGTGGGTTTTGGTATTTCCTATCTGACTCAACGTCTCGATTTACCCCTAGTGGAACAGTCTTTAACTCTTGTGTCCGCCTACGGTGCTTATTTATTAACCGAGGAGTTCGGGGGTTCGGGGGTAATCGGAGTGGTGACTACGGGGATTATTTTAGGTAATTTTGGCTCTAGAATTAGTATGAGTCCCCGTACCCGCCTATTAGTCACGCAATTCTGGGAGTTTCTCGCTTTTTTTGTCAATTCGATCGTTTTTCTCCTCATCGGCGATCAGATTCGTCTCTCCAGTTTAGCCGATAATCTCAATTTAATTTTTATCACGATCGCCGCCGTGGTAGCGGCCCGTTTTCTGGCTACCTTTGCTTTAGCAACTGTTAGTAATGCCTTGATGGAAACTAAAATTAATTGGCGAGAAAAAACGGTTTTATGGTGGGGAGGTTTGCGCGGTTCCGTTTCTATTGCCCTAGCTTTAAGTGTGCCGGTTATTTTTCCCAATCGTCAGGATATCATCGATATCGTCTTCGGAGTTGTTCTCTTTACCCTGTTGGTTCAGGGATTAACTATTCAAACTTTCCTATCGAGATTAGACTTGATCGGTGATCAACCAATTCGAGAAAACTATGCGGAACTTTTAGCCCGACGGGTAGCTTTAAAAAGAGTTTTAGACTATCTTTCTAAGTTAGATAAATCTCCCGATGTTGCCCCCGAATTTTTTAGTTATGAGCAGCATCTCGTCAAAGAAAAGTTAAAGACCGTAGAAGCGGAAATTCAATCTCTCAACGATAGTTATCCCCAATTACAGCTATTAACAATGGAACAACTTCGGGAAACCCTCCTAGATATCGAAGCTGATACCTACGCTGAATTTATTCGAGCCGGCCGTTTAACTAGCAATTTATCCCCCGTCCTCCAAGAAATTCTCGCTGAAAGTAAAATTACTGATCAGTAGGACTACTTTGGGGTATATACAATCAATCTCAATTCTCCTAACGATCAACGACTGGGTTTTATGACAAAAACCCCTCCAATTAATGAAGGGGTTTTTGTGGGGTTTTATGGGGGATTTTAGGAGACTTTTGTAGTTTCTTTTTCAGTGGATTGGGAGGGTTTTAGTTTGCGCTTGAGGGTGGAAGCTGCGCCGAGTGTGCCGAGGGTGAGGAGGCCGAGGATGGTAGAGGGTTCGGGAACGGTTGGAACGGTAGTCGTCTGTATATTCCACGTAAAAATCCCGTCCATAAATGCCTTCCTAGTTAAATTACCACCGAAGAAGATATTGGCTTGATTTTTGATATTAACAGTGAAAGTGTCTCCCGCTGTAATTGTTCGTGTCAACGTGCCAGATGAATTTAAATTTAAAAATTCACCACCTTCAAAGCCAGACCAAATAAAGTTAAAGCCATTCAAGCCAAAACTACTTGTTGTGTCAGTAGAAACAGGAATATTATAGTCAAGAGTAAAAATACCATCTGTATCGGAAGAAAAGGTATAAGTCCAGTCTGTACCACCGAAAAGTGTAGCCTGTCCATTAGAGTTAAATGTTTCCCAGCCCACGTCAGAGAAAACTACCTGACCTTGAGAGGTATTGAGCCATGAAGCAGTTGCTGTTGCCTTAGATAAAACCGAAGCTGTACCAGAAGTTGCGAGGGCACTGACTGATGCACTTAAAGGATTTATTGTATTTCCCTGACTGTAGGAGTCAGTATCGGTCACTAATCCACCTCCAGCGTCGGCTGTAGCTTGTAAATCTAATGACGAATTCAGTGCTAAAACAGCCGCATTTACTGATTGTAAGCCAATCGTTTCTAAAGTTATAAATACTGTTCCAGCAGCAACTGGCACTTTGACGGCGAGTCCAGTCATCAGGAAAAAAATTCGGTTTTTCATGTTTAAAATTGTCTTTTTGCTAATTACATTCGACGAGGAACAACTTTGACGGTACACACTCCCCCCCCCACAACTGTATCAAAAACTACAATTTAATAAATCTTTATATTCTTCTCCCTAGCTTAGGGATTCATAGGGGAAAGAGTTTCAGGTATTTTCCCCTGTTTTACTGCTTCTCAGGCGACCGATCGCCTTCCGTGAGGGATTGTGGCGCGGTGTGTCAGATTCGGTAATAGGGTTCAAAATTTCGCTAACACGGTTTGGTAAATTGACTCTAGCAACCAGAGATGATCGACGATCGCCAGATTGGCAAGGGCGGAGGTATCGCTGACCACGATCATAGCCAGCCTCGATCGCGCAGATGTTGAACATCCTGCTCAAAGTCTTCTACATCGTAGTGAACACAAATATCGCGATCTGCCAGCAGTTTTTGAAAGTCCATGACTTCCATCCCGGCAATTTTACTGGCGCGACTGAGGGAAATCCGCTCTTGCTGAAACAGCGCAATGGCAATCTCCCGGAGCCAGTCGCCTTGGTTAAAGGTTTCGGCTTGGCTGAGGTTATCCGGTAGGTTCAGGGTAATTTGCATTAAGACATCCTCACGCGCTAATACTTATTATTTTCTCTAGCCTGCCATATCTCAGTTAAAGCTTTGGCTCTTCTGGTTTCTGTGTGAAAACGAGGTCTATACTGATAGTTTCTTCCTCGGCTCGAATGAGCATCGCCGAACGTCAAAATAGTGCTGAAAGTCTTGCCCGATCAGCATTTCACGATTCCATAAGCAAAAATTATCAGACAAAATCGAGAAGAGCCATTAATTCTGTTGGGGTACTTAGAAAGGAATATCGTCTAAATTTTCCTCCACCGATGTGTCGCTAGGTTGCCAAGCGGAAGGATTAGAAAGTTCATAGGATGCGTCGTATTCAAAGTCCCCGGGGGAGACAGGTGCGACGGGTTTTTCCACCGGGGTTTTATTCGATTTGTGGGTATTGATTGGCACGACTTTTTCCGGAGTCGGGGCCGTCATTTCACCGCTACTCACGCTGCCGTCAAGATGATAGAGATGACTAATGACTAATTCGGCCCGTTTTTCCTTAAAACCTTCGGGACGATCGATCGTCTGCATGGAGAGACGACCTTCTAAAATTACCCGATCGCCTTCATTATAGTTCTGAGCAACTTCTGAGGCCAAATTTCCCCAAGCTACGGCCCTTAAATTAGCTGGGGTTGCCTCGGCACGATTGGGAGAAAACTCGACTAACATTTGAGCGTAGGGAGTTTGATTATCTTGGGTATAACGTAATTCGGGACGACGGACAATTTTAGCCATTAAAATGCAACTGTTCATGGTCGAAAATCAGTCTGAATTTTTCTAATAGCACCATTGTACTGAAAAAGTACAAGGATCACCACTGGGGAGGTTGGGGAATTTTATGGGACTCTGGTTAAGAAAAAATCTCTTTAACACTTGGTACAACGTCATCTTAACCCTTGCGGGTCTATTTCTCAGCCTCTGGGGGGGCTTAAGTTTTCTCGATTGGGCGATAAATCGGGCAAAATGGGCTGTAGTGACGGAAAATCTCGGTTTATTTGTGGTCGGTCGTTATCCAGAACAGTCAATATGGCGAATTTGGCTGATTTTAACGATAATTGCGGCTTTATCGCTGTTTTCTTGGCAATTAAACCGGGGTCGCTTCCCCAATTGCCCCGCTTTTCTCCAACGCTGGTGGGGATTGCTCTGGTTATTGACTTTACCTTTAATTGCTTGGTTACTATTGGGGGGATTATTTTTAACGACAATTCCCCTCGATGATCTCAGTGGTTTAATCTTAACTTTATTAGTAGCGATCGCCAGTATGATTTTATCTTTTCCCTTGGGGGTATTATTGGCCCTGGGGAGACAGAGTGAATTACCGGCAATTCGTTGGCTATCTATTGGCTATATCGAATTATTGCGCGGTTTACCTTTGTTGGGAATTTTATTCATGGCTCAGGTGATGTTACCTTTAATTTTACCCGCCGGGACCAGACCAGAACGGGTGATCAGAGCGATCGCCGGATTTACCCTTTTTGCAGCAGCCTATCTGGCCGAAAATGTTCGGGGTGGTTTACAAGCGATTCCCAAAGGTCAAATTGAAGCGGCCAGGGCTTTGGGTTTAAAACCGATTTTCGTTTTATTATTGATCGTTCTACCCCAAGCTTTAAAAGCGGTCATTCCCGCTATTGTTGGTCAATTTATCAGTTTATTTAAGGATACTTCTCTACTGGCGATCGTGGGGCTGGTGGACCTCTTGGGTATGGCAGGCTCGGTTTTAGCTAATCCGAAATTTATCGGCGATTATCCAGAGGTTTATCTATTTTTGGCGTTTATTTACTGGATTTTCTGTTATTCTATGTCCCTAGCCAGTCATAGGTTAGAACAGCGTTGATTGGGGTGATGGGGTGATGGGGTGTGGGGTGTGGGGTGTGGGAAGCTTTTCAGTGTTGCCAAAGGCACGGCGTAGCCGTCCAGTAAACAGTAAACAGTAATCAGTGAACTGAAAACTCACATCTGATAACTGATAACTGATAACTGATAACTGATAGATGGCTACCTGGCTTTTTGTCATAAATATTGATATGATTTAACAATCAGCAGCAATTTATGGTAAATATATTTATTTAGGAGAGCGAGAAAATGGCTGGATTCTTTGGCCTGTTTGGCAATAAGACGAAATACGTCGATGAACCGATGGATATGAGCGCACCGGAACCGAAAGAGGCTTTTTACTTGGAACCCGATGACGCTAAAACTCTCGGTAATATCGACTTTATGCGGACACCGATCACGATCCGACGTACTTTCCCGAAAACTGCCTCGAATAAAAAGGGTGGCGAATCGATTAAACAGATTTCTTCTATGGAAGTCAGCAAAGTCACCGATAACGGTATTGTGGCAAAATCGGCTACTTCCGAGGCTAATAGTAAGGCTAACGCTGCTAATGATAACGTTCGTCGCGCTAACGATGACAATATCAATCCTTTCCTGAAAATGGCCCGCGAAATCAAGAAATAGTATAGGGTTTGCTGAATAAATCTAAAAACCTTGTTGGGTAAAACTTTTAGACCTTTTGGCCATCAAAAAGTAATGGATCTGGGAGTGATCGGGGGAAAAATCCCTGGACTTTTTCCCTGAAAATTAGGTAATTGACCCCCTCAAAATCGGTAAAACCCTACACCCCACACCCTACACCCTGCCCCCAGGAAAAACTTTTTCAGCAAACCCTACTATAGTAAGGTGAGCATTGGCTACCCTTGAGATTAAACTTTGGTGGGGAAAGCCCACCTTTTTTATGACCATTATTAACGGAAAAACCAAGTTATTAGGCGTAATCGGCGATCCCATCGGCCATACTCTTTCTCCCCCCATGCACAATGCCGCTATCGATGCCTTGGGGCTAAATTATGTCTATCTTCCCCTACCGATCGCCCCGGAAAATTTAGCAACTGCGATCGCTGGTTTGTCCGCCATCGATCTAGAGGGTTTTAGCGTCACAATTCCCCATAAATTAGCAATTATTCCCTTATTATCGCAAATTACCGAGAAAGCAAGGCTAGTAGGCGCAGTTAATACCGTCTGGCGCACGAAAACTGGCTGGCAGGGAACGAATACCGATGTGGATGGCTTTCTCGCACCCTTGAAATCCCTTGACAAAGATTGGAGTCGGGTGAATCCAGTTATTTTAGGTAATGGCGGCGCTGCCCGGGCGGTAGTGGTGGCTTGCGCCCAGTTGGGCTGTGGCAAAATTCATGTGGTAGGACGCAATCAAAAGAAATTAGATCCTTTTAAAGAAAGTTGGGCGAATACCAGCCTCTATGACCTCCTAGAAGTGCATGGCTGGGACGAATTAGAGGGGCTGCTACCCACCACAGAACTTCTGATTAATTCTACCCCCATCGGAATGTCCCCCCAGGGCGAACAATCCCCTGTTGAGTTAGAATTATTAGACCTTTTGCCCTCATCGGCGATCGCCTACGATCTAATTTATAATCCCCGGCCGACCAAATTTCTCCGGTTGGCCCGGACTAGAGGGATAAGAATTATTGATGGGTTAGAAATGTTAGTTAATCAGGGAGCGATCGCACTAGAAATCTGGTTAGGTCAACCCGTCCCCGTCTCGGTCATGCGGGAAGCTTTGTTAAAACAATTCTAAATGCTAAAATCCTATTTCTGGCTTGATTTATGACCCCTTCTAGCTCCTTTTGGAAAACTCTGAATAACTCGATTCTAGTGCGCTATCTATTATTATTTGGTTGTGGCTGGAGTCTGATTATCTTAATTAACTATTTCTACGGGACAATCGCTATTTTTACTGGTTCGGCAGTCCTGGCCGCTCTATTAAATTATCCCGTGGTTTGGTTATCTCGTTATCTACCGAGAGGACTAGCCATTGCTATTACCACCCTAGTAGCTTTTATCCTCCTATTTAGATTAGTCACAGGCATAGGATTAGAAGCAGTTAGTCAGGGGAAAGGACTAATATTCAATCTTACCGATGCCCTGGGTCAACAAGATTTTTTACCCTTTCAAGACTTTCTCGATCGATTAGATTGGAATAAAATGGTGGGAACCCTACAAACTGGTTTAGCCACAGGTTTATCGGTCGTACAAGGAGTTTTTTCCAGTGTCTTTACCGGCGTTTTCGGGGCGGTGATCAGTGTTTATATGCTCATCGACGGTGATAAACTCTGGCGAAGTTTTTTGCAACTTCTCCCCCCAGCATACCGGGAGCGTTTTGCCAAGTCTTTTCGACAAAGTTTTCTGGGATTTATTCGCGGGCAACTGTTATTAATGCTCTTTTTATCGGTGACGAGTTTCTTAAGTTTTTCCCTATTGGGAATTCAATATGGGCTAATTTTAGCGGGTATTCTTGGTGTTATCGATGCTATCCCGGGTATCGGGGCAACCCTGGGCATTTTGTTGGTAACTATCTTGACTTTTACCTCCCAAGGACTAACAATTGCCGTTAAAGCTTTTATTGTCTGTGTTGTCTTGGTACAAATTCAAGATAATATTATTCGCCCTAAAGTTATGGGCAATGCCCTAGAATTAAACCCGGTAATTTTATTTTTATCCCTCTTTATCGGCGAAAGAATTGCGGGATTATTAGGTATTTTTCTCTCCATTCCTATTGCCGGAATGATTGCGATCTGGATCAGTTACGGGGAAGAAAAACCAATAACAGATTTAGAGGAAAATCAGTTAAAAGAAAGTCAGGAGAATTAAGAGCCGATCCCCAGTTTCTACTATACAATTAGAGAAATTTGTTATCCACAACACTCGATCGCTACCTATGGAAAACCTAGATTTAAAGAAATCCTCGCCCCTCTTATTTATCTCACCGTTTTTTCTCTGGGGAACAGCGATGGTAGCGATGAAGGGTGTTATCCCCCATACTACCCCCCTATTTATGGCGGCAATTCGCCTTGTTCCCGCCGGAATGTTAGTTTTAATGGTAGCTTGGTTTTTAGGTCGTCCTCAGCCCAAAACCCTGCGAGCATGGCTATGGATTGCCCTTTTTGCTCTCATGGATGCCACTCTTTTTCAAGGTTTTCTGGCATTGGGGTTAAATCGCACCGGGGCGGGGTTAGGATCGGTAATTATTGACTCCCAACCCCTAGCGGTGGCTTTAATGTCCAGTTGGCTATTTAAAGAAGTTATCGGTGTCTGGGGATGGTTGGGATTGGGTTTAGGGATTGGGGGAATTAGTTTAATCGGCTTGCCCGATCAATGGTTTTATGACTTTTTTGGACAAAAAGCGGTAAATATTGACTTTAGCTGGCAGGAATTACTAAATAGCGGCGAAATGCTGATGCTTTTGGCTTCCCTATCCATGGCGGTGGGAACAGTGTTAATCCGGTTTGTCTGTCGTCATGCGGATCCCGTCAGCGCCACCGGATGGCACATGATTTTAGGAGGATTGCCGCTATTTTTAGCTTCAGGTTTCACCGAATCCCATCAATGGCAAAATGTAGATTTAAATGGTTGGTTAGCTTTAAGTTATGCCACGATTTTTGGTAGTGCGATCGCATATGGAATATTCTTTTATTTAGCCGCCAAGGGCAATTTAACCAGTTTAAGTTCTTTGACTTTTTTAACTCCGGTTTTTGCCCTCACTTTCGGGAATTTATTCCTCGGTGAGATGTTAAGTGTATTGCAATGGGTGGGGGTATCTTTAACCCTCGTTAGTATTTATTTAATCAATCAAAGGGAAAAAATATCCCCACAAGTGCGGGCAATTTTTGCTAATCTTTCCTCACTTATACCCAAAAGCAACTAAATCAAATTCCCTGCGAATTACCTCGACTCTGGCAAAATTTGCCTCTTGTAATTTATGGTTAAGATTTTGAGAAGTAAAACCTGTTTTATGAGCCATATAGGGCATTCCGGGGACTTCTGTTCCCATGCCGTAAAACATCCATAAAGCCCGCACGGGACCTCCAGGAGAAATATATAAAGGTTCATTTTCCATATCGCCTCTAGCGACAAATTCGGCGGCGGTTTGCATATCGGGAACTACGATCATTAAAAAGCCTTCGGGTTTAAGAATGCGTTTAAATTCCCCTAGGGCGATGGGAACTTCGTAATGATAAATATGTTCTAGATTATGACTAGAAAAAACCGCATCGACGCAGTTATCGGGAACGGCACTTAAATCGGTAATCGTTCCTAAAATATCGGGGTTAACAGCAGTATTGATATCGAGGCGAATTTCTTGCCAATTGCCATCGCGGAATAGTTGGGGTAAGGCTTCGGGATTATAGGGACCGCAACCCACATTTAAAACCAGTTTTTTCGGGGATTTTAGCGCTGTTATCCCTGGGGGAGCATTCCAAGCTAATAAACAAATATTTGTCAAACCAAGCAAACCGTGATTAGCTACTTGATCATCTAAAATTATCTGAGCTTGGGGATGGGTTTTAGTAAAATCTTTTATGGCCTGTTGGAGAGCAGGATGCTGACATTTATTGATGATAATTAAAGCGGAATCAGACCAGAATTTTTTGGCGAAAAGTAACGAGATGAAGAGGGATCGATAGTCTTCGGCGGCATCGTAGTAATAAACTCCCAGCTTTTCTTCACTGTTTAATTCTTCCAGATCATCGAAAAAGTTTTCCGTTTCTTGATCGCTTAAAAATATCTGTTCTGATAGTTGAAAATCCTCCAAATCCTCAGATAATATAGTTAGCTTTTCTCCCGATGGATCGTATTTAAAAAAAGCTTCCACGCCATAACCGCAGCGATCGCTATTATCCCAGAAAGCGGCGACTAAACTACCGCGACGAAAACAACCCACCTGACAGTAAACCTCGTCCGGTTGCAGACAGGCAACGGCTAGATTGAGCAGGGGAAAGAGATTGCGATCAGGATAAGAGGCGGTTTTTTCGCTTAAAAGGGTTAATTGCTCGGAAATAGGCGACATTAAAGCCGATCCCCAATCCTGATACTGTTGGGGCAGTTTTTCTAAGAATTTCTGTAAATCCATACCTTGCTTTCCCGAAAACTATAATCCTTTTCCAATATCGTAAATCATCGTGCTTGTCATCAGGTCACAGACTTAATTGTGGAAGAGTGCTAATCTAACTATTAGCCTATTAGCACAAGTAGAGGAGCTTCTAATATGCCCTACAAATGCTTCCAGATCAAATTTTGGGGAGTGCGGGGGAGCATTCCCTGTCCAGGTTCGGAAACCGTTCGTTATGGTGGTAATACTTCCTGTGTCGAGATGCAAGTCGGTAGAGAAAGATTAATCTTCGACGGTGGTACGGGGTTACGCATCCTAGGACAGTCTTTGATGACAGAAAGTCCAGTGAAAGCCCATTTATTTTTCAGCCATTCCCATTGGGATCATATTCAGGGTTTTCCTTTTTTTATCCCCGCTTTTATCAGGGGCAATACTTTTAAAATCTATGGGATTCCCTCTGCCAACGGAGTAACCATCAAGCAAAGATTACACGATCAGATGTCACACCCTAATTTTCCCGTGCCTTTGCAGATTATGCGGGCTGATTTAGAATTTTATAATCTAGAAATGGGCAAAACCCTCTACTGTGCCGATTTCACCGTCGAAACCCGTCCTTTAAATCATCCCGGGGAAGCGGTGGGTTATCGGGTAAATTGGCAGGGTTTATCGGCAGCTTATATTACCGATACCGAACATTTTCCCGATCGCTTTGATGATAACGTTCTGGCTTTGGCCTGGCAAGCGGATGTGATGATTATTGATGCTACCTACACCGATGAGGAATACAACGATCCTAAGTATTCTAAGGTGGGTTGGGGTCATTCCACTTGGCAACAGGCAGTCAAAATCGCCCAGGCAGCGCAAGTTAAGCAGTTAGTTCTATTTCATCACGATCCCGCCCATAATGACGATTTTCTCGATCGCATTGGGGAACAGGTAAGAAAGATTCTGCCTCAAACTATTCTCGCCCGGGAAGGACTCTCGATCAAATTACGACCGGAAGGTTCTCGGATAGATGAAGCGTAACCTAAGCTACTGTTCTCACCATGAAGATAACTGCTGTAGATGGTCAACAGCTTATCCCCGTGGGCGGAGATAGGATAGAATGATATAACTTCATCTGGGATTTTCTCTGGTGCTATATTATAAAAATGTCCAATCAATCCTCACCTAACTCCACAGAAATACAAGCAATTTTTGATCAGATCGCTCCCGAATATGACCGCCTCAATCAGGAATTAAGTTTAGGATTACACCATATCTGGAAATTAATGACAGTCAAATGGTGTCAACCCGAAAAAGGGGACTTTGCCCTCGATGTCTGTTGTGGCAGCGGCGACCTGACTAACCTATTATCAAAACAAGTGGGTAAAACCGGCCAAGTGATCGGACTAGATTTTTCCCCACAACAATTAAAAATCGCCCGTCAACGTTTTAGCGCCACTAATATTAACTGGATGGAAGGGGATGCCCTCAATTTACCCTTTGCCGATTCTAGCTTTGATTGTGCCACTATCGGCTATGGATTACGCAATGTGGTCGATATTGCCCAATGTTTGGGGGAATTATACCGAGTCCTCAAACCGGGTGCTAAAGCGGCGATTCTGGACTTCCATCAACCCACCCAAACCATCGCCAAACTATTCCAAAACTGGTATCTCGATCATATCGTCGTTCCCGCTGCCGAGCGTTACGGTTTAACTGACCAGTACGCTTATATTAGTCCCAGTATCGATCGCTTTCCCATGGGCCCAGAACAGGTAAAATTAGGCTATCAGTCGGGATTTTCCAGCGCTGTTCACTATCCACTCCTAGCAGGACTGATGGGAGTGTTAGTCTTGAAGAAATAACCTACTGACATTTCCGTTTATTTTTTGCTGCTAAATTGAATCTCCCTACTCTTTGGACATGGATATTACCGCCGATCGCGGGGGCAATTATTGGCTATTTTACGAACGATGTAGCCATAAAAATGCTATTTCGTCCCTACAAGGCGATTTATATCGGTAAGCGTCCTCTTCCCTTCACTCCGGGGCTAATTCCTCGCAATCAAGATCGATTAGCTGTCCGGGTATCGGATACGATCATGGGTTCCCTGTTAACCCCCGAGGAACTACAAAAACTGGCTAAACGACTCCTCGACACGGAAAGGGTACAGGGGGCGATACTCTGGCTGTTACAATTAGCTTTAAAACAAATAAAAGGCGATCGGCAAGCAAAAACCGCCGAGATTTTGGCGGCGATTCTTCACGATTTATTCGGGGCATCTTTAGCGAGATTACTAAAAGTTTTAGCCCGACGGCAGGACTTTTTAGAAAAACAGATCAATCAAATTTTTGATCGCCTAGTCTTAGAATTTTCTCTCAGTGAACAACAGGCGCGACAATTCTCCGATTGGCTATTAGAAACCGTCCTACCTGCTGATGTTATCCGTCTAGCTTTAATCGATTTTTTAACCGATCGCAATATTCAAGTTATCGATGAAGGATTTCGAGAAAAAACCAGTGGAACCTATTGGGTAGTAGCCAATTTATTCGGTTTACGCAATGCCCTCGCTCGCTTACGCACTTTTTGCCTTGATGAAAAGGATTTAGCTAATACCAGAATCAAAGAATTATTACTATCTTTAGAGATGCGTAATCGTCTGAAAGACTGGTTAAAAAGTATCTCTTTACAAAATTTACCTATCTCCACCGTCAGACAATTGCGTAAAACCACTAGGGATACGGTGCGAATTTATATTCAAGAAAGTGGCGAACAATTTCTGCAAGATTTTGGACAAACGATCGACTGGGATCAAATCGCTAATTTAATTATTAATCGTCTGCAATCTTCGGAGTCAATGACTACATCATTAGGGGTAATTAGTCAAGAGTTAGCGTTAATTTTAGAGCGTTATCTAGAGGAAGATTTAGAGAAATTAGTCGCCCAAATTATCCCAATTCTCAACATCGATCAAGTGATCCGCGATCGGGTAAATGCCACTTCCCCGGCCGATCTGGAAAATGCTATTCAAGGCATTGTTAAACAGGAATTACAGGGAATTGTTAATCTTGGTGGGATTCTCGGTCTTCTAGTCGGACTAATGCAAACAATTATTTTAATTGCACAGAATCCGGGGTAATAATTAGGGTTTGCTGAAAAAGTTTGTTGGTGGGGGCAGGGTGTGGGGTGTGGGGTGTGAATTTTCCCCCTGAAAAAGCCTTAATCTAACAAGGTTTTTAGATTTATTCAGCAAGCCCTAATTAGGGTTTGCGGCAAAAAGTACGGGCGAAGCATTCGGGCAATAACCTATCGGTGAAACCGTAGATTTTTTATCCGAATGCTTCGCCCCTACAGGACGCGGGCCGATGAAGACGCAAGGTTTTGAAGCACGATTCTCTCAAAATCTTGCACCTGTTTCGCGAGAAAAGCCACAAAACCCTTACCTTGCCTACATTTCACCTTTATTCAGCAAGCCCTAATTAGGTGGGTTAAACTAAGTTAACCCACCGGAATCATCCCGTTTATTTTTAAGGTAAAATCAAAAAACTTCCCTGACAGAAAAGAGTTTGATCGTCGAGAATAAAAGATTTAATCTCCACATCTTTGCCTAAATCGACGGTAAAAGGTTGCAAATCAATAGATAAATCTGGGGCTAAACCTTGCCATTGTCGGGGACTAATCCCTAAAGTGCGAGCATCTTCTAGGGTAATATCAGCGCTAAAAATTACTTCTGCACCCGTTTCTCTATGGCCGAGAAGAGAGAAATAACCCTGATTTAAGAGAACATTTTTCCAGTTAAAACGCTGTTGTGAGATAATTTCTCTGGCGTTAACAATTCCGTTATTTTCTAGGGAAAAAATTAGTAAATCGGCAAAAGCATTAACCAAAATAGTCGAGGCGATCGAATTATTTAAATCCTGCTCGTTAATTTCCACCTCACCGCTAACCCGAATAGGTTCCAAAATTTTTAGGGGTTTCCCTCGCAAAACCTGCCCAATATTAAGACGAATATTTTCCCCTCTTAATTGCGCTTTACCCAGATGTAAACCTTGATAAATCGCTTTTCCTACGGCTAAAAATACCCCGGGGATATAACCGCGCAAAATTTGCCGATCATGACCTTGCAGCTGCATTTCTAAATCTTCTATCTGTTCTACTTGCGTTCTTAAGAACAGACGTACTGCTGGCGGCAAAACCTTACTAATAATCTCACTTTGAGTATTGACCCACATAAACGTTATCTCACTCACTCCACAATGTTTCTAATTGTAACAGAGCTAGATCGATCGAACCATGAGGGGCTGCCGTCAGCTATCATACTAAATCCGTTGAGTAGAGGCGAGTTATGAGGAGAGGCAAAAGGCAAAAGGCAAAAGGGAATAAATAATCAGTTTTTAACTAGGTAGGCGTTAAAAATTATCAGATGCCCCCCTTATCAAGGGGGGAAGGGGGGATCGGCACCCCCCTTATCAAGGGGGGAAGGGGGGATCGGCACCCCCCTTATCAAGGGGGGATCAAGGGGGGATCAAGGGGGGATTAAGGGGGGATCGAACCTAAAATTCATTTTTAATTTAATTATAACCAACAACTTAATAACTGGATTTGGTATCAGTTATAGGTAAAAACTTCGCTACTTTCTGATTACTGATCACTGATCACTGACAAGCCCCTAATTCTTAGGTTTTTGAGGCGTTGAGGGAATTAAAACGAGGGGAAAGATAGGCGACTAAAACCCCGAGGGCAAAACCGATTAAATTGCGGAAAAGGGGCAGTAATTCACTGGTGCGAGTAACCACCGGTCCGATGCCAAAAGCAACAAAGAGGATAAACCAGAGGGGAGAGACAATTAAAACCCATTGCCAAGCGAAAACCTGTCCTTCTTTGCGAGGAATACCGGCAAAACCGAAGACTAAACCGCCGACAATTGAGGTAATTAAAGTTAAAATCCACTGTTCCCTCGGTAAACCGGGGACCACCGCACAACCACCCTTAACTAAACAGCCTTTTACCGTGTCCAAGGATTGTACGATCGCATTATTTTCGCCATTTTCCCGAACAAAATACATATTACCGAAACGGGCCTGTAATTCGATCCAAAAAGTGCGGGGTAAAAATTCATAGACGGCATCACCAATACTAAAAGATAGTAGATTACCGCCGCGACCATCGGCCACTAGGAGAATACTTTTATCATCTAATCCCCAGAAATTAATCACTGCCCGGCCGGGGCTGCGGTCATATTGGGTTAAAACTCGCATTTTCCAGCCGGTTTCCCCTTGAAATGTCTCGATATCTCGGATTAATGCCTCTTCCTGTTTTGCGGGTAGATAATTGGCTAAATCAACGATCGGAGTGGCTTGATTGGGCAGTAATTCGGGATTATTCACCGCTAGAGCTTGATTTGGGCAGATAATCCAACCCAGACAGCTAATGACACCAATTACAAGAGCGATCGAGATTCCTCGGCAAAAACGATTGAGCATAGCACTTCTAGACAATGAGAATTTTTTCAGCAAGGGTGTAGGCTAACTTTCAGTTTCTTTACACTTATTTACTTTATCTTAAGGGAATTCTCAACTTTAGTCACCCAGTTAGGGACTTGCGCTTTGATAATGTACCTTTTGGGCGAACGCAGTTCGCCCCTACATTAATGTACCTTTTGGGCGAACGCAGTTCGCCCCTACATTAATGTACCTTTTGGGCGAACGCAGTTCGCCCCTACATTGTGGACAAAATCCGTTACTGTAGGGGCGCAAGGAACCTGCGCCCTCCGATCGCCCAGGTTTGCTGATCACCCTAAGTAGGGGGAGAGCCTTTGAGAGTCCCCGCAGCTAAGGGACTTGCACTTTGATAATATGCCATCTGGCCGGCCTGATTCTTCTACAGAGCGATTTTCTGGCTAGGATATTATTCCCACGCAAGTCCCTTATCGGTCATCAGATGCGAGTTTTCAGTTCACTCTCCAGAAACTCAACTCAAGCTGATGAGGTCTCAACCAGTGGCATTAACTGGATCTTTTGCCAAAATGGAGTAAATATAGTAGCGGGGGGATGGTCAATGACAGCACAGGAAGTATTAGAGTTGATTCAACGGGCAAAAGACGAAAGAGCGGGGGAGTTGGATCTGTCCATCAAAAACTTAACAGAAATTCCCCCCGAAATCGCTGACCTCACCTCCCTGCAACTCCTCAACCTCAGCTTTAACCAAATCAGCGAGATTCCAGAAGCACTCGCTCAACTCACCTCCCTGCAAGAACTCAACCTCAGCATTAACCGAATCAGGGGGATACCAGAAGCGCTCGCTCAACTCACCTCCCTGCAGCGCCTCTATCTCAGCAGTAACCAAATCAGCGAGATACCAGAAGCACTCGCTCACCTCACCTCCCTGCAAATCCTCGACCTCAGCAATAACCAAATCAGGGAGATACCAGAGGCGCTCGCTCACCTCACCTCCCTGCAATACCTCTATCTCTACAGTAACCAAATCAGGGAGATTCCAGAAGCGCTCACTCACCTAGTCAACCTGAAGCGATTAGTCCTCGAAAATAACCCGATTACCAACGTTCCCCCGGAAATTATTCGTCAGGGATGGGGTAAAACAATATTGGATGATGGCAATCCGCAGGCGATTTTTAATTATCTCAAGAATAAAGCTAAACGCCCTCTTAATGAGCTTAAAGTTTTATTGGTGGGGGAGGGGGATGTGGGGAAAACTTCCCTGTTAAAGCGGTTACTGCACAATACCTTTAATTCCGGAGAACCCAAGACCCCCGGCATTAATATTGAAAGGTGGCCACTGCCCCAAAAACCCGATATTCGCCTCAATATCTGGGATTTTGGCGGTCAGAAAGTGATGCAAACCACCCATCAGTTTTTTCTGACTAAACGCAGTCTTTATCTGCTTGTCCTCGACAACCGCAAAAATGAACAGCAAAACCGTCTGGAATACTGGTTAAAACTCATTGAAACCTACGGAGGCAATTCTCCCGTGATTATCGTGGGTAATTGTGCCGATGAAAATCCCCCGCAAGTTAAGATCCGCACCCTCCGGAAAAAATATCCCCAAATCACCAAGCTAATCGCCACTTCCTGTAAAACCGGTGTGGGAATCGAGGAACTTGTACAGGAAATCGCCTCTCAAATCGATGCTATTCCCCATATCAAAGATTTATTGCCTAATAGTTGGTTTGAGATCAAAACTCAACTAGAAGCGATGCAAAAGACTTATGACTTTATTTCCTACGAAAAGTATCAGGAAATGTGTCAGACAGCCGAGATTAAAGAGGCCAGCGATCAAAAAAGTTTAGTGCAGTTTCTCCACGATCTCGGTATTGTCCTCAACTACCAAGATGATCCGCGACTGAATGAAACCAATGTCCTGAACCCGGAATGGGTAACTAGCGGTGTTTATGATATTCTCAATAATCACGATTTGATGGTGCAAAAAAAGGGCATTCTTTCACTGCCAGATCTGGAAAATATTCTCAAACAAACCCAACGTTATCCCGAAAATAAACGCGGATTTTTGATGGATTTGATGGGAAAATTTGAACTCTGTTTTCCCCTTGATGGTTACAGTCCCGATCGCTATCTAATCACCGATCTTCTACCCATCGATGAACCGGATGTGGATATCTACGAAAACGCACCTTTACACTTCCAGTACCGTTATGATATCCTGCCCGGTAGCATTATTTCCCGCTTTATCGTCCGTAATCACCAGATGATCTATAAAACCATGCGTTGGCGTAGTGGTGTGGTTCTGACAATGGATCTTAATAAAGCTTTGGTGCGTGCCGACGAGGAAGATAACTACATCAGCATAAAAGCCCAGGGTTCCCGTGCTAGTGCGCTTTTAGCTATTATTAAGACAGATTTTGACAAAATTCACGCTACTATCCCTAATTTAGCCGTACAGGAAAGGTTAGTGATTCGAGAATTGCAAGGGGAACAACCCACCGGGGTAGAAGTTCCCGTCGATTATCTCCATCTGATAGAACTCGATCACCAAGGCAGCGTGGAGGCAATTCTCCCCGGTTTGCGCGGCAAATATAATATCCGCGATATCTTAGAAGGGGTGGAATCTAAGACAGAAAGAGCAAGAGATCTCGATATAAGGGAGGAACGTAGCCGCAAAAGCCGAGAAAATCGCCCTATGAGTCCCAAAACGCCAGAAACTCCCAATCTCCTGAAACCTAGTCTCGCTTTGTTGCTGGTTTTAGCTGTGGTTGCTTGTATAGTTGCGGTGATTGCCCATTTTGTGCCAGATTCAAAGCATATTACCAGCGTTTTGACAATTATTTTTATCTTTGCTTTTATTGTCTTTGTGTTATTGCTCTTGACGGGTAAAATCAATCAAACGACCTTTAATCAGCTTTTTGAAGTTTTGTCGCGATTTATCCCTACTTTTAAAGGACAAGAACCAAAAACCAACAACGATGACACCCCCCAAGAAACCCCCAAATCGGAGCAGTAAAGATTTGCTTACCACAGAAAGGTAACTTAGACGAAAAAGTTTACAAATATTTAGGGTTTGCTGAAAAAGTTTGTTGGTGGGGTTAGGATTCAGGATTCAGGAGTCAGGAGTCAGTCCCGATGAAAAAATTTTCACCCCCACAGATGAAAGAGGTTTCCTTCCCCACACCCCACACCCCACACCCTACACCCCACTGCCCCATCTCCTTAACTGCGTTTCCAAGTATTCCAAGCGACTTTAAAACCGATCAGGAGGCGACGGCTGCCACGATCAAGCTTGCTAAGACCAGCTTTAGCACTACCGAGACTGCGATCGACTCCTTGGACAACTTGGCGGGTACTTTTGACCCCTTCATCGATATTGTCGGTTAATTCGCTGATTTCCGCCCCTGTCAGGCGAATTGCTTCTAGAGTCGGGGGAAATTCCCGATGGAGGGTATCGAATAATTTTTCGGCACTGCGGGCTGCCCGGGCTAACTCTTGCAGGGCAGGTAAAGCGGCGATGAAAACCGCCGTTAAACTAACGGCGACTAGCAGTAAAGAACATCCTAGCCAGAAAATAGGTTCGGTCATTTAATAGTGATTCGAGTGTTGATTATCGCCTTGGGGGGATTCTTGCGAGTCAGGGGAGGGATTGTCTGTGGCTAGACTTTGACTAGCTTCGATTCCGGCTGTCACCGCCTCTTTTAATCTGATTAAAGTATCATCCCAATTACGCCGGGCCGATTCCGATAGGCGATCGGCCTGCAATTGCATCGTCGTGGTCAGATCTTCGGCTAATTCAGGCAAAGCCTGGGCGGATTTTCGCAGAATTCGACGGGTTTCTTTTCCAGATCTGGGCGCTACTAATAAACCCGCCACTGCCCCGATCGCACTGCCCACTAAAACCCCGACGACGAATAAGCCACCGTTACCGTTATTGTTATCTGCCATAGGATTGCCCTTGTACTTAATTCCCAATTTTACGAGCAATTACACTTCTCTTGTGCAGTTTCTTCGGCAAAAATTTTGACCTGTTGCTCTTGGTAAAGAAAAACAGACCTAGAAGGGATAAATTGAGAAAAAACTAGCGATCGGGAAAAACCTGATTTTATGGCTGACTTTGAGCCAATAAGGAAGTGAAAAAGAAGAACCTCTGGGAGTCTTGCCGTGTTTCGACCCCAAAGGTTCTTCTTATGCTGAACTTATACTCCTCACACAATATTCATATTACACACAACCCACTGCTTTTGTCAAGAGGTTTCTGAAATTTTTTCCACAGACCTCTGGCCAAATTAATTTCCCAGGGCCGTTAGGCGCTCTTGTCGGGGACAGCTATCAATATCAACTATTGCCTTCAAGCCACGTTTTCAAATCTCGTTCTGGTTTAGCCACATTAAATAAATGTAAACCAAAATCCTCTGAAATATCTTGACAAATTTTCACTCCTCTGATGCTGTTGCCTTTTTCATCTAAAAGGGGCGAAAAAGTCCCAATTCCCAACTGATGGGGGACTACTGCCGTAATTCCGCCACCGACACCGCTTTTTGCTGGTAATCCTACTCGATAGGCCCATTCTCCCGAAGCGTCGTACATTCCACAGGTAAGCATAACACTGATCACATCTTGAACGTAGTGTTCATCGATCGCCCGTATTCCTGTGATTGGGTTGACACCTCCATTAGCTAAGGTAGCAGCCATGAGGGCTAAATCGTGAGCATGGACGAGAATGGCGCATTGTTGACAGTAAAGATCGAGGGTTTCTTCAATTTTATCGCTGACCATGCCAAAATTTAGCATTAGATAGGCCATGGCCCGATTGCGATTGCCGGTAGATTTTTCCGAGAGAAAAACGGGGACATTAATCTCGTGATCCCTACCCGTATAGCGTTTAAACATTTCTAAAATACGTTTTAGCCTTTCCGTGGCATTCTGTCCGGTGATTAAATCCGTAGTAGCGATCGCACCAGCATTAACCATAGGATTATAGGGACGATTGGTTTTTTCATCGAGAATAATCGAGTTAAAAGCTTCTCCGGTGGGTTCAACACCGACTTTACTATTAACGTATTCTCTTCCGTGATCTTCTAGAGCTAATCCAAAGACAAAAGCTTTAGAAATCGATTGTACTGTAAAGGTTTGCTGACAGTCTCCCACCTCAAAAATCTGACCATCAGTGCTAATTACGGAAATACCAAACCATTCTGGAGCTGCTAGGGCTAATTCCGGAATATAATCGGCGATATGACCCGTCTGTAAATCAGAGTATTTTGCGTGAAGATAGTTAAGATAGTTCCGAAAAGGATAGACTAACTCTTGCTCGGAATTGACGGGACTAATAAAATCTTTTGGGGAAGCCATAGAGGAGTATAGCAGTTATCGTTTAATTGCCACTCTAGAGACGTTAATAAGCACATCTCTAGAGAATTTCTGTAATCCCTAATTAACTTCTCGAACCGCGATAAATGCGATCAGCTTGGGAGGGTTCTAAATAATTATAGCCCGGTTTTTGGGTCGAGGAGCCATTCTTTTTGGCCACAGTATTAACCGCAGGAGTGGCTTTTTTTACCTCCGCGTGAGTCCTGATATAATCCTCAGAAATCTTGAAGGGATGACTATTGGGAAGATGACGACTAGAGGGTAAATTGTCTGCTGCTTCGGCATGGGCAATTTTACTATGAGGAGCGACAAAATCGTGTAGGATGGGATCATAGGCTAAAATTTCACCAGTTTCAATCCGAAAAATCCAACCGTGTAGAGATAATTTACCCTGATGTAATCGGGAACGAATAATTGGATAGCTTTGCAAATTACTTAACTGATTGAGAACATTTTCTGCTACTGTCACCTCGATCAGTTCTTCTCCTTCTAATTCTTTGTAATTATCCTTAACTAAACGTCGAGTGGCTTCTGCTTGTTTTAACCAATCGTAAACTAAAGGCATTTCATCGGCCAGACTCTGCAATTTTAGCAAACCTTTCATCGCTCCACAATGGGAGTGACCGCAGATAATCACTTGCTCGATGCCGAGAGCGTTGATAGCATATTCTATAGATGCACCTTCACCACCATTGGTTGCTCCGTAGGGAGGAATTATATTCCCCGCATTACGAATTACGAATAATTCCCCCACCTCCGCTTGGGTAATTAGGTTAGGATCGATACGGGAATCGGAACAGGTGATAAACAGGATTCTCGGTTTTTGTCCGTGGGAGAGTTGCTCAAATAATTGCCGATGTTCATCAAAATAACCACTCTGGAACTTTTCTAGTCCCTGTAGGAGTTTCTTCATAATAATTTTTCTGGTTTAGTTTGATCGCTATTGAGTCGATCCTTTCAGCATTATCGGGCATGAGATAACAGCAATGCAACCGGCCAGATTAGCGATCGTTATCGGCTGCGAGATCGGTTATATTTTGTTAAGATAAGATACAGACTGTATCTAAGCAAATTTTATTCTATGGAAACTGCAACAATTTTGGGGATTTCGATCGCTGCCGCTTTGGTAGGAATTACCGCTTTAGCTCTTTATACCGCTTTTGGACCGCCGGCAGCAGAATTAAGCGATCCTTTTGAAGATCACGAAGATTAATTCTTTAATAACCATGTGGCTATCTGCCAAGGAGAAATTTGCTCCATAGGATCGATCGCTCTTTCTAAACCATCGATCGATTCTTTTATTGTTAATTGTAATTGATTTTGCCAATCAATAACAGCGTTTTCTCCCTGACATTCATAAACGCGCATTACCCAACCCCGAGAGGCTGTTTCACTTTGTTTGAAACTCATTAAAATTAAGTTATCGGCCGAGAATTTTAACCATTGTGCCACGGGTGGCAACTGGGTTGATCGAGAAGAATTATTAATAAAAATAACGTTGACAGGTGAGTTTAACTGCCAAGCGTGATGGACAGTTTTCGCCGTTTTCCAGTTACCTTGATGGGGATATATTGCATAGGTAAATTCTTGGTTTCCCAGATCCGCCTCGGGATCGGGCCATCGGGGACTTCTCAACAGAGTTAATCGCAGTTGCTGGTTAGTAGCATCATAGCCATATTTATTATTATTTAAAAGACTTACCCCGTAGTTTGCCTCTGTATCGGTTAAATCCGCCCATTTATGGGCGTAAACTTCCCATTTTGGCGATTCTGGTTCGTGATCACGCTCGATCGCACCACAGGCAATTTCATAGGTGGTAAAATCGCTGTTTAGGGTAAGAGGAAAAGCGGTTTTTACTAAAGTATGTTCTTGCTGCCAATTAACAATAGTTTTAATCTCGAGAATAGGAGCATCTTTTTCTAAGATATAATCTTGACAAAATTGCGAATCACCTAAACTTCTGATCACGCGAATCTGCCAGCGCAAGGGACCACATTCTAAGCATTCGATCGATTTTAATACTGTTTTAGGTAAGGTATATTGTTGATAATTCGGATCGATATTCCAAGCGTCCCAATATTGTCCTTGATCTTTAAATGCCTGTAATTGATTACCAGCAGCTTGCAGGATTTCTTTTTGATTAATTATATCAAATATACTATCTATATCCCCCGTTTCTGAGTTAATAGTAACTTTAAGCAAGCCATTATCTAAAGTAAATTGGCAGTTAGTTAAATTTTGCTTGGCTGCTTGCTGATTGGGAACTAACCAAAATAACTTATAACCCACAGAAGGAATATTTTCAGCGAGAAATAATAGCTGATTGTTGTGGGATAATTGTGAAGGACAGAGACAATTATTTAAGTCATAAACTGAGTAATTTACAGATTCTATAGCTAAAGAGATAACCTGAAATCTTTCCCAGTTAAGAGAATTAAAAACTAGAAAAGGTTTTGCTTGGGGATGGGGGGGATTAGGTAAATTAATTTGATTGGCAATTGCCTGTAAAGCTTGATCTAAAATTGCTTCACCTGTGGTGATAACTTGCCGCCATAACTGATTAGCATCCCTAAATACTTCGGGGATCGAAGTACCGGGCAGTATATCATGAAACTGATTTAATAAAACCTTTTTCCATGCGGATTCTATCTCAACTTTCGGATAGGGAATCTCTAGTAAGATATTAGCCAGAGAAGACCATAATTCCCCTTGATACAAGAGGATTTCACAGTAACGATTATAGGCTTTTTGGTCAGCGTGGCTAGTATAACAACCGCGATGAAATTCTAGATATAATTCATCATCCCAGATAGGAAGATTACTTGTCTCCAGACTGTCCAGATAAGTTGTTGCTTGGCTAAATTTTAACTGGGGGAAAAAAGGAGATTTTTGCCAACGTTGTGCCACTTCTAACATATCACGAGTCGGACCGCCGCCATGGTCGCCAACACCGGGCAGCCAAAAAATATCTTTTAAGCCGGTTTGCCGTTCCCAATTGAGAGCATGATCGGTCATAATAATTGGGTTAGTATCCATAACTCCGGCAACATTAGGAGGAGACATTAGGGAAAGAATTTTACTGCCATCGGGAGATTGCCACCAGAAAAAACCGTGGGGAAATTTAGTCGTATCATTCCAATGTAGTTTCCCAGTTACAAAATATTTGATGCCAAAGGATTTAAGAATTTGTGGCAATTGGTAGGGAAACCCAAAGGTATCCGGCAGCCAAGCAGTTTTAGTGATTTGTCCAAATTTTTCTTGAAAATATTTTTGTCCATAAAGCAGCTGTCGAAATAGGGATTCCCCAGAGATTAAATTGACTTCTGGTTCTACCCACATCCCGCCCAAAAGTTCCCAGGATTGCCCTTTATATGCCTCTAGAATTGCTTTAAACAGGTCAGGATGATGTTTTTCTATCCATTCGTAAATTAGGGGACTAGAATGACCAAATATGAGGGCAGGAAAATATTTTTGCAGGTTTAAAACCGAGATAAAAGTGTTTTTTGCCACTTGCCAAGTTTCTGCCAACGGCCACAACCAAGCCATATCCAAATGTGCATGACCGAGAAGATGAAAACTGCGTTCTTTGAGAGGTTGAGCGAGGGGTTGTAGGGATTGACGAATTGATTCTAGGGATTGATTAAATCTATCTTTGTTGGTGACATTATCCCAGTCAATATTATCGAGAGTAGCGGTAAAAGCTGCTAAGTTTTCAGGATAAAAAGTTTGCAGATAATTATGGAGAATGGTCAATTCATCAGCGACAAAACTAGGATCGATCGCTTGGCTATATTCATAGATTAACTGGGATTTCATCAAACCACCAATATCATGATTGGGACTGACTAAACGCAGAGTAACAAGAATTTCTTGACCAGTAGAGACCGAGTTAGAAAGTAAAATGCGCGTGGAAGAATCAAAGAGATCTCCTGCTTGGATAAATTGATTATTAACATAAATTTTGACATCTTCCGCCCACCAAGTTAGGATTAATCTCAGTTCCATTCCCTCTAAAGGATAACCGGCTAAATGTTCGGGGACAATAATTTTTTGAGTTAGATATTGGATTTGTCTGCCGGCCGGCCAAATAATGTATTGTTTTTCATTGAGGGTGACGGGTTGAATTGGTTTTCCCGCTGCTGTAGCGATCAACCAATTTTTCTGAACATCTCTGCGGGTGAGGTGAGACAGTTTAGCGATGTTGTCGAGGGGAGACATGAGCCAACAAATAAGTTAATTTTGACTATTTTAGGCGATCGAGGACTAATTGCCCTAGAAGAGAACTTTTGTTAACGCAATACTGCTGAAGACTTACTCAATCTCATCCTTCAACGGTTTATTGAGAATGAGCAGGGAAAGCAAAAACCTAGTATTAGGCAGAAAACCTCTTTGGGGAGAGGGTTTTAGAGAAAGCCCGTGATGAGGATTGAACTCATGACCTCACCCTTACCAAGGGTGTGCTCTACCACTGAGCTACACGGGCATTGATCGTGGTGGGCCGGGCCGGATTCGAACCAGCGTAGGCGTAGCCAACGGATTTACAGTCCGCCCCCATTAACCACTCGGGCACCGACCCATTAATTCCACGATTAACAATCATAGCACCCTTAGCTAAAACCCACAAGTGTTTAGGGAAAAAAATTTTTGAGCCATAAAATAACTCCCGTTAAAGCCATGGCTTTAATGGGAGTTTTCTGATAATCTTGAAGATTACTTCAAAGCGTCTTCTTCCTTGTGGGTGAGGATCACACAGTCAGAGGTAGGATAGGCGACGCAGGTGAGGACATAACCCGCTTCAATTTGATCGTCATCTAAGAAGGATTGATCGGATTGATCGACAGTACCAGATTCAATTTTACCTGCACAGGTGGAGCAAGCTCCCGCACGGCAGGAATAGGGTAAGTCCAGTCCTTGCTCTTCAGCTACATCGAGAATGTACTCATCATCGGGAACCTCAATTGTAGCATTAAGTCCTTCAGATTCATTTTTCAGGGTGACTTTATAAATTGGCATCGGTTGTTCCTCTTAATTAAATGCTAGTGAAAGCGGCAGTCTCTACAATTGCCTCTCGCCCGTCCTCAGAGTGAACGATGCGAGCGAGTTTCATTTTTGATACTACGGGAAAATCTGCCTGACTCAGCCTTGCATTAGTAATGACAGTCTTAAATAAACTTAAAATAAAATTTACTTATATATCTAACCCAGAATTCTTGAGGATACTTGCTCGATCTCTAGATAATTTCATCCCTCTACAATCTAGCTAAACTAACCACTACTAAGCATTTGGAGCTATAATGCTAATCGTTTTTTTCGTCTTGAGCCGATTTTTATTAAATATTAATTTAACTTATGGTTAAGATAGATGTCGATGAATTGTCTTTAACCCAGCCAAGAAATTGCTTTTCGGCACTACTGCCGCTAACACATCTAGGGAAACTAGGAAAAAATATATTGACAATCAAACCAATAAATGATATAGGGAGATAAATCCCCTGTTGCCAGGGGTAGCATCCGTTAAAACGGATGGCTAACCCTCCCTGACGATTTCTTGGTTTTCGGATTGTCAGTTTTCCAGTATCTGGTTCACCGATTAGCAAACCCTAATTACTTATTAGGTTGGGGAGTCATGCGTAGATAGGGTTTGATTTCTTCAACTCCTTTGGGGAATTTGCTACGAGCTTCTTCAGTGGGAATAGAGGGAACCACCACACAATCGCCACCGTCGGTCCAGTTAGCCGGGGTAGCCACTTGATAGTTATCGGTGAGCTGCAGGGAGTCAATTACCCGCAGGATCTCGTTAAAATTGCGTCCCGTGCTGGCAGGATAGGTAATAGTTAAACGTAATTTTTTGTTGGGATCGATAATAAACACCGAACGTACCGTCAGATTATTGAGGGAATTGGGGTGAATCATGCCGTAGAGATCGGATACCTTGCGATCGCCATCGGCGATAATCGGATAGTTAACGGTAGTGTTTTGAGTTTCGTTGATGTCATTAATCCAACCCCGATGGGATTCGGCACTATCGACACTCAAAGCGATCACTTTCACATTACGTCGCTCAAATTCTGACTTAAGACTAGCCACCGTACCTAATTCCGTGGTACAAACGGGGGTATAATCAGCCGGGTGGGAGAACAGCACCACCCAGCTATCTCCTACCCACTGGTGAAAAGAAATCGGACCTGCACTAGAATCTTGTGTAAAATCTGGAACGATATCACCCAATTGGAGAGCCATAATTGTGTCTTCCTTATTATGTATTTCAAGACAAGCAACAGTCTATGATGCCATAGGAGTGCTGTTCGTCAGCGATAATTTTAGGGATTTATAATAATTGGGTTAGGGGATAGGGGAATGAGGAAATGGGGGAAGTGGGGAAATAGGGAAATAGGGAAATTCAACTGTAGCAGCAGCCAGATGGCATCAGGAAAATCCTTGCCAGAAAAGGGTTTTAGCGATTTAGATTGTCCTAACCAACTTGTTCTTTGTGATCAAACCCCAAAACCGCAAAACCCTTCCCCTAGGGGGGCAAACTAGGTTATGATCTGGTCTAATGGCATGATATAACTTTTTTAACTAGCTATCAGCGTTCAGCTAATAGCTAGGCTGCGGTGGCAAATCTCAACTACCCACCCTATGCCTAGTCGGAAAGCTGACGGCTTAATTTCTTGTCCTGATCGTTAATTTGCCTTGGTTTTAGGAGACCACAACTGCAATGAAGAATCTTGTTCGTCTGCTGGCGGTAATTGCCTTGATTATCGGGAG
This sequence comes from Microcystis ichthyoblabe FBCC-A1114, assembly GCF_050500245.1. NCBI lineage: Bacteria > Bacillati > Cyanobacteriota > Cyanophyceae > Chroococcales > Microcystaceae > Microcystis > Microcystis ichthyoblabe. The sequence goes on along the minus strand of NZ_CP191408.1, from coordinate 595,574 downwards.
TTTTTGGGGCAAAGTTCCCGCTCAAGCTCTCAATCTTACCTCGATCACCCTTCCCTCTCATCCCGTGGCGGTCTTAAATGCGGCTGATGCCAAACTAACCACAGAATTTGGGGCGAAAATCGACCTCAATAACAGTGATATTCGCGATTTCCGGGACTTGAGAGGGTTCTATCCCAATTTAGCCGGTAAAATCATCAAAAACGCCCCCTACGAAGAAGTGGAAGATGTCCTCAATATCCCCGGACTCTCGGATACTCAAAAAGAGCGTTTACAGGCTAATCTGGAGAAATTTACCGTTACTGAGCCTTCTAAAGAATTTATCGAGGGTGATGACCGTTTTAACCCCGGAGTTTACTAAATCTAGTTAATTACGGTTTTAAAAAAATTTCTAGGTGGGCGATCGCTCACCTTTTTCAGTGATCAGCTTCTGAAGGCAAGAGGCAAAAGAAAGAATCTGGCATACTGCCCCAAGCTAAAAACCGGGGATTTTTGCCAGAACTATAGAGAAATGAAATGCTAGAATAAATAGAATTTATCAATTAACTCCTACATGGTCGTTTCCTCGCAACTGCCGAGTTATCAAGATGTGTTAGTGGTGGGATCGGGAGCGGCGGGATTGTATGCCGCACTGTGTTTACCCCCTAACTTAAAGGTGGGTTTAATTACCAAAGAAGATTTAAAAACTGGGGCTAGTGATTGGGCGCAGGGAGGAATTGCGGCAGCCACCTCCCCGGCAGATTCCCCCGTTTTCCATTTAGAAGATACCCTGAAAGCCGGAGCGGGCTTATGCGATCGCTATGCTGTGCAGTTTTTAGTCGAGAAGGCCCCCCAAGCGATCGCTGATTTGCTGCGGTTAGGGGTTAGTTTTGATCGCTCCGGAGACGACTTAGCCCGCACTCTTGAGGCTGCCCATTCCCAGGCCAGGGTGCTGCACGCAGCCGATCGCACGGGGAGAGCGATCGTCAGTACCCTGATGGAAAAAGTGACCGAGCGGCCCAATATTACCATTATTCCCCAAGCGATCGCCCTGAAACTCTGGCTTGACCCGGAAGGGCAACGCTGTCAAGGTATTTGTTTACTCCATCAAGATCATCTCTGTTGGCTGCGAGCGCAAGCAGTCATTCTGGCTACGGGAGGCGGCGGTCAAGTCTATGCCCAAACCACTAATCCCGCCGTTAGCACGGGGGATGGAGTCGCCCTCGCTTGGCGTGCTGGGGCAGTGATTCGCGACCCGGAATTTTTTCAGTTTCACCCCACCGCTTTGACTGTGCCGGGGGCACCGCGGTTTTTAATTAGTGAGGCGGTGCGCGGCGAAGGAGCGCATTTAATTGATGCTCTGGGGCGGCGTTTTGTCTTCGATTATCATCGGGCCGGAGAATTGGCCCCCCGGGATGTGGTGAGTCGGGCGATTTTTAGCCATTTGCAGAAAACCTCCGACGATCCCGCCCATGCCAAAGTATATCTAGATTTAAGACCAATCGAACCGGAGCGTCTGCGTTATCGTTTCCCCAATATTATCCGCATCTGTCAAAAATGGGGCATTAATGTGTTTGAGGATGTGATTCCGGTCGCCCCCGCCGCTCACTATTGGATGGGAGGAGTGGCCACAGATTTAAACGCCCGCACTTCTCTATCTGGTTTGTATGCGATCGGCGAAGCCGCTAGTACAGGTGTTCACGGGGCTAATCGTTTAGCTAGTAATTCTCTCTTGGAATGTATTGTCTTTGCGGCAAGTTTAGCTGCAATAGGTCTGGAGCCAGAAAACTTTCTGGGGGAAAGACCCGAAAAACCCTTAGAAATTGCGGAAAACTGGCAGGAAGAACAGGAAGACTGGCAAAAAGTACGGAGAGAATTACCGATTTTAATGTGGGAAAATGCGGGAATTTGCCGATTTCAAAATGAGTTAGAAATTGCTATCCTACGGGTGCAACAGTGGAAACAACAGTTACATTCCTTAAAGATAGGCCAATTTCTCCAGAATCTTCTCCCCGACAAAGGACAATTATTTTTGTGTCCCTCGGTGCAGTTAGAAATAAGAATAGCGATCGAGACATTAAATCTTTTAGATATCGCCGACTTAATTCTGGAAAGTGCCTTATTACGGGCAGAAAGCCGAGGTGGTCACTATCGGGGCGATTATCCAGAAATCGTAGCTAATTGGCAATTACACACGACTATTCAAGGCCGAACCTGGCACAAAACTCCGGTACAAGCTTAATTGAGCCAGTTTTTCACAGATAATCCCTCAGCGTTAAACAGTGGACTCTATCTCCGATCCCAGCAGCGGCACTATTGGTCTGACGCTGACCGGGGGCTTTTCCCAATCATCCTAGTCTATGACCCATCTCTGGAGTTGAGTGCCTCTCATCTATAGCTTTTAGGCTATCATACTTTTACCAACCCCCAAGCAGTTACATAAATTCTATGATCAAACCTAATTTTTTATTGTTGTTAGCTATCGGTGTGAGCAGTTGGGGTCATGATTTTCAGGTTTTATCCAAGGTTAACGCTCAAACTTTACCTGGGTTAGAGCAAACCCAGACTTTCGCCACTTACGAGCAGTTGATGAAAGCTGGTTACGAGGCCAAAAGCCAAAAGAATTATCAACTCGCCGTGGAAAAATTTCAACAAGCTCTGGCACAACTTCCGAACGACCCCTCTGCTCAAAATGCGATCGCTAATACGAAGAAGTATCTAGGTCAAACCACCAGGGCTGCCAACGCTGGCGCCGAAAATGCGGCTTCACCAATACCATTAATTGCTGGCTCGGCCCTGTTATCCATCGCTTTATTGGCAGCTTTACTATCGCTTTTCTTCCAATATCGTCCCAAGGGCAAAGCCTCAAAACGGCGCGAAAAGACAACTTACGCCAATCCTAAAAACCCACTCGACAACTTTTCCAGGGGCAATGGCAATCCCTTCGGCGCAGACACCAAAACTGACAGTGACATTAATGGCAGTGGTGACGAGGATTTCGACCCTTCTTTGCCCGTACAAGCTACCTCCCGCATCCCGAACGTAGATTTAATCTTGCGTTTAATTGAAAGTCTTCGCGATAACGATCCCCGTACCCGTAGAAGGGCGGTTTGGAAGCTGGCACAGGTGTCCGATTCTAGGGCAATGCAGCCTTTAGTCGATAGCATGGTGGATGGAGATTCCTACGAACGCAGTTTAACCCTAGAAGCTCTCGCTCAAATCTGCACCCGCTCCCTGCGACCGATGAACCAAGCTTTGGCTATCTCTCTCCAGGATAAAAATCCCCAGGTGCGGAAAAATGCCATTCGGGATTTAACCAGACTCTACGATATCATGTCTCAGATCAGTCAATTAATTTGTCATGCCCTCGATGATCCCGATGAGGAAGTGCAAGAAACAGCACGCTGGGCAGTTAGACAGTTAAATCTGCAATTAGCTCCCCGTTTAGATATTGCTCCCCTAGAAACTACTGGTGAACCAGAAGATGACGATGTACAGGATACTTCCTTCACCGACACCACACCGACCTTCACCGAAACTACACCCAACTGAGGTGCAAAATTGAGTCGAAAACTGTTATTTATCTCCACCCCCGTGGGATTTTTGGGATCGGGGGACGGCGGTGGCGTAGAACTAACTATTTATAATCTCGCTCGCACTCTGAATAAGCAAGGGTACGCGGTGCGGGTAGTGGCTCCAGAAGCCTCGCAATTGCATGATATCCCCTTGATTACTATAGCAGGAAATGCCCAGATTTCCGCCCAAAGTCAAGGCAGGGAAGCCCCGATTTTAATGCCCGAAAATGCCGTTTTGGCCAATATGTGGCACTACGCCCAACAGGTACAAAATGAGTACGATTTAATTGTTAATTTTGCCTACGATTGGCTCCCTTTTTATCTCACTCCTTTTTTTGCTACTCCCGTCGCCCATTTAGTCAGCATGGCTTCCGTTTCTTTGGCGATGGATCATATTATTCAAAAAACCTACCGCAGTTTTCCCCATTTACTCGCTTTTCACACCGTCGTCCAAGCAGAAACTTTCTCAATATCTCCCCCCTATCGCTGTTTGGCTAATGGTTTAGACGTATCTTTGTATCAGTTTCGGGCCAATCCGTCCCCCTCTCTGGCCTGGGTGGGACGGATTGCCCCGGAAAAAGCTCTAGAAGATGCGATCGCCGCTTGTCAACAGTTGGGCGTACCTTTACGCGTTTTCGGTCATATTTCCGATCCTCTCTACTGGCAAAATTTACAGGATAACTATAGTTTCGATTTAGTCGATTATCGTGGGTTTTTGCCCACCAGGAGCCTACAAAAAGAGCTAGGGGACTGTTTTGGCCTGTTGATGACCCCGCGCTGGGTTGAGGCTTTTGGTAACGGAGCTATTGAAGCTTTGGCCTGTGGTGTTCCCGTAGTTGCCTATGGTCGTGGTGGTCCGGTAGAAATTATTGAAGATGGAAAAACTGGTTTTTTAGTTGAACCCGATAGTATCGAGGGATTAGTTACGGGAATTAAAAATTTAGACCGGATCGATCGATATTCTTGTCGTGCAGTAGTGGAGCAAAAATATTCCCTAGAAGCTTTAGGAAATCGAGCTATTAATTGGTTTGAAGAAATTTTTGCTCGCAGTCAAAAATAAATAGGCTCTCTTGGTTTAGTCTGGTTAAATCTTTATCCCAGAAGGGTTCGGGATCAACCACAGAGACACAAAGAACACAAAGATTGATCGATCCTATGATAAGTTATACCATTTCTCTAAATGAAAACTACACATCGAATTTAAGTCACCCTTTTTAAGGGGGATTTAGGGGGATTAAACTTCTGTAGTCAGACTTTGGAGAATTGGTATTAAACTTATCACACAGAACCTAGAAGAGCCAAAAACGCCTACCTCAAACTAATGGGTAGGCGTAGTTTATCGATTACTCTACCTAAACTCTCTGTAAAACTCTGGCATAGACAAAATCAGCCAACTGTGTACCCGACCAGAAACCGTGGTCACCGTCCCATTGGAAGTGAACTCCCAGATAAACACGGCTGCGACCATTTTCCAAAGCCGCCGAACTAAAACTATTATAGGTGCGTTTAATCCCCTCGGCGTTAGGATCGTCCGTGTCGGCGGTAAAAGTGACGTTATCAGTACCAAAGAAATTACGCATAATCCCAGCGTGGGCCGCCCCAAAAGTGGCATGACCAGAAACATAGGCAGGGAAAGCGGGACTAAAACGCTGACCGGCGGTATTAATTGATAGGGGTTGCCAATTGGGATCAGCTTCGGTTAAAAGATTACCATCTTGATCGGCCAGACGGATCGCTGTTTCCGGTCGCCAGAGATTAATCGGCAGCCGGTACTTAGCATCCCACGCGACAATAGCGGCATCACCCATGACTAAACCCACTAGGGCAAATAAACGCGCTGTTTCCAGTAGAGATAAATTTCTTTGTTGGGCAACAATTTGGGTAATGCGGAACAGATGGCCGGGGGGTTTATAGGTTCCATCCACATCATTCGCCCAGAAAAAGGCAATTCTAGTCTGTGCAGCAGTACGCGCAGAGGAATTGGCCGCCCCTAACAGTTTGACTTCGTTAAACTGGGCCGCATATTCAGGACTACGGAGAAGGTCGATTTTATTACTGAACTTCCCCCATACATATATACTATAATAGCCGAAAACCCTTATCCATCAATGGATACGCCCCTTAACTTTTCTTAATGTACCCATGTAATTTGTAACATTTCTTAATGGACAAGAATTCTCTCTATTTGCTAGAATGATAGCCATGTATATAGAAAAAGTTCCTAACCGTAATTCCCCCCCCGCCGTTCTTCTTCGGGAGTCCTACCGAGAAGGAGATCAAGTCAAAAAAAGAACCCTGGCGAATCTCTCAAAATTACCCGATGATATTATCGACAATCTGAAACTGGCTCTTAAAGGCGCAACACTGTCCATGACTGAAGGCATTCCCAATCATTTTGAAGTGATTAGAAGTCTTCCTCATGGTCATGTAATGGCTATTTTAGAGACGATTAAAAAATTAGGTTTAGATAAAATAATCAGTGAAAAATCCTCACGAATCAGAAACTTAGTGGTGGCGATGATTGTGGCAAGAATCATCAATCCTAAATCGAAACTAGCCACAGCGAGAGGGTTTAATAGCGAGACTTGTAGTCAGAGTTTAGGACAATTGTTAGACTTAGAGAAAGCCGATGAAGACGAATTATATAACGCCTTAGATTGGTTATTAGAAAAACAAGAGAAAATTGAGAAGCACCTAGCAATTAAACACTTAGAATCAGGAACATTAGTCTTGTATGATGTCACTTCTACCTACCTAGAAGGAAATGGTTGTGAACTGGGAAAATATGGTTATAACCGAGATAAAAAGAAAGGGAAAACTCAGATAGTTTTTGGTCTGCTCTGTTCAGCTAAGGGTTGTCCGATAGCGGTAGAAGTATTTGAAGGAAACACTTCAGACGGTGCTACTTTAAGCGGACAAATTGAGAAAGTCAGAAAGGGTTGGGGGATTGAGAATGTTGTCTGGGTAAGCGATAGAGGAATTTTAACCAACTCGAAAATCAACGAATTAGTAAAACCCATAGAAGGATTAGACTATATTACTGGTTTAACTAAGCCTCAAATTCGGAAACTGGCTGAGGTAGAAGTGATTCAATTAGGATTATTTGATCAGGTAAACTTGGTGGAATTTGAGAGTGAAGATTATCCCGATGAAAGATTAATTGCTTGTCGGAATCCCTTAATCGCCCAGAAAAATCAACTACAAAGAGAGGCATTATTAGAAGCGGTAGAGAAGGAACTAGATTTGATTGTTCAGGCGACTCAAAGGGAGAAAAGAGCTTTAAAGGGTCAAGATAAGATAGCTTTGAGAGTGGGCAAGGTTCTTAATCAGTTTAAGGTCAATAAATACTATAACTTAGAGATAACAGAGGAAGGCTTTTCTTATCAGCGTCAGCGGGAATTAATCGCTCAAGAAACGGCTTTGGATGGTGTGTATGTGTTAAGAACTTCTCTGGAGTCAACTTTGATGGATGCAGCGACGACGGTTAAAGCTTATAAAAGTTTGTCTCAAGTGGAGGAGGCATTTCGCTGTTATAAGTCAATTGATTTAAAGGTACGTCCTATATATCATTATCAGGGTGATAGAGTCAAAGCTCATATCTTTTTATGTATGTTGGCTTATTATGTGGAATGGCATTTAAAACAGTGCTTGGCTCCTTTGTTATTTGAGGATGAAGAAATTGATGATGGTTCTCTGAATGTGATTAAAGCGAGTCGCAGTGAATCCGCTCAGTCTAAAGAGAGAAAAAAACGGAATCAAGAGAACCTCCCTGTGCATAGCTTTCGGACTTTGTTGGAAGACCTGGGGACAATTTGCTTGAATACAGTGGAATGTACGATTAGGGAGGGAAGTTATCGTTTTTCTAAGATAACTCGACCGACCCAACTGCAACAAAAAGCGTTAGATTTATTGGGAGTTTCCCTGATTTGTACCCAGTAACGGGGCGGCGGAAATTCTCTTAATCCCTCCTACAGCATAGGTTATGGCCTTTTGTCAACGGGGAAGTCCAGTTATTAGCATAGTTACCCGGAAAGGGCGGCCGAAATTGACTCCCAGAAGTCATGACAAAGGGAGTCACGTCCGGCCATTGGGGGGCAACCGCATCCCCGGATCCTGTCGGTCGCCAATCCCCCGGCTGATTACCCGGTTTATACAGGGGAGGTTGGTCAGAACCGTCATTCTGACGCAGGGTGAGAATGGAATCGGCCACGGCCTGCCCAAAGGTTTTACCTTTGGTATCGGCATCGGACATCTTAACCACGTTTAATCTTTGCAGGGATGTATCCAAAGCAGTATTAAAAGTCATGGTCAGATTGACATAAATCCGGCTAAGAATACGATGGGCCGCATAAACCGCCGCTATTTCAGGAGAAGTACCGGGATCAGGCTTTAACTTTAAATTGCTAGGATAGGGACTGTATAAATTCCCCGAAAGGGCATTAATGGCGTTAAACATCGCCACCTGTAACATCGCCCCCGCCCGGGCAATCGGTGTCGGACCGCCACCAATTTTCCGAATAGTTTCTAAAAAAACGTCATTCCACTCGATAATTACGTTCATATCGTTACCTCCTTTAATATCGCAACTTTGACTTAACAGCCCCAGTCTATTGAATAATTTCAATAGTAACCATAGAAGTTTAGGCTATTAACAAGAAGTTAAGTGACGTAAATCCCACTTTAAAGCACTGGCAATTTGTCAACTACTTTTTACAAAAATTAACTATTGCAGTTATTACTTATCAGATTTGACTGTTCAGTTCACTGATGACTGTTTACTGATAACCGAAAAACCTGCCACTTGCCACTTTTCTATAGCGATTTAGTCTGATTGACGATTCGATCGTAGAATAGCAACAGATCAAGAGAGTACAGGTCAAATATGCCGAAATTTGTTGTCTGGGGTAGTTATTGTGAAAATGTGCTGGAAAAACGCGCACCCTATCGTCAAGCGCATCTAGAGGGATTAAATCAACAGAAAGAACGGGGAATTCTCATTACTATCGGACCAACGGCAGATTTAAGCCAAGTTTTCGCAATTTATCAGGCAGCCAGCGAGTCGGAAGTGCGAGAATTAATCGAAGCGGATCCCTACTGGCAAAATGGCATCTGGACAGAGTACCAAGTCAAGGAATGGATTCAAGCCATCTAAGGGGGCTATCAGCTATATTTTTCTATAAGGGTGTTGTCATAAAATTTTCCAACTACGCAACTAATCAAACTCATCTCCGGTCAAGTCTGAGGATATTGTCAAGGATAAACCGGAGTTATCCCTTATCGATTCCAGCTGACAGCTGATAGCTTGCCTACTTTTTGCTTATTGCCATGGTTTACATCAAAAAGGTCGAACTCTCACACTTCAAATCCTTCGGGGGAACGACTCCTATACCCTTTTTACCGGGGTTTACGGTGGTTTCTGGTCCAAATGGTTCGGGAAAGTCGAATATTCTCGACGCATTGCTATTTTGCTTGGGATTAGCTACTTCCAAGGGAATGCGGGCCGAAAGATTACCAGATTTAGTCAATCATAGCTATAACAGTCAACGTCATAGCTCAGAAGCGAGTGTTTCGGTGACTTTTGATATTGCCGATATTCCTGACGCAACCGATAGGGATTGGACGGTTTCCCGACGCTTAAAAGTGGCTAAGGGTGGCAGCTATACTTCTACCTACTATATCAATGGGGAAACCTGTACGGTTAGCGAACTTCACGACCAATTAAACCGTTTACGCATCTATCCCGAAGGGTATAACGTGGTGTTACAGGGGGACGTAACCCGAATTATCAGCATGAATGCCAAGGAAAGACGGGAAATTATCGACGAATTGGCAGGAGTAGCCGAATTTGACCGCAAAATTGAGAAAACTAAGGAGAATATCGATTCGGTTAAAGAAAGAGAAGAACGCTGCCAAATTATTGCCACAGAATTGCAAAAATCTCTGGAGAAATTAGCACTCGATCGCATTAAAGCCGAAAAATACCAAAAACTCAAGGCCCAAGTCCAAGAAAAGCAACAATGGGAAATTGTCCTCCATTGGCAAAATCTCCAGCAGCGCTGCCAGCAATTACAAGGACAAATTCAAGCTGGGGAAAGGGAAAAACAGGTTTTAACGGAGACTATCGCCAATTTATCCGAACAAATCGCCCAAAATAGTCAAGAATTAGAGAAACTCAATCAACAGGTTAAAGCTTTCGGGGAAGATGAACACCTGTCCCTGACTTCCCGATTAGCGAGTCAACAGGCCAAACGACAACAACAGCAACAACGACAAAAAGAGTTAGAAAACCTCGAAAAAGAATCTCAGGCACAGAAAAACAGGCTTTCAGAGGAAATTAATCGCTACAATCTCGAATTAAATCAGATTACTGCCCAAAAAAGCCGTTTAGAAACTGAAATTTTACCCAATCTCCTACGGACAACCCAAACCGCAAGGGAAACCCTAGAAAACTATCGTCTGCAAGCAAGTAGTCTCGCGGAAGCGTCAGAAGCTTGGGTAAAAGAACAAAGTGACCTTTCCCGCAATATTACCCGTCTTCAGGAACAATTAAACCCCTACCGTAGCCAACGGGCCCAATTGACCGAAAGATGCGCTCGATTGCAAACTAATATAGTAGAAGCTGGTCAACGTCTGCAAGAATTAGAGCAAGTTATTAGCACAAAAACAGAAGAAAGTCAAGAAATATTACAAAAAATTAATCAATCGGAACCAGATATCCAAAATTTAGCCCAAAAACTCACCATTGCTGAACAAAATCGCGTTATCAGTCAGGACACCCAAAAACGTCTGCTCAAGGAACAACGGGACAAACAGAGGGAATTAGATAAACTGGAAGCGACTAAGCAAGCGCAACAGGAGGCCCAGGGAACCTATGCCACTCAAATATTATTACAGTCAGATTTGCCCGGAATCTGCGGATTAGTGGCACAATTGGGCGAAGTAGAAGAACGTTATCAAATTGCTCTGGAAATCGCCGCCGGAGGTCGTTTAGGTCATGTAGTCGTCCAAGATGATAGCGTTGCGGCTGCCGGAATTGCCTTACTAAAACAGCGTCGCATCGGTAGGGCCACTTTTTTACCCCTGAATAAAATTCGTCCTCCCCGTCCCCAGGATATTTCCTCTCTGCGTCACGCGCGGGGTTATCTGGATTTAGCGGTGAATTTAGTTAAGTTTCAATCCCAGTATCGGGAGGTTTTTAACTATATTTTTGGCAGTACGGTGGTTTTCGAGGATATAGATTCTGCCCGTTATTATATCAATCAATATCGCATCGTTACTTTGGATGGCGAGTTATTAGAGATGACTGGCGCTATGACTGGAGGCAGCCAACCGACGCGATCAGGGCTGCGTTTTGGTAAAATTTCTCCGAAGGAGTCTAGTGAAGCGGAATCTCTACGGGAAAGATTAGCAGAAATCGATCGCATTCTTACCCGCAACGAAGAAAAAATTACTCAAGTTAATAATCTTATCAGTCAGTTAACCCAACAGTTAACCGAAACCCGTCAAAGTCATCGGGAAAATCAATTATCTCTACAACAATTAAGCAAGGATTTAGAACGTTTAACCACAGAAAAAGAGGATTTAACCCGTCAATTATCGGGACAGCAAGAGGAAATGACTATTTCTCGTCAACGGTTAGAAGTATTAACCAGAGAAATTCCTCAGTTAGAGTTATCCTTACAGCAAGAACAGGAGAAATTAACTGCTTTAGAGGCCAATCATACCCATAGCGAATGGCAACAGGTACAGGGAATAATTCGCGCTCAAGAATTAGAGTTACAAACCCAAGAAAATCACCTCGCTACAGTCCGCGAACAGTTAAAAGATTTACAAAGTCAACAAATCAGACTAGAGGAAAAAAGTCAAGAGTCTGCGGATAGAATTATTGAGATTGAGAAAATAATTACCGATGCAGTTAATCAGAGAAATATCGGTAATCTGGAGATAGAAAAACTTGATCACCATATTTTAGAAATCAATCAAGCTTTACAGCAATTATCGCAACAACTAGGGGAAACCAAGCAAAAAAGAGACCAATTAGAGACAGTTTTGCGACAACAACAAAACCAACAACAACAGGCTATCTGGCAATCGGAGAAGTTAGTCAACAATCAAGAGGAAAGACGAGCATTACTAACCACTTTACAGACAGAAATTAGTCAACTAGAAAGCGACTTACCCAATCCCTTGCCTGAAATTCCTGAAAGCGAGCGAGATTTCGAGAAAATTCAAAGCGATATTCGGCAGTTACAAAAGAAATTAGCAGCTTTAGAACCTGTGAATATGTTAGCTTTAGAAGAACACCAAAAAACTAAAGAGAGATTAGATGAACTATCAGAAAAACTGCAAACTCTAGAGGGAGAAAGAACCGAACTACTTTTACGCATAGAAAACTTTACCACCCTCAGATTTAATGCTTTTCAGGAAGCATTTACTGCCGTTAACGAAAACTTTAAGAGTATATTTGCCACCCTGTCCGATGGCGACGGTTACTTACAACTAGAAGACGAAAATGACCCCTTTAATGGTGGCTTAAATCTGGTGGCCCATCCGAAAGGAAAACCCGTACAGCGATTAAGTTCCATGTCTGGGGGGGAGAAATCTTTAACCGCTTTAAGCTTTATTTTTTCCCTACAAAGATATCGTCCTTCTCCCTTTTATGCCTTTGATGAAGTGGATATGTTTTTAGATGGGGCAAATGTGGAGAAATTGGCCAAAATGATTCAAAAACAAGCACAACAAGCCCAATTTATTGTTGTTAGTTTGCGTCGGCCGATGATTGAAGCATCGGAAAGAACCATCGGTGTCACCCAAGCACGGGGAACCCATACACAGGTACTAGGAATTAAAGTTTAACCTTAGACGCAAGTGGGGTGTGGGGTGTGGGGTGTGGGGTGTGGGGTGTAGGGTGTAGGGTGTAGGGTGTGGGGTGTGGGGTGTGGGAAGTGGGGTGTAGGGTGTAGGGTGTAGGGTGTGGGGTGTGGGGTGTGGGGTGTGGGGTGTGGGAAGCTTTTCAGTAAACAGTGAACTGAAAACTCACATCTGATAACTGATAACTGATAACTGATAACTGATAACTGATAACTGCCAGACAAGCCCAGCAAAGTTAAGTTATATTAAGATTACTCAGAATGCGTCCCCGTCCCATTCAGAAATCTCATGACTCAACCGCAAGCACAACGCATCCTCTACGTTAGACTCCCCTGTAACCCCATTTTCCCCATCGGTGTGGTTTATCTTTCCGACCACGTTCATAAACTCTTCCCCGACATCGAACAAAGGATCTTTGACCTTGGCACCGTCCCCCCCTTAGACTTTAACCAGGCACTCGATCGCTGTGTTGACGAATTTCAGCCCACCCTGCTAGTATTCTCCTGGCGGGATATTCAAATATATGCCCCCGTCGGTGGTCGCGGTGGTAATCCCCTACAAAACGCCTTTGAATTTTACTACGCTAAAAACCCCCTAATCAAGCTGCGAGGTGCTTTAGGGGGTTTAAAGGTGACAACGGCCTACTACGGGGAATTATGGCGCAATCAGGGACTAATTCGCCGAGGGTTGCAGCGGGCCAGAAAATACCATCCCGAAGCGCGAGTTATCGTCGGGGGTGGTGCCGTCAGTGTTTTCTACGAACAACTAAAAACCAAACTGCCCACAGGAACAATTGTATCAGTGGGAGAAGGGGAAACCCTGCTAGAAAAATTCCTCTCCGGCCGGGACTTTAGCGATGAACGTTGTTATGTGGTCGGAGAAACCACACCCCGGCCGCGTTTAATCCACGAATCCCCCACCCCCTTAGAAAAATCCGCTTGTAACTACGATTACATCGCCAGTATTTGGCCGGAATTTTCCTACTATTTCCAAGAAAACGACTTTTATATCGGGGTACAAACCAAGCGCGGCTGTCCCCATAACTGCTGCTACTGCATCTATACCGTCGTCGAAGGGAAACAAGTACGCATTAATCCCGCCGATGAAGTAGTTAAGGAAATGCGCCAATTATACGACCGCGGCATTCGCAATTTTTGGTTTACCGATGCCCAATTTATCCCCACCAGAAAATTTATCAACGATGTAGAAGAACTATTAGAAAAAATCCTCGCCGATGGGATGAAAGATATCCATTGGGCTGCCTATATTCGCGCCGATAATCTTACCCCAAAACTGTGCGATTTAATGGTAAAAACAGGCATGAACTACTTTGAAATCGGCATCACCAGTGGTTCTCAGGAATTAGTCCGAAAAATGCGTATGGGCTATAATTTGCGGACAGTTCTGCAAAATTGTCGAGACTTAAAAGCGGCAGGTTTTAATGATCTAGTTTCGGTAAATTATTCCTTTAATGTTATTGATGAAACCCTAGAAACTATTCGTCAAACTATCACCTATCATCGGGAATTAGAAAATATTTTTGGAGTCGATAAAGTGGAACCAGCCATCTTTTTTATCGGACTACAACCCCACACCCATCTAGAAGAATACGCCTTCAAAAAGGAAATTATTAAACCCGACTATGATCCCATGAGTTTAATGCCCTGGACAGCCAAAAAACTGCTCTGGAATCCCGAACCTTTGGGGTCATTCTTTGGCGAAGTTTGTCTGCAAGCATGGCGACAAAATCCCGATGATTTTGGACGGGAAGTGCTGAAAATCTTGGAAGCAAGACTAGGGAAGGCCGATTTAGAGTCCGCTTTAACCGCACCGATAGAAACTAAGAAAAAAGTCTTAACTCCTGCTTAAAAATTAATTTTAGTCAATCCGAAGGCGGCAATTAGCGTTACCATGAGTCTGAAATCAGGAGATGATCAAAATCCCTTTACCGGTAACTGCAAAATGACCGACCATCGCCTCCATGGGCTAGAATTAGCGGAATATATCGCCCTAGGATTAACCCTGCTTACCCTTATCGCCATGGGTGCGGGGTTTTTGCCTTTGTTCCTCCTAGTCGTGACTTTCGGGTTAAATATTCTCAATCGTCTCCGAGAAAGAACCAGGCAACTTCAACGCTTAACCGAGATAACCGGTCATTTACAGGAGCAGTGGGAAGAAGAAAAAGAAGCTTTATCGGCCCAAATACAGTCCCTCACTCCCTCGGTGGCCAGGGATAACGCCAGTGCCATCGCAGAATTAGAGGAGAATATTCTCGTCCTCGAACAGTCATACAATCAAATTATTCAATATATCAACCGTAACGGGCTGCTGGAACGCATCGAACATCTGGAAAAATCCTACAGTCGCTTACAAAGAGAGATTTTGCCGCTTAAGGAAGAATCAGCAGATATTAACGCCATAAAAGCGGAAAATGAGCCACAAATCACCCTACCTACCCTTAATTTAACTCCCACTTCCCCCCCTGTCCCCCATTGGCACTATTATCGCCGTCTGAGCGCCCATCGGGAAATGATTACAGCGATCGCAATTACCGAGGATCAACGGTTTTTAATTAGCGTTAGTTGGGATCGTACCCTAAAAATCTGGGATTTTGCGAGGGGAACCCTGATTAATACGGTGGAAGCTCATGATCAGGGCATTTTAGCCCTAGCAGTCACCGGAAACGGCGATTATCATCTAGCGACGGGGGGATTCGATCAAACCGTTAAATTATGGACTTTAGCCAGGGATGGCAGTAATCTGGAATTAAATCAAATTTTCCTCGGTCATCTCGGTTCGATTCACGGCCTAGATTTTGCCCCCCGTTGGCATTTTTTGGTGAGCGGTAGTTACGATCAAACCCTAAAACAGTGGAATTTAGAGCAGGAAACCGAAGAATTTAGCTCCTATGACAGTCTGGGGGCAATTTATGCCCTAGCAGTGGCTCCTAATCAAGATTTTATCGCCGCAGCTGGGGGTGATGGCACTGTCACCCTCTGGCAATTGGGATCGGGAGCAAAAATCGCCGTCCTATCCGGTAACGTTTCTTCGGTGCAGAGTCTGGCGATCGCTGCCGATAGTCAGATTATTGCCGCCGGTTGTGTGGATGGGACGGTGAAAATCTGGCAATACGACCCAGAGAAAAGCGGTCATTTTGCGCCAATTCGGGTGATAAATGCCCATAATGGTCAGGTGACAAGCTTGGTATTTGCAGAGGAGGGTCAGTGGTTATTTACCGGGGGAACCGACGGAGAGATTAAAATCTGGTTAGCCAATTCTCAACAGGCGATCGCAACTCTCAGCACCGACAATGGGCGATCATCGCCGATCTCCAGTTTAGTTCTCAGCCCCGATTATTGTCACCTAGCAGCGGCCGCGGCCGACGGCAGCATCACCATCTGGGAAAATATCACTTAATGGTCGATCGAACTAGAAAAATTGTATAATGTAATGTCCCGGACTCGATCGGGCCAGTTTGACCCCAAGAAAAAGTGACTGAGTTAATTGTCGTTTCTGCCCAATAGTTGTCATCGGGGCATCGAGAACGCGAGAGCGATCGCTTATCCCAGATCATTACCCATAGTAAAAAATTCAGAATGAAGACTCCAACAGATCAAAGATTTGATTACGTCAAAATCGGTTTAGCGTCCCCCGATAGAATTCGGCAATGGGGAGAAAGAACCCTACCTAACGGTCAAGTCGTCGGAGAAGTAACCAAACCAGAAACGATCAACTATCGGACTCTCAAACCGGAAATGGATGGGTTATTCTGCGAGAAAATTTTTGGCCCCTCCAAAGACTGGGAATGTTGGTGCGGTAAATACAAACGCGTCCGTCACCGGGGAATTGTCTGTGAACGTTGCGGGGTAGAAGTCACCGAGTCCCGGGTACGTCGTCATCGCATGGGTTTTATCAAATTAGCTGCCCCTGTCACCCACGTTTGGTATCTCAAAGGTATTCCCAGTTATCTCAGTATCCTGCTCGATATGCCCCTGCGGGACGTGGAGCAGATCGTCTATTTTAATGCCTATGTGGTTCTCGATCCGGGTAACGCAGGCAATCTTAGTTATAAACAACTCCTCAGCGAAGATCAATGGTTAGAGATCGAAGAAGAAATCTACGCGGAGGATTCGGAATTAGTCGGCATTGAAGTGGGTATCGGGGCCGAGGCTATCCAAAGACTCTTACAGGAAATTAACCTGGAAGAAGAAGCGGAAAGACTGCGGACGGAAATTGTCGAAAGTAAAGGGCAAAAACGGGCAAAATTAATTAAACGTCTCCGGGTAATCGATAACTTTATCGCCACGGGTTCTCAGGCAGAATGGATGGTTTTAAGCGTAATTCCCGTGATTCCTCCCGATTTACGCCCGATGGTGCAGTTGGACGGCGGCCGTTTTGCCACCTCTGACCTGAACGATCTCTACCGTCGGGTGATTAACCGCAATAACCGTTTATCCCGTCTGCAAGAAATTCTCGCCCCCGAAATTATCGTCCGCAACGAAAAACGGATGTTACAGGAGGCCGTCGATGCTTTAATTGATAACGGTCGTCGCGGTCGCACGGTGGTGGGGGCGAATAATCGCGCCCTGAAGTCTTTATCGGATATTATCGAGGGTAAACAGGGGCGTTTCCGTCAAAATCTCCTCGGTAAACGGGTTGACTATTCGGGACGTTCGGTTATCGTTGTCGGTCCGAAATTGAAGATCTATCAATGCGGTTTACCCCGGGAAATGGCGATCGAATTGTTCCAACCCTTCGTTATTCATCGTTTAATTAAATTAGGCATCGTCAATAATATCAAGGCAGCCAAGAAAATGATCCAACGGGGGGATGCCAATGTTTGGCACGTCTTGGATGAAGTGATCACGGGACACCCGGTGATGTTAAACCGCGCTCCTACCCTGCACCGTTTGGGCATTCAAGCGTTTGAACCGATATTGGTGGAGGGCCGGGCGATTCAGTTACATCCCCTCGTCTGTCCCGCTTTTAACGCCGACTTTGACGGGGACCAAATGGCCGTACATATTCCCCTCTCCCTGGAGGCACAATCGGAAGCGCGCTTATTGATGTTGGCCTGTCATAATATTCTCTCACCGGCGACCGGTCGCCCGATTGTTGCCCCTTCTCAGGATATGGTTTTGGGTTGTTATTATCTCACGGCCGAAAATCCCAAGGCCCAAAAGGGTGGGGGTCGTTATTTCGCCAGCATGGATGACGCTATTCGCTCTTTTGATCAGGGATTGGTGGATCTGCACGCTTCTGTGTGGTTGCGTTTACCAGTGGGAGAAAAGGTGAAAACCAATAAACCCGATGAGGAAGTCCTGGAAACGGAAACTCTCCCCGATGGCAGCATCTGGAAATATTATCGGGAGCGCAAAACCCGCGAGAAGGATGGTGAGATAATTTCTCAGTATGTGCGTACTACTGTAGGGCGAATTATCTACAATAAGACGATTCTAGAGGCTTTGGTGGTCTAGAGAGAGATTAGGTTAGGGTGGGCATTGCCCACCTTAATTTTTAGGCTAAAGCGGCAATACATTCTATTTCCACTAGCACATCTTTGGGAAGACGGGCCACCTCCACACAGGCCCGGGCCGGGGCAGTTTCCGGGGGGAAATAACGGGCATAAACTTGATTCATCGCCCCGAAATTGGCTAAATCCGAGAGAAAGACGGTAGTTTTCACCACATTTGACCAATTAGCCCCGGCAGCGGTTAAAATGCCCTCTAGATTGGCCATAACTTGTTCGGTTTGGGAGCTAATTTCCCCGGAGACGATTTCACCCGTGACGGGATCTAGGGGAATTTGTCCCGCAACAAAGAGAAAAGGACCAGGAGCGGCGATCGCTTGATTATAGGGACCCACAGGGGCCGGAGCTTTATCAGTACGGATGACCTGATTATTCATATGACGTTGCAATTCTGCATCTAACTCTTTTAACAAACCATATATTTTATCAAAATCAGGTTTAGTTTTAGAAGGAGCGTCATAAGTTCTCAAAGTACCTTTAGTATGAGTATGAGCCGCTCGATTGCGACTATCTTTTAGATTACCAAGATAACCTTTTAAAGCACTAATTTTACCAGTTTTTTCTAACTTTTTTTCGATTTTTTCTAATGTTGCTAAACCAATAACCATCATCAACATTTTTCTAAAAGGTTCATATTCAAAACTATGAGTACCACTAATAGTCTTATCGATGAATTTTTTGTTAGCTTCGGACTTTAAGCATCGTTTAGCACATCTTAAAACTATATCATCCATAGTTTCCTCGATCCAGCCACATAATTCTATAAGAGCTAGTTTGGAATAAGAAGAAGTTTTTTGATTATCAGCTGTAGGGTCATTATAGAGTTGATCAAGCCAGTTTAACGTCTTGAGTAAATAATCTTTAGTAATCATTACCAGTAGATGAAAAAATTTTGATAGATGTATTAATTCTCTCTAAAGCCTTATCTTTTTGATAAATACCACTAGCTAAATTTTTAGTCAAAAATGGTTCAGATTTTATTAATCTAGAATACTTGTCTTGTAATTCACCATTGGAGAGATTGACTAAAGTATCTAAATTTTTGGCAACTCCTAACAGAACTCCCTCAGCAATAACTTTACTGGTTTTGAGAGGTTCCTCTTTGAAGATTCTATCATAAATCAAGTCAACAGTTTGCTTAAATAATTCATCTTTATCTTGAATAAAATCTTCATGAGCCAATCTATGTTTATACATATAATCATTTAAAAATCTGGTCAATTTCCCCTTGTAGTTCTGGTATCCATCATAAAAAGCAAAGAAACGAAGCACTAATTCTTCATCTTCAAACCGAGATGCTTTTTTCTGCTTTCGATCCATCAGCAAAAGCCAGTTTTCATATTGAGCGCATTTTTTTAAAAAACTATTAAACTCGCCATTATAGATACAATTTCTGATCTCCTGATTATTGAGTTTTACTCCACCGGTATTTAAGCGATGGAAAATGTTAAAAATATAATTATTATGAGTTTTTTTGCTGGAGTCATAGCGAATCATGGTGATGGGAATAGTCATATTTTCTACGCGTTCATATAATTCTTCATGCTGAGTTTTTATTTCCTCAACTGTTTTTCCAGAAATAGACGAATCTACATCAGCTAATTTTGATAGCCTCCAATTTTCAGTAGTTAAAAATTTGACGATGGTACTAATTCGTTGTAATCCATCGATGATATAGCGTTTATCTGTCTTATAGTCAAGACTAATACACATACTAGGAATCGGTAACTGTTTCATTAAACTATCAATAAAACGAGTTTGTTGTGGATCAGTCCATACCACATCTCTTTGAAAATCTGGATCGATAACCAATTGTTTTTTTTGATACATTCTAACTAGATCAGAGCAGGATCGCTGCTCATTGTAAGCAATAATATCCGCAGGAGGAAAATCCACATCATCTTCTTCCTCTAGATACTTTTCTTCTTCGGCTGCTAGTAATTTCTCTTCTTGACTGAGATAATTAACCATAATTTTTATCCGTCCTAATATCTATAAAATTTTCACAGTTAAAAGGGTACTTTATTCGACAATAAAGCACCCTTTTAATTTAGCTTAGAACTCTCCTTTTAAAGCGGCATTACAGCGCTCGCAAATAGTGGGATCATCGGCAAATTTTCCCACTTGAGTGGAATAATTCCAACAGCGATCGCATTTTTCGCCGTCTGCTTTGACAATTCCCACCGAAACAAAGTCCGATTCTCCTTTATATTCTGCGGTTTGAATCGCGCTAATATCACTAACTAATTCCACTTGGGAAGAGAGAAATAGATAACGCAATTCATCAACTTTATTCCCCGTTAAACTATCACAATTGTTGAATAATTCTAACTCCTGTTGTAAGGTTTCATCGGGAACATAAAGTAAAACTTTTGCCTCTAAAGAAGCACCGATCGCCTTATCATTTCTGGCAGTTTCCATCACCTTATTAACTTCGGTGCGTAGCTGCCGGAATTTGGCCCATTTATCGGCCAATTCGCGATTATTCCAAGCAGGATCGATGTTTAGCCATCCTGACTCAAATACCGATAAATAAGGAGTTTTGTAGGGGAGAAATTGCCAGATATCTTCCGCTAGATGAGACAGGACAGGAGCGATCGCTTTAGCGAGATTTTCTAAGGCAATAGCATAAACTGTTTGACAACTGCGACGACGGAAAGAATTAGGATCAGAAATGTATAAACGATCCTTAGCAATGTCGATATAAAAGTTAGATAAATCGACAACACAAAAATTCTGTACCGTCTGGAAAAAGCGGAAAAATTGGAAACTTTCAAAAGCTGCCGTAACTTCCGTAAACACCTCCGAGATACGATGTAACATATAGCGATCAATCTCCGGTAGCTCTTCATAAGCTACCGCATCCTTAAGGGGATCAAAATCATTTAAACTCCCCAGTAAAAACCTGGCAGTGTTACGGATTTTATTACGGATATCTACCAACTGTTTAAGAATATTTTGACCGATATTCACATCATTGGTATAGTCCACCGAGGACACCCATAACCGAATCACATCCACCCCATAAGCAGGTTCTTTTTTCTGGTCTTTACCACCATTAATGATCACATTGGGATCGATGACATTACCCAGAGATTTACTCATTTTTCGTCCCTGTTCATCCAAAACAAAACCGTGAGTTAACACCGTTTTATAGGGAGCAATACCATTAGCAGCGACACTGGTTAATAAACTCGATTGAAACCATCCCCGATGCTGATCCGATCCTTCTAGATACATATCCGCAGGATAACTTAATTCTGGTCGAGCATTAGCCACCGCATTCCAACTAGAACCAGAATCAAACCACACATCCATAGTATCCATTCCCTTGCGATAACTGCGACCATTATCGCGATAACTGGGAGGCAATAATTCCTCTACGGATAACTCCCACCAAGCATTAGAACCCTTGACTGCGAAGATAGCTTGAACGTGATTAATCGTCTCCTCGGTTAACAGAGGTTCATTCGTTTCTTCGTCATAAAAAACAGGAATAGGAACCCCCCAACTGCGCTGACGAGAGATACACCAATCGCTTCTTTCACTAACCATAGAAGTGATGCGATTCTTACCCGTTGCAGGAATCCAACGCACCGAATCAATTGCATCTAAAGCTAATTCCCGGAATCCTTCCACGGAAGCAAACCATTGTTCTGTTGCGCGGAAAATTGTCGGTTTTTTGGTTCTCCAATCGTAGGGATATTTATGCTGGTATGCTTCTTCTTTGAGTAAGGCACCCTTTTCTGTCAGTGCTAAAATAATTGCTTCATTAGCATCTTTCAAGACATTTAAACCCGCAAATTGTCCCGCTTCTGCGGTGAAATTTCCCTTATCATCCACGGGAGAAAGTATCGGTAAACCGTAACGTTGGCCGACGATATAATCCTCCTGACCATGGCCGGGGGCCGTGTGAACTAATCCGGTGCCGGAATCAGTGGTGACATAATCCCCACCGATGAGAATCGCACTTTCTCTGTCAAACAAAGGATGACGGTATTTAGTATGTTCTAATTCCAGACCTTTAACCGTTGCTTTAATCGTCAAAGTCCTGTTCAAAGTGTCGGCTAATTTTTCGACTAAATCCGTCGCTACAATTAGATAATTAGACTCGCTAGTTTCCACCACTGAATAGTTTAATTCTGGGTTTAATGCGACGGCCAAATTCCCGGGTAAAGTCCAGGGGGTAGTCGTCCAGATAGCCACGGATAAATTAGGCAAAAATGGCCTTAAAACCGGGGTTGAAACTGACGTAATTGGGAAAGCAACATAGACACTGCGGGAAGTGTGACCTTCGGGATATTCTAATTCTGCCTCAGCTAAAGCGGTTTGAGAACTAGGACTCCAGTGAACCGGTTTTAGTCCCCGATAAATATAACCTTTTAGGGCCATTTTTCCGAATACGGCAATTTGAGCGGCCTCGTATTCAGGTTGTAGGGTTAAATAGGGATTTTCCCAGTCTCCCCAGACTCCATATCTTTTGAAACCTTCACACTGTTCTTTTTGCGTTTGAAGGGCAAAATCGTGGGCTTTCTGACGTAATTTCAAAGGGGTTAGACCCTCTTTTTCCGAGCTTTTGAGACTTTGTAAAACCTTCAGTTCAATCGGCAACCCGTGACAATCCCAACCAGGCACATAGCGCACTTTGTAGCCTTGCAGCAGTTTATATTTATTGATAATGTCTTTGAGAATTTTATTTAAAGCATGACCGATATGCAGGGACCCGTTAGCGTAGGGGGGGCCATCGTGGAGAATAAATAATTCTTTGGGGTTATTTTGCGCTAATTTCTCGTATATTTGCTCATCTTGCCAGAATTTCTGGATTTCTGGCTCACGTTTACTGGCATTTGCTCGCATATCAAAGTCAGTTTGAGGCAAATTAACGGTATCTTTGTAACTTTTAGCGTTGGACATTCTAGCAAACCTATGGATATCAATCGTTTTCGGGATTCATTCCTAAATAACGTCCCTTTGAGAGTCGTTATCTCTAGTCTGTCACATAACTGTAATATAAATATTACAAGTGACAATCATTGATCTATAAGTCTAGCGAGATTGTGTCCAAGAGCGATGATTCCCAAAGGCTATAATTTAGTTATTCGAGAATAGGGAGCATGAGGACGATGGTGACGAATCCTAATTTTTTTTATGTCTCTCCAGAAGTGTATCTAGAAGGGGAAAGAGTCAGTCCGATCAAGCACGAGTACCGAAAAGGACGGATTTATGCGATGGTAGGCGCAAAAAAGCCGCATATCGTTTTATCGGCCAATTTAGCCAAGGTTTTAGGTAATCATCTCGATGATAGTCCCTGTCTTGTTCTCACTTCCGATATCAAAGTCCGGTTAGAGGAGGCAAATTGTTATTATTATCCCGATATTGCGGTGGTTTGTGACGAGAGAGAGATTAACAATACCGATGATTTTATTCTCTATCCCGTTCTGATTATTGAAGTATTATCGAAATCTACGGAATCCTTTGATAGGGGTGATAAATTCAGCGATTATCAAACCTGTCCCACCCTAAAAGAATACATTCTTATTCATCAAAACCAGAGGAAAATTGAATGTCACCGTCGCGAGGATTCGGGAGTTTGGCAAGAACAGATCTATGAAGCCGGGGATGAGGTAGAATTCACCAGTGTAGGATTCCGGGGATCGATCGCTTCTATCTATCGCAAAGTCCCCGGTTTGGTATGATTACAATTCTTTTTTGACATCGCACTTTTATGTCCCTAATTCTCTAAAGCTTCAAATTGACGTAAGGCAAGACTAGAACCTTGATTCCAGCCTAATTCAACATAATAGGGGAAAAGTTTCTTGATATTTATATCGGGAAAGAGACGACTATTTTCGCTTTCTTGATAACCGTCTTCTCTGAACAGATATATTTTTAATTCTTCCCGACGATAAACCCACAATTCGGGTATTTTCAACAATTGATAAGCTGCTACATCAGTCAGAGAAGTAAAATCCACTTCTATAGCTAAATCGGGAGGAGGATCAACAGTTAAATCAATTCTCTCTTTGCCTAAAATTGCCTCTCTATTATCAATATAAAAACAAGTATCTGGCTCTACTCCTGCTTCCCCCGGAATTTTCAAGGTAATCGGATCAAAACATTCCCAGTCTTTGCCTTGACGACGAAGGATAATTTTTACTAAATCACTTAAAAGATTGATACGTTTGCCATGACTTGGTAAGGGAGACATAAGCCGAATTTCTTGAGTTTTGCGATTAAAACAGAGTTTAGGATAGGTTTTCTGGAGACGTAAACTCAGTAATCTTTCGTAATCTTCCCAAGTCTGATGCGGAAAAATAACTTGACTGCCCGGAGATAAAGATAAAGTATTTTCGTTGAGAGTAATTAGTAACATTTTGGTAATTATTTTTGATTTTTTGCTGTTATCTCTTATTTTTTTTTGGCTGAGGAGACTTCTAAAACTGCTTTCGGGTAGGCAATGCGTTGATGGTGGAATTGTTGCCAAACTTGCACAAAAACCTCGGCAATAATTGGTAATTCCTCCTGACGAATACCACTATCTACTAATTGTTGATCGCGCCATCGGGCCTGAAAAATCTTTTTGATCATATCCATGGCTTGTTCTGGGGAGGCCTCCTTCAGCGATCGCAAAGCGGCCTCGCTACTATCGGCTAACATAACGATCGCCGTTTCTCGCGATTGGGGAATCGGACCATCGTAGCGAAAGGCCGCCTCATCGACGAATTCTTGACCATTTTGGGCGGATTTTTGCAAAGCTTGCTGATAAAAATAGGAAATTAAGAGATTGCCTTGGTGTTCGGGAATAAAATCGCGGACTACTCGCGGTAAACCGTGTCTGCGGGCCATGACTAACCCTTCGCTAACGTGCTTTTTAATAATCTCGGCGCTGACATAGGGATCGTTAATTTCATCGTGTTTATTCGGGCCACCCATTTGATTTTCAATAAAACCGAGAGGATCGTGCATTTTCCCGATATCGTGATAGAGAGTTCCCGTGCGAATTAATTCCACATTACAGTGCAGTTTTCGGGCGGCCGCTTCAGCTAAACAGGCGACAAAAAGGGTATGTTGAAAAGTCCCCGGTGCTTCCGTGGCCAAACGTTTGAGCAAACTACAATTAGGATTGGACAACTCCACCAGACGAATGGGAGTGACCACATCGAAACAGCGTTCCAAATAGGGGGATAATCCTAGGGCGATTACCGTCCAAGCTATCCCCGATAGACCATAGACGAGCGCCGTGGGTAGTAGAGTATAGATGATCGTGCTGGCCGTGGCACTAACGATTAGGTAAGTGAGCAGATAAACACCCCCTTGACTGACTCCGATTCCCATCCCTAGCAGCGATAATTCATCCCTAGAACGCAATTTTCCCGCTATCATAGCCGCTAATAGTCCCCCTATCGTCCCCGCGATTAAATCGGCGCTGATACCTTGGATGCTGAATAGGGAAAGACCGGCAGTTAAGAGGACTTGGGTGACGGCCAGAGTCGGGCCGTAGAAACTGCTGACTAATAAACCCACGGCTGCCAGATTGGTAAAGGGAATATTGGCGATCGCTAGGATCGGTGTGGTAAAACTTAGTAAACCCAAGAGAAGAAAATCCCGGTGACGCAGAGGCCGATGGAGACGCTGAGCAACGAGACAAAAAGTCCCGATCGCGCTGGTGACAAGGATTGCCGTTGACCCTAAACCCATCCAGTTAATGCCCCGTTCGCTCAAACCAAAGCCATCGATGAGAACAAACTGAGCTTGAGTAATTTTTTCGCCTGCTTTAACGATAATTTGACCGGTTTGAGCGCTAGACATGACCATATCTACCGCTTCCACCGCTTTAGCGGCTTGTTCTTTGGTTGCCTCCCGATCTTCTATCAGGTTCGCTTCTCCCTCCAGGGCCGCTAGAAGGATATTTTCGGCTAAAGACTGCTGGCGACCGGTTAGGCGATCGCTGCTAATCTGCACGGCGATGGTATCCTCTAGGTGACTGGTGGAAATCCCCGGGGGAATGCCTTGCACCAAAATCCGGCGACTCGCTTGCAGGATGGCTTTTTCTAGGTTTTGCCACTCTCGATCGCCCATTTGGGCTGCTGTGATCAGATCGGCGTATTTGAGTTTATTTAAGCTGGAATGCCGATAATTTTGGCTGGTTTGCTCCTTTATTTGCCGTAATTGCTCCAATCGATCGATAAATTGCTCAAAGCTTCCCTTCGTCACGCGCTGACGATAGGCTTGGATTTCGCTAACAGCATATTCCTGCTCTTTTGTCAAGAGGTTTGTAAAAGATTCTTCATAGTTGAGGCGGCTTTGTAGAGTTGACCATTGAGGGGCAGAAAAGGTGAGCAGCGTTTCCATTGTGGCGTTGGAAATAGTCCTGCCCATTAAAATGGAATTTCTTCGCAGAATTGGGCGAATTTGACTTAATTGCTCTAAAGTGTCTCGCAGCGATCGCTCGATCTGGTCGGTGGTTTGGGGGTCTCTTTTCAGCCGGGGAAGCAGTCCAGCCCGAATTTTTTGGCGTTTGAGGGCGGTGGTTTCTTGGTCTTGAAAACGGGCATCTTCGGGGGCGATAATCGTGACGGGGGAAATAGTCCCGACGGCCAATTTCGGCTGATTATAGAAACGATAACCGACCACGCTAGTCAGACAACCGACGGTAAACAGGAAGATTAAGGGTCGTCGCAGTTTACTCAGGGAGTAAGAGCGAGATTTTCGGGCAGAATCAGGAAAAACAGTGAAAGAATGCAGAAAATGATTCATAAATTCCAGCTAAATTCTATAAACTGCGCCACCATGCCCAGAGGAAAAATACCAGCAATTTGGTTTTGTGTTCCCTTTTCTATTTTAAGGACTCCCTGTGCAAAAAAATTTTTTCTCGAAAGGTATCTAGATTAACTTGATGCGGGGGTTTTTCGCCTTCCGCTGCGTCCAAAACCCGTAGGGGCGCATCGCGTGCGCCCAAATTCCCAAATTCCCCCAAAACCCGTAGGGGCGCATCGCGTGCGCCCAAATTCCCAAATTCACCCAAAAACCCGTAGGGGCGCATCGCGTGCGCCCAAATAACCCAAATTCACCCAAAAACCCGTAGGGGCGCATCGCGTGCGCCCAACCCCCCAAATAACCCCAAATAACCCAAAAATCGCCCCAAATCCCCAAAAAACGGGTGGGCCGATTATTGCCGGTGGGCCGATTATTGCCGGTGGGCGAACGCAGTTCGCCCCTACAAAATCGACCGGCCTTTGGGCGGGAAAAAAAGAGAAAAAGGGTTACAGGGTCCCCCCAGCACCGCACACCACCCGAAAACCGTAGCCGAAGTAGTGGTAGTAGACGCGGCGGGCGTTGTTGTCGCGGGAAGCGGAACGGCAGTAATTCGGATCGTCGTACCAAGAACCGCCCCGCAACGGAGAACGATTATCAGCCCCATATATTATCCAGACACTGCCATCCGTCGGCGCACCCTCATAATTATCGTGCCAGGTATCGGCGCACCACTCCCAGACATTGCCGTGCATATCGTACAGTCCAAAAGCGTTTGGGGGAAACTGTCCCACGGGAGTCGTTTGTTGTCGATATTCTCCCTTCGCTTCCCCGGCGTAGGTATAGCCAGCATTGTAGTTAGCCAATTCCCCGGTAATGGTTTCCCCAAAGTAGAATGGGGTGGTGGTTCCAGCACGACAAGCATACTCCCATTCTGCCTCACTCGGTAGCCGATATTCCGGTTTTGTTTCCCTTGATAGTCGTTTACAGAATTCCCTTGCTTCATACCAGTTGACTCTTTCTACAGGTAGCTCATCCCCTATGAAGCGAGAAGGGTTTGTCTTCAGGTCGATGTCTATTTTAGCAGTTGCGGCAATCGCTCTCCACTGGCCCTGGGTAATCGGGGTTTGACTCATGTAGAAAGCGGGGACTTTGACTAGGTGTTGTGGTCTTTCCCTTTTATGTGCGTCCCAACCAAATTTTTTAACCAGTCTTTCGATTTCCTCATCTTCCGTTCCCATCCAGAATTCTCCTTGGGGAATATACATCATGCGGATATAGTTTTGAGCTTTTTTCCAGTTGCCAACTTCCGCAAGGTTTTCATCGTAAAAATAGGCTTTAACAGGTTTTCTCTCGATAACTTGGCCTGTTTTATTAACCAATACCGTTTCTGCGGTAAAAAGGTTTTCATCGCGGGTAACAATAGCGGCTACTTCGTCTATTAAACGTTTTTGTAGGGTTCCTTCGTCTTCTGGGGAAAGTTGAAGGACATTGCCAACGGGGTTTAAATCCCCTCTAGAATAGGCGGCAATCGTTTTATTAAGCAATAACAAGGGTTCATAATCGGCTAAAGCAGCCGATATATTTTCTAATAAAGCTGTCAATCTCACAAGACGCACTCGGTTATTATTTTTGATAGCTTCTGCTAGTACCTGTTTGATTTCATTGACTGCTTGACTGGGTTTTAGGTAGGCAAGAGCTAACCATTGTTGATTTTGCCAATAAACCGATTTTGAGCAATAATCACCGATTTGTTCCTGAATATAGGTTTGTAACTGATAGGCCAGAGATTTGAGTTCCTCTGGGGTTAATTTTTCTAATAATAGTTTACGAACATCGGGAGACATTTCATAGAGTTCTCGATCTATTTTGCGGACTAAACTGGAGAGTAAAATATCAGCGATCGCATACCAAGGAGCTTGATTATTTTTATCTTGATGTTGACGCAGATAATAAAGTAAATTAGGGGATAAACCAAGGGGAAAAGCCGCTCTTTTCGCTAGTTCTCTGGTGTTTAGTTCGTTTTCTTTTTCAAATAATCTTAAACGGCTTTCTGGGCTAAAAAAATCTTCATCCTCATCCCAATTATCCCCTTGTTGAAATTGATTAGGATTAAATAAATGACGTGGTGGGATAGCTTCTTCTTTTAGCCATGTTATCAAGTTTTCCCAATCCTCTGTGGTTAGTTCAAACATGGAAAAATTGGGTATATCTTCAGCTAAATCAGCAATATCGATCGCAGTTGTCCCATACCATCGATGATAGGGTAAGGGGTTTAACCATGCGACTCGGCTAAATCTTCGGCTAAATCGTCGGATAAGGGTTTCTGTTGCGCTCAAGCGCTCTTCTACATAACGTTTTCTAGCGGCACCCGCATCACTAAGAATTAGACAACTGGTTACTTCAGGAGAATAGTTAGAGAGAACTTTGCTTAAAGATTGACTTTCCCAACCGTTTTCTTGTCGTAAAACCTCGTCTCTAATCAGATTATCAAAGTAAAAATGGGGAACATTTGCCCAAGTTTGCTTCATTATTCGCCCAAATCCTGCAAAGGGAATCATCGAGTCAGAACAATCAATAAAAATTATAATTTCTCGGCGATAAAGTTGTTTCTTTTGGTAAATTATTTGATCAAAAAAACCTCGTTTAGCCGTTGCCATCACCGTGGCTTTTAGATCCCAAGTTTGTCGAGGACTTTCTAGGGGTAATGGACGCAGTTGCTGCCAACTTTCTTGTAACTTAGCGATGCCAATAGGATAATAATCAGGATTATCTAGGGATGTGATTTTTTTTCGCTTTTCAATAGCTGTGGCAATTTGTGGAAATGAAGTCTCCGGTGCTATTTGTGTATCCCCAGAAGGAGTAATTTCTAATGAGGGAGATTCCCTATCATCCATCGGGTTTATGATTTTGCTAATCGATTCTTCTGGATGGCGAATAGGTGTTTTTTTGGCTATTTCTATATTTATTTCTGGTTGGAATTGTAGCATCTCTGTCCAGGCCTGATCAAACTTTTCTTTTTCTTTCGGGGATTTAACCCATAAAGCTTGACAAAGAAGTTTAATTTTAGGATTGTCTAAGTTGGGATTTTCTTGAATAGCAATATCAGAATCATTGGCGAGTTTTTGAATCAGGTAATTTTCCACCCGATAATATTGTTCAATAGACAGCAGAAATCCTTCTTCGTCTCTGAGTTGATAAAATAGGTCAAGTAGGGGGGATGTCATTGGCTTTTTTAACCTCTTGTTCCATAATCTTGTACATCGGTACGGCTTTTTAGTAAAACACTAGCGTGGGGTAATTTGTCCTCTTTTAATTTGGCGATAATTTCTTCAGGTTTGTACTTGAGCAACGATTTAAACCAGGCTATTAATTCACTGGTGCTAACTTTTTTTTCTCCTTCAGATTTAGTCTCGTCTTGTGATGTTCTCACTTCCAGAAAACGGTCCACTGCTTTGATGATAACCTCTTGTTCAGCGTCGGTAAACCGTTCGGTTAATATTTTTCTTAATCTTTCTTGGTTGGGTAGCTCAATATAGTGATAAATGCAACGTCTCAGAAAAGCATTGGGTAAGTTTTTTTCTTGATTACTGGTAATTATAATCAGAGGAAAAGCTTGATCATTTGCTTGAATTGTTTTTCCTGTTTCTTTAATGAAAAAACGACGAGATTCAATGGCTAAAAGTAAATCATTAGGAAAATCTCGATCTGCTTTATCTATTTCATCAATTAATACTACCGATTGTTCTTGCTTATCTTGACTTTGTTCAAATGCTTTACCCAAGGGTTGTAAATCAACCCAATCTTTTGAAGTAGCTGGATTTTTTTGCTTTGAAGTAGCTGGATTTTTTTGCTTTGAAGTAGCTGGATTTTTTTGCTCAGAAGAAGATTCTTCTATTTCTTTTTGGCTTAAAATTCCGCTAATTTGAGCAGCTTGTAAACGGCCAATATAATCATATTGATAGAGACTATCTTCCGCTTTACTTGTAGATTGAACTATCCACTCATAATATTTTATAGAACCACTTTGCTGACCATTATTAAATTCATAAACTAAGGCATGAGCTAGACGACTTTTACCACATCCCGGTTCACCTTCTAGTAACAAAGGCATTCCCAATTCAATAGCCAAGTTAACAACTTCTATTAACTCATCACCTGCGTCATAGGGATAAATTTTCTGTTGAATCGGTTCATAATAAAGTCCCGATTTAGGTTGAATTTCTCCCGTGTAAGTTAAGGATAGTTTAGCCATCTATTTTCCCTCGATAATTGTCCTTGAAATTGTTGATAAAAAGCTTTCAGTGTGTCTTCTATCTTGCCTTGATCGCTATTTTTCCATAATTGCTGCAAGGTAGATTTAAATAAGTCTGTGGTTTCATCCTGTAAGTCACAACCTAACTGAAGTTGTTGAGCAAAAGTAGGAATAATTTCCTGAAAAGACCGTTGTTCAAAGCAAGAGTCAATCTGTAAGCGGTGAATAGGAAATTCTGATAATTTGTCCTTATCTCTCCAATCATTCCCTTCTCCATAATCTAACCAAATCATTAATAAAAAGCCTTTAATGGGACTATTTTGTATTTTACGAGCGTTGGTAATTAAGTTTTGCCAAAACGAATCAATGTCCTTTAAACGGGAAAAGTCTGCACAATCAATTCCTTCAAAAATCAAACAAAAATTATTAGTCTTTAAATTTTTAATTCCTCCAGAATTACTTAAAAAACGTTCACAAAGACTATAGCTATCCCATTCTTCTTGACCATCTCCTTGAAATTTAAAAACAATAGGTTTAACTGGCAAATTATTAGTGATCAAGATTTCTTTTTCTAAACGACGCAAACACAAAACACGATATGTATGAGGACAAGGGGGAATATAAATAGTGCCTTCTCGTAAAGTTTTAGCGGCTATTGAACTGGTAAAATTTACTAGATTAGTATAATTAAATTTTGTCAAAACACGATAAATCTTTTCATTATTTGTTCGTTGATCTTTTGGGTTTTGATGATGAAGTTGACAACATTCTAAGCTTTCAAAATCTAGGCCTAATACTTCGCAATAAGCTTGAACAATATAAGACTGTTTAGAGGTTCTTTGCCCTTTTTTTCCTAGTCCATATTTTTTTTCAGTACAAAACCGCAAACTATCTCCAGATATGCCAATTACCTTTAAAATAGACGAATCTAATAAACCATTAATATCTTCTAAGGTTAAATGAATTGAATTATCATTAATATCTTCAATTCTGTACTCGCTTTTCTTCTCATTTTCAAATCCTTTAAAATCAGATTTATTTTGTAAGTACAATTTCTTACCCTTTGGTTCTAAAACCTCTTTAGTTGCTCTAGATTGTGGCTGAGATTCTGTCATCCAATCTTTCAAGACATTTAATGGAATGGTATAACTGGAAGTTTTTGTTTGACTACGGTATTCTTCGAGAAATGCCTCAAGTAACCATCGACTTGCTTCTATTAATATTTTCTCTATTTTCTCCGAAGCACAAGAATAGTTTCCCTTATAAGCATCTTTAGCCTTACGAAGGGTTTCTACATCTTCATCCCATAATCTGATTTCGCCAGACCTTAACATAAATCTCGTCAAACGTCAACCTACCATCTGATCCACTTTTTGATCCCCTTTTGCCAGCATTTGCTGAAAGCATTTTAATCAACTTGTCCTCAAAAAACAAGCTATAAGGCAACAGGAGCAAAATCTATGAATTTTTGGAAAAAACATAAAGCGGACATTGACGTGATTTGCCGCATCATCACCACTTTAACTGCTTTGGCTAGTTTGGGTGTTCAGGTGGGGGAGTTAAAGATTCCCGAAAGCAAGATTCTTCCCCCTATTACTGAGGTTCAATTGGAAGCGGGGAAAAACACTCACACCCACTAAATGAAGATAAATGCTAGGGATTTAAGCACATTACCTGAAATAAAGGCCGATGTGCTTTTTTCATAAAACTAGGCCAAAACGAGGGTGAGTTAAGAAGATAACTCACCCTGAAGGAGATTTAGCGATCAACTGACCCCATAATAATATCAATACTGCCTAAAATCGCCATAATATCGGCAACTTTTACCCCTTTGAGGATATGAGGCAGAATTTGAAGATTATTAAAATCGGCGGCCCGAATTTTCCAACGCCAAGGGAAAACATCATCATTACCGACGATAAAGATACCTAATTCCCCTTTACCACTTTCCAAGCGCACATAATGTTCACCTTTAGGAATCTTAAAAGTGGGGGCGACTTTTTTGGCGATATATTGATAGTCAAAATCATTCCAAGCTGATTTTTTCCCTTCTGCCATCCGTTTTGCTTCCAGATTTTCGTAGGGACCACCGGGTAAACCTTTCAGTGCTTGCCGGATAATTTTCACCGATTCGCGCATTTCCCGAATCCGCACCAGATAACGAGCAAAACAATCGCCGGCGGTTTCCCAATGCACTTCCCAGTCAAAATCGTCGTAACACTCGTAATGGTCAACTTTTCTTAAATCCCATTTCACCCCAGAAGCGCGCAACATCGGACCGGATAAACCCCAGTTAATCGCTTCGTCTCTGGTAATGCAGCCTATCCCTTCAATACGACGGCGGAAAATCGGGTTATTAGTGATTAATTTCTCGTATTCGTCCACTTTGGGGTCAAAATAGTCACAGAAATCCACGCACTTATCCACCCATCCGTAGGGTAAATCTACCGCCACGCCACCAATACGGAAATAATTATTATTAATTAACCGCATTCCCGTGGCAGCTTCCCAGAGGTCATAAATCATCTCCCGTTCCCGGAAAATGTAGAAAAAGGGAGTTTGTGCGCCTACATCCGCCATAAAGGGGCCTAACCAGAGTAAATGGTTAGCGATGCGGTTGAGTTCCAACATAATCACCCGGATATATTGCGCTCGTTTGGGAACGGCGATATCGGCTAATTTTTCGGGAGCATTGACCGTAATCGCCTCATTAAACATCCCTGCGGCGTAATCCCAACGACTAACGTAGGGAACGTACATGACATTAGTGCGATTTTCGGCAATTTTTTCCATGCCCCGATGAAGATAACCGATTACGGGTTCACAGTCAATCACGTCTTCCCCGTCAAGGGTGACGATTAAGCGCAAAACTCCGTGCATCGAAGGGTGATGGGGTCCCATGTTTAAAACCATGGGTTCTGTTCTCGTTTCAATTTTTGCCATAGGGCTACCGATGATCCCGAAAATCTTTTTAAAGTTATTATAAGTAAACGCTTCGACAATACACAAGGACTATCGGGTATCAGTAATCAGTGATCAGTAATCAGTAATCAGTAGTCAGTAGTCAGGAGATTATTTTTATTTATTCTCCCCACTTCCCCACACCCCACACCCCACACCCCACACCCCCACTTCCCCGCTCGATCGAGTACAATAGAGTGTTCAGCAAAAGCGATCAGCTATTAGCTTTGATTAGTCCTTCGGTAAGAATATAAACCAGAGAAAAGAGCCATTAAGAGCGGCAATCAGCTAAAAAAGCTCAAAAACTGAATTTTAGGCTGAAGGCTGACGGTAGCTTGCTGAAAGCTGAATCCCGTTGATAATTTTTTTTACTTGAATCACCGTGGTTATCCAAATCGACTCAACTCAAAACTACGAAACTAAAACCCAAGAGATCGCTAGACAACTTTTAGCCGAAACTCGGGAAAAAAAAGGTCTTTGGTCTGCTTTACAGGATCAAATGCGTTGGGATGATAAATTACTCGATTGGGCAATGTCTAACCCCAATTTACGAGTACAATTATTCCGTTTTATTGACTGTTTACCCGCTTTACGCAGTAATGCCGAGATCGCTAATCATCTCCAACAATACCTCGGTGATGCTTCCGTAGAACTGCCCAGTGCGCTGAAAAGTATCCTCAACTTTAGTGATCCTAACTCCCTACCGGCTCAAACGGCCGCCAGTCTGATCAGTAAATCCGTAGAAACCTTAGCTCGTAAGTATATCGCCGGGGAAGACCTAGGGCAAATTACTCGCACTGTCACCCGTCTGCGGAAGGAAAAAATGGCTTTTACCATAGATCTCCTCGGTGAAGCGGTAATTACTGAAGCGGAAACCCAAGTTTATCTACAAAGTTATCTGGATTTAATGACCCATTTGGCTCAAGAAGCGACCAAATGGAATAAAGTTAGCCAAATTGATGAAGCGGACGGCGACTTATTACCACAAGTGCAGGTTTCTGTCAAGCTAACTGCCTTTTATTCTCAGTTTGATCCCATAGATCCGATTGGCAGTAAGGAGAAAGTTTGCGATCGCATTCGCCTACTGTTGCGACGCGCTCAGGAGTTAGGGGTGGCAGTCCATTTTGATATGGAACAGTACGTTTATAAAAACCTCACCCTGGCTATCCTGAAAGAATTACTCCTAGAAGAAGAATTTCGCAGTCGTACCGATATTGGCATCACCCTACAGGCATATTTAAGAGATTCTGCCCAAGATTTACAAGATTTAATTAATTGGGCCAAAAAGCGCGGTTATCCCCTTACTGTCCGGCTAGTCAAAGGCGCTTACTGGGATCAGGAAACGATTAAATCTCGGCAAAATCACTGGCCACAGCCGGTATATAACGAAAAATCCGCCACCGATGCCAATTATGAGCGGATGACGCGGTTATTATTGGAAAATCATCAATATTTATACGCCGCCATCGGTAGTCATAACGTGCGATCGCAAGCCTTGGCTTGTGCGATC
The DNA here is from genome assembly GCF_050500245.1 of Microcystis ichthyoblabe FBCC-A1114. Taxonomy (NCBI): domain Bacteria; kingdom Bacillati; phylum Cyanobacteriota; class Cyanophyceae; order Chroococcales; family Microcystaceae; genus Microcystis; species Microcystis ichthyoblabe. Next base: position 560,142 of record NZ_CP191408.1, on the reverse strand, counting down.
GCAGAAAGTTTAGAAATTCCCCGTCGTCGCTTTGAAATGCAGGTATTGTACGGCATGGGCGACCAATTAGCCAAAGCCTTAGTGAAGCGGGGTCATCGGGTGCGGGTTTATTCCCCCTACGGACAACTCTTACCCGGTATGGCCTACCTAATCCGCCGTTTATTAGAAAATACCGCTAATAGTTCCTTCCTAAGGCAAAATTTGGAGGATCGTCCCGTGGAAGATTTAATCGCAGCCCCCCGGGTTTTAGGTCAGGATAACCCGATTATCCCTGGTTTTCCTAATGCCCCCGACACAGATTATGCCAACGAGCAATTACGAAATAAAGCGAGTCAAGCCCTTACTTTTGTCAAAAATTCCCTCGGTAAAACCTATTTACCCCTAATTAACGGCGAATACGTCGCCACCAATGTTCAAATTAATTCCGTTAATCCCTGTAACCCGCAGGAAATAGTGGGGAAAGTGGGCTTAATTGAGGTGGAACAGGCAGAAACAGCGATCATAGCGGCTAAACAGGCTTTTCCCGCTTGGAAACGCACTCCAGTGGCAAAAAGAGCCGAAATACTGCGAAAAGCGGCAGATTTGATGGAAGCGCGACGACACGAGTTATCGGCCTGGATTTGTTTGGAAGTGGGCAAAGTTATCCAACAGGCGGATCCGGAAGTGTCAGAAGCGATCGATTTTTGCCGTTATTACGCCTCCGAGATGGAAAGACTGGATTTAGGGCATAATTTCGACGTAGCAGGCGAGAATAATCGTTATTCCTACCAACCCCGGGGTATTGCTTTAGTGATTTCTCCCTGGAATTTCCCCCTAGCCATTGCGGTGGGGATGACAGTAGCGGCTTTAGTAGCTGGTAACTGCACGCTATTGAAACCCGCCGAGACTTCCTCGGTGATTACGGCGAAATTTGCCGAGATTCTCCTAGAAGCGGGTATTCCTGCCGGAGTCTTCCAATATATCCCGGGTAAAGGTTCGCAAGTGGGGGCGCATCTAGTCAGCCATCCTGATGTTCACCTAATCGCCTTCACCGGTTCACGAGAAGTGGGCTGTCGCATCTATACAGATGCCTCTATCGTGCAAAAGGGTCAAAAACACCTAAAACGAGTTATCGCCGAAATGGGCGGCAAAAATGCCCTAATTGTCGATGAGAGTGCCGATTTAGATCAGGCCGTTGTCGGTGCGGTTAAGTCCGCTTTTGGCTACACCGGCCAGAAATGTTCGGCCTGTTCGCGGATAATCGTTCTGGAAAGCGTCTATGATAGCTTTGTTGATCGCTTTGTCGAGGCTACCAGGTCCCTCAATATCGGGCCGACGGATTTACCGAGTACGGAAGTAGGACCGGTTATCGACGAGAAAGCTCAAGCAAGAATTCGGGAATATATCGAAACTGGTAAAAAAGAGGCAGAATTGGCTCTAGAAATGCCGATTCCAGAAGTGGGTTACTTCGTCAGTCCCACCGTCTTTAAGAATGTTCCCCCCGATGCGGTAATAGCGATGGAGGAAATTTTTGGTCCGGTGGTGGCAATTATCAAAGTGAGCAATTTTGAGGAAGCTTTAGCTGTAGCTAACGGAACCGACTATGCTCTAACCGGTGGCTTATATTCTCGCACTCCTGCCCATATTAACCGAGCTATGCAGGAATTTGAAGTGGGAAACCTCTATATTAACCGGGGAATCACCGGTGCGATTGTCTCCCGTCAACCCTTCGGGGGTTTCAAGATGTCGGGGGTAGGTTCCAAAGCAGGGGGTCCCGATTATCTCTTGCAATTCCTCGAACCTCGTCACATCAGCGAGAATATTCAACGTCAGGGATTTGCACCGATTGAAGGGGCCGATTAAGCGATATAGCTAAAATTGGTTATTATTGGGGGTTTATACCCCCAAATCTGGTTCATTTATTGGCTAAGACCCATCTTAACCCCCTATCCTTAGATTAGCTCTCTTATTCTTTGTGTGATCAGTTTAAATTATATAGGAGCGATCGATCTCTGTGTCCTTTGTGTCTGGAGTGGTTCCTTCCACTCACTCACCAAACCCAATAGAACCGTTGTCTTTCTTACCCGATTTCTTGGCTGTCAACCTACTGCTATATACTTAAGTTGAAAATTGCGTCGGCCTATCAAGAAAAGACTATGACGATTGAAACTGTTGCCACAAAACCCTTTAGTGACCAGAAACCGGGGACTTCTGGATTGCGAAAATCCGTTCCCGTTTTTCAACAACCCCATTATCTGGAAAATTTTATTCAAGCTATCTTCAATACTTTAGACGGTATCGAGGGTCAAACCCTAGTTGTCGGTGGAGATGGTCGTTATTATAACCGTCAAGCTATTCAAACTATCCTGAAAATCGCCGCCGCTAACGGTATCGGTAGAATACTCGTGGGAACCGATGGTATTGTCTCCACTCCGGCTATTTCTGGGTTAATTCGCGAAAATAACGCTTTTGGCGGTATTGTTCTCTCCGCTAGTCATAACCCCGGCGGTCCGGAGGGGGATTTTGGCATTAAGTACAATATTACTAACGGCGGACCGGCCCCGGAAAATATCACCGATGCAATTTATGCCGAGACTAAGGTGATTAGCAGTTATAAAATCCTCTTAGGGGCCGATATTAATCTCGATCGCCCCAGTTCCTTTAAACTGGGAACTATGGATGTGGAAGTGATCGATGCGGTTACTCCCTACGTCAAAATGATGGAAAAGATTTTTGATTTCGATCGCATTCAGGCCCTACTCACTTCTGGTAAGTTTAAAATGTGCATGGATTCTCTCCATGCGGTGACGGGTCCCTACGCTTATGCTCTATTTGAACAGCGTTTAGGCGCGCCCAAAGGTACAGTATTAAATGGTATTCCCCTAGAGGATTTTGGTGGTGGTCATCCCGATCCTAACCTAGTCTATGCCCATGATCTGGTAGAAATTCTCTTTGGTCAAGATGCACCCGATTTTGGGGCCGCTTCCGATGGCGATGGCGATCGCAATATGATCCTCGGTCGGAATTTTTTTGTCACCCCCAGTGATAGTTTAGCTGTACTAACTGCCAACGCTCATCTAGTACCGGGCTATCAAAATGGTATCACGGGAGTGGCGCGATCGATGCCCACCAGTGCGGCGGCCGATCGCGTAGCGGCTAAACTGGGAATTGACTGTTATGAAACTCCCACCGGTTGGAAATTCTTTGGTAATTTGTTAGATGCGGGGAAAGCAACCCTTTGCGGTGAGGAAAGTTTCGGCACGGGTTCCAATCATATTCGCGAAAAAGATGGTTTATGGGCGGTTCTTTTCTGGTTAAATATTTTGGCAGTTAAAGGGGAATCTGTAGAGGAAATTGTTCGCAGTCATTGGCAAGAATTTGGTCGTAATTTCTATTCTCGTCATGATTATGAAGAAGTCGCCTTAGAACCGGCTAAAGAGATGATGGCACGTCTCCAGAAGCTGGTTTTAGACCTTAAGGGTAAACAATTTGGTAACTATGAAGTGGAATATGCCGATGATTTTAGCTATACGGATCCCGTGGATGGTAGTGTGAGTAAAAATCAAGGTATTCGCATTGGTTTTACCGATGGTTCTCGGATTATTTACCGTCTATCGGGTACGGGAACTAAAGGAGCAACTCTCCGGGTTTATCTAGAAAGTTATGAACCGGACGCAAGTAAACACGATATCGACACCCAAAAGGCCCTACAGCCGTTAATTGATTTAGCTGAAGAAATCGGTCAAATTCGTCAATCTACCGGACGGGAACAACCCACGGTTATTACCTAAAATCTAGGGAGCGGCTATCAGTTTTTATCGGGGAATTTTTTGACCTGCTCATCACTGATAGCTACTCCTTAATTACTTTCAGTAATTGCTTTGTGGTACAATTTTTGAATTCCCGTCACTAATTTATCTAACATCGATCGATGGCTATCGTGAGTCGGCTCGAAACTCTGCACTTTGGTTAATAATTTTGCTTCCTGTACGTCCACGTCGTCATCGCTATAGATTAAAGTGCTAATCGATGTTATTAGATCTTGATAGGTTTCTGGACTAGGATTATCGCCTAAATAGGACTCTAACCATCGATAACATTCACCAGTTTTAACTGGTTTTAGTTCCGATAATAGTGGTTTAATCTCCGGATCATCATCAAGTTTTTCCCTCACAGCTACCTGTCTTAAATAGCTTCTTTCTGATGGTTGAATTACACCATCAATCCAAGCAACACCGATGAGAATTTTCAGTAATTGTTTATTTTTCATCTCACACTTCCTTGACTAACTTAGCCATAAAAAAACCGTCTTGATTATGTCGATGGGGTAACACTTCGATCGCTCCCGTTTCTGTATAGTATTCTGAGACGCATGAATTAGAGTCAGGAGTGGCCATTTTCCAATCGGGATGAGCGGCTAAAAACTGCTCGATCACTCTTTCATTTTCTAACGGATTTAAAGTACAAGTGGCATAAACTAAGATTCCCTTCGGTTTTACCCAAGTGGCAGCCGAGGCTAAAAGTTCCCCCTGTCGTTTGGCTAGTACAGGTAAATTTTCTGGTGTTTGTCGCCAACGTATATCAGGACGCTTGTGCAGGGTTCCCAATCCTGAACAGGGAGCATCGATTAGTACACGATCGGCGATGCCGCACCACTGGGGACGATCGCGACTATCCCCCAGATGTATTTCGATCGCTTTTAAGTCTAATCTTTTAATATTGGCTTCTAACTGTCTTAAACGGGATGGCGTTTGATCACAGGCTAATATTCTACCTCGATCGCCCATTAATTCGGCAATATGAGTGGTTTTTCCCCCCGGTGCCGCACAAGCGTCGATAATTGTCTCTCCGGGCTGGGGATCGAGGAGATAAGTGACTAATTGGGCGCTAATATCCTGTAGGGTGTAATTTCCGGCTCGAAATCCCTCTAAACGCTCAATATTGCCTAAACCAGAGGTTAAACGGCAAGCTAGAGGTAATTTAAGATGATGAAAAGTTATATTGGCTGATTCTAACTCATTTTCTAGGGCTTCTCGGCTAGTTTTCAGGGGATTAATCCGAATATCGAGGTCAGGAGAGCGATTAAACCATTGACACAGTTGTTCCGTTTCCGTAACACTAAAGCGATCTAACCACAATTGCACCAACCAATCGGGGAAACTGTGGAGAATACCCAATCTAGAAGCGGTATTTTCCGGTAAAAGTAAAGGATCGTCGCCATTAGCAGTTAAACGGAGATATTGCCGCAGCATTCCGTTAACCACCGCCGCTAATTTGCCTAAATGACTGATTTTAGTTAATTCTACCGCCGTATTCACCGCCGCTGATGGGGGAATCTGGGAGAGATAACGCAGTTGATAAAGACCAATATGGAGAATTCGCCGTAAATCCGGGGGTTGCTGGGCTGCGGTTTTTTTCCCCAGGCGATCGAGCAGCGCATCCAAAGTTCTTTGTCGGCGCATTATACCATAAACAATCTCCGTTGTCAAGGCTTTGTCAAGACAATTTAAGGAACTAGCGGACAAATGGCGATCAAGAGCGCGATCAGGATAGGCGGAGGAGCGATCGATATCGCGTAAAATCAGCAAAGCCAGCTGACGAGCATTATTCATGCAGTTTCTAGACGATTGCGGAGGAATTGGCGTAATATAGTCAGCGCCGGAATCGGGATTTCGTGGCCCATATTTAACTCGTGATATTCGACGTTAACCCCCAAACCAAGCAGTAAATCCCTGGCTTGACGAGCGGCAGCGATAGGAACGACGGGATCCTGCTTACCATGAACAATTAAGACATTTTGTGGACCTTGGGGATGGGGTTCACCGTGCAGATAACCACTCAGGGAACCCAATCCCGCCAAGGGTAAGGATAAACCCACATCCAGGGTCATCGCTCCCCCTTGGGAAAAACCGGTCAAAAAAGTCCGCTCTAGGGGAATGCCGGTAGTTGCTTCTAGGGAAATAATCCAATCGTGCAACTGTTGACGACTAGCGACTAAACCTTGATGATCGGAGGTTTCTAACGCATACCAGGCGCGTCCCCCCGGCACTTGCGGATGATCAAAGGGAGCATTAGGAAACAAAAATTGACAATCAGCCAGATCCAGCATCGATGCAAGGGGGGCCAGATCCATGGCATCGGCACCCCAACCGTGCAGCATGATCACTAGATAGCGAGCGGGATTTTCCGGGGAAGGGGGAATGACAATCGGGTTAAAAGACAGAGTTTTTTCCTCGCAATTCTTTTTTCTCTCTATTCTATAGCGATTTTCCCCGGAGTAAGATGGCTGTGGGGGAGTCTTTTCAGTCAACAGTAATCAGTGAAAAGAAAACCTTGCTCCTTGCCTCATGGCTCTCTTAGGTTTGGTGGGTAAAATGTATTCTAAGATACAGTCCTGCTGGCGGTCGCAACGCGCTCGCTACGCGAGACCGAGTGGAAGGAACCACAGAGACACAAAGGACACAAAGATCGCTCCTCTATAGGGTTTGCTGAAAAATTAATCTGTTCAAATTCTCAGTAACATGGCTGAAAGAGAAAGTTTTAAACTGGAAGGTTTAGCAGTATCAAAGGTCAGTAAATTAAGCTGTTCTGTACCCTGAATCAACCCCAGAATAAATTTTTGATCATCGAGTTGGCTTGGTTCACCGTCAGTGTAATCTTTGAGCAGTTTTTGCACTTTCTTTGTTTCTTTAGCTTGGCTCAATTTATTTAGGGTATTTTTAACCATTTTTCGGTTAACGTTGGCGGGAAAAGCTGACATAGTTTGGATGCGCTTTTGAATCCTACTTAGTCGTTCTGAATTGAGTTGGATATTTTCTAAAATAGCAGTTTCTTCTAGGTCTTGGCTTAATTTTTGTTTAACTTGAACCAGTTGTTCATAAAGCTGTTGGGCTAGGTTAATGATTGGTTTCGCGGGAACAATCTGGCTGGCTTGAGGGGTTTTAAAAGCTGTGGCGATTGCTACTCCCAAACCATCATTTTCTCTGCTTAGATCGTTCCAATAAATTAGTTGATTTTGTTCGGGAATTGGTTGACCATTAGGGTCAAAGTAATTAAGAGTCAAGGCGACTACACTGGTGGGTAATTCCGAGGTGGTAAATTGACCGATAGTTAGGGGATTGGGCTGATATTTTTCTCCTAATCTTTCGTAGAGCTTCCGCAATTCTTCACTATGCAAAAGCTCGTTTTGACTGTAGAGGTTGCGGCTAGTTTCTTGTTTTTGATAGGTTTGTTCTTGAAAACTTTCTTGTTCGAGTTGTCGGGCTTTAATTAGACTGTGGATGAAGTCAATATAACCGGGGAGAATTTGATCGTCAAAGTAGGTATCCCCATAAACGGAAGCGCCCAACTCCTCTACATTACTGATATGGGGAATTTTGTCATCTTTGGCCAGTTCCCCAATTAGTTTCTTATTCAGGTTAGCTAGTCGGCCCGCTTGTCTGAGTAGCTGACTTTCACTGTTGGCGTAATAGATGTAAATATATTGGCAAGGATGGGATTTGGGGCGATCAATTCTGCCGATGCGCTGTTCCAAGACCATGGGATTCCAGGGGAGGTCAATGTTAATTAGATAGTCGGCATCTTGCAGGTTTTGACCGACGGAGAGGGTTTCTGAACCGATGAGGACGGCTATTTCCTGTTCTAGTAAAGGGCGTTCGTTCGGGTTTTTACAAGTGGCTTCGGGGGCAAATAAACGGAATAATTGTTGGCGCTGGAGTCCGGTTTGCTGGTTGTTTCCTTTGAGGGCGTTGTTTGGCGCAATCTTAACCGATTTTTCATCGATGTAGTAAAGTTTGTGACTGCCCATTGCCATGCCAATTCCTTTGGAGGCAATGACCTGATTTTGGCTTATGTAGCGGTAGTAATCAATGACGGTATCGGAGAAAGTAGAAATTAGTAAAACTTTGTGACCATCAGCAACTAATTCCATGACTTTCCGGCTAACTTGCTGTCGTTTGTGGTCGGTGACAAATTCATTGGCTAAGAGGACTGAAATCTGCTGTAGTTGCTCTAAATCACTATGACAGTCAGCGAGAATGCGGTTATAGATATTTTTAGCTTCTAGGGGATTATTTTTCAGTTTATCGGTGGCTAGGTCAATAGAGCGGCGTAACTGTTGACGTTTTTCCCCTTTGTTGCTGTCAGTTTCTTCTTCATCTTCTTCCTCTTCCCAATAATCCTCATCCCCATTTTCTTCTATCCCCAACCAGTCGGTTTCTCTTCCTGTTTTTTCAGCTTGAAATTTGTAATGTTGTAAGAGAAATTGTTTTAACCCTTCGGCATCCGGGGTGACTTGTTCGAGTTGCTGTTTGAGTAAGGAAATGCGATCGCTAAAGTTTTTAATGGTTCGTCGTAGAGCATACATACTAGACTCTGCCCGTTGTAAAAACATCCGGCGCTGGTTTTTCAGTAAAGAACGCTGTTCCACTGTGCTGGTTAAGTAACGGATCGGGTCGGCAAAGGGAATAAACAGATTATCTTCAAACTGACTGAAAATCCGTTCTAATGCTTGTTCGGTTTCTGGTTCAAATTGGACGGGCAGCCATTGGGCAAGGCGTTGGGCATAGAGTTGTAAGTCTGGGGTGGCTTCTCTCAACATCTTGCGGGTACGCTGTAAGAAGAGTTCTCGATAGGTGCGCCGGAAAATATTGGTGGTATCGGTAAAGTTTTCTATTCCTATTTCTCGGCTGGCAAACCATTGTTTGACTTCGGGAGGAAAGCCTAATTCTTGGAAGCCTTCAGGACGGGTGAGAAAGGGAGAAAGGATGTTATAGATGTCTTCGCGGCGGTTGTTCCAAGGGGTTGCCGTCAGGAGCAGGTAATATCTTTGTCTTTCAATCTGGCGATCGTGTTCTTTAATTTGCAGGCAGGTTTTATGGATGCGGTTGTTATAGTTACGGATGCCTTCATGAGCTTCATCGATGATGACTAAATCTGCCGCACCCCCATGGCGGGTAAATTCATCATAAAAGCGATCGCCGCCACGACTCATTAGGTTTTTATTGTAGAGTTCGTAGTGTTTCTTGGCGATCAATCCTAATTCTGCCATTTCTCTCTCCCAGTTCGGGTGGAGTTTTTTGGCAGCAATAATGGCAATTTTAGTTTGAGGATTTTCTTCTAGGTAGAGTTTTGTTACCGCAGCCGCAAGGCGGGTTTTTCCTAAGCCTACCGCATCGGCACAAACCACTACGCCAAAGTTCTGCATGACTCTCAAACAATGTTGTGCGCCGGATTTTTGATGTTCAAACAGGATGTCTTGATTAACCAGTCGATCTAAAATGTTACTGGATTGAATGTTGAGCAGGTGGGGGCGTTGTTGGGCTAACCAGTAGAGAAAATCATCGGGGGTTCCCTGTTTTCCCTGTAGGATTAGTTCAATCGCTTGTTTAAATCCGGCTATTTCTTCCCATTCAGGTAAGGTTATTTCTTGTTTAATAGTTGGGGCTTGATTTGGCGTAATCTGATAAGTTCCCTGTTTCTCTTTGACTCTAAAAGTTTTTAAAGAAGTGGAGGGATGTTCGGGATCGACGGTGACAGTTCCTGTTAGGAGATGGGGTTGTTTTTCCTCTATTTCTACTGCGATTAAGGGATTATCGGGAATCTCAATTTCTTCAATTTTGTCTAGGTTTTTACCCTTAATTTTAATATTTGTAGTTGCGCCTGCGGGAAATTCTTGAGGACTAATTGTCTCTATTTGAGGTTGAATTTGTTGTTGTCGGCGCTGTTTTTCTACTAAGACTTGTTGCAAAAATTCTTGAGTTAAATCAAAGCTTAATTCTGGCTCTTGCCATTCTTGGTCAAATTCGATTATTGACTGTTGAATTGTCTCTAAATCTAAGGAGTCTGAGTAATATAAAAAGGTGATACTCTCGGCGTTACTACTATGAGCAGCACCAGTGAAGTTATCTGAGCCTTCATGTAAAATAGAGTTACCTAAACTATCGGTTAAAATCCCTGTTTTTTTATGATAAATACCTCTAGTTTCTTGCATTTTAACAAGTTTGATGGTAAGGATTCCCAACCTAACTAATTCCGCTAGAATAGTGGTACTGCTAAAGGTTTTATCAGCTAGTCCTTGTAAACATTCGGTTAAAGTTCGGGTAATATATTGTTGACGATATTCGGGGTTGTGGAGTTTTTCTAATTCTTGAACATCTCGTTTATTGGTGAAGCCTTGCCAGTCCATTAAGAGTTTAATCTGACCTTCATTTAAGACTAAATTAAAAAGAGGTTCTTCATAAAGTTTGAGAACTCCACTATTAAAGTAGGCGGTACTTCTTCTATAGATTTTAGTACGTTCTAAATAGGCGGCAATAAATTGATTGTATTTGTCTAGCTGTTCGGGTAAATTAAATCTACGTCTTTTTTTATGTTCTATTTCGATAAATGTTCCACGAATTAAGCTTTCTTCTTTGCTGGCATTTTCGAGGTTTAAGAATTGTTCAATAATGGTTAAGTTACTGGTGCGGAGTAAGGCAATGCTGGGGATATTTCCCTCTCGTTTAGGGGTATATTCAAAGATATGGGCTATATTAATATCTATCCGAAATAGCTTATAGGTAGAATGTTTTTTTAATCCCAAAAAACTCACTATATTTTGTAAAAGGTTCTCTGCATCTCGATGTTTAAAAACTAGCCAATAGTTATTATTAATTCCTTTGATATAATCCCCTTGAGGGTGGTAGTAGGGGCGTTGTTGTTTTATCAAGTCTTGGATTACGGTTTCGAGCATAAATCTTGCTGGATATATTTACTTGATGGAAAAACTCGGAATCGCAGCATCGATTAACTGCACTAACTTGATGGTTTCGGCTAGGGCCACTACTATCTTATGATAGTGCAATATGTCCTCGTCTGATAGGGTGCGTCCTTTTCTGTCTTTTAACCATTTCTGACAAACTTGATAACCGCCAAGATATGAGAAAAGAGGTAATCTGATTTAATAAATTATCGATATGTCTCCTTATCTCCTTCGGTATGTGAAATATTATTAAAGGTTTACTAAACTAATAAAACTTGGAACCCTGCTTGGATAAAATGACGATCAGTCGTTAGAGCATCGGTTAAATGTTGTTGCTCCATAACAACAAAAGAAATACAATCAACTAATCCCCAGTTTTTATCTAATCGAGATTCATAAAGAGTCAATCCTTGATGAAAAAGTTGAGGGCTAATATTGACAACTCTCATGTTTTGTGTATGGTAACATTGTTTGATAAAATTAGCAGCTTTTTGACGATTAAATGTACTTAAAGCATTCCCTACTTCCATTAAAACTGCCTCAGTAGTCCAAACTTCTAACGCATTTTTAACCTTAGGTAATAATTTTAAGGCTTGGGCATGATATTGGTCTTGCTTATTCAGAACTGCTTGAATAAATGCTGTGTCGATAAACAGTCTTTCTTTACTCATCATTTACCTCTCGTTTCGGTGTTCCATAAAGGTAATGATCATGTTCTTTTGACCAGTCTTCTGGAGCTTCAATAGTTCCAGCCATATCTTCTAAAATGTCCCAAGCATCTCCTGAAGGTTTTTCTGGTATTTCTGCTTCTGAGACGATGGAAATAAGGTAACGGGTATTAGATTTTAAGTCTATATCTGTCTCAGGATGAAAGACTTTACCATCAAAAATAACGGTTAATTGTTTTGTCATTTTTTTATCCTTTATCAATCTAAATTTACTCAATAGGAAAACCCGGAATCGCAGCATCGATTAACTGCACTAACTTGATGGTTTCGGCTAGGGCTACTACTATCTTATGATAGTGCAGTATATCCTCATCTGATAGGGTGCGTCCTTTTCTGTCTTTTAACCATTTCTGACAAACTTGATAACCGCCAATATAGAAGTTCCAAACTGCTTCAGGTACTCCTTTAAAACAGTCTCCTTGTTTGTTAATGTGGACTTCTCCTTTGCTATATTTGGGATGTCCTGCCGCTACAATTCTATCGCTTTTACTCACAAAAGATAGATCCCCCCAACCCCCCTTAATAAGGGGGGCTTCCACTCCCCCCCTTTTTGAAGAGGGGGCTAAGGGAGGATCAAGTTTAGGAGATGTCATCAGGTGAAGCTGTACCAGTTGTTCTCCGTATTCTGCGAGTTGACGGAATAGGTTATCGTTGCTGATGAGGGGTACTCTGGGAAAGTCTATCTTGAGAAATTCGGCGTAACGGCTGCGATAGGTGGGAGAATGAAAGACGGCGTAGATGTAGTAAAAGATGGTTTCTGGTGTGGGTAAGTAGCCGAGTTTTGTTTCTAGGGTTTTGAGGAAGTCTGGGGAGAAGTTGGGACGTTTTTCTTGTTGGAGTTCTTGAGCTTTATCGGAGTCGGGGTAGAGGTAGAGGGGAAAAATTACCCCCCCCTCTTTTGTTCTAACAGAGATAATATGTTGATCGGTAAGATTATCAGTTACATATATATGCTCAAATGGTAATGAAGCTAACTGACGAACAGTTACTAATGCTATATTCTTTTTCTGATCTAAATGTTGCATAATACGACGATTTAAACGAGCAACAAACTTTTCGTGATAAAAAATAAATCTATTATCAAACGGTCTAAAACACTCGGATTTAATATATTTAACTATTTGATTAACATCTACAGATTTTCTTGCCATATTTGTGTTCCACATATCGTTATCAACAAGTCTTAAATTAAATTCTTGTGCAGACTGATTGTCCGTTTTCTCTGGATCAAGAAAACTGGCGATTTGTTTTTTTACTGAATTAATAGAGTAATTAATTACTAATTTATCTCTTTTAGTAAGACATCCTAAAGAATATTCATTCATAAACTCTGTTAGTTTAAATCCTTGTTCATATTCACCAAATAAATCAGTATCTTGAGGAATCAACAAATAAAAAGGAGATTGAGGGTTAACCTCCTGAAAATCAGTAGAGTTAACCGTATTTTCTTTTAATATTTGATATTTATCTTCTCTTAAACCGTATAAATGAGCGTGATAGATTTTAGCCATGATTAAACCTCCTCTTTTTATAAACGTTTAACTATATAACAATCAAATACCTGATCATAACTAATAACAGGAACATTTTCGGCTATTGCTTGAGCAATAATCATCCGGTCAAAAGGATCTTGATGCTGAAAAGGTAATTGAGCTACTTGTTCAAAATGTAGTAAATTAAGAGGCAAAATCTGAAAATCATTTATCTGAATTTGTGACTCAATAAATTCTCGAAAAGGTGTATCAAAAGTTAATTTTCTTAGACTATATTTGATAGCCATTTCCCAAATACTAGCTTGACTAAGATAAACCAGATTTTCTCTTTCATTAATCATAATTTTATGGTTATCTCGCAATTGTTTATTATTAGTGACATACCAAAGAAATACATGAGTATCTATTAAAACTTTGAGCATAATTACATATAATCCGCAAAATCAGTTAAAGGAGCATCAAAATCATCGGCTATCCAAACTTTTCCCGCAGCACTTCCGGGTTGACGCGGTGGTTTCTTGGCTAACTTGACAGGACTTAATTTAATTACAGGTTGATTATTTTCTGTAATAATAATTTCTTCACCTTTCAGGACAGCTTCCAATAAATCATTAAATTGATTCTTTGCTTGTTTTAATTCAACTGTATTCATTAGTGTACCCCACTGATAAACAATACAAACATTAGTTTAACCGAAAGGCTTTATACTTGCCTACGCTATGCTGAAAATTCAAACAATAACATTCTAGCTTATCTCCTAGTATAGCTCCTTCAGGGTTTGGTAGCTTCATGGTGTCATTAAGCTTTTTACCATTATACCAATACTAACCCCCTGCTGAATATCAAAGACATTTTCATCCTTACTACCATCAGGACAAATTTCTTTTTTCTTACTGTTACCATGTAAATCATAAATAAAAATCTCATCAAAAGTGTTAATTAACTGTTGTTTCGTGCCTCGAAAAGTAGGATTATCTAAAAAGCCATGATTATTATTAACTCCTCCATTTGAGGTAAAGCTAAAGTTAACTGATGCTTTTCTTCCCTTAACTTAATATCCTCTAGAGTGTTAATTAAATAAACCCCCAACCGCTAATTAAGATATCATCACAATATAGCTTTAAACTACGAGACATAAATAGCCTCCTCTTTGATAGAGTTAATAACTTGGGTTTTTAACATTTTTTTTGTTACTAAATCTACAGACAACCCCAAATTATCTTCTAAAAAAAACTTCCATATATTTATTAAAGGTAACTTTTCTTTGAAATTCTACTAATAAATCTAAATCACTTGTTGCTTTTGCTTCATCTCTAGCAAAAGGTTCATATTTTTACTCCATTATATTAGAACATATTTGGGTTCTACCGAACTTGTCATGCAAAAATAACACTAAAAAGAAACTGCTTGTTTTTTCGTTATCCCCATGGACACCAACTCAATTTGAGATTCAGACACTTCTACCGTATTTAGAGGAATTAACCCCTCTAAACTATAACCATCTTCTCCTTCAGGATTGGGATAATGTTCAACAATAGTACCCAAATCACCCTGACTTAAACCATACTCAGGTAAATCTTCAATTAAACGAACTTGGGTAAATAAACTAAATTTCATGCTCTAACCTCCTTCAAACGGAAATAAAGTAACAAATTTTGTTTCAGTAGGTGTAACCATCCAAATGGTTTTGACTGAGAGAATCTTATTATTAACTCCTCTTAAATTACCAATAATTTCATATTTTTGACCATATTTAGTTTTAGTGGTAGGAGTTGCTTCTAAAGTAAGGATTTGCTCTCTTAAATCTTTTTCTAATTGTACCCAATTATCTTGATTATAACCAGCTTGAGCTAAATATTGTGATTTATCATCTTTAGGCAATAACACTAAAAGATAATCTTTCAATTTAGCTGGAGAAATAACCGTCTTAGGATCAAGCAAAGCCATGAGTTAACTTACATCCATGCTTTTTACCATTATACCAATACTAACCCCCTGCTGAATATCAAAAACATTTTCATCTTTACTACCGTCTAAAGCGGTTTCTTTTTTCTTACTGTTACCATGTAAATCATAAATAAAAATCTCATCAAAAGTATTAATTAACTGTTGTCTCATGCCTCGAAAAGTAGGATTATCTAAAAAACCATGATTATTAATAAAAGCTAAAATTCCCTTTTGACTTTTATCAATTCGCCACTGTGCAAACCTGATAAATTTAACATAATCATCCTGTAACCATTTCGTATTTTTCTCACCTAAACCCTTGCCATCAATAAAGTAATAATCATTAACTAAATTTTTGATCCACTCATTATTATTTTCCGAATGACCAGAATAAGGCGGATTGCCAATAACAACCATAATCGGTTCATTTTTCTTAATCCGAGAACCTGCTTTTGCTTCCTCTGCTATTAACTCCTCCATTTGGGGTAAAGCTAAAGTTAACTGCTGCTTTTCTTCCCTTAGCTTAATATCCTCTAGAGTGTTAATTAAATAAACCCCTAACCGCTTGCCACTCGCAAACTGATAACCCGTCTCCTCCAGAAATAACCCCAACTTTAGATGACAAATTGCATAGGGAGCCATCAACAACTCAAAGCCAAAAATCCGAGGTAATAACCTTTCCGAAACATACCCCGACCAAGACTTATCTGCTAACCCTGCCGTCAACGCGACCGGATTCTCCTCAAACCGCTTATGAATCAACTGAAATACCCATAATAAAAACGTCCCCGTCCCACAAGCAGGGTCAAGAATCATCACCTCTGGGTCCGCAATTCCCAACGGTTTATTAAACTTATCCTTAATCAACTCATCAACGGAACGCACTATATAAGACACCACAGGTTCAGGAGTATAATAAACCCCCCTTTTCTCCCGCATTTGAGGCTTATAAGCCGCTAAAAAGTCCTCATAAAAGCGAATAACAATATCCTCGCGGTTCATCTTATTGCGAAAATCCGTTAAGATTGCCTCCATTTTTGCCGCTCTGAGGATGCCAAACGCCTCACCGATACTATCAATTAACTCATCCCCCAACTCCGCCGCCGGACGCTGGGAAACATCTTTAAATAACTGCCTTAAAAAAGGGTTAGTTTCTGGTAATTCTTGCCAGGTATGGTAGCGATTAAAATCTCGTTTCGGATTCTTGACATAACTAAATACCCGCGCCGTAAACAAACCATAAGCAATAGTTTGAGCGTAAATATCACTAAAACTATAATCTTTCTGATCCTCAGAATTTAGCTTGAGATTGGGCAATAACTCTTTCCGAAAACTCTCTAATAATTTATGTAAATAACCCCCTTGATTTTCCTGACTATAAACATCAGGTATCGCCCGTTCAATGCGTTGGGTAACTGCGGCTAATTCGTGGGCTAACTCCTGAGCAGTTTCAGCAGGTTTATAGAAAATCCAATCAACTTGCGGGATTAAATTAAGAGCTTTTTCAAGAATTTTATCTGCTAATTCATCCCAATGTAACCGTGCTAACCTCGCCCTTAAATCCTCATCCTCAAAGGCAAAAGTTTGAATCCCCCGCTGCCGTAATCCCCCCTCAGTGGGTAAGATAAAAGCTACTCTAGCTTGATTTTTAATTCCCCCTAACTCCTCTTCAAAAGGGGAAAATGGGAAAAGTAAATACATGACAGGTTGATCCTCAGCAATTCTGCCAATATAGTGACCATAGATTTCCTGTTGCTGTGGCTCTGAAGTGAGAAACTGCTTAATTTCTTGGTCTGTCCCTCGATTTAATTCCTGATAAAAACCAACAGCAATAGGACAAGTTTCTGCGGCATCTTCTGGGTTGCCCCCCGGACGCAAATACCAAAACCTTGACCCTTGGGAGTCCCTTTCTAGTACGGGATAGTTAAGGATCGTTCGCAGAGATTCGGCTCTAGCGGACTCATCGCCAGTAACAATAGTTTTTAGTTGGGCGGCAGTGATAGGCATAAGACAATTATCCTATAAAATGATAATATTAAGTAGCTGGTTATAATTAAATTAAAAATGGATTTTAGGTTCGATCCCCCCTTAATCCCCCCTTAATAAGGGGGGTGCCGATCCCCCCTGCCCCCCTTGATAAGGGGGGTGCCGATAGGCGGGGGGATCTCCCTTAATAAGGGGGGTGCCGATCCCCCCTTAATCCCCCCTTAATAAGGGGGGCATCTAATAGTTTTTAACGCCTACCTACTTAATTAATATATCCACTGCTCACCGTCAAGCGGAAACTAGACAGAATGATCTGGCTATTATCACCCAACCCAGCCTTTAGCTGGTGAAAATGCGGGCTAATTGGCAGTTTTTCGGCAAAAAAGTTATCTAGACCTGTTAACAGGCAATTTATCCCTGCAATGAGCTACAATTATCGGTCAAACGTGGTTAATAGCGAGCAGATGCGTCGCATTGAAGGGGCGATTTTTGCCTCCGGTATGCCTGTGGCCGCTTTGATGGAAAAGGCAGCCCTGTTAACGGCACAACAGTTTAAAAAGTCCTATTCTTTGGCTAATTTCCCCAAAATCGGCGTTATCGTTGGCCCTGGTCACAATGGCGGCGACGCTCTCGTGATTGCTAGAGAATTACATCTCGCTGGTTATCAAGTATCTCTTTTTTGTCCGATCGCCAAACTCAAGGATTTAACTGCACAACAGGCTAATTATGTCAAGCATTTAGGCTTAATTTTTCAGGAAACTTTAGAATCTTTGGAGGATTGTCAGTTAATTATCGATGGTCTTTTCGGTTTTGGTTTAGAAAGGACTTTATCGGGAGATATTGCCGAATTAGTCGATAAAATTAATAGTTGGCAAAAACCGATAATTAGTATCGATATTGCTTCAGGAATTCACACCGACACCGGAGAGGTTTTAGGCACAGCAATTAAAGCCACTCATACCTTTTGTTTGGGACTCTGGAAGCGAGCTTTTTTCCAAGATTTGGCCTTACCCTATCTAGGCAAAGTGGAGTTAATTGATATAGGAATTAGTCCCCTTGACCTAGAAACAATTCTACAAGATTCACCCCCAATTCTGAGAGTTAATCCCGATCTAATTCGCCCTTATTTACCTTTACCCCGTCCTCTACTTACCCATAAATATCAGCAGGGACATTTATTAATTATCTGTGGTTCTCGTCGTTATGCAGGGGGAGCAATTCTCACCGGATTAGGAGCGCGAGGTAGTGGTGTAGGAATGCTTTCTATTGCTGTTCCTGCTGCCCTTAAATCTTTATTAATTAGTCATTTACCAGAAGCATTAATTATCGATTGTCCCGAAACTGCCACGGGAGCTATTGCCGAACTTCCCCTAGAATTAAATAATTATCATGTCCTCGCCTGTGGTCCTGGATTAACCACAGAAAATCCCGCTATTATCGAACAGGTTTTAGACAGTGATAAACCGATTATACTCGATGCCGATGCTTTAAATATTTTGGCTCAATTGGGTATAGAAAAATTATCATCTCGCCAGAATAAGACAATTTTAACGCCTCATTGGGGAGAATTTAAACGCTTATTTCCTAACTTCTCAGGTTCTCAAGATAGGATTAATATCACTCAAAAAGCATCTCAACAAAGTGGTGCAATTGTCTTATTAAAAGGAGCCAGAACTATAATCGCCTCCCCGGAAGGTAAAATGTATATAATCCCCGAAAGTACCTCCGCTTTAGCGCGAGGTGGTAGCGGTGATGTTTTAACGGGACTAATCGGCGGATTCTTAACCCAAATGCCGGATAATGCCCCAGAAGCAACCGCATTAGCAGCTTATTTACACGCTCAAGCCGGCATTTTAGCGGCCAAAGAAAGGACAGAATTAGGAGTAGATGGAGTAACTTTAGCTAATTATTTATTTGCCGCCCTTAAAGATTCGATCCCCCCTGCCCCCCTTGATAAGGGGGGTGCCGATAGGCGGGGGGATCAGAATTGATAATTGTTACTGTATCTAACATGAAAATATCTTTCATAATATCCACCTAATAAACGCAGAAATAAGACGAGGAAACGATAAAAATACTATTAAAATAGCATAATTGTACTGTATTTAAACTGCCTATTGACATTTTAGTACAAATGCTCGGACTGCCTCAACCTAGCTCTGGCGCTCCCTTCTCCGGTGCAGTCTTAAGGACTAATTTAGATAGTCGGCATTTGATAAAACATAAGGAATGTTAACCAAAACCACTTATCGTTAAGGAATTTTGATAAGTTGGAGATTGAACAAAGATAGAAAGTCTCTAGCGCTGACAACTATGGCTGTAATTGTCCAAAAATACGGTGGTACATCGGTAGGTTCCGTGGAACGCATTCAATCGGTCGCTCAACGGGTCAAAAATACGGTAATAGCAGGAAATACCGTGGTGGTGGTCGTTTCTGCCATGGGTAAAACCACCGATGGATTGGTCAATTTAGCCAAACAAATCGCCGCCGAACCCTCGCGCCGGGAGATGGATATGTTATTATCCACGGGGGAACAGGTAACAATCGCCTTGATGAGTATGGCCCTAGAGGAAATCGGACAACCGGCCATCTCCCTAACCGGCGCTCAGGTGGGAATTGTCACGGAATCCGAACATAGTCGGGCCCGTATCTTAGAAATTAAAACCGATCGCCTTTCCCGTCATCTATCGGAGGGTAAAGTAGTTGTTGTCGCCGGTTTTCAAGGTGTCAGCGATAGTGATCAACTAGAGATTACCACCTTGGGGCGCGGTGGGTCCGATACCTCGGCCGTGGCCCTAGCAGCCGCCTTAAAAGCCGATTTTTGCGAAATTTACACCGATGTACCCGGTATTCTCACCACTGACCCCCGTTTAGTCCCCGAAGCGCGTCTTTTAGACCAAATCACCTGCGATGAGATGCTCGAATTAGCCAGTTTAGGGGCGAAAGTTCTCCACCCGCGAGCGGTGGAAATCGCCAAAAACTTCGGGGTTCCCTTGGTTGTCCGCTCCAGTTGGACAGAGGATCCGGGTACTTGGGTGACATCCCCAGCACCGAAACCGCGCACCCTGCAAGGATTGGAATTGACAAAAGCAGTGGATGCGGTGGAATTTGAGGGTAATCAGGCGAAAATCGCCCTTTTAAGGGTTCCGGATCGTCCCGGTATCGCTGCCCGTTTATTCGGGGAAATTGCCCATCAACAGGTGGACGTGGATTTAATTATTCAATCGATTCACGAGGGTGACAGCAACGATATCGCCTTTACGGTGATGGGAAATGCCTTGAAAAAAGCCCAATCCGTGGCCGAAGCGATCGCACCGGTTTTACGTTCCCATCCCACTAATACAGAGGAAGCGGAAGTGATCATCGAATCCGGGGCCGCTAAAATCGCCATTACCGGCGCCGGTATGATCGGCCGGCCGGGAATTGCTGCCCAAATATTTAGCACTTTGGCCGCAGCGGCAATTAATATCGAAATGATCTCCACTTCTGAAGTAAAAGTCAGTTGTGTCATCGATGAAGCGGACGGAGAAAAAGCAATTAAAGTCCTTTGTGATGCTTTTCAAGTGGAATATTCTGCTAAAGTTGCTCATTGCGAAATCCCTAAAAATTTAGTCCCAGTACGGGGAGTGGCCCTAGATAATAATCAGGCACAAATGGCCATTCGTAACGTCCCCGATCGCCCCGGGATGGCGGCGAGAATTTTCTCGGTTTTAGCGGCAAAAAATGTCAGTGTTGATATGATTATTCAATCCCAACGCTGTCGCATTGTCGATGGTATTCCCCGACGGGATATCGCTTTTACTTTACCCCAAGCTGATGCTAATTTAGCCCAAAAAATCCTCTTAGAACTATCGGAAAGTTTGGGTTTACAGGAAGTGGTGGTTAATAATGATGTGGCGAAAGTGAGCATTGTTGGTTCGGGAATGGAAGGACAACCGGGGGTAGCAGCACGCTTTTTTGAAGCTTTAGCAAAGGAGAAAATTAATATTTTGATGATTGCTACTTCTGATATAAAAATCAGTTGTGTGGTGAATCAGGAAGATGGAGTCAGGGCCCTACAAGTGGTTCACGCGGCTTTTGGATTGGCCGGACAGGGTAAAATTGAAGTACCCGCCTAAATGAAATTACAAGTTCTATGATGGGGGTAAGAGTTGTTTAATTGTTGGCAACTTAACCCCCCAAAAACCAGTTAAGTAAGTTAACCCTCATCACCCCTATTTTATCTATGGACCCTCTTACAGGAGCAGCGATCGCAGTTGGTTCGATTATTGCCACTAAAGCGTTAGAGAAAACTGGTGAAAAAGTGGGAGAGAAAGTTTGGCAACAAACAGGTAAGTTTATTGAAAATATGGAAAAATTTTACTGTCATTCAGCAACGCCGCATTTTTTGCTGAGTTGGTGGATAAGCTGTTATGCGTCTAAATTTGATATTTGTTTTGACCTGTTCCCTGTTCCCTTATCTTAACTAGAACTTTAAATGCGAACTATACTTTGCACGGTTATAACTTGCATTTTTTACTCAAAGACAATAATATAGTTCAAGAGTCATAATTAGAAGCAAAGCACTCATTAAAAACATGATTAACCTAGAATTCACGGAAGAAGAAAAGAACTCACTGTATTATGAAAGATTTCATCATCCTCATCCCCGGGTTCAACTGAAGATGGAAGTTCTCTGGTTAAAAAGCCAAAAGATACCGCACAAAAAAATTTGTCAGTTAGCAGGAATCTCGCCAAATACCTTATTAACCTATCTTCGAGATTATCAAGAGGGCGGAATAGAAAAATTAAAAGAAATCAACTTCTATCGCCCTAAAAGTGAATTAGAGTCTCAAAGAGAAACACTCAAAAAATATTTCGAGAAAAATCCACCAGCCACAATAAATGAAGCTGTATATAGAATAGAAGAATTGACAGGGATAAAACGAAGTCCTACCCAAGTGAGGAAATTCTTAAAATCCTTGGGAATGAAATGTTTAAAAATAGGTTCTCTTCCTTCTAAAGCTGACCCAGATGAACAAGAAGACTACAAAGAAAAAAAGCTAGAACCCAGACTAAATGAGGCTAAAGAAGGAAAAAGGGCTGTTTTTTTTGTTGATGCCGCTCACTTCGTCATGGGAGCATTTCTCGGTTTTGTTTGGTGTTTTGAGAGACTTTTTGTTAAGTCACCGAGCGGGCGTAAACGCTTCAATGTTTTAGGAGCATTAAATGCAATAACTCATGAAGTTATTCTAGTTACTAATGACACTTATATTACGGCAACTCAAGTCTGTGAACTTCTTGAAAAAATAGCTGCTTTAGGACTAATGATTCCCATCACTCTAGTCTTAGATAATGCCCGCTATCAGAAATGTAAAATTGTTGAAGAATTGGCTCTTTCTTTGTCAATAGAGCTACTCTATCTGCCGTCTTATTCGCCTAATCTAAATTTAATTGAAAGGCTGTGGAAATTTGTCAAAAAGAAATGTTTACATGGTAAATATTATGAAAACTTTTCTGACTTTTCTTCAGCCATTTATGAATGTCTGAATGATGCCCATCTGAAACATAAAAAAGAACTGGATTCCTTGCTGACTCTACGATTTCAGAAGTTTAATAAATCTCAGATTATGAACGTCTAAAGTATAGCTTACTGCTGATCAAGAGGAAAATTAGCAATTTTAAGCAAAGCTAGAAGAAATTAAAGTAATAGCAGTTTAGAATTAATAAATACCATCTATTCAACTTTTGATTGCTAAATTTTGGCTCTTCCGGTTTCTGTGTGGAAACGAGATCTATACTGATAGTTTCTTCTGCAGCTCGACCGAGCTTCGCCGAACGTCAAAATAGTCTTAAAAGTCTTGTCCGGTAAACATTTTGCGATTCCATAAGCAAAAATTATCACACAAAGTCGAGAAGAGTCATTTATCCACATAACCCACCTCCCGTTCTGTGTTATCATTATACCATGCTCACACAGAACCTAGAAGAGCCAATTTTTATGGAAAACTTCTCTCTCACTCGTTTTCAAGCAGCCACTTCTCTCAAAGAAATCCATTTAACCTTATCTCCCTCCCCCCTGACAACCCAGAGAGAAATTGATGCTTTTTATCGACAGGAAATGAATGAGGTTAGAGGTGGGGATAAAATCAAACGTCTCAAACTAGGATTAGAACGAGCCTTAGAAGCTAAAGACTATTATAAAGCTTGTTTAATGGGACATCCAGGGGTAGGTAAATCAACAGAATTAACCCGCTTAATTAATGATGCTGAGATTGACAATAAATTTCGTGCTATTCGATTTAGTATTCTAAGTGATCTTGATCCTCTTAATTTTAATCCCCTTGATGTTGTTTTGTTGATGGTAATTGAAATTGTCGAACAAACGGTTGCAATTGCTCAAAGACCAAGGGAAGAAAATTTACAAAATCTCTTGAATTGGTTTAATCAAGAAGAAATTACCCATAAAGAAACTAGAGAAAGCAAAGTTACAATAGAAGCAGGAGGAGGTATTAAAGGGGATTCTCTTTGGTCGCAAATGTTAGGACTTTTTGCTTCTCTTAAGGGTGAATTACGCTTTGCTTCAACCAGAGAAAAAAAAGTAGTAGAATATCGCATTCGTCGATTTAATGATTTAATGATTTAATTTTCGTTGCCAATCAACTCCTTGATGATTGTAATCAAAAATTGCAAGAAAAAGAAAAACGTCAATGGTTAATAATCGGTGAAGATTTTGATAAAGCAGGTATTCCAACGGAAAGAATTACAGATTTATTTATTAAATACTCTAATATTTTTAAAGACTTAAATATTCATCTTATTTTTAATTTACCAATTGCATTGTATAATTCATCTCCAGCGATTCGTCTAGCTTTTCTCCCTGAAAATAGTCTGATCATTCCAGATACGGCTGTTTTTCATCAACAACAAAATCACTCTCCCAATCAACAAGGACGAAGTGCTGTGAGAAAAGTATTAGAAGTACGAGTTAATTCTGACTTATTTGAGCAGGGACAGATAGAACGTATTATTGTAGCTTCTGGAGGCAATATTAGGGATATTTTTTATTTAGTAAATTATGCCTCAGATACGGCAATTCTAGATAATAAAAAAACGATTGATGCCGATGCTGTTAACATTGCTATTAGCAATTTAAGAACAGAATACGAACGTCGTTTAGGGGATAGTAATTTTGACATTGATCACGTTAGTTATGACGATAAAGCTGCACTTTTAAAGCGAATTTACGACGGGGATAAAAAAGCACAAATTCCTAATGAAATATTATATGCTTTACTAAATGATCGGGCGATTCAAGAACTAGATAAAGGTAACGGTGAACGGTGTTTTGGGGTGCATCCTTTGGTCGTAGATATTTTAAATTCTCAAAATATTATTCCTTTTTCTTCTCAAGGAGGTGTTCCTGGTGGTACATCAAGCAAATAAATCTGAATTAATTCCGGGAAGTATTGCCGATACTATAGCACGGTTGTTATTGTGGAGTCAAAGGTGTTCCAGAAGTTTAGCACGGGTCGAATTTTCTTCGGAGTTTTCCCGTCAAAAAGTAATTAGAGAATTGCGGAATCAATTTAAAGAAAAAGAAATCCCTTTTCATGAAATTAAATTGCCTCTTTTGGAAAACCCTTCTGTTGTGTTTAATTTTCTTTTTAAAGAATTAGAAAATATAGCATCAGGTGTGGTTTCTATTAGTGGGTTTGAAACAGCCTTCGTCAAAGAAATTCCCTTGGTGGAAGCTTTACGGGTAATTAATTTTAATCGAGAGAATTTAGCCCAATTTAATCTAAGACAAATCTGGTGGATGTCTCGTCCATTTCATAGTACAGCAATTCGAGTTATGCCCGATTTAAACTCTTGGTTTTCGTTGCGGTTGTTCCTCACAGAAGATACTCTTAATATTTTCAACGTATTTTCGGGTCATGGTTTTTATGGTAACGGTGACAATGTAGTTGGTGATAAAATCAATGTTTTATCTAATCATAATTTACCGAATCGTGGGAGTAGGGAATTTATTGGTAGAGAAAGGGAATTACAACAAATTCATGACTTTTTAAATGAAGATAATCAATATACAATGATTGCTTTAAGTGGGATGGGGGGAGTTGGAAAAACAGAATTAGCGTTACAGTATGCTTGGAGAGAGTGGGATAATAAAACTTTTTTAGGGGGAATATGTTGGTTAAATGCCCTCAATAATGACCCAGGGATTCAGATTGTTGACTTTGCGAGTCAATATCTTAAGTTAATGCTACCAGATCAAGGCACATTGACGGAACGAGTCCGCTACTGTTGGCAACATTGGATAGAAGGAGATGTATTGATAATCTTTGATGATGTACGAGATTATGAACAAATTCAGCCTTACTTACCACCAAAACAAGATAAACGCTTTAAGGTATTAATTACAACTCGCTTTCACTATTTATCACAAGCAATACATACAATAAACCTAGGCCTGTTAACAGCAGAAGAGGCATTAAAATTATTAGAAATTTATCTAGGAAATGAACGCATTGATGCCGAGTTAGAACAAGCTAAAGAACTTTGTCAGGATTTAGGTTATTTACCTTTGGGGTTAGAATTGGTGGCAAGGCTGCTAAAACAGCGACAGGATTGGAAAATTAGCAAAATACGGCAGAAATTAGCCGAAAAAGGCTTAGATGAGCCAATCTTAGCCAAAAATCCCAAGTTTGATACAGAAATGACTGGGGAAAGAGGGGTGAAAGCTGCCTTTAATCTCAGTTGGGAGGAGTTGAACAGCGAACCAGAAGCCCAAATTTTGGCACTTTACCTCAGTTTATTCGCTCTTGCGCCCTTTCCCAAGGGGATGATTCTGGATTTATTTCCCGATGAGGATGGGGATACAGTGGAGGAATGGTTAACCGATAGTTTAGTCCATCTGAGTTTGGTTAAGGATACGGGTGATGGTTGGTATGAAATTCATACCCTGCTGCGTCGCTATTTTCGGGATAAGTTAGAAGCATCATCCCACGCAGAACCCGCAAAACGCCGTTATTGTATTATTATGGCGAAGAAATCGGCGGAAATGCCCCAGAATCCGACTCTGAAAAAAGTTGAAGAATTTACACCTTTCATTCCCCATCTGCAAGCATCTGTCAAGGAATATTCAGAATATATTGCTGATGAGGATTTATTTTGGTCCTATACAGGTTTAGCTCGTTATTATGAAGGACAAGGATTGTATGCTGCTGCAGAACCCTACTATCAAGATTGTTTAACCGCAACTCGAACCCACTTAGGAGACAATCATCCCGATGTGGCAAATTCCCTCAACAATTTAGCACTATTGTACCAATCCCAAGGCAGGTACACAGAAGCGGAACCTCTCTATCTAGAAGCATTAGATTTGAGAAAACGACTCTTAGGAGACAATCATCCCGATGTGGCACAATCCCTCAACAATTTAGCACTATTGTACCAATCCCAAGGCAGGTACACAGAAGCGGAACCTCTCTATCTACAAGCATTAGATTTGACAAAACAACTCTTAGGAGACAATCATCCCCATGTGGCAACTTCCCTCAACAATTTAGCAGGATTGTACGATTCCCAAGGCAGGTACACAGAAGCAGAACCTCTCTATCTAGAAGCTTTAGATTTGCATAAACGACTCTTAGGAGACAATCATCCCTATGTGGCAGCTTCCCTCAACAATTTAGCATACTTGTACAATTCCCAAGGCAGGTACACAGAAGCAGAACCTCTCTATCTAGAAGCTTTAGATTTGAGAAAACGACTCTTAGGAGACAATCATCCCGATGTGGCAGCTTCCCTCAACAATTTAGCATACTTGTACAAATCCCAAGGCAGGTACACAGAAGCAGAACCTCTCTATCTAGAAGCTTTAGATTTGAGAAAACGACTCTTAGGAGACAATCATCCCGATGTGGCAAATTCCCTCAACAATTTAGCACTATTGTACCAATCCCAAGGCAGGTACACAGAAGCGGAACCTCTCTATCTAGAAGCATTAGATTTGCATAAACGACTCTTAGGAGACAATCATCCCCATGTGGCAACTTCCCTCAACAATTTAGCAGCATTATACTATTCCCAAGACAGGTACAAAGAAGCGGAACCTCTCCTTGTAGAAGCATTAGATTTGAGAAAACGACTCTTGGGAGACAATCATCCCGATGTGGCAGCTTCCCTCAACAATTTAGCAGGATTGTACTATTCCCAAGGCAGGTACACAGAAGCAGAACCTCTCTATCTAGAAGCGATTAATATTGCTACCCAAGCATTAGGGGAGAATCATCCTAATACTGTTACAATTCGGGAAAACTTACAAATAATGCGACAACAGCAACATCCATCGCCTTAACTGTGATTTATGGAATTATGGGATAGACTATAATTGATCATTGATAAAGACTTGCCAAATACAACACAATCATAGCATTCACTCAATCATTCAAATCACAGCTTAGACTTATTATAGGAATCTTCCAGGTTCTGTGCGATAAGCTTAACCTACAACATAATCGATCTTTGTGTCCTTTGTGCCTTTGTGGTTCCTTCCATTCCCTCGCCAGCAGGACTGTATCTTAGAATACATTTTACCCACCAAATCCAAGAGAGCCTTGAATGAACCAATCATAGTTAAGAGCGTTGGAAAAGAGGGTCTGTAGGCGCACGGATTTTCCATTATGAATATAGTATCCTGTCAAGTCGCCTTTGTCAAGAGAAAATTTAACAACATCCAGACAAACGTTATTGTAGGGGTAATTCATGAATTACCCCTACACCTATTACCTAGTCCAGTAACCCACCACCATCGACAGTGGTTGATGTAATCATCTGATGGACTATGACTAGGGAGCTAGTTAAGAGTGGATTAGAGATGAAGATTGATTGAATGAACGAATCATAGTCAATCACATAATCACATAAATCATAGTTAAGACTGTTGGAAAATAGGGTCTGTAGGCGCACGGATTTTCCATTATGAATATAGTATCCTGTCAAGTCGCCTTTGTCAAGAGAAAATTTGACAACATCCAGATTTAGTCGTAACGCATCACCTATCATTGACAGTGATTGAATTAATCACTGATAACTGCTCACTGCTCACTGATCACTGATAATAACCCTTGAGCGCCAAAACGGACAACATCGGTACAAAATAACCCCGTTTCCTCCCGCACAGTTTCTATAGCTTTAACTGCCGCCTGCGGACTAAGATGAAAAGTATTTAAACTAATCCCTTTTACCTTCACCTCCCCGAAACTTCCCCCAGCGCTGGCAGTCATTTCGCAGAGTTTAATCACTTCCGTTAGGGGAGGGATGAGAATATCGGGTAGATCTTTGATATGAATTTGTCCAGCGCGATGGACGAGAATTAACCCCGTTGGTTGACTGCCACGCATTAAGGGCAAGGTAGCAGTGGATCCAGGGTGTAATAGGGAGCCTTGACCCTCAATAAACAGAATATCGTTATTTTCTGCTGATTCTAACACCAAAGCCTCGATCGCACCAGCAGCATAATCGACGCGCACCGCATCCAAGGGTACACCTTTTCCCGCGATCATAATTCCCCCCTGTCCAGTGGCTAAAAATTGCGATTTTAGCCCTTTTTCTTGGGCAAATCGGTGTAATTCGATGCTAGTGGACATTTTGCCCACACTCATATCCGTCCCTACCGTTAGAATACGCTGACAGGTTAAATTTTTCGCCCGCGCTTGCCCAATTTTTAAGTCTTGGGGTTCCAGACGGATATCCCAAATCCATTGATCCGGTTTAAGCTGAGAAAAAAGGGGTTTTAGGGGTGTATGGAGTCCATTAACGAGGGATAACCCTGTATTTACCGCCTCTTTGATTTCTTCTAGCCAATGGGGTGGTAAAATGCCTCCTGAGGGTGCGATGCCAATTAACAGGGTATCGGGATGATAGGTTAGAGCTTCCCTAACATTAGCAACAATCGGCAAGGGGCGATCGATTCCGGCCACTTCTTTTAAGGTACTGCCGGCGCTTTCTGCGTCAATAATCGCCACTACCTGCGCTTTTCCGTAACGCAGATAACTTAACCCAGTTTTGCCGCGAGTTCCTTTGATTCCTTCGTGGAGAAGAATCGCTACTTTCTTGTCAGGAGTCAAATAATTAGTCATCTTCTGTCCGTAAACTAACACCCAAACCGGGTGAATTATTTGGTTGTAAACGTCCCTTTTCTAAGCTTAAACCCGTAAAGGGATCATCGCGTAAATTTAAATGACTATCTAGGTCAAGATAGTTGACAAGCGGGCCAAGATGTGCTAGGGCAGTATTGGCTAAACTGCTGTCAGAGTAACATCCGAACATAATTTGCAGTTGGCAAGCTTGGGCAATATGAATCATTCTCTGCACTTCGGCTAATCCACCGGCTTTCATTAGTTTAATATTAATGCCGTGGACTCGATCGGCCAGTTTCGGGATATCTTGACTAGAAAAACAGCTTTCATCGACGAAGATAGGTAGGGGCGATTTTTGGTATAAATCAATTAAATCTCGTTCTTGTCCCACGGATAGGGGTTGTTCCACATAAATAACGCCTTTTTCCTTTAACCATTGGCACATTTTCACCGCATCGCTAAATCTCCAACCACCATTAGCATCGACAGTTAGGGGCAAATGGGGGACAATTTCTTTAATAGCCAGAATTATAGCTCGATCGGCTTCTATCCCGTCCGGTGAGCCTAATTTGACCTTTAATAAGCTAAAATCGCCGATTTCTAGCCAATCTAACACCCTCTTCCCCACATTTTCTGGAGAATTTAAACCGATAGTAACAGAAACCGGCGGAATTAAAGAGCGATCGAGTCCAAAAATTTGCCAGAGAGGTAAATTAGCTTTTTTGCCTAACCAGTCGTGCAGTGCCGTATCAATAGCGGCACGAGTAGCCGAAGATATCTGATTTTGCCATAAAATTTTTTCAATTTCTTGGCGTTGACAGGGGTGAAAAGATTGTAAAATAGGAGCGATCGAGTTTAATTCTTGCAGGATTTTATCGGGTTTTTTCTCCTCGCTGGTAATATTAAAAGGGGATGCCTCCCCCCACCCTTCGATATTTTCCTCGCTAATTTGCAGCCAGATATTAGTATTTTCGCTGGTAGTGCCGCGACTAATCGTTAAAGGTACTCGTTTATGAATAGTAAAAGTTTGCCAGTTTAGCAGCATAATTCACCTAGGGATGATCGGGGAATAGGAACAGAAAAATTATCTACACTTACCCAAATCCTTACTTCTGTCCACTCTCCCCGCAATCATACAACCTCCGGCGGTGTTTTTCGTCAAAGACAAAATATGATAGGCTAACCGAAGGGATAGGCAAGACGGCTGCGGGTTAGGAAATGGGATGAAAGAGGAGTGAGTTAACCAAAATCAATGATTAAGAAAAAGATTTCTTACTGGGTAAATGGAGGTATTGCCCTCATTGATCGCTATCTGATCAGCCAACTACTACCCCCATTTTTATTTAGTGTTGGTTTATTTGCCTCTTTGGGAGTAGCGATCGGCAATCTTTCCGATTTAGCTAATCAGGTAGTTGATGCTAATCTACCCCTTGTCTCGGCCCTAGAAATTCTCCTGTTAAAAGTGCCAGAATTTGTTACTTATTCCCTGCCGGTTTCTCTTTTGCTGGCCACTTTAATCACCTACGGTCGTTTAAGTAGTGATAGTGAAACCGTTGCCCTGCAAAGCTGTGGAGTCACTCTTTACCGTCTTTTTATACCCACTTTTTGCCTGAGTTTAATAGTTACAGTGGTAACATTTTTATTGAACGAATATGTGGTTCCTAATGCTAATTATCGAGCCACAGAAATTTTAGTGCAGAAAATTAATAAAGAAGCAAATTTTTGGAAAAATAAAGACTTTTATTATCCCGATTATGAAATAAAAACCCTAGAAAATGGTACGATTAATCGCAATTTAAGAAGTTTATTTTATGCCGAACAATTCGACGGTGAAAAGATGAAAACCGTCACCGTTATCCGTTGGCTAAAAGAAGAATTAAATCAAATTATTATCGCCGATTCGGCCCGTTGGAATGCCGTCGATAACGTCTGGGACTTTTTTAACGGCATTATCTATGAATTAACCCCCCCTAACGCCTCCTATAGCCAAGTTATCCCCTTTAAAACCGAAAAAATCGCTTTATCTCGCTCTGCTTTCGATTTTGCTCGTCAAAGCCGCGATCCCTACGAGATGAACATACCACAGGCGATCGAATATGTGCAACTGCTCAAACTCAGTGGCGATGAGAAAAGAGTCAGGTTTTTTCAAGTGCGAATCCAGCAAAAAATCGCCTTTCCCTTTGTCTGTATCGTCTTTGCTACCATCGGCTGTGCCTTGGGTTCTCTACCGCAAAGAATCAGTCGGGGAACCAGTTTCGGTCTCAGTGTCGCCATTGTTTTCCTCTATTATCTTTTAAACTTCCTTGTCGGCAGCTTGGGACTAACCGCCACCCTCTCCCCCTTCCTAGCTGCCTGGCTGCCTAACTTTTTCGGTTTTGGTTTAGGTCTCTGGTTATTATGGCGACTTAACGGTTAGACTTTTTTGAAAATTTTCGTCAAGATAGGAGACGTAGAGTTATAGCAGACCCCTTAGATCTATGTTTCCCTTTTTCTTCAACACTTGTGGCAGCACTTCCCGCCAAGAATGTCAAGAGCGTAAATTAACATTCCTCAAATGGATGCGCGACGACCTCGAAACCCGTCTAGCGGGATTAAATGCCGCTATCGAAACTATCGAGCGTCAAATCGGTCGGGAAGGTCAATAAACCCTGAAAATAGGCGAGTTTTCCCCTCGCCTTCTCCCCACAATTGGCTAAAAGAGATAATAGGAGTCTATCGTTATTGTAATCGGCACTCGGCCTGCATGGGTTACGCTACCGCTAACCTATCCTACAAACAATTGCGTCTCCCTACTTATTGGCACTCAATAGCATAATTCTTTGAGCGACTTTTTCAGCAAACCCCATATATTCAGCATTCATGAGGGGAACCCTAAGGCGAAGTAATTCTCCCGTTTAAAAGCGCCGTCCCATGGCTAAAAGCGAGAGACTTCTGCTGATACTAAATTCAACCAGTAATTACTCCCGCCATTGTCCTGACTTGCTAGGGGTGTTTTCCCCTGGTTATAGTCAGGGCCAAAAAGAGGCCTCAGCCATAGCCATCAAAACCGAACCGCCGGTCAAACCTTCTCAATCTGAAGAGGAGGAGGAGCGAGGAAACAATAGTCCCTATTGCCTATTTAGACAATCGCTCCCCGTTTAAACTGTTGCCGCCGATGAATCAAGCACCACCTGTTCATTGGTGGGTAACTCCAGACAATAACCCGCACCGTAAACGGTTTTAATATAGCGAGGGTGGCGGGGATCGGGTTCTAGTTTCGTTCTCAGATGGCGAATGTGAACGCGAATAGTCTCGATATCATCATCGGGATCGTATCCCCAGACTTCCTTGAGAATATCACTGGGGGAAACGGTCTGACCGTGACGCTGGAGAAGACAGTGGAGTAACTCGAATTCTAGATGGGTTAACTTGACCACACCTTCAAACCAGACCGCCTCAAAACGTTCGGGAACCAGGGTTAAAGGCCCAAAACTGAGTATTTCTGAGTGTTTAGCGGCTTGGGGAATGCGATCGGTGCGTCTCAGGAGAGCGCGTACCCTAGCTAACATTTCCTCCACCTCGAAAGGTTTGGTCAGGTAATCATCGGCACCGGCGTTAAAACCTTCCACTTTATCTTGGGTTTGTCCTAAGGCTGTCAGCATCAAAATCGGGATGTCTGACGTGCGTTCATCTCGTCGCAAACGCTGACAGACAGTAAAACCATCGACTTTGGGCAACATTAAATCCAGCATGATTAAATCGGGTTGTAACTGGACGGCCAAGGCTTGGCCTTTAATCCCGTCCTCTGCGGGGTTAACGTCATAACCCGCCATCTCCAAGTTGATGGAGACTAATTCCGCGATCGCAGGATCATCATCGATTACAAGTATTCGGGGCATTACCAGAGTGTTATGACTAAGGGTTTGGGTAGGGGGTTGCTAAATGTGTTCTCGCTGACATCGCAACTAGGGCTTTGTCTCTCAAGGGCTTGAGTTTAGCACAACATAAAGAATCCTGTACTGATTATAAGCATGATTGCTAAATTCGGTTTTAATTTGTGAAATTTTGCTGATCTAAGTCTCCTGAATGTTAAGAATTAATAAGAAGTGTGAAGAATGTTGCTCGATAATCGATATTAGTGCTATGTCCTAGCCTCTCTCTCCCCAAGATGACCTAGGCAGCAGTTTTTCACTAATCTTTACAATTTCGCCATCTGGCTCAATACCAGTTTCAACCGGCGCTCAAGTCCTGCTAGAGCTAACTTTTCCCCCTAAGCTCCCCCGGCGGCACTGTAAAAATTCTTAATAAAATTAGCGATCGATTCAGTTTAATCTACCAAAATAGGCGGTTTTAGTAAGCATCTGTAACGAACCCGATCCATTCTACTCATCCCAACAGGTGATCATAATATGAGCGTTAATTTATCAACTCAACTGCGAGAAGGCACGAAAAAATCTCACACCATGGCAGAAAACGTCGGTTTTGTCAAGTGTTTTCTCAAAGGTGTGGTGGAAAAAACTTCCTATCGCAAACTGGTGGCTAACCTCTACTTCGTCTATTCGGCCATGGAAGAGGAGATGGAAAAACTTCGTAGTCATCCCGTCGTTTCTAAAATCTGTTTTCCTGAACTCAATCGCAAAAATGCGCTAGAACAGGATTTATATTTTTATTATGGTCCAAATTGGCGCAACGAGATCGCTTTATCTCCCGCAGGTCAGGCCTACGTTGACCGGATTCGGGAAATCGCCACAACAGAACCCGAATTATTAGTCGCTCATTCCTATACCCGTTATCTCGGCGATCTGTCCGGGGGGCAAATCTTGAAAAAAATCGCCGAAAAAGCGATGAATCTGGAAACTGGTGGCACAGCTTTCTATGATTTCAAAGATATTACCGACGAAAAAGCCTATAAAAACCACTATCGTCAAACCCTCGACGAGTTACCAGTAGATCAAGCCATGGCCGATCGCATTGTCACCGAAGCTAACGCCGCTTTTGGCATGAACATGAAAATGTTCCAAGAGTTGGAAGGTAATCTAATCAAAGCGATCGGAATTATGCTCTTTAATACTCTCACCCGTCGTCGCAGCACCGGCAGCACCGAAACCGGATTGGCCACCGCCGAATAGTAGTCAAGAAAACCAAAAAAACGGAAATTCTAAAATTTGGGTAATGGTCAGCCATGATTATTATCTTAATTTCAGAGTTATCCGTTATATTTTTGCTTTTTATTCGGTCGTCAGGATTCGGGAGATAGGAGTCAGGAGTCAGGATTCGGGAGATTATTTTTATTTATTCTCCCCACACTCCACACGCCATACCCCACTACCCCACACCCTACACCCCAATTTCCCTGATGATCGCAAAAAAACTTCATCAAGAGGGGAACAACTTCCAGTAAGATGAAAAATGGTCAGTGAAAAAGCTAACCGAAATTTATTGCTGGAAATGGTAACACCGCCCCATTTCCCCAGACCCTAGGGGCTAGAGTCTGGTAAACCAGCGGATAAAAATTGACATCCATGAGTAAAGCAGACATTTTCGATCGAGTTAAAAAAGTTGTTGTGGAACAATTAGAAGTAGAGGATCCGGATACAGTTACTCCCGAAGCAAGCTTTGCTAATGATCTGAAAGCTGATTCCCTTGATGTGGTCGAGTTGGTGATGGCTTTAGAGGAAGAATTTGATATTGAAATTCCCGACGAAGCAGCCGAACAAATTGACACTGTGGGCAAAGCTGCCGATTATATTAACGAGAAAGTAGGAGCAACCGCCTAATTATTGCGGGAAAATTGACAATTAGGATTAAATATCTGGGGCAAAATCTGCCCTTATTTTTGAACAAACATGACAGAATTGCCATTAAAAAGGGTTGTCATCACGGGGATGGGTGCGATCACTCCCCTCGGCAATAATCTAGCAGACTATTGGACAGGCTTAATCAACGGCAAAAGTGGCATTGGTTTAATCACCCACTTTGATGCCTCCCGTCACGCTTGTCGCATTGCTGGGGAAGTGCGGGGTTTTGACCCCCACGAATATGTGGATCGCAAAGAGGCAAAGCGCATGGACCGTTTCGCTCAATTTGCCGTCGCCGCCAGTTTGCAAGCACTGCAAGATTCGCGATTAGTTATCGACGCTCTCAATGCCGATGATATAGGTGTACTAATCGGTACGGGCGTAGGTGGTATAAAAGTGCTGGAGGATCAACAGGAAATTTACTTGACAAAAGGTCCGGGCCGGTGTAGTCCCTTCATGATCCCGATGATGATTGCCAATATGGCCGCCGGTTTAACCGCTATCCATACGGGAGCCAAGGGACCGAGTAACTGTACCGTGACCGCTTGTGCTGCTGGTTCCAATGCCATCGGCGATGCTTTTCGTGTAGTACAAAGGGGTTTTGCCAAAGCGATGATCTGCGGTGGGACGGAGGCCGCCGTTACTCCCCTAGGATTGGCTGGTTTTGCCTCCGCTAAGGCCCTGTCCACCCGCAACGATGACCCCACCCGGGCCAGTCGTCCCTTTGACAAGGATCGGGATGGTTTTGTCATGGGGGAAGGGGCAGGAATCTTGATTATAGAGGAATTAGAAACGGCCTTAGCTCGTGGGGCGCGTATTTACGCCGAAATGATCGGTTATGGTCTGACTTGCGATGCCTATCACATGACGGCACCGGTTCCCGACGGTCGTGGGGCCACCAGAGCGATCGAATTAGCGATCAAAGATGCCGGTTTAACTCCGGCGGAAATTAGCTATATCAACGCCCACGGGACCAGTACGGGGGCCAATGATCCCACGGAAACCAAGGCGATTAAAAAAGCTTTAGGAGAATCGGCCTACCAAATCCCCGTCAGTTCCACCAAATCGATGACAGGCCACCTTTTAGGCGGTTCTGGCGGTATTGAAGCCGTGGCCACGGTAATGGCGATCGCTAATGATCGGATTCCCCCGACTCTCAACCTGGACAATCCTGACCCCGATTGTGATCTTGATTACGTCCCCTACGAAAGTCGTCAGCAGATAGTTAACGCTGCCCTCTCCAACTCCTTTGGATTTGGTGGCCATAACGTCACCTTAGCTTTTAGAAAATATGCTTGAGTCGATGCCCCTGAAAGAGTAATCTGTGAGTGGCTCCCTCTTTAACCTGGTCTTATTTTTGTAGTTCATTCTAAAAAACATTATGGTTGTAGTCTCCCAATCCCTCGAAGAACTTTGTATTAATGCGGTACGTTTTTTAGCGGTGGATGCCGTAGAAAAAGCTAAATCGGGACACCCCGGACTGCCGATGGGAGCCGCTCCCATGGCCTTTGTCCTCTGGGATCAATTCCTGCGTTTTAACCCGAAAAACCCCCAATGGGTCAATCGCGATCGTTTTGTTCTCTCCGCCGGTCACGGTTGTATGCTGCAGTACGCTTTGATGTACCTGACCGGATACGATAGCGTTCCCCTAGAGGAAATTAAACAATTCCGGCAGTGGAAATCGAAAACCCCCGGCCACCCCGAAAATTTCGTCACGGAAGGGGTGGAAGTGACCACCGGTCCTCTGGGTCA
Source organism: Microcystis ichthyoblabe FBCC-A1114 (assembly GCF_050500245.1). Lineage (NCBI taxonomy): Bacteria > Bacillati > Cyanobacteriota > Cyanophyceae > Chroococcales > Microcystaceae > Microcystis > Microcystis ichthyoblabe. The sequence continues at coordinate 523,613 of NZ_CP191408.1, read as the reverse complement.
AGGGATTGCCAATGGTGTCGGTTTGGCCCTAGCAGAGGCCCATTTAGCGGCCCGTTTCAATAAACTGGATGCCAAAATTATCGACCATTACACCTATGTCATTTTGGGTGATGGTTGCAATATGGAGGGGATTTCCGGGGAAGCTTGTTCTTTAGCCGGTCACTGGGGTTTAGGCAAGTTAATCGCTCTCTACGATGATAACCATATCTCGATCGATGGTTCCACCGATATCGCTTTTACCGAAGACGTGAGCAAGCGTTTTGAAGCCTACGGTTGGCACGTTCAGCACGTCGAGAATGGTAACACCGATTTAGATGCCATTGCTAATGCGATCGCGGCTGCCAAAGCTGTCACCGATAAACCCTCGATGATTAAAATCACCACCACCATCGGTTATGGTTCCCCCAATAAGTCTAATACCGCCGATGTTCACGGGGCAGCTTTGGGAGCAACAGAAATCGAGTTAACCCGGAAAGCCTTAGGTTGGGAATACGAGCCGTTTGTGGTTCCCGATGAGGTGTTAAATCGTTTCCGGCAAGCAGTGGACAAGGGAGCGACGGCAGAAACGGACTGGAATAAGTTATTTAACGAATATCAGGCTAAATATCCCGCAGAAGCGGCTTTATTTGAGCAGTTAACCACCGGTCAACTGCCGGAAGGTTGGGAGCAAGCTTTACCGGTTTATAAACCCGAAGATAAGGCGCTCGCTAGTCGTAAACACTCGGAAATCTGCTTAAATGCCCTTGCGGGGGTTTTACCCGGTTTAATCGGCGGTTCAGCGGATTTAACCCACTCTAACTACACCGAATTAGAGCATTTTGGTAATTTCCAAAAAGGCAGTTATCAGGAGCGTAACGTCCATTTTGGCGTGCGGGAACACGCGATGGGGGCGATTTGTAACGGTATTGCTCTCCATAACACGGGATTGATTCCCTACGGGGCGACTTTCCTGATTTTCACCGACTATATGCGGAATTCTATCCGTTTATCGGCATTGTCAGAAACTCGCGTCATCTGGGTAATGACTCACGATTCCATTGCCCTAGGGGAAGATGGACCGACTCACCAACCCGTGGAACACGTTGCTTCTCTGCGCGCTATTCCTAACCTGTTAGTCATGCGTCCGGGAGATGGTACGGAAACTTCTGGCGCTTATAAAGTAGCGGTGAGCGAAAAGAAACGCCCGACTTTATTGGCTCTCTCCCGTCAAAATCTGCCCAATTTAGCGGGAACTTCCCTTGCGGGTGTGGCTAAAGGTGCTTATATTATCACCGATTGTGAAGGTACTCCCGATGTCATTCTCATCGGTACGGGGGGCGAGTTGTATCTCTGCGATAAAGCGGCTGCGGTGTTGAAAGAAGCAGGAATTAAAGCTCGCGTCGTTTCTATGCCCTGTTGGGAGCTATTTGAGGAACAATCGGCAGAATACAAAGAATCGGTACTGCCGAAAGCAGTGAAAAAACGTCTTGCGGTGGAAGCGGGTTCAACTATGGGTTGGCATCGCTACATCACCGATGAGGGGGATGTGTTGGGGGTTGATACCTTCGGCGCTTCTGCTCCAGGAGGTGTGATTCTAGAGAAGTTTGGTTTTACCCTGGATAACGTGGTAGCGAAGGCAAAAGCGTTGTTAGGTTAATTACCTGAAATCTTAGCTGTAATGAGTCAGAAAAATCTGGCTCATTTTTTTGTTTTTCTATTGTGACTGTCAGTCAGTGGACTAGGGGTCACGTCAGGCAGTTTAATCGAAGCATGGCAAAGGACAATTTAGCTCAATTTGGCAGATGTTTACATAATGCTCGCATTCAAAAGGGTTTATCCCAAGAAAGGTTGGCCGAAGCGGCCAATTTGGATAGAACTTACATCAGTCTTCTTGAACGTGGTAAAAGGAATCCTTCTTTACTATGCTTGATTTCTTTGTGTAGAGCATTAAACATAAGTCTTTCGGAGCTTTTTAACACTATGTCTATAAATTCCGATGTAAATACTGATGATGTCAGAAGATTTGATTAAATTGCTTGAGCAGTTTTTGCATGATAACGAGCTTGAATGGGAATGGTTTGAAAAAATAGAAAGTTTTTGTAAGAGTTATAGTTTGAATATCAAATATATTACAGAAGTTCTCAATGATCCAAAAGTTATTCCTATGATTCGTGGCAAGTTTTTTGAGTTCACTGTACAAGATGAACTGTCAAAAATACTCGCAAATAATTATTTAGTTACTAATCCTCGCTTAAATCCTCAAGCTGGTTCTCACGATATAGATGTAGCTATTATCAATCAAAAAAACGCCAAAAAATACTCTGCTGAATGTAAGTTAGCCAAAAAAGGTAGTTTCCGTCTTCAGGGAGGTATCAGACCTTTTATTGAAGTCAAATGTATGAGATCAAGAACCTTAGGATACAAAGCAGCAGAACAAAGGTCTAAATTGATAGGAATACCTTCAACAAGCCTAAATATTCACAAAGATCAATATATTGAAACAGATTTTGATTTAGTGATTACATCTCTTGCCAATGCTTTTTTTCAGACCAATTTAGAAACGGGACTATTTGTTTGGAAGCCCACACCAAAAGAGCAAATATTTTTAAGCAAAATTAATATTAATAATCAAGAAGAAGCCCTTTTAAAAATGTACGTTGCCAGAAGTAAAGATTTAACAGCAAATCAAACCAATAATATCAATTGTTCTCGCCAGAAATGCCACGATAACAACTGTAATTTCATCCCTAATTATCCCAAAATTTTCTTTGATGTTAATACGGCTGAACCTCTACAACCATGGCTACCGATAGAAAAAATAGAGGATTTACTTGATTAAAATTAGGAATCAAGATACATCGAATAAACTTAATTGTAGAGGTGTAAATCTTGCAGGTTTCTGAAGATCATAATTAGCAATAAATACCTCCTTGCCCTTGCGTCTTTCACTCTGATAACCATGTTCTAATTTTAAACCATTTTTTTGATCATCAGTTCGATTAATAGTGTAATTCCATTCATTATCTTGTAAAGAAATACACCAATCATACATTTCTCTAATTTCGGAGCAATTATCATAAGTCAAAAGAAATTTAAATCGATGTTGATGTTTTTTCAACGTCTTACATAACCTTTCATGATCTTCTAGACTGAAGAAGCAGGAATAGAATTTATTTTGATCTGCTTGAAAGTAAGGAGGATCGACAAATAAAAAGTAATCATCGGGTAATTGATTGATTAAATCTTCAAAATCTAAACAAGATAAATTGACATTTTGCAGTTTTTCCGAAGTGGTTTTTAGGTGAGAAGGCCAGTTTTCAGGACGCATAGAATACTTATCACCATAGCCCCAATAACAATTTTCAAGTTTCATAATTCCTGAGTAGGAAGTTCTATTTAGATAATACCAACGCATGGCTCTTTCTAGGTCATTGGCTGGTTGAAATTCATTTTTATAATAATTGTGTAATTCTTTGGTAGCGTTTAGATCTTTTAATAATTCAATTAGACTATCAAGATGATCTTTGATATGTCGATAACAGTTCATTAATTCCTCATCTTTGTCATTGAGAATATTCTCTGCTACACTTTCCTTAGCAAAGAATATAGATGCTCCCCCCGCAAAGGGTTCACAATACTTATGGTGACTAGGAAGACAAGCTAAGATTAGCTTACGGGCATAAAATTTACCGCCAGGATAACGAAAAGGAGAATTACTAAGTTTTTTAGCGATTTTGGACATTACCTTTGATTTTAGAGGCTTTTCTTTGAGATTATTTTAACAAAATTACGATATTTTCTCTAGGAATGTCAGAGAAGTTTGGTTTTACCGTGGATAACGTGGTAGCGAAGGCAAAAGCGTTGTTAGGTTAATTAAAACTTTGGTTTTGTGGAAAAAGCTCGCGCAAGCGGGTTTTTTTGTGGTTATAGGTCAACCTAGTTTAGGCTTTAGGGTTAGTTCATGTAAAAATGTAAAGTAGGAAGCTTTAGTAGTTAGCCAAAACCTTTACACTTGAGATAATTATCACGATTCCTAGAGCCATGACTAAAGGGGAAAGCCCTATATCGAAGGAAACAATCAAGAGCCTAACACTAGATATAGAAGGCTCACTGTTGTCTTTTGATAAATTTATCAAGGCTCAAGAACAATTAGCAATACTACTCCATGAAGTAGATAAAACCCTTGCTAACAAAAATCGCCCCCTGATAAATTGGAGAATCTCTCAAATTCATAGTGGCAGCATTCATCTTACTTTAGAAGGAATGCCTCAAGATCAGATTACACCTAGTCAAATTTCTGAAGTTATTAAGACTGTAGAAAGGGGAATAGTAACAATTTTAGAACATCCGATTCGCCCTGAGTATTTTTCTGATCGAGCTTTAGAAAGTGCGCGATCATTAGCAATATTGGCAAAAAGAGATGAGTTTATGGTGCAATTGGGCTTTGATTCGAGGTGTATCGACTTGAATCAAGCTTTGATTGCTAATGTTGATGAAATTATCGGGGGAAAATATCAAAGTTTTGGTACTGTAGAAGGTGTGCTTAAAGCTATTGATGTAAGTCGTCAACCTATTTTTAGAGTTTACAATTTATTGACTAATAAAAGTGTTAAATGTTACTTTGAACCAAATTTACTTGATAATATCAAAGAATATCTAGAAAAAAGAGTCTCTGTATCGGGGATAGTTACCTCTAGAGAAGATGGGGAAAAAATCGGTATTAAAGTTGAGTCAATTGATCTTTTTCCTCAGGAAAAAGATTTACCTACCATTGAGGAAATGATCGGAATTTGGGGAGGAAGTAAGTGATTCGTCCAACAAAAAAGCTACACTACTGGGATTCTTGTGTTTTTTTAGCTTTCCTGAAAAATGAAAAGGATAAAATTAATGATTGTATTTCTGTTCTCAAAGCAGCTGAAAATGGTCAGGTAATAATTGTGACTTCTGCTCTTACTTTTATTGAAGTGGTGAAATTAGAAAAAGGACAGCCAAAATTACCTAAAGAAAGTGAGGAAAAAATCTCTGATTTTTTCCGACATGAGTGGATTTATATTTATGATGTGGACAGAAAAGTTGGCGAACTAGCCAGAGAATTGATGTGGCAATATCAGGCACTAAAACCTAAAGATGCAACTCATGTGGCGACGGCAATTAAAGCCAGAGTGGATGTTTTAGATACTTTTGATGATGGCTTGCTGAAACTCTCTGGAGAAATCGGTGATCCTCCTTTAATAATTAGAAAACCTTTTTTTGAAGTTCAACTTGATCTTTTTTGAAAAAATACCCATTCTCGCGTAGGAAAATTACAAATCGAATTACCGAACACAAAAGGTCTAAATTGATAGGAATACCTTCATATTAAAACAGATTTTGATTTAGTGATTACATCTCTTGCCAATGCTTTCTTTCAGACCAATTTAGAAACAGGACTATTTGTTTGGAAGCCCACACCAAAAGAGCAAATATTTTTAAGCAAAATTAATATTAATAATCAAGAAGAAGCCCTTTTAAAATGTACGTTGTCAGGAGTAAAGATTTAACAGCAAATCAAACCAATAATATCAATTGTTCTCGCCAGAAATGCCAGGATCACAACTGTAATTTCATCCCTAATTATCCCAAAATTTTATTTATTTTGTCTGATGGGATTATTTATTTTTACCAGTAATTTTGTCAACTCCTTTTTTATACTGCGTTCTGTCATCATTCCAGCCAGCATCCCGCCAAGCCCGCAAAAAGTTAAGACAGGGGCTGTAAATGGTAACATTCCTGCTAAGGCTATAGCTGCTCAAGCTCCACCAGCCAGCCCTACTCTTGCCCCAGCTTGATTATCCTTAAACAGTTTAGTCTTTTTTATGTTGTCGAAAGGTTTTGAGTATTCTGACATCGATTATTCTCCAAATCAGGATGCCGATATTACAACACAGCTTTCGGGAATTGTCTATATACTGATCATCATTCATGCCATCGCTAAAAGCGAGGGAAGAATGCTGACACTAGGTTAGAATTGCGGTAACGCACCATAAATTCTTATGCTTGGTTTTTGTCATTTTAATGGGCGGAGTCGGACTCGAACCGACATGAGGGGCTGCCTCGCCACATTTTGAGTGTGGTGCGTCTACCAATTTCGCCATTCGCCCTTGGCATTAGTTTTATCATTATAACCCATTTTTGGCCCCTTTAACAAATTGTGATAATCGGGGGAACTGGCCCAACGATCGATTTCTCGCGCACGCAGGACGGGGAGGGGATGGGTTAACTGTTGGGTTTGCAAACCCTTTAACATTTCGCCCATTTCCGAGGCACTGACGGCATCGTAGGACTTGGCCTGATCGATAAAAGCCTCTAAATTTAATAAAGGTGCGAGACTGGGGGAACCTCCGGCTAACTTCATTAACACCGACATGACGATTTTTGGGTCTTGAACTGCCAATAAAGCGGATCGATCGCAACTAAACTCGGCGCAGCGCACCCATGCTAACATTCTCTCCTGTAGGGATCGTGCTAACATTGTCCCCCAATTGGGCAGCAATCCCGCCGCTAGGACCATAATATTGGCTAAAGTCAGATAAACGCCGTGTTCACATTTGAGATGACCTAATTCGTGGGCGATTACCGCTTGAATTTCTGCGGGAGTCAGCATTTCAATTAGGGAAGTGTGCATCACCATAAACGGTTTTTTGCCGCGCATGGCGAAGGTATAAGCGTTAGGAACGGGGTTTTGTTGAATGTATAATTGAGGTGGTTCTAAGTCGAGAACTCGGCAAGCTTCTAGGAGGAGATTATGCAGGTCGGGTAATTGTTTTTCCCCCACCAAAACACTAGCAGCAATATTATTTAGGTAAAAGAATTCCTCAGCGACGGAACCTAACAAACTTCTCACGGCTATATCTAAACCGGGCAACTGTTTAAGGGAGTTAGTCGCCTCTAGGTCGATGGGATGCCGAAAATCATTGGCTTTTAAGCCTAGTAATAACTGTTTTGATAATTCCATATTCTTATTCATTTAACCAAACTTTGACGCGTTCTAAACTTTTCCAATCGGGTTTTCTAGCTAAACCATCGGCGATATTTTCATCCACTTCTTGGCGAACTTCTTTGTTTAAACTAACTAATTGTTGCACCAGTTCGATATGTTCTCTAACTCCGGCGGTTTTGGTTTCTAACATAGCCAAAACCAAATTGATCCGGTTTTGGGGGGAAACTTTATCGAGTTTAACGGCTTTTTGGGCGGCTTTTAGGGCTAATTCCGGTTTATCGGTGAGCATATATAACCAAGCCAAACAGGACCAAACGGCGGCATTTTTAGGAGTGCGATCGCTTAATTCTTTAAATTCTGGCAATAAACTGGCAGCGTTTTCTCCCTGTTGGTAGCGTTCTAAACCTTGTTCGAGGGTAAAATTGGCGATTTCTGTCATTTTCAGCTAGGGGGTTAATCAAGGAGCAAATCTAACGGTGATCGGCGTATTACACTGTTTTAGTACAATTTGCCTTTATTTAGTATTCTAGCAAAATTTGTCCCCTTGTCAGCAAAATTTTAAAAGACGATGCCGCGTTCTCGCCAGATCATCAATAGGCCACTCATCGAAACGAATAACATCACTGCTTGTTTAAATTGCTGGGGACTCATTTTTTCTAAAACTTTTTGTCCTAACCAATTGCCTGGCCAGGCTGCTAATCCTAACAATAAACCGTAACCAAGAAAAGGCAGATGTAAAACTCCAAAGGCTGCGTAGGCGATTAATTTGGCCACATGAACTACTACCATGTGAACGGATTTCGTTGCCACCATTGGTTCTTTAACTAGCCCATAGTTAATATAAAATAGGTTCATCATCGGGCCGGTACTACCGACTAATCCTGACAGGAAAGCGTAGATAAATCCCGAGGGCATAAAATACCAAGTTTTAATCTCAAAAAAAGGATTTTCTTGTTGGGGAAATAATTGTTTAAGCGAGGATAAAACCAGAAAAATTCCCAAAACTAGCGGCAACCATTTGAATTGTAAATGGGCAAACACAAAAGCGCCGAGGGTAGATCCCATAATTGCCCCGGGTAAATACCACACCGTCGAGGGCCAGTCAATGGCGCGCCAATACATTCCCATGCGTTGGACATTACCGATTAGCATCCCCGTGGTCAAAACCGGAGGAATGACGGCAGCATCGAGAAACCAACCTAAAACGGGGAGTAGAATCAGGGGGCTGCCCCCACCAGCAAGGGTACTAAAAAACCAAGCTAGACTACCTGCCAACATCAAGGTAACAATGATCATCGAGTTGTAAAGTTAATTCACAAAGAGTTACTTAATCTATTATGATATCTTCTTTGGGATCTTCATCAGTATAATGCCATTCCACATTCGGCATAGCCTCGAAAGCTTGCCGGACGTAATCCTCCCAGAGTTTCCGCATTTTGGCTAGGTAGGGATCTCCTAGACGCAATTGTAACTTATGACGTAGGCTTAGGCTATTAGCTTCATACATACTCAAATAGATAGGCGGTCCGACAGAAATATTCGATTTCATGGTCGAATCGATGGAAAGTAAGGCACATTTAGCCATTTCCTCTAGGGGTGTATCATAGGTAATGGTGCGATCGAGAATCGGTTTACCGTATTTAGTTTCACCTATCTGTAAAAAGGGCGTTTCTTTGGTGGCTTGAATATGATTTCCCTGGGAATAAATCAGGAATAATTGCGGGTCTTCTCCTTTAATTTGTCCCCCAAGAATAAAGTTACATTGGAAATCAATATTATCTTGTTCTAGCCAAGTCCTTTCCCTAGCTTGTACTTGACGACTTTTATCACCGATATAGTGGGCCATATCGTAGAGATGAGTCAGAGAATGGAGACTTTTATCCTCTTGATTGTGCAGATCTCTTTTTAGTTCGTGAATCACGCCTTGGCTAATCGATAAATTCCCCGATGTGCAGACCATAATTACCCTTTCTCCCGACACCGAAAAGTCAAATAATTTCCGATAGGCCGAGATATAATCGACTCCCGCATTCGTGCGAGAATCCGCCCCCATAACAATGCCAAAACGATTGATAATTCCTAAACAGTAAGTCATTTTCAGTTGTCAGTAATCAGTGAACAGTAATCAGTAATTAGTAAACAGTAAACAGTAATTAGTGAAGAGTGAAGAGTGAAGAGTGAGCGGTGAATAATATCATTTAAAGCTTAAAACTTAAAACTTAAAACTTTAATCTGATCACTAATCACTGATAACTAATCACTGATAACTAATCACTGATAACTGATAACTAATCACTGATAACTGATAACTGATAACTGATAACTGATAACTGAATTAAGCCATAACCATACCACCATCGACGTTAAAGACTTGACCAGTGATATAAATAGCGGCGGGATCTGCGGCTAAAAAACGCACCATGCCGGCGACTTCTTCCGGTTTTCCGTAACGGGAGAGGGGGATATATTTGAGAATTTCATCTGCTTTGAGGTCATGAGTCATATCAGTTTCAATAAAGCCAGGGGCCACGGCATTAACAGTGATGCCTCGACTGGCAAATTCCTTGGCTAAAGTTTTCGTTAAACCGATAACACCGGCTTTAGCGGCGCTGTAATTAGATTGACCAGGATTACCCATCAAACCAGATACAGAAGTGATGTTAATTATGCGGCCGCTTTTCTGTTTTAACATCAATTTACCGACGGCGCGAGTGCAGAGAAAAACCCCGGTTAAATTGAGATCGATGACCGCTTGCCAGTCTTCTAATTTCATTCTTAACATTAGCGTATCCCGGGCAATACCGGCATTATTAACTAAGACATCAATATGACCGAATTTTTGCTTGGTACTGTCCACTAAATTATCCACTTCTTCGCTTTTAGCCACATCTGCTTGTAGAGCTATTGCCTTTCCCCCGGCCGCGGTAATTTCTTCGACAACGGCATCGGCAGCACTACTAGATTTAGCATAGTTCACCACTACAGTAGCACCCTGGCTGGCTAATTCCAAGGCGATCGCTTTACCGATCCCTCGCGAGGCCCCGGTTACTATGGCTACTTTGTCTTGTAAATGCTGGCATTCTGCGGGTAATAGTTTCATAATTTTCTGCATTCCCCAAATAATCGTCAAATCTCAAGAGAAAACTTTGTACTGATAACTTTGCTCAAAACAATTCATTATCTCACAAGCGGGTTAATCTGACCGCAGCAATCCTCAATGGCGATCGCTCTGTCCCCACTTTCCTGTATAGTATCAGGGGGAATTGGCCGCCACTAATTGATCGAGTTGTTGCTGCATCAAATAACAGACTTTCTCATAACATTCGCGTACATAACGGCGGTCCCGGGCCGCTTTTTTGCCGTAACGTTCAAAAATAATTGGGGGACAAACCCGCGTCTGTATCGCTACGGGTAAGGGAATATTCGGCAAGGGACCGATAGCTAGTCCCCAGGGTAAACCGAAATAGATGGGACAGGTCCCGGGGTCAATACCGAAAGGCCAAGGCATACCCTTTTCATGTAATTCTTTTAATTGAGGATAAATATCGTCGAGGACAAACAGGGTCGAGTGAGCGCCGTGGGAGATGGCGGGAATAATCGGCACTTCGTACTGTAAAGCTAGTTTAACAAAAGCTTGATTACCGGCAAAATGAATTTTATTTCTTAAACTGTGGGGACGGAAAACATCCGTAGCACCTCCTGGATAAATTAGGACACTAGCGCCACTATCCAAGGCAGCGATCGCCATTTTCGGATGAGCATGAATAGCTCCCATTTGGGCCACTAGATGCGCTTGGGATGGAAAAAATCGCCAGACTCGCGAATCCATCAAACCATAGACTAAGCGATCGCTGCCAAAGCGTTGAAACCAATCATACATCATCATAAACATATCGGGAGCCGCTAAACCGCCGTTATGGGAGCCGATGAATAATACTTGTCCTGAGGGGGGAATATTTTCCCAACCATCGGTTTCGACGCGAAAATAATGGTGATAAAACCAATCCAGAAGGGGGACAAATTTTTCGATCACTTGCGGATCGCGATCCTCTAATGACCAACCAGTGAGGGTATCAACAGGGGCCTTGGCTGCTTGTAGGGATAATTCGGCAAAAGTCGCCGTAGATGAGACAAAAGAACTAAAAATCTGCATTGATGCCCAGTTGATAATTTAAGCGCATCTTAATTATCGCAAATTTCGGTTAAAAACCCCATCGTTTGAGAACGGCTTTCCTTGATGATTCTATCATCTTTAATGTCTAATCTTCACAGTTGAACCAATTTTTATCTAATAACTGTTCTAAACTGTAAGGGCATTCTGAGGGAAAATCGCCAGAAAAACCAGTTTTTTGTTGAACATAATCGAAAGCATCCTGATAGATTATCGGTAATTCCTCAGCTAAATAATTCTGTAAATTCGTCGTTAAATATTTTCTTAATTGCGTGCGAAAACTGATAATTTCTGCTCGCCAATGATTCCGATTTATTTCTGCTTCTGTTGTCCAATAGTGTAAAAGTAATAAATGCCTGATCACTTGTTCAAGTAAGCTACTGACTCGGTTTTTATCTCTTTTACTCAAGCTTTCTAATTCCTCAATTAAATGGATTACATCTAATTCATCTAAGCGATTTTCCTTGAGGATTTTTATTGTTTCCTCTAACCAAAGGTGTTGATCAATTTCGTAAAGTAGGGGCAGGGTTTCTCCTCCCTCTACTTGCCAGGGATTCTGATTTAAAGTTTTCATTGGGTTGTTGGCGGTTTTTAATAGGAAATAAGCACCCTCATATATATATTAGGCCACTTTCTCCTAATTTTGATAGTGACACGGGAAAAATCACCGCGCAGGCACCCCATACAAATTCTGACATACCATATCATTCCAAGGACAAGGGTTCTTGACACAGTCAGGCAAGTTCAGATATCGTTGCAGGGATGAGATGGTATTTTGTAGTTTCGATATTTTTGCACTTATTTCGTCCATCTTTTTATTGATTGAAATCAGCTGTTGTCCAGCATATTCATACTCACGTTTTATTTCCTGGTCTTTAGGATGTCGTCTTCCACCGTTTTCGCGAGGATATACAACTGTATAACGCACAAACAATGGATATAATCTCCTCCTCTCCTCCTGCCAGTCCGAGAATTTCTTCTCCAGTTCTTTTATTCTATCTTCTAGCTGTTTTATTTCCCGTTCGATCCCCTCAATTTGATAAGTAATTTGTTTTCTTTCTCCCGGTTCCAAGCACCGTTTTGATTGAGCCAAAATAATCTGGTTAATTGGTTCAGCTTTAGCATTGTTACCGAACAAGAGCAGAGGAGTCGTTGCTAAAGGGATTTTTAAAAGGATCAATGTCTACGACATTGATCCTTTTAAAATTTTTTGAATTTTCATTAGTTTCACGGTTAGTCCGTTATTTCAATTCAAAAAAGATGATTTATCTACAGCTAAGTGTTAATAATCACTAGCTGTGGTAATTGTAACACAGACAGACACCAAAGACAACTACTATAAAATAACTTTACATTTCTTTTATCACTTTTGGAAAATGCTATGCTTGTAGATAACTGAACTTCCCCCCATACATATATACTATAATAGCCGAAAACCCTTATCCATCAATGGATACGCCCCTTAACTTTTCTTAATGTACCCATGTAATTTGTAACATTTCTTAATGGACAAGAATTCTCTCTATTTGCTAGAATGATAGCCATGTATATAGAAAAAGTTCCTAACCGTAATTCCCCCCCCGCCGTTCTTCTTCGGGAGTCCTACCGAGAAGGAGATCAAGTCAAAAAAAGAACCCTGGCCAATCTCTCAAAATTACCCGATGATATTATCGACAATCTGAAACTGGCTCTTAAAGGCGCAACACTGTCCATGACTGAAGGCATTCCCAATCATTTTGAAGTGATTAGAAGTCTTCCTCATGGTCATGTAATGGCTATTTTAGAGACGATTAAAAAATTAGGTTTAGATAAAATAATCAGTGAAAAATCCTCACGAATCAGAAACTTAGTGGTGGCGATGATTGTGGCAAGAATCATCAATCCTAAATCGAAACTAGCCACAGCGAGAGGGTTTAATAGCGAGACTTGTAGTCAGAGTTTAGGACAATTGTTAGACTTAGAGAAAGCCGATGAAGACGAATTATATAACGCCTTAGATTGGTTATTAGAAAAACAAGAGAAAATTGAGAAGCACCTAGCAATTAAACACTTAGAATCAGGAACATTAGTCTTGTATGATGTCACTTCTACCTACCTAGAAGGAAATGGTTGTGAACTGGGAAAATATGGTTATAACCGAGATAAAAAGAAAGGGAAAACTCAGATAGTTTTTGGTCTGCTCTGTTCAGCCAAGGGTTGTCCGATAGCGGTAGAAGTATTTGAAGGAAACACTTCAGACGGTGCTACTTTAAGCGGACAAATTGAGAAAGTCAGAAAGGGTTGGGTGATTGAGAATGTGGTCTGGGTAAGCGATAGAGGAATTTTAACTAACTCGAAAATCAACGAATTAGTAAAACCCATAGAAGGATTAGACTATATTACTGGTTTAACTAAGCCTCAAATTCGGAAACTGGCTGAGGTAGAAGTGATTCAATTAGGATTATTTGATCAGGTAAACTTGGTGGAATTTGAGAGTGAAGATTATCCCGATGAAAGATTAATTGCTTGTCGGAATCCCTTAATCGCCCAGAAAAATCAACTACAAAGAGAGGCATTATTAGAAGCGGTAGAGAAGGAACTAGATTTGATTGTTCAGGCGACTCAAAGGGAGAAAAGAGCTTTAAAGGGTCAAGATAAGATAGCTTTGAGAGTGGGCAAGGTTCTTAATCAGTTTAAGGTCAATAAATACTATAACTTAGAGATAACAGAGGAAGGCTTTTCTTATCAGCGTCAGCGGGAATTAATCGCTCAAGAAACGGCTTTGGATGGTGTGTATGTGTTAAGAACTTCTCTGGAGTCAACTTTGATGGATGCAGCGACGACGGTTAAAGCTTATAAAAGTTTGTCTCAAGTGGAGGAGGCATTTCGCTGTTATAAGTCAATTGATTTAAAGGTACGTCCTATCTATCATTATAAGGGTGATAGAGTCAAAGCTCATATCTTTTTATGTATGTTGGCTTATTATGTGGAATGGCATTTAAAACAGTGCTTGGCTCCTTTGTTATTTGAGGATGAAGAAATTGATGATGGTTCTCTGAATGTGATTAAAGCCAATCGGAGTGAATCCGCTCAGTCTAAAGAGAGAAAAAAACGGAATCAAGAGAACCTCCCTGTGCATAGCTTTCGGACTTTGTTGGAAGACCTGGGGACAATTTGCTTGAATACAGTGGAATGTACGATTAGGGAGGGAAGTTATCGTTTTTCTAAGATAACTCGACCGACCCAACTGCAACAAAAAGCGTTAGATTTATTGGGAGTTTCCCTGATTTGTACCCAGTAACGGGGCGGCGGAAATTCTCTTAATCCCTCCTACAGCATAGGTTATGGCCTTTTGTCAACGGGGAAGTCCAGATATATTACCACGCCTGACTATATCTGACTATATTTGTATTGAAACTTTACAATACTAAATCCGGTTATTAAAAACTGATTATTTATTCCCCCTTTTGCATGAGTGCCTCTCCTGATAAGTAGCCTATACTCAACGGATTTAGCATAGGGTTTGCTGAATAATGGTAAAACCCTTTTAAAATAAGGCTTTTGACCTGTTAAAATCCGATGTTCATGCTGCGAAAATCGGATTGGGACTCTCAAAAACCTTGCATTATCCTTCCTTCTTATAATACATATATTGGTACAAAAAGAGAGGGCAACAAAGCCTGAAACTCCCGACTCCTGACGACCGGCTACTGACTCCTGACTCCTTAACCCGACCAACAAACTTTTTCAGCACACCCTAGTATAAAGGCTGTAGGCTGGAGAAACCTGACTCGATCTATGAGCGTCAGCTATGCCATGAAAAGAACGATTTCCCGGATTGTCTGGATACTTCTCTCCCTAGCAGCGATCGCTCTAGCGGTTTTTCTGTTCAGTCCGCGGCCTGTGGAAGAAGCCAAGGCTGACTACTGGATCATGAGTCGGTTAGCGGTCAATCAACCGGGCTATTTTCCCCTAAAGCAATCCCTCGATCCGCGATGGTATCGCCCGATCGCCCCCTGGATCGGTCGCCTGATTTTGCCAAAACCGGAGGAATATTCCGCCACACCGGGGGAAGATTGGACTTGGTTGCAGGTTTACCAAGCACCCCAGCCGGATTTAGTCGGTCAAAAAGTTCGTTTAGGTTGGCGGCAATCCCCGGCACTGGCTCGATATTTAGGACTGGTTACTAAGGATATTCGCTTCACCCCGGAGGCGATCGAGAGTGAAAAACAGGGAAATATCCTACCGACTCGCTTGAATGGTCGTTCAGGGGTCGGACCACTGCAAGCGCTCGCCGGATCGCGACCGCTCGATGATGTGGTGGTCAGCTTTCCCGATGCAGAAATCGGGGAAACGTCATTACAAGTGGAGCGAATGCCCTTGATCGTTACTGGGCGCTTTGTGGCATTGGTGAAAATTATCGGCGAAGCTCCCCCCCGAACCTCCAGCGACATCCCCAAGGTTTGCCCCGGTTCACCCCCCTGTGGCAGCGAACTTTTCCGAGTGCAACACTATAACCGCGACAGTGGAAAATTCGACGGCAGCTCGGAAGTGATCCGCATTCCCCAACAACCCTTAGTTTCTGGAGGACGTTTTATCTCGACCCCTCGACAGTTAGCAGCAGCAAGCGAAGGAAAGGAGGGCTGGTATATCTACGGGGCGCAGGGACGGGATAACCTCTTTACCGTTCAAGCAATCAAACCTCGATCGCTGTTTCAACTGCAGCCGACGGAAACCCTGACTGGGCTGCGATCGGGCCAAGATTACATCGCCCGTGGCACTTGGAACGATACCCCCGCCCGCAAAGGAACCGCCAGTCGGGTAACAGTCCTGCCGGAGGGTGAAAAAAAATCATGGAAAGAGGGCGATAAAGGCATAGGAATTCATCTCTTCGGGGGAATCGGCGGTAAAAAAGGCGAATCAATACAATTGGCAACGGTAACAGGTCATTTTTCCTATTTTCTCTACGAAGTGATTCGGGATGCCCAGACGGGAGAGCTGCAGTGGCAGCTCGATTACGATCAGGTGTATGCACACAATCCCCAGGGGATTTTATCGGGATATCAGAGTTGGGCGAACTATACGGGTAGTTTAGAGCGGGGATGGCTTAATTCCCGACCCCTATCCGATGCGATCGTAAAATTAGACCTCTTGGAGGATTACAACTTTGGCGGGGTTTCTCTGTCCCCCCTGACAGAATTCCGCAAGCAGTTAGAGATCATGATGGCTCGCTACCGGATCGGGGACGGGACCGGGGTTTCTAGCGTTACTCCTGCGACTTCCTGCGTGCAGGACTCGAATCAGGCCCTTTATATCACGATCGCTACCCTGCGCCACCAGTTTGAAACCGATCCGCAGATCGCCGCTTGGTTGACAACCCATGCCGATGACCCAGAAACTTTGCGTTTTCAACGTTTGGGACAATTGGGCGATCGTTTGGAACGGGTATTAGCTCCCCGGGGGGTGATCCGGGCTGATTGGCGGCAAAACGCCGAAATTCTCGCCGGTATCACCGATAGTCGCGGAAAAGGCTTGATTCGGGAAAATACACTGGCCAACGCTCTACTAAGCTGGCGATCGATGTTACCGCGAGGCAGCAATGATGTGATCGGTGAGATTTTCTTGCGGTCAGGAGCTACTCTCTGGTTCCTCCGTACTAATCAGGTCGGGGGAGCGATGCCGGAGATTTTACCCCTCGCACCGACCAAGTTATTCGGGGAAATGCCGATGATCGCGCCGATGCTCCGTCGCAGCCTGGGAGCGATCGTGCTGCCCCTTACCGGTCGGGATTGGGGGGTGACGGCGATTGGATTGGGATTATACGGTGCGATCGCCTTAACTATCGGTTTCTGGTCGGGTTTTTTACGTTGGCGCTCCCCCGAACGGAGACCGTTAGAGATACTGAAAATGCTCGTCTTTTGTTTTTTCTCCCCGGCATTGTGGGAGGAATTCGTCTTTCGGGTGCTGTTAATTCCCCATCCCGAAACGGCAACTTCCACTGCTAACCTGATCCTCTCTGCTCTGGTCAGCATCACGCTTTTTACCGTCTATCATCCCCTCAATGCAATTATTTTTTACAAAAAGGGCAATCCGACTTTTTTTCAGCCTATTTTCTTGATTTTAGCGGCTTTATTGGGATTAACTTGCACTGTTGTCTATTGGCTGACCGGTTCTCTCTGGACGATCTCGGTGGTGCATTGGTTAGTGGTGGTGGTTTGGTTGCTGTTTTTGAACGGTCTATCTCGACTGACACGGCGATCGAAGCGTGGCAGTTTTTAATCTTGTCTCGATCGGACAATACCTTAGCTTACTGCCAAGAACTCTATCAACAGGGAGAGAAAATGGAGAAATGGGCGGATTGAGAATTACAGTATGTAGAGCGGAGTGGAAAAATCGGAGGGAAGATGCGAACAATGGATAGGTTAATGACCGGGGAGTACCGACGACTATCTCAGAAAACGGCAATTTGGGTGGCAACTTTGTGGGGATGCCTCTGTCCAGGATTAGCGATCGCCGGAGTTCCCAATGGAACTTGGCTTTCTCAACCTCAAATTCGGTTTTATTCCTCCACTAATACCCTCGGCCAGGTCATGAAAGACATCCAAAGCCAAAACTATAAGGTGGTCTTCCTGGATTTTCGGGGGGTGTCCGATGAGGTACAGAGGCGGGTGACTTGGGAGGCGCGAGAGTACAAGTTAATGCCGGTGGTCTGGGTTCAGTCGCCCCAGTATCGTTCCCTGACCGTCGCCGGACTGATCCACGAGGCTCGCCATGGCGATGGGATTCAGGTCGATGACCATTTTTTTGCCCATTATTCGGAGGAGGAGTTCCAGTCTCTAGATTTTCAGTACCAGAAACCGATTTTTTGCAGCATTCAGCCATTTCAGGCGGATTTAGTCAAGCGCGGTCGGTGCAATCAGCTTGACGTTCAATGTTATGCCACCCAAAATTTTCAGAACTGTATCGCCCTGGCCCAAAGACTCGGTGCGGTGGTGAGTTTGTCGGAGCGAGATACTTTTAGATATAGAGAGCAACTGGGAGCGCGGCCTTTCAACGTTTTTTTATGGCCTTACAACTATTTTCCGCCCACAACAAAAAATCTCTTTCATGCGGTGATTACCTTTCTGGGGGAGCATTATGGGGTGGGAAAGGTGACGGCTAAGATTATTCACCCCAGACCTTTTTAGCTGAAATGATTTATCGAGTATTAAGTAGGTAGGCGTTAAAAGTTGTCAGATGCCCCCCTTATCAAGGGGGGCAGGGGGGATCGGCACCCCCCTTATCAAGGGGGGCAGGGGGGATCGAACCTAAAATCCATTTTTAATTTAATTATAACCAGCTACTTAACACAGAACAATTACAGATTAGATAAACCAATTTTCAATCATTAAACCCTTAAAATCTTTAAAATCATCAACATTATTGGTAACTAAACTCAAATTGTTTGTAAAAGCAATAGACGCTATTTGACCATCAACAAAAGCAGGACTTTTACCGACTTTAGACAGCCTTGACCTTTCCCGTGCGTGATATTGGGCTGATTTTAAGTCATAATCGAATAAAGGTAGATTGGCTAAAATAACGTTATTTACATAATCCTCTAAGTCTTGGCGTTTTTTAGACAGAGGAAGTCGAAAACAACCAAATAATAGCTCATGGATTACCAGAGTAGCTGTGGCTATTTCCCGTTTAGATAATCTTAGCTTCGTCATGACCTTCTGATTCGGGTGAGGTCGTTTAGCCTCTGACAAAATATTAGTATCTAGCAAATATTTGAGAGTCATAAACGAACATCTCTCCCCGTTGAATTGTCGCGTAAATTATCAAAAGTATCATCATCAAGACTTGCCAAATCTACTCTTTGCCTAAAATCTTGCAAGGTTGACCAAAAATCATTAACCTCTCTAATTTCCACTAATACCTCTTCATTATCAGGAAAATCAACTTCCTCTAATAACTCAATATTTTTGCCTTTTTTAATTCCTTTAACTAACATAATATCAACTCCTTCTAAGCTTAACTAGCTACCAGCAAAAATTCTTTCATCAATAAAATTATAGCACTTAATAGAATAATTTACGAGAGAGCCAAAAATATGAGATGCACCCGATAAATAACCACTGAATGGATAGGTTTATGGGGATAGCGTCAATAGAGTCTGGTGGCATAATCTAGCATTCTACAGGGAATATCTTCCTTAGGGTCGGTTTGGAACTTTTTAACACCCTATCCCCAAAAATAACAAAAAGAGTTTTATTCGGGAAAGGGTATATCTAAACTCATTTGTTGTCCTTGGGTTTCCCTTTGTTTTTCGGCAGCTTTCAGGACTTCAAAGGTGAGGATAACATCGAGACGTTTTTTCTGTTCAAGGATTTCTTGTACCGTCACAATCTCAATTTTATCCACACTTTGACTCATGTAACGACCGCGATAAATTCCCGCAGATTTGGCTGTTTGAACCATATCTTTGCTAGGGGGTTTCAAGGTGATAAATATACCCAGGGCTGCCCCTTGTAGTGTCATAGTTCCCTGTAGATCTCTGATGTCTCCTGATTTGACATTACCAGATTTTACTTGAAAAATAATTTTCTCCCGATTGTCTTTATCTCCCTGAAAATAGGCAATAGCATCGATTCCTTTATCTGCCCCTTTTTTGTCATTAATCACAGCCCGGTTATTACTATAGGTTAAAACCGCCCATTTCTCAAATTCTTTGCGGGTACGATCATCGGGTTTAGTGGCTAATGCTTTGGCTGATTCTATATCTTTGGGAATACCATTCAGTTCAATTTTATCTAAAACATTTTTACCAAAGGAGTCCTCTAATCGCTTTAACATTAAGCTAATACTCTGATAGGTTATATCAATTCCAATCCAGTTTCTCTCTAATCTCTCTGCTACAGCGATAGTCGTTCCACACCCACAATAGGCATCTAAAATTATGTCTCCTTTATTACTACTTGCTTTGATTATTCTTTCTAACAATGCCTCCGGTTTTTGTGTGGGATATCCTAATCTTTCAGATGCTTGTGAGTTAATTGGAGGAATATCATTCCATAAATTTGTCAGTGGTACTCCAGGCATTTCTTCTAAATACTGCTTTAATCTAGGAGTACCATTTCTTGTGTAATATAATTTATTTTGTTCTTCGTATTTCTGCATTGTTTCTATAGGGCATCTCCACAGCTTTTTAATTCCTTTCCAATCATAGTTATAACCACCACCTGACAGTCCACCAGCAGTCAAATCTCTATCTAAAAATCTTCCTTTGCCATCTTGATGCTTATAATATTTTTTCAGATATTCTTCTGAATATGGCTTAAATTGTTGATTAAACATCAAAATTCGCTTGGAATATAAAAAAATAACATCAGTGGTATTAGCAAAAGTCTTGGAATCTGAATGAGCAGATGTTCTTTCCCAAGTAATTTCAGCAATATAATCACCCCCCTGAGAGCAAAAAATAGTATCTAAAACTATTTTTAAATAATGACTAGCAGTAGGATCGCAGTGGAGATAAAAGCTACCGGTAGATTTTAAAACTCGATGGATTTCCACGATCCTCAGAGTCATACTCACCAGATAAGCGAGAAGACTACCTTTACCTAAAACTTTGGTTAAACCGTCAATTAAATCGATAGTCTGACTGGTAAATTTACCTTGATAGTTGCTTTGAATTTCTTCTAAAGCTTCGTTAGCGTGATTATCCCATGTCCAGGTATCTACAAACGCTTGTGCTTGTGCTTGATCTTCCTTGCCTAAGTTGTTATAAATTTGGTTGTAATTGCGTTTAGAATTAAAGGGTGGATCGATATAACAAAGATCGATCGATTCATCTTTGATATATTTCCGCAGCACTTCTAGGTTATCACCGTAGTATAGTTTATTGACCATAGAGATTGGGGGGATTGACTGCATTCTCAATTGTATTATTATTCCCCCTTAAAGAGGACGAATGCAATCGCTCCAGAGAATAATATGATTGTACCAATAGTAGAAGCGCATCATGTGCGCTCAAAATTTAATTTTCTTAAGTCTATCTTGCCTGAAAATGAGGGGGTCGCAGGCAGGCACGGATTCCTATTATATAAATAAGTATATGTCAAGTGCTGGGATTTTGTCAAGAGGAATTAAGTAGCTGGTTATAATTAAATTAAAAATGGATTTTAGGTTTGATCCCCCCTTAGTCCCCCCTTGATAAGGGGGGTGCCGATAGGCGGGGGGATCCCCCTTGATAAGGGGGGTTTGATCCCCCCTGCCCCCCTTGATAAGGGGGGTGCCGATAGGCGGGGGGATCCCCCTTGATAAGGGGGGTTTGATCCCCCCTGCCCCCCTTGATAAGGGGGGTGCCGATAGGCGGGGGGATCCCCCTTGATAAGGGGGGTTTGATCCCCCCTGCCCCCCTTGATAAGGGGGGTGCCGATAGGCGGGGGGATCCCCCTTGATAAGGGGGGTAATCTGACAGTTTTTAATACCTAACTACTTAGCAATCCCCAACTAATCAAGGATTACTCAGGATACTGACCCGGACTTTTTCGCCATTTTGCAAAGGTTTACTACTATTAACGACGAAACGCTCCCCCGGTTCAAGTCCGGTGATAATTTCTACTTGACCGTCGAGCGCTTGACCGAGACGAACGGGACGTTTTTGCACTTGCGAGTTAGACTCGGAAAGGACGAAAATGGCTGGGGATTCCCCCTGACTGACAATTGCTGTTTCGGGGACAATCACCTGAGGGGCAGAATTATTATTAAACCGCACCCGGGCCAATAATCCCCCTTTAATTAAACCATCCCCATTGGGTAGAGTAATCTCCACGGGAATCCGCCGGGCCGTGCCTTGGCTGAGGGGAAAAATCCTGTTGATGCGACCGGAAAAATTTCTCTCACCGAAAGCATCAAGGCTGACATTAACCGTTTGTCCTAAATTAATCGTTTTTAAATCCAATTCCGATAATAATACTACTACCTTGACCTGTTGAAAATCACCAATTTTGAGGACTTCATCGCCGATACTGACTAAATCCCCCGGCTCTTTTAGTTTTTCGATAACTATCCCCGTCGCCGGTGATTTAAGAATAGCGTAGGCCTGACGTTGTTGTTCCTGAGCGATGACCGATTTTTGGGCGGCAATTCTGCCGATAATTGCCGCCACCACCTGTTCCTCGACTTTAATTCTCGATCTCGCGCTATTAACGGCTTTTAAAGCCACTGCCGCCGTGGTTTGGGCTGTTTCGCCCTGTTGCAGGGGAATCGCTCCTTCTAGGGCTAATTTTTGCAGGCGCTCGCCATCATTTTTGGCCTGTTGGTATTGTAGTTGTAGGCGCTCCACTTCAATTTCAGCGTTACTGACTTCAATTCTCGCCCGGGCTAATTCCGCTTCTAGGGCGGACAGGGCGGCTTTTTCTTGCCGGACAACGGTGGCAAGGAGACGATCATCAACATGAGCGAGGATTTGTCCTAATTGCACCTCATCTCCCACATCGACGACGAGATTAAGTAACTGACCGGTGGCTTGCGATCGCAGAGAAACTACTTTTAAAGGTCGGGTAGTTCCCGTGTAATCGAGATTGCGTCCGATGGTTGCCAGTTTAGCGGTGGTGACGTTGACGGTAGTAGTACGGGCCGCTGGTGACGGTGGTTGGGTTTCGGTCCCGGGAGAACAACTCGCGCTTAAGGATAAAATAACCAGAGCGGAAAGGATAATCGGAGTCGATCCCATGGCGATAATCTTGCTAGAAAGCTGCTTTTGAGTCGATGGTCGCTTATTCCTCGTCCCAAGCTTCTACCGCTACCACTTCGCTGAGAGGGTCTTGCATGGAGAAACCGAAATCGAGCAGCTCTTGCTTCCAGTATCCCCACTCATCTCCGTATAAAAGAGCCAGTTTCCAGATACTATCGCTAGGTTTGACTACTTTTGCATCTATCCACTTGCTAGCCTTGCGTTGAAACTTCACCATCGGGTGAGCTACAGCTTGTTTGGTCATAAATTCAATTGCTATGAATACTTCGGATTTTGCGCTTCCCGACTAAACTAACTCAAGACTAAGACTTTTGCCATTACAAAGGAGCGAGAAGCGCGTTTATTAACTTACTTTTACACCATATCTGTGGTTTTGGGCAAGTCTTTTTAACCAAAAGTACGGTAATTACTACTATAGATTAGTATAACCGGAGGCCACAATCATGGAACCGATGCCTCGATCGGTGAAAATTTCCAGTAAAAGGGCGTGGGGAAGACGACCATCGATAATATGAGCGGCCTGAACTCCCTGAGCCAGCGATCGCACACAGCAGCCAACTTTGGGAATCATCCCGCCGGCAACGATACCTTTTTGAATCAACTCCCGGGCTTGTTGGATATCTAATTTAGCCAATAAAGTGGAAGGATCCTTGTAATTCTCTAAAATTCCGGCTGTATCGGTCATCAAAATCAGTTTAGCCGCCCCTAAAGCCGCCGCTATTTCTCCGGCTACCGTATCGGCATTGATATTATGAGCTTGGCCGGTTTCATCGGCGGCCACACTAGAAATCACGGGAATATAGCCACTATTGACCAAGGATTCGACGACGCTAGTATCGACACTGCTCACTTCTCCCACAAAACCAATGCCCTCTTTACCCACGGGACGAGCAGTGATCAGACTACCATCCTTACCGCATAATCCTACCGCTTTACCGCCGGCTTGATTGATCAGGGCCACAATTTCTTTATTGACGCGCCCCACCAGCACCATTTCTACCACATCCATGGTGGCGGCATCGGTGACGCGTAAACCGTCTTTAAATTGGGGTTCAATGCCCAATTTATCCAGCCAACTATTGATTTCAGGACCGCCACCGTGGACAATCACGGGACGAACCCCCACACAGGAGAGAAAAACGATATCTCGCATGACCGTGTCTTTGATATCGCTGTTATTCATGGCCGCACCACCGTATTTAACCACGACAGTACGACCGCGAAATTCTTGTATATAGGGTAGGGCTTCGCTGAGGATTTTCACCCGTTGGGCATCGTTTTCCTGGATATTATTATTCATGCGTTTTTTTACCTGTCTGATTCAGTGACCAGTTTAGCGGTTTCGGGTTTGACAAAAACTGTTCACCTTGAACGGATTGCTAGAAAGTCTTAGAACTACAGAATTTTTCGACACAACGGACAAAAATCTCGACTCCCATGGTTAACACCGATTCATCAAAATCAAAACGGGGATGATGGTGGGGATAGGCTAATCCTAATTCGGGATTGGCGGATCCCAAGAAGAAATAACAGCCCGGTACTTCCTGTAAAAAGAAGGACATATCTTCCCCTCCCATGGTTTGACATTCGGGAACGATTCCGGCTGGGGTTTCCACCACTTGTGCGGCGATGGAGCGCACTAATTCCGCCATCCGATCATGATTGATTACCGGGGGATACAATTGCCAGTAATCGAATTGATAACTGGCCCCGTGACTTTGACAGATGCCCGCGATAATTTCTTCCATCCGTTGTCGGAAATAGCCCCCTAACTGGGGATTGAAATAGCGCACCGTCCCACTGAGATTAGCACTATCGGCGATCACGTTTCTAGCGCTTCCCGCCGCTAATTTACCCACAGTCACCACGGCGGCATCGAGGGGGTTAAGGTTGCGGGCGACGATGGTTTGCAAGGCGTTGACGATTTGGGCCGCCACCAGTAGTGAATCGACGGTTTGATGGGGAATTGCCCCGTGGCCTCCCCGGCCTTGAATCTGGAGATCGAAACATTCCACCGCCGCCATTAAAGGACCATTTTTTACGCCCACTGTCCCTAAAGGCAGATTATTCCAGAGGTGTAGCCCGATAATTCCCTCCACGTCGGGATTTTTCAGCACTCCCGCTTCGATCATCGGTTTCGCCCCCCCCGGCCCCTCTTCGGCGGGTTGGAAAATAATTTTTACTATCCCCTTGACATCGTGACGGTTTTGTGCTAGGTAAACTGCTGTACCGAGGGCGATCGCTGTGTGACCATCGTGACCACAGGCGTGCATTTGGCCCGGATGTTGGGAACGATAGGGGACTTGGTTTTCTTCGGCGATCGGTAGTGCATCCATATCAGCCCGCAGGGCTAAAACTGGCCCCGGTTGACTGCCTGCGATGGTGGCGACAATTCCGGTGCCGGCGATACCGGTTTGATGGTCAATTCCGTATTTAGTCAGGGTTTGACTGATTAAGGAGGCGGTGAGATGTTCTTGAAAGCCTAGTTCTGGTTTTTGGTGTATTTGTCGGCGCCAGTGGACTAATTGCGGCTGTAGAGAACGAATAGCAAGGCGAATTTGAGGGCAATTTAAGCTATTGGGGACAGGAAAGGAGGAAATCATCGGGTTCGGACGGCTAGTTTTTTTGATCACTGGTTTCTAGTTTAACTTCAGGAGACAGGGGACAGGAGACAGCTTTGTTCTCCCCACAGCCCACACCCTTCTTTACAAAACTTCATCGTAATTTGAGCGCCGGAAAGGGCAATCCTTGGGCAATAGGGGAAGGGAAAGCGGGAAAATATAAAAAAAAGCTTAAATTTTCTATCTTGCTGCCCTTTATACCCTTAAAGCCTTGCTGTCTCTGATTTCCTGACGGTGAGAGGCTTTGAGCCATGTCAGGAATTGATGACCAACTCGATCGAGTCATTGTTAAGTGACCGTTACAAAAAGACAGCAAAAAACTTAATAATATGTAACAAACAAAGTTTCGACAGCAGTGTATAAATTTAACTTGAGGGGCCAAGATAACAGACAAAAGTTAAGCTGGATACTTGTTTAACCTCCTTAGGTGATTTATGAGAGAGCAGTGAAGTTTTTTCAGGTTTCTTAAAGTAAATCGCAACAATCACGGTCAAGGCTCGTCCAGACTCACCGTGAAATCCCTTAAGAGGGAAAATTTTAATTGCAAGCAAATCCCATTTAAATTTAGGAGATTGTCACAATGTTTGACGCATTCACCCGGGTAGTATCCCAAGCTGATGCTCGTGGCGAATATTTAAGCTCTTCGCAACTAGACGCTCTCAGCGCCATGGTTGCCGACAGCAACAAACGGATGGACTCTGTTAACCGGATCACCAGTAACGCTTCCACCATCGTTGCCAACGCCGCTCGTAGCCTGTTCGCTGAACAGCCCCAACTGATCACCCCCGGTGGTAATGCCTACACCAGCCGTCGTATGGCCGCTTGCTTACGCGACATGGAAATCATCTTGCGCTATGTTACCTACGCTACCTTCTCTGGCGACGGCAGTGTTCTCGATGATCGTTGCTTAAATGGTCTGCGCGAAACCTATGTAGCTTTGGGAGTACCAGGAGCTTCCGTAGCTGCTGGCGTAAGCAAAATGAAAGAAGCTGCTTTATCCATTGCTAACGATCGCAACGGTATCACCCCCGGCGATTGCAGTGCTTTAATGTCTGAAATTGCCAGCTACTTCGACCGCGCCGCCGCTGCTGTCGCCTAGTCCCTGGGGCTAGTCTCAATTAAACCGTAGGAAACTTATTGCAAGATTATTGGGAGATACCAAAAAATGAAAACCCCCCTTACCGAAGCCGTAGCAGCCGCTGATTCTCAAGGTCGTTTCTTAAGCAGCACCGAAATCCAAACTGCTTTCGGTCGTTTTCGTCAAGCTTCTGCTGGCCTCAGCGCCGCTAAAGTGTTGACCGAAAAAGCCAATTCTTTGATCTCTGGCGCTGCTCAAGCTGTGTACAACAAGTACCCCTACACCACCCAAATGCAAGGGGCTAACTTTGCGGCGGACCAACGCGGTAAAGAAAAATGCGCTCGTGACATCGGTTACTACCTCCGCATGGTGACCTACTGCTTAGTTGCTGGTGGAACCGGTCCGATGGACGAGTACCTCATCGCTGGTATCGACGAAATCAACCGCACCTTCGACCTGTCTCCTAGCTGGTACATCGAAGCTCTCAAATATATCAAAGCCAACCATGGTTTAAGTGGCGACCCTGCGGTAGAAGCCAACTCCTATATCGACTACGCTATCAACGCTCTCAGCTAGTCCAATCGAAAAAACTGCTGGTCTGGAAAGACAGGAGGTTGTTAGCAAAAGGGTTAGCAATCACCTGTTCTTCCAGACCTTGTTATATCCATCGTCAAGGCGGCCAGGTAATCGAACTGATCCTCCCCTAGTTTTGAGGGGTCAGAAAATGATCATTTTTTTGTAGGAGAACTTTAGTGGCAATTACTACCTCAGCTTCCCGTTTAGGGACAACCGCTTTTAGCGAGGTTGCTCCCGTGGAATTACGTCCCGATTGGTCCCGTGACGACGCACAGGCGGTTATTCGCGCCGTCTATCGTCAGGTGCTAGGCAATGACTATATCATGCGTTCCGAGCGCCTTACCAGTGCCGAATCCTTACTCTGCAACGGTTCGATCACCGTGCGGGAATTCGTCCGCGCCGTGGCCAAATCGGAACTGTATAAGAACAAATTCTTCTACGGTAACTTCCAAACCCGCGTCATCGAACTTAATATCAAACATCTTTTAGGTCGCGCTCCCTACGATGAGTCGGAAGTGGTCTATCACCTCGATCTCTACGAAAACAAAGGATTCGAGGCCGATATCGACTCCTACATCGATTCCGCCGAATATACCGAAAACTTCGGCGATAGTATTGTTCCCTACTATCGTGGTTTTGCCAGCCAACCCGGTCAAAAAACCGTGGGATTTACCCGGATGTTCCAACTCTATCGCGGTTATGCCAACAGCGATCGCTCTCAGATTGCCGGCAAAACCTCCCGTTTAGCGGTGGAATTAGCTCAAAACGGTGCTTCGGCAGTAGTCGGTCCCTCCGGTGGCAGCGATGGTTGGGCCTATCGTCCCTCTGCTCAACGCAACACCCCCAGTAAAGCTCTGGGTGGTAGTGTGGCCTATGGTGATGTGGGTAAGCTCTATCGCGTGGAAATTGCCGCTATTAGCAAACCGGGTTATCCCCGTGTCCGTCGCAGTAGCAAAGCGATTATCGTCCCCTTTGAACAGTTAAATAACACCCTGCAACAGATCAACCGTCTCGGTGGCAAAGTTGCCAGCATCACCCCCGCTAGTTTGAACTAATTTTCTAGCTTAAGATAACTAAAAGTCTCCCGGGCAGCCGTCAGGTTCACCGGGAGACTTCTTTCTAGGGAACTGACAGAAATTGAACCTCAGCAGATCGAGCAAACCTGTAGAATGAAAATAGTTCTATCGTTTTAATGCCTGTGACTGTCACTTCGATCGCTTTTGACTCTATCGATACTGCCTTAGCGGAAATCAAAGCCGGACGGGCTATTGTAGTAGTTGATGATGAGAATCGCGAAAATGAAGGAGATCTAATCTGTGCGGCCCAATTTGCCACCCCCGATCTGATTAACTTCATGGCAGTGCAAGCTCGCGGTTTAATCTGTCTGGCAATGACGGGAGAGCGTCTTGATGCTCTCGAATTACCCTTGATGGTGACAAAAAACACCGATAGCAATCAAACCGCTTTTACTGTTAGCATCGATGCTGCTCCCCACTTAGGGGTTAAAACTGGCATTTCAGCAGAAGATCGGGCGAAAACCGTACAAGTTGCCATTAATCCAGTCACTCGTCCCGACGATCTCACCCGTCCCGGTCATGTCTTCCCGATTCGTGCTAAAGCCGGTGGAGTCTTAAAACGCGCCGGTCATACGGAGGCAGCCGTGGATCTAGCTCGGTTAGCCGGGTTGTATCCGGCGGGAGTTATCTGTGAGATACAAAATCCCGATGGTTCCATGGCCCGTTTACCGCAACTATTTGAATACGCTCGTCAACATAATTTAAAGTTAATCAGCATTGCCGATCTGATCAGTTATCGCTTAAAACACGATCGCTTTGTCCATCGGGAAACAGTCTGTGATTTTCCCAGTCAATTCGGCACTTTTCAGCTTTATGCCTACCGAAATTTATTAGATCAAACCGAACACATCGCTATTGTGAAAGGCGATCCCGCTCTCTTTGATGATCAACCTGTAATGGTACGAATGCACTCAGAATGCCTGACTGGGGATGCTTTGGGATCCTTGCGTTGCGATTGTCGGCAACAGTTACAAAGTGCCTTAAAAATGATTGAAAACAACGGTTTAGGGGTGGTGGTTTACCTGCGACAGGAAGGCCGGGGAATTGGTTTAATTAATAAGCTAAAAGCCTATTCTTTACAGGATATAGGACTAGATACGGTGGAAGCCAACGAAAGGTTAGGATTTCCCGCCGATTTGCGCGATTACGGCATGGGAGCGCAAATGCTCAACGATTTGGGGGTGAGAAATATTCGTTTAATTACCAATAATCCGCGTAAAATTGCCGGATTAAAAGGCTATGGTTTGGAAATAGTCGAGCGAGTACCTTTGCTGATCGAGGCTAATGATTATAATTCCAATTATTTGGCCACAAAAGCGGAAAAGTTAGGGCATCTATTCCTACAAACCTATCTAGTCACCATCGCTCTCAGTTGGGGGGAAAATCCGCCGTCAATTTCGCAAAGATATCATCAATTGGAGAAATTACGGCAGTTAAGTCGCGCTAATCAATTATCTCTCCAAGAAGAAACCCGACCGGTAGCCAATGCCCTTTTTGATCGCGCCCCTTTGATCGTACATTTAGGTTTAGATATTCGTCAGGGTGTCAGCAGTAATTGGTATAAAAATCCTTCCCATCCTTATCTTCTGGTTATTGACAAGATATTAAATGACATTAAAGATTGGTCGGAAATTGAACGCTTAGAATTTTTAATTTCCGACGGAGACGATTCGATGACGGGATTACAAATGAAACTCGATCGTCAAAAAATGTCCGATGAAGATTTCTCACAATTACCACAATTAGCTACCCAAATTATCTACAGTTTTACTCGTGATTCAGCAAAAAATTAGTTTTCTATGACCAGAAAAGAGCGTAACAGTTATAATTAAACAAAGCTAGTGTAACGGGGAAAACCTATGACAACTCTCGACATTTTACCGGAAGTTACCTGTCCCCCCACCGATTTATGGAGTGATGAACCACCCTTGGAAAGTGATCTACATCTACAACAAATTACAATTCTGATCGGTTGTTTAGAAAGGTTATGGCAACAAAGAACTAATTACTACGCTTCGGGTAATCTTACCATCTACTATAACGAAGAACAACTAAAAAAACGTGATTTTTGTGGTCCTGATTTTTTTGTGGTTTTAGATACAGAAAAACGTCCCCGCAAAAGTTGGGTGGTTTGGGGAGAAGGGGGTAAATATCCCAATGTGATCGTGGAAATTCTCTCCCCATCCACTGCTAATATTGATCGCAATAAAAAGAAAAATCTCTATCAAAATACCTTTCGGACTCCTAACTATTTCTGGTTTGATCCTGAAAGTTTAGAACTGCAAGGATTTAGATTAATTGCGGGACAATATCAGGCTATTGCTGCTAATGAAAACGGCTATTTATGGAGTGAACAGTTAGAACTATATTTAGGCATATTTGACCGTAAATTGCGTTATTTTACCGTCGATGGTCAATTGGTTCCCACTCCCCAAGAAGCTGAATTAGAGCAAAGACAAGCAAAGGAACAGATTTTTTTAGAAAAGGAACAGGAACGAAAGGCAAAAGAACAGGCTATTTTAGAAAAAGAACAAGCTATCTTGGAAAGGGAAAGATTAGCCCAAAAATTACGAGAATTGGGCATTGATCCCGAAACTATCTGATTGATCAATATCTCTAAGTAGTTAGGTGTTAAAAATTGTCAGTTTCCCCCCTTATTAAGGGGGGATCAAGGGGGGATCAAAGACAAAATTTATCTTCTATTTAATAGGTAATTCCTATCCTAGAAATGGTGGTAATTTAACCTTATTTTTCCTGTCTTTCTAAGGCTAATTGTACCAACTTATCGACCAATTTATCAAACTCTAAACCGGTGGCTTTCCAGAGTTGGGGATACATACTAAAATTAGTAAACCCCGGCAGAGTATTAATTTCATTGAGAAACACTTCCCCAGTCTTTTCCACATAGAAAAAATCCACCCGCGACAATCCCGCAGCATCCACAGCTTTAAATGCTTCTACAGCCATTTCTCGCACTTGATTAGCAATTTTATCGGGAATATTAGCGGGAATCACCATACTCGATCGCCCATCAGTATATTTAGTTTCATAGTCATAAAAATCACTATCAAAAGTAATTTCTCCCACCAAAGAAGCTTGGGGATTATCATTACCTAAAACCGCACATTCGATCTCCCTTGCGGTTACTCCTGCTTCAACAATAATCCGTCGATCATAACTAGCAGCACTATCTAAAGCAGCCTCTAATTCTTGCCGGTTGCGTGCTTTACTAATACCCACCGAAGAACCTAAATTAGCCGGTTTAATAAAACAAGGATAACCTATTTCCTCGGCGATTTGATCGCACAATTGCGGAAAAACACAGGCATTTGACCACACTTGCGAGCGGGTTATGGCCTTATACTTAACTTGGGGTAATCCAGCGGCTGCAAAAGCAGTTTTCATGGCAATTTTATCCATGCCTAGGCATGAACCCAGTACCCCACTACCCACAAAAGCAACCCGCATGAGAGTGAGTAATCCTTGTAAAGTGCCATCTTCTCCATTCGGTCCGTGGAGAATTGGAAACCAGACCTCAATTTCGCTCACTTCTGGAGGAAATTGCCAGATATTGACTTTTATATTACTCTCAATAGCTAGGGGTTGCCCAGAGGTTAAAATTTGTCTAGCAGTTGCTGCCGAATGCCAACAGCCATTTTTATCGATATAGAAGGGGATAACGGCGTATTTGTCAAGATTTTCGGGGTAATTAAAAGCTTGCAGGATCGATCGAGCCGAATTGATAGATACCTCGTGTTCTCCCGATCGACCACCAAACAACAATCCTACCTTGATCTTATCCATATTATCCTCTCTAGACCCAGCTAGATCCTAAATTAGAGTTCAACTATCATATATACTATGGGCGGAGTTGACAATAGTTGCCAATGATTTAGATGCGGCTGTTCCTCGTGAGATAGGAGTTTTGGCAAAACCTCAAGATAAATTAATTATCGCTCATGATGAAATTTGGTCGTTCTTTCCCTAAAAAAATCGATAATCACTTTGGAGCTATTCACACCCCCAAATTGAATGATTATTTAGCTAATTTTTCCAGTTTTTTCTTAGTTTTCTGAAGTTTTAAGGCTAAATTACCATGATGTTCGGGATAGTAAACGTGCAAGAATTCGATAAAATCCTCGATGGTACAAGGTTGATGAAATCCCCCTAAATTACCGTGGAATTCTTGGTGAATTTCTTCTTTAATAGTCACCAAATTCAGATCTAATGTCGCTAGATGGGGATATTTCTGGGCAGAGTAAAGATGATGGACAGCGAGATTAAATTTATTATTTCTATCCGGTTTTTGCCCTGTCACCTGACAAGTGTTTTTATCTCTAGTTTTAGCTCGTTTTTTAGCCTTTTCAATCTCGATTTTTTGTTTGGTATCGTCATCTAGATTTTCCTGAATTTCTTTAAAGGCAAGAGGAAACTCCATTGCAATCATTTTACACATTTCTTGGCGCGATTTATTCGTCAAAGTTTCACTCATGGATTTAGAAATCATCACTATTCCACTTTCAGAGAACCAAAACTCTCTTTTTTCATCTTCGTAAAAATCTACTCCTAATTCTAGAGGTTTATCAGTTCTTTGCTGAAGATGATTCACGGTTTTATTTAGCTTGGTTCCATTAGTTTTTAAAATTCGCCGCAAACTCTGTTTATGAATCATAGGCCGTCCTTTATAAACTTGAATTTCGCCGGAGTCAGTGAGTTCAGCAAAAATTAATTTTCGTGCTAAGGAGCGACGAATTTTTTGATCGTGCTTAGTAAAAAATTCTCTAAATCTGTATATAATTCCTCGCTTTTCATTCTTCTCGATATAGGAAGCAATTTTTAAAGCACCTTCAAAAGAAAACACTCTAACTTTATCTTTTTTGTTGACAAATTGATAATCGACACCTTCAACTAAATCCCAATCATCATTAGGATCAGCATCAAAAATATCAACAATTTTTTCTAGTTTTTCAAGAGTAATAGAAAACCATTGAGCTAATTCGGTATCCCGGATCAGGAAGGTATTTGCTTTCTGAGGCATGATTATTTTATCTCCGTGGTGATAGATTTATACATCACAGTCAAACGATCAAAGATGTGAGAGTTTCCTGTTTCTTGGTTATCGGGATGATAGATCTTAGAAAGACGATAATAGGCATTTTTAATGTCTTCCTTGCTGGCAGTATTTGGATCAAGATCGAAAACACGATAGGGACGAAAATATTTAAAAATATTGATACCGTTGATACAATCTTTCCCCTGTTCGTAATCTTCTTCAGGAAGAATACCGATATATTTCCTGTAGATAACCTCCCAACTTTCTCGCTGAGATAAATTGATGTTATCAAAGGCTCTAGTAGCCATTTGAAACATACTCGATTTTTTTAGTTCTGTGGTATTACTAACCTCAAAATAGGCATAAACTGCCTGTTTAAGTTGCGTTAGAGTTAAAGGTTTAACTTTTGGGCCTGTGGTGGTGGTGGCTGTAGTTTTTGATTTAGTTAACGATGGTTTAGGAGACTTTTTACGGTGGTTTTTGATGACAAAATCGGCAAAATCTTCGAGAATACGACTTTCGATCGAGTATTGCTCACAGATATGACTAATCTGCTCTAAAATGAGCGAGTTAAGAGGATTAGTGGTCATAATTTCCCTAAGAAGCTGCAAAAAATCTAGCCTTTCCTATCAAGATGAAGTGTAGGCTAATTTGGTATGAACGACCGACGACTGACTCCCGAAAACTTCCTATCCTAAATTAGTACCACAGCAGTGGCCACTTTGTCATGTGGTTAATAATCAAAAAAATTGCTGGCATATTATAGATCTAAGTCGATAATTGCAATGAAAACTCAAATCTGATCACTGATAACTGATCACTGATTAGGTACTAAAGTATTTAGCGGTGGGGTGATAGGTAATAATGGCGGTGGTGGATTGTTCTGGGTACAATTGTTCGCTTTCGTCCATATACATCCCAATGCGATCGCATCCTAACAGATCTAGTTGCTTGTATTGGTCCTGAATATTGGGACAAGCGGGATAGCCGAAACTATAGCGAGAACCCTGGTAACGCTGTTGTAGTATATCGCGGATATTATCGGGATCGAACTCTGCAAAACCTAACTCGCGACGGATGCGGGTGTGAGTCCATTCGGCCATGGCTTCGGCGGTTTGGACAGCCATGCCGTGATAGTAGAGGTATTCGGTATATTCGTTGGCATCAAAGAGAGATTTAGCGTATTCTGTGGCGATTTCCCCCACTGTCACCGCTTGCATCGGGAAAACATCGATAATACCGGATTCCTGCGGGGCGAAAAAGTCAGCAATACAGAGACGACGACCGGATTTCTGGCGCGGAAACTCAAAAATGGCGATCGGTTGCAGATTTTCGGGTTTTTCGCCTGCTTGTATCGATTCGGGATCGTAAATTAACAGGGAATTACCAGAGGATTGACAGGGAAAATAACCATAAATTAATGTGGGGTTTAGTAAATTTTCCTTGACAATTTTCTCTTTCCATGCTGTCAGAATTGGATGAACTTTTTCCTGTAAAAACTGGTCGTATTCTGGCTTCGATTGGCTTTTGGGTTTGCGGAATTGCCATTGACCGACAAATAAAGCTTGTAGGTCCAAATACCAGAAAACCTCCTCGATGGGAATTTCTGCTGCCGTTAATATTTTAGTACCCCAGAAGGGCGGTGTTGGTCGGGAAATATCAACTGCCACCGCTTCGGACCGACGGGTATCAATAACTAATTCTTGGTTGACGCTGCCATCGGTAAAAATAGTATCGGGATTAACCTTTAATTCTTCGGCAACAACCGGGGTTTTTTCTGCCTCGGCAAACTTACCTAAAAAGCCTTTACTATCATCCCATTGACCGCCAGCTTTAGCGGGCATTAATTTATCCATAAAATGCAGGTCAGAGAAGGCATCTTTACCATAGATAACCTGTCCATTGTAGGTTTTTTGACAGTCATCATGGACAAATTTGGGAGTTAAAGCTGCCCCGCCAAGGATAACAGGAACGGTGATTCCTTTTTCATTAAAAACCTCTAGATTTTCCTTCATAAAAGCCGTCGATTTCACCAATAAACCGCTCATGGCGATACAATCGGCCTTATGTTCTTTGTAGGCTTCGATGATATTTTCTACGGGTTGTTTAATGCCCAAATTAATCACCCTATAGCCGTTATTGGTCAAGATAATATCAACTAAGTTTTTACCAATATCGTGAACATCCCCTTTAACCGTTGCGATAATAAAAGTCCCTTTGGCATTATTATCACCCTCTTTTTTCTCCATAAAGGGTTCTAAAAAGGCGACGGCTGCTTTCATAGTTTGGGCCGATTGAAGAACAAAAGGTAACTGCATTTGTCCCGAACCAAATAACTCACCCACTACCTTCATCCCATCCAGGAGGAAAATATTAATAATATCTAGGGGTGGATAGTCCTGTAAAGCTTGCTTTAAAGCCTCTTCCAGTCCCAATCTTTCCCCATCAATAATATGCTGTTTTAAGCGTTCCTCCACGGGTAAATTAGCATTAGTAGAGGGGTCTTTTTTAGTAGTTTTTCCCGCAAATAATTCGGTTAACTTGGTCAGGGGATCATAAACACATATATCGCCATCAAAACGACGATTATCATAGATTAAATCCCGACAAATTTGCTGATATTCTGGTTCAATTTTTGCCAGAGGAAGAATCTTATTGGCGCTGACGATTGCCCCATCCATCCCCACCTGCATCGCTTCGTTGAGGAAGACGGAATTTAATACCTGACGCGCTGCCGGATTCAACCCAAAAGAGATATTAGACACACCTAAAAGAATATGACATTCGGGCAGTTCTTGGCGAATTCGGCCCATTGCTTCGATAGTAGCCTTGCCATTTTCTCGGTCTTCTTCGATACCGGTAGAAATCGGTAAAGCTAGAGGATCAAAAAAGATTTCGTAGGGAGGAATTCCGTATTCTATCGCCGCATAATAGGCCCGTTTAGCTATCTGGAATTTTTTCTCGGCAGTGCGTCCCATTCCTTCTTCATCAATGGTTCCAATTACTACCCCCGCGCCGTATTTTTTCGCTAAATCCAAGACTTGATAAAAACGCGATTCCCCGTCTTCGTAGTTAGTAGAGTTGAGGATACATTTACCCCCCGCTACTTTTAACCCCGCTTCCATTTTTTCCCATTCGGTGGAATCTAACATTAAAGGTAGGGTGACATTATTAACTAAACGAGAGGCTAATTGGTGCATATCGCGCACCCCATCCCGGCCCACATAATCGACGTTGACATCGAGAATATGCGCTCCTTCTTTTACCTGCGCTTTCGCCATCGATACTAAACTATCCCAGTCTTCAACATTGAGAAGTTCCCGACATTTTTTAGAACCACTGGCGTTTAATTTTTCCCCGACAATCAGGAAAGAATTATCTTGAATATAGGGTTGGGTACTGTAGATAGAAGCGGCGGAGGGTTCATAATGATAATGACGAGATTTCGGAGTTAAACCCTGACTTAGTTCCGCTAAAGCTTGAATATGGTCGGGACGAGTACCACAACAACCGCCGATAATTTGTACTCCCAAATCTTCAATAAAGTGCATTAAAGCCATTTTTAATTCTACGGGAGTGAGGCGATAATGCGCTTGACCGCCGACATTTTCTGGTAAACCAGCGTTAGGAATACAAGAAACAATAAAAGGGGAATTTTCCGAGAGATATTTAATATGGGGTTTCATTAAATCTGGACCAGTGGCGCAGTTAAGTCCCAAAATATCAATTTTATAGGGTTGTAAAATAGAGACAACGGCGTTAATTTCCGTTCCTACTAACATCGTTCCCATGGTTTCCATCGTCACCGAAACCATTAGGGGCAATCGTTGACCTTTTTTCTGAAATACTTCTTCAATAGCATTTAAAGCCGCTTTAATTTGCAGGACATCCTGACAGGTTTCTACTAATAATAAATCTGCTCCGCCATCATACAGACCCTCTACCTGTTCCACATAGGCATTTTTGAGGGTATCAAAGTCAATATGACCCAAAGTGGGCAGTTTTGTCCCCGGCCCCATGGAACCCGCCACAAAACGGGGTTTTTCGGGGGTAGAGTATTTATTCGCGCAAGCTTTGGCCAGTTCGGCGGCGCTTTTGTTGAGATAATAGGCTTGATCGGCTAAATCGTACTCGGCTAAAACTATCGAGGTTCCCCCGAAGGTGTCGGTTTCAATCACATCCGCACCCACGGCTAAAAAGGCTTCGTGGACTTTCGCTACGGCGCTAGGTTTAGTATGGACAAGATACTCGTTACAACCTTCGTATTCTGCCCCACCAAAGTCCTCGGCCGTCAGATTTTGGCTTTGTAGGGAAGTTCCCATCGCTCCATCAAAGACGAGGACGGGATGCTTGGGACCGTTGAGGTAGTCGAGAAAGGGGCTATTCATAGAGAGATTTACTGCTATAGCATTTTGAAAGTTTATTGTAATACAGTTACTAGAAATCTGCTATGGTCGGCATTTCAGTTATCAGTGATCAGTTATCAGTGATCAGATTTGAGTTTTCAGTCGAGAAAGCCAATCAATCTAATTTTGTAGCACTAGACGGGCTAAACCAACTCCGGGATAATAATTACCGAGAATTTGTTGATAATCTAGGCCTTTTTCCGCTAATTTATAAGCCCCAGTTTGACTCATACCGCGACCACCGTGGGCCCAAGCGACAATTTCATCGGTGGCAGCATAAAGAGACTCGACTACACCCCCTTTATAGCTGAGAATCTGCCCAGCAGTGGCATTAACCGCCTGGTGAGTCGATTGATACTCCGAGCGAATGCCTTTATATACCTGCCAGCGTTGGGTATTGCCCAGATGAAACCAAGCATTAGCGGGGCGCATCATGTGTACTAGGGCATAGGAACGAGCGGCGATCGCCTGTGCCTTTAAAGCGTGCATTGGCGCAGTGGAGTGCATTTCACTCCCCACCACACTATAGAGATAGGCCTCTAAATTAACATGATTGACCACTAACAAGCGATCGCCTTGGGCAACCAGCAGCACTTTACCCCGATACCAACCATCATCCACATAAACTAAACCATCGGCACTGGTGGGCTGCACAAAAATCACCTCTGGCAGCGATAAATCGCCCATTTTTAAGCCATTGGCACTGGCAATCACCGGTAAACCCTCGTTAGTGGCAATCGTTTTTAAACCGCGACCTTGACGGTCGGTGATCACCGCCGGCCCGTTAACTCCAATCAAAACACTGGCCACATCCCTTTTAATCGCTACGCGAATTTCTAGGACCGGCGGCGTATAATTAGCGGGAACCACTAAGGGTTGTCTAGTTACCGGTTTGGCAGCAGCAGCGGGGGAAGTATTGGGGGAAGTATTAGGGGACGTTTGAACCGATGGTGCTATTTTTTTCGGCGCTGAGAGGGAAGACTGAGGAGAGGGTGCTGATTTTGGAATCGCAGAAGATTGGGGAGAGGGGGATAGTTTCGGTGATGGCGCGGTTAAGGGGGCGATCGGAGATGGGATAATAGGAGCAGGGGAGGCAGCAGTCTCTAGATTTGCCTGGGGTTGCGGGGTTTCTGGTTTTTCCTTGGCTAAATAAGTTAAGAGAATTGGCGTAAAAGTGGCGATCGACAACAAAGGAACGGCACAATGGCGCAGCAGGGAAAAATAGGTACTAGCAGCAAATTTCACTTTAATCACACCATCTTTAATTTTCTTATCTAACTTTACCATTCCCCTCTCAGGCCGGGCAATTCTAGACAAAAACTCTCGTATTCTTGAGCTTGTCAGGACAAATCAGGCTGAAATAGTCAAGAAAAGCCGAAAAAATCCTGATAATTTTTATTTATGCCTACTGATTTGTTCCTTGCAGAGCAAATTATACAACAGAGGGAAATAGGAGAGTAATGATTTTGTAGGTACTGATTATCTTGATACTCAAATTAGTTGACAGAGATGTTTAAGGATTTTGAGAACTTCATATAAATCCCCCGGATTTCTCATGGCAAATAAACGAGAGGTTCCGTATAAAGGTTTACCGTCCCATAATAATTTAACAAATAAAAACTCGGAACCATTGGTCAACATTCCATAATTAGGACGGTTGGGATGAGGATTGACCATTAAATAAGCTAATAATTGCGGTAAACCTACTTCAACGGAATAAATAACCCGTTTTGATTCAATAATCATTACCCATAATTGCTCTTTTATAATTAAAGTATCTAACCTTCCTTTAATTATTAAATCTTGATCTTCTGTAATAATTTCAACGGACTCTTCCGCTTTAATGTGAAAGGGAAATAGATAAAAGTTACCAATAAATAATAATGGGTCTAAAACCTTCATCCTCACCGAAGTTTCTAAAAAGGGAGGATAATTCAATAAGTTTAAATAACCTGTTTTGATTTTATCTAACAATTCTTTTTCTTGTTCAGAGATTGCTTCTAGGTCTTGCTGCCATTCCCCAAAAAAATGCTTATCTTCTATAAACTGTAGTTGA
The DNA here is from genome assembly GCF_050500245.1 of Microcystis ichthyoblabe FBCC-A1114. NCBI lineage: Bacteria > Bacillati > Cyanobacteriota > Cyanophyceae > Chroococcales > Microcystaceae > Microcystis > Microcystis ichthyoblabe. Next base: position 483,896 of record NZ_CP191408.1, on the reverse strand, counting down.
AAATGATTAATTAAATTTCTAAGAGTGACTTCTTTCGCTTGTAAAATTTGAACCATATTTACCTCCTTAATTAAGATTTACGTTAACTGAATTGATAGCCGCAAACACGCACCCTGCGCCCAAACAATCCCTACGCCCAAAACCCATCCTAACCCTCCAGCAAACCCCGCACCTCCTCAATCCCAATCCTCAAAATATCAGTCACAGCAACGAAAATATCCTCATCAAACCGGGTTCGTAGCGATCGTGAATTGGGATTCTTAGTTATTTTAATAAGATTATTTCAATTTGATCAGGTTAACGGTAAATGAATAATTTGGTTTTCATATTCATTGTCAAAAGAGCCTTTAGCAATTACAATTAATTCTAACAAATTATCACCAACACTTAAATCTTGATTGAGAATAAAAATTCCAGGAACATGACGATTTTGCCTGAAGTGAGCTATTAAATGAACGGGCATAGAGGCACGATTATTTGTCACTAAAATAAAACCCATTACCTCACACCAAATCAAAATTTCTGGATCTAATGTACCTAATTTTGGTGTATCTGGTTCACCAACTACTCGAATAATGATTTCTGGTTCTCGGCGACGCAATTGTTGAGGATACACCGAATTAACATTTTCATCAATTAAATATTTCAGTGTCATTAGCTTTCTGCTTGGCTGTTATTTCAGCTTTCAATTTTCTCAGTCGTTCAACCACAGGCGGAGGATTTTTTTGCTGTTCTTCTCGCATTTTTCGCCCCCATTCTAGCCAGTCGGCGATATATTGGCTCACTTTTTCTTTTTCATGAAGATAATAAAGAATCGTCGCATATACCTGTTCGAGGGTTAAAGATGGATAAGTATTAGCAATTTCTTCGGGAGTTTTGGCTTGGTAAATGAAATCGTGTAAAATGGTTTCAATACCGACGCGGGTTCCTTTTAGCCGAATATCGTTAGGAGCAAGAAAATTAAAATAGTCTTCGAGTTGCATGAGTTACCCTAATTGAAGATTCAAACTTAACTTTATTTTTTAAGTAAAATTGTTATCTTAATTATACTTGATCGTTGCCGAATAGTGCGATCACATTGGGTTCTTAATTATTGACCTCTCCCCTGAACCCTATCCTACAAGGAAAGGGGAGAGAATTTAGCGAAGAGAGCTTCGACTACAAACTGGGTTTGTTGTCAAGGCTCTCGCCCGAACAAGTTTAACCTGTTTTCTTTAGATAGTGAGGAGCTAAATGGACATAACCCTATTGCCCAAATTGGGTAACTTATCTAGAATAAGTATATGAAGAGAGGAGGAGACGTGATGGAGTATCAGAATTTTTCGCTCATTAAAGAAGATATTCAGGCTGATGCTTGCGGACGGATTAGCCTTGGGACTGAATGTAGCAACCGTCACTATCGAATACTGATGAATGCAAGCGGGGAGCTTCTTTTGGTTCCCATGGTGGCGATTCTGGGGGGAGAACTATGGGCTTTTCAGAATACTAGGGTCCGCGAGTCGCTCAAACGGGGACTCGCAGAAGCCCGCACAGGAAATTTCGCTGAAGAAACAGTCAATTTAGGCGCTATGCTTAAGTTAGCTGAATCTATTCCTGATGAAGTCGAGGAGTAAATGAGTTTCTCTAGCGACTAAAAACGCTATACTCTTAGTAAATTGTCAGCAGATTATGAATAAATCAGTTGAATTAATTTAAATATCGAGGAAGCTAGAAAGAATATGAAAGTTTTTATTAGTCATGCCTTTACTGAGGCTAAGTTAGCTAAGAGAGTTGCTGATTCTCTCAAAGAAGATGGCTTTCAAGTTTGGGATGCTGCTGAAATGTTACCCGGGGAAAACTGGGCTAATAACATAGGTAAAGCCTTACAAGAATCTGAAGCAATGATAGTCTTATTAACACCAGAATCACTGAAGCCTTTTAATGTTGTTTCTGATATTAGTTATGCAATTGGAGAAGAAAAGTATCAAGGTCGTATCATTCCTGTTATTGTCTCTTCCTCAGATAATTCAAACCTAGAACATATTCCTTGGATTCTCAAAAAATTTCCAATGATTTTCGTCCCTAATCTTGAACAAGACAATCAAGAATTGAAAGAAATTACACAGGCACTTAAAAATACGACAAGCTCCGACGGACTGACTCATGAGATACACCACTTTTAGATTTGGCTTGTCTCATCCCAAGCTATGCTTTGTCTAATTTTAACTATAGGTATGAGATGATTCCCCAAGAAGCTTTTCTTTCCCATTCTAGCAAAAATCGAGAGTTTGTCTCTCATTTGTCCAATGAATTACGCCGTCATGGAGTTCCCGTTTGGTATAGTGAAACTAATATTTTAGGCGCACAGCAATGGCATGATGAAATTGGGAAAGCTTTGAGGCGATGTGATTGGTTTATTATCGTTCTCTCTCCTGATGCGGTCGATTCTATGTGGGTAAAGCGAGAACTAATTTTTACTTTACAAGATCAGCGTTTTGAAGATAAAATTTTGCCAATTCTCTATCAACCTTGTGAATATACAAAACTTTCTTGGGTCTTACCTAGCTTCCAAATTATTAATTTTAATGATAATTTTGAAGAAGGATGCCGAGATTTGCTTCGTGTCTTTGGCTTGGGTTATATCTATATTTAGTAGTAGTTTGTAGCGTAACAAACCAATTTTATGAAGATGGTGCGTTAGGGTTCAATGATAATTTAATCATTAAAACAATATCACCTGTTTTCATGGTTGATAAGTAGTCGTGCAAAATTAATTTCCTAGTGAAGATAGGCAAGAGGCAAGAGGTGGTTAGATATGTGTAATTAATTTTGCTTAGGTACTTATTCTGGTTTCATGGTTTTATTATTGATAATGTTTACTTTCGTTTTTATCCGTAAAAGTCCTCATTTAGAATCTGTTCAGGTGTGAAAGGACAAGCGAGGGGATACTCACTTTCTTGGGGAATACGAATACCAAATTGAGCGCGTTTACCCTGTTTGATGGCGACTTTACGAGCGCTGGAATAGGCTTGTGTGATGGAGATTAAGAGATAAGATTTAAGAGAGGGAGTCTTAAGTAAATCATCTTGAACGCGCTGGCGATGCTCATCTACTGAATTATACCAACTTGCTTTCATTGTCTCAGGAGCATCATGCTGTATCTTTAATTTGAGTAAGTGAATCAACAAGACCATTAAGTTGCTCTCTAAGGCGCGTTTCTCTGACTTACCCAAATCTTTTAACTCCTCAATTAAGTTTTCTATATCCAGTTGTTCAAACTGTCGATTCTGTAATTGATGAATAGTTTGCTCAATCCACAACTGAAGATCTTGTTCGTAAAGTGTTGTGGGATTTTCTTGAATGTCCGATTGTTTTAATAAGTTCATTTGGCTTTGATTAAGTTAACGGTAGATGAATAATTTGGTCTTCATATTTATTATTATACTTGATCATTACCAGATATTGCGATCGCATTGGATTCTTAATTATTGACCTCTCCCCTGAACCCTATCCTACAAGGAAAGGGGAGAGAATTTAGCGAAGAGAGTGCAACAACAAACTGGGTTTGTTGTCAAGGCTCCAGCCCGAACAAGTTTAACCTGTTTTCTTTAGATAGTGAGAAGCTAAATGGACATAACCCTATTGCCCAAATTGGGTAACTTATCTAGAATAAGTATATGAAGAGAGGAGGAGACGTGATGGAGTATCAGAATTTTTCGCTCATTAAAGAAGATATTCAGGCTGATGCTTGGGGACGGATTAGCCTTGGGACTCAATGTAGCAACCGTCACTATCGGATACTGATGAATACAAGCGGGGAACTTCTTTTGGTTCCCATGGTGGCGATTCCAGAGCAAGAGCTATGGGTATTTCAGAATCCTAGTGTCCGCGAGTCGCTCAAACGGGGGCTCGCGGAAGCCAGCACGGGAAATTTAGCTGAAGAACCCGTCGATTTAGACGCTATGCTTGAGTTTGCTGCATCTATTCCTGAAGAGGTCGAGGAGTAGGTGAGTTTTTCTTTACGACAGACACAGGAAGCTCGAAATACTCTATCTGAATTGCGAGCAGAAGCGGAACAGGCTCAAAAGACTCGCCTAGCTCAAGGTAGGACAAAAGCATCGAAACAAGAGGGTCTCTACAAACAGGTAACAAAAGCCCTCAAGCTCCTCAGTACAAACCCAAGACATCCGGGACTAAAAACCCACGAATTTAATTCCCTCGACAACCCTTATGATTCAACACAGAAGGTTTTTGAAGCCTACGCCCAACAGAATACACCGGGAGCCTATCGAATTTTCTGGTGCTATGGACCTCATTCGGGGGAAATCACCATTCTCGCTATTACACCTCATCCGTAGATCACAACATTGTAGGGGCGAAGCATTCGGGCGATAACCTATCGCTGAAACCGTAGATTTCCTATCCGAATACTTCGCCCTTACTTTTTCAGCAAGCCCGAAATAGTTAGCGCTGAAGCGCAACAACAAGCCAGGTTCGTGAGGGAGTGAGGGAGGATCATCACCCCATCACCCCATCACCTCATCACCCTCTCTTTTTAAAGCCAGATTTAGTATTAGGGGGGAGTTAGACCAAACCCCGCACCTCCTCAACCCCAACCCCCAAAACAGAAGCAATACCGACAAGAATCTCCTCATCTTGCGTTTGCCGATAAAGAGCAACAAGACGAGGCAAAGAATAGGTTTGTATCATGTAACTATCGTTAAATTCTGCCCAAATTTGTAAGGCTTGCAGGTAATAACTTTTGGCTTGGCTCAATTCCCCAACTGCTTTGGCTACATTTCCCAAATTGTGCAGGGTGCTGGCTTGGGAGTAGCGATCGCCATATTCAATCTTGATCTCAATAGCTTGCAGGTAATAACTTTTGGCTTGCTCCCATTCCCTCAATTCTTCCGCTAACGTTCCCAACTGGTGCAGGGTGCTGGCTTGCTCGTAGCGATCGCCATATTCAATATCGATTTCAATAGCTTGCTGGTAGTAGCTTCGGGCTTGCTCCCATTCCCTCAATTCTTGCGCTACCACTCCCAAACAGTGCAGGGTGATGGCTTGGGAGTAGCGATCGCCATATTCAATGCAGATCCCAATAGCTTGCTGGTAGTGGCTTCGGGCTTGCTCCCATTCCCTCAATTCTTGCGCTACTGCTCCCAAATTGTGCAGGGTGCTGGCTTGCTCGTAGCGATCCCCATATTCAATGAAGATCTCAAGAGCTTGCTGGTAGTAGCTTCGGGCTTGCTCCCATTCCCTCAATTCTTGCGCTACGATTCCCAAATTGTGCAGGGTTTTGGCTTGCTCATAGCGATCCCCATATTCAATGAAGATCTCAAGGGATTGCTGGTAGTAGCTTCGGGCTTGCTCCCATTCCCTCAATTCTTGCGCTACTGCTCCCAAATTGTGCAGGGTGCTGGCTTGGAAAGATTGCTTAGATTGACTGTAACTTTCACTAATTGGCTTGAGTAATTCAAGGCTTTTTTGGTAAATCTCTTTCGCTTTCTGATAATTTTTACTTTGTAAATATTTGCTTCCTGCATCGGCAATTATAGCAATGATTTCTAGTACCACCTGCCCTTGTTTGGCTTCAGGGGGATAGTTTTCAAAAGTTTCGAGAACGAACTCTAGGAGCTTTAAATTAGTCTGAGTATCTTGGGTTAACTTCAGATAACTATGCAAGCAATTAATAATAGTCAATACGCTCTCTTGCTGATTGAGGGCGATTTGCAACGCATTAAACAGATTTTCATACTCCCAGCGACAGAACAATATCCCTAACTGCTTCTCTTGCGGATTTTTGGAATCTAGTAAGTTACCATAATAACCTGCCAAGTCTCGGTAATGATTCTTAAAACCCTCCCAAATTGCTGCTTGTGTCTCTGGTGCTAATTCCTTTAACTTCGTCTTCAGGAAGTAGGGAAAAATGGGCTGGATAGTCAATAAACTCGGCAATTCTTCACTCATCGGCGAAAGCAAACCCCAATGAATCGCTTCTTCAATCGCTTCATCAAATTGATCAAACTGATAGCCTTGTAAAGGTTCTAATTGCTGTAGTTGTTGACTATAAATAGGAATAACACCCCTGTGAATAAACCCACTAAAAGGAGCTAAACACAGTAACAACTTCTGCGCCTCCTCCGACAAATTACTGTGGGAATATTCCACACATTTGATGATATTATTAGTCTTATTCTCATCCCCCACATCAGCTAATTCCGCCAACTGTAACCCTTGCCAAATCTCCTCCGGTGACTGTCGCTTCAGATTCGCTAATACCACTTCCATCGCCAACGGATACCCCGCCAACAACTTCATCAAGCGTTTAAAATAATCATCCTTTTTAATCGCATTTTTCCGACTCTTCGCCTGACGTTCTAAGATTCTCTCCGCTAATTCAGTTCTCGACTCTTGGTCTAATCCTTGTAACTGATAGATATTCTCCTTAAAAGTCCTGCGTTGCAGCCAAGTTTCCTCACTGCGAGAACCCAAAATCACCTTCGTCTTTCCCCCGACCAAATTCTTGAGAAATTCGGCGATTTCTTCCCTTTCATTCTCCGGTAAAGTATTCTGAATTGCCAACGGTTGTCCCGTCACCGACTCCAGATTATCTAAAATGAGAATATACGCCTCACTGCGGAGTTTTTGTTCTAGTTTCTTTACCCGCGCTTTCAGGTTCATCGCTTGGAAACTCGCCTGTTCAAAACGATTATAAATTCCCTGACCGATTTCATAGACAATCTGTTCTAACGTCCAAGCTTTTCTATCATAACCAAAATAGAAAATATGGGTCGCCCAGTTGGTTTTCTGCCACCATTCTCGTAGATAATTGAGTAAAGTAGTTTTTCCTGTCCCTCCCATTCCTTTGAGTAAAAGGATATTATGTTTCAGCAGCGCCTTTTCCATCTTGAGAATTTCTAAATCCCTTCCCACAAAGCCGTATTCTGGTAAAGGAAAGACATATTGATTGCCGATATGTTCCCAGTATTTTTCCTCCTCTTCTGGAGTAAATGGACGCAAATTGAGATTAATTTTACCGCGACAATAAATCACCGGTAATAACCAATCTTCTAAATCTATTATCGTATTATAATAGGCGCGGCGTTGCTTATTATTGAATAACTCTAACCGTCCTTTTCGCATCGCTTCCGTTAGGTCTTTTCCGTTCAATAATTGCTGATAAATTGGTTTCATCATCAACTTAGCTGCAGAAACCGTCACCGAATATCCCATCGCCACCACTGCTTGCATTCCCGCAGTCATCAAACGACTTCCTAAACTGGTTTCCCGATAGTCTTCTGATTCCTGGGAAATTTGCTTTGCTGACTGACAAGCATTGAGAATACAAATAGGGATATTTTTCCCAGTGAGTAAATTCGCTAATTCCGTCGCTTCTACCGGAGTCGCTTGACCTTTTTCTTCTCCTTCCAGAAACAGAAAAGCTTTTACTCCCTCATATTCTGCTAAATCCTCCAGTCCCCATCCCCTTTGATAGCGCCAAGAATCCCCGTGAACCTGTCTTTGGTACTGTTCATATTCCATCAATCCGCCATGAACATCGAAATGAATAACATGATAGTATCCTTCTCCCTTCTCATCCAGATGTCTGGTTAGTGATTCATAAGTTCCGGGACGCAAAATATCAATTTTTACCGGTATTTCACTACTATTTACCAGTTCTAGTAAAGGACGGGAAATCGTGCGATAGTTAACATCAGATTCCTCATTAGGACGCGCAATCACCACCAGAAGATTGATAGTAGGATAAGTGGCCATTTGCACCGGGACAACTGTAGCCCCTCGACGCTGGCGGGAGATGATACAATCTATAGAAAAAGGACGCGGTAAATCAGGATCTTTCAGCGCTTCCCAATGTAAAGCTTGAAATTCTGGCGACTGACTTTCGATGATAATTTGCAGTTGACTTAACTGCTTTCGCAAGTCTCGATATTCCCCATAAGCATTTAAATTACTCTGGAAAACCTGTTTAAATAGGTTTTCGCCATAGTTTTGGACACTGTTGGCGGCTTTTTGCGCCTTATCCGTGTCTAGGGTGGGAAATACTAACCATTCCTCAAAGTACCATTCTAGGTCTTTTTCTTCTTGGTTAGTAAAGGGGTCAGTAACCGTAATTGGGTAGCTGTTACCGCTATCAAAATTGAGAGTAGCAGTAAAGCCACCATCGTTAATTCCTTCTTCGCGGATGGTGAGGACTAACATAGAGATAAGTTGAGAATTGTTCTATTACAACTCTTCAGCAGTTTAACGGTATTATACTGGAAAAAACCTATTGCTTTGAGCCTATGGATGTTCGAGCGGCAGTTGCCCTAGAAGCGGGAAAACCCCTAACTATTGAAACGGTAAAATTAGCAGCACCGCAAGCGGGGGAAGTGTTAGTAGAAATCAAAGCCACGGGAGTTTGTCACACCGATGCCTATACCCTCTCTGGGGCCGATCCTGAAGGCTTATTTCCCTCAATTTTAGGCCATGAAGGGGCCGGAATCGTGGTAGAAGTGGGAAAAGGTGTCACTAGCCTAAAAGTGGGGGATCATGTTATTCCCCTATACATTCCCGAATGTCGTCAGTGCGAATACTGTCTCAGCTTTAAAACCAATCTCTGTCAAGCGATTCGTCTTACCCAAGGTCGGGGAGTAATGCCAGATGGAACCAGTCGTTTTTCCCTCGATGGTCAGCCGCTTTATCACTACATGGGAACCTCGACTTTTTCTAACTATACCGTACTGCCGGAGATTTCCCTAGCCAAGATTCGCCCGGATGCTCCCTTTGAAAAAGTCTGTTATATCGGCTGCGGAGTCACTACAGGTATCGGTGCGGTGATTAATACCGCTAAAGTGGAACCGGGGGCAAAAGTGGTGGTTTTTGGTCTGGGAGGTATCGGTTTAAACGTTATTCAAGGGGCCCGTTTGGTGGGGGCCGATATGATTGTCGGGGTCGATATCAATCCCCAGAAACAAGCTTTAGCGACCAAATTCGGGATGACTCATTTTGTTAATCCCCAAGAAATCGAGGGGGATTTAGTGGCCTATCTGGTGGATTTAACTAAAGGTGGGGCCGATTATAGTTTTGAGTGTATCGGCAATGTCCAGATTATGCGTCAAGCTTTGGAATGTTGCCATAAAGGTTGGGGTGTTGCCACTATTATCGGTGTAGCCGGGGCCGGCCAGGAAATTAGTACCCGTCCTTTTCAATTAGTCACCGGACGCGTCTGGAAAGGTACGGCTTTTGGTGGGGCAAGGGGTCGTACAGATGTACCAAAAATAGTCGATTGGTACATGGACGGCAAGATTAACATCGATGATTTAATCACCCATGTTCTACCCCTGGCAAGAATTAACGAGGCCTTTGACCTGATGCGCCAAGGGGATTCTATCCGCAGTGTGATTACATTTTGAACAGGGATAATGTTAGATATAGTTAAGAAACACTTGACAAACTCTTAACTATATGTCTGCGCCAGTTTCCTGACTCTCTTTAACTTACTATAGAAGCGATCAATCTTTGTGTCCTCTGTGTCTGGAGTGGTTCCTTCCACTCCCAGTATTTACACTTATTTTGTTAAGATATATTGCAGATACCCTGAACTTTAGTCAAGAGAGGAGCTAAATCACCTAGTATTGCGTCTTTTTCAGTGAACAGTAAACAGTGAAAAGACATCAGGAAAGTGCTATTTAAAACTACTCACTTAGAACTCAAATCTGATAAGGGACTTGCGCTTTGATAATGTACCTTTTGGGCGAACGCAGTTCGCCCCTACATTGTGGACAAAATCCGTTACTGTAGGGGCGCAAAGCTTGCGCCCTCCGATCGATCAGGTTTGCTGATCACCCTAAGTAGGGCGAGAGCCTTCGAGATGTTAGGGACTTGCGCTTTGATAATGTGCCATCTGGCTGGTCTAATTCTTCTACAGAGCGATTTTCTGGCTGGGATATTATTCCCACGCAAGTCCCTAACTGATGACTAATAACTTTTAAATTTTTAACTTTAAGCAAATGCGTAATAGCGGACTCCTATCAAAAACCAAAGTCAAACTGAAACGGAAAAAAACGCTCACCTCGCCGACGCGGCCAGCACCGAATAAATTACAGAATAAAATCAAAGATAAAGAGCGTCTAGTCGGTCGTCAGCGTCAGTCATGGCTAATTATGGGATTAATTAGCCTTGTCCTGCTAGGAGGAGTTGGCTCGCGATTGGCCTATTTACAACTGCAGCAAGGGCAAATTAACCGAGAAAGGGCAGAAAATAACCGGATTCGCATTCTTCCCAAACCTCCGGTCCGGGGCAACTTATTCGATCGCAATGGCAAAGTTTTGGCTACGGCCCGTTTAACCCATGCAGCCTATATTTGGCCCAAATCCCAGCGTAATCCCGCTCAAAAACTCAATCTTGACCGTTTAGCCACTATTTTAGGCATTCCCAGAAGCGACCTAGAAAAACGCATTAACGAAGCGGACGAAAACCCCTCCACCCTGATCCGCATCGCTAGGGGTTTAACTCCGGCCCAAATTATCGCCCTAGAGGAATACAAAGACGAATTAACCGGCATTGAAGTGGACGTGGAATCAGTGCGCTACTACCCCAATGGTAAAATCGGGGCGCATATTCTCGGTTATACCGGGGAACTAACCCCAGAGGAATATCAAGCCAAAAGACCCCAGGGCTACCGGTTGGGAGATGTCGTCGGTAAAATGGGTGTAGAAGCCGCCTACGAGTCAAAATTGCGGGGAGAATGGGGCGGAATGCAGTTAGAGGTCAACGGATCGGGACAAGTAATCCAAATTCTCGGCCAAAAAATTGCTAAACCGGGGCAAGATGTCACCCTGACACTAGATTTAAAACTCCAAAAAGCCGCCGAGGCCGCTTTAGGAAAACGCAAGGGTGCGATCGTGGCGATCGATCCCCGGGATGGTTCCGTGCGGGCCATGGTCAGTTATCCTAGTTTTGATCCCAATGTTTTCTCGGCCCCAATTACCACCGCCACTTGGAAAAAACTACAAGCGGAGGGCAACCCGTTTGTTAACCGCGCTCTCCAAGGATTCCCCCCCGCTTCCACCTTTAAAGTCGTCACTGCCACTGCTGGCATGGAATCGGGGAAATTTCCCCCCAATACGGTCTTAAATACCTTTGCTGCCCTTTATGTGGGGGGGACAGCTTTTGGAGAATGGAATCACGCTGGTTTTGGTCCGATCGGTTTTGTCCGGGCCATGGCCATGAGTAGTAACACTTTTCACGGTCAAATTGGTCGCGGGGTGGGGGGACCGGCTTTAATTGCCACGGCTCGGCGCTACGGTTTCGGTCAGAAAACCGGGATAGAATTAGCGGAAGAAACTCCGGGGTTAATTGCCGATCGCGATTGGAAACTGCGTAATTTTAAAAACTGGGATTGGTCCGTAGGGGATACGATTAATATGTCGATCGGTCAAGGATTTACCCTAGCGACTCCCCTACAGGTAGCTGTGATGTTTGCTGTCCCCGCTAACGGCGGTTTTTTGGTGAAACCGCACCTTTTACAGGATGCCCGGGATGTTAAGGAATGGCGCAAGTCTTTGAACATGAAACCTAGCACCCTAGACACCCTGAGAAAGTCCCTGAGAGCCGTGGTAGCGGAAGGAACGGGGCGGGCCCTATCGGACCCCGCTTTACCGCCTGTAGCGGGCAAAAGCGGCACAGCAGAAGCACCTCCAGGCAAGTCCCACGCTTGGTTTGGAGCTTTCGCGCCTTTTGATAAGCCCGAAATTGTCGTGGTCGCCTTTGCGGAACATTCCGGCGGTGGTGGTGGTAAAGTGGCCGCACCTATGGTACGTCAGGTAATGGAGGCTTATTTTAATGTCAAACCCAAAGAAGAAAAACCTCGGCCGAAGCCTTAGAGACCTGTGGCGGTAAGCGGCACACAGCGCACGGTAATTCCCGTCGCCGTGGCGATTTTTTCCGCCCAAATTGCCAATATTTCAGCGTTTACGGGTTTGAGAATTTGCATTCCGTCGGCAGCGGTGAGGGGATTATTACCGCGGGTTTCCAGTTGTCTTTGTCTGGCCCGGGGACGGGTCGGGGTGTTAAGTTGAATTTCATCCGGTTGTAGCTGTTGCATCAAATCGATGTATCGGTCTTGCTCTTGGGGCGACCAAGAGGCCAGCACCATGGTTTGAATTGCTAGTTTTCCCGACCATTCTTGGCGAAATTGTCTTAATCCCGACCAAAGAATCTGCCAATCTAGGCCAGGGACTGGACGGTTAACCCGTCGCCATTGGGCCTCGGAAACAGCATCGATTTTAGCGGCGACGATATCAGCTTTGCTCAAGTCTTGACGCACTTGGGCATCTCCCAAAAGGGTACTATTGGTTAAGACCGCCACCGGCCGCTCGGTTATTTCCTTGACGGTGGCCATTATTTCCCCTAAATTGAGGGCGAGGGTGGGTTCCCCGCTACCACTGAGAGTGACTATATCCACGTCCCAGGGGGCAAAAGCACTTAAATCGCTGCTAATTTGTTCGCTGGTGATAAAAACTCTTCGTTGCTCGGTTTTTTGCTCAATTTCTCCTAACTGACAGTAAGCACAGTTAAAGGAACAGGTAGAAACTAAACCAATCGGATCGATGCCCAAGGAACTGCCGAAACGCCAAGAGGCAACCGGACCATATACGGAGCAGAAATAATCTTGGCGAGCAGTCATCGAAAATACCGAAAGAAGACGGAGAGGGAGGGATTCGAACCCTCGGTACGGTCTTACGATTCGTACAACAGATTAGCAATCTGCCGCATTCGACCACTCTGCCACCTCTCCAAGATGACATTATTTTAGTCTAACATAAAAGGCCGATTTTTGGCAAGTAATTTTTGGGCAGTTAATCGCCTAAACGACCATCCTCCATATTGACAATGCGATCGGCGATGTCGAAAATCCGGTTATCGTGGGTGACAAGTAAAATCGTGCAACCTTGTTCTTTTGCCAATTTCTGCATGATTTCCACCACATTGCGCCCGGATTGTTTATCTAAGGCCGCGGTCGGTTCATCAGCGAGGACTAATTTGGGATGACTGACGAGGGCGCGAGCGATCGCCACTCGTTGTTTCTGTCCCCCAGACAAATTTTCTGGGTAATAATCGACTCGGTTTCCTAAGCCAACTGTTTCTAAGATCGCTTGTGCTTTGGCGTCTAAATCTTCATGAAGAAATTCTTCATGAAGTTCCAGAGATAAGCGAACATTTTGTTTAGCAGTCAGAAAACTCATTAAATTATGTGCTTGAAAAATATAGCCAAGTTGTTTACGAAGCTGGGTTAATTGGTTTTTGCTTGCTCCATATATTTGTTGTCCCAAAATTTTGAGACTCCCTTCTTGAGCGGAACGTAACCCCCCCATCAGAGTTAGTAGGGTAGTTTTGCCGGAGCCGGAAGGACCTGTTAAGATGACAATTTCTCCTAGATTAATATTAAGATTAATATCAAATAATACCTGTTTACGCAGTTTTCCTTCGCCAAAATAGTGATTAAGAGAATTGATAGATATAACAGGTTCTAATGAAGTTACAGATTCAATTTGCAGCATTTCCATAGTTGTAACTATCCTCGAAACTAAAAAATATCCGCTGGGTCAGCAGAACGCAGTTTATTCATGGCGATCACTCCAGAAACAGCACACATAGTAATTGTCAATATTAATACCATTACAGCGCGTCCAAGTTTCATCATAATTGGTAATTGAGTAGCACTTGAACCAACTTGATAGAGTCCTAAAGACAGGAAAAAGCCGGAGATATAACCCAAAATAGCTAATAATAAGGCAGCTTGCATTAAGACACCAAGTAAGTAGCGATCGCTGTAACCCATAGCTTTCATAGTAGCGTATTCTGGTAGATGATCTGACACATCAGAATAAAGAATTTGATAAACAATCACAATACCAACAATAAATCCTACTATCACCCCTAAACTAAAAATGAAGCCGATTCCTTGAGTGCTCCAATAATGAATTTCATTTTGTGCCAATTGAGATGGAGTAAGTAGTTTTACATCTTTGGGTAAATTTGCTGTAATTTTTGCTTGAATTTCTTGAACATTTACTCCCGGTTTTAATTTAATAAGACCCATAGATATTTGCTCAGGTTTATTATCAGGAAAAAGGTTAAGAAAAGTTGAATCACTGGTAATGACATTCCCGTCAGTTACAAAGGAAGCTCCTATATTAAATAAACCAACTACCTCTACAGTTTTATCATTAACTTGGATTTCTAGATTTTCTTGCTGTTTGAATAAATCAGTAATTGGTCCGTATTCTGGTCGAGAACTTTGGTCAAATAATACCCGATTAAGTAGTTTTAATTTTGTTTGATTTTCCTCAAGTTCTACTAAGGATAAAGGTGGGTTAACTGGATCAATGCCCCAAACTAAAATAGTACGATTAATCTCAGTTTGAGGATTACGCCATTGAGCAAAACCCATATAGATAGGCAACACTGATTCAACTTGTTCATAGGCGAGGGTTTGAAATAATCGCTCTCTGGGAAATTGTTTAACTATGTATAGGGTTTGAAACTGAGAGTTAACTAAGACTAGATCCCCTTGTAAAAGTTGATAAGATTTTGCGGATCCATCAAACAAAGCATCTAACATTCCTAGTTGGAAAAACATCAGAATATCAGCAAAGGCAATTCCTGCTATTGCGACGAAAAGACGAATTTTTTTCTTCATTAGCTGATGCCATGCTAAGGGAGTTTTACGGAACAGTTTCTTGGGCATATACTGGCTCAATATTAAGGGTTTAGGAATTAGGATTGTCAACTTGTATTTCCACTTGTACTTGCAAATTAGTTAAGCTGGCTACCCGTTGACTATCTTGAGAATTGAGACGAATTTTGACTTCTATGACTCGGCGATCTAGATTTTCTCCTGGTTGACTACTAAAGACATTTTGCCGATTTACTTGTAAACCAATTTGAGAGACAGTACCCTTTAATTTACCCGAAAAAGCTTGGCTAGTAATGACAGCTTGTTGTCCCAGTTTCACTTTATCAATATCAGTTTGATACACCTCTGCTACAGCCACCATATCATTTGTTTGTGCTAGTTCTAGCAAACCAGAATCACCAATTTTTTCGCCAACTCGCGTATGAATTTTGAGAATTTGTCCGTTAATAGGACTCTTGATATAAACTTGATTTAAGTTCGTTTGTGCTTGTTGTAAATTAGCCACAGCATTATCAACTTCTGCTTGCGCTATTTGTAGATCAACTGGACGAACTTCAGCCACTTGATTAAGGGTAGCTTTTGCTTGTTGAATTTGCTGTATTCCTGTTGCCTTAGTACGCTCTAAGTTAGCTTGAGCTTCGGCGATCTGTTCTTGATAAGTGGTAATAATACGTTGTAGATCTGCTTGCGCTTCTTTGAGACTTTCTTGCAGGGTTTTTTGATTGAGACACTTACTATCATAATCAGAACTAGATACGACTCCATCTTGATATAACATCTGATAACGTTGACATTCAGTTTTAGCATTTTCTAGTTCTGCTTGTAAACGGGCAATTGTCGCTTTTTGTGTGGCTTTTTCTCCCTGTAACTGTGCTTGTAGTTTGGCTATAGTTGCCTTTTGCTCTCTAGTTTGTCCCTCTAAATCAGCTTTAGCCTTTTCTACCGTCGCTTTTTGAGCATTAATCTCTCCAACCTTTGCCCCTGCTTTAACTTGAGCTAGACGCGCTTGAACTACTTTTAACTGTTCTTGATTTTGTTTAACTACTGATTGTAAACGGTTACGAGAATCTAAAATCGCAATTATTTGTCCTGTGACTATTTTATCTCCTTCTTTAACTAATAATTGTTCTACGCGATCGCCATCTAAAGGCAAGGGAGCATCTAGACGGATAACTTCACTTTCCGGTTCTAATCTTCCTAATGCTGCTACTTTAGTAATGGGGGGCGTTGTTGCTTTTGATTCA
Source organism: Microcystis ichthyoblabe FBCC-A1114 (assembly GCF_050500245.1). Taxonomy (NCBI): domain Bacteria; kingdom Bacillati; phylum Cyanobacteriota; class Cyanophyceae; order Chroococcales; family Microcystaceae; genus Microcystis; species Microcystis ichthyoblabe. Next base: position 467,969 of record NZ_CP191408.1, on the reverse strand, counting down.
GAGGGCGATGAATTATTCCATCTGAGGGGGAAAACTTGATAAACTACCCCCACACTGGTGATAGTTGTAGCAGCAATAGCAATGGCTAAAATCCAGCGTAAAGGATGAGAATGCTTGGATAATGAATCATTTTTCATAGCTATTTCTTCCGTTTTGTTTTTGCTCTAGATAACTGGTAATCATGTTTTTGAGTAAGATACCCTGCTCAGAAAAAGATATGGTTTCTCCCTCAAATAGTCTTACCAAAAGTAAACCGTGAAGTAGGTTGACAACTAAATTAACAACTGTTTGATCTTCTAAGTGTAAATAATCTCTAATAACCTCTCGAACTTTTTTGTTAGCTTGTTTTAAAATCTCATTTTCAAAAAACTCTTGAGGCTCTTTTGTTCGATAAAAATCAATCCAAATTAGAATTTGTTGACAAAAGTAATCTTTATTGTGGTCTACAAATTCCATCAGTGTAGCTATTCGCTCTGACAAAGCACCAGTATCTTTCGTCGCAGATTGAAAGTTAAGAGTATCTTCCTGTGTTTGCTCTAAAACCAACTGTAAGAATAAAGCTTCCTTGCTCGGAAAGTAGTGGTAAAGTGTGCCGGTTGAAACTCCAAGCTCTTGAGCAATTTGGCGCATGGTGACAGTGGCATAACCTTTTTGTGCGAACAGGTTAAAGCTCTTGCTCAATAGTTCCTTACGGTATTGCTGGTGATCTACGACTTTGGGCATACTTCGGCTTCCTCAACTACTGATTTAATTATACCATACATCCGTTATAAATAAACTCATCAGTTATAAGGCTTTGAGCAAACATAATGTACTTATAACTGTCCTAGTCCGAGTGCCAAACAAAAAACACCAAGAGCAAGCAAAGATAAACTGAGTAGGATATTTAATCGGATATAGATCCAGTTTTTTCGTCGACTCAGCCAAATTTTTAATCGTCTTTCTTGCCAAATAGCTGCAAAATTTAAAGCGATAATAGGCAAGGTATAAATCGTAGCATAAAGACCTAAGTAAAATGGTAAAAACACGAAAGGAGTTGCTAGTTTTCTGATTTCAATAATAGCCAGAATCAGTAGGAATGCTCCTGGTGTCTCCGCGAGGGTTGTCGCGCTACCAAAAGCCAAGAATTTGAGTCGATTTGCGTAATCTAAGGGGGGGAGAGAGTCCCACCTCCTTAGATTTGGAATTTCCTTTCTATGACACCAGCGATATAATCCATAAGCACTGACCATCCCTCCAACAAGAATTAACAGCCAGCCCCAGTTAACAGAAGATAGGTGTTGTCTCGATATTATCTCTTGCAGTTCACTTAATCCGAAGTAAAAAACGAATGATTGAACCAAAGTAGTCAAGAAAATACCATAGACGTAAGCCGAAACTCCCCCAGTCCCCCGATACAAAAATATCAGGATAGCGATGGCAATAGGGGTGGGATTGATGCTATCAATAAAAGCCAGCCACAAAATGGTCAAGGTAAGCATTGGATTAAGACTAGAAATAGGATTGTAGTGTCCCTCGACGACGGATATCCAAGGTAGCGCAGTGGAAAGAGCCACCGAAAGGCGCGTAATTCATGAAAGGGCAGGGAATTGGCTCAAATCCATGATCTTTGAGAAATCGAATCATCGTTTCTTGATGTTTTTCAATGATTACCCTTTTTTCATCAAGCATTAATACATTCATGCTAATCCATAAACTACACATACTAGCATTGGCATTGAAAAAACCTCCTGTGACAATATCGGGTTTAGGAGCAATGAGAATATCCCAAGATTTAAAAATGTCTGGGATTTTAGCAACATCAATATAATCTGGGTTCACTAATAACTTTCCAGGAGCCAGAGGCATGAAACTAGAATCAATGTGCATTGGTTGTCGGCATTTACTTTCGACTCTATGAATATTAAATTTATCCCCAACATGGCGTTCTAGCCATTGAATTCCCATCTCATTTGTCACGTTACTTCTCGTAACAAAAATGTCCTTACCACAGCGAATAAAATCCGCCGCATCAAAGACAGGTTCGCATTCCGTGATTACGTAGCGAATCGGTTCCCCTTCTTGAGGTATCTGATAGTTGCGATCATAGAGTCGATCGGTTAACTTGGGTTTAGGTGCGGCAGTCCATCGTGCACCTTTTTGAAAATATTCAATTAATAATGTTTGGTAAGCGTGGAGTTCAAAATATCGAGAACGCCATGCCATCGGGGTTTCAATAATTTCGTCTCCCAATACTAACAAACCATCTCGCGGACAGGCAGTACATAACCCTTTTGATTTCCAATCAGGGGTTTTGTAGGTCACGCTAAAATCCATAACATCGGGACGACGGACGGTAACTCCTTCAGATTCTAAAATATGGATGAAATGTTCTAAATCCTTACTGGCTTCTTCTATTAAAAATTTTGGATAACGTCGGCTACCAAATAACATCAATATTTTTGATAAACTTTGAGGAATTGTGGCGTTAACACTAAGATGATTCGGGGGAAACATCGCATTATCCAAACTTCCAACGATTACCTCTTCTAAAGGATCCCATTCATTATAAGAGTTGACAGTGGCGTTAAGAGTTGAGCATTTTTCTGCTTGTAAATTATTGGCAATCATCATTTTTCTCCTTTTTGTTTTGTGAATCGGGTAAGTTACCCTTTTTTTCCAGTTTTGTGATGGTAACTTAATTGACAGAAGTTGGATATTGTCGGCTTTAAAATTGATAGTGATCTCGGGTTTTTTTGAGAGCTTCAACAAACAGATTAATATCCTCATCAGTATGCTTATTATTGATCATTAATCGGATTAAAGCTTTGCCACGTTCTACGGCAGGATAACGGAATATAGGAATACAATACCCCATTTCCAGTAAATCTCGTCGTACTTGTTCAGCTACTTCATCCTCACCAATAATAATTGAAGTAATATAGGATGGTGTATCATTAAGATGAAAACCTAAATCAATTAAATTTTCTCGCAGTTGTAAACAACGCTTGAGATAATTATCCATGATCTCCGGATGACTTTCCAAGTAGTTGATAATTTCCAGATTAGTCGCTGCTGTTGCTGGCTGCATTGTAGCCGTGAATAATGAAGTCCCTGAAAGAATCTCAAAAGATTTAACAAATTCTTCGGGTCCACTGATTGCTCCGCCTTCAATTCCCACTGCTTTAGAAAAAGAAACCATAATAAAAGTGGCTCTCTTTAAAGTTTGATATTCCTTATAAAAAGGTCGATTAGGATTACCATAAATCATAAATCCATTGGCATCATCAACATAAGATAAAGCCCCATAACGTTCACATATATCAAGTAATTGATCCACAGGGGCAATGCTTCCATCCGAAGAATATACCGTTTCAAAAACCACAACAATTTTAGGGGATTGAATCGTTTTTAAAACTTGTTCAAGGGAGGAAGGATCATTATGTTTGAAAGCGAAAACCTGAGAACCAAATTTTAGTCCAGATAGGGGATTCCATAAACTCCAGTGACAATCTCGATCCAATACAAAGACCACATCATGGTTATCTATTGTTACCGTTTCATCAAATCCAAAAGAACTGGTCATGGCATTCATAAAACCGATGTTAGCTAAAGCCCCAGTTCCAAAAGTTAAGGTATATTCTTTTTGCCATATTTCGTTCATCTTTTGTTCAAGTAAAATATGAGGACGGCAAACTCCTTGAGTAAGACGAGAACCCCCAGTGGCTAATCCATATTGACGGGTATTTTCACAAAACATATCAATGAAATGCTGTTCTTGTTGTAATCCCAGAAAATTAATCCCTGATAAGTTAATCAGTTCTCGTCCATCCCGTTTAATATGAGAGCCACTCATCCCATCCATAACCGGAATCCCTCCATAAAGAAATCCGCTGGCTTCAGAGTCTTCAAGAAATTTTTTATTACCCCATACATGGGATTTTACCGATTTTTGTGAGGCTGATTTATCTCGGATGAGTTGGCTCAAAAGATGACGCTTTTGAGAGGAAGAAAGTTGATTTAGAGTATCAATATTTGTAGCCATGGTGAATTTGTCTCCTATTTAGATAACATCGAACTGAGTAGAGCATCAACATCTTCATCACTAAGTTGATCTATCTGTTTCAACATCAGTTCTGATGAATGGTCAAAATGAGTTGGTAAAGAGTTCTGGGAATTAGCTGATGGTTTATCAGAAGAAATTTGGTGAGTTTCTAGGATTTGCTCATTCAGAAGTAGGGCTAAACTGGTAACAGTAACACCCTCAATGAATTTCACTAGAGGAATTTCAACTTCCCAATCGGTATTTAACCGATTCTTCAATTCAACAGCCATCAAAGAGTCAAAACCTATATCTTGTAAAGGCTGCTCAATATTAATCTGAGAGAGTTCCAAACCGAAAATCTGCGCCACAGCATTTTTAAGATAATTTATGAGCCAATCAAGGCGTGAGTCAGGATTCAAGTTTTGCCATTGGCAGACCAGCGTATTTTGTTTTACTTGTGGCATTTTATCTCCCTGTTCTGGGGAGGAAGCTAATTCCTTGAATAAGGGAGGTTTCGCTCCTTTATGACTATTAAGAAACTTAGACCAGTTGACAGGCATAACCGCGACTTGTCCGGCATTTTGCCCTAATAGTTCCTCTAATATTTGTAATCCTTGTTGGGGTGAAATCATATCCAGTCCCTGAGTAGCAAAACGGTCTTGTGAATAACTATCAAGACGGGTAGCCATTCCCCCTTCAGACCAAGGACCCCAGTTAATACTTAATCCGGGTAGTTCTAAACTCCGGCGATAGTGAGCTATAGCATCCATGAACGCATTAGCTGCGGCATAGTTACCTTGACCCGGTGAACCCATTAATGAGGCTATGGACGAGAAACAGACAAAGAAATCTAAAGGTAGATCCCAACTAAAACAATGTAGATTCCATGTTCCTGTTATTTTGGGAGCCATAACACGGGTACAACGTGGCCAATCTAGTTGTGATAAGAGTCCATCATCTAACACTCCTGCTGCATGAACAATTCCACGCATAACGGGTAAGGATGCTGTAATTTTCTGGAATAATTTTTGAACATCCTCTTGTTTAGAAACATCCGCCTTGATGATAACTACCTCAGTTCCTGCCTGTTTCCATTGTTCAATCAATGTGATAGCTTCTGTATTTGGTTCACTTCGTCCGGTGAGAACTAAGTATTTAGCACCTTGAGAAACCATCCAATCAGCTACTTTTAACCCTAATGCTCCTAAACCTCCCGTAATTAAATAACTGCTATCAGAACGGATTGTTTGCGCTTGTTCTAAAACTGGCAGAGAAATCACAACTTTACCGATATGTTTGGCCTGTGCCATATATCGAAATGCTTCTACTACTTGCACGATGGGGAACACTTTGTAAGGTAAAGGTTTGAGAGTTTGTTGTTGAAAATGTTCCATCAATTGATTGAGCATTTGTGTGATTAAGTTCGGGTCTTTTTCGGCTAGTTCTAATAGATCAAAGGGATGATAAGAAGCTTCGGGGCATTTTTGCAAGACTTGGTTTTCATCCCAAATCCCAATTTTGCCAATTTCAATAAATCGCCCTTTTGTGTTTAATACGTCAAGACTCTTGGGAATAAATTCACCATTTAAGCTGTTGAAAACGATGTCAACCCCTTTATTTTGGGTAAGAGATAGGATCTGATCAGCAAAATCTAGGGTGCGGGAGTTCATTACTTGTTCTACCCCTATAGATTTCAGGAATTGAGACTTACTCCCACTAGCAGTGGCGAAAATCTCTGCTTTTACCTGTTGAGCGAGTTGAACGGCGGCCTGTCCTACCCCACCGGCGGCGGCATGGATTAACACGCGATCGCCCGCTTGAATTTTGGCTTGATGATGTAATCCGTAGTAAGCTGTCAAGAAGGCGATAGGAAGAGTAGCAGCTTCTTCAAAAGTCATATTAACGGGTTTAGTTGCTACAAAAGCAGCGTTTACGGTGACAAAACTGCTCAAACTACCTACGGCCATAGCGGCAATGACTTCATCCCCAACCTTGAAATGAGAAACTTTTTCCCCTACTGCGACGATTTTACCAGCACATTCTCCACCAAAGGGGATCTCAGTAGCAGAAGAAATCCCTAACTGTTGGGTATATTCTTTCAGAAGTCCTAGCGCGTTAAGAACATCTCGGAAGTTAAGTCCAGCCGCATAGACCTGTATCTCTACCTCAAGTGGCCCTGGTTGGCGACGTTCAAGGGGTTCTAGGGTCAGATTTTCTAAGATCCCATAGTTTGATATTTTAACTTGGAATGGTTTAGTTCCCAGTTGATTCTCAACATTTAGGGATTGAGCGCTATGTCGCACCAGTCGAGAAACATGACGGATTTCTTGACGATAAATAACCTGATTTTCGCTGTCAGGAGCTAATATTTCCGCTAAAAGTAGGGATTGGTTAGGATTTGATGATGCTTCTAGATCCACACATACACATTGTAATTCTGGATGTTCTAGGGCGATCGTTCGGCCAAGTCCCCATAAAGGCGCTTGTTCAATAGCTAAGGATGTGTCTGAGGGATCTAAAGTTTGTGCACCTTGAGTAACTAACCACAGACGGGGTAAATTTGTACCTCGTTTTTGAGTTAAAGCTTGAACTAGAGACAAGACACTACCACAGCCTATTTCTTGCGCCTTTTGTAAGGCTTCTAGAGATAAATCTGTAGATGAATTATTCTCACAACTCCATAAATGAACTATTCCTTTTAAGGGAGGTTTATTTTCTAAGCTCTCTTGGAAAAGTTTGGTAAAATCATCGGTAACAAGAGGATTAACTGTATAACTTTCTGGGTTTAGCTTTTGATAGTGAGAGCCAACAGAAACGAGAATACAATATTCACCTAATTGTGTTAGTTGATTAGCTAAAGATGAACCCATTCCATCACCCTTGGTAAACAGTAACCAAGTGCCAAGATTTTCTGCTCCGGTTAAAGGTAAGTTCAAATCACGGTTTTGTGGTCGCCAGACTATTTCATATAACCAGTTTTCTGTCTCCTCTTTTTGCACAACTTGCCCCAGTTTTTGAGAACTAATACGCTTAACTGATAATCCTTGAATTTCGGCAAGCAGTACCCCACTGTCATCAAATAAATCCACATCTGCGGTGATGGTTTGGGAAGGCTCAGAAGAGTCTTGATTTAACTTAACTCTACTCCATAGATGAAGGGGTACAGAACCATAGACTTGATATTGCTTTAAACCCACAGGTAGGTAAGCATCGCCAGAGTCTTCTCTTGATAAAGCCGCCCCTAATACTTGTAAACTAGCATCCAGTAAAACGGGATGTAATTTGTAGTTACAAGCTTCATTAACTAAGGATTCTGGTAACTGAATCTGTCCGAGAGCCATTCCTTCATACTGCCACAGGTCTGTAATGGCTTGAAAACTTGCTCCGTAGTCCATTCCTCGTTGTTGTAATTGTTGATAATAATCTTCAACATTTACGGATTCAAGAGAATCAATTGATAAGTTTTCTAAGTTGACTGGACTGGGTTGAGTAATATCTGTTACTTTGATAATTTTACCCAAAGTATGAAGTGTCCAAGAATCGCCAACAGGATTAAGACTAAAGATTTCAAAGGTATAAGTCTGGGAATCTTGAGGAGTCAGAATTAACTCGATGTCTTTGACTTGATTACCCTCGAAAAATAAGGGATGCTCAATCTTCACATCTTCTAGGCTGATTGAGTCGGATTTAAAAACATTGATCCCAGCGACAAGAGCCATTTCTAAGTAAGCAGTAGCAGGGAAAATAGTGGTTGCTTGAATCTGATGGTGTTGAATATAATTGGGACAATCTTGACTGATTTGAGATTCAAAGATAATTGGTTTTAGTGGCAAATGTAACCGTTTTCCTATTAAAGGATGAAGATGTCCATTGCCATTGCTAGAGTATAACTCAAATTGCTGAGTACCCTGAGGATTGTTGTGAGAAATATGTCCTTTACCATTGGTTGACTCAACTCTTGTAGTGGAGCAGTCGGACAATATACTGCCATGGCAATACAATTGTCGGCTAAATTGATAAGTTGGCAGACTCAAACGATGATAGGAATAATCTTTTGAAAATCCAGTCCAATTTACAGGTGTTCCTTTAACATATAATTCTGCCAAACTTTGTAACATTTGTTGCCAATCTGATTTTCTAGATCGCAAACTTGGCAACCATACTCCCTTGCCTTCTGGAATACAATGACTTCCCATTCCTATTAAAATGGGTTGGGGACCAATTTCTAGATAAACCTCATAACCGTGGCTCGCTAGTGTATTCATTCCTGCGGCAAACTCTACGGTCTGGCGAATATGATTTACCCAATAAGAAGGCGTAGCTATTTCGGCTGTCGCTATTTTACCAGTGACATTAGAAATTAAGCTAATATTTGGTTTTGAGTAGGTGATTTCTCGGGCAATTTTGGCAAACTCGGTCAATATTGGCTCCATCAAAGGTGAGTGAAAAGCATGAGAAACTTGTAAGGTTTTTGTCTTCACCCATTCGGTATCTAAATTAGCGACTACTGCATCAACGGTTTGACTGTCCCCAGAAATAACAATGCTAGATGGCCCATTAATAGCAGCGATAGAAACCTGTTTTTCATAAGAAATAATGGCACGTCTGACAGTTTCTTCGTCGGCAGTAACTGCTACCATTTTACCGTTAGACGGTAATGCTTGCATTAAACGACCTCGATAAGCGATGAGTTTTAACCCATCTTCAAGACTGAACACCCCGGCAATACAAGCGGCCACATATTCTCCTACACTATGACCCATAACTGCACTAGGTTCAATACCCCAAGATTTCCATAATTGAGCGAGTGCGTATTCTATGGCAAATAAGGCGGGTTGGGTGTAAGCTGTTTCATCTATGGGTGAGTTCTCTCCCTCTTGAGGATAGAGAATAGATAGCAAAGGTTTGTCTAAATAGATACTAAGAATCTCTTGACAGTGTTCAAGGGTTCTACGGAAAGTAGGTTGAGTCTCATAAAGTTCCCGGGCCATATTGATATATTGTGACCCCTGACCTGTAAAAAGAAACGCAATTTTCTGGTGCTTCTGGTGCGATAGTTCACCGGTCAAAATTCCCCCAGCTTCTTTGCCCTCAATAATAGCCTCTAACTGGGATTGTAATTGAGTTAAAGACTCAGTTTGAATAGCTAAACAATGATGAAAATGCGAGCGCCCCACATCAGCACTAAAGCAAAAGTCTTGTAAGTTGATTTGCGGATTTGCTTGAAGATAATTGTGATAACTTGATACTAATTCTCGCAAAGATGACTTAGTTTTAGCGGTAATAGTCAAGATAGCAAGAGATGGTTTATTTTGCTCTTGCTCCAAGGTTTCTGGAACAAATTCTTCTAAAATAACATGAGCATTAGTGCCACCAAAACCAAAAGAAGATACCCCAGCTAATCGCCCTTTTTTACCCTTTTTCCAAGGCTGTAATTGAGTAGGAATAGATAAGGAAGTTCCTTCTAGAGAAATATAAGGATTGAGTTTTTGCAAATGAAGGTGAGGAGGAATTTCACGATTTTGTAAAGCGAGGCAAACTTTAATCAGTGCGGCAATTCCTGCGGCTGCTTCGAGATGACCAATATTAGTTTTTACAGAGCCGATCCAACAGGGCTGATCTAATTGACGATCCTCCATTAATACTTCTTTGAGAGCATTAAGCTCAATCGGATCCCCTAAAGATGTACCTGTACCATGAGCTTCCACGTAGCTAATATCTTTGGCGCTTACCTGAGCTTTGGCTAAGGCTTTTTTAATAACAGCTTGTTGAGCTTGTTTATTGGGTGCAGTTAGTCCATTACTGTGACCATCTTGGTTAACTGCTGAACCGCGAATAATTGCATAAATGCGATCGCCGTCTTGAATAGCCTTCTCTAGGCGTTTGAGGATAACCACCCCACAACCTTCGCCCCTTACATAGCCATTAGCACGTTCATCAAAGGTTTTACAGCGACCATCAGCGGCTAACATCCCTGCTTTTGAGAAATTAATAGTTAATTGGGGAGATAGCAGCAAATTTACCCCGGCTGCTAATGCGAGATGACATTCCCCATCTGTTAAGCTCTTACAAGCTTCGTGGACAGCAACTAACGAGGAAGAACAGGCCGTATCTATAGCTAAACTAGGCCCATGGAAATCTAGAAAATAAGATAAACGATTAGCCGCCACACAAAAAGCGTTACCCGTGCCATAGTAAGTGCCTATAGACTCATTATCTTTAGATAACAAGCGAGCATGATCATCACTACTGATGCCAACAAATACACCTGTTTGACTCCCTGCTAAAGTTTCGGGGGCAATACAAGCATTTTCGAGAGCTTCCCAACTAACTTCTAAGAGAAGTCTTTGCTGGGGATCCATTTCCACTGCTTCCCGAGGTGAGATGCCAAAAAATTGAGGATCAAAATCATAAACATTATCTAAAAATCCACCATTTATGGGGTTTAAATTGCCCAGTTCTTGATGATTCCATCTTTGAGAAGATAATTCTGTTATTGCATCCCCTCCTTGGCGTAATAGTTGCCAGAATGCGTCTGGAGATTTAGCTTGAGGAAAACGACAGCCAATACCGATAATAGCGATCGGCTCATTTTGAGGTTGTGATGAGGTTTTTTGAGCGACTGTGGATGAAGTTGTAGCTAGAGCTTCAGAACTTAATCCATTTAGGGCTAAATAGTGAGCAACCGCATGAATGCTAGGATATTCATAAACCAGCATAGGAGATACACTTTTCCCCAGCCATTGCTCAAGCTCTCCCGAAAGACTTACTGCCGCTAAAGAACTCAGTCCATAACTTGCTAAGTCTTGTTGAATATCTATTTTTTCTGGTGCTATTTGCAAGATCTCTGCCACTTTTTTAATTAGCCACTCTTCAATTGATTCTTGAGTATCGGACACAATTTGATTCTGACTGACCTCAGAGAATTCTTCAACAACCTGATAACTTTTGACTTGTTTTAGCAGAGAGTTAATATCTGATTTAAGCTGCTTAAATCCATTCTTATGTTCAGGATTCTTACTCCAATCGCCAATCACATTAAGAGTTCCTGCTAGAAAACTAGCTCGGCAAGCTTGACGTTGAATCTTGCCACTAGATGTCTTGGGAATACTTGCTGTTTTCAGCAGTGCCACGGCATAAACATCTAGTTGATGTTCTTCGGCAACAGAGCGAATAATTTGCTCAATTACCGCTGGTGAGTCTAATTTACGCAGATAGCTTCGTTCGACTTCTTGAACAACTACTAGCCTTTCTTGACCAGCAATTTCCACTGAAAATACTGCTCCACACCCTTGCCGCAATCCTGGGTGACTTTTTTCGACGGTGGATTCAATATCTTGAGGATAATGATTACGTCCCTGAACAATAATTAAATCCTTGAGTCTTCCTGTGATAAATAACTCACCAGCCAGTAAAAATCCTAAATCTCCTGTCCGCAGAAATGGTCTAACCTGGGTATCAGCTAAATAAGCTTTGAAAGTTTCTGCTGTCTGTTCGGGTCGATTCCAATAACCCTGAGCTACACTGTCACTAGATACCCAAATTTCTCCTATTTCCCCATCTCGACATTCAGTTAAAGATTCAGGATTTACAATTACAATTTTTTCTGATAACCAAGCGTGACCACAACCAACTAATAATTGAGCATTCGGGTGTTGAGAGTTAATAGTAACGGCACTATTTTCTAAAAGAGCTAATTTATCAACTGCTTCAATCACAGGAGATTGGCTTTTAATTCCCCCCGATACAAATAGAGTAGTTTCAGCCATCCCATAACAAGGATAAAATGCCTCTCTCTTAAAACCATAATCAGCGAAAGTATTAGCAAATTTTTCTAAGGTAGCCGCTCGAACAGGTTCGGCCCCAGTAAAAGCTACATCCCAACAACTTAAATCCAGATTTTCTCGCTCTTGAGGTTTAATTTTATCAGCACATAATTCGTAAGCAAAATTAGGACCGCCACTACTGGTAGCGTTGTAGCGAGAAATAGCCTGTAACCATCGGAGCGGTTTTTGGATAAATGCTTCTGGGGGCATAATCACACAAGGAAATCCGACGTACACTGGTTGTAATACGTTACCAATTAGTCCCATATCATGGAATAGTGGCAACCATCCTACACCAATAGTTTCGCTTGTATGTCCAAAGGCAGAAGCAATCAGTTTTTCATTATAAAGTAAATTTTTATGACTAACCATAACTCCCTTAGGCATACCTGTGGAACCAGAAGTATATTGTAGGAAAGCTATGTCCTCTAAAGAAAGATTCGGTTTTTGCCAGTTTTCTGCTTGCTTATCCGGGATGTTATTAGTAGCTAGGCAAGGTACTGTTATTAACTCAGGGTCACTCGAAAATTTTTCCTCAATAGTATTTAATAAGGATGTAGTAGTTAAGGCCAGTTTGGCTTGGGCATCTTTAGTTATTGCTTGTAGTCGAGAGAGCTTTTGATTACGTCGGGGAGGATAAACGGGAACGGCAATAACACCCGCGTATAAACAGGCAAAGAAAGCAATGATAAATTCTTCCTCCGATGGATAGAGCAATAAAGCTCTTTCTCCCGGAGACATTTGTAACTGAAGTTGAGCCGCCAAAGCTTTTGCTTTTTGCTCTAATTGCTGATAAGTCAGTCTGGCGGTTTCTGTTTCTCCATTAGCCAAAAAGATATAAGCTGTTTGCTCGGCTTGCTGCAATGCTCTATGGTTCAAGATATCTACAAAAGTAGAAATGTCCTGAAAAATTTCGCCTTTAGATTTTGATTCTACAGATAAACAAAGCATTTTTTCCTCTACAACTGATTTCTGAAGTTCTTTTAACATAAAACTAATTACAGGGCAATCGCACGCACTTCAACATAACCTGACAATTGAGAATGGCAAAAAGTTTTGCTGATACAGGGTTTTGGGTTTTGACCGAATATTTGCTTTAGTATTGCTTACGTCAGGTTTATGACTGTTTCGTTACAAAGCAAAAGTCTGAAACGTTTGCATGGTCAATGGTTGAGTCCAAGCTGTATCTGTCAAGAGGTCTTTTTATGCGATTACCCTATCCCTCCTCTGGGTTCACTTTACCTAAACTCAATAAAGACTGCTTACTGTTTTTTATTTTTACCGCTCCTATTTTTATCTTAGCGGCTTACCCTAAGTAAAAATACTCAGTTAAACAAAATTTAATTATTTAATTGTCAAGTCCAGTAGTAATTTTGTAACCGTTCAGGAGAGGTGTCAAGCCGCCAGTGGCATTGACTCTGTGGAAGGACTCTCTTGGGACAGCAGAGAAGGAGAAGCACTGCCTTTCTTTCCCAGGGGCGCGAATCGCTTCGGTCATAAGGTTCTAAGCACAATTAATTACACATCTGAGCCGTCAGCCGTCAGCTTTTTCAGTGATCAGTAAACAGTGATAATTAGGGTTTGCGGCAAAAAGTTTTTCTTGGGGGCAGGGTGTGGGGTGTGGGGTGTAGGGTTTTACCGATTTTCAGGTGGTCAACTACCTAATTTTCAGGGAAAAAGTACCTGAATTTTCCCCCTGATCACTCCCAGTCTGGTACTTTTTGATTGACAAAAAGTCTAAAAGTCTTACCCAACAAGGTTTTTAGATTTATTCAGCCAACCCTAATTACTGTATATGGAAATCGGCTGTCCCTTTGCCTGTATGCTAGAAAGAGGAGCTAATTCGTTATTGAGCGAGCTTTTTCGCAAGGATTGACAGTATGGGTAATATTCACGAGCAGTTATTAGAGGAATTAGCCGAAGTGGAGTGGAGTGACTTGATCCCCCATGCTCAAAGGGATGCGCTGATCCTGGTTTCCGATTCCCTCAATTTAATCGAAGTGGCAGAAGCGATCGCTGGTGATCAGGTTGCTCAAGTGCAGAATTGGATCGGGGAAAAACTACTAGAAAAACCGACACAAGAGCAGTTAAGTGATTGGAATTCCCATCCCGATAACCTTTTTAATACACTAATCGTGCAACCTTTTGTGTTAATTCAGAGCATAGCTTAGATAAAACCAAACCCCCCAATCTTGTCGGATTGAGGGGTAGGAAAGAATAATCCTGGCATCGAGCTATTGTCCCGGTCGGCAACCCGACAAGTATCTTGGCCACGGTGAAGTTTCACAACCGAGTTCGGGATGGAATCGGAGTGGTGCCATCACGTTAAAGACACCAGGAAGGGTAGAACCCTCAAGACTGCAAAAGCTAGGGAAAAAGTGGTGAAAGAAGAATCAGGTCAAGCCCTCGGTCGGTTAGTACTCCTCGACTGCACTCGTTACCGAGCTTCCATCTAGAGCCTATCAACGGGTAGTCTACCCGAGACCTTACTGGCTTAATGCCATGAGAGCAATCATCTGGAGGTGGGCTTCCCACTTAGATGCTTTCAGCGGTTATCCGCTCCGCACATGGCTACCCTGCGTTTACCGTTGGCACGATAACAGGTACACCAGCGGTGCGTCCTTCCCGGTCCTCTCGTACTAAGGAAGGCTCCTCGCAATGCTCTTACGCCTACACCGGATATGGACCGAACTGTCTCACGACGTTCTGAACCCAGCTCACGTACCGCTTTAATGGGCGAACAGCCCAACCCTTGGGACCGACTTCAGCCCCAGGTTGCGATGAGCCGACATCGAGGTGCCAAACCTCCCCGTCGATGTGAACTCTTGGGGGAGATCAGCCTGTTATCCCTAGAGTAACTTTTATCCGTTGAGCGACGGCCCTTCCACGCGGTGCCGTCGGATCACTAAAGCCGACTTTCGTCCCTGTTCGACTTGTGGGTCTCACAGTCAAGCTCCCTTCTGCTTTTGCACTCTATCGTCCCATTTCCAACGGGACCGAGGGAACCTTTGCGCGCCTCCGTTACCTTTTAGGAGGCGACCGCCCCAGTCAAACTGCCCACCTGAAACTGTCTCCCGCCCCGATTAGGGGTCAGGGTTAGAATTCTAGCCTCGCCAGAGTGGTATCTCACCGTTAGCTCCACCCTCCCCACGAGGAGAGTTTCAAAGCTTCCCACCTATCCTGCGCAAGCGAAGCCCGAAGCCAATTCCAGGCTACAGTAAAGCTTCATAGGGTCTTTCTGTCCAGGTGCAGGTAGTCCGTATCTTCACAGACAATCCTATTTCGCCGAGTCTCTCTCCGAGACAGTGCCCAGATCGTTACGCCTTTCGTGCGGGTCGGAACTTACCCGACAAGGAATTTCGCTACCTTAGGACCGTTATAGTTACGGCCGCCGTTCACCGGGGCTTCGGTCGTCAGCTTCAGATTACTCCTGACCAACTTCCTTAACCTTCCGGCACTGGGCAGGCGTCAGCCTCCATACTGCGTCTTACGACTTGGCGGAGACCTGTGTTTTTGGTAAACAGTCGCCTGGGCCTATTCACTGCGACCCTCTTGCGAGGGTACCCCTTCTCCCGAAGTTACGGGGTCATTTTGCCGAGTTCCTTAGAGAGAGTTATCTCGCGCCCCTTAGTATTCTCTACTTCCCCACCTGTGTCGGTTTCGGGTACAGGCAATTAATGATTAACGTGGTTCGGGCTTTTCTAGGAAGCTTGATCAACGCCACTTCCCTCCCGTGGGAGGTGGGACTCGCGTCTTAGCTCCTGGTGTTTTCGCCACCTCTCATCGCCTCGACTGCTTGCACTGGTAACCAACATCCAGCTGACGTTGACCTTCTCCGTTCTCCGGCACAATCATTAATCGGTACGGGAATGTTAACCCGTTGTCCATCGACTACGCTTTTCAGCCTCGCCTTAGGTCCTGACTGACCCTCCGCGGACGAGCCTTGCGGAGGAAACCTTGGGGTTTCGGGGTGTGGGATTCTCACCCACATTTTCGCTACTTAAGCCGACATTCTCACTTCTATAGAGTCCACAGCTGCTTGCCGCTACTGCTTCACCCCCTATAGAACGCTCCCCTACCACTACAATGTAGTCCACAGCTTCGGTAGATAACTTAGCCCCGTTCATTTTCGGCGCAGGAGCGCTTGACCAGTGAGCTATTACGCACTCTTTTAAGGGTTGCTGCTTCTAGGCAAACCTCCTGGTTGTCAATGCACTCCCACCTCCTTTCTCACTTAGTTATCATTTGGGGACCTTAGCTGGTGGTCTGGGCTGTTTCCCTCTTGACGATGAAGCTTATCCCCCACCGTCTCACTGGTAGTTTTTTTAGCCGTATTCAGAGTTTGCCTCGCCTTGGTACCGGTCTCCCAGCCCGCGGCGAAACAGTGCTTTACCCCGACTAAACTTCCACTACCGCTGCGCCTCAACACATTTCGGGGAGAACCAGCTAGCTCCGAGTTCGATTGGCATTTCACCCCTAACCACAGCTCATCCGCTAATTTTTCAACATTAGTCGGTTCGGACCTCCACTTGGTTTTACCCAAGCTTCATCCTGGCCATGGTTAGATCACCCGGGTTCGGGTCTACAAATTATGACGTTTCGCCCTATTCAGACTCGCTTTCGCTGGGGCTGTGGGGTCTTCCCCCTTCACCTGCCATAACCTGTAAGTCGCCGGCTCATTCTTCAACAGGCACACGGTCAGACGTTCAATCGTCCTCCCATTGCTTGTAGGCTAACGGTTTCATGTTCTATTTCACTCCCCTTCCGGGGTTCTTTTCACCTTTCCCTCGCGGTACTGTTTCTCTATCGGTCACACGGGAATATTTAGCCTTACCTCGTGGTCGAGGCAGATTCACACGGGATTTCACGTGCCCCATGCTACTCGGGATGCAGTTAAGCTGGTTCCTTTTTCGACTACAGGACTTTCACCTTCTCTGGTGCGGTTTTCAGCCGCTTCGTCTAAATTTCCCAGTCTTTTGTTACTGTCCCACGACCCCAAGTTCCGAAGAACTTGGTTTAGGCTGTTCCCTTTTCGCTCGCCGCTACTGGGGGAATCGCTGTTGCTTTCTTTTCCTCTGGCTACTAAGATGTTTCAGTTCACCAGGTTTGCTCGCTCCACCCTATGTATTCAGGTGGTCGTGTTTAGGGTTGCCCCATTCGGATATCTTCGGATCAGTGCTTGCTTCCCGCTCCCCGAAGCGTTTCGTCGGTAACTACGTCCTTCTTCGCTTCCGTGTGCCTAGGTATCCACCGTTAGCCCTTATTAGCTTGACCTTGCGGTCTTCTTTTTTGGCTTTTTCACCTAGCTCTATGCAGTTTTCAAGGTTCCTCTGGACTCTGAACTCAGAGCCAGCATTCTCTCTTACTATATAAGTAAGATAAGGTGCTGATTCCTCGCTTCTTTTCTTTCTTTTTGCCACCTGTGCAGGTGGGCCATCCTGGACTCGAACCAGGGACCTCACCCTTATCAGGGGTGCGCTCTAACCACCTGAGCTAATAGCCCTTGTTCCTGATTCAGGTCTTGTTTGAACCCAGAACCTAGTTTGAAAGCCACATGCCTCGTTCCGACCTTTTGGGATTGATTCTTGGTAGGGACTACTTTTTTTTCGTCTCCTACCTGAATTAGGTCTCCCTTTAAGGAGGTGATCCAGCCACACCTTCCGGTACGGCTACCTTGTTACGACTTCACCCCAGTCACTAGCCCTGCCTTAGGCATCCCCCTCCTTGCGGTTGAGGTAATGACTTCGGGCGTGACCAGCTTCCATGGTGTGACGGGCGGTGTGTACAAGGCCCGGGAACGAATTCACCGCCGTATGCTGACCGGCGATTACTAGCGATTCCTCCTTCATGCAGGCGAGTTGCAGCCTGCAATCTGAACTGAGGCCGGGTTTGCTGGGATTCGCTGGCTCTCGCGAGTTCGCTGCCCTTTGTCCCGACCATTGTAGTACGTGTGTCGCCCAAGACGTAAGGGGCATGCTGACTTGACGTCATCCCCACCTTCCTCCGGTTTGTCACCGGCAGTCTCCTTAGAGTCCCCAACTTAATGCTGGCAACTAAGAACGAGGGTTGCGCTCGTTGCGGGACTTAACCCAACATCTCACGACACGAGCTGACGACAGCCATGCACCACCTGTGTTCGCGCTCCCGAAGGCACCCCCAGCTTTCACCAGGGTTCGCGACATGTCAAGTCTTGGTAAGGTTCTTCGCGTTGCATCGAATTAAACCACATACTCCACCGCTTGTGCGGGCCCCCGTCAATTCCTTTGAGTTTCACACTTGCGTGCGTACTCCCCAGGCGGGATACTTAACGCGTTAGCTTCGGCACGGCTCGGGTCGATACAAGCCACGCCTAGTATCCATCGTTTACGGCTAGGACTACAGGGGTATCTAATCCCTTTCGCTCCCCTAGCTTTCGTCCCTGAGTGTCAGATACAGCCCAGTAGCACGCTTTCGCCACCGATGTTCTTCCCAATCTCTACGCATTTCACCGCTACACTGGGAATTCCTGCTACCCCTACTGCTCTCTAGTCTGCCAGTTTCCACCGCCTTTAGGTCGTTAAGCAACCTGATTTGACGGCAGACTTGGCTGACCACCTGCGGACGCTTTACGCCCAATAATTCCGGATAACGCTTGCCTCCCCCGTATTACCGCGGCTGCTGGCACGGAGTTAGCCGAGGCTGATTCCTCAAGTACCGTCAGAACTTCTTCCTTGAGAAAAGAGGTTTACAATCCAAAGACCTTCCTCCCTCACGCGGCGTTGCTCCGTCAGGCTTTCGCCCATTGCGGAAAATTCCCCACTGCTGCCTCCCGTAGGAGTCTGGGCCGTGTCTCAGTCCCAGTGTGGCTGCTCATCCTCTCAGACCAGCTACTGATCGTCGCCTTGGTAGGCCTTTACCCCACCAACTAGCTAATCAGACGCAAGCTCTTCTTCAGGCCAATTAGGTTTCACCTTTCGGCACATCGGGTATTAGCAGTCGTTTCCAACTGTTGTCCCCGTCCTGAAGTTAGATTCTTACGCGTTACTCACCCGTCCGCCACTAGAATCCGAAGATTCCCGTTCGACTTGCATGTGTTAGGCACGCCGCCAGCGTTCATCCTGAGCCAGGATCAAACTCTCCATGATGAATCGTTTGACTCTTTTGACTTTTTTTTGTCTCCCCCTTGCGGGTTTGACTTTTTTGTTATAGAATTGCTTCTAAACGAGGCTTTTTTTGCTTGGCTTTCAAACTATTGTTTTGTCTAGGTTCGAGCGTCGTTTGTTTCGCTTCGCTTTCGCTTTGCTTCAACCGCGCATTTACCAATGTATCTAACTTCCCCTGGTTTGTCAACCCCTTTTGGCAAAATTTTTTGATATTTTTTCTATCCCTTGCCACGTAAGCTTTTCAGCTATTTCCCCTTTTTCTGGTGGGTTGTTTTTGTCTAGTAATTTTGTTCTAATTAGCTCTCGATGGCGGTGACAGCGTTTCTCATAGGTGGGAACTGTTTAGGCATCAAATAGGGATGCAGTGGCTGAAATAACTGCTTAGTAAGGTTTTCAGCCCCGTAGTCGAACGAGAAGGTCAAACATTGAATGCCCCGAGCAAATCTCAGTCCAGGAACTCGGTTCGATCAGTTAGAATCAAAACATGGGAAAAAAATTATTTATTTTCGGGAACCTTTACTGACTTCTCCCGTCCTCAACCTCTGAGTGAGGAGCTTATACCCTTGAGGAAATCCCATGAGTCAATCGATTCCAGCATCTTGGTCACTTGAGGCCAAAAAGTCTCAAAACCCCGTGTCCCCTGACAAACTCTCCAACTACGATCTAATTGCACGCTGTCAGGAAGGGTGTCAGCCGGATCGGGCAGCTTTTGCGGAACTGCTGCGGCGCTATCAGGCTCATGTTGATAAATTACTCTATCATTTGGCTCCCGATTGGCAAGATCGCGCTGATTTGGCTCAAGAGGTCTGGATTCGCGTCTATCGCAATATTAACCGTCTCCATGAACCCCTCAAGTTCCGCGGTTGGTTAAGTCGCATTGCTACTAATCTTTTTTACGACGAATTGCGGAAACGCAAGCGGGTTAATCACCCCATTTCCCTCGATGCTCCCCGACGCGTGGAAGATGGCGAAATCGATTGGGATATCGAGTCCGATTACCCCAGTCCCGATGAACATCTCACCACCCACGAATTCTACGATCAATTACAAGCGGCGATCGCTGATTTGCCAGAAGCTTTTCGGACAACTATTATTCTCCGGGAAATTGAAGGTATGGCCTACGAAGAAATTGCCGAGATGACGGGAGTTTCTTTAGGAACTGTTAAATCTCGCATTGCTCGCGCTCGCGCTAAATTACAATCTGTTTTACAGCCCTATTTTACTGAAGGCTAAAGAATATTGTGGTGATTCGGCACTAACGGCCGAAGTGAGGAGTCGTTAAATTTAACTAGCTCCGTGCTGGTGAAAAGTGATTGCATACCGATCGCTTCTGGTCGAGGTCAACCATGAATAATTATCAACCCGAAGACGTTCAATGGATCAAGTCTTTGTTACGTCGCGATGACAGCGATTGCAACTCCGCAACCGAGGATATTTTATTCTCAGATGAGGATAACGAAGAAGCTCATCGTTTCGATTTAATTAGTGCCTATATTGATAACGAAGTAACGGTAGAGGAAAGGAAGCTAGTTCAGCATTGGTTGGACCATGATGCTGCTGCTAAAAAACTCTATCGGCAGCTCTTGGGATTACAAACTAATTTAAGGCAAATCCCCGTACCGGCTACTATGGCCAGCGACCGATTGGCAGAACAGGTGTTCAGAAAAGTCGATAGTCAGCGTCGTCGGCAATATTATGTTTATGGTGGCGCGATTTTCGCCGCTATGGCGATCGCTGTTGGCTCCTACTTCGTCTCGGGACGCAATGATCCCCTCTCCCAAATGGCGAGCAGTCCGAGCAGTATTAGCCAAGAGGGAGACCATTTGATGATTGCTCTCAACCATCCGATTATAGAGATTCCCGCAGCGGAACAACCAAAAGAGAATGGTCAAAGGTAAGGTCTATTGAAATAAATGCCAGCATTCTCGTGCGATCGCCCAATCTTCCGCCGTAGCAATTACCATCACGCGTACTTTAGATGTGTCGGTGGCGATATCCTCATCCCGGGGACGAGCGGCATTTTTAGCCAAATCTAACTTTAAACCCAAAAAAGACCAGCCTTGACTGGCTTTTTCCCGTACTAAAGCTGAATTTTCGCCGATTCCTGCCGTAAATACCAAGACATCTAACCCCTCTAGAGAAGCAATCATCGATCCGATTAAACTTTTCAGACGATGAATATACATCTCAAATGCTAATTTTGCCCTCTGGTTGCCTTCGGCCATTGCCGTGGTAATTGCCCGCATATCCCCAGAAATACCAGAAATTCCCTTTAAACCGGATTCTTTATTGAGCAAGCCATTTAAACTATCGGGATTATATTGATATTCTCGCTCTAGATAAATCAGAATCCCTGGATCGATCGAACCGCTGCGGGTTCCCATCATCAATCCCTCTAGGGGAGTAAATCCCATAGTAGTATCGATACTTTTACCCCCCTTGACTGCCGATAGGGAAGCGCCATTGCCTAGATGACAGATGACCATTTTCAAGGATTCTAGGGGTTTTCCCAACAATTCGGCGGCCCGTTGGGAGCAGTATTGATGACTGGTGCCATGAAAACCATAGCGACGGATTCCCAGTTCACTCCATTGGTAGGGAATGGGATAAAGAGAAGACTCAGGAGGGATAGAACGATGAAAAGCGGTGTCAAACACTGCTGCTTGAGGAACATCGCCCAAAACTTGCTCGATCGCTTCAATTCCTTCTAAATGAGCGGGATTATGGCTAGGAGCAAGGGGGATCAGCTTTTTAATCGTTTCTTTGACTTGGGGAGTGATCATGGTTGCCTGGGAATATTCTGTGCCACCATGGACAACTCGATGACCGACTATACTAATGTCGGTGAGATTGGCCACCACCTTAGTTGTTCCAGTTACTAAGGTATCTAACATCCAAGCAATTGCCGCCGGACGATCCTGACTAGAAAGATTAATTTCCTGTTTAATTCCCTGAGCTTTTACCGTTAAAACCGCGTAATCAGGGTTAACCGTCCAATCGATCCCCGCTGCCCAAATTGGTTGGGGAGGATGGGAGGGGAGAATATCTAAATCGTATAAACAACTTTTTTGACTGCTCGATCCCGCATTTAAGACCAGAATTTTCATAAAAAAGCTCAATTAGGAGGGGCTTGTGCTGATCATAATCAAACTCAGGTTAAGTCTAGATAAAATCGCTGACTTTTCGGGTTTTTCTTCAGGAAAATTTTATCCGGCTGTGATCACCCATCCCTGACTCGGGCAATATTACAAAACTTTATCAAAAAAAAGTCAAAATAGAGCCTCTAGGGTTATAAAATACAAGAATACCCCTTGTGAAATTAATCCAAGAAGCTACCTCTGATGCAAGTTAAGGCCTCTAAAGTGGATTTAGAGCTAGTTCTCGTCCTTTTCACCAGTGGAATGTCAACATCGCACCACGAATCTCTAGAATGGAATTTTTGCGTATTCTAGATAACCGTGATTACTAGAGGATTTCTTAAGTATGTCAGAGGTTACTGCCGTTACAGATGCCACCTTTAAAGATGAAGTTTTAGATAGTGCCAACCTTGTCCTAGTGGATTTCTGGGCTCCTTGGTGCGGCCCCTGTCGAATGGTGGCTCCCGTTGTCGGAGAAATTGCCGAAATGTTCCTAGGGCAAGTCAAGGTGGTGAAACTCAACACCGACGAAAACCCCAATATCGCTAGTCAGTATGGGATTCGCAGTATTCCTACTCTGATGATCTTCAAAGGAGGTCAAAAAGTTGATATGGTGGTCGGGGCTGTACCGAAAACCACTTTAGCTAATACCATAGATAAACACCTGAAACCTGATGATCCTCAAAAGGGGTCAAAAAGTTGATCTAGTGGTCGGGGCTGCACCGAAAACTACTTTAGCTAATACCCTAAATAAGCATTTGGGGGTTAACTAGGTTTTCTGGTAACGCATACCGGGTAACTGAGTCACTAAACCTATTAATTCTAATTCCAATAGGATCCCCGCCACTTCTGAGGTGGGGATTTGCATTTTTTCAACAATAATGTCAAACAACAGGGCATCTCTGTCAAATAACTGATACACTTGTTCTAGTCTGGGTTCTAGATTCGCTGGAGGAGCAGCATTAACGACCGGGGATGTGTCTGGAGGGAGTGAAGGGGAGAGATTAACCGGTGCGGATTGGTTCGCGGTGGGAATTGCCCCCAACATTTGTAGTAATTTCTCCTCAGAAACGATAATTTCCGCTCCCTGATGAATCAGTTGTAAACAACCCCTAGCGGTGGCAATATCGGGAGAATTGGGTAAAGCATAGATATCGCCGCCAAATTCGTTGGCATAACTGGCCGTAATCAGGGAGCCTGACCTTTCGGGGGCCTCGATAACAATAGTCGCGCGACTTAAACCGGCGATAATGCGATTACGACTGGGAAAATGAGCTTTATTCGGTTGAGTTGCCGCAGGATGTTCACTAATGACTAAACCCTGCTTTTGGATGTCCGCGTGTAGCTGCCGATGACGACTAGGATAAACCACATCGACCCCCGTTCCCAAGACGGCAATCGTTCTTCCCCCCGCTTTTAAACAGCTTTGGTGTGCCTCGCCATCAATTCCTTCGGCCATACCAGAAACAATAGTAAATCCCTGTTGGGCCAAAAGGGTACTTAAGCGCCGCGCCCAGCGCCGGCCGTGATCCGTGGGGTTACGAGTACCCACAATGGCGACGGTGGGGATATTTCCCTGATTTTCCTCTAAATTGACCTTTCCTTGATAGTAAAGTAAGGGGGGAGGACTGGGAATTTCCCAGAGAAAGCGGGGATATTCTGGGTCGCTAGGGGTCCAAAAAAGGGGGTTTTTCTGGATATGTTCGGCGAAAAGAGCTTCTGGGTCAATTTGCGATCGCCCCTCCCGTACCGCTACCATTGACTTTTTGCCAAATCCCGCCACTTCTGCGATCGCAGTATCGGTGGCATTCCAGGCCACAGCGACACTGCCAAAATGTTGATAGAGTCGCTTCAGGGAAATTGACCCAACTCCAGCAATACTTGACCATGCTAACCAATAAACGCGATCGTCTGTCAATTTAAAAAGCTCCTCAAACCAAGTAATATTTTCAGTCGGTTAAAACTGACTGCGGCCAGATCACCTTAATTTATTTTAATCATGCCGGAATACTTTCCATTAGCTGTTGAGGTATTGTTGAGCCTCGTCCATGTCTTTCACTTTTTTAAAATGTGAATCAGTTGTTCTTGATCTTCTGGGGGAAGTTGTTCGGTTGCTTCTAGTATTTCTGCAAAAGTGGCTTGAGTCATGGTTTTAGTTGGTTATAGTGGTCTTTGGAGCCAATTGTAGCAGTAACGGTAGAATATGTTAGCATAGCGTAACGGATAATAATATGAAAATGTCTAAAATGTTTCACATTAAAAGGCACGTTAGGTAACGTATCCTAAAAGATCGGTGGTTGCGTTTTTTCAAGAAAAATGCTAGGATATCTAGAAGTAGAGTAAATGAGTTATTATGTCATCTTTAGTGCTTAAACAGCATATTGAAGTAACACCCGGTGTTTGTGGCGGTAAACCTCGTATTGCTGGACATCGTATTAAGGTACAAGACATTGTTATTTGGCATGAAAGAATGGCGATGTGTCCTGATGAAATTGTTTATAATTATCCAACGATTACTTTAGCTGATGTTTATGCAGCTTTAGCTTATTACCATGATCATCGAGAAGAAATTCGCCAAGATATTGAATCCAGCGAAAATTTTGCTAAACAGTTACAAGGGGATAAACCTTCATTGGTCGAAAAACTTTTAAAGGGAAATAATGGCCAATAAGCTTAAGTTTCACCTAGATGAAAGCGTCTCTAATGCGATCGCTAAAGGTTTAAGAATGCGAGGGATTGATGTTACAACTTCTCCAGAAAAAGGACTGATGGGGTCTTCCGATGAGGAACAATTAGCTTATGCTTTATCGCAAGGCCGAGTCATTTTTACTTTTGATGATGATTTTCTGGTTTTGTCTTCAATGGGATTAGAGCATTGGGGGATTATTTATTCACATCAACGTCAATCTATTGGCAAAATTATTAGTGATTTAGTTTTAATTTGGGAATGTTTAGAGCCTGATTATATGTATAAAAATGTTGAGTTTTTATAAAAATCATAATTCAGAGAAAAAAGGTAGGTTGGGTAACGCAATTTACAAGATTGAATCTTTACACTGTGATTATATTCATTACAATCCTGTGCGGCATGGGTTATGTTGATAGCCTCCAATTTGATTGGTTAGGCAATAAGCAGGACGAACCTTACTGGAAGATAAATCGTCGAAGGGAAATTGAATTAATACAATTTTACCCTTCATTAGTTACAGGTTGTCCATCGTTAAGGGTATAAATATCTTCTTCGGGATCTTGCAGAAAAGCAAAGCTAGGGTTATGGGAAACGGCATCTAGCCAGTTTTTTTCGTTCAGTTCATCCTCTGACATCAAAAGAATGACGCGTACAAACCGATCTTTTTCTTGGGGAATAGGATGATCAAGTTGAATTTGTCCTTGGGTATTGAGGATACCAGTGGTTTCAATCGCACGCATAGCAAAACCTAAAAGAAGTGATTCGATTCTAACATTAAAGTAACCTTGAAAAGCGGTGATGGGCAACTACAGCGATCTCCATTCTCAGGCTCGCCCTATGGCTCTCCTCGATTTTGTGTGATAATCAGTGCTGATTATTCCTTGTAGTTTTGCCAGACAAGGGTTTAAAGACTATATTTCCAGAAAATTATCGGCTGCATCTCCTATTTGTGACTTTCCCTCATCTATAGGTGAGCAGCAGAAGTTATTCAAAGAGGGCGAATGCAATTAGCCCCTACAATAATGTTATTGCGCCAATGGTGGCCCCCAACTGATAACAGTTAACTGTTAACTGATTAGGGGAGATCGCACACAACACGAAAACCGATATCGTGGTTGCAAATTTCGGCAACGCTTCTGCCTCGATATGCTGAACTACAGACCAAAGGGTCGCGGCACCACGAACCGCCACGCCGTATTATTGATGACGCATTAGTTATATTGTTATCTCTCCATGCATTAGTTATATTGTTATCTCTCCATGCAAGACTGCCATTTTCTCTAATATTGTCTGGTTTGTTAACATAATTTTCATGATGTTGATCAGCACACCATTCCCAAACATTGCCGTGCATATCATAGATTTCCCAGGGATTAGGCTGCTTTTCCCCAACAGGATGAGTTGTATTATTTGAATTACCATCAAACCAAGCATAATCTCCTAGTTGCTCTCTATCATCGCCAAAACTAAATAGGGTTTCAGTACCAGCGCGACAGGCATATTCCCATTCTGTTTCTGTAGGCAAACGGTAGTTTTTTCCAGTTAACTGGCTCAGTTTTTCACAAAAAGCTTGAGCATTAAACCAAGTAACAGATTCTACCGGGTTCTGGGGATTTCCTGAAAACCTTGAAGGATTATATCCCATCACCGCTTGATACTGTGCTTGGGTGATAGGATATTTGCCTATCTGAAATGCTGGCACAATTACTTCATGTATCGGTTTTTCATTCTCATGCTCATTAGAACCCATGTTAAATTTACCGGCGTGTATATCCACCATTTCTGGGTTAAAGTTTGGTAAAATTACAGTTTCAGTTTGCCGAATTATCTTGGGCGATACTTGTAATAACTTATCAACATTTACCTTCGCAAAGCTGAATTTGGGGTTAATTTGTAAGACCTCCTCGGTTGTCGATTTTTCATAACTGTAAGCCATTAAAGCTTTAAGCTTAGTATGACTACCCCAATAGCGAATCGACTCCTCTTCATTTGGTGGACTCCACTCTCCCCGTGCAAATTTTTCTAATTTTGCTAAAATTTGCTTATCATTTTCCAAATCTGACAATAACAATGGCCATTTTAAACTAATCGCAGTAAATTTACCTAACTGTTCAAAAGTTAGAGAAGGAACTAACAAATTATCCTTCTCATCTCGCTCCTCGAAAAATAAACCAGTTTCATTAGCGATATAAACCTTGAGACGAAAGACATTGATAAAGTGTTTAATCCGTCGCGGATTGTAATCCAATGCGGGAGCCACCATCATAATGATATTCCGCACTGTTGGGGAATCTTTATCAAAATTGTTGACTTGAATCGCTTCTAATCGCTTAATTACAGCTGCTCGTGCTTTCTCTTTTTCGGTTTGTTCGGATTCTATTGTGGTATCATGTGAGGATGAGGGGTTTGATTCCCTTATTGGAGAAATGGAACCTTTCTTAGAATTATTTCTCGGTGATAAAGCTGACTTACCCCAGAATGACTGAAAAAATGTAAAATGAGGTTTAGCTGGCTGTAAATTGGGAGGAGTTGAAGTAGCAAGCTGAGTCAAAAAACGCTCAAAATCTGACTGGGATGGTTGGGGAACTAAAAAGGGAAGCTGGACAAACTTTTCAATAAAGGTATAACCATAAGCTAACCCTTTATTGGCACTACGTCTCGCTAAAATATCAGGATCAATTTCTGTGGTTTCCGACGGTAAATACTTGAGAATGTTTTCGTATTTTACCGCTAAACTAGCGGCTACTTTTTCTCTGTCCATTCCTAAAATAAACACCACTGAAGGATCATCAGCAATCATCAAGTTAATCGCTTGCATCAAGTCCGCTGATTTTGGATGTTCACAACGATCTAAATCGTCAATAAATACATATACCCTATCATTGCCAACATAGGCATCGACAATTTTAGCAAAATCTTCATGAAATTCTTCTACAAATGCCGATTGTTTTTTATAATCTGGGGCTTCTATATATTTAATTAGGTTGTTTTTAGGGTTTTGGAGTAACCTTTGAAAATTTCTCAATAAACTCTTAATACCAGCGAAAATACCTGCTCCTGATAAGGTTAAACCGACCGCAGTAAATAATAACTTAACAACTGAATTAATTTTGCTCCAAAAAACATCTTGAGAGGTTGTTGCTCTGATTAATTCGTTAATTCCTTCAACTCCATAAATGATTAAAATAAAGGGAATGGCAATTGATGCACAAATCACAAAAATTATTACTGGTAAAGCTTTAATTAATTCAAATAAGCCTTTTTCTAGGTTAAAACGCAATAATTGTAATTTAAAGTATCCTAGGATAATTCGAGACAAATCTCGCCAATTTTTGGGCGTAGAAATCTGCTTAATAAAAGACAGCGCAAAAGCCGCCCATACCGACTCCGCTTTATCGTGTCGCCAAGCATTAAACCAAACCGTCCGACCTCCCTTTTTTCGTAAATATTCCTCTAACATTTTCATAAAAGAAGACTTGCCACTACCCCACTCTCCCTCAACCGATAAAGTTAGGGGTGGTTGTGTCTGCTCATGCAACAAAAATTCAGCGATCGCTATTACATAAGGCTCAAATCCGAGAGCATCATTATTAGTAGCTTGATCGCTGACGCTAGTATTGCGGATAGATTCAGGAGAATCGGACATGGTAGTTATTTTTAGGTGACAGAGAAGGGAGAAGAAAATAGATTACCCTAAGTAAGTGGTTCTAATTATACTAAATCTGGTTATTAAAAACTGATTATTTATTCCCCCTTTTGCCTCTTTAGGAAAGTCAGACCAATCCGTTTTTAATAAGATAATTAACTCCCAATCCAACTTGAAGAACCCGCTCCCCACCCTCCTATACATTTTAAATAGGTGGCAGTTTAGGGAGAACTGGAATAGGTGTACAAGCTGCCCCACCCATGACCGTCAGTTTATTGGCGTTGGAAACGTTCCAACGCAGCCACCAGCGCATCCACCTCGGCTTTAGTATTGTAGAAAGCCAAGGAAGGGCGCACCGTTGCCTCGAGACCAAAGCGTCGCAGAATAGGTTGAGCGCAGTGATGGCCTGCCCGCACGGCAATCCCTTCCCGATTCAGGGCTTGTCCAATCACTTCCACATCAAATCCCTCTAGCACAAAGGAAAGCACGCCGGCCTTATCGGCTGCCGTCCCAATCAAACGCAGGCCCGGGATGGTTGTCAGTCCCGCAGTGGCGTACTCCAGAAGTTCATGCTCATAATTGGCAATGGTGGTCAAACCAATCTGCTGAACATAATCCAAGGCCGTCCCTAAGCCAACGGCATCGGCAATATTGCCCGTTCCAGCCTCAAAACGAGTGGGCGCCGCCTGATACACGGTACGCTCAAACGTCACATCCACGATCATGTTGCCGCCGCTTTGCCAGGGAACCGTGGCATTTAACAGGTCTTCTTGACCATAAAGTACCCCGATCCCTGTGGGACCAAAGACTTTATGCCCGGAAAAGACGAACCAATCACACCCTAATTGTTGAACATCGATCGGAATGTGGGAAACCGATTGAGCGCCATCTAACAAGACTTTGGCCCCGACCCGATGGGCCAAGTCAATGATTTGTTTGGCGGGGGTAATGGTTCCCAAGGCATTAGAAACATGGGAAAAAGCCACCAGTTTTGTGCGGGAGTTGAGTAATTGTTGGTACTCTGCCAGTAAAATCTGCCCGTGGTCATCGACGGGGACAACCCGCAATTTTGCTCCCGTTTGGGCGGCTAGTTGCTGCCAAGGCACAATATTGGCATGGTGTTCTAGATGGGTGAGGACAATCTCATCCCCCGCTTGCAGGGTTTGTTGTCCCCAGCTTTTTGCCACCAGATTAATGCCTTCCGTTGTTCCCCGCACGAAAATGATTTCGTTAGCAGATGAGGCATTGAGAAAACGGCGTACCGTTTCTCTGGCCGCTTCGTAAGCATCTGTGGAACGGGCCGCTAATTCATGGGCGGCACGATGCACATTGGAATTTTCATGGCTGTAGAAATGAACGAGGCGATCGATGACTGCTTGGGGCTTTTGAGTTGTTGCGGCATTGTCGAACCAGATCAGCGGTTTGCCATTCACCCGTTCTTGCAGGATAGGAAAATCCAGGCGAACGGTATGAACATCAAAGAAGCTGGGTCGTTGAACGCTTCGCCCGCTGGCATGGGGGACAAAAAGGGGATCGATCGCTGGGACTTGAACAAGCTGGCCCGGTTTGGCCACTACCGCCGGAAGGTCGGGGATTTTTGTTTCTAACTCCTCAATGAAGTAGAAAGAGGGGGTTGCTAAGGGTACAGCCAAGGGAACTGTGGGCCGTTCGCCCACAGCAGCCGGGGAAGTTGCGGGGGTGGATGGCACCAGATCATCCCGGTCTGGACTCAACCCCTTGGCCCGCGACGCTCCAAGGTCGTGCCGTTGTAGTTCTTGAATTATCGTCTGGGCGAGATGCTCAAGAAGGTCAGGTTGAAATAAGGGGTTAAGAGAAATGTTCTCGACCTCAGTTGGGGCAGTGGTGGGCGGGGATACAGAGGGTAGATTCCCCCCCGCCTTTTCAGGGATCAGTTCAGGGTTAGTCATAGTCGTAGATGTGGTATTGGTTGACATCAACGTTCTCCAGTACGGCCGCCGCATCGTCGGTCAACACTGCCAACGAACAGTAGAGGGAGACCAGGTAAGAGGCGATCGCCTTGCGACTAATCCCCATAAATCGCACCGACAAGCCAACTCCCTGTTGACCGGGTAAATTGGGCTGATAGAGACCGACCACCCCTTGACGGCTTTCTCCTACCCGCAATAACAAAATATTGGTTTTGCCTTGTTCATTCACAGCCAACTTATCGGAAGGAATCAAAGGCACGCCCCGCCAGGTAATAAACTGAGAGCCAAATAATGACACCGTGGCAGGGGGTACACCCCGTCGGGTTGCTTCTCGGCCAAAGGCTGCGATCGCTTTAGGATGGGCGAGGAAAAATGCCGGTTCTTTCCACACCTTCACCAGCAACTCATCCAAATCGTCCGGCGTGGGCGCACCATTGCGAGGTTGCACTTTCTGGGAATCAACAATATTGTTGAGCAATCCGTACTCATGGTTGTTGATCAACTCATTTTCTTGACGTTCCTTCAGCGTTTCAATCGTCAGCCGCAATTGTTCATGGATCTGATCGTGGGGACTGCTGTAGAGATCGGACACGCGAGTGTGAACATCCAGTACCGTATTCACCGCACTCAAGAAATACTCCCGGGGGTTCTCTTCGTAATCCACAAAGGTTTCGGGCAGCTCCCGCTCATCTCGTTCAGAGCAAGCCACCTCAACCCGGGAGGCATCCCTGACTTTGTTGAGACGATAAATCCCCGCCTCAACGGGTAGCCAATGCAAGAGGCGAACGAACCACCGGGGCGAAATGGTCAATAACTGAGGAACGGTCTTTGTGGCATTGGCCAACTGCCGAGCGGCAGCATCTCCCAAAGCCAGTTGCAATTCATGATCTTGGGTATAGGTCATTGAGTTAAATCCTCCAATTCAAAAAAAAAAGTAACAAAGCGACTGTTATGGCCGAACATTCACAGTCAGGACAGCCCCTCAAATTCCAGAGCCGTCATCAAACATTTCCTGTCGTAGTTGCGCCTGGGAGATAAAACCCCCCGGCGGCACACTGCGGGTTAACCAAACATTTCCACCGATGGTGGCGCCCCGACCGATAGTTACCCGACCGAGAATCGTTGCACCTGAGTAAATCACCACATCATCTTCAATAATCGGATGACGGGCTTGACCTTTGATTAAACTGCCCGATTCGTCCCGGGGAAAGCTTTTTGCGCCGAGCGTGACCGCTTGGTAAAGGCGTACGCGATCGCCAATCACCGTGGTGGCCCCAATCACCACCCCCGTCCCATGATCGATAAAGAAGCTATTGCCAATCGACGCCCCGGGGTGAATGTCAATCCCCGTTAAGGAATGACCAATTTCACTGATAATCCGCGCCAACAGGGGCGAGTCCAACCGATACAGGGCATGGGCAATGCGGTGATAAGTGATTGCCGTTACCCCGGGGTAACAAAACAACACTTCATCTAAATTTCTGGCCGCCGGATCACCTCGATAGGCCGCCGTGATATCGGTTTCCAGCAGAGCCTTCAGATGAGGTAATTGAGTGGCAAAGGCTTGTACCGTTCCTTGGGCGTGCTTCTCAATCTGGTCTGACGACCAGTGCAACTGCGACCCCAGCAACCACTGTTCGCGACAAACCTGGTGATGCAGCAGTTGCAAGACTTCATTGAGGGTATGACCGATAAAATAGCGGCTGGACGTTTCGCCTAAATCGGGATTGCCAAAGTGATAGGGAAAGAGAACGGCACGCAGTCGATCGACAATCCGAAATAAGGCCTCACGGGAGGGCAAGGGGAAATGGCTTCGTGATTGAGACCAACTGTGGAACGACTCGCCACGAGGTTTAGACAATTGAGCGATAATTTCATCGAGATCCAAGGACAAGGTGGGTTGGGAGAGAGCGCTGGAACTGCTCGGATGCTCGCTCGTCATGCCACTAACCCTTGCTCATTAAATACCCCCTGGAACAGGATGGAACTCAAATACCGTTCTCCGGAATCTGGCAAAATCACGACAATGGTTTTGCCTTGGTGTTCGGGTTGTTGTGCCAAACGAGCGGCGACGGCGACGGCGGCACCGCAGGAAATGCCCGAGATAATCCCTTCTTCCTTGGCCAACCGTTGGGCATAAAGAATGGCCTCTTCGTTGGAAACGGTTTCAATCCCATCCACGAGGGATAAATCTAGAACTTCGGGAACAAACCCCGCCCCAATGCCCTGAATTTTGTGAGGGCCGGACTTTAAGGGCTGACCTGCCCGGGCTTGGGATAGTATGGGGCTGGCTTCTGGCTCCACTGCTACCGATAAAATCGGTTTTCCTTGGGTTTTTTTGATATAGCGCGAAACTCCCGTAATGGTTCCGCCCGTTCCCACACCCGACACGAGAATATCGATCGCCCCGTCTGTGTCCTGCCAAATTTCAGGGCCGGTGGTTTCCTCATGGATGCGGGGATTGGCAGCATTGCGGAACTGTTGCAACAACACATAGCGATCGGGATTAGACGCGGCAATTTCTTCTGCCTTTGCCACCGCCCCGGTCATGCCTTTAGTCCCTTCTGTTAACACCAGATTGGCTCCATAGGCGAGCAACAGTTTGCGCCGCTCCAAGCTCATGGTTTCAGGCATGGTCAGGGTTAGGGGAATCCCCTTAGCGGCGGCTACAAAGGCCAGGGCAATGCCTGTATTGCCACTGGTGGGTTCCACCAGTTCTTTGCCCGGCCCCAATAGTCCCCGTTGTTCTGCATCCCAGATCATGGCCGCACCAATACGACATTTGACCGAATAGGCCGGATTGCGACCTTCAATCTTGGCCAGAACCGTGGCGTGATTGTTGCCAACGATTCGATTAAGGCGCACTAGAGGAGTCCGCCCGATCGACAAACTGTTATCTGCGAACCATTTCTTACTCACAAAATGGCAACTCCATGATCAAAATACGACAGTTCACCAGATTGGCTCATCTTGAATTCATTTGAAATTCATTTTGAATCCATTTACAATTCATCTTAGCCTACGCACTATCAACCTCTGGTTAAGCTAAACAAATCTTTACAATCAAGCGGGGTCGGCCGCTGAGGTGGAAGAATCAAACCCACATTCCGCACCCTCAACTGTCACATAAGCTGTCCCCTCCAGAGACTTGAGTAAAAATACTTAGCTGGTGAAGGTTTTCTCGGCACCAGCTAGGGGGGTCTTGAAACCCCTAATTATGAAAAAATAGGAATTATTGGAAAACTGAGGCGAGTGGACTGTTCGACCAGGAATCAATCAACAGAAATTGAAGTCAAAAATCTAGACCATCTGGGATTAGTAGCCGGAATTATCGATGAAATAGGAATCGTTGAAATTATCAACGAACAAGTCTCAATTGAGCGAGGAGAAATTGTCACAGCGGGGCAAGTCGTCAAAGCAATTATCCTGAACGGATTGGGATTTGTCTCCCGGGCCTTGTATTTATTTCCTCAATTTTTTGAAGATAAAGCAACCGAACATCTGCTGGGAGAAGGCATCGAACCCAAACAATTAAATGATGATAAAATTGGTCGAGTAATGGACAAACTTTATCAACTTAATGTTTCGGTCATTTTCCTACTCATTAGTTTAGCCGCCGTGAAAAAATTTGGTGTAGCAACCGAGAATTCCCATTTAGATTCGACTTCTC
Organism: Microcystis ichthyoblabe FBCC-A1114; assembly: GCF_050500245.1. Classification (NCBI taxonomy): domain Bacteria; kingdom Bacillati; phylum Cyanobacteriota; class Cyanophyceae; order Chroococcales; family Microcystaceae; genus Microcystis; species Microcystis ichthyoblabe. The sequence goes on along the minus strand of NZ_CP191408.1, from coordinate 433,886 downwards.
TATCAGTAGAAGGAGAATATAAAAAGGAATACCCAACAGTAGAAATCCTGAAATCAGGAGCAGTGGGAGAAGAAATTGAAACCAGACAAAAGCCAATAAAAATTACCTACGGATACTCCCGCGACCGAAGACCTGACTTAAAACAATTTATGATTGACTTAATCGTAAGTGGGGATGGAGATGTACCTTTATTCCTGAAAGTAGGGGACGGAAATGAAGCGGACAAAGCGGTTTTTGGTCAAATCGCCCGAGAATTTAAAAAACAAGTTGACTTTGACAGTTTAATAGTCGGCGATAGCGCCCTCTATAGCAAAGAGAATTTAAAACTAATGAGAGAAATGCGTTGGTTGTCTCGAGTCCCCTTCAGCATTAAAGAGGCTCAAAAGTTAGTCGATAGCATCTCAGAAAAAGAGTTAACCGATTCAGAAATACCGGGTTATTCCTGGCAGGAAACAAGCTCTAACTATGGGGGGATAGAACAAAGATGGTTGCTAGTTGAAAGTCAAGCTAGACAAGAATCAGACTTGAAAAAATTAGAGAAAAAAATCGAGCAGGAAAAGAATTCTGCTCAAGAAAAAATCCGCCAACTATCCCGAAGAGAATTTGAGAATAGAGCGGTGGCGTTGGCGATAGTCAAGGGATTATCTGACTCCTTAAAATATCATCAGTTAACGGAGATTAAAGTCAATCTCATTCCGCCTGAGTCCCAGGGGTCAAAACTCAAATCAAAAGACGATTTACCCTCTCAAAGCTATCAAGTTCAAGCCGAATTAGAGTTAAATTTGTCCGCCATTGAGAGGCTAAAGAAACGAGCAGGACGATTCGTTTTAGCAACTAACGAATTGGAGAAAAAACGATTGAGCAGTGAGGATATACTCAAAAAATATAAAGGGCAACAAGCTCCAGAAAGAGGATTTTCTTTTCTCAAAGACCCCTGCTTTTTTGCCGACAGTGTCTTTCTCAAATCTCCCCACAGAATTGAGGTCATGGCCATGCTCATGGGCTTGTGCCTGCTGGTTTATACTATTGGTCAAAGACAACTTCGTCTGAACTTAAAACAGCAGGAGACGGGACTGAAAAATCAGTTGGGTAAGTTAACTGACCGACCAACATTACGCTGGATATTTCAGAACTTTCAAGGGATTCATCTCCGACCTATTCAAGACAATCAAAAGATTAGCAACTTAACGGATGAGAGGCGCAACATTTTGAGATTTTTTCCCAAACCTTGCCAAGAATATTATCTCTTATCTTGACGAGAGGTATTGACTTCAAGGGGTAATAAAACTTAAGCACTACTCGAACATCTCCCCCTAGATGTTAAGTCTGATTGCCCAGTAATTCTCAATAAGCACTGTTTATTGAGAATTACTGGGGGAACCCTGAAATTTTCGGCTTAGTTGCCGGCAGCTTGCCGCCAACTCACTCCTCTAGATAAGTATTTTGACTCACGCCCCTTCCTCTTTTGAGACGTTGTGACACTTAGGGTGCGGAATGTGGGCCTGAACATCCTGGGGATAGTCAGATTTCCCCCCCCCGGCAAGAACTTCCCACTGTCCAGTACTCTAGAAGAGCCAAAAGTAAAAAGGAAAAAAAACGGAGATAAGAGTGGGAAAATTAACACTGATCACTGATAACTGATAATCCTGTGGCTGTTTTAAAAGATAATCGGGCTACTGTCCAAAAGGTTCTTTGGATCACCCTGCTGCTGAACATTTTGGTTATGGCGATCAAAGCGGGGGTGGGTTTGAGAATTAGTTCTTTGAGTCTGCAAGCGGATGCTCTCCATAGTGTCACCGATAGTGCTAATAATGTCTTGGGATTGGTGGCGATGCGGTTTTCCTCTCCCTATCCCGATCGAGATCATCCCTACGGACATCTGAAATACGAAGCGATCGGAGCTTTAGCGATCGCTGCCTTTTTGGGAATTGCCTGTTTTGAAATCTTGCAGGGAGCGATCATGTGTATTATTAAAGGCGGAAAACCTGTCGAGATTGCCGGTCCTGAATTATGGCTATTAATTATCGTTTTAGGGGTGAATATTTTTGTCACCTACTATGAGAGATCGGTGGGGCAGCGTGTCGGTAGTGTGATTTTGATTGCCGATGCTCGTCATACCATGAGTGATGTGTGGGTGACAATTACGGTTTTATTGGGGTTAGTTGGGGTTTGGGTGGGTAATACGGCTAATATTCCCCAATTACAATGGTTAGATGTGATTTTGTCCTTTCCCGTCGCTTTTTTGGTGTTTAGCAGTGGTTGGAAAGTCCTGATGGAGAATTTACCTTTGTTAGTGGATGAAATGGCGATCGCTCCTGAAGTGATTCATCAAATTGTCCTGGAGGTGCCGGGGGTGCTTAATTGTCATGCGATCGCATCTCGGGGAGTGGTAGGAAGACAGGTATTTATAGAAATGCACCTAATTGTCTCCGCTCAAGATGTAGAAACTGCTCACGCAATCACGGAAGCGGTGGAAGCAAGATTAAGCCAACAATTTAGCCCTGTGAGAATTTTAATTCACGTTGAACCGCCGGATTATCACTCCGATCAGATCACTTTTGATGAAGAAGTGTGAAGCAAAAAAGCCTAAAATAAGTAGCGAACTTTTGCTAGAGGTGACCATGGCGACAGAAAATCAAGCTAGAAGCATAGTAATTACTGGTGGAGCAGGATTTATCGGCTCGAATTTTGTTCATCATTGGTGCGAGAATTATCCCGAGGATCGTGTTATTGTTCTCGATGCTCTTACCTATGCGGGCAATTTGCATAATTTAGCGACACTGAAAGATAGAAAGAATTTCCGTTTTTTGCAAGGGGATATCTGCGATCAAGCTTTAGTTGATGAGTTATTTGCCAGTGAAAATATCGATACAGTTGCCCATTTTGCCGCCGAATCCCATGTGGATCGATCGATTCTTGGTCCTGGAGCTTTTGTGCAAACTAATGTGGTGGGAACTTTTACTCTATTAGAAAGTTTTCGGCAACATTGGTTAAGTAATCACCAACCCGATAACTATCTTTTTCTGCACGTTTCCACCGATGAGGTTTATGGCAGTTTAGGATTAGATGATCCGGCTTTTACCGAAACTACTCCCTATGCTCCTAATAGTCCCTATTCTGCCTCAAAAGCGGGGAGTGATCATCTAGCGAGAGCTTATTTTCATACCTACGGAATGCCGACAATTATTACTAATTGCTCTAATAATTATGGTTCTTATCATTTTCCCGAAAAGTTAATTCCTTTGATGTGTATTAATATTCTTTTGGGTAAACCTTTACCTGTTTATGGTGATGGTCAAAATGTTCGAGATTGGTTATATGTGCGGGATCATTGTCAAGCTTTAGATACAGTTATTCACAAAGGAAAAGCGGGAGAAACCTATAATATTGGCGGAAATAATGAGGTAAAAAATATCGATTTAGTCAGGATGTTATGTGATTTAATGGATGAATTAGCTCCCGATTTACCCGTGAAACCTGCTCAGAATTTAATTACTTTTGTCAAGGATCGCCCCGGACATGATCGCCGGTATGCTATTGATGCCACTAAAATTCGCACCGAATTAGGTTGGCAACCTCAAGAAACGGTAGAGGGGGGATTAAGAAAAACCATTCAATGGTATCTCGATCATCGGGATTGGTGGCAACCTTTGTTATCCAAAGAATATCAAGAGTATTATGGGAAAGTTTACGGTTAGAGAAGGGTAAGTAGTCGTGCAAAATTAATTTCCTAGTCAAGACGGGAGGCCTTTCAGTGATCAGTAAACAGTAAACAGTAATCAGTGAAAGGCTGCATCTCAATTTTATAGAAATATCTATATCATATTTTGGGCGCACGCAGTTCGATAAACTCACTGACCACGGTGCGCCCCTACCATTGGCGCAATAATATTATTGTAGGGGCGAATTGCATTCGCCCTCTTTTAATAACTGCTGCTGACCATAAGTGAGAGAAAGTCACAAATAGGAGATGCAGCCTACGGGAGACGCTCGACGGGATCAGATTTGAGTTTTTAGTTCACTGTTTACTGATCACTGATAAGATATCGGCGTTATTTTCAATAATATCGAATGGCTGCCGACCGTTCCCTCGATCGCCACTTGTGGAAATACCGTCGGGATGAGTTAGAATCGGAAAGAAGAATTTTTGAGTAACCATGATCAAATTACGTCTAAAACGCTTTGGTAAAAAACGCGAAGCCAGTTATCGTATCGTTGCGGCCGTTAGCACCAGTCGTCGCGATGGTCGTCCCCTAGAGGAATTAGGATTTTACAATCCCCGCACCGATGAAGTGCGTCTCGATGAAGAAGGGATCATCCGACGCTTACAACAAGGAGCGCAACCGACGGACACCGTGCGCAGCATTCTCACCAAACAGAAAATTTTCGAGAAAATCAATGCCTAGTACCCCCAATTATCTCGAACTGGTGAAATTTATGATCGAGCCGTTTTTGGAAGATCCGGCCAGTCTGAGATTGGATATCGAGCGCTGTAAGGAAAATGAACGTCTTTGGGTGCGTGTAGCCTTCGATGATGCCGATAAAGGCAAAGTTTACGGCCGGGGAGGACGCAATTTACAGGCGATTAGAACTACCCTAGAGATGGCGGCCGCAAATGCGGGTCGCTCTCTTTATCTAGAAGTCTATGCGGCCGAAAATGAAGGCGAACAGCGCCGCACCCGTCGTTCTAATGGTAACTTTGAAGGTACGGAAAGAAGGCCGAGCAATCGCCGACCACCTGCACCCCGGCAGCTCAACAACTAACGAGCGATTTTAGGAAAACAGGGAAGGGGTTTCATCCTCGACCCTCTCCAGTTGCTCTAATTGCTGCCAAACTTTGGCGAGTAAAGTGGTTAATCCGGCTCCTGTTACGGCGGAAATAGTCAAAATCTCGGCATTGGTTATTTTAGCAAACTGCTTTTGATAGTTATCTATCGTTTCCTCGTCCACAGCATCAATTTTGTTGAAAACCAGTATTTGTGATCGCTTTTCTAAGCCTCGACCATAGGCGGCCAATTCTCCTTGGATAATTTGATAATCGGCGATCGGGTCTTCTGCTGTCAAGGAAACAAGATGAATTAACAGGCGTGTGCGTTCGATATGGCGCAAAAATTCGTGTCCTAAGCCGATTCCTAGGTGCGCTCCCTCGATTAATCCAGGAATATCGGCGAATACCGTCCCATCTCCCGTGGGTTTGCGTACCACTCCCAAGTTAGGAATGAGAGTCGTAAAGGGATAATCGGCGATTTTGGGACGAGCAGAGGAAACGGCCGAGATTAGGGTGGATTTTCCCGCATTGGGCAGCCCGATAATGCCCACTTCCGCTAATAACTTCAATTCTAGGCGTAAATGGCGTTTTTCTCCGTCTAAACCGGGTAAAGCGTATTCGGGTGCGCGATTATTATTACTTAAAAAGTGGCGGTTGCCTAATCCCCCTTTTCCCCCGGCAGCCACGATTAAAGTCTGTTCGGGAGTGACCAAATCGCCGATAATTTCCTCGCTATCGAGATCGTAAACCACTGTACCACAGGGAACTTTAATAATGCGATCGCTACCGTTGGCCCCGGTGCAGTTGTTAGGGCCGCCCCGTTTGCCGTCATCGGCCTTAAAATAGCGACTATACTGGAAATCTAGCAGGGTTTGCAGGTTCTGAGTCGCCACAAAAATCACCGAACCACCTTTTCCCCCATTACCTCCGGCCGGACCGCCAGCGGGGACGTATTTTTCCCGACGGAAAGCGACAATTCCATCACCTCCCTTACCCCCTTCCACTTCTATTTCGGCGCGATCAATAAACTGCATAAGATTAAGTAGTTAAAGTGAAAAAATGATCAAGCTTAAAGCTGTTATATGTTAATATCTTGCCAATTTAAAGCTTCTGCAAATCCCTGAAAATGTTTGACATTAGTAGTAGCGATGACTAGATAACGACTCGGATATTGTTTTTTTAATAACTGCCAATGAGCAAGAATAATAATATCTACATCAATATTGTAATTATCAGCCGTTTGTTTGCCAATCTTTCGAGTTTCTACCCAAATTTGTGACGCTGCTAACATCACATCGGTATCTAAATTTAAAAAATCAATGACATTGCGTAATTCATTAAGATTATCTGGGCTATTAAAGGAATTTTTTTTGACCGATTCTAATAATAGGCTTCTTCTGACTTCATAATCACAGATATCGGAACTAACTACATAAACGCCCTTGGAGAAAAGTGAATAAAGCCAGTCTTCGCAGTCAGCCGGTTTACCCGCTTTTTTAGGATGAGTTAATAAACCCAAAACCCCCGAATCGATAAAGACAATCATCCTTAGCTATAAAGCTTTGAACCCAAAGGACGAGCATTATCAATCGCGGTCTGAAAATTGAGCAAACACTGGGAAATTTCTTGGTCTTGCTCATCGGTTATTTGTGACCGTTTTTGTCGTCTTTGTTCTAAGATAGCCAAGGCCGAACGATTTCGTTTAATTTGTTCTTTTCGATCCCAATCTGGATAATTGACAAGTTTGGGTTTTAATTGATTCATCTCTTTTACTGGAAATTATCTATCACAATCTTAGCCGATCCCTTGACACTTCACAACTCCAGTCACTATCTCCAAAGTTTTTAGTACATTTGTTCGGAAAGAAAAAACTTGTTTCTGGGCGGGGAATCCCTACAATAGGAAACAGGATAATTAGTAGCAGATGAAAACCGATGGGGCAGTTTTTTAAACAAACTTTCGCTAGTTGCTTGGGAACTTTACTGGGATTATTGGCATTTTCGGTCTTAGGTGTGGGAGGATTAGCATTTTTACTGCTTTCCTTGCTTATTTCTAGCGATAGCTCCTCAGTTAAGGAAAAATCGGTCTTAGTTTTTAACTTGGCCACCAATATCAGCGATGCTCCTCCTAGTTCCAGTTTAGCCGATAGTTTGACCGGTGAGAGTACGACCACTTTAAATTTGCGACAGGTGATAGCGGCGATCGAAAAGGCCGCCCTTGATGATAACATTGTCGGTCTGTTACTCTATGGTCGCGACAATATCGGTGAATATGGCTATGCTACCCTGACGGAAGTGCGGCAAGCTTTGGCAAAATTTCGCCAATCGGGTAAAAAAATTATCGCCTACGATATGGAATGGACGGAAAAGGAATATTATCTCGCTTCCGTTGCTGAAACGGTGATTATTAATCCCGTGGGGAGAATGGAAATTAATGGTTTAAGTAGTCAACAAACCTTTTTTGCCGATGCACTAGAAAAGTATGGTGTGGGGGTGCAAGTGGTAAAAGTGGGTTCTTTTAAAGGTGCAGTGGAACCCTATACGCGTCAGGATTTAAGTGTCCAGAATCGTCAGCAGCTGCAAACCCTACTCGATACAATTTGGTCTAACTATAGTTCCACAGTGGCCAAAAGTCGCAATTTAACCCCCCAACAGCTGCAAACTATTTCTGATACTCAAGGTATTCTGGAAGCAACCACGGCGAAAAAGGCGGGTTTTGTTGATGAAGTGGCCTATTTAGATCGAGTAATTGTTTTAGCTAAAGAGTTGACGGGAGAAGCAAAAAATAAAACTAATGAGGAGGGAAATTCTAGCTCTTTTTCGCAAATTTCTTTAGCCAATTATGCTAGTTCTCTCGATGAGGAGGAAGATAGTAGCGATCAAATAGCGATAGTTTATGCAGAAGGGACAATCGTAGAAGGTCAGGGAGATAGAGGCCAAATCGGTGGGGATAAATTGGCGAAGGAACTGCGAAAATTACAGGGGAAGGAGGAGGTGAAAGCGGTAGTTTTGCGGATTAATAGTCCGGGGGGAAGTGCCACCGCTTCTGAGGTGATTCTGCGGGAAATTAAGCGTTTAGATGCGACCAAACCGGTAATTATTTCTATGGGTGATGTGGCAGCTTCTGGGGGTTATTGGATCGCCATGGGGGGTCAAAGAATTTTTGCCGATAATGATACAATTACTGGTTCCATCGGTGTGTTTGGATTATTGTTAAATATCCAGAAGATTGCTAATAATAATGGCATCGATTGGGATACAGTGAAAACTGGAGAATTAGCCGATATATCTACTATTACCAGACCGAAAAATCCCCAAGAATTAGAAATTTATCAAGCGGCAGTTAATCGGTTCTATGATTTATTTATCGAGACGGTAGCCCAGGGGCGAAAATTATCCCCAGACAAGGTTAGAACTGTGGCCCAAGGTCGTGTCTGGACGGGAAAAGATGCGGTTAAAATTGGTTTAGTTGATCAAATTGGTGGTCTAGAAGTGGCAGTACAATATGCGGCCAAAACAGCTAAATTAGGGGATGATTGGAGTCTTCAAGAATATCCTCGATCGCAAAGTTGGCAAGAAGAACTTCTCTCTAATTTCTTGCAAACCTATCTTCCTCCTCTCACTAAAAATAATCATCCTTTGACGCAGGAATGGCAAAATTTTCAGCAGGAATTATTAAAGTTACCTACATTTAACGATCCCCATCGTGTTTATGCTAAGTTACTTTTTAATCTCGATTTTCGCTGATATTAGGTAAAAATAATGCTCGCTAATTCTGAAATTCTTTGACAAAAATTTCTATGAATCGCCCTAATAGTGTGATTTTTGGTTTAGCCTATATTCTGGGATTATTATCTACAGGTCTGGTAGATTTTAGTCCCCAGTTAAACCGATGGCAAGAAGTGGTAATTAGAATTGTTATTCTTAGTCTAATTACCACGTTAACCACAATTTTTATCCGTCGTTTTTGGTGGCAAAGTCCCCCGAAAAAAATTTGGCTGATAGCGGGATTAATAGCTATATTTGCCGTTGTTTATCTAGAAATTCGCACTCCTTACCCCAGCGCAAACGATATCAGTCATCTTTTAAAAAATAATGTGGTTAACTCTATTAAAATCACGGGGAGTATTATATCAGAAATCCGTCTCAATCGCCGAGAAAATTTACAATTTTGGTTAGAAGTAAAAGAATTTAGCCTTAGGAATTTACCCACAAAAAAATCCGAGGGTAAACTCTACGTTACTCTACCAAATCTAGCAGAAAATCAGGTTTATCCCGGACAAGAAATAACAGTTAAAGGATTACTTTATCGTCCCCGTCGTGCCAATAATCCCAGTGCTTTTGACTTTGCTAATTATCTAGCGCGTCAGGGTGCTTTTGCTGGTTTAAAAGGGGAAATAATTATTGATAAAAAGTCACCGACTTGGGGAGTTTGGCAGATTCGTCAGCGCATTGTTGAGGCACAAATTCAAGGAATAGGCCAAGAAAAAGGCACTTTATTAAGTTCGATTACCCTCGGAAGACAAGCGGTTAATTTGCCAGCAAAAATCACCGATTTATTTATTAAAACTGGATTAGCTCACATTTTAGCAGCTTCTGGCTTTCATGTGTCTATTTTGTTGGGATTTGTTTTAACTATTACTCGCAATTTATCACCCAAAAAACAGTTTATTATTGCCGTTACTATCTTAATAATTTACGGCACCTTAACAGGGTTACAACCTTCAGTTATGCGGGCGATTTTGATGGGAATTGGGGCATTAATCGGTCTGCTTTATAATCGACAAGTTAATAGTTTAGGCTCCCTATTACTAGCAGCTACAATTCTATTATTATGGCAGCCTCTCTGGATTTGGGATTTAGGATTTCAGCTAAGTTTTTTAGCGACTTTGGGATTAATTATTACCGTTCCCTTACTGAAAAATAAAATTGACTATTTCCCTAATTTAATCGCTGAACCTATAGCTATTAGTCTAGCTGCCACTCTCTGGACTATGCCTTTATTAATGTTTACGTTTAACTCGATCACTCTTTATAATATCCCCATTAATATTATCACAACTCCCCTAATTACCCTAATTAGTTTAGGAGGAGTTTTTACTGCTTTTTTAGGCTTAATTTATCCCCCTTTAGGCAGTATTGGTGCTAGTATTCTCTATTACCCTCTCAAGTTATTACTGCAAATTACCCACTTTTTTAGTCTGCTTCCTTTTAGTACCTACTCCACGGGTAAATTATCTTTAGGAGTGATGTTAATTATTTATATTTGCCTTACCTTAATCTGCTGCAACCTCTGGTTTCGTCAACGGTGGCATTTAGTTGGTTTATTTATCCTCACTTTAATTTTAATACCGATTATTTATCAGCATTTTACTTTAACTCAGGTGACAGTTTTAGCCACCAAATCGCAACCGGTAATCATTATTCAAAATCGAGGAAATACTCTCTTAATTAATGGGGAGGAACCCGCAACAGCACGTTATACAGTTTTGCCTTTTTTGCGACAGGAGGGAATTAATCAAATACAAAGAGCAATAACCGTCAATAATTCGGCGCAATTCTCAACTATCAGTCAGAGCATACCGATTCAAAAAACTATTAATTTATCCCAGTTAGAAAAATTTAATCTTGGCGAAATTACTGGACAATTGCTCGAGAAAAATTTATTTAAATTTCAGGTAAAAAATCAATCTTGGCTATGGATTGTCAACCCGAAAATTCCCGTTAATTTATCCCAAGAATTCAGCCCCCTAGTGTTATTATGGCAGGGAAGCAATCTAGATAAACAATGGCTAGAGTCAATTCGACCCCAAACAGCGATCGCTGTCACTAACAATCTCTCCCGCAATGCCAAAAATCAACTGAGAAAGGCCCGGATTAAGACTTACTGGACCGGGAGAGATGGAGCGATTCAATGGACAGCAAAAAATGGATTTCAACCCTTTCTAATTAATGAGTGATGTGTATCACCAAAACTGAACAGGGAGCATGATGTACCACGTAATTACTGACACTACCTAAGATTAACTCAGATAAACCCGATCGACCGTGACGACCAACAATAATTAAATCTATCCCCTCCTGCTGGGCAACTTGACAAATTTTCTGCCCCGGATCACCGATATAATAATCAGCCTTGGCCGTGATATTATCTTCCTTAGCTCGATCGACTAAACCGTTTAACCAAGCTTGTAATTCCGCTTGCATTTCTTCGGTGATTTGTTGTTCTAAGGCGATCATATCAGGGGGATAACCGCCACCATAACCGATCAGATTACCATAAATAAAAGTTTCCGTGTAGGGAGTCAAAGGTTGAGACATACTATAAACAATTCGCAACTCACTAGCGTAGGTTTTCGCTAAGAGAATAGCCGCATTCAAAACCTCTGGAGTGGGATCTTGATAATCCACAGCCACGAGAATTTTATTATAGAGTTTGTTGGTATCCCGATCGACTGAGATTGTTTCCGTATTATCCATAGAATTAGCCTCCTCGATAGCAGATAACGTCAGGGTTGAAGTTAATCTTTTTTCCCATCGGCTGCCAGCAATACCCCGGGGAAATAGCCAAAAATTGCTGAAAGCTGATGATTGATAGTTGACGCTCCTCTACCTCTAGTGTGACATTTTTCGGATGATTTAGCTGAATTAGCAAAAAAATTAACAATTTACCCTACTGTCACCCCTATCCTCACTTATGGCAGTTATCTTAATGGTGAGGTATGAGGTTTTCGTTTTGGTGAGACTCCGAGACGATACCCGATCAGTTTATACTTCATCTTTATGAGAAACGCCGTAACTAGAAAAATGGTCAATTAATGGGATAAATGCAATTTTTGTCTTTTTCTCTTGCCTTGAGAGATTTGCCCAGAGCAGCTGCGGTATATAATCCAATTAGAGCGAGTTCTAAACCAACAACTTATGATTAGTCGCTACATTGTCGCATGGCTCCCGATGATCGTAATAGGAATTAGTAACGGTATCCTCCGAGAAACCACCTACGGAAAATATCTCGATGAACTACGCGCTCATCAAATTTCTACCCTGACAGGAATCCTCTTTTTTAGTCTTTATATTGGCACTCTTGTCTATTTTTGGGGTCTAGAATCGTCCGGTCAAGCAATTACCATCGGTTTAATTTGGTTACTATTAACAGTGGGTTTTGAATTTCTGTTCGGCCATTTTATCGCCGGTCACTCTTGGTCAAGATTAGGGCAAGATTATAATCTTTTAGCGGGACGAGTTTGGATTTTGGTTCTCTTGGTCATTACTTTTGCTCCCTTACTATTTTATCAACTTTTTTCTTAATTATGAAAGCTATTATCATTAATCGCTATGGCGATAGTAATGTTCTCCAATACACAGACATAGAAAAGCCAATTCCCCAAGGGAAAGAAGTCTTAATTAAGATTATGGCAGCGGGAATTAATCCGATTGATTGGAAGATTCGTCGGGGGATGCTCAAAATAGCCACAGGTAATAAATTTCCCCTGCAATTAGGTTTTGATTATGGGGGAATTATCGTTGAAAAAGGTAGTCAGGTGGAACAATTTCAGATCGGAGATGAGGTTTTTGGTTTTCTCAATCAATTGCCCGGTAAAACCTATGCTGAATATGCAATTATTCCCGCTTCCCTATTAGTTAAAAAACCGCATAATCAGAGTTTTATTGAAGCTGCCGCCACTCCTTTAGCTGCTTCTACCGCTTTGCAAGTCTTGCGAGATTTTGGCAATATTCAAGCAGGAAATCGGATTTTAGTTAATGGTGCATCGGGAGGAGTGGGTAGCTTTGCCGTGCAGATAGGGAAAATTTTCTCCGCAGAAGTAGATGGAGTTTGTAGTAGTAAAAATATCGATTATGTCACCTCTTTAGGAGCAGATAAAGTTATCGATTATACCCAAGAAGATTGGAGAAAAACCGAGCAGAAATATGATATAATCTTCGATGCTGTGGCTAAGTCTTCTTTTTGGCACTGTCGTCAGCTTTTAAAACCCCAAGGCACCTATATAACCACCCTCCCAAATCCCGGAATTATCCTCTTAAATTATCTCGGTGCTTGGTTGCCCCAAAAAGGGAAACTGATATTTTTTGCTCAAGCACAAGCGTCCGACTGGCAATTTCTCAAAGAAGCGATCGAATCGGGTAAATTAACTGTTAGAATCGATCGCACCTATACTTTTTCCCAGGTGGCAGCAGCTCATAATTATAGTGAATCGGAAAGAGTGCGAGGAAAAATAGTCCTGATCCCCGATTAAGGATAAATAGTTAGGGATTTTTCTGTTTTTTTGGGGAACGAGTAAATAGTTTTAAGTAGGTAGAAACAGAGAATTCTTTAATTGGAAAGGTGATAAAAGTCAAGGGATTAATAGTAATAATAATATTGCGGCTATCCCTTTGTACCGCCTTGATAATCTGTTTAGCCACCCAATCGGCGGACATAATACCCACAGGATTTAAATTACTCTTAAAAGGGCCAAGAATTAGCTTTCTTACCACACAGGGAGCATCTAAACGACGCAGGGTAATCATATCACCGATCGCTCGTTTACTGAGTTCGTAGAGGGGACTAAAGGCAGGATTAACCTCCGCTTCCGAGGTATTCACCCAGACTTCCTTGCGGGCAATTTGCTCGTTAGTGCGGACAGTTTTGAAGAATAATTCCATTAAACGCCAGACGGAAAAAGTGTTCACTTGGTAGGCTAATTCGATCGCTTCTGGGGTTCTTTGGCCGTGGACATTAACGCCGTGATTTAAAATCAGTATATCTACAGACTTAAATAGGTCCTCAAGTTGCGTTTCTTCACCGATTTGCCATTGTACGGTTTTTACAGGTACTGATTCGCCGTTAATTTCAATAGCGATCGCATTCTCCCCAGAAGTGAGCGCGATTACCTTGGCTCCCTTCAGTTGTAGGTACTTTAACAGCGATCGCCCTAATGTTCCATTCGCTCCGGTAATGGCGATCGTTTTACCCTTGAGAGAAAGTGCCGTCCCCATCAATTTATCCATAAAGGTGAAAGTTCCACAATAATAAGCCTTTTGGTTATCAAAATGGTGTCGCCAGTGGTAAGTACGATTAACGCGCCATTGAGCGGGGAAACTCTCAAATTGCCCCGGACGATGGGTTAAATCGGTTAATTCCTCCAGATTGGCGATCCCTAAACCTCGACCGATCGCCGTACTGAGAAAAGCCAAAGTATAAAGGGAACCTAACCAACCCAACCAAGGGCGATCGAAACCCCAAGAGTAGGCCAGTAGTACCGGTAAAACACTGGCAGCCAACATAACCAAGGCCTCCGGTACATCATTGTACCAGTGCGCCCGACGATAAATTTCCTCGCTCATTACCGACAGATCGGGACGAAAAACCCGATGATGCCAGACGTGCAGACGATAAAGGGGCTGCCAATGGTGGGCCAGAGCATGATAGCTATCACGCACGATCTCCACCCAAATAATTGAGCCACAAATCAGTCCGACACAGAGGAGCAGGTTTGACATAGGGGATAAATGTTAAATTTTCTCAACGAATGTAAACAAAGTAATCTTAGCCCAAAAAAGCGCATTTATCGGGTAAAAGGAACCAATAGCCTGAAAAACTGGGGTTTCTTTCCCGAAAAAAACTTAAGATTCCGTTAAAAATTTTAACAATTTTCGGTAAGATAAAGCAAGAAATAAGCTTCTATTTGAACAGTTACTTAACCTGAGTCGATTATGGCAGAAAATTATTGGTCGCGAGAGGATGATAACGAAGAATTAGACCCGATTGGTTCCCTCCTATCTGACTGGTCCGATCCCGAAGATGAGGAGGACGAATTTAGGAGCGAAATTTTTCAAGGCCGATCGGGACGCAGACAGAAAGCGGCTTTTAGCCTCATGGCGATCTGGACAATAATTATCGGACTTCATTGGCTGAGTTGGGGTTATTGGGCAATTATCGCCCTAACTATGGTACTATCGGGGCAAGCTTTGCGGCTGCTGTTCACGAAACCAGAAACGCCGCCAATTCCTTTACCAGATTGGGATTTAACCTCTGTCCCCAGGGTGTCCCTCTTAGTAGCGGCCAAAAATGAAGAAACCGTAATCACGAAACTGGTTAATTATCTCTGTCATCTAGACTATCCCCAAGATAAGTTAGAAGTTTGGATCGTCGATGACTATAGCACCGATAACACCGGTGCAATTCTCGATCGCCTTGCTTTAGAATATCCCCAATTAAAAATTCTCCATCGTCCTGCTAATGCCGGAGGTGGCAAATCCGGCGCCTTGAATCAGGTTTTATCCCTGACTAACGGGGAAATTATCGGCGTATTCGATGCCGATGCGGGATTATCCTCCGATTTACTCCGTCATGTGGTCCCAATGTTCGACGATCGAGAAGTGGGTGCGGTACAGGTGCGAAAAGCGATCGCCAATGCCGCCGAAAACTTCTGGACAAAAGGACAAGCGGTAGAAATGATCTTTGATAGCTGTTTCCAACAGCAACGGATCGCGGTGGGAGGGATCGGAGAATTGCGCGGAAATGGTCAATTTGTCCGTCGTAGTGCCTTAAATCGTTGCGGGGGTTGGAATGAACAAACGATCACCGATGATCTTGATTTAACTATTCGTCTCCATATCGATAATTGGAAAATTAATGTCTTAAATTTTCCCGCAGTAGCAGAAGAAGGGGTGACAACTGCGATCGCTTTATGGCATCAGCGCAATCGTTGGGCCGAAGGTGGTTTTCAGCGTTATCTCGACTATTGGAAAGCGATTTTAAAGTCTCCCATGCCTTGGCCGAAAAAGTTTGATTTAATTGCTTTTTTGCTCGTTCAATATATCTTACCTGCGGCCGCTATTCCCGATCTTTTAATCACTATTACCCAGCATCAAGCTCCGATTTTAACTCCTTTAACTGGTTTGGCTCTTTCCCTTTCTCTCTGGGGGATGGTGACAGGATTAATCCGAGTCAATACGGGTAGAAAATTCACTTTCGCTCTCGGTTTAGACATCCTTGCTCAAACCCTTCGCGGCATGATTTATATGATGCACTGGTTTATTATTATTCCCAGTGTCAGCCTCCGGATGGCTTTGCGTCCTAAACGTTTAAAATGGGTGAAAACCGTTCATCTGGGGGAACATCTCAGCGCCGAAGTTTAATTTTCGAGGATAGACTCCAAAAACTTTGGCCTTATCAGGCTCGAAATCCCCTGTCAGTCAAGGTTACAGCCTTTGGAAACCCCTTTCGGAAAAATTTCCAATTTCCTTAATCATGCTTGCTGCCAATAATGTGTTAATTTAGATACAGAATTGAATTCCGTGACAGCACTGGGGTGGCGAAAAGCGCTCGCTCCAGTTTTTTTTCTCGAGAAGGTAATGATTCGGTAGTAGTGGCGTAGCTCTGTTGCTTACCTGGTATGAATTGTGTAAAATATTTATGAATAAAAATAATTGGAACCCGATCAGTCTTTAAACCTCTAGCTTGATCATGACTTTTCTGATAAATATCTTTTTCTGGCTTCTGTCTGGCTTACTCAAATATCAGTCTAGCACCGAACAAAATCCCCCCCTAGTTCACCTCTATTCCCCTGTTCTAATTGTGGTTCTCACCATAGGATTAAGAATGGTTCTATTCATAATGGAAAACCCAAACGTCAATGTAAAGAATGTGGTCGTCAGTTTGTGATCAATCCCACTAATAAAACCGTCTCTGAGGAAACCAAACAATTAATTGATAAACTCTTGCTCGAACGAATTTCCTGGCGAGGAATTGCCAGAGTAACAGGGGTAATTTGGTCATGGTTACAAAATTATGTCAACAATAAACTGGCGGCTGTACCCCGTCAAATAAAGGTTTCAGACAAACTAAAAGGTAAATTAGTTATAGAATGTGATGAGATGTGGTCTTTTGTTTTTTCTAAAACAATCAAGGTGTATATTTGGCGGTTAATTGATAGAAAAACAAGGGAAATTATTGGTTGCTATGCGCGGAGATAGGAGTCGTCAATCAGCCAAAAAACTTTGGGCAAGCCTACCCGATATTTACCGACAATGTGCTGTTGCTTACACAGACTTTTGGGAGTCCTATAAGACAGTAATTCCTAGTAAACGTCATCGACCAGTCGGAAAAGAAACTGGTCAAACTAATCATATTGAAAGATTAAATAATACCTTTAGACAAAGGATTTCTCGGCTGGTGAGAGAGAGTCTATCTTTCTCTAAAAAAATGGAGAATCACCTTGGGGAACCCTTTGGTATTTTATCCATGACTACAATGCACAGCAAAGCAAAGGATTAAGCCGCCATCACTACTACCGAATCACCACCAGTTTTTCGTGGGTGTGGGGTGTGGGGTGTAGGGTGTGGGAATTATGGATTATGAATTGGAAATTGGGGAGTTTTTTGCTGTGAACTGATAACTGATAACTGATAACTAATTAAAGTACCATTTCTCTGGTGGCCTCTGCATCTATGGGTTTAATTAGATACAATCGCAACAGATCTCCGACGATACCTAACTGTAAGGGTAACTTACGCATTGTTTTTAGCCATTGAGGAGCGCTACTTTCATCGATCGCTTTTAATTGTAAATTACGTTCGGCACAACGGTTTAAACGGGGGAAAAATTGGGGATGGTCCACATTTAAAATGGTGGGAAAAGCGCGAGCAGAGGTATTATTAGTCTGACGAATTACCTCTTGATCAAAAGCGATCGCATCCATTCCCAAAGCATCATAAAAGTCTGAGCGTTCGCGTACAGTTAAACTGTGGGTAGCAAAGACGGAAAGCAGAAAAAAACGACTCCATAATCTCGATCGCCAATTATTCCACAATTGTGGTTTAGCTCGCAGTAAGGTTTTAAAGATATCTCCGTGGCGATTTTCGTCCTGACACCAACTCTCGAAGTAATTAAAGAGAGGATTAAATTTATACTGGGGATGTTCTTCTAAATGACGATAAATGAGGATATAACGCCAATAACCGATTTTTTCGGAGAGATAGACCGTATATAACACCCATTCAAGGGGGAAAAAGGTGTAGGTGCGGGTTTTGGTAATTTTGGCTAGATCGAGGGAAATATTAAAGTCAGCCATGGCTTTATTGAGAAATCCTGCATGGCGCGCTTCATCTCTAGCCATAAGATGAAATATCTCCCCTAACAAGGGATTACGGCTTTTTAGTTGTCGTGACAGTTCCTTAAATAACAAAAAGCCAGAAAATTCGGAGATACAGGAGCGTTCTAGGTAATCTATAAAAGCATTTCTCGTTTTTTCATCGAGATTATCTTGATAGTTCTCAAATTCTTGCTGACGTTCAAAGTGATGCCGGTTGTAATCGGTCCGCATCTCCTCTAACATCGCTTTGATTTCGGTTTCTTGCAAAGAAAGGTCAAAATTAGCGGCAGCCTCAAAATCGGTGGTATAGAAACGCGGGGTGAGGATAGTTTCGCGCAGAGCAGCTTTTTTCTGGGAGGGAGGTTCGACGGTAGTGACCATGATGGAAATTACTTGACTACATAGCTATATAAGATTTTAAACATAAATAGGTAAGCCAATGATAATTATTAAGTTTTATCAATATTTTGGGCAGTAGTGAGCAAGGGAATCAGACAAGTAGCGAGCCGATTAGGGAAATAGGGAGTAGAATAGAAAGGTTGTGAGTCTATAACTATCGTTAAAATACTATGGCTTGTCCCAAGAAGAAAACCTCAAATGCCAAGCGCGACCAACGGAGAGCGCACTGGAGAAAGCAAGCGGCTCGGGAAGCGCAAAAAGCCTTATCTTTGGGTAAATCTGTTCTTTCTGGTCGTTCTAACAGCTTTGTCTATCCCACTAAAGAGGAAGAAGAAGGGGAAGACGAGGAATAACTTGATGATGGGGAGTGAGGTGGAGAAAACCTTTTCGCTCCCTAGTATTTTAAGATTTGTTTAGGGTTTTCGTTGTGAGTCTCAACTAATGTTAGGCAAATTCTTTAAAAAACCAGAATCTCCCGATCAAGACCGAGTTCCTCCGGGCCAATATCTCGCTAGTGGTTTTCCTGTGCTTACCTACGGAGATACTCCCCAAATCAAGACCGAGGAATGGTTATTCAAGGTTTGGGGAAAGGTGGCCACGACTAAAATTTTTAACTGGTCGGATTTTATGGCCCTACCGCAGTCAGAATTTACTAAGGATTTTCACTGTGTCACCCGTTGGTCAAAATTAGACGTGACTTGGACGGGAATTAAGGTATCGGATTTTATCACCTTAATTGACCTGTTGCCAGAAGCTACCCACGTCATGCAACACTGTTATGGTGGTTATACCACTAACCTCACCCTAGAGGAATTCCTGCACGAGGATAATTTTTTCGCTTTTCAACTGTTTGGTCAACCTTTACCCCCCGACCACGGTGGTCCGCTGCGTTTAGTTGTCCCCCATCTCTACGCTTGGAAAAGTTCTAAATGGATTAATGGCTTAGAATTTCTCGATCAAGAGCAACTGGGTTTCTGGGAACTTAATGGCTACCATCGACGAGGTGATCCCTGGTTAGAGGAACGTTATGGCGGTTTTTGACGAGTTTTGTCTTAAAATAGGGTGATATCAGCAAACGGAAGTTACCCACCCACAAAAGATCATTTGGGTTTCCTTTCCTTGTACCCATGTAATTGAAGTTTTCTTAAGGTTTATAGGGATAGACAGAGTACCTCTTGACTCTCCCCCGAAGACCAGTTGTAGTGATTGATCACTGATAACTGAAATAACCGACTAATGATATTCGGATTGACCATGAAAAAAATGATATTGACTTTATTAGCTTTCCTTTTAGTTGCTAACATGAATAGCCAAGGGGTTTTAGCGGTGACGATCGATTTTCAATGGTTGGGAAATCAGGGTTATACAGCTAAAGGTTCTTTTAGTTATGATGAAAAAACGGCCCCGACTATCTTTTCGGAAAAAGGTTCGGGAAAGATGCAAGTTTTAGAAGATTTTCAGGTATCTTTTTATGATAACAGTGGTCAAGAGATCGCTAAATACGATAATGTCAGCGAGGGAATTTCCTCGGCTAATTATTTTCAGTTTAATTTTAATACAAAAACCGGTCAAGTTTTTGGCTCGATCGATCTGGGGGGTGAAGGGATGGGGGAAATCTATCTTCAAGGGGTGGTTAACGATAATTTGGCACTCTTGCGGGTGGAGTCGGTAGATCTGGTCATGGATGAGGATGATTCACCAGAAATTATCACTCAGTTTTGACTAAATTGATCGGGAAAATAGGGATTATCCTAGCCTAATTTTTCTGCTAATTCTAACCAGCGATCGGTTAAAGTATCAATTTTTTGACTCAATTGAGCTAATTCTTCGGTCAGAGCGGTTATTTTGGTAAAATCTTCTAGGGGTTCTCCATAAAGTACCTGTTCAATTTCGGCTTTTTTTGCTTCTAAAATTGGTATTTGTTTTTCGATGTCTTCGTATTCTTTTTTCTCTTTAAAAGAGATTTTTTTATTGACGGGTGAGGGAGAAGCTTTAACAGTTTTTGGGGTGACTTTTTTTTCTTTTGGTTCCTCCTCCTCTTTTTTCTGATCGAGATAAAGGGAATAATTACCCGGATATTGACGGATATTACCCCCGGTTTCAAAGGAAAAAATAGTATCAACTACTCGATCGAGAAAATAGCGATCATGGGAAACGACAATCACACAACCGTTAAAGTCCTCTAAATATTCTTCTAAAATTGCTAAAGTCTGCACATCGAGATCATTGGTGGGTTCATCTAAGATTAAAACATTAGGCGCACTCATCAAAACTCGTAGCAAAAATAAGCGTCTTCTTTCCCCTCCAGAAAGTTTATAAATTGGTGCATACTGTTGATCGGGAGGAAAGAGAAATTTTTCTAACATCTGGGAAGCGGTGATGACGCTGCCGTCTAGGGTTTTGACTAATTCGGCCACACTTTTCAGATATTCGATTACTCTTTGATTTTCGTTGATATTGATATCATCGGATTGTTGATCGAAGTAACCAATATGAATAGTGGAACCGATGTCAACCGTGCCTGAATCGGGGAGAGTTTTCCCGGTGATAATATCCATGAGAGTAGATTTTCCTACCCCGTTACTGCCAATAATACCGATGCGATCTTCGGGGGTAAAAATATAGGTAAAATCTTTAATTAAAGTGCGATCTCCGTAAGCTTTCGAGATATTTTCTACTTCGATAACTTTTTTGCCGATGCGTCTTCCTGCGGTGGCAATATCGACTTTTCCCTCCACCTGTTTAAATTCCTTATTACCCATTGCTTGAATGCGATCGATCCGCGCTTTTTGTTTGGTACTGCGCGCTTTTGGTCCCCGGGATAACCATTCTAATTCCCGTCGTAAAACTCCCGCGTGTTTGCGTTGACTACTGGCGATCGATTCTTCCGCTAAGGCTTTTTTTTCTAGATAATAGGCATAATTACCGGCATAAGTAGATAAATCTCCCCGATCGATTTCAATGATGCGATTAGTCACTCGATCAAGAAAATAGCGATCATGAGTAATTAATAATAATCCTCCCCGAAAACGGGACAAATAACTCTGTAACCACTCCACGGAAAGCGCGTCTAAATGGTTGGTGGGTTCATCCATCAATAAACAGTCAGGATCGGCTAAAAGTGCGGTAGCGATGGCGATTCTTTTGCGATATCCCCCCGATAAATCTCCCACGCGAGCATTAAAATTATCGATGCCCAGTTTACTTAAAATAACTTTAGCGTTAGTTTCTAAATCCCAGGCGGCAAGTTTATCAATTTGTTGCGAAACCCTTGACAAACGCTCCATAATAGTATCCAGATTTTCTGGCTCATGGACAAGGCGATCGGACAATTCCTCGTATTCCTTAATTAAAGTCATACTTTCGCCACTATCGGCGAAAACCTGCTCTAAAACCGTTTTATCGTCGTCTAGCTCCGGTTGCTGGGGTAAATAGACGATTTTCATCCCGGAATTGATTTGAATTTCGCCACCATCGATCGCTTCTAATCCGGCGATCATTTTCAATAGGGTCGATTTTCCCGATCCATTCGTACCGATCAGGCCGACTTTATCGCGATCATCGAGACTAAAACTCGCATCTTTGAGAATTTCCTTGATACCGAAGTCTTTTTTGAGCGATCGAACCGTCAGCAGTGTCATGATTTCTGGGAATAATCCTTCTTTTCTAGTGTAGTGTCTGGACTAATGCAAAGGATAGATTAAGCAGGTTCTGCTGAAAAAGTTTTTCCCGATGAAAAAAAACCTGTCCCTAATGCCGACGATAACGAGAAAAGGGACAGATTGGCTCAATGGAATGAGATTATTTTCAGGGGCCAGACGGCATCAGGAATTACATCATGCCCATGCCACCCATGCCGCCCATGCCGCCCATGCCGCCCATGCCGCCCATGCCGCCCATATCGGGGGCTGCGGCTTCTTTAACGGGTTTTTCGACCACGAGGGCTTCGGTCGTTAGGACCATGCCGGCGATGGAAGCGGCGTTTTGAACGGCTGACCGCACCACTTTAGCCGGATCGATAATTCCGGCGGCGATTAAGTCTTCGTACTTGCCGGTGAGGACATTGTAACCGACGCTAAAAGCGGTTTCGCGCACACCTTCCACGATCACATCCCCTTCCACACCGGCGTTATTAGCTAACTGACGCAGGGGGGCTTCTAGGGCTTTGGCGACGATATCGGCGGCGACTTTTTCCTCATCGTTAGTGAGAGAAGCTTTGAAAGCCTTCACCTTAGAAGCCAGATGAATCAAGGTTGTACCACCGCCCGGGACGATACCTTCTTCCACGGCGGCTTTGGTGGCATTGAGGGCATCTTCGATGCGGAGTTTGCGATCCTTGAGTTCGGTTTCTGTGGCTGCCCCGACCTTAATCACGGCCACACCGCCGGCTAATTTAGCGATGCGTTCCTGTAATTTTTCCTTATCGAATTCGGAATCGGTTTCTTCTAACTGTTTTTTCAGTTGGGCGAGACGTTTCTGCACATCGGCCTTATTGCGGCTGTCCCCGGAGGCGACAATAATTGTATTGTCTTTTTCTAGGGTGATTTTTGCCGCTTGCCCTAGCAGATCGAGGCTAACCGTGTCAAGACTCAAGCCCACTTCTTCGGAAATCAGACGACCACCGGTGAGGATGGCAATATCTTGTAAAACCGCCTTGCGACGTTCCCCGAAACTGGGGGCCTTGATGGCGACGACATTTAAGACCCCCCGGGCCTTGTTGACCACTAGAGTGGCTAAGGCTTCGCCGTCCACATCTTCGGCGATAATTAATAGGGGACGACCTTGACGAGCAACGGCTTCGAGGACGGGGACTAATTCAGCGATCGCACTGATTTTTTTATCGGTAATCAGGATCAGGGGGTTGTCGTACTCGACGATCTGTCTTTCCTGATCGGTGATGAAATAGGGAGAGATATAACCGCGATCGATCTGCATCCCTTCCACTACTTCTAATTCCGTGGTTAGGGATTTCGATTCTTCCACGGTGATTACGCCATCGGTGGTGACTTTTTCCATGGCGGTGGCGATCATTTGTCCCACTTCTTCATCGTTGCCGGAAGAAACGGTGGCCACTTGAGCGATCGCATCTCCAGCGATCGGTTTAGCGACGGCGGCGATTTCCTCGACCAGATAGGCGATGGTTTTGTCTAGTCCGCGTCTTAAAGCGACGGGATTGGCCCCGGCGGTAACGTTTTTCAGACCTTCTTTAATTAAAGCCTGGGCGATGATGGTGGCGGTGGTGGTGCCATCTCCCGCTAAATCTTTGGTTTTTGCCGCTACTTCCTGAATTAATCTCGCCCCGGTGTTTTCGAGGGGATCGGACAATTCGATTTCTTTGGCGACGGTGATGCCGTCATTAACGATCTGGGGGGCGCCGTATTTCTTTTCTAACAAGACATTGCGTCCTTTCGGACCGAGGGTGATTTTTACCGCATCGGCCAAGGCGTTGACACCTCTTTCTAGGGCGCGACGGGATTCATCTTTAAAGGCAATGATTTTGGACATGGTATCGCTGTTGTGATAGGACTCCTTATAGTTAATTTAGCACTCTTAGGGCTTGAGTGCTAATCCCGGTGTGCGGTTATTGAGGAGATCAGGGTGTTATCTCCCCACGGCAGACTGAATTGAGTTAAAAAAATAAAAATTTATCAAGATTTATGAATAATTGCAGAAAATCAATGATAACTATTGTAGCATTGGGGAGATAATCGAATTTTAGCCCATTTTCGCCTTTTTTTTAGGAGAAGACAACCATGATTAATCCAAATCCTGCTATCGAACAAAAAATTAATCAATTTATTCTAGAAACCCAAAATAAATTTAGTCAGGATAAATCAGCTACCCTTGCTAGTTACCAAACAGAAGCCAAAACAATCACTCAAGAGACTAATAATTTAAGAGATGAACTTATTCAAAAACTAGGTGAATTAACTTTTTCAGACCCTTTACCTAGCAGAGAAGAATTAGAAAAACAAATAATAGCTCATATAGATCAGCTTGTGGAGACAATCAACCTTTTATCTACGGGTAAAATTTCAGAAATTCCTCTTGATACTTTAAGCCAAGAAATTGATAGTTTGGTCGCAACAATTACGATTGTATTTGATGCTAATGCTAACGATGCAAACTTGCCAAAACTTAAGGAAAAGCTAACTGCTTGGCAAACAAAAGTTAAAGATACTTTGGTTAAATTTTCCACGACTGTGGAATTACAACAGAAAAATGAGTCTTTGATTGCTGAACTGAAGGATAAATTAGACAAATATAGTTCAATTCCTGAAGTAGATGAACCCTTTGAAAAGTTAGTCAAGGAATTTAAAGATAATTCTGCACAACTACAAGTACAAGAAGCAAGTGTTTTATTTCAAACTTTAGACGATTTAATCAATGAAATTAAAGCTAGAGATGAGGTGATTAAACTAAATCAAAGAATTGATACTTTGCTGGGAAAAACTAAAGAACAAGTAGCGGGATTCCCTCCAGAATTAGACCGGGAAGTACAGGGAGAATTAGCCAAATTAATTATAATACTAGGGATAGCGCAGGTGGAACTCATCAACAGTTCCAAAGCTTGGGATATCATGCAAGTAAAGTCGGTGGTAGATGCTGGAGAAATTGCGATTAAATCTTTAACAGGTCAACCTAATATTATTTTGGCACAAAAATTACGCTATGCTGCCGAAACAGGATTAAGAAAAACCCAGATGGGTTTTTGGAATGGTCTAGCCGACTTCAGAGGTAATCTTTTCCATTCTATCAAAATACCTACAAAAGTTTTAATTGGATTAGTGTTAGCTCTCCCTTTGAATTGGGGTATTATGAACTCCCCTCCAGTGAAGAATTTGCTTATGCCCTTACCTCCAATCTCAAATTCTAGTAACCAAAATACTGAGGACAAAGATGAAAATTTTAGACTCTTGATATTGATATTGATGACAGGGACTTTAGGGGGAGCAGTTAGTCTTCTAACTCGTTTGCAAGACTTTGATAATCCCAAAAATCAAAAATATGACGATGACTTCTTGCCATTGTCAATTGGTTTAACCAAACCCATTTTAGGGGGAAGTTTCGCTTTCTTTATTCTGCTAATTCTTAACTCTAGCATTTCTCCCTTACAAATTCGGACTGACAATGGAAATAAGGGGAATGACACCTATTTATATGGACTTTTGACAATGGCTTTTGTGGCTGGATTTAGCGAACGTCTTATTCCCGATTTAATTAATCAAGTAGAGAAAAAAGTAACTGTAGAGGCTAGTTCCACTGGACAGGGACTACCTCCAACGATTTTGATCGCTCCGTCTAGCGCAGCTTTAGCATTAAATGGAATCCAGGAATTTAGCATTAATCCCGTTGGTAACTACACCATCACAATCTCACCGCCAGAAAGCGGTAAAATTGATAAAAATACCACTGATGCCAAATTTACCTACACTGCACCCCCACAAGGAAATGCTGGGGATACAATTACTATTACTGCCACTTCTGATTCTGGACAAACTGCCAAGGCTACGGTCACTTTAACTGCATAAAAAAAGACCGAGAGAGCCTTCTAGTTTGACAAAAAAAGTATAACTCCCATTTACCCCGATTTCGGGTTAATGGGAATAGCCAAGGCTTGAACTTGAATTTTTTTTAACTCGGAAACTAATCGAATCGCCTGCTGTTCGTAGAGGGGGGCGCCGAGAGTCGCTGGCAAATTTTCCATGAGATCGCTGGCGGTTTTCAGGGGACAATTAGAAAAACGACTGATCACGGTGGGTGCTTCCGCGGCAATATTGCGGTTAAAGGCTTTTTCCACCCGCACGCGCCAAGTTTTGGGAGTGCGACGACCCTGCTCCACCCGTCGCAGTCCGTTGATGGTGGCCAGCACCACAATGCGATCGCCGATGCGTAAATTGAGATAATCTTCGGGCATTAATTTCGGGGCTTGCCGTTCTCGTTGGTGTAGGATCGGCACGACTCGATAACCGTAGGCAATATCCCCGATCGAGCTACCATTGAGAGTATCTCCGGCTTCGATCTCGTATTCTGTCACCAGAATCGTTTTTTGCGCCCAACGGAACAGATAGATAATATTTTCTCCGAAAGCCGCTCCCGTAAAGGCTTCTGCCGCTACGGTGTTGGTTCCTAAAATGTGAGATCGGGGCAGAATTTGACTTAATTGTTGACTAAGGTTGTCGTCGGTGGTGCGGATGACTAAGTAGCTTTGGGGGTTGAGTTTGCGGGTGGTTAGGGCCACTTCTAAATTGAGGATTTCGTCATCGGTAACGATGGCTATACTTTTGGCCCTATCTAAATTGACATTTTTTAAAGATTCTTCGATATTTCCCGTCATCAGGGGCATTTTTGGCAGCATAGTCCCATCAAAATCCCTATTTAAGCTCACCCCGACGATCGCCTGTTGCATTTCTAGTAATAAATTAGCCACTTCTCTGCCGACTCGACCTAAGCCAACAATAACGATATGATTCTGTTGGGGAACTGGGGGACGGTTAGGGATAAATTGAAATCTTGATGATAATAAAGTTTCTGTCAAAATGGCATAGAGAACCCCGATAAAAGCGGTTCCAGCTAAGGTTAAAAAGAGACTAAATAGCTGCATCCACCAGGGAACCGCATTTAAATCTTCGGGGTTAGAGCCACCGAAAACATCGCCGTAACCACCTAATAAAAGGATCGCTGTTCCTGAAAGAGAGGAAATAAAGGAAGCTCTCGGGGCGTAGAGATGGAAAAGAAAAGTCCCGATAATTACTAGGAGGATAATGATAAATACTGACAGGAAAGCCACCCGATGAATTTGCTGCTGAAAACTCAATTGCCAGAATTGTTGGATTTCTTTGAGGAATTTCTGCCAAAAATCCCGCAACTTCTGGGGAGAATTTGACGGTTTCTGGCGGGTAGAATCGATGTTTTGATAGGTAGTCTCTATAGTGGTAATGGTATCACCAGCCCTGATAGTGGTGGTGGGAGACCATTGATAAAATCCGGCCCTTAAAGGTTCATCGGGGGCTGTGTGTGCTAACAGACGACGGGTGGGAGTATTTAAATCACCTAAAAAGCGATCGAGTAAACCATCTTCGGGGCTAATTTGTCTCTGGATAATCCGCAATTTCTGACCGTCGAGATGCAAAAAACCGAGGGTTTCCGTGCCTAATGTGGCTAAAGCAAAGGCATTGGCGGGTAGTTGGGTGGGTTCATAGGCGATAAAATTGCCTAAACGTTCCTTGAGTAGCTGATTGAGATTATCTTTAGAAGAACGCACCACTAAGCGGGTAAGGGGATTTAATTGCCGAATAATTAGGGCAGTAGTGGCATTAATTCGCTCATCACTGGTGACAATTAAAGCAGCCCGACAGCGATCGATTCCCGCTCTTGCTAAAATGTTTTTTTGACGACAATCACCGATAATTATTTCCTCTAATAAATCGGGAAAATCATTAATTTCCCAACTGGGAGGCTGTATTAGTTCGATACCGACGACGCTAACCCCAAACTCTTTTAAAGACTTGACGCAGTGTTGTCCGAGACTACCCAATCCACAAACTAAAAAGCGATCGGCTAACTTGACATTCCCATCGACAAAGCTGAGAGATTCTTGGTTCATAGATTCTGCTTGTCTTAAAAAATAGAATGCTTTTTCAAACTTCTGATCCCCCCTGCCCCCCTTGATAAGGGGGGTGCTGATCTCCCCTTAATCTAGCCTTAATTTTTTCTTAATAAGAAGGGTGTCTGACAATTTTTAACACCCACCTAATTATAACATACCAGCATTTTTATTGCGTACTCGTTGATACATTTCTTCCATTACCTCGATAAAGGAGGTATCCTTATCCCAAAATGCAGGATAATTACCGGCTTTTTTAATGACAATTGCGGGAATAGTTGCGGATTTAACTAACTGAGGATTTTCTGGTAAACGGTGATGGGAGTGCCAAAATTCTTTGAGATCAATTGTTTGTGCTGCTGGTATGGTTTCGGGTTTAGTGTGATAGGAAGTCCCGGGGTTAAGAGGAATTTTTTCCTCTTGGATGGAGGAGGAAAGCAGCTTACCGAGGGGAGTTTTTGCTAACTCTTGCAGTAATTTTTGACGAGAGATACCCCGTAATTCAAATAAGAGGAAAGGATCCTGATCTAATTGGGAAGCAACGAGGTAATAAACTCCAGCAATATGTTTACAGGGATTTTCCCAATCGGGACAGGAACAATTGGTGATAAAATCCTTTTGACTGTGGGGTAATAAGTGGATATTCAGATCGCTAAATGCTTCATCAATATTATCGGGAACTTCTTTGAGCAGCAGTTTAGAGATCATACTCGCTCTTGAACCAAGATTGTATAAAGCTTGTGACCACTCTGCTTTAGTAATTGGTTTAATCTCGATACTCACCTTATACAAAGGTTCTTTGTAAACCCCAAAGTAGGGATTAATGGAACCTCGCACCTGAGCAGTAATTAAATTACCGTCAATTTCGTAATTCTTGACTTTATCATTTTTAGCGTAGGAACGTCCTCGACTCAAACGCGCTGAGTCGGTAAATTCCTCTAATGTTTCTATAAAGCGTTGTCCCCACCAAGTTTTACTAAATTTATTCATAGGTTTACCTCGATTAAATAATTGTCTGTTTATTCAATGCGATTAACTGACGAAAACTTTCGTTATCTAATTCCGTTAACCAGGATTCATCATTACTAACAATAGCATTAGCTACCTTTTTCTTTTCCTCGATCATTTCATCAATTCTTTCCTCTAAGGTTCCCAATGTGACAAATTTATGCACGAAAACATTTTTTTGTTGACCAATTCTAAAAGCGCGATCGGTTGCTTGATTTTCCACCGCAGGATTCCACCAACGATCGAAATGAAAAACATGATTTGCTTTGGTTAAAGTAATCCCCACTCCCCCAGCTTTTAGGGATAAAATAAATACGGAAGGTTCTGTTTCAGGATGTTGAAATTCTTCGATCATTTGTTCTCGTTTTGGTTGAGAAGTCCCCCCGTGAAGATAATAAGTATTATAGCGAAAAGTTTGTTTGAGGTACTTTTGTAAGGAGTCACCGATTTCAGTAAATTGAGTGAAAATTAGCAGACTATCTCCCTCTAAAATTACTTCTTCTAGCATTTCTCCCAAACGCTCTAACTTATGCGATCGCTCAGGGGTAAAAGCACTGTTATCCTGTAAAAATTGACGGGGATGATTACAAATTTGTTTCAAGCGCATCAGGGTAGATAAAATTAATCCTTTGCGTTTTATTCCCTCCGCTTCTTCTAATTGTTTTTCCACTTCTTTGATAACAACTTCGTAGAGAGAAGCTTGTTCTTTAGTTAAATTACAATACTGTTTGTTTTCCACTTTGTCAGGCAAATCTTTAATTATCTGCTTATCGGTTTTTACCCGACGCAGAATAAAAGGTTCCACTAATTTTTTGAGAACCGTGGACTGGAGACGATCATTTTGTTTTTGGATTGGCACTTCAAAAGCTTTACGAAATTGAGTTTCTTTACCTAAATAACCAGGATTAAGGAAGTTAAAAATTGACCATAAATCAAGCAGTCTATTTTCTACTGGAGTTCCCGTTAATGCGAGACGATGTTGTGCAGATAAACTCAAGATTGCTTTAGTTTGTGCCGCTTTAGGATTTTTGATATTTTGTGCTTCATCAATTACTAAACGTTGCCAGGATTGCGAGTTAAATAATTTCAAATCCTTGCGAACTAAGGTAAAAGAAGTAATGACGATATCCTTTTGACTAGCTACTGTCTGAAATTCGTTCTCATCTTGATAGCGCTTACTACCATGGTGAATTAAAACCTGAAGATGGGGGGCAAATTTTTCAATTTCTTTTGCCCAATTTCCGACCACGGAAGTGGGTGCAACTAGCAGAGTTGGTAAAACATTATTATCTCCCTCTCTTTCCCCAATCAATCTAGCAATTACTTGTAGGGTTTTCCCCAGTCCCATATCGTCAGCAAGACAACCATTTAAACCCAATTGTTCCAGGTATTGAATCCAGGCAACTCCGCGCTTTTGGTACTCCCGCAGCGTTCCTTGTAATTGGGGAGGATTTTCGATCGGTTCTAGTTGACTAGGATTTTGTAATTTCTCTAGCATAGAACCTAAAAAATCATCGGTTTCAACAATAATCTCCTCTGGATATTCGGCAGCTTTTTTCATTAACTCAATCAGATTCATCTCAGGATTTTCCTGCTGATATTTCTGCCAAAAATCCAGCATTTGCTGCATTTTATTTTGTTCTAATTCTACCCATTGACCTCGAAATTTAACTAAGGGTGTTTTGGTGTTAATTAATTGTTGCCATTCCTCTTGACTAATAGTTTCTTCACCGATGGCTAATTCATATTGATATTCAATGATGTTTTCGAGGCTAAAAATCCCTTTACTAACGGGGGTAGATTTGCCTGATTTAGAAGTGGTTTTTAGCCGAACTTTAGCGCGTTGACGGCCTTCGGGAGTCCACCAAGCGGGAATAATTACCTTATATCCCGCATCTTCTAAAATCCAAGCAGTTTCTTTTAAGAAAGTAAAAGCTTCTGTAAGGTTGAGATAAAATCCCGTCGGTTTATCCGTTTCTAATCCTTGCCAAATGGGGGGATAAATACGGGCAGCATAACCCAAACTTAGTAAAATATTTTTGTCTAAATCTTGACCAAAATGCGCTCGTATGCTTGTCCTAGTTTCGGGTACTGCATACCAATATTCGTCTAATTCTAATCGCAGGGAGGGGTCTTGTTTAGAGATGAGGATAAAAGTAATTTGCCACTGTTCAATATTATTTTCTGGGACCTCGGTTAGTTTAAAACCCAGGGTAAAATTAGATATATTTTGGTCTCCTAGTAATTGCTGTCTCCAAGTTTGCCACTGTTGATATTTTTCTAAAGCGGCAGCGGTTTGCAGAAATCCAGCAGTCTTAGTCACAGAGAAGCAATCACCTATAATTGTCTCGCTAATTTTTTTATCAAAACTGGCAGGAATTGCCGTATTAGTGACAATTTCATTGAGGAGACATTCGGAGAAGTGCTGGAGTAGGGTTTTGGGATCGTATAATTGTGGCGAAGCATGGGGATTTTCAGCGCCAGCAAGACAAATGCGGGGAAGATATTCGAGATAGTGATCGAGATTGGTTTCGTAGGTTGCTGATATAATTTCCCAAAGAGGGTAGATGGCAAAGTTAGCGGTTTTCTTGTTATTTGTGGTTAATTCTCGATATTTAAAGGCAGGAATATAGTTATCTTTGAGAATTATTTCTTTAAAAGCTTGACTGTAGTGATACCAAAAAAGTAGATCTGCACCTAACTGAATCTCTGAGGAGTTGTAAAGACAGATAAAGTGCAGATCATTGAGCAGTTTAAGTACAGGATTAAGGGGATAACAATCAATTTGCCAAGATTGCCATTGGCTATTTTCTGGGGGTTCTTTTTCTAGATAACGCAGTAATTCTAAGGAGGGTAAAGGTTGATTCTCGTGACTAGGTAAAAGAAAGTAGCGGGGGACAAATTGCCGACTAAGAGGATTATAATTCGATTGAACTATTCCTAACTCTCCAGTGAGAAAGCTAGTTAATTCTTCTTTGCTTAACTGAAAAGGATGATAATTATCGGCAGTGGTGCGACTCTTTTTCGGGGTGCTAGTTTCTCCCCAAAGATAAAAGCTACCCTTCTGAATAAATTCATCCGTTGATTGGGGAATCCAAGTACCGTGAAGAATTTTCATGGTTTTTAATGAGTACAAAAGAACTTAAATGAGGGCAATACTTAGCCTCTAGAAAAATTGTAGCGATTATGGGAGGATTCTCCACACTTTTTTGTCCCTTTGCGAACCCAGAAGTCCTCTGGATCAGAGAAAAAGGTTAATAGAGCTTCTAGGATAAAAAACCATTGAGAAGACGTGATCAACGGTTTTTTTGAGCTTAAAGCTTATCCCTATATGGGTTTAAAGCTATTTTTGTTCTAGGTTTTGTTGAGGTTCCACTAAGAAGGATGGCTAATTATAGCAATTCCCCAAAATCCGGCTACAGGAGTTTGATCCCCCTGCCTTCGTCTCCCTTAAAATGGGAAAAAGGGGAAAAGGGGAACTTAAATTCGATAATTCGATCTGTAGTTTTTATGGGTGAGAATTGGTATTAATTAACTTTTACCCAAATACTGCGGAAATATTTTTCGGGATTATTTTTATCGGTATTTTTACAGGGAGTATTACCAACTCGCTCGATTGTACCATCATCGCTTAAAATCTGAAAGCGATCTGGGAAATGGGGATAAAACAACAAAGCTTCTGGACGAAACCCGTCAGGGAATTGCAGTGATTCTATCTTTTCCGGTGCATCTTCTTTTTTTCCTGACCAAGTATAGAAAACAAATTGATCGCCTCCATGAAATTCTCCGGCAATAATTAAATATACTTCTAAAGCTGGCCAAAATTCAAGGCTACGAATTCCTAATCCTCCCAAATCTAGCAGGATAGGATCACCAAATTCAGCTTTAGCCGTGGTTGAATTAGTAACTAAACTCTTGGGATTTTTTAGGGGTAATAAAAGAGCTTTACCGTTGGGGACAGGATTACGAAAACCGATTAAGATATTTCCGTCTGGAGTTGCCGTTAAACCTTCAATATTTAATCCTCCTTCAGCTTTGGGAGCTTTGGTTTCTGCTGTTTTGAAATCAAATATTTTAGCCAATTGAGAGTCTTCGATAATATCGCGCAATACTAACTGAGTATAAGACTCACCCACTTGAACTATACTAGAGCCGTCATCGGTAATTTTACTAGCAAAAAATTGATGACGAGGGAGTTTTTGTTCAGCATTTTTATTGCGACCGTGGGAAGTAATCCAATAGATTATGTCATTTAGCACAGTTACCCCTTCTAAGTCGATTTCTCTATTTTTAGGATTGTTTTTTAGCCAACCATTAATGTCAATGGTTTCCAGCGCTTTTCCCGACTCTTGAGAGGAATAAATCCAGAGAATATTACCTAATTCTACATCTGCCTCATCATTACCAATAACAAATTTATTTTCTCCTAAAGCAGTGGCTGCAGAAGCATCACAAATTCCTTGATGTTTGATTTCTTGGATAATAGAAAAGTTCAGAGGTTGCATGATTGTCTTCTCCTTATTAACTGAAAAAGTGAGGATTAAGAAAATTATAGGCAATAAAAGATAAAAGGACAAAAAATGACTAGAAATAATCTGAGAAAGGATTAATTTGAATAACTAATTCCTTCTAGGTTAAAAAAATTTTCGAGTGTCATAATTAGAGTACCAAGACTTTCTAAAATTATATCAAATAACAACTGTTTTTGCTATCTTTTTTGAATTGGCGAACTATTACAAAAAGCAGTGACATAAACTAAAGTTTAATAATTCTGCCAAGGATTTCGATTGTTCTACCCAAAAGGTTTAGAAAACCAACCGTATCATCAAGTTTTTTTATTTCTTTATTGATAGCATCTATTCCTTCATGTAGTTCAATTTCATTAGCTTTTAGTTCACTAACTAAAACACTAGCAATATTGATACGAGTTTTATTAACAAGTCTTTTCCACTCTGTACGAAACTGCTTAAATTGCCTTTTTTGGTCATCATCAGGAAACTTACCCAGAATACCAGGAATGGTCAATTGATTTTGAATTGCACTAATTTCATCGAGAAATTCTTGCAGTGCCTCAAGTAATTTTTGTGTATCAGTATTTGTGGTCATTGTCTTTTACTCCTGTGGTAGTCTTGTTTTGGTTGATTGATCTTTTTAAATCTTCCGATATGTTGATGAGAGATTCGATCTCAGATAATAAAGCATTGGCACGTCCGATGGTAAATCTATCTTCCAAGAGCAATTTAAAAGACTCCTTAAAAGATTCTGTTGCTTTAGTTGCGTCATCTAAACCTTGAACTGAGAGAGTCATCGTTCTAATTTGTCTGCGTCTAATTATCCAATCATCGGGTTTTTCAATTGGTTGTTCAGCAGCAAATGCGGGTAAAACAGAGCGCTCATCTTTGAGGTTTTGAATATCCTTTAAATCAGTTTTAATCTGACTGGTAAGCAGTTTCAGTAAAGCTTCCTGTATAGCAATTTCTCGATAAATTGCTTCCTTCCTTGCCTCTAGTTCTTTTCTTAGTTCACCCTTGATTTTTTGACTTAGGATAATCTCGGAAATCGAAGGTACAGGAATCGAACCAACTCTAGGGTTAGCCTGAATAATGTTACTGATACTATTTAACTGTTTAAAAATATTATCAGTCGCTTTTCTCGCTTCTTGAGGAGCAGTAGAAGTGGCTAAATCTTCTAAGGCAAAAAAGTATTCTTTTAATAGATGATTGTGTTGACGCATTTCGGCAATTAAAGTGAGCCACTCATCATCTTCTTTGGTAGTCTCAGCATAGTTACTACTGTCTCTATCTTGATCCTGTAAATCATTGGCAATCAAATTTTCCGAACTGGCATCCACAAAATAATCACCAGAAATAACTAACAGGCTATCAAGAGCGGTGGCGTATTCCTGACCAGATTTGGCAAACTTCTGATATTCTTCAAGGGAAGCTCCACAGGCAACTAAAATAGTTCCCATGACAGTTATAATTGATGTTCTGATGACTGCGCTAGGTTTCAATGAAGAGCCTCCTTAATGAATTAAAAGAATAATATTGATCTTGTATTTGCTACTAAGGATAAACAGGATTACGCCTATACCAATCAACGTAGGTTAAACTTTTTGGAGAAATATTTTGCATAAATTTTTCCAAGTTTTTACGCTCATTTGTGTTAGTCCCTAATCCAAAATCGAGAGAAGATAAAACTGCTCGGCGAATGGTTGGACTTTGACGATCGAGAATGGCAACTAAAAATTTCGGATTTTGATTAGCCCATTGTACAATAACTGTGGCATAATTTTCCTCTACTATCCCATCTATATACGGAGACATTTTAACCAAAGTTTCCGCATCTTTTTGATAGCCATTTGCTGCTTTGTTTCCAAGTTTAATTATAGTCGGCAGTCCCAATTCTATAAGTAAATCACGACCTTGATCACAAGAAATTCGAGAAATTTGACTACCAGCTAACCAACCAGCAAGAGGTAATTTAATTTTCAGCCATTTTTGATGACCCTCACTTAATTGTACAGAACTGCCGCTAGGTAAAGTTGCAATAACGTTATTCCCTTGTATTTGAGGATAGGAACGGATATTCACATAACCATCGGTGGCAGTAACAAAAAATTTTTGACAAGATTCTGTGCCAATAATTGAGTTACCTGTTAGCAATAAATATAAGGTAAAAAGGGTGATTTTGCGTAACATTTATGGTTAGAAAAATTTTCAATGTACCAATAATTACTAGAGACAATTGAATCATCATTAAACAATTCAATTGCCCCTTGTTAAAGATAGGCTAGGGTTTGGGACAAGTTCCTAAACCCCAATCCACAAAAAAGTCTCGTGGGTCAGTTTCCCGAAGCCAACGAACAAAACGTTGATAATCGCCAATCGTATAAATTCCCACACATCCTGCGGTACCCGGAGACTTCTTGCGGCGATTCCAGTCGATGTGAATTTCAATAGCACTTCTACGGGTTGAATTGGGCTTTTGATAAGTTAAAGGCGTTGACACTGGACCAACTCCAGGATCAGGAAATACAAATTTTCCAGAGTAATCATCTTTGTGTGCAGGACCCCCTGCCCATTTAATATTCTCAATTCGCCATAACCCTTCTGGTAGCGGCTCAAATGATTTAGGTACACTAGCGGTAGCCGTCTTAAAAATCTGTCTCGATGGCGTACCAGAACACACATTAAGACTGTCTTTCAGTTGTCCATCTTTAAAGTATTCCATTTTTAAAACGAAACAACCAAATTCATCTTTTTTGTTGATTTTGGTTAATTTAAGATAATTTTTACCCGCACTGGGTACGCCGACAGGAGGAGTTACAGGAACTGGATTTCCTTCCCACAGTTTTTTCCAAGTCAGGGGGCCGACTTTGCCATCTGCTTCATTAGCTCCAAAAAATTTGGCTTGGAAAGCTTTAACAGCTTGATCCGTTCCTGAACCAAAGTTGCCGTCAATTTCCCCTTGATAGTAGCCCAAATCTCGCAAACGTACCTGCAATTCCTCAATATCTTGCTTTAAACTGGCGGGAGTATCTTCGTCTGCTCCCATTCCAATTATTAAAAGTTGATTATCCAATGAGGGAGGAGCAGCAACTTTTGTGATTGTCGCAAATTCCCTTTTTTGAATTAAGATTCTTTCCCCCGCAGGTACTTGTTTTTCCTGGGGGGCAATGAGGAAATTTTTAGCATTAGGATATTGACGTATGACGGTAATTAAGTCCTCTTTATCTGGGCTTTCTACAGTCAAAATTTCTATAACATCAGAGCCTTTTCGAGCCACAATAATCGTATCATCATTATTTCTGTCTCGATAGCCCTCTAACCAATCAACTTGAGCTTGTAAGGAGGGTTCAGGCTTGTCTAAAGGTTTTCCTTCACTTCCAGATTTTTCAAATAAAGCCTTTTCCTCACGGCGACGATTAGTTAAACCTTCTAAAACAATTTTCACTCCGTTTTTTGTTGCTTTATTCCAAACTAAAAATTGTTCTGCCGCTCCAGTAAAATCACCACTATTAAGTTTTTTCAGTAGGGTACTTCCTTGAAACGCCCCACCACCCACGTTGTAGCAAAAAGAAACTAGAGCATCGAATTGATTCTGATTGAGTCCTACTGTTACTTTTTTGGTAACTAACTCAGCAAAATCGTCAGCCTCTAATTTTAATAAGTCCTCCGCTTCTGCTTCGGTGACAATATCTCCTAACTCCACAGGTTGCCCATTGGGATAACGAATCGTTCCATAACCAATAGTAGGTATTCCCACTGGATCTAAGTAAGCATTGGCACGAAATCCTTCCCATTTTTTAATTAAGTCAAGACAGATTTGCGAAATTTCCATATTTAATTTTCCTCTTGAGGATAGTCAAATTTTGACTATTTTTCGTACAGCTATTATACTCTCATAAACCTCGACATAATTGGCAAATATTTAATATTTCTTATTAAGTATTTTTGAAATTAATTCAACAGAAATTTTCCCAGTTTTTATAACCAGGAAATCTAGAATTTATTGATGTTTCGTGACTTAATGATAACAGTTAACTATTTATTAACTTGCCCTCTGGTGGCAGTAATGGTATCAGAGACTAAAGCGGGCAAACCATGAAATAGCTTAGTTCCCGTGGCAATACCTAAGGCTGACAAAACTAAATCTAATTTGTAGAATGTAGCGATTTGCTCAGGTTTGGTTGTCGTCATATTTACCAAAGGTTCTAGAATACGAATCCCTGTAAAACTTGCCATAAAACCAAAGACAAGACTTAAGAAGAGAGCATATTTTTTGGTTAGAGTTATGTACTGGAGTAACTCTTTTTGTTTTGAGATTAATTGTGCTTCTTGTTCCTCCGTTCGAGAGGCAATATTTTTCAAAACACTAATCTCTTGTTCTAAAACCTCTTTCTGGGGATTACGCCAAGCAGCAATAAATAATTCTACGCTGCGTTCCACCACCGCAACAATAGCAATTGTGCCAATGAAAATCTTATCTAGGGCGATATCTCCCCGCATAGTTAACGAGGGAAAAATGGCAATATTAGCAAGCAGTAGAAAAGCCACCAATCCGACTAAAAACAGCAAAAACCAGAAGGGATTATTTAGCAAAAATTTTTCAGTTTTTGTAGCCATGCTATTCAAGGAAAGGGAAGATTGAGTCATGAATTTATCTCCTTTTATGGATAATTTTGAATCTCAAAGAATAAATTAAACAAATTGATCGGTAGCAAGAATTTGAGCCAATTTCTTCTCCCTGTCAGCCACGGTTTCTGTGGTGGGAATATGGTCTAATAAACTGCTATAGAAAAAATAGGCAAAACCGGCAAAATCTCGCTCACGAGTCTCCTGAGTTTGTGCTTGAATTAATTGGAAATTTACTCGTCTATCACTGGGTTTTAAACCTGTGAGAATACCGATGACGGTGGGAATATGTTCCCGCGCTGCTTTTACCTCTGATTTATCGATTTCTCTCTCAAAACTCTGGACATCTCCACGATAAGTTTGCAATGCCAGTTCTTCAATTAATCCTTCCTTTTCCCATGCTTCCCAATCAGCTAAAGCATGATCAACAGAAAATCCTAAAGGATTGGGAGAAATGGAGAGAATACAATCGTCTTTTTCCGCTTTAATGGTTTTAAAAATCAATCGCACTAATTGAGTTAACTTCTCCTTACGCCAATCTTTAAATTTCGCTAATTGGGGATTGCTTAAGGGACTAACTGAACCAGTTTCCTTTTGAAAAAGTTTGATAGTAAAGGATTCAAACCCCATGCTAAAATCAAAATTTTTAGTACCATTAGGCAAGAATTTTGCGTGATGAATAGCGAAGTGATCATCTAATTGAATACCATCAATTTCATAGTTTTTAACTACTTCACGAATAAGACTAACCCAAAAATCTTTAACTTCAGGATGAGCGGGATTTAAGCGGCAATTTCCATCACCATCAACGGTATTTTTCTGTTGATGAGTAAGCATAAACCAATCTGGTTTTTGGGCAAATAAGGGAGCAGCTGGGGGAACCATTAAACCATATTCAAACCAAGCAATAATCCGAAAGTTATACTTTTCTGTCTGATTAATCTCAATGATTTCTGCTAGTAGATCTCTACCGACTAACTCTTTTTCAAGGTTGACTTTTTTGAGTTTTTCCTTATCGGCAGTGAAGACATTATCAGCAATTTGTGATTGAAAAAACACATAGCCTTTGTTCCAAACTACTAGATAAAGAGTATTAAATCCTAAATTTTTAAGTTTTTCCAACCCAGCTTTTAGGTTATCTTTAGACTTGAGAATATCACTGTCAACATTGGTGAGCCAAACGCCCCGTATTTCTTCTACTTGTACATGATCATCAAAGAAAAATCCCGCTTTCCCCACTGAACCTTGTTCTGCGGCTAACTTGACAGAATAATGATTATTTTGGCGAAAATAAGATTTAATTGGCAGTTTAGTTCCCGCTTTGATTAAGGATTTTTGCCCACTATTGAGGGTTTCGGAAAAAGCTGTGGAAGACTTGAAAAACGTATCCTGAAGAATATGAATGTGCAGCATATTTTTTACTCTCTCTCAGACAAAGGATAAATGAACCTCAAATCCGCAGCAGCGACGGGTTCGGAAGACAGACAAGCGCACTTAGTTCTGATTAATTCTCAGAATTTGCTCACGGCAAAATATAGTCAATAACCGACCCCAACTATTGCTCGAAAGTTACCACTACTCAACTGTTTACCTAGCTTGAAAGCAACACTTAAACAGGCAAACCAAGAGCCGATGGTTCCTCCTATTGACGTAATGTCAAGGACAAAGGGTTTGGGAGCAAAGATCGGTTAGTTAGGGAAATCATTTGGGAACAATTTAACTCGCTCTATGATAACCATAGATAAACAAAAAAAATACTTAAATGTAACAAAAAAACACATAAGTCGGGAGGTGTAGTTAAATATTAGACTTATCGAGGTTGAATTGAGCTACTAAACCCACAACCAGCATAGGTAATCAACTGGACTAACCTATATTACAAATCATTAAGCCGATTGACAGCCTTTCCGATCAAGACGAAGTGTAACCTAATGGCTCTTCTCGACTTTGTGTGATAATTTTTGCTTATGGAATCGTGAAATACTTATCGGGTAACACTTTTAGGACTATTTTGTCGAAGAGACTATCAGTATAGACCTCGTTTCCACACAGAAACCAGAAGAGCCACCTAATTTGCTATCGACGACCGACTCCCCAAAAGCAAAACTTTGTACCTCACCATTAAGATAACTGTTATCAAAACGCGGATATCACTGCCAATAGAGTTCGGTTTTACCGTTATGGGATGGGCATTAACGGGGGTAATATTCTAGGTAAGGAATTTGTATCTAGTCAGTGATGAAGACGATGTTAAAGGGGTCTTTACCGAAATTAAGCGATATTTTCCCGCCGACTGACCATCAGGACCGG
Organism: Microcystis ichthyoblabe FBCC-A1114; assembly: GCF_050500245.1. NCBI lineage: Bacteria > Bacillati > Cyanobacteriota > Cyanophyceae > Chroococcales > Microcystaceae > Microcystis > Microcystis ichthyoblabe. Next base: position 393,561 of record NZ_CP191408.1, on the reverse strand, counting down.
GAAACTTTCACCCCCAATGCTTTTTATCCTAATTTATCGGAATGGCTCAAGCGCTCGCAACTGAAAGCGGAAAGTGAATGGTTCGCAGCGATCGCATCTTTAGAAAATATCTTATTACAAAACCCAAATAATGCCGCCAGTCGGGGTTTAATTCTCTCCGGTCCGACGGCTTTAGTCAGAGAAAGCAAGGCTTTAACGGGTTTTAAATTCGGTGTTTTTACCGTTAAAGCTTTAAAACATTTACAATGGCTGGGTTTGCAATTGCCTTCTCAGGAAAAATCCGCCGCCGATATTTCCCCGACAGAGATTCATGAATTGCCTCTCTTGCCAACGGATCCGATTGCTAATGAAAGATTTTGTCTGGTTTTTAGCGAAAGTTTCGCTCTTTTGCTGGTTTTAGGCGAGGATCAGTGGGGTTTGTCCTCTTTTCAATTTTCCTTTGATCCCGTCCTCACTCAGCAAGCTTGGCAGCAGTTGCGGCAACGATTAGTTAATCTGCGTTATCCGCAAATCGAGACTTTAGAGGCAATTATCGAGGCTAATGGCAGTCCCTCGCCGGATTATCGTCTAGTTAGCCAATTTAGTCGCCAATTACTGCAAAATTTACCCAACCAGCCTAATTTAGACCTGAAAAAAACGAAATCGCCTATCAATGCCGAAATCACTCCGCCAAAGGAAGATAATTCTAATTTAGAATCGGGTTGTGATTTGGAATTATTGCGCGCTTTAACCCACGAAATTCGCACCCCTTTAACCACCATTCGCACCATTACCAGATTATTGTTAAAACGGGCCAAAGTAACGGAAGATGTAGAAAAATATTTAGAAACAATCGATTTAGAATGTAGTGAACAAATTCAGCGCATGGAATTAATTTTCCGAGCCGCAGAATTGGGTATTAATCCTCTGGGAGATAAACCAATTCAATTAATTCCAATTGCTCTAGAAAAAGTCTTTCAAGATAGTATTCCTCGGTGGCAAAAACAGGCTAAACGGCGCAATGTCAATTTAGAAGTTAATGTACCGAAAAAATTGCCTTCGGTAATTAGCGACCCGAATTTATTGGATCAAATGTTAAATGGAGTCGTGGAAAAATGTACTCGCAGTATGGCTAGTGGTGGACTGTTGCAAGTACATATATCAACGGCAGGAAATCAATTAAAAATGCAGTTTCAAACTCAAATAAAATCACCTAATCTTACCCTCAAAGCTTTGGGAAAAGTCCTAATGTTTCAACCAGAAACCGGTAGTTTAAGTCTGAATATGAAGGTGACTAAAAACCTTTTTCAAGCTTTGGGAGGTAAATTGATTGTGCGTGAAAAACCCGAAGAAGGTGAGATTTTAACTATTTTCTTGCCCCTCGGACGCATTAAATAAGTTGGGATTATTCTCAATTTTTCATCTTGTAAAATAGGCAAAATTGCCAAGAGGATGCTATACTAGGGCAACAAATATTATTGATAGTTGCCATGGAAAAAACTGTTTTAATTTTAGGTGGCACCGGTCGCATTGGTCAAAGTGTCGCCCTAGATATTATTAATCATACTTCAGCTAAAATTATTATCACAGGACGCAAGGAAAAAGCCATTAAATTACTGCCAAGAATGCAGTTTTTGGCTTTAGATTTAGAAGAAATAGACAAGCTTAGACAAGCAATTAAAAATAGTGATTTAGTTATTCATTGTGCCGGTCCCTTTCACTATCGCGATGGCAGGGTAGTAAAAATTTGCATCGAAGAAAAAGTCAATTATATTGATGTTAGTGATCATCGTTCTTTTTATCAAAAGTTAATTCCCTATCGAGAATTAGCGATAAAAGCAGGAATAACTGCCGTGGTTAATACGGGAATTTTCCCCGGTATTTCTAATAGTATAGTGCGGGAGGGAGTGGAACAATTAGATAGGGTAGAAACGATCCGTTTAAATTATGCCGTAGCCGGTTCAGGAGGTGCGGGATTAACCGTAATGCGGACAACTTTTCTCGGTTTAAAAAAGCCTTTTTTAGCTTGGATTGAGGGAAAATGGCAAGAGATTAAACCCTATACTGCCAGGGAAGTAATTGACTTTCCCGCTCCTTTGGGTAAAACTGGTGTTTATTGGTTTGATATGCCAGAAACCTATACTTTTGCCGAATCTTTTCCAGTGCAAAATGTGATCACAAAATTTGGTTCTATTCCCGATTTTTATAATCATTTAACTTGGATTACTGCCCATATTTTTCCCGATGCTTGGGTAGAAAGTTATCGGGGAATTGAGTTTTTTTCCCAAGTTAGTTATCGCATGACAGAAGTAACCGATAAATTTTCGGGAATTGGGGTGGCAATGTTGGCAAAAGTCGTCGGATGGCAAGGGCAGCAAAAAGCAGTTTATCAAGCAACTATGGTTCACGAGAATACTGCTCAAGCAGCGGGTTGGGGAACTGGCAGCGTGGCAGAATTAATCTTAGCGGCAAAACTCCAAAAAGCTGGGATTTATCCCGTGGAACAGGTGTTATCCACAGAACTATTCCATGCTACGATGAAAAAAAGAGGTATTAAACTCGATCGCTCCTGTACAATTGTGGCTTAGAAGATGAAAAAAATCTGGCGTTACCTAGGACTGTTTTGTTTAGTTTTGTTACTGACTTTATCCCCTATCTTCATGATAGCAGCCCAGAATAATCCTGCTAAACAGGGACAGGAAACACCCCTGGAAACTTTGGGAGAAGTTTTTCCCGTCATGCTTGATAATCAAGAACTTTTTACGATTCGGCAGGGAATAGGTTCTTTTTCAGCGCAAGAAAGAGCGAAATCGATTACAGACAGAATTGAAAAAATTGCCGATGACGATGCTCTTTCTCCTGAAGATTTAACTATAAAAATTGATCCTGAAGACAAAAACCCTTCGATTATTTTGGGAGATACGGTTATTGCTACTATTACTTCTAAAGATGCCAAATTACAGGCGGTCAGTCAAGAAGTATTAGCCGAACGAGCTTTAGCAAAGATTAAAGCGGCCATTGTCCGTTATCGTCAAGAACGTCAACCGGATAACCTCTTAAAAGATGCAGTTTTGACGGTAAGTGCTACCTTGGCCACGGTCTTAATTTTCTGGGTAATAATTTTTATATCTTCGCGGGTTTTTCCCCAGATTCAGAGGTTAATCACCTCCCTAGTTCCTGGGGTCGTATTCCAAAATTTTGAGATTATTAGTTCCCAGACAATAGGAATTTTTTCCCTAAGAGTTTTGCAATTTATCCGCACTCTAATTATTTTAACTATTCTCTATTTTTATTTAACTTTTGTCCTTCGTCTTTTTCCCTGGACTAGAAAATTTGGTGATGGTTTTCTGCAATACTTTTTTAGTGCTTTAGAAGTTGTTTCCCAAGAGATAGCAAAATATTTACCCAGTATTTTTATCATACTGCTAATTATTTTTATAACTCACTATCTGTTGAGAGCAATTAAACCATTTTTCACTGGATTGGAAAGAGAAAATTTAGTAATTAATGGTTTCTATCCCGATTGGGCAAAACCAACCTATAATTTACTGTCACTGCTGATAATTGCCTTAGCTATAGTCATCGCTTTTCCCTATCTACCTGGATTTAATTCTCCTGCTTTTCAGGGGGTGTCGGTATTTTTAGGGGTACTATTTTCCTTGGGTTCCACCTCTGCTATTGCTAACGTGGTGGGGGGAATTATCCTCATCTATACCCGCTCTTTTCAACTAGGAGATAAAATTTCTATTGGTGATGTTATTGGAGATGTGATTGAAAAAGGACTATTAGTCACCCGTATTCGCACACCAGCTAATAGAATTATCACGATTCCTAATTCATCGCTGTTAAACACTAATGTGATTAACTTTAGTGTCTCTCAAAGGGAATTCAAACAGCCTTTAATTTTGCAAACCACAGTCACTCTCGGTTATGATTTACCTTGGCGTAAGGTTCACGCAACCCTGAAAGAAGCAGCCTTAGCCACCCAATTTATTGTCTCAGAACCTGCTCCTTTTGTCTTGCAAACCAGTCTCGATGATTTTTATGTCAGCTATCAGCTAAATGCCTACACCGATCATCCTAACAAAATGGTGTATATTTATTCTGAATTACACCAAAATATTCAGGATAAATGTAACGAAGTCGGTATCGAAATTATGTCTCCTCACTACAAGGCTCTCCGGGATGGCAATCACAGCACTATTCCTGAAAATTATCTGCCGGAAGATTATCAAAGTCCTGCTTTTGGTATTCAGTCAAATCCTCAGAAGTAATAATTTTCCTAATAGCTTTAATCGCATTTGTCAAGCCCTTTTGAGTTATTGTTGATAATTCTTCACCAAATTCACAATTAATAGCAGGAATAAATATTCCCCAGGCCCTAGGAGTTTGTTGATAAATTGCTTGAGTTAATGCTAATAAAGAAGCAGGACTTTCTGCATGACCGAAATTATTCCATTCGGTAACTGCCGCTAATTTTTCTATCTGGATATCAGTTTGATTAGATAATACCGCATCAACAAAAATAACTAGAGAAGCATCAGCTATATCGGCCGCTAACTCAGGAGTCAATTGATGGGTAGCGATGACCTCTAGATTAGACCAATTCTCCTCGGCAATAATTTCGGCTATTCTCACTCCCACTCCGTCATCATTTCTTAAAGTATTACCATAGCCGATGAGCAGTATTTTAAAATTATTCATGGTCATAGCAGTTATCTTAATGATGATGTACAAAGTTTTCCTTTTTGGGGAGTCGATGGTCGATACCAAATTAGGTTATACTTCGTCTTGACCAGAAACGCTGTAAAATAAGTATAGGATATCTGGGATGATCTCGATACACAGCTTGACCTAATCGATAAATTAACTGAGTCTGGTAAGAAAACTTAAGCCTTGATAGTAGTTTCTTGATGAGGAAAAAATTATGCTAAGGAAGAGCCATAAATACTATCTCTTTTCTCTCACCTAGAAATCATCTCTAGGCGAACCAGAAAATACTGATATTCAATTAAGTCTAGAATTTAGTCTAGCTATGGGGAGAATTGCCTATTTAAGCGACTTTTTTCCCTAAAATGACCACATCAGCCAGAAAATCGTCTAGAGCGGCAATTTGGGGTAAATAACCCCATCGTTGAAAGCCGAATTTTTCAAAGAGACGAATACTGGCCTGATTGTGGGCAAAAATAATACAGATAAGATTAGATATACCCAATTTCGGACAGCAATTCAGGGCATATTCTACTAATAATTTACCGATTCCACGACCTTGATAATCGGGGGAAATATATAAACTAACCTCTGCCGTTTTTTGGTAAGCGACACGACCATAAAACATCTGTAAACTTAGCCAACCCACCACCCGACCTTCGATCGCTATTACCCAAATGGGATACTGTTCAGGATCGTGCTTTTTAAACCATTCTCGCCGACTTTCGAGGGAAATAGGCTTTAAATCTGCGGTTGCCTTGCGAGTGGGAACAGCGGCATTATAAATCTCGATAATTGTTGGTAAATCTGTTTCTTTAGCCTCGCGAATAATCATAGAATATCAAGTAAGATGAAGTATAACCTAATTTTGCCTTGTCTCCTAACTTCTGAACTCTCCTATATCTCTCAATCTTACCTTAAAATTGAGTTTGATAGCGGACGGTAAACTCATTCAAATTGTAATCGTAGGAGAAGCGGATAAAAGACTGGGAATTAACTCGATAGACGGTTTCCAAATTGGGAAGAATATTAAAATCGGTTGCTCCAATCGCATTACTAACCGCATTCTCCACATCATACACGACTCCTTGAGCTAAGAGGGGAATCGCCAACTGAACCACTCCAAACTGAATTAATTGTTCTGTATTTTTCCCCTGTAAACCATTAAAAACCGACAGCAATTGTTCCCCCAACAGTCGAACGATTTCCCCTTGGCTGCGGGGGGGAGTGCTAGTTAATTTAACTAGGGGAGTATTAAGCAATCCCTCATCTTCACCTCTAGCAAAAGCCACTCCTTGTAAACAATTAGCAGCTTTTTGTAATTCTGCATTTGTGTAGTTTTCCTCTAGGGGAAAAGGGGGACTATTGGGACGAATTTGGCACACTTCATTAATATTACGGCCTAAATTTGGTAGCAAGCGGTTTAATTCCCCTTCAACGCTGAGGGTGACATCGATCCTTTGAATGCGATTCAGACTATCATCGGGAATTTCATTACTAGGAAAATCCCCCCCCGGACGGGAGATAGCAAAATCGCGAGATTGAGAAAATTCGCTGAGAATTGTTCGCAGTTGAATATCAACAAAGGGATTAAAAAGTCCCAACCCGCGACTAGAATCAAAAACAATAACATTTTGATTGCGTCGGTTAAGAAGAAAACGAGTATCGATGTAGCTAACCCGTCCCCGATCGAGATTAATCACTCCATTGGTTTGTAATTTCTCCAGTGAAGTGAGCGAACCGTTCAAGGTTAAAGCACCACTAAAATCAAATTGATACAAAGGTTCTTGTTCGATGGATAATCCCGCTAAAGACACTTGGAAATTATTTAAAACTGGAGTAATATTGGTCGTCTGAGGAATGTTGAGAGGCTGCAGCCAGCGACTTACTGATTTATCCGTTTCTTGATTAATTTCTGGGGTGCGAGGAAGAAAAACTTTACCCCGAGAAAGACGTACATTACCCCCGATAATTGGTTGTTGAATTGTTCCCGTTACCATGGCATTCCCAGCAATTAATCCCCGATAAAGACCATTAATTGCTATATCTCCCTCTTGAATATTAACTGTTAAGGGATTAGGATTATTTTTGATGGCTTGAAAGAAAGGTAAAACTCCCACCACAGAAATTTGTCTGTCAGCGATCGAGCCTTGTAATTCCTCTACTGTTAAGCTTTCAGGGGTTAACCCAATGCGGCCATTTACGGTTAAAATCTCTGGAAAAGCAACACTGCGGATAGCGGCATTATTGAGAGTAACTATACCATTTGCTTCTAAATCTTTTATTTTTAAGCCTTCTTTTATATCTAATCTTCCCGTCGCTGAAAGAACTACCTCTCCCTCACCTTTAACCCATTCGATGGCGTTTTGACTGATAGCTTCAATTAATTTGAGTGCATCGGTTCCTAATTTTGCTTGGATTTTTAATTGATCATTACTCGGTAAGGGAGGATAGGGAATGCTGGCATAGAGTTGGATTGATTCGGAGGAGGTTGTCCGCAAATCAAAACGATACTGATTATAGGTAAATAAACCAATTATATCTTGATTAATATTTTGGGCATTAATTGCACCATCAATAAAGCCAAAGTTACCCTGAATACGAGGATTTAATAAAGTTCCTGTAATTTGACCTTGAGTTTTTAGACTACCAGATACATCCAAGGGAAACTGCACAAAATTTCTCAAGAGATCGAGAGAAAGATTTTCCACGGCAAAAGTCCCCTCTACTTTTTTCAAGGAAAAATCACCCGCTAAAAATACGGAAGAATCTCGTGATTTTAATCTAATCGGTTCTATCCTGAGCAACTGACGATTTAAGTTAAGATTAATTGTTACTTCATCAATGGGAATTAATTGGGTATCGGTGGTGACAATTCCGAGAGGTTTAACAATATTTACTGTCGGTCTTTGGGGTCGCCATTCCCATCGATTGCCCTGAAATTGTACGCTAAGATCGGGATTTTTTAAAGTCCCAGTTAAGGCTATATTTGCTTGATAGCGACCACGAAAATCTAGTTCAGACGGTATCCCAACTACCCCCCTTTCCCCTGCTAATTGCTGGATTATTTCTTCAATTTTTGCCCGCAAATTTACCTGTTCTGCTAGGGAAGCTTCGGGATTACCTACTCCTAGGGGATTAAGTTGAATAGCTGGGTTATTCTCGGAGGAGAAAAGGTTGATTAAACTGGTTAAATCATAGATACTAGCAACTGATAATAAATCTTGAATATAACCTTGATCTACCCTGAGTTTAGCTTCTATTGCTTGGGTTTGCCAATTAAATAAACCTTGCAGATTATATTGACTTGCACCCGCTTGTAAACTCCCCGCTTGCAGTTGAACTATGGAATCCCGATAAAGCAACTTTGCCGTTAATTTTTCCCCGATTAAGTTACCTAGACTAGGTTGATTAATCTCTAGTTGTCCCTGTCCCTGTAAGTTAAATAAATTGATGTCTAGATTAGCATTCACTTGTCCAGCAATAATCCCCGGAACATTGTAGGCTACCGTCGGAGATATTTTCAGGATTTCTAGGGGAAAATCGGCAATCTGAACATTTAAATTTTCTCCGCTTCGTTTAGCTGTTGCTAAAAAAGGAGTTTTATTTCCAAAAGCTTGGCGAATATTTATCCCTAAGGGAAGATAGGGCAGCAGACAATTATTTTGTTGACAAGGATCGAAAGTTAGGTCAATAATGTCCTGATTTCCCCGCAGATTTAAACTAATATTTTGACCGATTCCTGCTTGAATTGTTCCTTTTAGTAGGGGTTCAAAGAGTCGCTCATTAATGCTAAAGTTAGCTAAATTTATATCTCCTTTGATTCGTATATTTCCCACTTTTTGCCAAGCACTTAAGAGATTTTTTCCCGTGATTTGTCCTTGAAATTCTCCGATCCCTGTTAGTGTCGATTCTTTGGGTTTTAGGTTAGAATCAATCGGTAAAAGCGATATAATCTGAGTTAGCCGTACAGCAGCAAGGTCGGTTTTTGCCTGTAGATTTAAGTTAACCTCAGCGATATCGGGTTGACTGGTAAGATTAGCTAAAAGAATATTTCCTCGCACATTAAAGCTATTTTCTCCCCACTGTGCCGAAAGATTATTAATCTGAATTGGTGTTACTCCCTGCCAAATTTCTTGAATATTTCCCGCTAAATTGGCACTAAAATCTAGGTTAGGAATCGAGATTGATTTTACTCCCCCCAATTGCCTTAGTAGGACAGCGGGATCAAGATTAGCGGCAATAATATCACTTTGCCAGAAATTATTATTCAGTTGTGCCTTAGCTTTAATCTCTCCTTTAGCTACATTAATACGAGAGTTAAAAACTGCTTTAATACTGCTTAAGTTCAGTCGTTTTTCTAGCAGAGAGTCGAAAATAGTTTGGGCATTTCCTGTTGCTTGAAACTTCGTTTGGTAAATATTCAACGCTAGGGGAATATTAGTCTGAAAACGCTCTAAACTACCGAGAATATTAAAAATACCTTTGTTTAACTGAATATCAGTATTAATCGGATTATTATCCACTAACAAGCGAGTATTTACTCTAGCATTGATGGTGGACAGATTTGGTATTTTCCCCGCTAGTAAATTATTGATTGCACCAGTGAAATTGACTTGGGTTTTTCCTAGACTAACAGGAATATTTATCTTGGGTAAAAACGGATTTAAGTTAATCCCAGTCGTATTAATTATACCGCTTAAAATACCTTGTTCCAGTTGGGCTGTCGTTCTTAAAAATCGATTATTGACAAATAACTGTATATCTCCTTCTCCGCGCCAAGTTTTTAAATCCGTTAAAGTACCACTAATCAGAGAATTTATTCCACCAGCAAAGCTGATTTTTGTCCTGCCTAAACTAACGGGAACTGTTAAATTTTCCACTAGAGGATTGAGACTAATTCCCCCGGTGTTAACTGTTCCTGTCAGGAAACCTCGATTCAGTTTGGCTGTGGCAATTAAAGGATTATTATCTACTAATAACTCCATATTCCCTTGACCTTGCCAACTGCTGAAAATATTATTTTTATTATTCAGCAATTCCCCTAAATAACCCTGTAAATTAATTTGCGATTGCGTTAATTTAACCTGAGTTGGTAAGTTAGGCAATAGGGAATTAATCAGCAATCCCGCTAAGACAGCTTTAGCCTGAAAATTTCCTTGCGATACTTGACTATTGACTAAAATTGTGCCTTGTTTACCGCTAATTCTTAAGTTAGCAATTCCGTTTAAAGTATTAACATTGAGTTGATCAATTTTGCCACTAACTTGAATATTAGCTGTCTCTAAATTCAAGGGTTCTAAGGTTTCTAAGTAGGGGCAAATAATATCTACATATTGACAAAAGATAGGCAGAAAAGAAGTCAATAAAAAGTTATTACCCGTGATTTTTGCTTGGACTAATTTGCTAGTAAAATCACTATTAGCATTAACCTGTAGTTTGCCAGTATTTGTTTTAATGACCGTATCGGTTAAATTGATTTTGTTGCCTCCTAAAAATACTTTGCCCTCCCCAGCAACATTGATTAATCCTGACTGATTAACCCTGGGTATTTGCCAATTAATTAATAATTGGGGCAGTCCTAAACTCCCTCTAGCTTTAATATTAGCTTGCAGATCGCTTATATTAATTTGAGCGGGAATTGTGGCCAATTGAGATAAAATTTTTCTTGTGGGAAAATTTGCTTGTAAATTCAAATCAATCGGCATTTTTGTCCCGTCAAGAGGTTGATTTTTTTGCAGGGATTGCAGAATATTTAATTGCAATTTTCCTTCTCCTTTAATTTCTCCACCTGCGACGGGTTTAATTTGAATTTTATCTAAACTAAGACGATTGAGATTTGTTTGAAAATTACTGGTTATTGATTGAATGGGAATTTGCTCAAAAATAATCGGTTTGCTGCTGCTAACGGTTCCTTTAATTAGAGGTTGATCTAATTTTCCCGTCACTTGAAAAGTAGAGCGTGCCTCTCCCCGTAAATCTAGAGGTGATTGCAGATAAATAATTCTTAAAAGCTGTTGTAAATCCACCGATTCTAGCGCGACCTTGAGATGATAACCAGTTTGCCAATTTACTTCTCCCTTCACCTCAGTTTTAATCTTGCCAATACTTGCGGTCGCCTGTTCGACTAATACTTTATCTCCCTGTAAATTTAACTTAGTTGTTAGCTTAATTGGATACTGGAAAGGTTGGAATTTACCCGCCAAATCTGTCACCTGAAAATTGCCATTTCCTTCGGTTTGATTTAGCTTTGCCCAACTGGGAATATCGAGAGCAATATTAGCATTTACTTGTCCTTGATTTAATTGGAAATTGCTCCGAGGAATTAAAGTTAATAGTTCATTTAAGTTCAAACTATCAATCTGAAGATTAGTTTGACTTTCGCCCGTTTTTAACGCCGTTTCTCCTTGAATTTTTACTTGACTTTTGAGAATTTCTGCGCTAAAATCGTAGGTGAGAGGTTGCCTTTGATTATCGATGAATCTTCCCTGACCATTGGCCTTAATTTCTATCGGTTTTTTCAGGGCATAGGGTTGGATAGTAATGTCTCCCTTCTCCACCTGAAAACCCAGGTTTAACCTGATGAGTGCCTCCCGATCTAAGTTACTAGCTATTTTTTCTAAATTATCGAGCCATTGACCATTTTTATCCTGATCGAGATAAATACTGGGATTAATTAACTTGACATCAACTGGCAGCGGCAGACCTAAAAGTAACGGCAGCGGATTTAATCCCAATTCGATCGCATCAACAGATACACTATCAGCAGAATTGGCCGTAGCTGGAATTTCCGATTTACCGATACGAATGCGATTAAAATAAAAGCCCTCTATCTTACCTACCCTGACAGGTCTGTGCAGCATTTCACTGAAGATATTGTCTAAAATTGGGGTGAGACGTTCATAAACTAAATAACGAGTCGTAAAATAGCCAAGGGAGGTAATTCCTAGGAGAGTAATTCCCCCGACAATTAAAGTAGAAGGCCGGCGGACAAATCGACCGATACTCAGAAAAAGATTAGGACGAGGAGAAGGATCACCAGGGGAGTTACTCATAATTGTCTACCTCACACACACCAAAGAAAGGGCAATGGCTCACCAGAGCTAATGAACTATGATAATTCACCGCGGCACTGATAGCCCTCAATCGATTAATTGCCATTTTTTAGGCAATTATTGGGCTTAAATCCTGTGGGGAAGTCAAGGGCTGCGGCCAATTAAAAGCCTCTCTCCCCATCTTAGCCTAAGACTCGAATGGCTGGCTAAAATTTTCAACAATTCGCCAACATCTCGCCAGTTTCAACAGCTAACCGAATTAATATTGATCAACCCACCAGTTCAAGCAGAATATTGCTAGGATCAATAGGTTTGGAAATTGAAGATTGAGAGAAAAGTTGTGCAGACAGACAACAATCCGGCGCAGTCTGGAACAACAACCGGAAGTATTCAGTCTTAGAATAGTGGGATTAGCACGTCTATTATTTTTACTGCAAAAATCGTCTTATAGATAAAGATCATGAAAGCTAGATTATCGATCGCCCTAACCGCCCTAATGACCTTGGGCATAACTGCCACACCAGCGGCCAACTTTGACGAACAGGACATCGAGCAGACCCAGGTAGTAGCGATCGCTCGTCCCTACGGAGGTAATAAATTTGACCTGCTAGTCTTGGAACAAATCCAGGGAAAACAGAAGTGTTGGAGCGAAAGCGGCTCAAATCCCGTCATGATCGACCCGCTGCTTCTCAACTTTGACTTTACCGGCATTTGTCGCCGCGCCACCGATAGTAATGGTTATTCTATCCGTCTCGATGGCCGGGATTTTGGGCTAGATTACATCCTGCGTATTGTGGAACGCAATGGCGAATTATACTTAGTGGGAACTCCCCGGGATGCTCGCAGACCGGAATTAGTGGTGGGAAGAACCCGAGGAATGCAAACGGGATTTATGAAAATTATCCTCGAACCGGGTTGGAGATTTAGCCGTCGTACTTTCCAAGGCAAAAGTTTAGGCCACTTCTACTTTAGCGGCAAAGAAACAGAAGTTCTCGCAGCCGCCGGCAGACCTCCTATCAACGAAACCACTCCTCCCCCCACTGCTGAGGCCAGTTTCCGGGATATTAGCGGCGATATCTATAAAACTGAGATCGAAAAAGCGATCGCCCTTGGGATAGTGGCCGGTTTTAAAGAAGATAACACCTTCCGCCCCGAAAATCCCGTCACTAGGGAACAATTCGTCTCGATGATTATTGAAGGGATGGGAACTGTCACTAAAATTAACCTAGAAGATATTCCCCCCGGCAGCGGCAGTTTTAACGACGTAGAAGCGACGCGCTGGAGTGCCAAAAAAATCCAATGGGCCCGGGCCAATGGTATTGTTGCCGGCAAAGCTAACGGCGAATTCCGTCCCACCGACCCCATCACTAGGGCCGAATTGATGGCGATTCTCAAACAGGCCGCCACCTACCTGAAAACTCAGCAACAACAAGCCCCCGATTTAGCCCAAACTAAAACCCCCACCAATTTTTCCGATACTTCCGGTCATTGGGCTGCCAGTTTAATTACCCAGATGTCGGGATTTTGCGCTGTGGCCTCTCCCTTGAACGAACAGGGTAGTGCTTTTGTACCAAATGATCCCGCCCGTCGTAACTACGCGGCAGCTGCCATCGTCCGTACCCTTGATTGTGTTAAAACCGCCAAAAAATAAGTAGGGTTTGCGGCAAAAAGTTTTTCCTAGGGGTAGGGTGTGGGGTTTCACCCATTTTTGGGTGGTCAATTACCTAAAATTCAGGGAAAAAGTCCCTGAATTTTCCCCCCGCTCACTCCCATGCCCAGAACTTTTTGATCTCAAAAAAGCCTAAAGATATTATCCAATTACTGATGACTGATGACCGATGACTGATTACTGATTACTGGTCACTGATTACTGATTACTGATTGTGGTTATTAATTTTTACTTTAGGTATGCCGTCGAGTATTCCCGCTAGACTGGAAAATAATGCACCTCGGCTAGACAAAATCCTATGGTAAAGCTGCTCGAAAATCCTCTCCGAGTGGGATTGCGACAAGAAAGAACCCCAGAACCCTTAATCTTAGTCATTTTTGGGGCATCGGGAGACTTAACCCAAAGAAAACTGGTTCCTGCTCTCTATCAACTGAAACGGGAAAGACGACTACCAGCCGAATTAACCATCGTCGGTACAGCGCGCCGAGAGTGGAGTCATGATTATTTTCGCCAACAGATGCGCCAAGGCATCGAAGAATTTTCCGACGGGATTGGCAGTGAGGAATATTGGCAAGACTTCGCCCAAGGGTTGTACTATTTCCCCGGCAACATGGACGATCCGGAAAGTTACGCCAAAATGAAAGTTTTTCTGGAAGAATTAGACGGAATCCGGGGAACCCGTGGCAATCGAGTCTTTTATCTAGCGGTTTCTCCTAATTTCTTCCCTCCCGGTCTTAAAAACCTTGGCGCGGCTGGAATGCTGAAAGACCCAATTAAACACCGGTTAGTGATCGAAAAACCCTTTGGCAAAGATCTCAGTTCTGCCCAAGTTCTCAATCGAGTCGTACAAGAGGTTTGTCAGGAGAACCAAGTTTATCGCATTGACCACTATTTAGGCAAGGAAACCGTCCAAAACTTACTGGTGTTCCGATTTGCTAACGCCATCTTTGAACCCCTCTGGAATCGTCAATTTATCGATCACGTCCAGATTACCGTGGCCGAAACCGTGGGAGTGGAGGAGCGGGCCGGATATTACGAAAAATCGGGAGCTTTGCGCGATATGGTGCAAAATCACCTGATGCAGTTATTCTGCTTGACGGCGATGGAAGCACCCAACGCTATTAACGCCGATAGTGTCCGTGGCGAAAAAGTCAAAGTCCTGCAAGCGACTCACCTGGCCGATATTAATAACCTAGAAAAATCCGCCATCCGCGGCCAGTATAAAGCCGGTTGGATGAAAGGAAAACCCATTCTGGGCTATCGGCAAGAACCGGGGGTTAATCCCGAATCGACCACTCCCACCTACGTGGCCATGAAATTAATGGTAGATAACTGGCGTTGGCAGGGTGTCCCTTTCTATCTGCGCACCGGTAAACGTCTGCCGAAAAAAGTTTCCGAGATTGCCATCCAATTCCGCCATGTGCCGTTATTAATCTTCCAATCGGCGGCTCAACAAACTAATGCAAATGTACTGAGTATGCGGATTCAGCCTAACGAAGGTATTGCCCTCCGTTTTGAGGCGAAAATGCCGGGCTCGGAATTACGCACGCGCACGGTAGAAATGGACTTTAGTTATGGTTCCTCCTTCGGTGTCACCAGCGCCGATGCCTATAATCGCCTACTTTTAGACGCTATGCTGGGAGATCAAACCCTATTTACCCGTTCTGACGAGGTAGAAGAAGCATGGCGCATCGTTACTCCCGCTCTCGCCGCTTGGGATGCCCCCGCCGATCCCGCCTCCGTACCCCAATACGAAGCGGGTACCTGGGAACCCACAGAAGCAGAATTTCTCCTTAACCGCGATGGCCGTCGTTGGCGACGACTCTAAAACAGTGAACAGTGACCAGTAATCAGTGAGCAGTAAACTAAAAACTCACACCTGATAACTGGTAACTGATAACTGAATCACTGATAACTGATAACTGATAACTGACATGACTACCCAAAGCCCCCCCATTGTCTCCCTGCAAGCACCAAAAGATGTTTCCATCGATGTGATCGAGCAGGAACTGCGCGATATCTGGCAATCCTATAATAATAATGAGGATGGGATGGCCGCCACCCGGGCCACCACCTTTAGCTTTATTGTCTATGAACCCGATGCGGTACAGGAATTGTTAACCCTTCTCGGCTATTACACTGGCCCGATTGATGGTATTGCCGGTCCGCGGACCCACGCCGCCATCAAAGTGGCCCAGAAGGACCTAGAACTAGAAGTAACTGGGCTTTCTAGCGATGAATTTGTCGCTCGGTTAAGGGCGGCCTGGGAAGCGGAAAAAAACGCCGAGGATGGGGCTAATCATCGTCAATACGCCGCCGATTTGGATGCGATTGGAGTGGCAGATGCGATCGCTGCTTCCAATCCCTGTCGCATTATTACCCTCTGTCCCACTGCCGAGGCCGATGAAGGGGTAAAAGCCTCCGTTTCTGCCTATTGTCCCGTTAACAAACGTAGTCAGAACACTTTAGTTTGCTGTGAATACGTCACTTTAAGCGGCACAGCGGAAGCCTTGGAACGAATTGGTGGCATTATTTCCGAGTTAACTATTCCCAGTTTGCCCAAATTTCTCTGGTGGAAAGCCAGTCCCGATGGGGAATATGGACTATTTAAGCGTCTGGCCAGTCAATGTGATACGATTATCGTCGATTCCAGCACTTTTCGGGAACCGGAAACGGAACTGCTGCAAGTGGGGGATTTATTAGCAACAGATGTGCCATTAGCTGACCTAAACTGGAGTCGTCTCGCTCCCTGGCAAGAACTAACCGCCGAGGCTTTTGATCCACCGGAGCGCCGGGATGCTATTCTGGAAGTCGATCGCATCACTATTGATTACGAAAAGGGCAATCCTTGTCAAGCTTTTATGTTCCTCGGTTGGATGGCCAGCCGGTTACAATGGCGACCGGTGGGATATAGTCACCGGTCGGGAGATTACGCTATTCATCGGATTAGCTTCCTCGGTCAGGACCAGCGTTTAATTGAGGCGGAATTAGCCGGTATTCCCGTGGCCGATTGGGGTGAGGTACAAGGGGATCTGATTAGTATTAAACTCACTTCTACTAATCTTCAGGCTGATTGTTGTACGGTAATTTGTTCGGGAACTACTGGCTGTATGCGGATGGAAGCTTCGGGAGGGGCCCAATCTTGCCGGGTTGAACAAGTGTCCCATCTGGAAGACCAAAAAACAGAAACTCTCCTAGGTAAACAGTTACAGCGTTGGGGCCAGGACGTGCTTTATCAAGAAAGCATGAAAGTCACTAGCGCTATCCTCAAATTATCCCAACCGGATTAACAAATTAGCAACAATAATCCCACCCACTTTGGAGAGACCTTGTTAACAAGGTCTCTCGATATTTATACAGTAGTCAGCACCTGATTAAAACCGATAATTATAAGTAGGTAGGCGTTAAAAATTATCAGACACCCCCCTTATCAAGGGGGGGCAGGGGGGATCTAACCTAAAATCCATTTTTAATTTAATTATAACCAGCTACTTACCTTTTCAGAAAACAGGTTATTATAAAGACAGAGCTTTGCTTTCAAGGGGGCAATATGGTCGCAACCACTGAGAAACGCTACACAGTCGCAGAATACTTTCAACTAGAGGAAACTGCCACCGACAGACACGAGTATCGAGATGGAGAAATTATTATTATGACTGGGGGAACTCCTAACCATAATCGCATTGCGGGAAATTTTTATAGAAGATTTCCCTTAACTATCCAGAATCAAGCCTATGATATATTTATCACCGATCTACGCTTGGCAATACCCGCCTATAATGTGTACACCTATCCCGATCTTATGATCGTTAAGGGAGAACCAATTCTTGAAAGAGGACGCACCGATACGATTACCAATCCACAGGTGATTATCGAGGTTTTATCAAAATCTACTCAAGACTATAATCGGGGTGATAAGTTTAAATTTTACCGCTCTCTTGATAGTTTTGAAGAATATATTTTAATCGATCAATATGGTTATTATATAGAACAATTTCATAAAAGGGGCGATCATTGGGCATTCCGGGATTATCACGATCAAGAAGCGATTTTAACTCTGTTTTCTCTAGATTTTCAAATATCCCTGACAGATTTATATCAGCGTGTCGATTTTACCGCGATTGAAGTATCCTAGTGGCTCAACTATTTTTGCCGCAAAAGTCATGGTATGATTAACTCCCAATCCAACTTTAAAAACCCACTCCCTAATTCATAAAAAAAGGTGGGGCAACACCCACCTTGTTTAAACCTGAGATATTAGCGATAATTAGGCTTCATCGAGAGCGGCAATACCGGGTAAAACCTTCCCTTCGAGTAATTCCAAACTAGCACCGCCACCGGTGGAAATATGGCTCATTTTTTCCGCCACTCCCACTTTTTCCACCGCCGCTACCGAGTCACCACCACCGATAATGGTAGTTGTACCCGTAGCGGTTAAATCGGCTAAAGTGTGAGCGATCGCATCTGTACCCGCCGCAAATTTATCGAACTCGAACACCCCCATGGGGCCATTCCAGAGGACAGATTTACAGTTAGATAAAGCTTTTTGGAAAACTTTAACTGATTCAGGTCCGATATCCAATCCCATCCAACCATCGGGAATATTTTCGACCTTGACGATTTGGGAATTGGCATCTTTATCGAATTGATCCGCTAACACCACATCGGTAGGAAGGAGAAATTCCACCCCTTTTTCTTTAGCTTTCGCTTCCAGGGATTTGGCTAATTCCAGTTTGTCCTCTTCCACCAAAGACTTACCAACACTTAAACCGCGGGCCTTGTAGAAAGTAAAGATCATACCGCCACCGATGAGCAGTTTATCGCACTTTTCTAATAGAGTTTCGATCACGCCAATTTTACTAGAAACCTTAGAACCGCCGATAATCGCCGCTAGGGGACGTTGGGGAGTTTCAATAGCTGCTTGTAGGTAGTTTAACTCTTTTTCAATCAAATAACCCGCCACCGAGGGGCTGAGATAGTGGGTAACGCCTTCCGTAGAAGCGTGGGCGCGGTGGGCGGTACCAAAAGCATCATTAACGTATAAATCGGCATTAGCGGCTAATTTTTTGGCAAAATCGGGGTCATTTGCCTCCTCTTCACCGTGGAAACGCAGATTTTCTAACAGGGCCACTTGACCGTTAGACATTTGACTAATCGCTGCCGTCACTCCCTCACCAATAGAATCGGGACACATGATTACTTCTTGGCCCAATAATTCCGAGAGACGTTTAGCCACAGGAGTCAGACGCAAATTTTCTTTAACTTGACCGTCGGGACGACCCATGTGGCTGCATAAAATAACCTTAGCCCCTTTTTTGATTAAATCCTCAATAGTTGGTAGTGCCGCCCGAATACGGGTATCATCGCTGATTGCCCCGGTGGCTTTGTCCATGGGAACGTTAAAATCGACCCGGACTAAGACCCGTTTGCCCGCTAAATCAGCCTCTGTTAAATTCGCTACTGTTTTTTTTGGCACAGCCCATAACCTCCTAGATTGCTTACCGTACAATAAAGATTAAATCAGGGTATCGCTACTTGCGGCAATTACTTTGACAAAGATTATTTCAGATTTGGGGATCAGTGTTGCAGTTCCAAGACTGATTTGCCCAGAAAAATTTGATTGGAGAGACTTGCTAATTATGTTTGAGACGATTTTATTTCCCATCGACCACAGCCGCGAAAGTCGTGACGCTACCAGTAGTGTGATCGAATTAGTCAAAATCTTTGACAGTCGTTTGGTGCTGTTGTCGGTGGTGGAAACGACACCCACCGGAGAAATTGCCGCCGACGATAAGATGAGTTCGATCGAAGCGGTGGATAGATTGTTACAATCGGCACAGGCCATTTTCGCCCAAGCTGGCATCAAGGCGGAAATGATTGAAAGGGAGGGAATGCCTTCTTTTGTCATCTGTGATGTGGCCGATGAAATTAATGCTCACCTGATTGTTATGGGTTGTCGCGGTTTAGGATTAACTAGCGAAGGTGTGTCCGAAAGCGTCACCACCAAAGTTATTAACCTTGCCCCCTGTCCAGTGTTGATTATCCCTTAATCAGTGAGCAGTTATCAGTGAGCAGTTATCAGTGAGCAGTTATAGCGTTTCCTAAGCTAGTGAGGTACACCTATTTTTCTTCCCTTTTTCCTCTTGCATGAGTGCATGAGTGCCTAAAACCCATAACTTTTGTAGCTCAGCAGACTGAAAAAGGCTATATCATACTAAATCCAGTTATTAAAGACTGATTATCTATTCCTCCTTTTGCCCCTTGCCCCTTGCCTCTTGCCTATCCTGATATGTAGCCTATACTCAACGGATTTAGTATCAGATGTGAGTTTTCAGTTCACTGATTACTGTTTACTGGACGGCTACGCCGTGCCTTTGGCAACACTGAAACAAAGCTCCCCACTCCCCCGTCTCCTGAGAGAAATGTAACGAATTGTGAGAGTTTCAGCCGTCAACCCTTGAAAACTCGATCGATGGGGTTGCTTGAAGTAATTCTTAGGCCTAAAGTGTAATCTTAAAGTTTTATGATCAATTTTCCTGTTGATCGGAAAAAGGAGAACTCAAACACAATGGCTGAAACTGGATACAAACAGGTGGTGACACCCTACAATGATGATCCGTTCATTGGTCATCTAGCTACCCCCATTTCCGCTTCTGGTTTTACCAAAGCTTTTATTGGTAACTTACCTGCCTATCGTCCCGGTCTAGCTCCGATTCTGCGCGGTCTAGAAGTGGGTATGGCCCACGGTTATTTCCTCGGTGGTCCCTGGGTTGTCCTGGGTCCCTTGAGAGACTCGGAATATGCTAATCTCGGCGGCTTAATCCCCGCTTTGGCCATGGTTCTCTTGGCTACGGGTTGTTTAGCTAGTTATGGTCTTGTCTCCTTCCAAGGTAAGGCCGCTAGTGGTGATCCTCTGCAATCCTCCGAGGGTTGGAGTCAATTCGCCGCCGGTTTCTTTATTGGTGGTATGGGTGGCGCTTTTGTGGCCTATTTCCTCCTAGAAAATCTTGGTGTCGTTGATGGCATCATGCGCGGGGTTTTTAATCAATAATTAACCCTTGTTCTACCTGATTATCATTTCCTTATTTTTTTACTAGGAGCATTTGACATGACTGGTGCCTACGCAGCTTCTTATCTGCCTTGGATTTTAATCCCAATCGTCTGTTGGTTAATGCCAGCCGTGGTTATGGGGTTGTTATTTATCTATATCGAAAGTGAATCCTAATTTAGCCTAGGATTCCTACAATTAAGGGCTTGAAAATTAGCTATGTGATAGTTAGTTTTCAAGCCCTATTTTCTGAGGAAAAAGGAAAAAATTGACCAGATGAAAATGAGATGCAACCCTACCCCCACCGAAAAACTTTTTGCCGCAAACCCCACTTATAAAGCGGTTAGATAGCGGATTTTTTCCAACAATAGGGAGGGTTGAATCGGTTTGAGGAGATAGTCATCAATGCCATGACGACCGAGGAAATTAACGCTGATTTCAGGGGTATCATTCAAGATTAGCACTTTACTGGCTTGAGTTTGCCTGGATTTTTTTAAGAGATGACAAAGATGATATATATCGGGCATTTTTCGATCGACAATTATAATACTTGGCTGCACGATCTCAATTTTTTTGATAGCGGAGACACTATCGATTAACCAAATAACTTGATAATGTGCCACCATCAATAACTCACAAATAAGATTGGCAATTTCTTCGTCACTTTCAATTAAAACTATAGTGGGATGGTGCTGATTAAAATGGGGATTATGATCCGAGGGTTGGGGTTGAGATTTGGGTGGCTTTTGTTGAGGTAAACGGACGGTAAAGATGGAACCTTTATCTAAGCAAGATTCTACCTCGATCGTGCCGCGATGGAGTTCCACTAATTGTTTAGTTAAAGCCAGTCCTAATCCCATACCACCATAACGACGTTTACGAGAGCCATCCAACTGGGTAAATTTTTCAAACAGAAGCGGTATTTTTTGAGCAGGAATGCCGATGCCCGTGTCCTCTACCTGAAAAATGACCTGACTGCCTTCTTTCCACAGTCTCAGCGTGACAGCACCCTGTTCGGGGGTAAATTTTAGGGCATTTTTTAACAAGTACAAAAGTATCTGCTGAACTCGATCGTAATCGGCATAAAAATAATGCTCTTTTTCGGTGATTTTCATCTCTAAAATCAGATTAATTTCTTTAATTTCTGCCTCTGTTTTGATAATTTCTAAAACATGATTACAGAGATATTTTAGCGAAAATTGTTTAATATCTAAAACGGCTTTGCCTGCCGAAATTTGCGAGAAATTAAGCAAATCATTAATTAATTCTAATAGTTTATTGCCGTTATCCTGAATAACTTGTAGATAGTGTTTTTGTTTATCGGGAGGTAAAAAATTACTGGCTGCCGAGCATTTTTGCAGGGTACTGGACAAACCGATAATACAAGTTAGGGGAGTTAATAACTCATGACTCATATTATTTAAAAATTCACTTTTGCAGAGGTTAGCAGCTTCGGCGGCCATTAAAGTATCTTGTAATTCTTGGGTTCTTTCGATTACCCGGCGCTCAAAAATATCTTTTTGTTCCTGTACTTGGGAATATAATTGCGCTTGATAGATAGCGATGGCGAGATGTTCACCAATCTGACCTAAAAATTTCTTTTCCTGCGGCAACCATTGGCGTTTTTCTCCACATTGATGGGCAATTAATAAACCCCACAATTCTTCTTGTACCACAATGGGAGCGATTAATTTTGATCGCACTTGGTGTTGTCGCAAAAATTCGGACAAACAGAAGGAAGAAGAATAGTTAACATCCACATCATCCACGGACAGAATTAATCCTTGACGATACTTTTCCTTGTATTGGGGAATATAGGAAAAACAATCGTCTTCAGGGGTTAAATTTAACACGGAATTTATCTGGTCAGAAACGCGCGACTCGGAAGTTATTTTTCCCTTTCCCTCACTGATACCGTGGAAAAATTGATAAATTAACAATCGGTCCACTTGCAGAAATTCCCGCGCTTCCCTGACCACGGTTTCCAGAATCACCGGTAACTCCAAACTCTGACGCATTTGGGTGATGACTTGGTTTAATAATCTTTCCTGTTCGATTTGTTGGGATAGGGCCGCTTCTACCGGTTGACAAACGGAGAAGATGCGGGGACAACCCCCCTCAGCAGACGGAGAAGAAGTTATAGAGAGAATTTTGACTAAAATTTTATTTTGAAAACTGCTGACATTAATGGATGGAGGCAAATTTAAAATTTGATAACCCTGCTGAATTTTTGGGTGGTGGAGAGACTTGACGGCCAGTCCTTGCAGAAAACTTTTAATCGTGTTCGCTTCAAAACTAATGCGGACTTCGTAATCAAAGTTATGTGCTTGGGGACTGGCTAACAATAAAGCTTGTAGGTCAGTGGAAAGCAAGAGTTGATAGATTTCCCCCGTCTGTGGGGGAATATCTCTTTCACTGAGACTAATCCTGGGCCCTGTTACCTGTATTGCCAACTGTCCCCACCAAGAACGAAGTTGTTCGAGGTGAGTAGATGACAACACTTGACAGCAAACATAAGCGGGAGAAGCGTTCATTTATCAGTTATCAGTTATCAGTTATCAGTTATCAGTTATCAGTTATCAGTAAGGTGATGGGGGGACTGGGGACTGGGGTTTGGTCAAGTTTTCTTAGTCCCTATCCCCTACTATTCCCCAATCCCTATTCTTAACATTGTTTCTCGTAAGTGGGAAATGTAACCTAATTTGATATCAACTCCTGACGACCGACCACTGGCTCCCCAAAACGAAAACTTCGCACCTCACCATTAAGATAACTGCTATAAATTGCCGCAGACAGATATAATCATCTCTATCTACCCAACAATGATCCCTCGATCGAGACCCTGATTCTCAAAACCTAATCATTATTTAACCTGACTCTCAAAACTTATGCACCGTATTGCTCCCCAAGCGGGTGGTTGGACAGCAGATACCGAAGGGGTGATTATTATTGACCAAAATCCGGCCCCGATTGTTCTCCTCACCATGGCTGATACCGATATTCAAACTCTAGCGGCAGCTATCGACCATCTACCGGATAATTTTCCCGCAATTCGCGCCCTCAATTTATCCCAGTTACAACAGCAATACAGTATTGATAACTATGGGGACAAGGTACTATCCCAAGCAAGGGTGATTATTCTTCGCTTATTGGGGGGACGGGGGAGTTGGTCCTACGGATTGGAAGTAGTTAAGGAAATTGTCGAGGAAACCGGTGCAACTTTATTTGTCCTCCCGGGAGAGGATAAACCGGATTTAGAGTTGATGAGTCATTCCACTGCTTCCCTGACTACTGTTAACCAGTTATGGTGCTATTTCACGGAAGCAGGGATAGATAACTGGATTAATGCTGCTAAATTTATCGCGCATACCTGTCTCCATCTCGACTATCTTCCCTCTCCTCCTGGGGTTGTCCCTAGGTTGGGAATCTATTCCCAGACAACCCTATCCCAACCCCAAGCACGGACTTGGATACTTTTCTATCGTTCCCATTATCTCGCGGGTAATACCAAAGCTATCGATGCTTTAATCAGTGCTTTCACCCAAAGAAACATTGAAACTGTCCCTATCTTTCTCTCCTCTCTCCGGGAAATCGAAGTGCAAGAGGAACTATTAACCCTCTTTTCCCAGCATCCCCCAGACCTAATTCTCGACACCACTAGCTTCTCTATCCAGCGACCGGAAGACAAACAAAATCATCACTTCTGGCAGTCCCTCAATAAACCCATCTTCCAAGTTATCCTCAGCAGCAGCAGTTTAGAAGCTTATCAACAGGGTTATCAAGGTCTTTCCCCCCGGGATGTGGCCATGAATATCGCTTTACCGGAAATGGATGGCAAAATTATCACCCGCGCTATTTCGTTTAAATCTGTCCTCACCCGACATCCCAAACTAGAAACGGAAATAGTTATCTATCAACCCCTCCCCCACCGGGTTGATTTTGTCGCTGATTTAACCGCAAACTATTGTCAACTCTCCTCCCTTCCCAACTCCCAGAAAAAAATTGCTCTCATTTTCCCCAACTATCCCAATAAGGATGGTCGTATCGCTAACGGAGTCGGTTTAGATACTCCCGCTAGTGGTCTGGAAATTCTTCGCGCATTACAAACCCAAGGTTATACCCTCACCGACCTCCCCGACCATAGCGACGAATTAATGCGATTGCTGATTTCCGGTATCACTAATGACTTGGAGACAAGGGAATTAAAACCTATCTATCAATCTCTCTCCCTAGAAGCATATCTAGATTATTTCTCCTCCCTTCCCCCCGATAATCAAAGCGCTCTGCTTGACCGTTGGGGACATCCAGACAGGGATTTCCCTATCCCCGGCATCCAGTTAGGTAATGTCTTTATCGGTATTCAACCTTCTCGCGGTTATGACCTTGACCCGACTCTTAATTATCATTCCCCCGACCTCGAACCTACCCACAGCTATCTCGCTTTTTACCATTGGTTACGACGGGAATTCCAAGTCACTGCCGTGATTAATCTCGGTAAACACGGCAATTTAGAATGGCTACCGGGGAAAAGTCTCGCTCTTTCTCCCCATTGTTATCCCGAAATTGCTTTCTCGTCGCTGCCGAATTTTTATCCGTTTATTGTCAATGACCCCGGAGAAGGTTCCAACGCTAAAAGACGTTCCCAAGCTGTTATCATCGACCATCTCACTCCCCCAATGACGCGAGCGGAATTGTATGGGGATTGGGAAAAGTTAGAGTCCCTCATCGATGAATATTATCAAGCAGAATCTCTTGATCCTTCTCGTTTAGCTCTGATTCGCGAGCGGATTAACGATCTGGTGGCGAAAACTAATCTCGATCGAGAGCTAGGCACGATCTCGCGTAGCGAGCGCGTTGCGACCAACGCTTCCTTTGGTCAATTTCTCACCCTCGTGGATGGTTATCTCTGTGAACTCAAGGAAGCACAAATCCGCGACGGTTTACATATCTTCGGTCAATGTCCCCAGGGTCAGCAGTTAATTGATTTAATCCAATCGATTGCCCGTTCTCCCAGTCCTGACCGCCCCGGTTTAACCCGTTCCCTTGCCCTTGACCTCCATCTCGACTGCGACCCCCTGACGGAATATAACGATACTACTACCTATCTGGAAAGTCTCGCTCAGGATTTAATTAGCCAGAAAATTGAACCTGTAGGCGAAAATACGGCAAAAGAATTGGTTTGGCTAGAAAATCAGTTAATTCCTGCTTTAAAACAAACCCCCGATGAACTTACCTATCTCTTAAAAGGTCTCGCTGGCCAATACGTCCCCAGTGGTGCTTCCGGCGCTCCCACCCGCGGCCGTCCCGATGTTCTCCCCACCGGCAGAAATTTCTATTCCGTCGATACCCGCGCAATCCCCACAGAAACCGCGTGGGAAGTGGGAAGAAAGGCTGCAGAGGCACTAATTGAACGTTATACCCAAGAAAATGGCGAATATCCCCGCACTTTGGCGATTTCTATCTGGGGAACTTCGACGATGAGAAATAGTGGCGAAGATGTGGCCGAAGCCATGGCTTTACTGGGAATTCGTCCCCTTTGGGATGGTTTTTTCCGTCGGGTGGTCGGGTTTGAAATCCTTACCCCGTCTAGCTTAGGCCGTCCTCGTATTGATGTGACCGTTCGGGTATCGGGCTTTTTTAGGGACAGTTTCCCCAGCATACTACATCTTCTTAATTCTGGCATAAATGCGGTAGCTTGTCAAGAGGAAGAGGAAAAAATTAATCCTTTAGCGGCGAAAGTGAAGACAGAGAGGGAGTTTTGGCTAAGTCAGGGCTTAGGAGAAAAAGAGGCGAAACTGAGAGCTACTGCCAGAATCTTTGGCTGCAAACCGGGTGCTTATGGGGCCGGTTTACAGGGGTTAATCGAGTCACAAAACTGGCAAAATGATCAAGACTTAGCTAATGCTTATATTAACTGGAGTTGTTATGCCTATGATAGCCAAGGAACTGCCCATTCTTTACCGGAAGTATTGAGAAATAGACTGCAAGAATTAGAGATAGTGCTGCACAATCAGGACAATCGGGAACACGATATTTTCGACTCCGATGACTACTATCAATTTCAAGGCGGCTTAACTGCCAGTGTCCGGGCATTAACCGGCAAAAATCCCGTCACCTATTTTGGTGATCATTCCCGTCCGGAAAATCCCCGCATCAGAACCCTAGAGGAAGAAATTCGCCGCGTTTACCGCTCGCGAGTGGTTAATCCCAAATGGATAGCGGGAGTGATGCGACACGGCTATAAAGGCGCTTTCGAGATGGCTGCGACCGTAGATTATATTTTTGCCTACTCTGCCACTACTCATCTGGTGGAGGATTTTATCTATCAGGGAGTAGCCGAAGCTTATTTATTTGACGACAAGGTACAACAATTTATTCAGGAGAAAAACCCCTGGGCATTGCGAGATATGGCCGAAAGATTATTAGAAGCTCAACAACGGGGATTATGGACCCAGGTGGACCAGAAAACTTTAGATCAATTGAGGGCAATTGTCCATGAGGCCGAAGGAGCGATCGAATCGGGTCAGTAATTGATAACTGGTCTAGAATCAATCTATCAAGAAATTGCTCAAATTACTTTAGTAATGAGAAACGGGACTAAATAATGGCCGGAATTGAGGGATTGAGGATTAAAAATTATCGAGCGCTCAAGGATATAACCCTGGGCAAGTTATGGAACACTCAAAATCGAGATTCTCTGACACCGATGACGGCCGTTATCGGCAAAAATGGTGTGGGAAAAAGCACACTTTTTGATGCGTTCGGTTTTTTATCTGATTGTCTTAAAGGAGGAGTAGAAGAAGCTTGTGATGCGCGAGGTCGGGGTGGGTTTGAGCGTCTTCGTTCCCAGGGTCAGGAAGGAAGCATTGAATTTCAGATTTACTATAAAGAAGATTACAATTCCCGACCAATTACCTATGAATTAGCTATTGATCTAGATACGGATAATAGACCTTATGTAAAAAAAGAAAGACTCAGACAGAGAAGAAAAGGTCAAAAGACCGGATGGCCTTTTTCATTTTTACTCCTCGATGAAGGGAAAGGAATCGTTTGGAAAGGAGAAGAAGAAGGGAAACAAGTAGAAGAAGGTCAAGACCATTTTGATTTATTTAAGTTAATAGAAAAAATTCAACGAGAAGCTGATGAGGAAAGCAAGGAAACCGAGTTAGTGGAACTGAATGATAAGCGCAAACTAGGAATTGCTACGTTAGGTTCTCTCAAACAGCATCCGAGAATTTCCCTATTTCGGAGATTTATTGAGGGATGGTATCTCAGCTATTTTACTCCCGATGCGGCCAGAAGTTTGCCCCTAGCCGGACCCCAGAAACATTTGAATATCCATGGAGATAATCTCGGTAATGTGGTGCAGTTTATGGAAAGAGAGCATTCCAAGAAATTTCAGAATATACTTAATAGTATTTCTCGTAAGATACCGGGTATAGAAAAAATTAGCACCGAAAAAAGTCCCGATAATCGACTACTATTAAAATTTAATGATCGGGGATTCCAAGACCCATTTTATGTACAGCAAATGTCCGATGGTACTTTAAAAGTATTGGCCTATCTCTTACTGTTAGAAAACCCTTCCCCACCGCCATTTATCTGTATTGAGGAGCCAGAAAACGGCTTATACCATAAACTATTAGAAACCTTGGCTCAAGAATTTAGAAAACACGCCACAGGACAGAGAGGAAGTTCTCAAATTTTTATCACCACTCATCAACCTTATTTTGTTGATGCTCTCCAGCCGGAAGAAGTTTGGATTCTGGAAAAGGGTGATGATGGTTTTTCTCGGATTAAACGGGCCAGTGACAATCCTTTAATTAAGAATCTCGTCTCAGAAGGATTGCCCCTTGGTAGTCTTTGGTATAGTGATTACTTAGATGAGAGATAAGGTCATGCACTTTGAAATTTTGGTCGAGGATTTGTCGGGAAAAAAAGCACTTGATATTCTAATTCCTAAGATTATTGACATGAATGCAGGTCATACATTTAGGGTTCATTCCTATAAAGGCAGTGGTCATATTCCCAGAGACTTACAGTCTGTTTCCGATCCTAGTAAAAGGATTCTTCTTGAGCGACTACCTAAACTGATTCAAGGATATGATAAAACTTTTTCGGCTCTTCTAGGTTCTGTGTGATAAGTTTAACTTACTATATGATCGATCGATCTTTGTGTCCTTTGTGTCTTTGTGGTTCGTTCCACCCCCTCGCTCTTGAGAAATGTATCTTAGAATACATTTTACCCACCAAAGCTGGGAGAGCCCTTTTTCTAGTTACCCTGATAATTATGCTGCTGTACTGATTGTGGTTTGCGATCTGGATAATCGATGTTTTCGGAAATTTCGACAGGAATTAAGCAATTGTCTGGAAAAATCTGCTATCCAATCCCAAATTTACTTCTGTATTGCTATTGAAGAAGGAGAAGCTTGGTATTTAGGTGATATTAATGCCATAAAAATTGCTTATCCCCAGGCCAAAAGTGCTATCTTGGATTCCTATATTAATGATAGTATCTGTGGTACTTGGGAAAAACTGGCAGATGCTATATACAGAGGTGGAGCGAAACAATTATCTAAGTTAGGTGGAGCTTCTGTGGGTCAAGAGAAAACAGTCTGGGCAGAAAATATTTCTCCTCAGATGAATGTGGACATTAATCGATCGCCCAGCTTTGGCTATTTTCGAGATAAACTACGTCATCTCAGTCAGGAAGAATCAAGATAAGCAATATTTTTTCAGGCTAAACTTTTAGGCATTTAAAATAATCGTCGAGAGCGGGCAGTAGGGGATATTAAGTATCTGGGTAAAATTATTTACCCATAGCGATCCTTGTCTAGCAAGGCTTTCAGCCCTCTGTGGCTGGTAATTAATTTTGCCTGACTACTTAAAGACTGATTAACAGAGGAATGTAGCGAAATATACGGAGCGATCGAACCGATTTGTAATATATGTGGCCTATAAAATAGGATGATGCGAGCGTTGTCCACACTTGCATCGGGAGGGAATCGTGACGACTTTTCTGGCTTCGCTCAATTTACTGCCTTCTAGTTCTCCCGCTGCCAATTTTCGCACTGGAGAATGGACTTTTCCCACACTCTACTCCACTCTGGCTCCCGCTGCCCTAGCAGATTTGGTTTTTTCTCGTTACGAGATTGATATGCCGAAAAATTGTCAATTTTGGCATCGGGGTTTAAGTGATGTGTATCTCCTCGAAACCCTGACAACTCCCTACATTTTGCGCGTATCTCACTGCCATTGGCGCAGCAAAATGGAAATAGACTTCGAGCTAGAATTATTAGATTATCTCGATCGCTCTCAGGTTCCCGTCGCCGCGCCAATTCGCAGCAAAAACGGTGATTTATCCCTAGAAATTAATGCTCCGGAAGGGAAACGTTACGCCGTCCTCTTTCCCTATGCTCCTGGGGGAATTGCTATTGGGGATATAGATATAGAACAAGCCTATCATTTAGGGGCGATCGTGGCTAATTTACATCGGGTGACGGCAGATTTTCACCCCCTAGCCTATCGTCATCCCCTCAACCTCAAATATCTTCTCGAGGATTCCCTGCAAATTATCGCACCTTTTCTGCACCAACGACCGAGGGACCTAGACTGTGTTTTAGAAACCATTGGGGAAATAGAGGAAGAAACCGCCAAATTACCGACAGAATCTCCCTATTGGAGCATTTGTTGGGGCGATCCTCATAGTGGTAATGTGCATATCACCCCTGATAATCAGATGACCCTATTTGATTTCGATCAGTGCGGTTATGGTTGGCGAGTTTTTGATATCGCTAAATTTTTGCAAGTTTCCCTACAATCCGGCTTAAATCGCCAGATTCGCCACAGTTTTATCCAAGGTTACGAGCAAACAGTGCCTTTAACCGATGGTGAATTATCTTGTCTTCAGTATCTCACCCAAGCGGCCTATATTTGGTCTTGGTCAATTAGCTTAAATAACCTGCGTTTAACCGATTATAGTCGTCTCTGTGCTAATTATTTTAGTAGCCGTTTAGCTATTCTCAAACGTTTAAGAACCCAAGAATGGGAATTATTCTAAGCAGCCTTAATCCTTTTGGTGACAGCAGTCCCTAACTAACCAAGATCAACTTTCTGGCTGGTCAATGGCCAAACGAGGTATCGATCCCTGTATGCTGGTAAGTATAGATAATCACTGGGTAAAGACTTTCTTCTCCATCTGCCAAAAGTGAAGCAAGCTTTACCGCTCTTGAATAGTCGCTCACAGCCTTACAGACAGATGGTATTATGTCCAGAAGAAAGAAGAAGTTTCCCTGTGGTCACAAGGGTTATGGCCAAGTCTGCCATCATTGCGCTCAACTAGATGCCGCTTGGGAAGAAAGAAAACGTCAAAAAAATGCTTGGGAAGCCACTTTTTCCCAGGATCCGATCGATCTGCGGGAATTACCGAAAAATGTGGTACTTAAAGCTAGGGAAATCCTGCAAGGATTGCAAAATCACCGCAATTATCGAGATTTCCACGGTAAACGATTGCGACACGATCGCTTTATTATCAGTATCCCCGTTACCCGCAATTATCGCCTCATCTGTCGCGACCACGGCAATCTTCTCGTCCCAGAGGCGGTGATCTCTCACGAGGACTATAATGTCTGTAAACCGGGTAGGTGAAGCTAATCTTTAGTTCACCTCGGAAGATTTATCCCTGTTTATATCTCCCCAATCCGGCAACCAATTTTCATCGAGAATCTCCTCTAGATTAGCTAACAATTCCCCGGGGAAAATACTGGCATCTAATTCGGTTTCGTCAATAAGCAGATTGCGAGCATCGAGATAACATTTTGCTAAAATTTCCCTTAAATAGGACTTTAAACTGGGACTATCTTCTAAAAGATCAGCAATTTGTAGGCGAAAATTCCTGATTTCTTTTTTCCATCCCGCTTGGTTGTAATCTCGTTGGGATTGCCAGTAGGTTAACTTCAGTAAATGTTCTAGAAGTCGAGTTAAGAGACTCTTAAGCGCTCGTCGATTATTTTTTCCCAAATCTGCCAACTCCTCTAATAAATTCGGCCAATCTACCGCTTGAAAATCCCCCCGACGCAATTGGTTGATAGTGGACTCTAACCAAAGTTGATAATCGCTATCGTAAAGATTTGGGATGGTAATATTCATGATTTTTTACTCCTTAATTGCACTTTTCAGAATCATTGCTGATAGCTTCCCAATCCGGCAGCCAATTTTCATCGAGAATCTCCTCTAGATTAGCTAACAATTCCCCAGGGAAAATACTGGCATCTAATTGGGTTATATCAATAATTATCTCCCGAGCATCGCTGTAACATTCCTCAAGTATCTCGCATAAATAGGGTTTGAGACTGGGACTATCTCTCAGTAATTTCTTGATTTGTTTCCGAAAGGTTCTAATTTCCCCTTTCCATCCTGCTTGATGATAATCTCGTTGGGATTGCCAGTAAGTTAACTTCAGTAAATGTTCTAAAAGTCGAGTTAATAAACTTTCTAATGCTCGTCGTTCACTTTTCCCCAAATCTGCCAACTCCTCTAATAAATTCTGCCAATCTACCCCTTGAAAATCGCCTTGACGCAATTGGTTGATAGTGTTTTCTAACCAAAGTTGATAATCCCTATCGTAGAGATTTGAAATGGTCATATTCATCATTTTTTACTCCTTAATTGCACTGTTCAGAATCCTTGCTGATAGCTTCCCAATCCGGCAGCCAATTTTGATCGAGAATCTCCTCTAGATTAGCTAACACTTCCAGAGGGAAAATACTAGCATCTAATTCGGTTTCGTCAATAAGCAGATTGCGAGCATCGAGATAACATTCCTGCAAAATTTCTCTTAAATAGAGCTTTAAACTGGGACTCTCTTTAAGAATTTTTTTGATCTGAATCCGAAAATTGCGAATTTCTTTTTTCCATCCAGCTTGATTATAATCCCGTTGGGATTGCCAGTAAGTTAACTTCAGTAAATGTTCTAAAAGTCGAGTTAATAAACTTTCTAATGCTCGTCGTTCACTTTTCCCCAAATCTGCCAACTCCTCTAATAAATTTTGCCAATCTACCCCTTGAAAATCCCCTTGACGCAATTGGTTGATAGTATTTTCTAACCAAAGCTGATAATCGCTATCGTAGAGAGTGGGGATGGTAATATTCATCATTTTTAAAATGGGTAAAAATCAGGAAATAAGGTGCAGGTATCTAAACTATAGAAGAAATTTGGGGCTAATCAATCAGCTAGTTTTGCCAGTTTAGCCGAATTATCCTCTCAATCACATCTAACTGCGAAAAAAACCGCCAAAAAGAGTGATAATAAACCTAGCTACTCCCAGAGTAACAAGGAAAGCCCGATGGTGAAAACAGTCATAGGTGTCGATTTA
The DNA here is from genome assembly GCF_050500245.1 of Microcystis ichthyoblabe FBCC-A1114. Taxonomy (NCBI): domain Bacteria; kingdom Bacillati; phylum Cyanobacteriota; class Cyanophyceae; order Chroococcales; family Microcystaceae; genus Microcystis; species Microcystis ichthyoblabe. The sequence goes on along the minus strand of NZ_CP191408.1, from coordinate 360,726 downwards.
GGTGGAACCGCTATTAAAATTGGTAAATTTGACCAGGAGGGCAATTGTCTCGAATCTCTCAGCTTGCCCACTCCCCAACCCGCTACACCCAAAGAAGTCGCCCATACCATACATCAAGGCATTTGTCAAGTAAATTTAGATAAAAGTTGTCAAGCCATCGGTGTGGGAGCGCCGGGTCCGACGGATGCTCAGGGAAGAATTGCCAAAATAGCGATTAATTTGGCAGGATGGCGGGATATTCCCCTGGCCGATTGGTTAGAAGAAAGTACGGGAATGCCGACAATTTTAGCCAATGATGCCAATTGTGCCGGTTTGGGAGAAGCTTGGTTAGGAGCGGGCAAACGCTTTCAAAACTTGATCCTGTTAACTTTGGGGACGGGAGTAGGAGGGGCAATTATCCTCGATGGTAACTTATTTGTGGGCAGTAAGGGAACGGCCGCAGAATTAGGCTTAATAACCCTCAATTTTGACGGTCCATTGTGCAATAGCGGTAATCAGGGTTCCTTGGAACAGTACGCCTCCCTGCAAGCTATTCGCCGGATGACTGGCAAAGAACCGAAGCAATTGGCGGAATTGGCCGAAAAAGGCGATCGAGAGGCTTTAGAATTCTGGCAGGGTTACGGTTGTTTACTGGGGGCTGGTATCGCCAGTTTACTCTATGTTCTCACCCCAGAGGCGGTAATTATCGGCGGCGGTATTAGTGCCAGTGCTAAGTTTTTCTTTCCCTCTCTCCTCACAGAAATCGAAAGACGGGTTTTACCTAGTTCCAGAGAAGGATTAGAGGTGTTAACGGCTGAGTTAGGTAATCGCGCCGGGATGGTGGGGGCTGCTAAATTAGCTTGGCAATTAATCGACCTTCCCAGAAAGTAGAAATACCGACAGATTCCACGTTCTCTTCTAGGTTGAAAACTGTTGCTTTATCCCAATTTAACTTACGCGCTAATTCTTCCTGGGTCAGTCCAGCTTCTTCTCTTGCCTGCGCTAATATAACTCCCAGCTTGAAACTGAGATAACCAGACTCGAAGCCTTGGGAAAATTGACTGTCAGTTTGTTTTCTTCTGTTAATATATTGTTCCACATCACTCATCGTCGAATCTCCTGTTTAAGTAGTCTCGTTTTCGTTGCTGTGCCAAATTAATCTCTTGGGATGGTGTTTTTTGAGTCTTTTTGGCAAATCCGTTCGTTAAAATCATTAAATCACTTTCTCCAAAAAAGCCCAGCAGACGGAATATATTATTGCCAACCTAAACTCTCACTTCCCAAATATCATCAGTATTGACTAATTTTTTCAGGTATTGACTCGGGACAGAATCTAACTCCTGAATTAAGCGTAAAACCCAACTTTTTGAGCTTGTTTTCCAGACAGAGAATTTAAAAAATCTTCAACGGGGCTGGCTCCTGACTGGGTACAATAGAAAACAATCTCTTTCATATAATAATCAGTTTAAGGAAACATTTCAATATTTTAGCGATCGCATTTCCTTCGGAGTGTAGTGATTCCATATCGCCCGGCATTGGTGGTGTATTATTTTACATCGTCATCCAATAATCCTGAAAATCCCAAAATCGCTGAAAATCCTGATGCTGACAAGGAAGTAGCGCAGATACTAGCGTCAGCCATGAGGGAGAGAAATGTAAAGATTTATTAAATTGTAGCTTTTAATACAACGGGGGGGGGAGAAGTGTGTATATTTGCCGACGTTTATCTTAAAACCACTAAAAAATGAAATTTGTCTCATTGTTATCCATCACTGCGCTCACAAGCAGTATCCTCATCGCGACCCCCCAAGCGAAAGCAGCAGTAGTTTTCCTTGACTTGAATACCTTTACCCCTGGGGGACCAGGCACAGGAACATTCGCGGGAACCCTAGGGGGAGTGAACGTTACAGGTTCTATACTCGCTGGTGGCTCCTCTAACTTTCAGATTCTAGGCATTAACCCGACAGATTGGGCAGGAACAACAATCGATAATACTACTCCCCAATACAGCTACAGCAACATCTATACTCCATCCCAAAATTTAGGTGATCGGGTAGGTTATGTAGCGAGTGGATCAAACGCCCCGATTGCGACTGCGACTTTAACGATTCAGTTTAGCTCGCCCGTGACCAATCCCACCTTCCACGTTGCCAATCTTGACGGGATGATCTATGATTTCTCCGATCCCAGCAATGGTTCAATCGCACTCAGTTTATTGAGCGGTAACGGTGGTGGTGGCGATGGTTTAACAGTCGATACCACGAACAAAATCATCGCCGATGTGAATCCGTTTACTGGCGTTGGTCTTTCTCCCTTCACTCCCCCTCCGACTACTGGTGCTCGTTCCGCTTACGGTTCTGTGGCGTTGTTGGGGACTTTTTCCACCTTGAACATCAAGCTACAGGGAAATCCTAGTCTAACAGTTGCTGCGGATGGTGGAAGCTTTATGATCTCAACTACAGTTCCCGAACCCTCTACAGTCCTCAGCTTATTAACCCTCGGCACTCTCGGCGCAGCTTCAACCCTCAAACGCAAACTCAAACCATAAAAGTAGGCTAAATTGCTGACAAAAATACCATAAATGCCCCTTCATTCAGTCAGTTGAGAGGGTTTTATTTTTTGCCTGTGCTTCTACTTATTAAATTTTATTAATTAATTGCTCAAAAGTAGTTTATTGTGGTAGAAAAAGATTTTTTGGATCGATAGGGTAAAATTTAATAAATATTGTAATTCTATACCATAACGTAAGTTAATTACAGCAGTTATATTAATGGTGAAATAACTTCTTTATTTGAGGGGTAATTTTAATCGGTGGGGAAAGGGCGATACTTAAGGGTTAATTCTCGCACCGATTCCCCTAGATTTAATCTCAATCCCCTAGACAAATACCCAAACCCCTGGCGGTTTTGACTAAAGTTTCTTCGAGATCGACGATGCGATAGGTTTTAATCGCCTCCTCAATGGGAACACTGACCACTTGCCGATTTTGCCAGGCCACCATGCGATCGAATTCCCTCCTGGCGATCAGATCCACGGCCGCCACGCCAAAAGCCGCCCCCAGTAAGCGATCCATCGGAGAAGGAATACCCCCCCGTTGAATGTGGCCCAGGAAAGTCACTCTCGTTTCGGCCCCGGTTTCCCTGGCAACTTCTTCGGCTAAATAGCGACCGATACCCCCGAGACGATCTTCTCCTAGGGCTTCCTTTTGCACTAGGCGATTGCCAGTTTCGGTACGCACAGCCTCGGAGACAATAATCAGAGAAAACTGTTTATCCATACGCTGCCGTTGCCGGATCTTCTCGCAGACCTTCTCTAATCGGTAGGGAATTTCGGGAATGAGAATGATATCGGCCCCCCCCGCAATACCGGCAGCCAGGGCGATATGGCCGGCATCTCTACCCATAACTTCTAGAATCATCACCCGGTTATGACTAGCGGCGGTAAAATGGAGGCGATCGAGGGCTTCTGTGGCGATATTAGTAGCTGTATCGAAGCCGATGGAGACTTCTGTAGCTCCCACATCATTATCGATGGTTTTTGGGATACCAATCAGATTAATGCCTCCCTGTTGGGCAATACGGCGCAAAATCGCCAGACTACCATCGCCACCGATGCCGATCAGGGCATCCAGTCCCAGACTATGATAGCCGTCGATGATGTCCTGAGAGCGATCGATCAGGGTTCCATCCGGCATCGGGAAAGCGAAGGGATCCCCCTTATTGGTAGTACCGAGAATTGTTCCCCCCATCACTAACAGGCGATCGACTCCTTCAATATCAAAGATAGTGGTTTTTGGGGGACGGCTAACTAATCCGTTAGTTGCTTCTCGAATACCCACCACTTCCCAGCCATAATTGCCACTGGCATGGTGGACAACGGCACGAATGGCGGCATTTAAACCCGCACAGTCGCCACCACTGGTGAGAATTCCAATTCGTTTTTTTTCACCCATAGCTTTTTGTCAGGAGATTAACAAATCTATATTTAGGTAAAAGTTGTGGATAATGCCTGAAAATTAAGAAAGTTTCTAGATCGTCCCTGACAGCTAGGGGAAAAAAACGAAAAATTCGCCCCCATCCCCTCAGTAATCGATCACGAGCAGGGTATGCAGGGCGACACGGATTCCCATTATACTAGAAAGTATATAGCAATATTAGGGCATTTGTCAACCCTAATATACGAGAAATTTTCTGATAACTGATAGCCGATCAATTTAACTATTTACTGCTTGCTGAAGACGGGATAGATCCCAACCTTTTTGATTGAGAAGTAGCCAAGACTGCATTAAATCCGGACCGTGTAACTCCCCCATCAAAGCAGCGCGTAGAGACTTCATCACCAGACCTTTTTTAACCCGATGGGCTTTAGTTGTTGTCTCCACAATACCCTTAGCAACTTCTCCAGTCAAAGCGGGAGTAATAGCGGCGAGAATATCCTTGATAATATCCTTAACTCCCTCTAATTGTAATTGACTCAAAGCCTCCTGATTATAATTAGCCAGAGGGTTTAAAAGTAAGCGACTTTCGGCGACAGCATCGCTTAAACGAGTTAAACTCGGACCGATGAGAGTAGCCAAACCGATCAACCAAGCTCGATCGGTTTCAGCATCAAAATTATACCCCGCTTCTTGCCAGTAGGGGAGAAGTAAAGGCACTAATTCCTCACCAGTTAAACGATGAAGATATTGACTATTAATCCAATCCAATTTCGTCCAGTCAAATTTTGCGCCCGCTTTATTTACCCGTTCTAAACTAAACACTTCAGCGGCCGCTTCAAGGGTAAAAATTTCTTCAGTGGAATCGGGAGGAGTCCAACCGAGGAGAGTCATGTAATTAACCAAAGCTTGCGGCAAAAAACCCAGTTTTCGGAAATCATCGATCGAAGTGACTCCATCCCGTTTAGATAACTTGCGACCCTCCTGATTTAAGATCAAAGGACTGTGGGCAAACTCCGGCACTTTTGCCCCTAAAGCTTCGTATAAAAGAATTTGTTTAGCCGTATTAGCGATGTGATCTTCCCCACGAATAACATGGGTAATTTCCATATCGATATCATCAACAACTACCGCTAAATTATAGAGAGGCTGACCGAAGTTTTCTTCCGCATTTTCCGAGGTACGAGCGATCACCATATCGCCACCTAAATCACTACCTTTCCAGATAACTTTTTCCCGGATTAAATCCTGCCAAATAATTTCTCGATCATCATCAATAATAAAACGAATTACTGCTTTTCTTCCCGCTTGCTCGAATTGAGCTTGTTGTTCGGGGGTGAGATAACGATGACGATTATCGTAACGGGGGGCAAGATTGCGGGCTTTTTGTTCTTCCCGCATTTTTTCCAATTCTTCCGGGGTACAATAACAACGATAGGCTAAACCTCGATCGAGCAGGGTTTGAATAGCTTGACGATAATAATTAAGGCGTTGAGTTTGAAAAAAAGGACCTTCATCCCAATTCAGTCCTAACCATTGTAGGCCCGCTTGAATATTTTCGGTATATTCTGGTCGAGAACGTTCTAAATCTGTATCTTCCACGCGCAAGATAAATTTACCCCGGTGATGATGGGCAAAAAGCCAGTTAAACACGGCTGTGCGCGCGGTTCCAATGTGTAAATTTCCCGTGGGACTGGGGGCAATACGAACTCTTACTGTCACGATCTAACTCCTAGGTTTTTTGCGGCAACGATATCCCATATTATGGCAAATTCCCCTAGGCCAACTCGCAAAATTAAGAAAATTAAATGAATAGCTACCAAAGGGTGAGAAAGGAACAACAAACTCTCAAGAATTGAAGTTTCCCTCTCCGGGGAGAGGGTTTGAGGATGAGATATTTCAATAACCGTGTTATTTCGGTAATTTAGGCAGCGACTAAAGATTTGCTCAAAGGTTGCCAACGGAAATATCTTTCCCCACCCAATTCGAGGACAAATTTTAACCGGGGTTCCTGTTGACTAAGACTAATTAAGTATTGTTTTTCTTCCGAGGATAAAACAAAACTTTCAATAATCCAAATCACTAAACCTTTAGATTTGGGGGGTAAATTTTCCAATTGATAGGTAGCAATGGGAGGAATAAAATAAACCGGTCCCACGGCTGCTTCCCGACCAATATTTTTTTTACCTAAATGGGGGGGACGGACTCCATGAATGCCGGTAAGATAGGCACTTAAATCCCCTAGACCTCTAGCGGTGATATGCAGGACATTGTAACCAGTGGCCCGTAAACGTCTTTGATAGCGTCCCTCGTAACCCCCTTCTAAGGGTGCGTAAACGCCTAAAGCACCGTATTGTTCCAGATCGCGAATAAATGGTTTTCCTGTGGTCAGTAATGCCATAGCTAGTAAAAAAAATCTTTTTCCCTATAATCGCACGTTTTGTTAAGTTGTGCGTCAGGTGAACAGAAAAAGACTTAGGATCAAAGATAGAGAGGGACAATCGCTACTCTCTCCCGAGGAGGCAATATGTTTCACGATCTCCTTTATCCCAACGGACTGCTTTATGTCCTGATTAAACTAACTGTTTTAGCTTTAGCAGTCTTGCTCTGGTTTATGGTCGTTTCGGCCCCGGCTGTTTGAAAAAACACTGCTCTTGTACAATTAGCGTTCTATGCAATGGCTAAATTTTGTCGATGACTCCTGTTAAATTGCCGATCGATCCTTTTCTGAAACCCAACCTAACCACTAAACTCCTAGGGGTTGGGTTGGTATTGACAATTATTTTTATCCTGATTGCCCTGTTTTCGCCCCTTCTGCAAGCGTTCGGACTGATTCAGGATCCAACCGACATTTTAAGCAATTATCCCCTACAAGCCCCCAGTTCTGCCCATTGGTTCGGGACGAATGTGCGCGGTTATGATGTCTTTTCCCGCACCCTATTCGGGGCGCGAGCGGCCTTGTCCGTGGTATTTTTGGCCACAGGATTATCTTTAGTCATCGGGGTTCCTTTGGGGTTAATTAGCGGTTATTTGGGAGGTAAAATCGATCGCGTTCTCCTCTTTCTCATGGATACCCTCTACACCTTGCCGGGGTTATTATTATCGGTGGCTCTGGCCTTCGTTTTGGGTCGTGGTATCCTCAATGTAGCGATCGCTGTTAGTATTGCCTATATTCCTCAATATTTTCGCGTGGTCAGAAATCAAACCGCCAGCGTTAAAAATGAGTTATTTATCGAAGCGGCACGAGCGATCGGAGCTACACCGGGTCGTATATTATCAAAATATCTTTTCTTTAATGTCGTCCAGAGTGTCCCGGTTCTGTTTACCCTCAACGCGGCGGATGCGATCTTGGTTTTAGGCGGTTTAGGCTTTTTAGGCTTAGGATTACCAGAAGAAGTGCCGGAATGGGGTCATGATCTCAAGGAAGCTTTGGCGGATTTATCTACAGGTATCTGGTGGACGACTTTATTCCCCGGATTAGCAATGACCACGATGGTGGTGGGTTTATCCCTCTTGGGAGAGGGGTTAAGTGAAATTTTAAACCCCCTGAGTCGTAAACGCTAAAAGCGCGGGCCAGAGTTCGAGAGAAATCATCTCAGGAGCCTCCACACCCTCAGCCTCTCTGTCCGGTAACGATGTAAGATACCCTTTGGGCGATATTGGTGGCGTGATCGGCCATGCGTTCCAGATGACGGATTAGTAAAGCCATCAGCAAGATTGGTTCCACCACACCCTTGATATCTCTTTGATGGGCGAGAGTGTGATAGAGATAATCATAGGCTCGATCGACCGTATTATCTAGTTCTTTGACCTTGGGACCGGCTTCTTGATCGAGGTCGGCCAGGGCAACCAGGCTCGTGGCTAACATATACTGAGCATGGTGGGACATAGCCTCGATCTCACCCATACAATCGTGGGGAGTGTAGGCGAATAACTTGAGTGCTATTTCGGCTAAATCCTTAGCATAATCGCCGATACGTTCCAAATCGCGCACTAATTGCATAAAAGCACTTAAAAGCCGCAAATCTTGGGCTACGGGAGCCTGTAGAGTCATGAGAGTGGCGCAATCTAACTCGATTTGACGGTAGTAGCGATCGATTTCCTTGTCAAGGGGGGGGATTTTTTTCGCCATTTCTAAATCCCTAGCAAAAAGGGATTGATGACTAAGACGAAAGGATTCTTCGACCAAGGTTCCCATTCTCAGCACATCCTGTTCCAATCGCTGGAGAGAACGAGCGAAATAGGTGCGATCGGGATGATTGGTTTCTTTGGATAGGCTCACGGTCGGATTCGCTTAACATAAAACTACTCTTTCTCTACAGTGATAACAAGAAAATTTTCGATTTTGTACAGTTGTCCAGAGAACTTGACAGATTTTTTTTCTCCCCACACCCCACACCCATCACCCCACCTCCTTTTTTTGACGGGGGAGAGTGACTTGTAGGCGAGCGCCGCCGGTGTTAGGATCATTTTGAGCGACGATCGAACCGCCATGGGCTTGAATAATCTCTTTAGCAATCGATAAACCTAAACCGGTACTATAATCCTTTGTGCCTTGTTTTTGACGGGTGCGGGAAGGATCACCACGAAAGAGCCGATCAAAAACGTAGGGTAGATCCGCTTCATTAAATCCCTTCCCGTTGTCGATAACGTCAATTTTCAGCCATTTTTCCCCGATAGTATCGGATATTTCCCGAATTTCTAGGCGAATTTTCCCCTGATCGGGACTATACTTAATGGCATTATCAAAGAGATTCAGGAAAACTTGCAGCAGACGAGAGTGATCGACTTCTACCGTCCAATCCACCGGAGAGGAATAATCTAAGCTAATCTGTTTTTGGGCGGCTATTGGGGTGACAGTCTGCCAAGCAGCGCTGATTAATTCCTCTAGATTAATCATCTGGTATTGTAAAGATCGCCCCGCATCCGCTTGTAATTCACTGATTTCTAGCCAATCGCAGACTAATTGACTCAAACGCTCCACTTCTTTCCCCATTTGTTCTAACCAGCGTCTTTCGGGAGCTTGGAGGCGTTTTTGTAAAGCTTCGGTGAGCAGAGAAATGGAGGTTAAGGGAGTGCGTAACTCGTGAGTTAAGTCAGAAAAAGCTCGCTCGCGATTTTGGGATAATTCTACTAAAGGCTGTCTATTTTCGATAAATACAGCGATTTCACCTTCTGGCAAGGGATAACCGTAACCCTTCAAGGCAATCGATTTAGGAGCAATCACTTGGCGATCGCTAATGGGGTTGACAGGATAATTAGTCGGGTAAAAAGTCCAAGTTTGCACCTGTGGACTCTGTTTTTGGCGAGTTTCTTGAATTAATTGATCTAATTCGTAGGAGCGCACTAATTCCAGCAGCAGACGCACTTGATCTGGCTGCCAGCGATCGAGTTTTAAGAGGGTAATTGCCTGTTGATTACACCAGAGCAGTTGATTATCGGTATCTATATGAAGATAGGCGATCGGCGCTAGTTCTAGCAAGGATTTCTGAATTTCTAAACTCTTTTCTCGCTCTTGCAGACTTTGGGAGAGAAACTGTAATTCTCGACGCACCAGGGAGGTAACGGGAAAAGAGGCCGACAAATCCACCGAATCCGAGAGAGCGCTTAGGGTTCGCTTTAACTCTCTATTTAAGCGTGAGACTTGCCAATAACAAATACTCAAACCTAAAACTACTCCGAAAATAAAAGCGAAAATAGTCATTGTCTGCGCGAGCGGCGATCGCTAAACTTGAAAATATAATCGCTCACCTAGCCAAAACGATAACCGAAACCGCGTACAGTAATCAGGTATTCTGGTTGACTGGGATCGATTTCCAGTTTTTCGCGTAACCAGCGAATGTGAACATCGACGGTTTTGGTATCTCCTAAAAAATCTGGCCCCCAAATTTGTTCAATTAACTGCTCTCTTGACCAAACTCGGCGCGGATAACTCATAAATAGGTCGAGGAGACGGAATTCTTTAGGAGAAAGGTTAATTTCTTCATCTCGCACCGTCACCCGACATTCCTGGGGATAAAGAAGAACATCGCGGAATTTTCGCACGGGAGCGGCAGCTAGGGAAGTAAATCCTTGACGACGAATCAGAGCGCGACAACGAGCGACTAATTCGCGCATACTAAAAGGTTTAGTCAGATAATCATCGGCACCCACTTCTAAACCCAAAACTCGATCGGTTTCGCTGGCCTTAGCACTTAAGATTAAAATCGGGATAATATTGCCGTGATAGCGCAACAGACGGCAGATATCAAGACCACTGATTTGGGGTAGCATTAAATCCAAAACGACCAAATCAAACCGAGATTCACCGTGATTAGTAGATTCTTGACTTTGCAGCAATTCTAAAGCAGCCCGACCATCACTAACACCGAGCGCCTCGTAACCTTCTTCTTCCAAAGCCAAAATAATCATATCCCGAATCACTTCTTCATCTTCAACGATTAAAATCCGATGATTGGGAACGAAATCCGTACTCGCCGACAAGGGGGGGGTGTCAAGGGTTAACATAAAAATACTTGATTATTCGTCCTAATTTTATCTCAATTGGTCAACCTGCACTCGGGGGGGTAGAGCCGAATGTTATTACAGTTATCCACCTGGTTAGAGGTGGAATCCTATCTAGAACAATCTCAGGGAATTATTATTCCTATTGGTTCCACGGAACAACACGGGCCGACGGGACTTATTGGTACAGATGCTCTATGTGCTGAGGCGATCGCTAAAGGAGTGGGGAAACAGGTACGAGCAATGGTAGCACCCACCTTAAATGTGGGTATGGCCCTACATCACACGGCTTTCCCTGGTACAATTAGTCTTCGTCCTAGCACTTTGATTCAAGTCATCCTCGACTATGTGACTTGTTTAGCTAGAGCTGGTTTTCGTCAATTTTTCTTTATTAATGGTCACGGGGGCAATATTGCCACCCTAAAAGCCGCTTTTTCGGAAACCTATTATCATTTGGATACCCTCAATTTGCCTAACACAAACGAGGTTAAATGTCAAGTGGCCAACTGGTTTATGGTGCGAGAAGTTTATCTTTTAGCCAAAGAATTGTATGGAGATCAGGAAGGTTCCCACGCTACACCGAGCGAAGTGGCATTAACTCAGTATCTTTACCCTGAAAGCCGTAAAAATGCCTTTTTATCGGAAAAAGTGGCTTCTGGTCATGGTATTTACGGTGCGGCTAATTTTCGCCAAAATTACCCCGATGGTCGTATGGGTTCCAATCCTGCTTTAGCGACTCCCGAACACGGTCAGAGATTCTATGAATTAGCGGTGAAAGAATTGAGTAATACTTATCTAGAATGGCTCTCTTGTCCTGTGTCTGAGTTGATTAGTAACTAAGCCACCGAGACCCGGAATAATTTAACTGTAACCCTAAGTAAGTAGCTGGTTATAATTAAATTAAAAATGGATTTTAGGTTCGATCCCCCCTTCACCCCTTGATAAGGGGGGTGCCGATAGGCGGGGGGATCCCCCCTGCCCCCCTTGATAAGCTGTCCTTTAGTCACATCTTTCTTAACATTTCAAACCTTTGTAGCACAAGGCTTTCAAGACTCGGTTAACAATTTGTAATATTCCTTGTTGACACCCTTACTGACAAAGAAAAAACTGAAATCAAGTCAGGATAAGGGTTGGAGTGCTTACTGCAAAAATTGTTAAGAAAGATCCCTATAAGGGATAGTTGATAAGGGGGGTGTCTGACAACTTTTAACGCCTACCTACTTAAGTGGTTTCAATTAAATTGAAGATAGATTTTGTCTTTGATCCCCCCTTAATCCCTAGGGCTGTTTCATTCTCGCAATCTAATTCTTTTTTTGCTACCTTTAATCGCTTATGCGGTAAGCAAAGCACGACGTTTTTAGAAATTTTCAGCTATTTATTCGGAGAAATCGACTAAAAACGTTACCAGATAAGGATTTGAGAGAATGACATTTGAGAGAATGAAACGACCCTACCCTTAATCCCCCCTTAATAAGGGGGATATCTGAACAATTTTTAACCCCCACCCACTTAGAAAGAAAAGATAAATATCCAAAAGGAGAAAATTGATGATTGCCACTACTGACAATAACTCCAATCAACCACTGGCTAGTTTGCGGGAAATACAAGAACTTGCCATCGCAATTACCGCCAAAAGCCTCAATCCCGCCATGCTAACGATTGATTTCCTCAAATATTCGGGAATAGTTCCCCCCGACTGGGAATTAAATGGCCAGCCGGTACTCAATCCCAATTACGCTCAAGTTAATTTTCAAAATGGCATCAGCATCGTCGCTCAACCCCGGAAAATTACCTTTGTGGAGATAATTAAATCCCCCGATAGCCTGAACCTGAAACTGCCAGAAATTGTCGGTTTATATCTAGATAAACTCCCTTTAGCCGAATATCAAGCCCTGAATATCGCCCCGAAAAGTATTGTTCCTCTCCCCAGTAGCCCCGATGCCGCTAAAAAATACATCACCGAAACTCTTCTCGCCCCCGGTCCCTGGCACAATTTCGGTACGGCCCCCCTACAAGCCGGCATCAATCTATTTTATCAGTTAGAAACCTCTCAGCTATCCGTGGCGATTAACGAGGCAAAATTGCAATTACCCGATGGCAAAATTTTAGGGGCGCTATTATTTGCCGGCAACTTTAACTATAATCTGTCCGAGGGCCGCGATCGATTCAATCTGCTCAAACAATATCTGGGACAATGGCAAAAAGACCTAGAGATTTTCCGAGAATTAATCATTCAGCGTTTTCTGGAAAGACAAGTCCCAGTTTTCCCCTCTAATATCAATCTGCCCCTAGCACCCCAAGCTGGACTGTAATCAGTCATCAGTCAATACTTACCGATAACCTAAAACACATCCACCCCCGCAAACCCTTGTATTTTCGCATTAGCGGCTTCCCCACAGCTGCGCGGGGTGGGGAATAATTTCCCCGGGTTAGCTAAACCTTTGGGATTAAAACAGTCCCGCACATAGCCCATAGTTTCTAAGTCAATCTCGTTGAACATGGCGGGCATATAACAATTTTTATCGATGCCGATACCGTGTTCGCCCGATAAACTGCCGCCAACCCGCACACAAAGTTTGAGAATTTCACCGCCTAACTCTTCCACTTCTTCCCAGGCCCCCTCTACCTTGTTATTGTAGAGAATCAACGGGTGTAAATTGCCATCCCCGGCGTGGAAAACATTGGCGATTTTATAACCGTATTTTTCACTTAAAGCCTTAATTTCCTGAAGAACAGACACCAATTGAGTGCGCGGAATCACCCCATCTTGGACAAAATAATTAGGGCTAATTTTCCCCGCCGCCGCAAAAGCCGCTTTTCTGCCCTTCCAGAGTTTAAAGCGGGTTTCGGCATCATTAGCCGTGGTGATATTTCTCGCCCCATTTTGACGGCAAATCTCGGCAACCCGATGTTTATTACTGACGACTTCTACTCCTAAACCATCCAATTCCACTAATAAAACTGACTCGGCATCCCGGGGATAACAGCCGGTAGCCACCACGTCTTCCACGGCGTTGATACTGAGATTATCCATAATCTCCATCCCCGCCGGAATCATTCCCGATTTAATAATATCCGCCACCGCTTGGCCCGCCGCCTCGATACTGGTAAAATCAGCCAGTAAAACACAGATAGACTCCGGAGTTTTCAGGATTCTTAAGGTGATTTCCGTGGCGATGCCTAAAGTTCCCTCGGAACCCACAAATAAACCGGTTAAATCGTAGCCCGGTTGTTCCGGTACCGCACCCCCCACATCGATAATTGAACCGTCGGGAAGGACGATTTTTAAGCCCATAACGTGATTGGTGGTGACACCGTATTTTAAACAGTGAACCCCGCCGGAATTTTCCGCCACATTACCGCCGATCGAGCAGATAATTTGACTAGAGGGATCCGGTGCGTAATAAAATCCCGCCCCGCTTACCGCTTGCGTCACCCAATTATTAATCACCCCGGGCTGTACCACCACCCTTTGATTATCTAAATCAACCCTGAGAATCTGATTCATCCGCGCCGTGACGATGAGAATCCCCTCTTCTAAGGGTAACGCCCCTCCCGATAAGCCCGTTCCTGCACCCCTTGCTACCCAGGCAATCTCGTTATCGTGACAGAGTTTCACCACCGCCGCAATTTCTGCGGTACTGCGAGGCAACACCACAAGAGCGGGTCTTTGTCTGTATCCTGTGATACCATCGCACTCGTAGGTTAATAATTCATCTTTGCGACGGATGACTCCATCTTTGCCAAGGATCGCTTCTAGCTGTTTGATCAGATTGGGGGAGATTTTCGGGGGATTTTTGAGTAACATAGGTTTCAGGGCGGCGGAGTCGCAGTAAAATGGCTCTATAGGTTAAAATATCGCAAAAAAGCCAGAAATTAAGCTTTAAAAACTGCTCTCTCCTATTTTACCACTAGAACCTCTTCCTCTGTAGATAGAAACCTGCAAGGGTCTGGATTATAGAGAAAATTGCCGATAAATTTCCCAGCGCTTACCGTTATGAATTAGGAGGGTAATTTGATCGATCATCACCTCAAAAAATAGCTCTTGATTAGCATATTTTGACCAAGCTTTCCAGAAATTATCTTTAGTTAAATCTCGGAAGCCAACGGTTAAATGGGGCGAAAAAGCTCGGCTTTTTGAGGCATTATCAATGATATTCAAGGAAGATTCTAGCTGCTGTAAAAGCCGTTTTTGCAGGGTTAATAATTCTGGCGTTTTCTGGACATTAATATAAATGACTCGCGGTTTAAAGGCGGCAAAATTCTGGAGAATTAGGGGAATAGGAGCGTGCAAGCGGGCAAATTCCTCTAAACATCTTTCTAAATCGGGTAATTGTTCTAAATTCCACCGGAAAGGGGGTTGGAGAGTGACGTGGGGAGGCGATTTCAGGGCAGCGCGACTATTGTAAATTTCTGCAAACTCTAACTTGATTTTTGTGGCAATTTCCTGTACTTCTGGCGGCGGCAAAAGTGCGATAAAAAATAGAGATCCCTGGGGTTGATTCATGGAAGCAAGCAAAGCTACAGAAATAAAGCTGTCACCTCGATTCTAGCAGTCTTCCACAACTCTAGCTAATTGTATATCTCTGTTATATTGCACCCTCGACGGTCAAGATTAATCGGTATAATTATATGATTGTTAATCAGTCCTAGCCTCCTGAGAATTTATGCCCTGGTTTGTCAAGATAGAAAAAGGCATTGTTGATAAAACTACCTTCGATCGCTATGTCAGCGCCCATAAGGACTATGTGCGTGATTTAATTAGCCAAGGACGAGCAGCAAAAACTGGTTATTGGGCAGAAAGGGGCGGCGGAATGTTATTATTTCAGGCCGATTCTCTTGAGGAGGCTCAAGCAATTATAGTTCGCGATCCTTTAATCGAGAATGGTTGTGTGGAATACGAACTCCATGAATGGCGAATTGTCGTAGAGTAATCTAGCTTTTCAGGGAACAGTAATCAGTAATCAGTAATCAGTGAAAAGACGGCAATGTTAAGCTGTTGATTATCTAAATATTACTCCCTAATAGTTACTAATTCTGTACGCAAATATTGCATTTAGAATTAGCTTTGTACGCTTTGACCCGTACTGGGTTAACTACGAACCTCTCTATCGGATTCCCGCTAAAGGCGGCCTCTCCGACTACCTTTCTTCCAATATTTAAGGAACCATTAATATCTGCTCCATAGAAATAACCCGACGAGCTTCTGAATAGTCCTCTTTTAATTCTCTTGCCTAAATAGCTTTTTTGCTTTTGAATAGACTCTAAGTCCAAGAAACTACATTTAGAGGTATAGCTTTCATTAGTTGTTTTGACCTCTATTCCTACTAAATTTGCTTTATAGGTAAGTTGTTCGATAAACCTTGAATGAGGAATATTTACGAAGGACTGGTTATTTCTATCTCCAATATTAATGTTTTGTTTCCAGCCTTGATTATGACCAATAACTAAAAGGTTAATTTGATGAGCTAGTAATTTATCAATAATATATTTACTAGCGGTGTGGAGGTAATAATCCACCTGGCAATTACGCTTTAAAGTTAAACCTTGTATTCTTTTACTGGTCTTCTGGAGACTGGGTAATTCCGATTTGAGTTTAGCTAGTGTCTTGTTGTACTTTTGATTGCAGGATTTTAAGGCTTTTCCACATACTAAAGTTGGCTGAAATTCGGGAATATTAGAGGTAACAGCAGCTAGGTTATTTAAGCCTAAATCGATAAAAGCATATCTTTCTCCCTCTTGACTTGATGAGGATGGTTGTTCATAGACAATCTCTAAACAATAAGCACCCAATTTAGGAATAATCCTGACCTCTAAAACTTCCTTTAAATTAGTTTTAAATTCTAAATTAGTCCCTGATAGCTTGATTAAACCTTGCTTCAACGCTTTTTTAGAAATGGCTTGATAGTTATAAGTTAAAACGTTTCTACCTTTTTCCTTGTCTTTGTATCTTGGCAACTTAGGCTCTCCTGTAAATTTATCTGGCGATTTTTTGTATTGTTCTTTCGCTTTTTGGTAGGATTTAAAGGTTTTTTCTACTTGCTTTAATACTAACTGACTTACTTTGGCCGGTAAGGCTTGATAATCTGGACTCATTTTTAAGGCATGATGTAACTCAGTCATTGTTAAAAATGGTTGATGTGAAAAGAAAACTTGACGGTTTAAATAAACAGCACAATTATACAGATTCTTCGATAAAAATCCTAATTTATCAATTACTGAATAATTTTTGTGATTAAATTTAATTAGATGTTTTTGAACTAATTTCATCATTCTCCTCAAGGCATTTAATTAAACACTCTGTCTTTCTATTTCGTCGTCTTAATGAGTATAATCGAGCGCAAAATGAGGTAATTATGCTCAGGAAGTCTTGCATTAAATCGTCTTTTCTTTCTTCTGCTAGATTAACGACCTCTAGATCTCTATTTGTTTGAGTTAAAAGAACTTTCAGATAATTAAACCCTACTCTGCTTAAACGATCTTTATGTTCTACGACAATCAAATTATAATCAGTTTGTTCTAGAAGTTTTAATAATAGCTTTCGATGAGCATTGACTCCACTTCCTACTTCTTTAACTACTCGAACAATTTGATAGCCTTTCGCAATACAATAAGCTTCCAATCTTTTTGCCTGAGTCTCTAAGTTAGATTTATTTTCTGAACTAGAAACTCGCCCATAAATAGCTACTTTATTTTCACCGCAAGAACGGTCATCTTCAAAAATAATAATTGTTCCTGTAGGAAGACGTTCTCCTTGTAACTGCCCTCGATTCCACATTCTCCAAGCAGTATCATAACTGATCCCTTTTTTCTTAGCATAATCTGATAGTTTCATGTGAACTGCAACGTAAACTTGTACTAACCATATTAGCAGTTGTTTGCAGTCATTTGCATATATTTTTTACAAAACTTTACAATACTGCCTAGTAGTGGGGAGATGGGGGTGGAGACTGGAGTCAGGAGATGGGAGAGGGAAGATGGGGCGCTTTTTTGCTGTGAACTGAAAACTCACATCTGATCACTGATAAGCTATACTGGGGGAACTGTGGTGACAGCACGGTTGCTGCTGCCGAATCGGCTCTCCTACTAGGTTCTGTGTGATAAGTTTAACTTACTATATGATCGATCAATCTTTGTGTCCTTTGTGTCTTTGTGGTTCGTTCCACCCCCCCGCTGGGAGGAATGTATCTTAGAATACATTTTAACCACCAAACCCAAGAGAGCTCCGAATCATTAAATAAATTGTCCCCAGTGAAATTGAGGAATTAACTTTGTCTAAACAAGATCTCATCGAAATGGAAGGAACCGTCACCGAATCTTTGCCCAACGCCATGTTTAGGGTGGATTTAGATAACGGTTTCAACGTCTTAGCTCACATATCCGGCAAAATCCGCCGTAATTATATCAAAATCCTCCCTGGCGATCGAGTAAAAGTGGAACTCACACCCTACGACCTAACCAAAGGCAGAATTACCTATCGCCTGAAAAATCAAAAAAAATAGCGATAAATAGGGGCAGAGAAGCCAAAAAGCCTAATAAGCAGCCAAATTTATTTAAAAAAAATAGGTGACACGAGTAAAAGAAATCTGATATAATAATAAGCTTGCAGTGTTGCCAAAATAGTTAGGCATGAAAGTTAGAGCGTCTGTCAAAAAAATGTGCGAAAAGTGCCGCGTCATCCGTCGGCGCGGTCGAGTCATGGTAATTTGTTCTAACCCCAAACACAAGCAGAGACAAGGTTAATCAACCAAAGTCACTGTCTTGGGGCAGAGAATCGTTACCGTTAATTGTAGTCGTTTTTGGAAAAAAAATCGTTCATAGGGAGAAAAAAAAAGCGTGGCAAGGATAGCTGGTGTAGACCTACCTCGCGATAAGCGTGTGGAAATCGCCCTGACCTACCTCTACGGAGTGGGTCTATCGCGTTCCCAAGAAGTCTTATCCGCGACGGGTGTTAACCCTGACACTCGGGTCAAGGATCTCAGCGATGAAGACGTGGCGGCGCTACGGACTTATATCGAGACAAATTATCAAATCGAGGGGGATTTGAGACGCTGGGAGGCGATGAACATCAAACGCCTCGCCGATATCGGCACCTATCGAGGTCGTCGGCATCGGCTAGGATTACCCGTGCGCGGGCAACGGACGCGAACCAATGCGCGGACCCGTCGCGGTCGTCGGGTGACAGTGGCAGGGAAGAAAAAAGCCCCCTCCAAGAAATAATTTTTTATTCATTGCGATATCCCCCAATCAAGAAAAACTATGGCGCGACCAACCAAAAAAACCGGACCGAAAAAACAGAAAAAAAATATTCCTACCGGAGTCGCTCACATTCAATCGACCTTCAACAATACCATTGTCACGATCGCCGATACCAAAGGCGATGTGATCTCTTGGGCATCGGCGGGATCGAGTGGTTTTAAAGGAGCCAAAAAAGGAACCCCCTTCGCCGCCCAAACCGCCGCCGATAACGCCGCCCGCCGAGCGATCGAACAGGGAATGCGTCAACTAGAAGTGATGGTTAGTGGCCCCGGGGCAGGACGGGAAACCGCAATCCGGGCCCTGCAAGGAGCAGGATTAGAAATCACCCTGATCCGGGACGTGACTCCCATCCCCCACAATGGTTGTCGTCCTCCCAAACGCCGGAGAGTGTAAACAGTGAACAGCTTTTTCAGGTGACAGGGATCTTGAGGCCGACAGCCGTTAGCTTTGAGCGCATCAGCAGCAGAATCGGGTCGTCAAAGACCATCTGAGCAAAAAGCTAAAGGCTGAAAGCCAAAGAAAACTGATAACTGATAACTGATAACTGATAACTGAACAAGGGAGGTCAATCGGTGGCGCAATTTCAAATCGAGTGTGTAGAAGCAAAAACTTACAAGAATCAGAGTCAGTACAGTAAATTTGTACTAGAGCCTCTGGAAAGAGGCCAGGGTACAACCGTAGGTAATGCCCTGAGACGGATTCTCATTTCCAATCTGGAAGGGGCGGCCGTGACGGCCCTGCGGATCGCGGGAGTCAATCACGAATTTGCCACCGTCGAGGGGGTACGCGAGGACGTGATGGAACTCATGCTCAACATGAAAGAAATCATTCTGAAAAGCTACACCAATCAAACCCAGATCGGGCGTTTAGTGGCAACTGGGCCGGCGACAGTAGTGGCGGCACAATTCGATTTACCCTCAGAAATCGAGATAGTTGATCGCAATCAGTACGTCGCCACCCTAGCCGAAGGGGCCAAGCTAGAGATGGAATTTCGCGTGGAAAAAGGCAAAGGCTACCGGGCAATTGATCGCAGTAAAGAAGAAGCCACTTCGCTCGACTTTCTGCAAATCGACTCTATCTTTATGCCCGTAACCAAAGTCAACTACAGCGTCGAAGATATCCGTTCCGAAAGCGGTCAAGCTAGAGATCGTCTGCTCTTAGAAATTTGGACAAACGGGAGCATTAACCCCAAAGAAGCCCTTTCCCAAGCGGCCGATATGCTGGTTAATCTCTTTAACCCGCTCAAGGATCTCAACGCCCTCGAATCCTCCGGTAACTTTGACGACCAAGAGATCAACCAAGAAAACCAAATTCCGATCGAGGAACTACAATTATCCGTGCGCGCCTACAATTGCCTGAAGCGAGCGCAGATCAACACCGTAGCCGACCTCCTCGATTACAGCCAAGAAGATCTCTTAGAAATCAAAAACTTTGGGCAGAAATCGGCTGAAGAAGTCATTGAAGCCCTACAAAAACGGTTAGGCATCACCCTACCCCAAGAAAAAAGCAAGTAAACCCAATTCCAGGAAAATACCATGAGACATCGGTGTAAAGTGCCTCAATTGGGTCTGCCGGCTGACCAAAGAAAGGCACTGCTGCGCAGCTTAGCCACCCAGCTAATTCTACATGGTCAGATCACCACCACCCTAGCGAAAGCGAAAGCGGTGCGAGCAGAGGTAGACCACATTATCACCCTAGCTAAAGACGGTTCCCTGAGCGCCCGTCGCCAAGCCATGGGCTACATCTACGACAAACAACTGGTTCACGCCCTCTTTGAAGGCGCACAAGCCCGTTATGGCAACCGTAACGGCGGTTATACCCGGGTCGTGCGTACCCTGCGCCGTCGCGGGGATAATGCCCCCATGGCGATTATCGAACTGATGTAACGATGACAGCTTGCCCCCAGTCGCGGATCGCCCTAGTTATCCAGTATGTGGGAACTAATTTCCACGGCTGGCAACGGCAACCCCATCACAGGAGCGTGCAGGAGGAAATCGAGAAGGCTCTGGCCGATATTCTCGGTCATGCTGTCACTCTGCACGGGGCCGGACGTACCGATAGCGGTGTTCACGCCGCCGCCCAAGTTGCCCATTTCCAGCAGCAAAGTCCGATCCCAGCTGCCCATTGGGCCAAGGTTCTCAATGCTCGGCTAGATGACGATATCGTCATTCGGGCCTCGGCCCAGGTTCCCGATCGCTGGCACGCCCGTTTCTCGGCCCTCTGGCGACGTTATCGTTACACCCTCTATACCGACCCCATCCCCAATCTCTTTGTTAGCCCCTTTAGTTGGCACTACTACCATCGTCCCCTCGATGCCGATTTGATGGCCAGGGCCCTGGCCCCCCTATTGGGTAAGCACCATCTGGCCGCCTTTCACCGTGCCAACTCTAGCCGTGACCATTCTTGGGTAGAAGTACAGGGGGTGGAATGCTACCGTCAAGGGCCGTTTATACAGATGGAAATTCAAGCCAATGGCTTTTTGTACGGGATGGTGCGGCTATTGGTGGGAATGTTGGTAGAGGTGGGAACTGGTGAGCGATCGCTAGAAAACTTTACCGACATCTGGGTCAATCAGCGCCGAGAATTGGTCAAATACGCCGCACCAGCTAAAGGACTATGTTTACTGCGGGTGGGTTACGCCGATTTTCCCTTTGCCGATAGCGTCTGGTGCGAGACTCAGCCTCTTTATTATTTCCGAGCATAGAGATTCAAAGTTTATTTTTGTAAAGCAAGGCAAACTGACCATGAACAAAACACCGCTACCAAATTTAGAGACTCTAGAGCAGAAATGGTACGTCATTGATGCGGCCGATCAGCGTCTAGGTCGTCTGGCCACCGAAATCGCGATGATTCTACGGGGCAAAAATAAGGCCACCTTCACCCCCCATCTGGATACGGGGGATTTTGTCATTGTTATTAACGCTGAAAAAGTGACGGTAACGGGCAAAAAACGCCAACAGAAAGTTTATCGCCGCGACTCCGGCAGACCGGGTGGTATGAAGGTAGAAAGCTTCGATAAACTGCAAAAACGCATTCCCGAACGGATTATCGAACACGCTGTTAAGGGAATGCTCCCGAAAAATAGCTTAGGTCGGAAATTGTTCACGAAACTGAAAGTTTATGCCGGTGCGGAACATCCCCATCAGGCACAACAACCGGAAGTTTTAGCGATTAATACGATTCCCGCAGGAGGAAATTAAGTCAATGCAAGCCACGGACAGTAAAAATAAGGTAGTTTATTGGGGAACGGGACGACGCAAATCGGCGGTCGCTTCCGTGCGTCTGGTGCCGGGGACGGGGGCCATTACCGTTAACGGTCGCGATGGGGAAACCCACTTTAACCGCATTCCCACCTATATCCAGACGATTAAAGCTCCTCTGGAGACTTTGGGACTGGAAAACGAGTATGATATCATCGTTAAGGCCGAGGGCGGTGGTTTGACCGGCCAAGCGGACGCGGTGAAATTGGGTGTCGCTAGAGCTTTATGTCAATTGGCCCCGGAAAATCGTCCTCCCCTCAAGAGTGAAGGTTATCTGACTCGGGATCCCCGGGCGAAGGAACGGAAAAAATACGGTCTTCACAAAGCGCGTAAAGCGCCTCAATACTCGAAACGTTAGGTTAATAGAGAGGTTTATTATGCCGAAAAAAATTCATCCTACTTGGTATCCGGAAGCTAAGGTGATCTGTAATGGTGAAGTGGTGATGACGGTGGGTTCGACCAAACCAGAAATTCATGTGGAGGTTTGGTCTGGTAATCATCCTTTTTATACGGGAACCCAGAAGATGATTGATACGGAGGGCCGGGTCGATCGCTTCTTGCGTAAGTACAAAATGGGTGATAAGTCAAGCAAAAAGGCTGATCAGAAATAATTCTTTACTTTTGCCTTTTTGACCCGGTGGGGAGATTTTCCCGCCGGGTTTTTTGCTATCTTGAGGCTAGTAGAGTCATTATCGATCTTCTGGAACTTTCGGAAATCCCTGACCGAATCCAGATTCTGAAACCCTTGCTTGACAAATGATCGCTAACTTTTTTTCTAATAAAAACTCAAATTTCCGGTTTCTGTTAGTTAGCGATAGCTTGAAGGTTTACCCCATAAGAGAGCTAGAGTTTAGAGACTGTAAGACTTTTGCCAGAGTCCCTCCAAGAGCGATATCTCTCAGATTGCCAGATTTCGTCTCCCCCCGAACGGTTACAAAGAAGTTGACTTTAAATTAGGAATAAAGGGTGGTGGTGTAACTGAGGGAACGGGAAAAGCAGCGATCACTTTTATATCGCCGTTGCCATCAACTCTGAGCAAGGAATTTCCCCCCGCATCGGTGGCATAAATAACACCATTTTGCACAACGACGGAGTAGGGATTATTATTCAGCAATTCTCATTTTAAGGTTTCATGACATTAAAACCCTTGCACCTAGAGGGGTTAATAATTCTTAACGAATCTCTAGATCGCTGAAACAACGCAAAATCGTTTCAAAATGAGAATTGCTGGTTGATCATAAACCAGACATTGGTTCGCGCTGTAAAAAACCAGAGCTAACAACTTGGCAATCCCATTTTGTATAAACCTCACTTTTATTTGGGTCTTAAATGGGATACATTATAGGGGAATCTTAGCGACAAATTGACGCAATTCCTGATTAACCTATGACTATAGCCCTCGATCGCTTACCCCAATCTTGGCAGGGTTTAGCCCATCGTTTAACTTATAAGTATTTTCAGGCACGCATTGATATACCCAAAGACCCTTATAAAATTCTCTTTCGTCCCCAACCCTATCAGGTTTTATTTATTCTTAGCCATATGCGATCGGGTTCGTCTTTATTGACCCATATCCTCAATTCTAATCCTGAAATTATCGGTTTTGGCGAAACTCATCTGGTTTATGAGAGTGAACAGGATTTTAAAACTTTAATGTTTAGACTCCACTGGCGTTTGAAAGATTTAAACATGAATCATAAATATATTTTAGATAAAGTTCTTCACGATGAGAAGTTTTTAGATCATAGTTTTTTGCAATCTGATGCGGTTAAGACCATATTTTTACTACGAGAACCGAAGCGCACTTTAGCTAGTATTCTAGATATTAAACCCCATCACAATGAGCAGCAAGCCCTGGGTTATTATACTGGTCGTTTAGCCACCTTAGAAAGTTATGCCCGATTAATTAACAGTCAAGAAAAGAGTTTACTTATCACCCACGATCAACTATTAAACCAAAGTCAATTGGTCTTTAATAGTTTACAGAGTCATCTCGATACTAAAACGGGATTTTCTGAAGAATATCGAGTTTTAAACACTACTGGCATTCGTGGGCTAGGCGATTCTTCCGAGAATATCAGAGCGGGTAAAATTATTAAACAAGCCAGAAAATTAGATATAGAAATTTCCGACGATGTTTTAACCCAAGCCCAAAAAGCCTACGATCAATGCTACAAAACCCTTAGCCATTATTGTCATTGTATCTAAGCTGAATTGGGGATGAGCAATAGCCTTGATTCTCTCCTCGGAGTCCCAAGCAAACCCCCCTAATTCAACTCTAGGTTGATCCTTTAGTAGGTTCGATTAGCCTTCAATATTAGCAATTGTAAAGCCCATCTGACACTCGTAGAGATTGGGCTGTTGGCTGCCCCCTTTGCCTAGGGAATGACCACAGCCTAGTTTACCCTCTCGCCACCGGGGTTGCCCCTGCTGGTTGGCTAAAAGACAGCCCTGACACACAGAACCCGTATCGAGAATGTGTTCGTCGGTTAAAATCACTAACATGACGTTCACCCCCATTGATCTCCGATTATTCTTGTCTCCATTGTAGGATGTTTTTTCTGAGATGTAGTGCCGCGCTATACATTCCGCTACTTTTTGGCTTTTTTTCGCCTGGACTCTTCTTATACAAGGTATTTACCGATCAATTGTGAATACTCAGAAGATAAGGCGGCTCTTCTAGGTTCTGTGTGAGGATGTTATAATATCAATACAGAATAGGAGGTGGGTTATCTGGATAAATTTTAATCAACTCCTCGATTTACCAAATGTAACAGTGGTCAATTATCAAAAAATTGAGAAGATATTAAGACTTAAACAATTTAACAACAACCAGCGGAAGTCATGGGAGATAAACCCTGTATTCTTGGTTAGCGAGTCACCCTCAGAACCTAACTAAAAAACTTTATGAACGCACCCGAATTAGCCATTGCTACCGTTGGTTTAACCAAACAATTTGACCGCCATGGGGCTGTTAATCAAGTAGATTTACAGATTGAAGCAGGGGAAGTTTACGGGTTAATCGGTCCAAATGGAGCGGGAAAAACCACTTTAATTAGGATGTTAGCGGCAGCGGAAGAACCGACAACGGGAGAAATATATCTGCACGGAGAACGTCTTTTAAGAGATGAGAGTAATCCCCGTCTCAAAAGAAATTTAGGTTATCTACCCGATAATTTTCCCCTCTACGATGACCTAAATGTCTGGAATTATCTGGATTATTTTGCCCGTCTTTATCATATCCCTCGCTCCCAACGTCATCGCCGCATTTATGAGGTTCTAGAACTGGTACAATTAACCAATAAAAGTCATAATTTGATCGCTACTTTATCCCGGGGGATGAAACAACGTTTAAGTTTAGCCCGAACGATTATCCATGAACCTTTAATTTTACTTCTCGATGAACCGGTTTCTGGATTAGACCCGATCGCTCGCCTACAATTTCGTGAGATTATTAAAGTCTTACAATCGGCAGGTATGACTATTTTAATTTCCTCCCATGTCCTTAGTGATTTAGCGGAACTTTGTACTTCTGTGGGTATAATGGAATTAGGTTATCTAGTGGAAAGTACCTCTTTAGAGGAATTAAATCAACGTCTAGCTGGTCAATACTTGCAGATTACGACTCTAGGCAATTTAGAAGCCTTAGAAACCGCTCTTGAACAATGTGTTTTTGTGGAAAGTTGGCAAAGAATTATTAATACTAATACTCTCCGAGTTAAATTTACAGGAACCCTAGAAGATAGTGCCGAATTGTTGAAATCTTTAGTCGTTTCTGGCCTGGCCTTAAGGGAGTTTTATACTTGCCGCGAAGATTTAGAAACTATTTTCCTAAAACTGGGACATCGACAGGCATCTTAAGGGGAAATAATAATTTTTAAATCTAACCAGATAGTAACTTTTCGACTAATTTAATTTGCTCCTGACTAAAACCCGCTTCCTTCAGATGTGCCAGAAACCATTGTTGTCGATAACGACCGTCTAAATCCCTAGCCTTTTTGTAGGTATCCCGCGCTTTTTTACTATCACCTTGATCTAAATAAATCATTGCCAAAGCCACAAGAGGATGGGGATTATTCGGCTCTAATTTAACTGCTTTTTTAGCGTTAGTAATAGCTGAATCAAAATCTTTTAGGCGATGATAGGCGAGGGATAAATTATAGTAGGCGATTTCATTATCGGGTTTTAAACTAGCGGCTTTAGTATGAGTGACTACGGCTTTTTCAAGATGACCACCGACAAGATAAACAATACCCAAAGCATTATAAGCAGCCACATGATCGGGAGCAATTTTAATCGTTTCTTCGAGAGTTGTTTGTGCCGCTAAAGGTTGTTTAGCTAGGTGTTGTGTCCAGCCTAAAATTACTCTCCCGTCTAGATGATTGGGGTTTAACTGTACCGATTTTTTTAAAGCCTCAATACTTTTGATAAAATCTCCCTGTTGACGATACTGTAATCCCAATTGACGATAACGATTAGCAGCCTTAATGTCTGATGGGGGAATAATCGGACTGGGAGAAGGAGAAATGATTATCTTAGCCGTCGGTTCTTTTTTAGGGGGAGAGGGGGGACTACAGCCCCAAAAAACCGGGGAACTAAACATGATCAAGATAGTCAGGATTCGATAACTATTCATGGGACAATTAATACCAGTCCAATTGTTAAGGGTGTCATCAAATTATGAATTATTCCCCTGAATCCGTGCAACGGCTGCTCGATTCCGATGATTATGGCGATCGCTTATCGGGAGTTAATCAACTGCGTTATTTAGCCCCAGAAATCGCCTTCGAGATGTTACAGCCTTTAATTAACGATAGTAACGCTAGGGTGCGTTATTCGGCGGTAAGTCAGCTAGATATCCTCGGTCGTCAGAATCTCGATCTGGCCTTAACTATTCTACGCGATCGCTTGTTAAATGATCCCGAAGCGGACGTGAAAGCAGCCGCGGCCGATGCGATCGGGGGGTTAAAATTAACGGCAGCCTACGATGATCTGGTGGCCGTCTATGAACAATCCAGCGACTGGTTAATTCAATTTAGCATTGTGGCAGCTTTGGGCGAATTGGGGGAACCCCGGGGCTTTGAACTGCTCGAAATCGCCCTAAACTCCGATAATGAACTGGTAAAAACGGCCGCCGTTAGCGCTTTTGGGGAACTAGGCGACCCTCGCGCCGTCTCTTTACTCGTTCCCTTGGCTAATGATGATGACTGGCAACTGCGCTATCGTCTTGCTCAAGCTTTAGGCCGCTTAGGGGGGGAAGATGCGATCGCTGTTTTGACCCAGTTAACCAGCGATAAAAGCGCCCAAGTTGCCCAAGAGGCCCGCAATAATCTCGTCCAAGAGTGATGCGGAATAGTTGATTTTTGTCAATAGCATTTACAATAAACTTTAATTAAGAATCGTTAACAAAGGTAAAGCGATGAAACAATTTACCCGTTTAATCTTGCTCATCGGTCTCCTCGCGGGGGGCTGTTTCTCTCCCTCAATTGCGATCGCTGATAATCCGGCGGGGGCAATCGTGAGCAAGGATTCACAGGTTAACGAACTACTGCGTCAAGCGCGGCAATTGGTCAAAAATGGCAATTATGGGGAAGCTATAGCCATTTACGAGCAGGCCGCCGCCCTTGATGGCAATAATGCCAAAATTTTCTCTGGGATCGGCTTTTTACAAACGCGGCAAGGGGATTATAACGCCGCCGCCCAAGCATACCAAAAAGCTTTAAGTCTCGATCCGAGTAATCCCGACTTTTTCCATGCTCTCGGTTATAGTTTGGCTAATATCGGCGATTACGACAATGCAGCCACTTCTTACTACTACGCTATCCAAATAGAACCGAAAAACGTCCAACACTACCTCGGTTTAGGGGTGGTATTATTACGGCAAAAAAACTATGCAAAAGCGGGCGAAGTTTACCAATGGATTTTAGCTCTCGACCCCAATAATCAGCAAGCCCACGAAATCATGGGTAAAGCCTTGATCGAACAGAATAAAAGCAGCGAAGCCTTCGATTTTCTCCAAAAATCCCTGCAAAGATTCCCTAACAATAGTGAATTAAGATTGCAACTGGCCAGCCTTTTGCTCAAACAGGGCGATTTAAATGGTGGAACCCAAATTTTAAAGGAAATAGAGCGACAAAGTGCAGGAAATTTTTTAATTCAGCTAAAAATAGGGATTTTACTCGAAAAACAAGAGCGTTTTGACGAGGCTCTCCCCTTTTATCGTCGGGCTGTTTTCCTAGAACCCCAATCGTTGGAAGCACAAGCGGGAATCGGTCGCATCCATCTGGCCAGAAAAGATTATCTTGCAGCAATTATCGCCTATCAAGATTTGGCCGAAATCGCCCCCAATAACGCCGATGTCTATCTTAATCTCGGTCGGGCCTACGCGGGCCGAGGACGAAAAAGAGAGGCGGAGGAAGCTTTTAAGCAAGCGCGAGCGGTTTATGTGCTGAAAAATAATCAATCTGGCCTGGAGGAAGTGGATGCCCTGCTGAAGAAATTGCTTGAGTAAAACCAGATCAGTTATCAGTTATCAGTTATCAGTTATCAGATTTGAGTTTTCAGTTCACTGATGACTGTTTAGCGATCAAGGAGTAATTTATACTAAATCCGTTGAATATAGGCTACTTATCAGGACAGGCACTCATGCAATAGGCAAGAGGCAAAAGGGGGAATAAATAATCAGTCTTTAATAACCAGATTTAGTATTAGATAGTCAATAGTTTATTCCCAATCGATCGGCAGCCATTGATGATCTAAAACCTGTTCGAGATTAAAAATTATCTGACTGGGTAAACCGCCGGGGGATAAACCCATTTTTTTCCGGACGGCCTCTAAAGCTGTATGGTAGGATGGCTCAAAAATCTCCCGAAGATAGGGCTTTAAACTAGGGCTATCCTCCAGTAAATCTTGAATTTCTGCCCGAAAATTATTGATTTCTCCATTCCAATGATTACCATTCCGGTCTCTTTCCGATTGCCAGTAAGTTAATTTGAGTAAATGTTCTAGGAGACGAGTTAAAAGACTTTTGAGCGCGTGTCTTTCACTTCTCCCCATCGATTCAATCTCCTCAATTAAATTGTCTAAATCCACCTCGGCAAACTGGCCTTTTTTTAATTGTTCTGCCGTGGTTTTTAGCCAGAGATAAAAATCTTCTTCGTATAGTGTTGGGGTCGCTGTTTCTGTTGATCTAGTCATGACGGAACTGCCACAGGTGAAAACTAATCGGGATTCTATATTAATTAAACCCAAAAAAAAGAGAGCTTGAACTCTCCTTCTTGGTTATTTGCTAATCTTACTAACTAGCGACAATATATTCCTTGACGTTGGCCCGGCGACGGCGTAAATGAGCCAGGGCCTGGTGTTCTAATTGTCGCACCCGTTCCCGACTGATGTTCATTCTCTGACCGATTTTGGCTAGGGATAACTCCTTGCCATCGGTTAAACCGAAACGGAGAGTAATCACTTCCCGTTGTTGGGGGGTTAATTCGGCCAGGAGATTGGCTAAGTCTTGCCGTAATAACTCTTGGGTGATGAAGGTATCGGGAGAAACTCCGCTATCTTCCAATAATTCCGACAATTCCGTATCTTGGTTATCGCCGACGCGCACATCAAGGGAGATGGGTTGACGAGCCATACTGAGATATTCGCGGATTTGAGCGGGTTCTAGCTCTAATTCCAGGGCAATCTCGGCAGGGGTGGCACTTCTTCCCAGTTTTTGGGCGAGTTCGCGCTGGGTTCTTTTGATTTTATTCAGTTTTTCGGTGATATGGATGGGTAAACGAATGGTGCGGGCCTGTTGAGCGATCGCACGGGTAATCGCTTGTCGAATCCACCAGTAAGCATAGGTAGAAAATTTATAACCTTTGGTGGGATCAAATTTCTCTACACCTCTTTCTAATCCCAGACTACCCTCTTGAATTAGATCGAGGAATTCCATGTTCCGCTTTTGATATTTCTTTGCGATCGCAACTACCAAGCGGAGGTTAGCCTCAATCATTTTCCGTTTAGCTCGATCGCCAGTTTTCAAGGCGCGATCCAGTTCATTTTCGCTTAAATTCACCGAATCCGCCCACTCCAAGCGCTGTGGTTCCCGTCCTAATTGTTTCGATAGTGCTTCTTTCGCTTCTAACAGGCTCATCATCCGTTGGACTTGTTTGCCGTAAATAATTTCTTGTTCGTGAGTTAGGAGGGGAACCCGCCCAATTTCGTGCAGATAGGTACGCACCATATCGGCATTGAGGGTGGGCTGTGGTTGAGTTTGGTTGGTTTTTGCTGTGGGCATTGGTTTGGTGGTGACTCCTTGACACAGAAAAAGTCTGTTACTATTCCGACTCGCGGGTGAGTCTGGCTTATCTGAAGTCGGTATGAGTTCGATTCGGAATTCCTTTGATTGTATCCTGTGCTTTTAGACGCAGACAATCCCCTAAAGGTTCAAAGCTAATTCATTCTTTGGTATGATGTTAGGTTTATCCTTTTTCCCCCAACATTTAGAACAAAAGTATTACAGCCTAGAACTATCAACTACAATCGCTTGTTTTTGGGTCGCTTTTTCCCGAATCCTCGGCAGTGCCGCTGATACTGTTAGGTAAGATTACAAGACAAAAAGGTGATTTTCCCGATTAGTCATAAACAATTTGGCTGACTTCCGACCCTTTCGCCCTCAGCTTTGAGAGGAAGACTGACAGCCGAGAACCGACTTCTATATATATAATGACCGATCAACACCAGCAAAGTGAGATGTAATCATTGCGGATTTCCGAACTATTTTCTGTAGTATTTGTTACAAAATGCCAAATTAGCCGCGATTGAGAATCGGGAAAAATTGTTATAAAAATTAGGATTGCTAGGGGAGTAATAACTATCATAGAAACAGCAGGGCGGAGATCGGGATAAATTACCGTCGAAACCAAGCTCGATCGCAGTCTCCACAATGCCGTTCTGTGGAACTCCTGAACAATGAGGACTTACTATGACTAAAACCGTCGTTATCGATCCCGTCACCCGGATCGAAGGCCATGCCAAGATCTCGATTTTCCTTGACGATGGGGGGGAAGTGGATGACGTGCGTTTTCATGTGGTCGAGTATCGTGGTTTCGAGAAATTCTGCGAGGGACGGCCGATGTGGGAGATGGCGGGAATTACTGCCCGAATTTGCGGCATTTGCCCCGTTAGTCACCTACTTTGTGCCGCCAAAACCGGCGATAAAATTCTAGCGGTGCAAATCCCCCCTGCGGGTGAAAAACTGCGGCGCTTGATGAATTTGGGACAATTAACCCAATCCCATGCTTTAAGCTTTTTTCATCTTAGCAGTCCCGATTTTCTGCTTGGTTGGGAAAGTGACCCCGCTAAACGGAATGTTTTCGGTTTAATTGCGGCCGATCCCGACCTAGCGCGAGCAGGCATCCGTTTACGTCAATTTGGACAGAAAGTTATTGAACTTTTGGGAGCAAAAAAAATTCACCCCGCTTGGTCTGTCCCGGGGGGTGTGCGTTCCCCTTTAAGCGAAGAAGGGCGACAATGGATTAAAGAACGACTGCCGGAGTCTAAAGCGACTCTTTACACGGCTTTAAACCTATTTAAAGGACTTCTGGACAATTTAACCACAGAAATCGCCGCTTTTGGTAATTTCCCTTCTCTATTTATGGGATTGGTTGGTAAACGGGACGAGTGGGAACACTACGGTGGTCATATTCGTTTTACCGATAGTCAAGGCAATATCGTAGCCGATAACCTGAGCGAAGACAATTATCGCGATTATATCGGCGAATCAGTGGAAAAATGGTCTTATTTGAAGTTTCCCTACTATAAACCCCTCGGTTATCCCAATGGTATCTATCGAGTTGGTCCCTTGGCCCGCTTAAATGTTTGTTCCCATTTTGGCACGGAGGGAGCGGATATCGAGTTACGCGAATATCGCCATCGGGTCGGTGGTGTAGCAACCTCTTCTTTTTATTATCATTATGCTCGTTTAGTCGAGATTTTGGCTTGTTTAGAACAGATTGAACGTTTAATCGATGATCCCGATATAGTTTCTCAACGCTGCCGGGCCGAAGCAGGAATTAATAATCTGCAAGGGGTGGGAGTTAGTGAAGCGCCCCGGGGTACTTTATTCCATGATTATAAAGTGGATGAAAATGGTTTGATTGAAACGGTGAATTTAATTATTGCCACAGGTAATAATAATTTGGCCATGAATCAAACGGTGAAACAAATCGCCCAACATTATATCCATGGTGGTGAAATTCCCGAAGCGATGTTAAACCGCGTAGAAGCGGGTATTCGTTGCTATGATCCCTGTTTAAGTTGTTCCACTCACGCTATGGGACAAATGCCGCTACAGCTAGAGTTAGTTAATGCAGCTGGTAAGGTGATTAATACTCGACAAAGGGGTTAATTATCTAAGTTGTTAGGGTGTTGGGAAATAGGGCAAATTCCTCCTAACACCCGGGGCTATTTCATTTTAGATGATAAGATATTGGGGGAAAATAAAACGGTTCTTCGGTTTGTCTTATGCAACGTACAGGGTTATAAGGAATCAAACTATTATAGAGAAAAACATTTGGCGATTTTTGTCAATTGTTTTCAATCTAGAGCGAACTAAATCAATTAAATCTCTTGCCAGATAAGGATTTAGTGGATTTATGCCGCACTATCGAACCATAACAAGTAACGAAGAACCTTTTATTTATCTGAAAAAAAAATTTTTCTGTTTCTTTTTGGGGCGTTCAATGGGAGTTTCCGTTACATCCACTACCCTTACGACCGGTATCTCTGCTTGATTTAGTAGAGCTTTTTTTCCTTTTAAACGGAAGTTTCCCGATTGTGAAAGCATTTTTTCCGTCTTATTTACAGCCTATAGTTAATTCTGATATTTGACCGCTTGTACCAATGTGAAAATATGTTCTATATTCTCGCCAATATTCGGCTCTCCCAGCTTTGGTGGGTAAAATGTATTCTAAGATACATTTCTCAAGAGCGAGGGGGTGGAACGAACCACAAAGACACAAAGGACACAAAGATCGATCGATCATAATGTCAATTAAACTTATCACACAGAACCTAGAAGAGCCAATATTCTAACGTTACTAAAACTTGTTCTTCTATAGATAGTTTAGGTTTCGGTCCGCTTTTAGATACTGAATTAGAGTCGGCTTCAACACTTTTTACTGATTCTACCATCCTACCATCTTTCTATAGGTTTGTTTATACACACCGAAACGGCGTTTGAACTGTTCATCTGATAAGTTTTGATAATCCATATTTTTGCTAATAAACATAGCAAAAGTATGGATGATTTCCTGACCTAAGATTACATTTTATTCTTTTTTCCACTTCCATCTAAAAATCGAGAAAAAAGCAAGGCCTTCCATTATACCATAAAAAAATTATGCAAGAGGTCTAATTAGCAGCCCCAATCAAAATAAATAGCGACCAAAAATAAGGGTGGGGATACTTTTCGATCAGGCTTAATTTTGCCTCTCTCATCGATGCGCTTTTGCTCATTCCTTTCTGGAGATTTTGATAGAATTCAGCCATCATAATCGAATTAATTGCCTCAGAGGACTTGTCTTCGCCTGCTGGGGTATGTTAGCATTGAATAGGCTCAGTTAGTTCTTTTCCCGTTCTAGATACTGTACTGAAATGTTCTATAGGCTTAGATGAGTTATGAAGATTGAACCCACATACACATCGGTCGGTGTACTTTTTAAGCGTCAATCTACGTTTTTTATTCCTAAATATCAGAGAGCTTATGCCTGGGAATCAGAATCAGTCTCAGATTTTATCAAGGATTTACTTAATTGCTTTGAAAAAAGAAAGCAAGATTCGCCAATAAATCATTTTTTTGGTGGCATTCTGAGTGTCAAACACCCTGTTGTTGGAGCATTTGATCAGCATAAATATGAAATAATTGATGGACAACAAAGAATAGCTACATTTGCTTTGTTGGTTGCTTGTATGATTCAAACTTATCAGAACCTAAAATCAGAGGCTCAACAGTCACCAGGGGAAAATGATTTAGTATCAATTATCAACAAACGTATTCAAGATTTGTCAAACAGATTTATTGAATTCGATCAAGAGATTCAGAGACAAGTAACCCCTGTGGAAGTTTTAACACTTTCAACGGCCGACAGCCCTTTCTATAAAGACTTGATTCGTAATATAAATCCATCTCCCTCAAGAGACTCACACAATAAAATTTCATTTGCACATAAAACTTTATTAGATGAAATCCAAAGAATAATCAATGGTCATCACAGAATAGAAAACAAGATAGGCTCTTCGGGACTTGGTATGGTTCGATAGGGGGGCATAAATCGACTCAATCCTTATCTGGCAAGAGATTTAATTGATTAGTTCGCTCCAGATCGCAAACAATTGACAAAAATTGCGGCAATGTCTGTCTCTATAAAGGTTTCATTCCTTATAACCCCGTCCATTGCATAAGACAAACCGAAGAACCACAAGATAGATGATCTCGAAATTATTCAAAATATATTAGACAATGATTTTACAATTTTGCACATGGTAACTGAAAATAGAGAGGATGCTTTTAGACTTTTTCAAGTTATTAATGATCGAGGAACCAATCTTACAGATGGAGATTTATTAAGAGCTAAAACATTGGAACTTCTCGAAGGCTATTCCAGAAACCAAGATTCTGTAGAAAAATTATGGGACAATATCCTGTCCGATTCACCAACCGACACAACTGATTATTTAAATTGGATTTATGATTCTTATCAAGGTAATAGACCAAAACAGAATGCCGTTTTTGATATGTTTCTTGATAAATTTTTCCCACAACATAAGAAACAAAATTTTACAGAAGATGATGCCGAAAAAATTTATCAAGTAGTAAAAAAGACTCACGAAGACATTTTTAAGTGTAGAAAACTGGTAAAAGGAGAATGGTTGTATGAACTTCGGCAACCTCTAACCAGTTGGGATAAAACTCGTTTGAACATTCTTATAGTTGAACTTGGACATACTTTATCAATTCCTTTATTACTGGCAGCATCTGAACTCAATCAAAAATCATTCTCAGAAATAGTTAATATTTTAGAAAAGGTATTCTTTCGGTATAAAATAGTATGTAATCAACACATAACACCGCTTAAAAATATCTACGCCAAAGAGGCTCTTAATATTCGCAAAAATCCCAATAATTATAATGTTAATAATCTCAGAAATGAGCTACAAAAACTTATGGAATCAAAGGCATCAGATCAAAAATTCAGGGATAACCTAGTTACCCTTGAATATCAAGAATCTGGTGGTAGCAACAAGCCTCTAAAATATTTTTTAATGACAATTGAGTATTACTATCAATGGTACAAAGACGGTGCAAGTGGTGAGTCTGTATGTCTTGACAAAAGCAGATTATATGACTTTGCTGGCACATCGATCGAACATATATATCCTCGTAACGTCAGTGAATCTGACCAAGATAATGAGCTTGACCAACTCAAAAATTCTCTTGGCAATCTTACTATTTTAGACCCTGCACAAAATAGTATTGGAGGCAACGACAATTTTTCTACTAAAAAACCGCTCTATCAAAAATCTTCAGTTTTATTAACTCAAGAGATAGGCTCAAAGACAGCTTGGACAAAGAGTGAAATTGAGGCTCATCAAAAATTACTGATAGATGCTGCTGTTGCCATTTTTCGTCTGTAGCTTACGGAGAGAAAAAGGTCGGGCATTGCAGAAAATTTCCTGAATTTCTCACATCACTTAACAATTTTAGGCTTTCCTCGCATCCGTATTTTGCGCTATTACCGCAGGGACGAGAGAGGAGAGTTTCCCGTTAACAACTGGTAGGGTGACGGTAGCCACTAGGGAAAGGGTAAGTAAGGCGTAAAATTTGGGATTCATAGTTATTTCCGCTATCAGTTATTAGTTAATACACCTCATCATGAGTTCCAATGTTAATCAAAACTATCCTATCTGTTTGAGTTTTTTCGTCTCGTTCCAAATAGAAAATGATGCGGCAATCATAACTACAGGAACAAGCTCTCAATTCCTGATATTCTCCCCTGACTCGATTAACATTTCTTGCTGTTCCCTGGGTAATTGACTAACCAACTCCAGCGCGTTTTCAAAGGTAATCATATTCAACTCCCTTGTTAAATTTCATGCGATAACAGTCCTATTTAAGTACGAAGATCTGATCAATGACATGATTTTTCCCCTCGCTAACCCGACATTAGAAGAATCTTTAATAAATGTTTCCTAATCCAATCAGCTAAGGGACTTGCGTGGGAATAATATCCCAATCGATCGGAGGGCGCAAGCTTTGCGCCCCTACAGTAACGGATTTTGTCCACAATGTAGGGGCGAACTGCGTTCGCCCAAAAGGTACATTATCAAAGCGCAAGTCCCTAATTCTTCCTCTGAAAGCTTACCAACAGCAAGATCGATCCATATCTGGTATTTTTCTTGACTAGAAGCTTGAAGATCGTAGCCATTGAGCCTCAGAAAAGTCCTCGTCACTACATAGGCCGTTCTCTTATTCCCATCTACAAAAGGGTGATTCTTGACAATCCCATAAGCTTAGGCTGCTGCCAAAGAAGCCATGTCAGGATGCGACTCAGAATAAGCCAGAAGATTTTGCGGTCGGGAAAGTGCGCTTTCTAGCAACCCCTCATCTCGAATACCCTCTAATCCACCATGCTCGGCTATTTGGCGGTGATGAATCGCGAGAGCTACCCCATCAGCTATCCAGATTAGCTGGTTCATGAGCCTAAGTTGCCAGCTTTCTCAAAACATTCCAGTCTTCGCGCATCACTTCCTCCGCCACTTCCATTTGCTGGACAAATTCGGGGTCGTAGGGTGTAAGCTCAAAGCCATTCGGCGTTTCCAAGAGGTAGAGCATATCGCCTTTACTAAGGCGCAGCTTCTCCACCAACTCTTTCGGGAAAATCACCCCCATAGAGTTCCCTACCGTTGTGACTTTTAACTTAATCATCGTTTTTTGACTGAGTAAATATATCAATCATAGCACCTCCCATATTGGTAAGTAGCTACACAACGGTTTACTTGAATCCCAATTTTGTCCGAGGGGTTGAACTTAATTTCCTCGACAACGTAGGAACTGTTATGCAATACACCCGATATATATCCTATTTGTCGAGGGTTTAGCGAGGTTAAAGTTACTTCCGCTTTTCCTTCATTAACATCAACAATTTTGAAGTTCTGTAGGGGTTCATGCCAGCGTTCTCTATTCTGTTGTTGTTCGTCATTTAATAATTCTTCTACTACACTAATGACAAGAGATTGGGATTCTCTGATAATTACTTTGCCTTGAAACTCTATCTGTTTGATCTCTTTCGTTGCCACTTCTTTTGTTTTTGATTCTCTCCCTAAAGCGATCGTTTTTGCTTGGGAATCGAACTTGATTAATCTCCCAGATAGAGAAGTGCCATTTTTTAAAGATACTTTCGTATCATCCGGCATGAATACGGGGATTTTCTTGACGGGAGATAGATCGCCGGTGGCTGGTAGATGATAGCCAGCAAGAGAGGCGATAAAAACTAGGCTAGTTGCGGTTATTATTGGGTAGAGTTTTTTCATCTTTACCTTGCCTGAATGATCGGGATTGGGTTGGTTCTGTTTTCGATCTTGGATGCGGTGGGTTAGGAGTAACAGTAACCCAACCTGCGGTTTTTATCAATATATTTTTACTTTCCGAAACCTTTTTTCGGGCGGTTTTGTTTGGCAATACGGAGGGCTTTTCCAGTTTTGCCATCCTGTAGTGCGATCCGCATCGATCGCTTTTTCTGGTAGGATTGAATATCCGCCGCTAACGGATGATCGTTATCGATGCGTAGATGGGTTAAAGAACAGATAAGACCCGTTTGTTTTCCCAATTCATTTTTTAGGAAACAAATAATTCCCCCCTCGTCTCCCGTGTAGAAAATTTTATCGATCGAAAACTGGTGATCGGGTTTGTATCGCTCGCCTTTTGTTTCAGCTAGTTTTAACGTTTCGGGAGTTGCACGCACAGGGATTGGTAAACTCGCTTCCATTTTCTCAATTAACAAACGAACTTGTCGGGGATCGTCGATGGACATGGGTTATTCTCCTTGATAAAATACAAAGAACTGGCGATAGAACCCGATCGATCGAGTAGGATAGCGATCGAAAACGCCAATCAGGGACATTTTACCGTGAGCGCTCCGAATTCGCCCCCTCCCGGAACACAGATACTAGGAACTTTCGCCAGTCTTCTCGGTTTGCTGGGGATTTTTCTCTATTTTACGGGATGGATTTATCGGTAGTCCTATTTCGGCTGGTTTAGCCTTGAGATTAACCGTCTGCACTTGCCCTTGCGTTCCTTCCTTTTCGTGCCGATACAGGTCTTCTGTGGCGATTTCGGGGCGTTGCTGCGAACTTTTCTGGCGCTGGTTGCCGTTGCCTTTGCGATTCAATTTACCCTCTGGATTTTGTCTCCCCTGCCATCCTATTTAATTGTCAGTCAATCTAAACGGGAATTTCATCAAATATTTCACCCCCTAGGTTTATTAGTCCGGGGAATTCCCGAAGCTCTCCGAAAAGATTTGATCGCTGTTATTTGGCTATTAATTATTCTTTTTTGGTTAGCCCGAATTCAGGGATCGATCGATGCCCGTCGCGATGCAGTTAATGATAGTTCTACCTTACCAGTTATCACTTTAGTTTTACCAGAAAAACAGATAGCGATCGGTCGTAATCCAGAGGATGTTTTTACCGATCCTTCTCTCAAAGGTTATCGAATTATCGGTGAGACTAAATTACTCGAAGAGCTGCGGGGAAAAGAAACGAATGATAGTAAAGTCAATCCCCCGCGAGTTTGGCGGTTATTAATCCAAAATAACAATTGGACTTATGTTTTTCGCGGGTTATCCCCTCAGTCGGCAGAAAATGAACGTCCGGCGATTCTAGCCATTCGCGAGGATAAGGAGGGACAATTGATGATTCTCGCGCCGGATGTCCCACAATCCCAGTGAAACTCAATCGGGGAAATTATCGAATTACCCTTGAACATCGAAGCTTACTGCTATAATTACTTACGGACAAAGATAATAAATAAAATTTATGGGCGACTTTTTTGATAACGTGAGCCGTTACCCCCGCTATCTGATTAGCTTTAGTTTAGGGATTTTCTGCGCCAGAGATTCACACTAAATCCGTTGAGTATAGGCTACATATCAGGACAAGCAATAGGCAATAGGGCTCTTCTGGTTTCTGTGTGGAAACGGGGTCTATACTGATAGTTTCTTCAGCAAAATAGTCCTAAAAGTCTTTCCCAGTAAGCATTTCATGATTCTATAAGCAAAAATTATCACACAAAGTCGAGAAGAGCCGCAATAGACAAAAGGGGCAATAGATAATCAGTCTCTAATGACGAGATTTAGTATCACACCCCTTCTTGTCTCTGATCAAGGGTTTTAGCTGCTTTATTTTAGCCTGATCGGATTAGCTTTTCCTGCGTTTTTTTTCGGCTTGAGATTTTGAGTTTTAGGGTAACTGCTTGAGTGTTTTTTGAATTACCCCTTGACAATCAAAACAGTCGCTACGAGGCGATGGGATCAAACTTAATAAACAATTAGCAAGTATAAGCATTTGATGTCCCTGTTGCTGATGCACCAGTCACCACATCAACTGCGCGAATTACAGCAGGATTAACTTGATTTGGCCAACAGTTGGCCTGGAAGAAATTAGTTTTTTCCGAAAACTGTCCCTGTGCATCTGCACGATCTTCCGTCAGATGGAATGGATTCTTTTGATTGACTAGATTCTCAACATAGAACTTGACTCTTCCACCAGGGGTAAAACCTTTACCGCTAACCCTTATGGCTCCACCAGTTTGATTCTTTGTAGTAAAAACAACGATTGATGGACTCACTGGTTTATCCAATAATTCCCAACCCTTCCAGGGGGGTACGCCATCCCACCACTTGTGCCAAACCCCATCATCCATGCCACGGGCAAAAACATCAAGCCTGTTAGTCCCCCAAGAAACAAC
This sequence comes from Microcystis ichthyoblabe FBCC-A1114, assembly GCF_050500245.1. Taxonomy (NCBI): domain Bacteria; kingdom Bacillati; phylum Cyanobacteriota; class Cyanophyceae; order Chroococcales; family Microcystaceae; genus Microcystis; species Microcystis ichthyoblabe. The sequence continues at coordinate 320,777 of NZ_CP191408.1, read as the reverse complement.
TGTAGGAGGTCCTTGGATTTTGCCCCCCAGTGATTGCCATCCACTCCAACTGCCAGGACTTCCATTGCCATAATTATGATGCACAGCCCCCTCTTTTTGTCCGCGTATAAATACGTCTAGCCGGCCTTTGGACCATGCAACCGCAGCAGGAGGGTCAGATGTACCCGGTCTATTGGTGTTAATCGGACCACCTACATCATACCAATCTAATTGTGATGGTTTCCAGGGAAATACTCCATCCCATAATTTGTGTTTAATGGTACCATCCCACGACCGGACGAAAATATCAATCCTCTCAGCCCCCCAAGAAACAACCGTTGGCGCTCCTTTTAACGGTGAGCCACCTAGTGTTTCCCATCCGCTCCAGTTATTAGGATTGCCATTTCCATAGTTGTGATACACATTCCCGTCTAAACCGAGTACGAAAATGTCTAAACGACCTTTAGACCATGTTACTGCGGCAGGAGGCTCAGATGTTTCAATCCCCAACAGGGGTTGCCAATCTAATTGTGAGGGTTTCCATCCCTTGCCATCCCACCACTTGTGGTAAATACGATTATCCGTGCCACGGGCAAAAATATCGATTCGATTAGTTCCCCAAGAAACAACTGTAGGAGAACCTTGAATCAGACCACCCAGTAGTTCCCATCCTGCTAAAGGTTTATCGTTGTTACTTCCATAATTGTGATACAGAGCGCCATCAACACCGCGGGCAAAAATATCAAGTCGATCGCTAGACCATGCCACTGCAACTGGGTAATCCGTAATCCCTCCCCCAAGCGGCTGCCAATCAAAGTCAGATGGTTTCCACCCGGCGTTGTTGTTGAACCACTTTCGATAAACACGACCATCGACACCACGAGCAAAACAGTTCAACCAAATAGGGTTTTTTACTATTGGTTCTGCCTGTCCAAACAAGCTTTTGTATTTTGTGGCAATTGGATAGGGAATTGTGGCAATCTTTAACATAGGACATTTATGAATTTAGGAAATAAGTGTGGTTCTTCGTTACTTGGTATGGTTCGATATGAGGGCATAAATCGACTAAATCCTTATCTGGTAAAAGACTTAATTGATTAGTTCGCTCTAGATCGAAAATAATTGACAAAAATCGCTAAATGCCTTTCTATATAAGTGTTCCATCCCTTATAACCCCCGTCCATTGCATGACACAAAACGAAGAGCCATAAGTGTTTAATTTTAAATGTTCCTGCGAACTTATTATCGAGCTTACTGTTCGACGATCATAACTGTAATCCTAGACGGATTTTTTCCAGACAACACCCAAGTTTAAGATTTTCTTAACAATTAGAATTTATCTATCTAATCACCCTCTGCCCCAGCACCGCATTCTTAGTCGTTGCTAAATTAAGGTATTAAGGTATCAATGCCAACCTTGCACCCATCCAAAAGTTAGTTTGGAGCTAAGTTTTAACAATCCCTTATTAGTCGGGGAAATTTCTGACTCTCTCCGCCAAGATTCGATATTCGATCGCTGTCATCCGGCTATTAATTATCCTCTTTTGGTTAGCCGAAATTCAGGGATCGATCGATGCCCGTCGCCAGCTTGAAAATGGCTGTACCCTTAACTGTATCTAGAGTAGAGTGATTCCGTATTTCTCTCCAGCCAGATGTTGTACTGCTAAATAGTACAAAAGTCTAGAGATTCTGTTAAGTTCCTTGAATCGGGCGGCGTGGCAGCATCGAAGCTTACTGCTATAATTACTTACGGACAAAGATAATAAATAAAATTTATGGGCGACTTTTTTGATAACGTGAGCCGTTACCCCCGCTATCTGATTAGCTTTAGTTTAGGGATTTTCTTCGCCTTTTTCGGCTGGTTGGCCCCTTTATTAAAAAATCCCCTCACAGCGATCGCACTTGTGGGCTTTCTGGGGGGAACTTTCGCCTTTCTTTATTTCACCCTCAAAGCCATGCTCGGATTAGCTTGATACAATGGTAAAGGTTTCGCTGTTTTTAGGGGACGAAAATTATGGCCAATGATCGTCGAGTATCTCGCGTGTCCTCGCTAATTAAGCGCGAGGTCAGCCAAATGTTATTAATGGAAATTAAAGATGATCGCGTCGGTGCCGGTATGGTTAGCGTTACCGATGTAGATCTCTCCCACGACCTACAACACGCTAGGATTTTTGTGTCTATCTACGGCAACAAAGATGCAAAGGCCGAAACCATGGCCGGGTTAAAAGCTGCTGCGGGATTCGTCCGACGTGAACTGGGCCAACGCATCCGTCTGAGACGTACCCCCGAAGTGGTCTTCCTAGAAGATTCTTCTCTTGAACGCGGCGATCGAATGTTACATCTTCTTGATCATATTAAAACCGATCGACCCCCAGAAGATGACGATTCCGAAGAAGAATAGAACTATTAGCCGTCTTTTTTCTCCCTGTCTCCTGTCTCGGAGTCTCCTGACTTGAAAGAGGGTGTAGGGTGTGGGGTGATGGGGAAGTGGGGGAATTATGAATTATGAATTATGAATTATGAATTGGGGTATGGGGAGAACAAATAAAAATAATCTCCTGTCTCCTGTCTCCTGATAACTGATAACTGATAACTGATAACTGAATAATGAGCGATCGCATTTTATCCCTAAAAGAACGTATTGGTCAGATGATAGTAGTCCGCGCTTCCGGCTATCTCTTTGACCAACAAATCCGCTATCCTGCTTGGGAACCTGTCAACGCCACCCTGAAACATTGGTTAGAAACCCTCCACCTCGGTGGGGTAATTCTCTTAGGAGGCAGCGCCGCCGAAATCGCTTTCCGTAGCCAACAATTACAAAGTTGGTCCAGGGATAATCCTCTGCTCATTGCCGCCGATATCGAGGAGGGAGTCGGCCAAAGGTTCTCCGGTGCTACTTGGTTTCCCCCCCCGATGGCTTTAGGAAAAATAGCCGAAAAAAGCTTGACAAAAGCCACAGAATATGCTAGGGAAATGGGAGCAATTACCGCTAAGGAGGCCCTAGCGATCGGGATTAACTGGATTTTAGCCCCAATTGTCGATGTGAACAATAATCCCGACAATCCCGTTATCAATATTCGTTCCTTCGCTGAAACTCCCGAAATCGTCGCTAATCTAGCTCAAGCTTTTATTTTAGGGGCCGATTCCTATCCAGTTTTGACCACGGCCAAACATTTTCCCGGCCACGGTGACACCAGCAATGACTCCCATCTCGATCTTCCCATCATCAACCACGATGATCATCGCCTAGAAGCGATCGAATTGCCCCCCTTTCAAGCGGCGATCGAGTCGGGGGTTGATAGTATTATGTCAGGCCATCTGTTAATTCCCGCTTGGGATGCCGAGTTTCCCGCCACTCTTTCCTCGAAAATTCTCGCGGAAAAACTGCGCCAAAATCTCGGTTTTCAGGGTTTAATCGTCACCGATGCCCTGATTATGGGAGGAGTGACCAAAATTGCCAGTGCTGCCGCCATAGCAGTGAGGGCGGTACAGGCGGGGGCTGATATACTGTTAATGCCTCCCGATCCGATCGAAGCGATCGAAGCGGTGTATAGTGCCGTGCAAGCGGGTACAATTAGCGAAGCGAGAATTAATGATTCTTGGCAACGTATTCAACGAGCAAAAGAGAAATTGGGGCAAAGACAGCCATCCTTAGAATCCTTAAGCAGTTTAGCGGCACCGCAAGCTCTAGAGATTGTCAGCGATATTTTAAAAGATTCCCAAACAGTTAGCGCTAATTTACCGATTCAAGCCACTCAAGGCCGCAATTTAATCATTATCGATGATTTACTCAACTGTGACTTTCTTGATCGCTCTTGTCCGGCGGTGACAATTCCCCGACAATGGGGTTATCAAACCCAAATAATCGACCGTAGCACCTTTAATCAGTCCCTCGTCTCCCCAGAAACGACTCTCCTACAAGTATTTATCCGTGGTAATCCTTTTCGGGGTAGTGCCGGATTAAGGGACGAAACGAAAGCTATCTATCAAGCTTTGCTGAAAACCGGACAAATTCAAGCATTGATTGTTTATGGTAGTCCCTACGTTTTCCAGTGGTTTCGTCAACAAAGCGGAGACATTCCCTATCTTTTCAGCTACGGACAACAACCAAGCGCCCAAAAAATCGCCCTAGAAACTATTTTTGAGGGGACCACTAGCGGCGAAAATCAGACCGATACTTTCGTTTAAGGGCAAAAATTGCCTAGTAACCATTGGGCAATGCGATCGGAGGCACCGGCTGAACCCATTCTCTGACGACCATTAAAGGCGATTTTTTGCCACTTTGGGGGATTTTGTAATAAATATTCTAACTTGTCTGGCACTGACTCGGCACTATCGCCTAAGAGAATTGAACAGCCTAATAAACGCTGTTGCAGTTTGGCAAAATGGGGAGTAAACTGTGGTCCAGATCCCGCAATTGTGATCGCCGGTTTACCCAAACCGACGAACTGTTCCGTGGCAGTTCCCGCCATGGCGATCGCTAGATGGCAACGGCCTAAATATTCGGCGTAATCCCTTTGAGAAATAGTTATAAATACCTCTTGACAAATAAACTTATTTGTGCTATGTTCTCGCCAACCCCGGTCAATTAAAGCAGCCGTAAAAGATTCTAGGGGGAGAGAAGGAGCGATCGCCGACAAAAACTCCAGCTTGTAATCGGGAAAACGGCCGATAATGGCGGCCACATCTGCGAGAATTTGCTGCCAATTGTGGAGAGATTCGGGAAAGCGCGAACCGGGTAGCAGCAGAATATTTAGGCAATCTTGGGGAAAATCGCCCGTTATGGAGGGTAAAAGGTCATCCATCATCGGATTACCCCCATCGACAACGGGAATTGACCACTGTTGTAAAATTTTGCTAGTTAAACTATCCCGGGGAAAAACCCCCCGACAGCGAGGATGAGCCATTAACCAGCGTTCCCAGGGATAATAGTAGGAACCCCAAAGGCGATCGATCATCGAGCTACTATCTAACCATCCCTGCTCATCCCGGAGATAGTATTCTGATTTAGCCGTTCCCACAAAAGCATAATCTGTCCCGCTTAACCAAGCAAGGGCAAGGGGTAAGATATCTCCCACCGCAACAATTTTTCCCCCTTCTTGGCCCCAATTTCTGACCAGACGGTATTGACGGGAGGTTAATCCTAATAATCCCTCCCGTAGATCTCGCCATAATTGTTTCGCATCCCTAGTGATAAAACCCCCAGAGGGCATTTTTTGACCTCGATCGAGAAGGGGAATCCCCAGACGAGTATAAGCATAACCGTTACCCACTAGGGGTAAAGCAGTAATACCCGGACAGTGGGGAGATGATTGCAGTCTTTTAATAATCCGGATCGCGATCTCATCTTCACCGTGGCCATTACTCAAAAATAATAATTTCACTGTTTTTCTTAACTTCTGACTTAAAGTCCTAAACTTCGGTTGTTTTATTCCCTTCGACCCCAGACAATGCTGATGGTTAGGGAACAATCAATTTTATAAAAGCAGTTAACCAATTCCCATTTAGTCTAATCTACCAGAAGGTTTCGCCGATCGCTTATCTCTGTCTTGATGGCGACCATTTGACCAAAGGTAAGACTAAGAGATAAGAGATTAGTTTAACTGCTTCTATTTTTATCGATCAAAAGACCAAATTTGGCCCCCCAGAGCCAAGAAGGTCAGAAAGCTGCTCTGATCGCTATATTAGAATCAGTGGTTAATTGGCATCCTAGCGGAAAAAAATGATTATCGACTTACCCGATCGAGAAGCTACTGTCAATTTAGGGGAAAAACTGGGGCAAACCTTGGCCTCCGGCAGTGTAATTTTATTAAAAGGCGATTTGGGAGCGGGAAAAACCACCTTAGTACAGGGAATTGGCTTAGGATTGGGTATTCAAGAGCCTATAGCTAGTCCTACCTTCACCCTCGTTAACGAGTATAGCGAAGGCCGCCTTCCTTTGTATCATTTGGATTTGTATCGTTTGCAGGGTCAAGATATCGAGGCGCTGTACCTAGAAAATTATTGGCAGGGAATCGAGGTAGATTTAGGGATAGTGGCGATCGAATGGTCGGAACGTTTAACTTTTTTGCCGGAAAATTATCTAGAGATTACTTTACTCGATCGAGGCGAGCAGGGACGACGAGCGCTGCTCAATTTTGTCGGTGGGGAGGAAAAAAATAGCGACCCCACAGGAATCGCTATCAGCACTTGACTTTTGAAGCAATCAAACTTTAGCCGTAACTCTGGGCATCTAAGATAGATGTTGGGTTCGATCCCCCCTTAATCCCCCCTTGATAAGGGGGGAACTGATAGTTTTTAACATCTAACTACTTATAAGATGTAAAAAAATAACTGTTTTTTTACCTTTAATTTGCCCTTCCCACGGGGAAACTATCAGCTTTTCAGGGATATAATACTAAAAAAATCGGCAATTTCTGCTAATTTCACACTATCTTTAGATTTATCCTCTATCTTGATGTCTGATCGGTTTTGGCAGTGGTTGACCCTTTTCGCTACTAGGGAATTGTGGAAAGAAAAAAAGTAGCGATCGAGTGCTAATTATGAGATGAGCGATGCAGGAAGAAAAAGCGATATTTAATATCAACAATACTTTCTATAGACCAGATAGTAAAATCGTCCGAGATTTAGGAGTTTTAGGGGCGGCAATTGCCCAAAAAGAGCGGGGCAGTTTGCGCGTTTTAGAAGTAATGAGCGGCTCTGGTGTGCGAGCGCTCAGGTATTGGTTAGAAAGTGGTGCGGATTGGCTGTGGGTTAATGATGGAAATCCAGAAATTAAGCCAACTTTAGACGCTAACTTAGAGAGTTTATTACAACAGAAACAAGGGAAAATAACCTATAAATCTGCTCAAGAAGTTCTCCTAGAATGTTATCTTGAAAAAGACCATTATGATCTAGTTGATATTGATGCTTTTGGTTCCCCTGCATCTCTGTTTAGTGCTATTCCTTTAGCCACTAAAATCGGTGGTTTAATTTATCTGACTAATACCGATGGACGAACGCTGACGGGTCATAATCTAGAAAATAGTTTAGCTGATTATGGAGCATCTGCTCGCAATCATCCGGCTGCCCACGAACAGGGATTAAGATTAATTATCGCCGGTTTGCAATTAGAATCGGCCCGGTTAGGTTTAGGAATTACGCCGATTTTTTCCTTCTTTTTTGGTCAAAGTTATCGGGTGATGGTGCGGTTAACGGCTAATAGACAATTAAATAGTCATAACTACGGTTTTCTCGGTTATTGTCATAGCTGCGGGGAATATCAATCAGTGCCTTGGCCTAAGTTAGGCAAGATAGTTTGTTCTGGGGACGGGCAACCTTTAACCTTAACTGGACCCTTGTGGTTAGGCAGTTTACATGATCGCCTTTATCTAGAAAAAATGGCAGATTTAGCCGATCAATGGCAGTGGAAAAAGGTAGTTAAATTGTTAAAAATAATGGGGGAAGAAAACGATTTTCCTCCCTATTTTTATAGCTTTCGGGAAATTGGTAGAAGGGGCAAATTAGATCTACCTAAAAGGGAAGATTTAATTGCAGCTCTCCTAGAACAAGGTTATCGAGCTGCTGCCACCCATATTAACCCGCAAGCGGTGAAAACTAACGCTTCTTTAGCCCAATGTATCGCACTACTCAAGGACTAATTAGTTAATACCAATAACTAGAACTTTGTTGGGGTTCAGGGGCAAAAGCTAACCAGTAGGGGAATTGTAAAAGAGCGAAATTCAGCCGTTCTTCGGTATCATCGATGATAATGAGCGGTGAATACTTATCGTCGATTAAACGTTCCGCTTTTTGAATTAAAGCTTCGGGAGACTCAAAGAGAACGATGCCGCGGTCAGGTCCAAAATCGGCGCGGGAAATGCCGAGACAATCTTGGAGACCGCGCCGCCATTCGCCTAAACGTTCGGGACTATTAGCCAGAACGAGAGAACGGAAGCGATCGCCCTGTAATTCCGCCATAATCGAGATAATTGCCGAAGCGACCAGAATATTCTGGAGACGGCTGCCCATACCGCGAACAGTACCCCGGCCCCCCTGTTTAAAGAACCACTGTTGCACCCGTTCGGCGTGAATTGGTTCAAAAGTGCGCCGTAATTGCCAAGGCGGACCGTAATAGTCAGGACGACTGCGATAACGCTCTAAAAGAGTTTGTATGCGCTGATTTTGCTCAGAAAAGCCCTGTCTAGGGGTGGATTGTCCCACCGGTTCCGATTCATAACCCGAACGATTAGAACGACGGGGTTCTTGCCAATTATCCCGGCCCTGGTTACTGGTACGGGGGGGACGGGGAATTTCTCCGCGATCATCCCGGCCTTGACTGCCACGGGATGGACGGGGGTTTTCCTCTCGTTCAGTTCGCTGGGGAGGTTCCACGGGTCGGGGGGATTTTTCGGGGGTTTCAAAACGGGGTAATTCCAACTGTTCGGCAGCCGCGGCCAAATCCTGTAAACTGCCCACCAGATAGTCTTTAAATCCCTGAACCCGCACGGCTAGATCCTGGGAGACTCCGGCGAAATTACTCCGCATTTCCTGTCGAATCCGCTCACGACGGCGTTCTAACTGTTCGATCGCCACTTCTAAAGCCTGTTTGCGTTGTTCTAGGTCTTTTACGCCCTCCTTGAGCATTCTTTCGATTTGAGCTTTGATATCCCCCAATTCCTCGGCGATCAAGCGTTCTTTTTCCGCTTTTAATGCCGAGATTTCTGCCGCTAGGCTCTGTTTTTGCCGTTCTAGAGCCTCGATTTCTGCTCGTAGGGGTTCCGCCTGCGCTGCGGGAACTAATTCGCCTTCGGGGGCGATTGCCGATGGCAGGGGATTCTCTACTGGGCGATCGTTCCAGAGATCATCAAAACTAAATTCTTCGACAGATTCATTGGGTAAGTCTGTCATTTTGTCAAGGGGTAAAACATTAAAATCTTCTGAATTCATCGGCTTTAGAAATGCAGAGCGAACAAAGGGCCAAGGCAGGCAATTAAGTAAGTGGTTCTAATTAATAGACGATATATCTTGCCTTCGATCCCCCCTGCCCCCCTTAATAAGGGGGGTGCCGATAGGCGGGGGATACCCCCTGCCCCCCTTAATAAGGGGGGTGCCGATAGGCGGGGGATCCCCCCTGCCCCCCTTAATAAGGGGGGTGCCGATAGGCGGGGGATCCCCCCTGCCCCCCTTAATAAGGGGGGTGCCGATAGGCGGGGGGATCTGACAATTTTTAACACCTACCTACTTAAGACGCTATTAGCCAAATCTAATTTTAACTCAATCTTAGTTCGCTTCTGAGTCGATCGCTGGCGATGCTGCTAAAGGATAGTATTTTTCCAGGCACAGTCTCAGGGTTGCGCTGTCAAAGATAATGGGCAAAAAATGAATGCTGTTAATTTCTTTGAAATAAAATAGTATCGGGACTTTATTCCAGAAAATTCGCCAATTTTGCCATTCTTGGTAGGGAAAGGAGCGAATTTGTTGCCCGGACAGATAGACATCTAAGGAGGTAGGGGTAAACTGGAGACGAATGCGGGTAGTCTGGAACATCAAGAATAGGCCTAACAGGGAGAAAATTATTCCGAGCCAGACCTGTAAAAAGAGTAAAGGCAGCGATAAAATTACCAAAAACAGGGGAATTCGATAGTTAGGAGCCAGTTCGATCGTTCCTGTTACTTCTTGCGGGGAAATAGTTGTCATCGGTGTCCCTATCGGCAGTCAGCCAAAATATCTTCGCTTCTAGTTTATCGCATTGTTTTTTGAGAAGCGATCGAGATAATCGAGACTCGATCGGCGATGATCTGGTGGTGTCATGGCATCATAGAAGGAGACTTTACCCCCATAGGCACGCCGGAGATTAAAATCAGTTAAGACCTTAGATCGTTGATCGGCGAGGATCAATTCTTTATTTAAGAGGATTAAATCAGCAAAATGAGTGATAGATTCGCCTAAATCATGATTAACCACCATGACAATTTTATTTTCTTGGGCTAACTCACCAAAGATATTAAAAAGAACCCCCTCGGTTTTTTGATCTACCCCAACGAAAGGTTCATCAAAACAGAAAATCTCCGCTTCTTGGGCCAAAGATCTGGCTAAAAAGACTCTTTGCTGTTGTCCCCCCGACAACTGACCGAGGGGACGATGGCGCAAATCAGCCATTTCCACCCGTTCTAGGGCATTTAAAGCCCGTTGACGACTAATATGGGAAAAAGGACGAAACCAACCCGTTTTTCTGACTCTCCCCATCATTACCACATCCCAAGCGGTGACGGGATAGGTCCAGTCGATTTGAGATCTTTGGGGAACATAAGCGACTTTATCCAGTTGTTGCTGTAGAGATTGCCCTTGATAGTTAACGCTTCCCTGTTGTACGGGAATTAATCCTAGCATGGCTTTGATCAGGGTACTTTTGCCCGCACCGTTGGGACCGATAATACCGGTTAATCGTCCTGGATAAATTTTCAGGGTGATATCCCGTAGGGCCTCCACGCCGCGATAATATACTCCTAGATGACTAACTGTAATTGTCCTTTGCATAGTTTTTACCCCGAGTCTCCAGTTCTAGCATAGCTAAAAATGAGACAATTATGAAGCAACCATGAAAAGATTATGAAAGATAGCTGGGGTGAGATCAATCGCCACTCAGTAAAGCTTCCACGAATTCGTAACTGGAAAAGGGCCGCAGATCCTCGATTCCTTCCCCAGCGCCAACAAAGCGAATCGGTAGGTTAAGCTGACGCGCTACGGCAAGGGCAACACCCCCTTTAGCTGTACCATCGATTTTAGTCAGGATCACGCCGCTTAATTGGGCAGCTTCCGAGAAAACCTCTGCTTGTCGCAGGCCGTTTTGTCCTAAAGTGGCATCGAGAACTAGAAGGGATTCCACCACGGCACTCTCGGCTTTTTTGTCGATAATGCGGCGAATTTTGCTTAATTCTGCCATTAAGTTCTTTTTATTCTGCAATCTTCCCGCCGTATCCACTAAGAGTAATTCTATCTCCCTGGATTTAGCGGCTTCGATGCCATCGTACACCACGGCGGCCGGGTCGGTATTTTTGCCCGGGTTGGCAATGACTTCGACTTGCGATCGCTCTCCCCAAACTTTCACCTGTTCCACGGCAGCAGCGCGAAAGGTGTCGGCAGCGGCTATTATACAACTATAGCCAGATTGTTTAGATAAATGGGCTAATTTGCCGATAGTCGTCGTTTTACCCACTCCGTTAACTCCTGTGAGCATCCAGATATTTAATTTACCTTTTTCTGGCTCAAAACCGGGGTTGCTATAATTGGCTAAAGGTGCATCTAAAATCTCGCGGATAATTTCTTTGAGATATTCGATCGCTTTTTCGGGGGGCAGAGCTTCCTGTTTTAGCTTATTTTGGAGGGTAGTGATAATATAATCGGTGGCATCTACCCCCACATCGGCCTGAAGCAATAAAGCTTCGATTTCCTCCACCGCATCTTGATTGAGGGGACCCTGACCGACCACGGCCTTAAGCTGATTGACCAAGCTGCGGCGCGTTTTGCCTAAACCCTGACGCAATTTTTTTAACCAGGTGATTTCTTCTTCTGAAACGTCCTCTGCTTGTCGTCCCTGATTGGCTAAAACTTTGGCCGACCAGATAAAATCTTCATCCGGTTCTGTGGGAGTTTCGATGGCGGTTTCTTTGAGAATTTCGAGGCGATCGGATTTTTTCAGCCATGCGGGGGTATTATCCTCGGTTTCTTCTTCTTTAACTGGTTCTTCCTCTTGCGGAGGTTCCGTTTCAGCAATAGATGTTTCAGGGGTTTCGCTCACGACGGCCTCGGCCGTGGCTTTTTTCTCTTGAATATTTTTAAAGGCTTTTTTGGCCCAATCTAAATACTCTTCCTGACTGGTTGCCTCGCTGGGGGTTTCCTCTACGGGTGCGGGGGGTGCTTGTTCTTGTTCGGGTTGGACTTTCTGACGACGGAACCAGTTAAACATAGGAGAAACTAAACATAAAACTATTTATCTAGTTTATTTTAACCTTTGAAGTGAGCAATTTTGATAGTTAGATTTTTAATTATGGATTTCTCAGCATTTTTTGCCGGAGATTAAGGAAAAAATATAATCCGAGCCACTCAATTGATAACCTTCCTCAAGGATAACTTTGTCTCTTTTTAGAGAAATGCTGTATCCTAGAAAATAGAATAGGAAGGAGAGTCAAAAATGTTAACCACTACTGAAACTAAATATTATACTCCCGAAGAATATCTCGCCCTAGAGGAAACGTCCGAAGATAAAAATGAATATCGTCAAGGAGAAATTATCCCAATGGTAGGAGCCACCACTAATCACAATCAGATTTGTCTAAATTTTTGCCGTAATTTTCCCTTAAATATCAATAATCAAGATTATTATACCTACATGGAAACGGTGCGTTTATGGCTGTCAGATTATAGCATTTACACCTATCCTGATGTGATGGTGATTAAAGGTCAACCTCTCTATCAAGGTAATAGTCAATCTAACGTGATCAATCCTTTAATTATTGTCGAAGTTCTCTCTAATTCTACCCAAGCTTATGACCGAGGAGATAAGTTTAAATTCTATCGTTCTCTGCCAACTTTTCAGGAATATATTCTGATCGAACAATCTAGTTATAGTGTGGAACGTTACTATAAACAAAAGGATGATCAATGGTTAATTGATTTCGTCACGGGGGAAAATGCGGTTTTACAATTGGTGTCGGTGGATTGGCAGATTTCTTTGCAAGATTTATATCAAAGAGTCAATTTCGACCTAGCAGAAACCTAAAATTAAAAGAAAGGTCAAAAAGAGTCGCTATCAAGAAACTCATTATCTCAAAATAGCTAATCTTTTTTGGTACAATAGACGGACTACTATATGTTAAATCTATGGAAGCTCTAGATTTTTCCGATCAACTACAATAGACCGCAGAAGCCAAGGCAAAACTGAAAAATATTCCCTACTTTGTTCGTTCCCAAGCGCGTCAAAGGATAGAAGAATTAGCTCGTCATGCTGGTTCCGATCGAGTTACCGTGGAAATGGTAGAACAGGCTAGAGTAGAATTCGGACAGTAGATTTTTAGCCGCCAATTTGCGACATAGTACGGGTATAAATGCCACTTGATGTGCCGGAATCACGCAGTTTAAAGTTTATTTCTGCCTTCAGTTCTATTAATTCCCGCACTCTTTCCCTGATTTCTACCGGCGAAATTCCCTGACGGAGGGCAGTTTTTAGGTCAATTTGTCCGGTTTCGTTGAGGAGACAGGGACGCAACCAACCATCGGCCGAAAGACGTAGGCGGTTACAGCGATCGCAAAAACATTCCGACATCTGACTGATAAAGCCAATTGTACCCTTAGCCCCCGGAATTTGAAAAACATCGGCCGGACCATTTCCCCGCACTTGACCCTCATTTAAACCCCATTTTGCCCGAATTCGCCCTCTTAATTCCTCGTTCGCAATCCAAGCTTTTTCTTGAAATAAATCACCGTTACCGATGGGCATAAACTCGATAAAACGGACGTGCCAACGCTTCTCGATGGTCAAAGCCGCTAAATCCTCCACTTCTGCCTCATTTATCCCCGGAATCACCACCACATTCAATTTTAAGGGGTCAAAACCCACCCTCTGGGCCGCTTGAATACCTGCCCAAGTTTTTTGCCAACGACTCCGGCCGCGATTACCGATAATTTTATCGAAAGTGTCGGGGTCGAGGGAGTCCAAACTGATATTAATCCGTCTTAGTCCGGCTTCATACAACATTTCGGCTAAATTGTCAAGTAAATAGCCATTAGTGGTCAAGGCTAAATCGCTAGTGGCAGATAAAGAGGCGATATCGCGCACAATCTCCACTACTTCGGGATGTAAGAGAGGTTCCCCACCAGTAAGGCGAAATTTGCGGAAACCAAGGGGAATAAAGACATTTTTGACTAAAGTAAGAATTTCCTCCCGGGTGAGTAAGTCTTGCGGTCGAACATAGGCCAATTCTGCATCTTCAGGCAGACAATACTGACAGCGAAAGTTACAGCGATCGATTAAACTAATCCTGAGATAGTCAATTTGGTTCATGTTCACGGGGAAATACTGTTATAAAACTTCATGAATTTATCATAACAATTCCGGCTCGATCGATATCTAGACATCGGGCTAAGTTTCCAGAAAACCACGGCTACATCTAGATTTTAGTCTATGATGACAATAGATTTGCTCAATGGCAAGGGCAAATAACGATTGGGAAATTTGATAATTTTTCTTGATTGTACTTAACCAAAAATGTCAGCTAACACCAGAAAGAAATATTAAACAATCCTCTAGATATGGACAAACAGAATACTATCTAAATTGAGCGAGCCAATAATGCTATGATCAAAAATTAATTATCTTGAGATGGTAATTTCTGTGATGTTACCTTTTTTACTACCCATTGCCCAAACTCCTCCTATTGTAGAAATAATTCGACCGGTGCAGGTGCGTCCTTTACCGAATCAACTAGATCAAGTTCCCGTTTTTAATAGTAATAGTCCCGAATTATTGTTAGGAGAAGGGATTTTGCTTTCGACTTTTCCCCCTCAAGAGAAAAGTTTTCCCTCGGCCCATTTAAATTATGCTTTTCAGGGACGCTTTGATATTTTTGCCCACCATGTAGCGAGGGGGAGTTTTCCCGATAATTTACGCACCCTTTATTTGGGGATATTACTCCACAATCCCAGTCCTAATCCCGTGACCGTTAAAATTCTGCAAGGAGCTAGTTATTTGAGTCAACCCGATGCAGCTTTTATCGATTTACCCGCACAAGTGGAAAATAATCAGGGGACGGTTTTTGCCGGGCCGGGAAGTCGGGTAATGGGGGATATTTTAATGGGGCAGCGTCAGGATATTTTTTCCGATAGGATTATTATTCCCCCTGGGGAGAGTTTTATGGTCTTAAATGCGGCGATTCCCGTGCGCGATTTGACTCCCCCTTTAAACGGTAGGTCCACTTATCTCCGTCTGGAAAGTGACGGTCTTCTCTACGCTGCTAGTTTAGCTCTTTATGCACCCCTAGACGAAAATGGGCAGGAAAGACCCCCAAATCTGACAGAGTGGCAAAATTTGCTAGAAAAAGGCGATTTATCGACTCCGCGGGATCGAGCGCCCACTCCTCCCCATAGTCAAGGACAGATAATTTATGGACGGGTAGCGGGGGTGTCCCAAGGTTCAGCTTGGCCCGCCCGATTGGTCGATCGAGCTTCTTTATGGTTAAATATTCCTGATTCTGGTCAATCTATAGCCTATGGGATTAGTACCCTACCCGGGGGCAAATTGGGAACGGAACAAAATCAAAGTGCTAGTATGTTAGTTCGCTATCCCGATACGGCCTATCAAGCTCATGGTAATTACGGTGTGGAATATCGGTTAAGTTTACCTCTATTTAATCGAAGTGATGAGGCGAAAACGGTGACTATTGCGCTAGAAACACCGATTAAAGAGAATATTATCGGTCAGGGTTTGCGTTTTCTCGATCCGGCTGCCCCACAGGTGTTTTTTCGGGGAACAGTAGCCGTCAATTATAGCGATGACCAAGGACAGGCACAAAGCAGATTTTTCCATCTCGTCCAAAGACGCGGACAAGAGGGGCAATCTTTAGTGACTCTGACTATTCCTCCGGGGGATTGGCGTGTAGTACAGGTAAATTTTTTATATCCACCAGATGCGACCCCTCCGCAGGTTTTAACGATTAAGACCGAGTAGAACAAGTTTAAAATTGGCCGTTAACGATCGCAATATTCCATTGACCGTCTTGGTTGGTTTCAAAGGCAATTTGGCGACCATCACCGCTAATGGTGGGATTGCGGACGCTTCCCCGCAGGTTAGCGGTTAATAGGGTTGCACGGGACTGGGAACGATCATAAACCATGACATCACTTTTACCGCGTTCGCTGGAGATATAGGCAATTAAACGACCGTCAGCATTCAGAGATGGCTGATCTTGGCTAGAATCGCCACGATTTAGGTTAGGAAGATTAACTAAGCGCTTTTCTTGCAGATCGAATAGATATATACTACGACGACCGGAGCGATCGGAAGCGAAGGCTAAATAGCGACCATCAGCACTATAACTGGGGAATTGATCGGGAGCAAAACTATTTAAACCACCGGCGGGAACTTGAGGAGTGATCAAGAGAGGGGAATTACAGCCACTTATCCCCGATAACAGCCCAAAAGAGGCCAAAAATCGCCCCAGCCAGACAAAAAAAATTTTTTCTTTCATCTTGACTTTCGACCCCAAATGTGCTAGTAACTTTCTTCCTTGCCGACGGTTTTGAGGGTAAGTAGTTGATTGCCTTGACTGAGACTATCGGCGATCGCTTCTCGAATCGGTAGGTCAATACTGGTTTCAGCGAGGATTTCTTGGGCTTTTTGCCGCAAATCTGCCCCGGTATCGGCATCTACTTGGTCTAGATCGAGTAATTCCTGCGATAGCTGTTCGATCGAATTCGGGTTAGTCATAGCTCAGGCTCCCAACAAGCTTAATTACACTTTTATTGTATTGTAAAGAATAAGGCTTCTGTTTGTTTTTGATTTTTCTCAGCGATTAAGGGACTTTGACAAGCAATTAACTTTTCTGATGGATAATCTTCACTCTCAAATTCCACTAAGTTCACTCGATCGAATAATACTAATTGAATCACTATACACGGCCGCCATTTTAGCCTAAACTTCCCCCATTTGTCTATTTAAGGAATATTACAATAAACACGGGGTATATAAAGAAAAGTTAATGGGTTTATCCATTGATGGATAAGGGTTTTCGGCTATTGTAGTAGATATGTATGGGGTGGGAAGTTCAGCAATACTACCCAATCAGCACCCTCAAGTCTGGCGGTTTAGTGGAAGAGCAGTTTATTGTCCGCATGGCAAGAGGAAAGGCTAGAATTAGAGAAGATTTTAGACTTTAATAGCAATTACATTTTCTAAGTAGTACGGCTATGAGCATCAGCGATCCCACTAGCCAAAAAGCCTCGTTAACTCAGCTAAATCGCGCTCTCCGGCACTTTACCGACCGACACGAGTTAACCTTGCGATTTGCAGAATATCTCAACGATGACGAGCTTGACCCCCATAAAATCCTATTCTTCTATGGGGATGGTGGCAATGGCAAGTCGCTGCTGCTGAAATTCTTATTGGAAAATTGTTGCAAGCGCTTTCCTTTAGAAACTTGGACAGAACTTAAAACCAAAACCCATCCTGAAATTGTTGAGTTTATTAAGACAATTACTGACTGGGAAAGTGACTTTCAATTTGTGCCAGCCACACTGTTGGATTTTGAATCCCCAGCCAGGTCATCGCGACCAGAACAACCTCAAGAAGCCTTTGACGGGCTACTGATTTTGCATAATCAGTTAATAACCAATGCTGTTCGCTTGGGATATAAACTCTCTTTTCCGCTCTATGAATTTTCTTGCATCTGGCATTTAAAACAGACAGGAAAACTCACGAATGAAACTGATATAACTAAGTGGTTTCCTTCACAAGAGTTATTTGTAGTTGGTGGGATTATTAACACAATTAAAACGATCGCTCAGGAGAACAAAGACTTGGCGGCCATACTAGGCTTGCCCGGTACCTTAGCGACACTAACAGCCAGCACGTTGAATCTCATAGCAAAACATTTGGGTAAGGACTTGAATCGTTACCTAAATGGTCGAGGACTCCAGAAAAAAGATTTTCAACGGATCACCGAGTTAGACCCCGATACGGAATTGATTGTTGCTTTACCTAACTTTTTTGCGGAAGATCTCAAGGTCGCCATGCAAAGAGAGGGCGCTCCTGAAAAACTGGTGCTGTTTTTCGACACCCACGAAGCCTTTTGGGGAGAAGGGCGCAATCAAGGAAGTGCCAGATTTTTCAAGCAGGATGAATGGCTGCGGTGTCTGTTGTCGCAGTTGTTGGAGTTGCCCCAAATTGTCATCGTCATGGCAGGACGGGAAATTCCCCAGTGGCATCGAGCCAGCTATTGTTCAATTACAGCGGACAAGTTAGAGTGCAGGCAAGTGTTCAACTTTCAAGTAACCGATGCCCTCGACTACCTACAAAGAGTAGGAATTGAGGATACCCAAGTGCAGCAGAGCTTGATTGCCTATAGTAGTTTTGATGGCGATTCCGTTCATCCTCTCTTGCTGGGGCTATGCGCGGATTTAGTCAGGATGGCGCCAGAAAAAAAAGAAGCCTTTACCGCCGCCGACTTTCAATCCGTTTCCGAGACAGGAGAGGGATTTAATCGGAAATTAGGGATTTTGGTAGAAAGACTCCTGAAATACACGGACAGGGTGTTGGAAGATGCGGTTTATGTCTTGAGTGCCTGTCGAGCCTTTAATGAAGACCTTTACTTTCATCTGGGCGAATCCTTGAAATGCAATCCCTCCCATGCTGCCTTTGACTCGCTCCTCAGTTTTTCCTTCGTCTGGCAGGCAGAGCAACAAGGTGAAGGGTGGTATCGTCTTCATCCCTTCATCCGTCGTTTCAACCACGAGCAGAAGCGGGAGCGAACCCAGGCTGCCCATCAGGTCTTGGAGCGGTACTATCGAGAAAGGGGCAATCTGGCTGAAGCTCTCTATCATGCTTACTGGCAAGAACCTCTGAGAGCAAAAGAGGAGTGGATCGAAGTTTTTGGAAAAGCCAACCAACAGGAGGACAATGAACTATGTCAGGCACTAGCGGAAATCAAGAAAGAAATTCCTTTCTAGACGGTCAAATTGCCCAATTAATCGGGGATTATCTAACTCGCTTGCAGCGATATGAGGAAGCTAGGGAGGAATACCAAGAAGCTAGTGAAGGGTATGAAAATATCTCTCCCGCTTCCCCGGACTTTGAGACAGCCCAAAATAACCAAAAAGTAGTTCTGGGAAAACTTAATCGCTTACCAGAGCGGCAGAAATCCAGTCAAGACTACCGTTTAGAAAAGCTCTTTGCTGTTGAAAAGGAACAATCTCGTTCAGTTTCCTTAAAAAGCCGAGTCAATTTGAGCCAATGGTTACAAAATGTTTTTGAGGAAAGCTGGCAGACGATTGAACAGCTTTTTGCACCTGGAGAACCCTGTTTTGCCTATGCTTATGCCTTACGCGAGCGCGGGGCTGATTTTATGGATTCCAAGACGGTTCGCGATTTAATTGAGACGATTTATACCAGTCAGGAGGAGCATCGCCGCAGACAAGCAGCACTGCGCTTGGGAGAGATGGGAACTGCATCTTCTGAGGTATTGGCGGCTCTGACTCACTTGCTGGGGGTAACTCAGGATGAAGAAACCCGTTGGAGTGCGGCAGAGAGTTTATGGCGGCTCGCTCCGCATAACTTGGCAGGTGGGTTGAGGAGAGTTAAAGATTTAGGAATGCTGATCGGGGAACACCCAGTGACTCTAATGGTGGCTGTCTTGCCTAAAACTGACCAAATGATAGCGGTTCTCCTCAGGGTCTATCCGATGCGAAACCAGAAATATTTGCCTGCCCACTTACAATTAGTGGTGCTGGATGAGGCTGGGAAAACCTTTTTGGAAACTGAGGCAAGAGAACTGGACAATTACATCCAACTCAAGTTTAGTGGTTCACCGGGAGAACAGTTCAGTGTCAGGGTGGGACTGGGAGAGGCAAATATTACCGAAGATTTTACCCTCTAGCAGAACTTTCCCCCTGAGAAATTGCTAGGAACTAAAGTACAAGTAAACGGAGAAAGTTTAATCATGAAAACCGCACTAACCGAATACAAGCATATTCAAATAGACGAACGCGGGATACCAATCATTGCAAGCTCGACAATGAAGGTGATTGATCTGGTGATGGCTCAGATGGCTTACGGTTGGACTCCTGAAGAAATTCAAATCAACCATCGCCATTTGAGTATGAGTCAGATTCACTCAGCCTTCGCCTACTATTGGGATCATAAAGAAGAATTGGACGGGGCGATCGCTGCCGATCTGGAATATGCCCAAAAAATGCGGCACTCAGCGATCGAGTCGCCTTTTGTGGCCAGACTTAAAACACAAGGAATTCTCAAGTGAGCCTCAAACTTTATTACGACAGGTGGTAGCGATGGCTAAGTTAGTGACTGTTAAATTGGGAGAAGGCAACTGGGAACAGGGATTTCCCGTTATCCTGCAAATTGCTGAGGAAGGCTCCCCTCCTTCGATCGAAGTTACAGGTAGATTGCCAAGCGCTCCGGAAATTCCCCAAAACTATGACCAATGGCAGTCTAGTTATAGACATTTGCCTGTTGTTGTCAGGCTAACAGCACCTGCTACCCAAATTACCAATGTTTCCACTACTGCCGACTGTCGCCAGACCCTTCAAACTTTGCAAGATAGCCTCAAACGCTGGCTGAACTCCGAGTCGTTTCGTCCAGTGAGAGAGCGTCTGTTAGAGAATTTGAACCGTTCCGAACCCATTCGCTTCATCATTCAAGCTGGGGATGGCTATTTGCGGCGGCTACCTTGGAATTTGATTGAGTTCTTTGACCATTATCCCAAGTCAGAGGTTGCGATCGCCGCTCCTGTCTTTGAAAAAATTGTTAGCCCACCTTCCCCCACCAAAAGGCTGAGAATCTTGGCAATTTTAGGCAATAGCGAGGGCATTGACGTGACGGCAGATAGACGCTTCTTGGAGAATTTGCCAGGGGCTGAGACGGTTTTTTTGGTAGAACCGCCTCGACAAAAGATTAGCGAACAACTTTGGGAACAACACTGGGACATCCTTTTTTTTGCCGGACACAGCCATACGGAAGGGGAAGTGGGGCGCATTTATATTAATCAAAGGGAAAGTTTGACTATCGGTGAGTTAAAACATGGTTTGAGGACAGCGATCGAAGGGGGGTTACAGTTAGCCATTTTTAACTCTTGTGATGGGTTAGGGTTGGCCAAGGAATTGGAGAATTTGCAAATTCCTCAAGCGATCGTCATGCGAGAACCTGTACCCGATAAGGTGGCACAGGAGTTTTTAAAGCATTTTCTCAAGGCATTTTCTAGGGGTAAATCTTTGTATTTGTCGGTGCGGACGGCGAGAGAACGTCTAGCTGAAGAAGGATTAGATACGGAACTGCCGGGGGTGATGGGGCTGCCCGTTATTTGTCAAAATCCTGCTGCCGTTCCTATAATTTGGCAAACTCAGAAGAGGCTGCCTATCCGTTTTTGGATAGCACTTCCCTTTGTTTTTGCCGCTTCGATGGCACTGGTGTTTATTATACCTAGCATTATCTCAATGTCAAATCACAATGAAAATTCACCTCCAAATCGACCGCCAGAAATTGAAACCTATCAATTCCACAAGTACGGAATTTCAATAAAATATCCCCGTAACTGGCAATTACAAGAGGGAAAAGGCGACCTAGAAGGATCAGGAATTTTTGTCAAATTTTCACCAGATAAAAACGATTTATCCTCTTTTCCTCCTCGCCTTACTATTAGCCTAGACGAATATTTGATTGGTCCACCTATGTTAGACGATTATGTGAATGACACTATCTCTAAAATAATAAATCAACAAAACTCCAGCATTATTCTTAGGTCTGAGCAGACGACCTTAGCGAATAATCAAGCTCATCTCATTGAGTATACTTGGCAAGATGATCTAGGTTTTCAGTTGAAATCTTTACAGTTCTTAATGATAAAAGGAGAAAAAATTTACAGAATCACCTACACGGCGGAAAATAAAGAATTTCCTGAGTTTTTGCCGCTTGTAACAAAGGTTATGATTAATTCATTCCAAGTTGAACTGAATCCAAATCTCTAGCAAAATATGAGGAGAAAAATCAATTTTGATAACAGGTCTACAGATTGAGAGAGAAATTTATACTCTTCCACCTAGAAGCTCATTAATTCTGTCAATCGCATCTTGGTAATCTTCTTTTCTATTTTGTTGTTTATAAAGTTCTGCTGCTTTTTTAAAATCTTCTAAGGCTTTTGGTTTTTCTCCGAGATCTCTATATGAAAGCCCGCGGTTGTAGTAAGCATTCGCCCAATCGGGAACCAGACGAATAACCTGAGTATGATCATTAATTGCTCCCCGATTATCTCCCAACTCACGATGAATCAAACCTCGCTCAAAGTACGCAATGTGATATTGAGGATCGTTGAGAATTGCTTGATTATAATCCTTGAGTGCTTCCTGATAAGCTTTAAACCGATTAGAATGAATCCAACCCCGAAGAAAATAGGCACGAGCATCTTTGGGGTTGAGGCTAATAGCTTGGTTCAGATCTTTAATAGCTTCTTGGTGTTCCCCTAATTCATCTCTAGCATCTGCCCGTTCTCTGTAGGCAGCTGCATATTTTGGGTTGCGCTTAATTGCTTCATTGTAATCGGATATTGACCCTTTATAATCTTTTAAGTAATAGCGGGCGTTTCCTCTGCCGAAATAGATACTCGCAGATCTAGGGACAGCAATATTCTCCTTAGTTAGAGTAACATCAAAATCTCCTCTATCTTTGCGTCTAAGCTTCAAGGTGACTTGAGTAACCGACTCACTGCTCATTTGATTAACAGTTAGTTCAACTAAATCTTCCGCACTTTTGTTCAGTGTTGATTTACCATTAATAGCTATAATTAAATCATCTAGAATCAAGCCTTGTTTGAAAGCAGGAGAGTTTTCAAAAATCTTGGTAATAATTAGCCCTTGACCAGATTCATGTCTCCGATATTGAAAACCCAAGCCAGAGTATTCTAAGAAGTTAAGGGCTTGAGTATAATCAGAGATCGCTCCTTGGTAGTCTTTTAAAGAATAGCGGGCATCGCCACGATTTTCGTAAGCCAGAAAAACATCAGGGTCGAGGCGAATTGCCTCAGTGTAATCCAAGATTGCTTTCTGATATTCCCCGAGTTCTGCATAGACAGTTCCTCGGTTGTTATAAGCTCCGCTGTATTCTGGATCGAGACGGATCGCATGGCTATAATCTTCGAGCGCACCTTGGTTATCTTCACTATAATCACGAGCTAAACCACGCCAAAAATAAGCTCTGGAGTTGTTCGGGTTCAGCTTGATAACTTCAGTCATATCCGCAATGGCTGCTTGATATTTGTTTTGCTCGATATATGCGATGCCTCTTTGTAAATAAGCATCAACATTGTTAGGTGAAATTTGCAAAACGCGATTGTAAGCTGCAATCGCTTCTTCATAGTTACCGCTATTGGCCTTAGATATTCCTAGAGTTAGTAAGTCTTCTGCAGTAGGCTGAAGAGCTACCGCAGGTGGCGATAGTACTGGATTATTCCGAGCCGCCAAAAAAGTTTTGATAGGAATTGCCAACCTCAAAGCTCTATCATCTGGTGACTCACGTAGCCCATTAATACCAATTAGAAAACCCTTTTCATCTAACAACGGACCCCCTGACATCCCAACAAAGATAGTATTATTAACAACTAAAGCATAACCTCCACCTTCTGGCGTAGAGCGTCGTTCTATAAAAGAGCCAACATTAAAACTGTATTCACGTTTTTCGGTTTTTGGTTGTTTAGCCGTCCAACCCGAAGCGTAAACTATTGCAGAACCTATGATTTTGTCAGAATCGCCTAACTTAGCAATTCTATAATTTTTATTACTCTCAAACTCCACTACTGCTAAGTCTAGCCCTGGTATTTCTTTTCTATTATAAATAGGATAACGATTTCCATCTGAGGTTTGAATTTCATATTGTCCTGCTTGAAATTCATTACTTTTGTCGTTATAGAAAACATGACGACAAGTTAAGACAAAATATTTGTTACCTTGTCGGTCAAAAATCACCCCAGAGCCAGTTCCTGCACCGTCAATTTTTACCGTAATTTCTTCAGCAATAACTTGAATCTCTTGAAGTGTCAACGCTATAGCAAGCTGAGGTTGCACTAGACAAACCACTGCCCCAATTAGTGCGACTGGAATTTGATAGGAAAATTTCATCATTATCATATTTCTTTTGAAGAATTACTACTGCTTGTGGGTTCTGAGTGCTGGAAGTCCTAACTGTTTGAAGGTTTCAATGGGGATTCCCCAACTATATTGGCTCATTTTCTTATGTTGATCTGGTGTTGCTTCAGAATTATCTGTAAATTCATAGGGAATATCCCAGAGAGGTTCTGCGTGCATTCCATTAATAGCAATAACTTCACCCCGATGATTGAATAGTGGCCCCCCGCTCATTCCTTTTTCAATTACATTAGTATAGCCAATTTGATAGCCACCTTTTAAGGGCTTACTTAGTATCTGCGTGACTTTCCCGCTGGTAAAAACAAAGCCAGTATTATAGTCTGTAATGGACGGTGAGATTGGCCTTGTAGATGATTCTACTGACAAGGGAAACCCTGCAGCAAACACCTCTTCTCCCACTATCGCAGGATCACCAAAAGACGCTACTTTATATACAACCTTAAAGCTACGAAACTGCAACAAAGCCAAATCATTACCCTTAAATGATACAGACTGGAATAAATTAGCTAAATAAACATGGCCATCTGAAGTCTGAATATGATATGGGGGAGTACCAGATCTCAGGACATGGGCATTAGTCAGAACTGTATAAACTGTTCCCTGCCGGTTTACTAGGAATCCCGACCCTATGACTTCTCTTGAGAGAATTCTGACTGTGATAGACTGAGCCTGTTTTGGCAATTGCTCCGATATTAAAGATAGCCCAGCCGCTTGCCAAGATAAACCCAAAAGAGAAATCTTTGAGTCTCTACTTGGAATAGACACCCCACCATTGAGCAACCCAAAAGGAATGAAGATCGATGAACTCCCCATACAAGCAACTACTATTACTGTCCACCACCGCATATTAGTTTGTTTTGTAATTCACTCACTGATCCCAAATGTCTGAATTTTGATCAAATGGCGAGAAAAAATTTGAAGGATCCACCCCTCCCAACAAACTGTTTACATCTAGGTAGAATTCGCCATTGACTTTGGAAATTTCGCTATCCCCACTTAGAAGGACGGGTTTACCTGAAGCAAGTCTGGCATTATCTTTGATCTGTTCTAAAATAATCTCAGGATTTGTCCCGCGTTTGAAAGTCACTAGCACTCCGTCTTTAAGACAAGGGCCGCCTTTAAAAGTGGCAACGCACAAGATAGGTTCCCCTCTGAGTATTGCCGCTTTAATAAACTTCAATGTACCATTGGAGTAAAATCTTTGGAATCTTTGAGATACAATTACACAACGCTGTTGAGGAGTATGAGGTGGAGGAAAAGAATCGTCTTGCCAACGAATTAGCTCAACATTACCCGCAAGTTCAGTGACAACAAAGGTTGCAGGTCCTCCTTCTCTGCTCATACTGCAAAAAAACTTCTGAGTTTGAGCAGAACTGGGCTGCCCACCAATAGCCAAAGCCCCAACAGCCAGCGTACTAGCCGCCATTAGTGAAGCGAACAAGTTAAGTTTCATAGAAACCTCCTTCTTAGTCTGTCCACAACTGGATTCTAGCTCAAAGTCTTTGCTGCGGGTGTTAGCTCAAGGACTTTTTTTGATAATTCTTTACATTTTTCCTGATTGACTTGATTGGGATTTTTTGGCTTTAACTAACGGATCGGCTCTCCCCGGTTTGGTGGGTAAAATGTATTCTAAGATACAGTCTTGCGGGCGAGGGAGTGGAACGAACCACAGAGACACAGAGGACACAAAGATCGATCGCTACTATATAAGTTAAACTTATCACACAAAGTCGAGAAGAGCCACGGATCTTCTCGTTTCTGTGTGGAAGGAAGAGGAATAGGGATAATTTTCCAGAACTATAGTCTTCAAAGCCTTGCCTAGCAAGACTACTAGGAATGATCAGCACTGATTATCATACAAAGTCGAGAAGAGCCGCAAAAACTCGCATTGTGACCGTTTGAAGTATAGCAAATCCGTTTTTGATCGATAGTACGATTAACTCCCAATCCAACTTTCAAAACCCAGTTATCAATTGTTTCCCCCCTCTCCCCATCTCCTCTCTCCCCACTCCCTCAAAAAAAATTTTCCCAGAGATGCTTGACATAACCCTGATGATGAAGTTACAATTGGAATTGTCGCAAAAATGGGATTGTAGTTCAATTGGTTAGAGCACCGCCCTGTCACGGCGGAAGTTGCGGGTTCGAGCCCCGTCAATCCCGTAAAATCTAGATTAGAGTCGCTCAAGGCTGGTTATCCTGTGGGCAGTAGGATCGATGAAGACGTTCCCACTGCCTAGATTTGTTCTAATTTACCGATAAACCGGCATTAGCTTGAATATAATCGGGTAATTCAATCTTTACCGGTTGTACCCGCCAGATTTCCTCGCAGTATTCCCGAATCGATCGATCGCTAGAGAATTTCCCCATGCGGGCCACATTAAGAATTGCTAAACGACTCCAATGTTCTTGATCTTTATAGGCCCAACCGACTCCTTCCTGACAATCGATATAGGACTGATAATCGGCCAGTAACATATAGGGATCATTGTAGATAAGATTATCCACAAGCGGACGGAATAAACTACTATCACCCCGGCTAAAAAATCCCGAACCAATGAGGTCTAATACTGCCCGCAATTCTTCGTTATGGTAATAGTATTCTTGGGGATTATAACCGGCGGCTTTCTTAGCATAAACCTCCTCGGTTGTCAAGCCGAAAAGAAAGAAATTTTCCGCTCCCACCTCTTCACGAATTTCGATATTTGCCCCATCGAGAGTGCCGATAGTTAAGGACCCATTCATAGAGAATTTCATATTACCAGTTCCCGAAGCTTCTTTCCCGGCCGTGGAAATTTGTTCGGACAAGTCGGCAGCTGGATAAACCCGTTGACCGAAGGTGACATTATAATCGGGTAGGAAAACCACTTTTAACCGTCCTCCAATTGTCGGATCATTATCGATCACTTCTGCCACAGAATTAATCAATTTAATGATTAATTTCGCCATAAAATAACCCGGGGCTGCCTTACCACCGAAAATAAAGGTACGGGGGGTAATATCGAGATTGGGATTATTTTTGAGGCGATGATAGAGAGTGACGATATGTAAAACGTTGAGATGTTGCCGTTTATATTCGTGAATGCGTTTTACCTGCACATCAAAGAGGGTACTAGGATCAACTTTAATGCCGACTTTTTTAGCGATATAATTGGCTAAATCTGCCTTAATATCGTATTTAATTCGTCGCCAAGAGTCCCGAAATCCACCGTCATCCACATAGTTTTCTAAACCGCGTAAATCCTCCAGATGCTTAATCCAATTTTCGCCGATTTTTTCGGTAATCGCAAAAGTCAAGCGGGGATTACTAGAAACTATCCAGCGCCGGGGAGTAACTCCATTGGTTTTGTTGCTAAACTTTTCGGGAAAGAGTTCATAGAAATCGCGCAGAACATCTTTTTTCAGTAATTCTGTATGGAGGGCTGCCACCCCATTAATTGCCTGAGAACCCACACAGGCAAGGTGAGCCATACGGACGTATTTTTCGCCGCTTTCATCGATTATAGATAAACGGGACATTTTGCCGTCATCATGGGGATAAATAATGCGAATTTTATCCAAGAAACGATGGTTAATTTCGTAGATAATTTCCATTAATCGCGGTAAAAGACGACCAAAAATACTCAAAGGCCATTTTTCTAAAGCTTCTGGCAAAAGAGTATGATTGGTATAGGCGAAGGTATTTTGAGTGATAAACCAAGCTTTATCCCAATCGAAATGATGCACATCAATTAACAAGCGCATTAACTCAGCTACCCCGACAGAAGGGTGAGTATCATTCAATTGTACCGACCATTTTTGATGAAAATTATCTAGACTGGGGTTCTCGTACAGGTGAATACGAATTAGATCCTGTAGAGAACAGGAAACAAAGAAATATTGCTGTTCTAAACGTAGTTCTTTGCCTTGAATTGGTTCATCATTAGGATAGAGAACTTTACTGATATTTTCCGAGTGAACTTTATTATCCACCGCACCATAATAATCGCCGCGATTAAAGCGTCCAAAATCAAAAGATTCACAAGCTTCTGACTTCCATAGACGCATGGTATTAGCGGTGTTAACTCGATAGCCGAGAATTGGGGTATCGTAGGGAATTCCTTTGACTACATAATCGGGAATCCAACGACTGCGATAATTACCATTTTCGTCGGTATAGGATTCGGTATAACCGCCAAATTTTACCTCTACTCCCGCTTCCGGTCGGGCAATTTCCCAGGGATTTCCATACTGTAACCACTTATCGGTTATTTCCACCTGCCAACCGTCGTGAATTTCTTGATCAAAGATACCAAATTCGTAGCGAATACCGTAACCAATAGCTGGAATTTCTAGGGTAGAAAGGGAATCGAGATAACAGGCAGCTAAACGACCTAAACCACCATTTCCTAACCCCGGTTCTTCTTCTTGGGCAATTAATTCTTCTAGTTTTAATCCCGATTGGCTGACAGCTTTCTGGACCTGTTCGTAGATACCGAGATTAATTAAATTATTAGCTAAATGGGGACCGACTAAAAATTCGGCCGAGAGATAACAAACGGTTCTGACATCTTTTTTTAGATAGGTTTGTTGGGTGGTTAACCAACGCTGCAATAAACGATCGCGTATGGTATAAGCTAGGGCCATATAAAGATCGTTTTTGCTGGCTAATTCCGGTAATTTACCTTGAATATAGAGTAAATTATCCCTTAAAGCCCGTCGGATAGTTTCTGTGTCTAATCCTGTTCTATCATCTTCGATGATAATCGGACAAACAAAAGTTGACTCTGGAGATGGATTCATAGGAGCATTTTTACTGAAGATTGGCTGCTCTTAGTCTAAGATAACCCGCCCTGAAATTGTATCAAGAAAAGCTTAAATCTTGACTAAGATTAAGGTATAGTAATGATGAAGTTAAGGTAATTAAATTTCAGTTACCGATAGGAAGCAAAAATAGGGGAAAGTTTGAGCAATGCGTGCTTTTGTGACGGGTGGAACAGGTTTTATCGGGGCGAATTTGGTGCGATTGCTTTTAGTCGAAGGCTACCAAGTGCGCGTCCTCGTCCGTCCCCAGAGTAATCTCAGAAATTTGCGGGGTTTAGATCTCGAAATTGTCTGGGGTAATTTAAATGATGAGAACTTATTTAAATTAATGGTCGGATGCGAAGTTCTCTTTCATGTAGCGGCGCACTATTCTCTCTGGCAAAAGGATAGATATCAATTCTACCAAAACAATGTTTTAGGCACAAGAAATGTCCTGGAATCGGCGCATTTAGCGGGAATTACCAGAATAGTTTATACCAGTTCTGTGGCGGCTATTGGAGTAGGTAAAAAGGGTGAAAGTGTCGATGAAACTTATCAAAGTCCCGCCCATCAATTAGTGGGTTATTATAAAAAATCGAAGTATTGGGCAGAACAGGAGGCATTCAAAGCAGTACAAAGAGGACAGGATATCGTTATAGTTAATCCTAGTACGCCCATAGGAGCATTTGATATCAAGCCTACACCCACCAGCGACATTATTCTCCGTTTTTTGCGGCGAAAAATGCCCGCTTATGTGAATACGGGATTAAATCTAATTGATGTGCGCGATGTGGTCTGGGGACATTTATTAGCTTTAGAAAAGGGCAGAACTGGCGAAAGATATATTTTAGGTCATCAAAACACTTCTTTAAAAACTTTGTTAACAGAATTAGCCGAAATTACCAGCATAAATGCCCCGAAAATTGTTTTACCTTTTTGGATTCCTTTACTAATATCTTGGTTGGATGAAAAAGTTCTTCCTGTCTTCGGAAAATCGCCCTCTATACCCCTTGATGGCGTGAAAATGTCAAAACAGTCCATGTACTACGATTCCTCGAAGGCAGTGCAAGAACTGGGCTTACCGCAATCGCCGATTAGACAAGCTTTAGCTGATGCCGTCAATTGGTTTCAAACCAATGGAGACATTACTTATTAACACTGAGTAGGAAAGGAAAAAGATGGTCTCAATTGTGCTTAGATATTTATCTATTTTTGCGCCCTTAATAATTCATCTAGGAAAACCTGTTCTTGCTAAAATAACTCCAATTTTAAGCGCAATCATCCCCCCAAGAACACTGCCCAACCAGTAAATTAAACTGAAAGTCACGTTTCCCTGCTCTAAAAACTTGTTGACCTCCAAACTATAGGTGGAAAAAGTTGTATAGGAACCACAAAAACCCGTGGCAATCATCAATCCTAATTCTGGGGCAATTATGCGAATATTTTCCTTAACCATAGTAAAAATATAGGCAATAATTAAACAACCAGAAATATTGACAAAAAATGTCCCCAAAAATCCCCATTCTTGACCGAAAATACTGTCAATTAATTCTCCGATATAAAAACGACTCAAAGCCCCAAAAATAGCTCCAATCGCCACGAATAAACTATAACGTCCCCTGAAAAAATTCATGCTGTCTCTCCTGCCCTTCAATAGTCAATAAATTGGAGAATTAAGTAGCTGATTATAATTAAATTAAAAATGGATTTTAGGTTCGATCCCCCCTTAATCCCCCCTTGATAAGGGGGGCATCTGATAGTTTTTAACGCCTACCTACTTAACCTAGAAAAAATTGGGCAATAGCTGCCCCGATTCTCACGGCAATCAATCCGAAAATTATACTAGCAACGGCAAAAAAAAGACTGAGAAAATTTTGCTGATTGCGCCAGAGGATCAAGATATCTAAACTATAGGTAGAAAAGGTGGTATAAGCTCCTAAAAATCCCGTTCTAACCATTAAATCTAGTGCGTGGGAATAAAAGGGAAAACTGGGTAAAATAGCCCAAAAAAAGCCGATAGCTAGACAGCCAGTTAAATTAATAATAAAGGTTCCATAGGGAAAGCGCAAGCCGAATTTTGCTTTTGTCCATTCGGTAATATGATAACGAGATAACGCCCCCGGAACCGCTCCGGCTACAATTGCGAAAACATCGTTCAAATCTGACATTGTATCTAATTTTTTTGCTATCTTTGCCTAGGCTCTATGATAATTGATGCGTTTATCGATCGCATGGCCCATATTTTCAGGGGTGTTATTGTCGAGAACAACCCTCTGATTTTAAAATAGAGGTATGAAAATTCAACCGCGTAAACGTTTTGGACAACATTGGTTAAAAGATGAATCGATACTCGATCGCATCATCGGCGCTGCTAATTTACAATCAGAGGATCGGGTATTAGAAATCGGTCCGGGTACAGGCATTTTAACCCGTCGTCTTCTCGATGGCGCTCAATTGGTTGTCGCTGTAGAAATCGATCGAGATCTATGGACAATTTTAAATAAAAAATTTGGCCAACAAGATAACTTTCATCTCATCCCGGGCGACTTTCTTAGCCTTAAACCGGAGCAACTGCCGCCGGTTAATAAAGTAGTGGCTAATATTCCCTATAATATCACCGGTCCGATCCTCGAAAAGCTGCTCGGTTCGATCGCCCATCCCTTCACCCCCCCTTACCAGAGTATTACCCTCTTAGTCCAGAAAGAAGTCGCCGAAAGATTAGTCGCTGTCCCCTCCACCAAAGCTTACAGTGCTTTGAGCGTCCGCGTTCAATACCTTGCCGATTGTCAATGGATTTGTGATGTACCCCGGCGAGCCTTTTCCCCACCTCCCCGGGTGGATTCGGCGGTAATTCAGCTTTTACCCCGTGTTTTGCCGAATAATGTCAGTAATGCGGCCTTTTTGTCCACTTTAGTTAGCCTTGGTTTTGCCAACCGGCGCAAAATGTTACGCAATAATCTAAAAAATTGTCTAGATAGCGATCAATTAAGCCAAATCCTGACACAATTAGAAATTAATCCCCTCGCTCGCGCCGAAGATCTCAGTTTATCGCAATGGATTGACTTGGCGGAAAAATTAGGTCAATTGCCAAAATTTTAGATTTTTTTCCTTGACAAATGCACAGTTATACCCTTCTAGCCCCCGCTAAAATTAACTTATATCTAGAAATCGTTGGCGATCGCCCTGATGGTTTCCACGAGTTAGTCATGGTGATGCAGACGGTGGCATTATGCGATCGCATCACTCTCCGGCCCAACGGATTGCAGGAATTCCGCCTCTTTTGCTCTCATCCCCTCGTCCCCCAAGATAGCAGTAATCTCGCCCATCGGGCCGCCACTTTGATGGCGAAGGAATTCCCCCGTCTCTTTGCCAATTACGGCGGTATCGATATCACCATCGAGAAATATATTCCCGTGGCTGCCGGTTTAGCGGGGGGTTCCACCAACGCAGCGGCGGTGTTAGTCGGTATCGATTTAATCTGGGAATTAGGGTTAACCCGTCCGGAATTAGAAACTTTAGCGGCAAGATTGGGGTCTGATACTTCCTTTTGTGTGACAGGAGGAACGGTTATCTGTACGGGAAGGGGAGAAATTCTCGATCCGATCGCTCCTTTAACCGGATTATGGGTGATTTTAGCTAAATACGATCATTTATCCGTTTCTACACCCTGGGCCTACCAAAGCTATCGGCAAAAATTTCAGGATACCTATCTGTCTTCTCCAGAGGAATTTCATCACCGTCGTCAGCAGGTAAGTTCTGGGGCTTTGGTACAAGCGATCGCCCATAAACAACCAGCCGCTATCGGCAAATTTATCCATAATGACCTCGAAAAGGTGGTTTTACCGGAATTTCCCCTCGTAGCAGAGTTAAGACAGGTTCTAGGGGATTTAGGCGGCTTGGGAACGATGATGTCAGGCTCTGGCCCGACGGTTTTTACTCTCTGTTCATCTCAAGAAGTGGCGGAAACTATCGTTAAAGAGGCCCAGGAAATTCTCGTCGCTCCCGATCTACAATTTTGGATAGCCCCAATCACCGATACAGGCATTCAAGTGACTTGAGAAAATTAAAATTGACCGCCTTTACCAAGATAACCAAACTCGCGGAATAATTGCCTCTCGATCGCTCATTTCTCGCCTTAAAATTTGCCAAACCTGCTGAAACCATTGTCGCACTTCACCGCTAGAATTACCCCGATAACGACACAAAAGACCATCTCCTAAAGTGTTAGTAACTCCCATCTCCCCTTCTAGGGAAAAATCTCTCACTTTCTCAATTAAATTTCTGCCCACCGGTTGACCGATATAAACTAAAGTACCGATCAGGGCGCTATCATTTAAACCAGAAAATCCCTCGATCATTTTACCACCCAACAGGAAGGATCGATCGAGCCATAAAGGTTGTCCTGAGCGCCAAATTTCCCAATTAGAATGCCATTCTCCCGCTAAAAATTTCTCGCCTCGCGCACTGCGACCAAAACGGGTAATTTCCCATCCCAACCAACTGCTATTTTCCCCTAAATCCACTCGTAAATGTTGGCGAAATGCTGCACCATTAAAGATAATTGTTTCTTGGGGTAGCCATTCTAAACCGGCATTGTCATCGATTTTAATCTCGATTAATTGCTGTGCCATCTGACCATTACTCTGGTAAACTTTTCCAGCAGAAGCAGTGGTAATCAGGGCATTAGTAGCGGCTTGGAGATGAATTTTTTGTTGAAGAACATCACCCCCAACTATTCCCCCCGCAGTGTGTAAAATCACCGTGTGACAAAGGTTTTTTCCCTCGGGATAAAAAGGTCTTTGTACTTTTAAAGGGGCGGTAGCATAGACGTGATTAATCTGGGTTGCGAGATTTTTTTGCTTGTAAATTAGTTCTAGGTTTCCCTGCCACATTATTGCTCCTCAGTCATGGTTTCTAGAAATTGCCGATAATTTTCAGGACTAAGATTAATTTTAACTTCTATTTGCTGTTCTTTATCCCTGATCAGTAAAATATATTCACTTTCCGCTTTTTTGCCGACTAGGAGAGGATTTTTTAGCTCGAATTTTTTATAAACTAGATGGGGTTTCGTCACCCGAATAACTAAACTAGCTTGGGATTGAGGATAAATGTCTAATTGCTCCCGTTCCCGATCTAAAATTAATTGTTTAGGTGTCATGCTTCTTTCGTCAGCAAAAGTAGATTTATGCCAATAGAGGGTAATCCCGCGAATTTGGGGCATTTGGAGGCTAAACTTTTCATCAAAACCTTGCTGCTCCCAATTAATATCTTCCAGAGAGCCAGTATCGGGAATTAAACGCTGTTGCCAGAAGACTTCCTTAAGATTTAAATCTTGCCACCATTGGCTAATAATTTGGAAATTCTCCAGATTATCGGGGTGGGGATTGGCACTTTGCCAGAGGAGAGGATTAAGCATTTTGGGGGAATTTTTGGGCTGGGAAAATCAGGTTAATAGTTTTCGCTGGAGTTAAGGGATCATTAATCTCAATTATCATCGATTCTCGAGCTGCCGATCGGGCCATGGTATTAACTCTCGATCGCATTTTTATTTTATCCTAAATTATCGGGGGAAAAACTGCTAAAAAATCCGATTTTGTCCCCCTGTGAGCTGCCTTGACGATCTTTTGATTCTGATTAAGAGGCTGTTTGGTTGACGGGAGGAGAGGAAAATTATTCCTGTGACATATAGTCCGTGGACTTATCGTCCACTAAAGACGATTATAGACTTTATGGAAAAATCAAAAGCAGTAATTTTAAGGGCATTGGGGTTAATGATCCGAGAGCATAGAGCAGCTTTAGGCATATCACAAGAAGAACTAGGGCTACGTTGCCATCTTGATCGTACCTATATATCTGGACTAGAGCGAGGAGTAAGAAATCCTTCTCTTACCGCTCTTGTCACTCTGGCGAAGGGCTTAAACATAACTGTATCCCAATTACTGGAAAATTTAGAGATAGAAATAGAGAAACCGGAATGAGTTCTGATTTAGTAGAAGCTATAAAAGCAAAGTTTAAACAGGGTTCATCACAGTACAAAGTCTTCGAGTTATTATCAGATCGAGCTTGGCATTGTCGTACCTGTGAAGGAAAAAAAATAGCATCGGAGCAATATGCTGGTGGCGGTGGTATCCAAGGATTAGAGCGCGGAAATAGGAGCGGTCGCCAGGGGCTAGTAATAGAAACAAAACGAGAATACTGTCCAATTTGTCAGAAAACAACAACTTGGGATCGATGGACTGGAGAGATGCGAGCGGCGAATGCCTCTGCCAACATACCGCCTCAATTAGTGGCTAGAATTTTGGAGTTTTATCGATATAAAGATGTGATTGAAAACAGAATCAGACAGTCACATGAACTGGTTATTGACCATCGTTTTCCTATGGAACGTTGGGGGATAAGTGAACCAAGTCATGATGTCAATATGAGTGTAGCTGAGATGAGAAACAAGTTTCAGCTTCTCAAAAAAGATAGTGCGGGAAATCATAATTTATTAAAGTCAAGAAGTTGTGAAAAATGTATTAAAACTGGTAAGCGAGGAACACCAATGGATATCAGATTTTGGTATTCCGGTGGAGAGAACTGGCCGGAAAATATTCCTCAATCTGGAGCAGAAGCAGAACAGGGCTGTGTAGGTTGCGGTTGGTATGATTTTGAAACATGGCGTAATTCTCTTAATATCAAATTGACTGAAGAGCGGTGATTTATCTTGCCACCTCTCCAATATTTTTATTACCTGTAGCTATTAGATTTAAGTAGGGAATAAGAGCATAGCCAATACACTCTGCCAAACGTGGAGGTACGGCGTTTCCAATTTGCCACATCGCTTTTTTCATTGTTCCTTCAAAAATAAAGGAATCGGGAAAAGTTTGTAATCTAGCCATTTCTCTGGCTGAAATAACCCGATTTAAATAGGGATGGATATGAGTACCGCCATGATTTTCTTTAATTGTCATACTTGGCTTACCCCGATACTGTCGTTTGAAGGCATCAACATAAGTTTCATATAAGGAACCCCCGGGAGGAACTTGAGCTATTCTGGCCATATATTCGGGGGAGTGACGAGTCCATTCGTGATTGATACTGGGAAGAGGTTCATAAGCAGGTAAATCGCAGATGGCGGCTTCAATCGGTTGGTATTTCTCCGGTACTAATTGAGGACTTGGATAAGGATTTGGCAGCCCAAATCTATTAGCTATGAAAATAGCTCTTGGTCTTATTTGAGGAACGCCATAGGCGGCAGATTCAAGAATTGCTATTGAAATATTTCTATAGCCAATACTTTGAAAAGCTTCCAGAATATTTTGCTTAATTTCTCCTTTTTTTATTGTTAGAATACCGGGTACATTCTCCATGACAACGTACCAAGGCTGTATTTCAGAAACAAGGCGGATAAATTCTTGAAACAGATGATTCCGTGGATCATTAGCATCTCGTTTTCCAGCAACGGAAAATCCTTGACATGGTGGTCCGCCCACCACAAGATGAATGAATGGATTGCCAATTTTGGCCAACCATTCTTGAGTATTAAAATCATGTATATCACCACAAAAATGATGACAATTGGGAAAATTCTTTTGATGGGTTGCTGAGGCGATCGGGCTAATTTCTGCACTGGCTACAGGGTTAAAACCTGCTTGCAATAAACCTTGGGTGATACCACCCGCACCGGAGAATAGATCGATAAAATTATAGCTATTGAGAGGCTGAAGCGGAACGTTAACATCGACCAGGACTTGATAGGGATCACGCTTTACCGTTGCTAGTTCGCGCTGAATTCTTTCGTAACGACCTAACTTGGCTTTTTTCTGTTTGCTTACCGCCTGACTTGGTTGATTATCTGGAAATAATGATAATTGCAAATCCATTACTTTAAGAACAAATGGCCTATATGACAATATTGTGACAGATAGTCCACAGAGTGTCAAGATCGGGCCGGAATGAGGGAAGAGACTTTCGGCAAAAGTTTGAGTGCCGCCTCAAACCCCAAAAAAGAGGGATTTTATGGTAAAATAGTCGTACAAATGGGCATATTCTGCACATCAAAAGGGCAAAAGCCCGATTTTTAGCGAATTTAATCACAAAAACGCTTTTTTTGCCTTGTTATTGGAGTTAACCCCCCTATGACCGCCGCCCAGGATCATGTCGTCCCCACAGACTTAAGCAATGAAATGTCCCGTTCCTACCTAGAATACGCCATGAGCGTCATCGTTGGGCGCGCCTTGCCCGACGCTAGGGACGGACTGAAACCCGTACACCGGCGCATTCTTTATGCGATGTACGAACTAGGATTAACCCCCGATCGCCCCTTCCGGAAATGCGCTAGAGTCGTCGGGGAAGTATTAGGAAAATACCACCCCCACGGGGATACTGCTGTTTACGATGCTCTCGTCCGCATGGCCCAGGATTTCTCCATGCGCGATCCCCTGATTAACGGTCATGGTAACTTCGGATCGATCGATAACGATCCCCCGGCAGCCATGCGTTATACCGAGTGTCGTCTGCACACCCTGGCCACCAACGCCCTACTACAGGATATCGAGTCAGAAACCGTCGATTTTGCCGATAACTTCGATGGTTCCCAACAGGAACCCGTGGTTTTACCCTCTAGAGTCCCGCAACTGCTAATTAATGGCTCATCGGGTATCGCCGTCGGTATGGCCACCAATATCCCCCCCCACAACCTGGCCGAGATTATCGATGGAACCGTTGCCCTCATCCATAACCCCGATCTCACCGATACGGAATTACAGCGTTATATCCCGGGGCCGGACTTTCCCACCGGGGGGCATATCCTCGGTAGAGACGGTATTCAGGAAGCTTACACCACCGGCCGCGGTTCCATTACCCTGCGGGGAGTCGCCTCCTTTGAAACCATCGAACAAAGGGGAAGACCCGATCGAGATGCTATTATCATCACCGAACTGCCCTATCAAACCAATAAAGCGGCATTAATCGAAAAAATCGCCGATTTGGTCAATGATCGCAAAATAGACGGTATTTCCGATGTGCGGGACGAAAGCGATCGCGACGGCATCCGGGTGGTGATCGAACTGAAACGGGATGCCTATCCCCGCGTCGTCCTCAACAATCTTTATAAACAAACGCCCCTCCAGTCGAATTTTGGGGCGAATATGTTGGCATTAGTCGATAACGAACCGAGATTACTGACTTTAAGAGAGTTTCTCCGCGTTTTCCTCGATTTTCGGGTAGAAGTGATCACCCGTCGTACCCGTTATGAACTCCGCAAGGCCGAGGAAAGGGATCATATCCTTCAGGGTTTACTAATTGCCCTCGCTAGTCTCGATGCAGTCATTGCCCTGATTCGCAGTGCTGCCGACACAGCTAGTGCAAAAGAGGGATTAGTGCAGAATTTTGGTCTTTCAGAGGTGCAAGCGGACGCAATCCTACAAATGCAGCTGCGACGGTTAACCGCCCTAGAATCGGAGAAAATTCAGCAAGAACACGGGGAATTACTGACAAAAATCGGCGATCTTCAGGATATTTTAGCCAAAAAAGAACGGATCGACAGCATTATCGAGGAAGAACTGCAACAGATCAAAACGATTCACGCTACCCCCCGTCGCAGTCATATTGAACAACGGGAAGGAGAAATCGCCGAAACTGACCTGATTGCCAACGAACAGGCCTTAATTCTCGTCACCGAACAGGGTTACATCAAAAGAATGCCCGTTAATACCTTTGAGTCCCAAAATCGGGCAACAAGGGGCAAAGCTGGCGCGAAAATGAAAGAAGACGACGGCATCGATCACTTTATCACCTGCCGCGATCACGATAGCGTTCTCTTTTTCACCGATCGCGGGGTTGTCTATAGTCTCAATGCCTATCATATCCCCACCGGTTCCCGTACCGCTCGCGGGGTTCCCATCGTGCAACTGTTAGAAATTCCCAAAGGGGAGAAAATTACCTCGGTGGTGGCAGTCAGCGAGTTCAGCGAGGATAATTACCTGATTATGCTCACACAAAAGGGATTTATCAAGAAAACCGCCCTCGCTGCCTTTAGTAATATTCGATCGAACGGTTTAATCGCCATTTCTCTCGAAGACGGTGATCAACTACGTTGGGTTCGCTTGGCTAAAGAGGAAGATAGCGTCATTATCGGTTCTCGTCAGGGGATGGCCATTCATTTTAAGGCCGATAGTCAACAATTGCGCTCCCTGGGAAGGGCAACTAAGGGCGTAAAATCGATGAAATTGCGCTCAGGTGACGAATTAATTAGTATGGACATTCTGCCTAGTCAAATTGTCGCCCAAATCGCTGAATCTAACCAAGAAGAAACCGAGGACGAAAGCGAAGAAATTAACCCCGAAGTGGCTAATAATGGCCCCTGGGTGTTAGCAATTACCATGGCAGGACTAGGAAAACGGGTTCCCGTTACCCTTCTACGTCTGCAAAATCGGGCGGGATTAGGAGTCAGAGTGATTAAATTCCGCAAAAAGAACGATAAATTAGCGGCTCTGCACGTTGTTAACCCCAACGAGGAATTTATGATTATCACCGAACGGGGTATTATCATCCGTCAATCCGTCGATGCTATTACTCCTCAATCGCGATCGGCCGGAGGCATCCGGGTGCAAAAACTCGATGAGGACGATGCGATCGCTGCGGTGGCCCTAGTTCCCCCTAGTGATGCGGAGGAATCTGAAGACATTTAGATTTGCCCGGAAGTGGGGAAGTGGAGTGTGGGGTGTGGGGAAGTGGGGAGAATAAATAAAAATAATCTCCCGAATCCTGTCTCCTGATTACTGTCTCCTATCTCCTGACTCCTATCTCCTGTCTCCTTTCCTGAGTATTTGGGATTAAAACTGGAAAAAGTGCATTAATTGGGAGATTTCCTGAGCGTCTAGGGATAAACGCCCTTTAAAATCCACAATATTCTTAAATAATCCCTTTTCTTCCCTGTTTTTAATAATGGCAGCTGCCAAATTATCGCTGATCAGGGGTAGGGTGGTTAACTGCTCGATCGAGGCAGTGTTAGGATTGATTTTAGGGGGTGCGAGGTGACTTTCGGGACTATAATAGGCAAATTCTAGAATCGGTTGCCAAGCTTTCAATCTAGCCACAGGAACACTCAAAGCAGCGGCTAGATCTTCAAGACAAAGCAATTCTACCCCCATACCCGACAATTCCACCAACATCCGCGCTTGATGGATGGATATCCCCGGCAATCGCAGCCAATCATCCACACCCGCTTGATTGACATTAATTTTAATGCCCAATTGTGCCGCCATAGCGATCTCATCAAGGGAACGAAAGCGATAATAGGGATCATTGCTAATTTTGGCTTTTAAAGGGTTAAAAGTGCGCCCTAACCAGTTTTGCGGTGTCATTATAGTAATTGTCGCCGTTTTTCTTCAAATTCGTACTCAGAAATTAATCCTTCTTGCCGGAGGCGCTCTAATTCCCTTAAAGCTGCCCCGATCGCCTCTACTTGTTTAGGCTCTAAACTGGGGACAGTGGCAGCAGCGGTGGCAGTGGGAAAATAGTTAGCGAAAAATTGGTTATCTTGGATTAAATACCACACCGCATCGATCGCGCAAGCCACCCGGGGAATCGGAGTTTGCCAGAGGAGAAGATAGATAATTCCCCAGAGAGGTTGACCGAGATAGAATTTATGAATACCGGCGATAGGAAAGGGTAAAGCGAGAATACTACCGATAAAAGCCAGAAAAATCGCTAATTTACGGCTTTTGGGCTTACTTAATAATTTTTCCACCAGAAGCATGAGACCTGTTCGAGATTGATTTTAGCCTGATCTGAACCTTCTATCCTAAAATACTCTTTGGTTCTAAGTAGGGAGACACAATTATTTGTAGGATGGGTTAGCGGTAGCGTAACATAATCTGGCGTTGGGTTTCATGCTTCAACCCAACCTACGTTCATCTTATATTTAATTCCACTCAGCCACTTAACATAGGGATAAGCAATGACTAGCAGAATCAAGGAAATCTTTCAAACAGGACAACCGGATCAATCCGTCACCGTGCAGGGTTGGGTGAGAACAAAACGAGAATTAAAAGAATTTACTTTCCTGGAAGTTAATGATGGCTCATCCCTGGCCAACTTACAAGTTATCCTCGAACCGACTTTACCCGATTATGATAATGTACTAAAAACAATTAGTACAGGAACAGCGATCGCTGTTTCGGGAAATTTGGTTCTTTCCCCGGGTAAAGGGCAAAATATCGAGTTAAAAGCGGCCGAAATCACCCTTTATGGTGACTGTCCTGCGGATTATCCCCTACAAAAGAAACGTCATTCCTTTGAATTCCTAAGAACTATTGCCCATCTGCGAGCAAGAACCAACACCCTAGGGGCAGTAATGCGGGTTAGAAACGCTTGCGCTACCGCTATACACACTTTTTTCCAAGAAAAGGGCTTTATTTGGGTACATACTCCCATTATTACCGCTAACGACTGCGAAGGTGCGGGAGAATTATTTACAGTCACCAGTTTAGATTTAAAAAAACCCGCCAATTTTGCCGAGGATTTCTTCGGTAAACGGGCCTATTTAACCGTCAGTGGACAATTACAAGCGGAAGTAATGGCCATGGCTTTATCTAATGTTTACACTTTTGGCCCGACTTTTCGCGCCGAAAATTCTAATACTTCCCGTCATCTGGCCGAGTTTTGGATGGTGGAACCGGAAATGGCTTTTTGTGACTTGGAAGGAGATCAGGATTTAGCGGAAGCTTTTCTGAAATATATCTTTAAATTCGTTTTAGAAAATTGTCCCGAAGATTTGCAGTTTTTTAACGAACGTATCGATAAAACGGTGTTAAGTACGGCCGAAAATATCGTTAAT
The DNA here is from genome assembly GCF_050500245.1 of Microcystis ichthyoblabe FBCC-A1114. NCBI lineage: Bacteria > Bacillati > Cyanobacteriota > Cyanophyceae > Chroococcales > Microcystaceae > Microcystis > Microcystis ichthyoblabe. The sequence continues at coordinate 279,298 of NZ_CP191408.1, read as the reverse complement.
AGTGAGTTTGGCCGGATTACCTACAGCGAAGCGATCGAGTTATTAGAAAAAGCCGATCGTCAGTTCGAGTTTCCAGTAGAATGGGGCGTAGATTTACAGTCAGAACACGAACGTTATCTAGCGGAAGAACTATTCAAAAAACCCGTGATTGTCACCAATTATCCCAAGACAATCAAAGCTTTTTATATGCGTCTAGATGACAATAATAAAACTGTTTCCGCTATGGATATTTTAGCACCCAAGATCGGCGAAATTATCGGCGGTTCCCAACGGGAAGAACGATTAGATGTATTAATCCAAAGAATGCAGGAACAGGGAATGAATCCCGATGATTTGTGGTGGTATTTAGATCTGCGTCGCTACGGTTCTGTTCCCCACGCTGGTTTTGGTTTAGGATTCGAGCGTCTGGTACAATTCATGACGGGAATGACCAATATTCGCGATGTGATTCCTTTCCCCCGTACCCCTTTAAGTGCCGACTTTTAGAATGATGTCTAGGATCGACAGGAGAAAGGAGGAATGTAAATATTTATTAAATTGTAGCTTAGGCTACAGACTTGGAGTAGAAAATGTTTGTTGTTTCACTGTCCCCCTCTACGTTCTTTGTCCCCTTTCTCCTGTAACAGTTCTTAATGGGTTTGTCTGAGTTTAGCCTGATTGATAATGATAGCGAGCTTGTAAAAAATAAACCTTATTTCCTGTGACTTTATAAACCAAACGATGCTCTAAATCGATCCGTCGTGACCAAGTATCGGCAGCAATATACTTAAGAGGTTCGGGTTTACCCAATCCTGTAAACGGATCGCCATCCAAAATATCTGCCAATAAGTCTAAGATTTTATCGCCTTTTTTCGGTTCGTTCCGATACCACCAAGCTAAATCTGCTTTGAAATCAGGACTAAAAACGGGCAAATAACCATGAATAGGATTGTTTTTAGGTTTATCTGGCTTATTTTCTCTTTTAGGAGTCAATTCCTAACTCCTCTTTCAATTCAGCTAATGTTTGAGGAGTTGCATCTTCTGTCTGGGTCCATGCTAAAGAGCGAAATAAGCGTTGGGCATTTTCTGGCGATCGCAATAAATAAACACACTCTAATAAACTGGAAAGCTCATCTTCAGCAATTAACGCCACATTTTTCTGATTGCGACGCTTAATGACGATAATTTGAGATTCGTCACACACCTGATCTAAGATACTGGCTAAATTCATTCTCGCCTGAGAGTAGGTGGTTTCTTTGCTTAACATGATTTTTAGGGGAGACTTGTACAATCTTATTGTACATTTCAAAGCCCTTGAACTCCCCAAAAACCCCAAAATCTGAAGGGAGAGGAATATAAAGATTTATTAAATTGTAGCTTTTGATACAGTTGTGGGGGGGGGGAGTGTGTATTGTTCTACTATCCGCCTTTAGTGTTGGGTTGGGTTGTTGCTTGACCTGACTGCGAGAGAGTGCGATCGCACTGCTCAGTGCGGTAGAAGTAATGCTTGAGTAAAACCCACAAAAATCAACAGGAGGATTCTTGTCAAATGGGCTGGAAAGATAATCTTGCGGAACGGCTTGCAAAGCTTGCTAAAGAGCATGGTAAACAAATTGTTGCTGGAGTTAGTAGTCTCTCTGTCGGTGCTATAGTTAACAAAATTGGTTCTATACCTGGAGCAGTTTGGGATTTATGTAATCCATCTGATTTTACTGATCAGGAGAAACTAGAGGTTGAAAAGCTTTTATCTAAGTACGGACTTAAAGTTAGTCTTACAAATTTAACCGACGAAGGCAAAGTTTACCTGAAGTTAAATCAATTTTTAGACGAACTTTCTGAAGATGAGAGAGCTAATTTTCTTGAGGATTTAGCTAGTGTTTTAGACACATTTTAATTCAGCCTAAATCTGGTTAATACAATCCCAATCCACCGAAAAAGAAACCATAAAAGTAGGCTAAATTACCTCTAAAAATACCATAAATGCCCCTTCAATCAATCTTGAGGGGGTTTTATTGTATAATTGAGGGATGAGTAAACTAGATCAACTTACGCAATCTTGAGCTATAATCGGCAATGAGGTCGAATCCGAACAACGATCAGAAAAAACTCCTGATTGCTGAACTTAAAAAAGCAGCAATCAAACATACCCCAGAAAATATTATCATAATTACTCAAGATCCTAGCGGGAAAATTGTTTTTCTAGAAACAGGAAAAGGAGGAGAGAGAGGTTCTGGATTACTGCATATTCTAGAAAATCATCGAGAAGATTTCCTCCAGAGAGGTATTACCGAAGAACAAATTCCTGATTTAATTATAACAGCTATTAGTGAGGGGACAATTATTGGCATACAAGGAAAAAGTCGCATAATTTATAAAGTAGAAATCAATAGAATTATTCAGTATGTTTCTCTAGAAATTAGTCATAATGGTTACTTAGTGAGTGCTAATCCAACTCCAACTCGATTAATTAACAAACTTATTCAGGAATGATAGTTATGGCAATCAGAATCAAACTTTGGGCAGATTATGGAAGTTACCCACTTTGGGGAGTAGATGAAATTGATAACATTGCTCCTGAAGAATTACCATTAAGTCAAGCAACTATTCAGCGTTTAAACGCATGGCAGGATACTTACGATAAGACTTTAAATCAAGACTATCCACCTTTATCAGATTTTCCTAATCAGCAAGCTGAAATGGATTTTAAACAAGAAGGAATTAGTTTATGGAAACAGTTACGTCTTGAACTGGCCCCGGATTATGAAGTTTTCTACCAAAATGAAGGTCAATTGTTCAGACATCCTAAGGAAATAACCACAAAATCTACAGTACAAAAAATAACAGTTTGAGTATCATCACCCTCGGCACTCTCGGCGCAGGTGCAACCCTTAAGCGCCAACTAAAACCCTCTAAATCCACTGAAAAAGCAACCACAAAAGTAAGCTAAATTGCCTCTAAAAATACCATAAATGCCCCTTCAATCAATCTTGAGGGGGTTTATTTTTTTGCCCGTGTTTCCACATATTCTCGCAGGACGCGATTAATACTGGTCTGATACCCCTCCTCTTGTGTGGCCTGGGTTTTGAACCAGTCTATCAGGTCAGCATCAAGGCTTAGAGTGATCTGCTGTTTGAGCGGACGACAAAATACACCACGCCGCGCCCTGCTCCAATCTCCCGTAGCCTCTGGGATCAGATCTGTGCGGATAGGCTCTTGTGATGCGTCTAGAGCGTCAATTTCAGCCTGTATCTCTGGCGGTACTGGATTAGAATCTCCCTTCTTCATAAGCCCTCCTTTCATGGGCTGTTGCCCTGCGTGCGCTAATAATTCGTCCCGTTTCCTCTCCTGTCACTGAATTAGACTCCGGCCCTGTATGCACCACAAACACAGTCAGTTTACCGATCAGTCCGATAGTCTGCCAGCGTTCTTCCTCTGGGTATGGATCAGGACGGCTGACAGCGAGAGGATCGGCAAAAACATATTGAGCGGCTTCAAAGCTCAAGCCGTGATTGCGCCTGTTTGTCCGATTTTTGTTGTCGTCCCATGTCCACTTCAATTTTACTCTCCAAATGTAGCTACATTATGGTTACTACATTAATTTTTATCAACATTGTATTTGCGCTAACGCAATCGCAATAAAATTTACCCCTGTCGGGATGATAACATTATCCAGATATAATGCCAGTATCACTACCGATTTAGCAGCAAGAGCAAGCTAAACAAATTACTCATCATCAAAAGATAACAGTTTGAGCGGTATGTGTTAATTATTATCCCTTTCGGCTCCGGCGCAGCTTCAACCCTCAAACGCAAACTAAAACCCTGCCAATTCATCGAAAAAGAAACCACAAAAGTCGGCTAAATTGCCTCTAAAAATACCATCAATGCCCCTTAAATCAATCTTGAGGTGGTTTATTTTTTCCTTTCGCTTATTAAACAACTATCACCTCGTTGCTAGGATCTTCCTGGCAAGGTATTTCCAGAGGTTCTACTTTAGAACGAGACAAAGCATTGATGATCACACAAGGTCGAGAAGAGCCAAATAGCCAATTTAGTGCCAAAATTAGGAGTAGTTTATTTATTCTTCTCTCCTAGTTAAAAATATGCAAGTTAAAGAGCTAACAGTTGAAGAACTCAAGCTCCTCATTCAAGAAACTGTTGCCGAAACCATCCAATCTATCTTACTCGATCCTGACCAAGACAAAGAAGTCAAACCTGAAGTTAAGCAACAAGTTCTTGACTCTCTAAGACGGACTGAAATAGGAGAAAAGGGGGTTTCAGCCGAGGAAGTAGCCAAAAAATTAGGATTAAACTGGTAATGGCTTACTTTGTAGAATTTAGCCGCGAAGCAATTGCTGATTTAGAAGCACTCGCTCCTATCATTTAAGAGCGAATTTTGCGGAAAGTTCGCTGGTTGTCGGATAATTTTGAAAATGTTAGTCCTCAAGCTTTAAGTGCTAATTTGAGTGGTCTTTTCAAGCTTCGAGTCGGTGACTATAGAGTTATCTATTCTTTTGCACCCGAAGCAGAACGCATTACCATCCACAAGGTTGGACATCGCCGAGATATCTACAGTTGATAAAATACTGTATTTGAGAGTAAGTGGTTTCTTTGCTTAACATAATTTTTAGGGGAGACTTGTACAACCTTATTGTACAATTTCAAGCTCTTGAACTCCCCAAAAACCCCAAAATCTCAAGGGAGGAGAATGTAAATATTTATTAAATTGTAACTTTTGATACAGTTACGGGGGATAGTGTGTGGTTTTATGGAGGGTCGGTTATTATTACCTTGATTGAATCTGCTCAAAATACTCCCTCAAATGATGATTCATCATGGGATAGTGAAGATTGGGAGCAATTTGACCAACTCATTGCCAATTGTCTTGTAGATTCAGGAATTGAAGATTGAGCATCGGCAACACGACCACTATATTTATCGAACACCGAAGCGAGAATCCTATCCATGATTGGCAATGAAATTTGAAGTTGTTACCCCTTTGGGATTTACAGTTAGAACTTCAGAAGGTTATTGGCAGAGGCTAATGGGCAAACATCCTGACCTTGAGGAGTTGGAGGAATTAGTGACCCTTACCCTAGCTTTACCGGATGAAATTCGACGCAGTAGCCACGATGCTGGGGTGCTGCTATTCTATCGCCAGCGACAGGAAAAACGTTGGGTTGTGGCAGTGGCTCGGCGTTTAAATGGAGATGGGTTCTTGATTACTGCCTACCAAACCGATGGGATTAAAGAAGGGGAAATGCTATGGCTCAAGTAAAAGTTTTCTATGAACCGGAAACGGAATTACTCACTGTCTTCTGGCAGCAACCCAGAAAGGAGCAGATTTGTACTGAACTGGGGGATGGGGTGATTCTGATTAAGGATTCCACCAGTGGCGAGCCGATTGGCTTGGAAATTCTCTCCTATCGCCCTGGGGACAATCGCTTTGATGCGGTGAGCGTCGAATTGGGGCAGTTGAGTCCCGTCCGTTGATATTGGTCGTGATTCTGGTTGTCCTCTAACTTCCGAAATCATCTGGGCGTTGAGGATGGGTTTCATGGTGGATAGCTCGTCAGGGAGAGAAATGTAAAGATTTATAAATTGTAGCTTTTGATACAGTTGTGGGGGTGTGTGCTGTGCTGTTATCCTCCTTCTGTCTTGGGTTGGGCTATCGCCTAACCCAAGCTGCGAGGGGGAACGTACTACGTTCTTTGTCCCCTTTCTCCTGTAACAGTTCTTAATGGGTTTGTCTGAGTTTAGCCTGATTGATAATGATAGCGAGCTTGTAAAAAATAAACCTTATTTCCTGTGACTTTATAAACTAAACGATGCTCTAAATCGATCCGTCGTGACCAAGTGTCGGCAGCAATATACTTAAGAGGTTCGGGTTTACCCAATCCTGTAAACGGATCGCCATCCAAAATATCTGCCAATAAGTCTAAAATTTTATCGCCTTTTTTCGGTTCGTTTCGATACCACCAAGCTAAATCTGCTTTGAAATCAGGACTAAAAACGGGCAAATAACCATGAATAGGATTGTTTTGAGGTTTATCTGGCTTATTTTCTCTTTTAGGACTCAATTCCTAACTCCCCTTTCAATTCAGCTAATGTTTGAGGAGTTGCATCTTCTGTCTGGGTCCATGCTAAAGAGCGAAATAAGCGTTGGGCATTTTCTGGAGATCGCAATAAATAAACACACTCTAATAAACTGGAAAGCTCATCTTCAGCAATTAAGGCCACATTTTTCTGATTGCGACGCTTAATGACGATAATTTGCGATTCGTCACACACCTGATCTAAGATACTGGCTAAATTCATTCTCGCCTGAGAGTAGGTGGTTTCTTTGCTTAACATGATTTTTAGGGAAGACTTGTACAACCTTATTGTACAATTCCAAGCTCTTGAACTCCCCAAAAACCCCAAAATCTGAAGGGAGAGGAATGCAAAGATTTATTAAATTGTAGCTTTTGATACAGTTGTGGGGGGGGAATGTGTATTGTTTTGCTATTCGCCTTTGCTGTTGGGTTAGGCTGTCGCTTGACCTGACTGCGAGAGAGTGTGATCGCACTTAACAATATATATATTTAGCAAAAAAGAGAGGTTAGAATGCTAAAAAACTTAGCCGCCGTTTCTACTCTAGTCATTCCTTTTTTATTTTTTCCGACTCAAGCTCAAGCGATCACTATTAATTTAGCAACAGGATTAGATGCTTCCAATACCTTAATCACAACAGGAGCACAATCTGACGCTCACTGGACTGTAGATAACCCTCAAGGCAGTTCAACTACTACTCCGGCTCAAACAGTCTATCCGGGCAATCCAAATTGGTTTGGTGGATGGTTGGCTAATGGGCCTATACTTTGCACGGTTATAACTTGCATTTTTTACTCAAAGACAATAATATAGTTCAAGAGTCATAATTAGAAGCAAAGCACTCATTAAAAACATGATTAACCTAGAATTCACGGAAGAAGAAAAGAACTCACTGTATTATGAAAGATTTCATCATCCTTATCCCCGGGTTCAACTGAAGATGGAAGTTCTCTGGTTAAAAAGCCAAAAGATACCGCACAAAAAAATTTGTCAGTTAGCAGGAATCTCGCCAAATACCTTATTAACCTATCTTCGAGATTATCAAGAGGGCGGAATAGAAAAATTAAAAGAAATCAACTTCTATCGCCCTAAAAGTGAATTAGAGTCTCAAAGAGAAACACTCAAAAAATATTTCGAGAAAAATCCACCAGCCACAATAAATGAAGCTGTATATAGAATAGAAGAATTGACAGGGATAAAACGAAGTCCTACCCAAGTGAGGAAATTCTTAAAATCCTTGGGAATGAAATGTTTAAAAATAGGTTCTCTTCCTTCTAAAGCTGACCCAGATGAACAAGAAGACTACAAAGAAAAAAAGCTAGAACCCAGACTAAATGAGGCTAAAGAAGGAAAAAGGGCTGTTTTTTTTGTTGATGCCGCTCACTTCGTCATGGGAGCATTTCTCGGTTTTGTTTGGTGTTTTGAGAGACTTTTTGTTAAGTCACCGAGCGGGCGTAAACGCTTCAATGTTTTAGGAGCATTAAATGCAATAACTCATGAAGTTATTCTAGTTACTAATGACACTTATATTACGGCAACTCAAGTCTGTGAACTTCTTGAAAAAATAGCTGCTTTAGGACTAATGATTCCCATCACTCTAGTCTTAGATAATGCCCGCTATCAGAAATGTAAAATTGTTGAAGAATTGGGTCTTTCTTTGTCAATAGAGCTACTCTATCTGCCGTCTTATTCGCCTAATCTAAATTTAATTGAAAGGCTGTGGAAATTTGTCAAAAAGAAATGTTTACATGGTAAATATTATGAAAACTTTTCTGACTTTTCTTCAGCCATTTATGAATGTCTGAATGATGCCCATCTGAAACATAAAAAAGAACTGGATTCCTTGCTGACTCTACGATTTCAGAAGTTTAATAAATCTCAGATTATGAACGTCTAAAGTATAATTCCACTTGGATTGCTAGAGATGCCAATACACCAGCTAATGGACTTGGAACTTATACTCGTGCCTTTGATCTGACTGGGGTCGATCTCTCGACAGTCTCTATTACAGGGAGTTGGGCGGTAGATGATACTGGTATTTTGGCTCTCAATGGGCAACAGATTGCCTCACTAAGTGCTGGCGCTTGGGGTAGTTTAACACCATTTTCTCTTGCCGCAGGTTCTTCCACGGCTGCACTTCTCAATCAAGGACAGAATCAACTAACCATTCGGATTATTGATCCAACAGATAACTTCCTAGAAGGAGTAAGATTGCAAGGAACTTTGACAGGAAGCAACGCACCAACCTCAGTCCCTGAACCCACCTCAACCCTCAGTCTCCTTGCCCTCGGCACTCTCGGCGCAGCTTCAACCCTGAAGCGCCAACTAAAACCCTCTTAATCCACTGAAAAAGAAACCACAAAAGTAAGCTAAATTGCCTCTAAAATACCATAAATACCCCTTCAATCAATCTTGAGGAGGGTTTGTTTTTTTATATCTCTTTTTTGGCAATAGATGCTATAATAGGGGGCCACTCTTTAAGATTGCTTGATCGATCGTGGACTTTGAGATTATCAGCGGTATCACGAATATCGAGATTATTGCCACAGGAACAGGAATTCGTAATCGGGAACGGTTGCAAAAACAGTATGGCAAAGGTAAATGGAGAAAATTAAAGGGCATAGCCCAAGTTCAGCTTGCCAATGGTATAGTAAGGTTAGCTGAAGTCCATTGGTATGAAGCTCATGGCATCGGCAAAAAAGAATTTAAGCTCAAGTTACCGTTTCTAGATTGACCATGAAAATAGAGTCATCTCCAACAAATAAGTTCGCAGTTTGTCTCAATAATGAAGGCTACGAAGCTTCACTAGAGGTGGGCAAAATATACCGCGTTATCCCTGATGAGACAGCAGAAATAAACAGTCTAATTCGGGTTATTGATGAAAGTGGTGAAGATTACGCTTTTTCTGTGAATCGGTTTCATGCTATTGAGTTACCAAAGCCAATAGAAGAGGCTTTATTATCAGTTGCCAACTAAAACCCTCTCAATCCACTGAAAAAGAAACCACAAAAGTAGGCTAAATTACCTCTAAAATACTATAAATACCCCTTCATTCAATCTTGAGGGGGTTTGTTTTTTCCTTCATCAACCATCTGTAAAACACTGCTGTATAAAGGCGCAGCAACCCAAAATCCTGCTTGATTGATCAAAGCGTCTAGTAGGGGTTTCACCTCAGAGATTAACCCTTGATTCTTCGCCTCAACCAAAATGCCCAGAATTCCTGTGTATCGAAGATTAAGTCTAGCAGCAATCCTACGACCACGACGCTCATCAATCAAAACTTGATCTGCTCCCAACTCAAGTGCCAAAGCAATAGCCTCAGCTTCTCCCTTATCTAGTTCATCAGCAAGAGCTTTAATCACTGTGTGGTTAGTTACCGTTCGAGTTTGAATCCAATCTAAGGTTTGGACTTCTATTGAACCTGCTACTGGAAAATCAGGCTCAGTTAATTCTCGATAAACTGCTTCAGGAATAAAAACTATTTCGTAAAGTTGTTGTAGCAGATGAAGTTGATTAATGGCGGCAAGATTGTTGATAGGGGATGTATCACTGACAACAATCACAATCTTCCCATCTCCCGCAAGTTCTTAATATCCTGTTCAAAATCTTCGACATCGTAGTGTACTGGAATTTGACGACTTGCAAGTAGGTGTTGAAAAGCAATACGATTCATTCCTGCAAATCGACTCGCTTGAGCAAGGGTGAGCTTCTCTTTTTGAAAGAGCATGACCGCAATTTCCTGCCTCATCTCAGCTTCAGTCATGCGTGTTGCACTGAGAATTTCATCGGAGATATCAATACTCATGGCTATAACCCTATCTATCCCTTCCTATTGGAATAATATCATAACCCCCTTCATTTAGTCGGTTGAGGGGGTTTATTTTTTGCGTCTCTTCCTCTTACACATTTTACACATTAAGAATCGGTTTTATGCTATTGAGTTACCAAAGCTAATAGAAGAGGCTTTATTATCAGTTGCCAACTAAAACCGTCCCAATCCACCGAAAAAGCAACCACAAAAGTCGGCTAAATTACCTCTAAAAATACCATAAATTCCTCTTCATTCAGTCAGTTGATGGGTTTATTTTTTTGAATTCCTCCCTCAAAAAATTCTCAAGGACACTAGAAAATCACTAAAAACTCTGCTGGAGTAATAATTGGAATCCCTTGATAAGTATTGAGAATTAAAAGAGCATTATCGCCTGTTATGATGTATTGTGCCATTCCAGATACAGCTAATTCTAGGAATTTATTATCATCTAAATCGGAACAAACTCTCGTTTCATGCGATATATCAACAAATAAGCTCCTATTTCTAAGAGACGACAAGAAATCTAACCTATCATCTTTTTCTAAATATTTGTCAAATTTCTTTTTACTTATTCTCGTTGCCAATTCTTGATAAGTTGCCTCGCTCTGGAGAATAGTAAATTGACTGACTGCTATATTGATTACTTTTTTGGGTGTTCCTAGGGGATTGAGTAAAGCACTAATAAAAACATTGGTATCTATAACAACTCGATTAGGATTCATCTACTAATAGTTCTGTTAGTTTATCTTCTGTCAAACCTTTAGCTTGAGCTTTTTTGCCGACTTTATCCATAATTGAGATAAGACTTTCTGAATTTTCCTCAATCGTCAGATTAACTTCTTGTTCAGGAGAAAAACCTAACTGAGCGATTAGTGCAGGAATCTCCGATACCTTAATATTTTTGAGAACTTGTTTCATGGCTTAACTAGGTGTATCTTCAATTTTCATTGTACCCTATTTAATCACATTTAACAGTGTTCCTCAAATCGTCCTCGACCTCTTCGCCACAACTTCAACCCTGAAGCGTAAACTAAAACCCTCTAAATCCACCGAAAAAGAAACCACAAAAGTAGGGTAAATTGTCTCTAAAAATACCATAAATGCCCCCTTAATTCAGTTAGTTGAGAGTGCGGAACGGCAGCCAGTTGTCGAGAAATGATGTTAAATCCCGTCATACTTTATCTTTATTTCTGACTGGCTGCCTAGACAAATCAGAAAGTAAAAGTTGTGCGGATAGTGCCGATAACTAAGGTGGAATTGTTGTTATTTGAGTTAGGGGAAGTAATCACGATTACCCCCGGAGTAAGGGCAATATTATCGGTGAGTTTCCACTCATAAAATCCTTCGATATGAAAGGAAGTATCGGGATCATTAGTGGCACTACCATCATTTAATCTAATACTAGAACTAGATACCCAGGGCTGCATACCAACAATAATACCAGCCGTATTTCCTTCCTTAAATAAATCAGGAAAAGCCAAAGTTACCGCCCAATTCCAGATATCTAAATCCCCGCGTTCTAGTTGTCCATCTAAGGTGCTAAGGGTGATAGCTTTTGTATAGCCACCCCAACCACCGAGGACAAAACCATCGACAATTCGCCAAGTAAATTGTAACCCCAAACTATTATTAATTGTCGGGACAGCCTCCCCGAATAGTTCTTCGGTGAAAAATCGGAAATTCGAGCGCTGGCTTCCCGTTCCCGTATCTAATTGGTTATAACCATGAAGGTAGGATAAAGCAATACCAAAATTCTCGTTAGGAACATAACCCAGCTGCCCTAGGGCAGTATAGGAACCGTTAAATAAACCCGCTCCTGGGTTAGGATCGTTAGCATCCCCAGCAAGATAACCGGCGCTGAATTGCAAAGCCCCATAATTACCCTGTAAACCGAGTCCAGTTTGTCCGGGAGCAAAATAAAGGGGATTGCGGGTACCAAAAGCGGAAAGCGCCCCACTAGCACCATCTCCATCCAAAAAGTTGAGGGTATTGGTAAAGTCATCTTTAGCACCTCCCGTCGCTTCTAACCAGAGGTAGATATTTTCCGTTACGGGGAAACTGTAGTTTAAAACTTCTAGCAATAAATCATTGCCGTCGGGTTGGGTAAAGGCTAAGGTACTGGCAAAAGTTCCGGTGGTATCGGCTAAATCGGCAATATTTCCCGTTGCTAGACGGGTATAGAGTAAATCTTTACCTGTGAAGCTAGTATTTAATTCTAAACGGGCCCGATAACCAAAAGCTGGCACTTGGGGAATCCCTTCACCACCGTTTTTTTCTCCTGTGGCTACCCCATATAATGCCATCACCACTTCCCCGGTTAATTTAGTAGTGGTGGAAAATTGATTATTTTCCAGAAAAGCGACTCGATTTTCTAAGTTATCAACCCTAGCACCCAATGCCGCTAATTCTGTCTCGAATTCCTTGACTAATCGCTTGATTTTGTCTAGATCTTCTTTTAATACCGCTACTCCTTCTTGAATCAATCTTTCTAGGGTATTTAAGCAGGCATTCAACCCGGCGGCAAATTCCCAACGAGTTAAAGCGCGTTCACCGCGAAAAGTGCGGTCAGGATAACCTACTATACAACCATACCTCTCCACGAGACTTCTTAAGGCCTCAAACGCCCAGGCGGTGGGAGAAACATCCCGCAATTGATTGACACTTGTTACCTGTGCCATGGGGTTACTAGAGAGGTTTTCGAGACTATTAGCCAGTACCGGACTAGAAAAACCCAGTAATATCGCTGCTGTTAGGAAATTTTGCTTGATTTTCATTGCTGTCTCCTACACCTATAAGAATGATTATTGTTCTCAGTATAATTAGGTTAGCAAACTTTTTCTAGTCTGGCACTGTTGCAAATGTTTTTCAAATGTTACTCTAGATAAAATCTGAATTGCCTAGCATTTATTGATTAAAATAAATCTTAAATGATAATAAAAGCAATAAGTAAATAATTTTATTGTTGCTAAAAACAAGATAGAGACGCTGCTGACAGCATCTCTAAATGATTATTTTTGGTTCAATTGAGGATAAAAAAGAGGTAACTAGCGCAATTCAGCGTTAAACTCGTTAAAAGAGCGTCTTTTTAACTCTACCGATTCTGATCGAGGCAGAAGCTCAAAAACCTTTCTTAAGACATCATCCACATCTTCATATTTAACATTGCCCAAACCATCATAAACCACTTTACCCTGTTGGTCTAAAACCACCGTTTGGGGAACCCCACCGCGATAATAGTAACCCGGTTCATCGGGACGATAGGAAGACTTTAAGGGGATAGAATCGACAGTAACGGGGATAATACTGGCGGCGCGACCGTAAAACTCTTGAAAACGGGAGACAATCGCCGCAAATCGCTTACAATCACTACTATCATCCAGATAATAGACAATAATAGCCGGAATTTTCCGTTGAAAAGTTTCCGCTAAATTTAAACGCGGTGGTACGAGGGAACCATTACCCGCATAGACCACAAAAATATTACCATCGAGGCGATCGTCATCGATCCCCGCGTAGGCGCTAGGGGTTAGCCAAGGAGACCAACTCGTCAGAGCAACAATGAGAAAGACAAGACAGATCTGAAGACGCAGCCGATAACGAGATTTCATGATCAACAGGGTTAAAATATTAAGACAATTTTTAGTGTAAAAAATCTTGTGACCTTCGAGCGCGATAATTCCCAAACCACCTCGCGAGTCATTGCCGCTAACTCGCGCTTTGCCAATACTTATTATGCCATTCTAGGACTACATCCGAGTGCCTCGGTGATCGAAGTGCGACGAGCCTATCGGGAACTGAGCAAACGATACCACCCCGATACTACCGAACTCAGCCCCGAAGTGGCAACGGCTAAATTCCAGCGTCTTAACGAAGCTTATGCCACCCTGAGTAATCCCGATCGCCGTTCCCTGTATGATTTACAGATAGGTTACTCGCGCTGGAATGTCATCCAAACCATCCCCGATGGCGATCAACCCATAGCTAATCGTAGCGCCTATCTCGATCCGACCGATCGCCCCCTATCTTCGGGAGAGATTTTTGCTTTGTTTATCTTGGCACTCACCCTGCTCGGCTGCTTGTTACTGGCGGTGATTATTGCTATGCTTCGAGGAGAGAATGCTGTCACTGTAGCCCAATTATTTTTGATTTAGATGCGATGAAGATTCCCACTGCTGATACTCCCCTCTATAATCATCCCTTACCGGCGATCGAAGCATGGCTAGTTAAGTTAGGTTGTCGGAAAAATACCGAGAATGTCCACTGTTGGACTGTGGAAAAACTGACATGGAAAGCGGAAATCTGCCTCGATATCGAAGAAATCACCGTTCGTTACTTTCGGGCAGCCAATGACGGCAGTGACATCAATCGCGCTTTTAAATACTCCCTTAGTCGTCAAGATATCGAATCGGCGGTTTTTTCTGGTCCCTAATCAATAGTCCAACTTTTGACTAAAAAGTGCCAGCGATTGGAGCGATCGGGGGGAGAATTCAGGGACTTTTTCCCTGAAAATTGGCTAATTGACCACCTGAAAATCGGTAAAACCCCACACCCCACACCCTACACCCCACACCCTACCCCGTTAAGACAGCACCGGAGTGGGCAGCAGGGAGAGCTATTCCGAGCATTTGTACTAAATTTCCCGAGACAGGCTGTCAATCCAGTACACTTGTTCAGCTTGCAATCAAAGCTCCTCCACAACTGGAACCGCTGCCGGCAGTGCAACCGTAGCAATAGGAAGCGGTTTGTACCTCTGCAATTACATCTAAACTATCCGCTTGTAATAAATCCGGCAGGGTTAATTTTTTGCCTTGACTGGTGCAAGCAGCCAGAGCCTCCATCTGATTAAAATCGCAGTCATAGATATTACCTAAATAATCAATGGAAAGCTGATGACGACACATCAAATGCTCGACAGTATCGGCATTAAAATGGTCTTCGAGGAATTGAAGATAGGGTTGATAGAGTTGCCGGTGTTCCAGATGGAAACGGGTTCTTCCGACGGGTAAGTTAGTGATAGTAAACAGATTATTAAAAGAAATATTAAAATGTTCTTGCAAGAACTTTTTGTAATCCCGTGTTAGGGATACCTGATCTGGTGTGAGAGAAAAATTCTCTGACTTAGGAATCTGGGGATTATAGACTAAATCCACAATCAAATTCGGCTCTTGAGCGTAACCAAGACGGTTCAACCATTGTAAAGCATTGATCGATCGATCATAGACTCCCAGACCGCGCATTTTATCCACATTATCGGCAAGATAACAGGGTAAAGAAGCCACCACCCGCAGCTGATGGGCAGCGCAATATTCAGGAATATCAGTAAATCCTTTCTCAAAATAAATAGTTAAATTCGAGCGCACAATTACCTCTTTTCCCGCTTTTCTAGAGGTTTCCACAATTGGTTTAAAACCGTAGAGCATTTCGGGAGCGCCGCCGGTCAGATCGACGGTTTTAATTTGGGGAAATCTTGCGATCAGTTCGATAATTTGTTCGCATACTTCTGGAGTCATTTCTTCGGAGCGAACTGGACTAGCTTCCACATGACAATGGCTACAAGCAAGGTTACATCTTTTCCCTAAATTAATTTGCAGAACCGAGATTTTTTGCTTAGTTAAAGGAGTTTTTAGTTTCTCAAAAAAAGGAATCATGGGAGAGTAATCACTAATCAGTAATTAGTAAACAGAATCACTAATCAATGATAACTGATAATGGATGAGTTTTTTGTCAATGGGCAACTACTAACTCAGATAAACTTGATTTTTCTCTTAGTTGCCAGGGGATAGCTCAGAAAGATTAGCTGATTTTTCTTGCCAATCTTGACCAATTTTAATTGTCACATCAGAAGCGAGATTCCCTGTACTTTCCACCAAAACTTCCCCGACACCAAGGCTATTATGCAGGGCAGCAGCGAGGGAATTATCCCCTTTTTGAGCAATAATTTTGGTAGTTTCTAGAATTGGCGATGAAGACTTAGAGACAAAAACATTTTCATAACCCAATGAGCGCAGATATCTGACTAGAGTTTGCACCGCTTCTGGATTATCGGTGCTATCTTCCACAGCGATGCGAGTCGGTTGCGTAGTTTCTTCAGTGTCAGCCATAAAAAAGCCGTGGTTGAAATGTTGAGCCACTAGCTCTTGAATTTTACTTTGATTGGGCAACCAATAACTGATCCCTTGCCGACCATCACCATTAAAGTCTCCTGGTAGGAGTAGCATTTGCACATCAGCTCGCTCAGTTTTGGAGGCAAAACCGGCTAGGGCGAGTAACTCCTCTAAACTGAGATTAGTATCGATACTATTGCGGATAACCTCGATAATATCAGGAATTTTCAATAAAGTTGCTGGTTTTAGGGTTTGTTCCACTAAAGACCGCATTAATTGCTGTTGTCGTTGGATACGACCGATATCGCCTTTAGCATCGTAACGAAAACGGGCAAACTGGAGGAATTTCTCGCCGTTGAGGTGTTGTTCCCCTTTTTTCAGGTCAATGTAGAGGTGTTGACTAAAATCTTGGTACTTCATGTCTTTGGGAACATATACCGTCACTCCCCCCAAAGCATCAATTAATTTTTCCACACCCTGCACATTAATGCGAACATAGCGATCGATAGCGACTCCCTCTAAAAGATGACTAACCGTTTCCGCCGTTAAAGCAGGTCCACCGAGGGCGTTAGCTTCATTGATTTTTTTCTCCCCGTAACCCTCGATATCGGTGCGGGTATCCCGGGGGATGGAAAGCATGGTTAACTTCTGTCTTTGGGGGTCAAAACGCAGTAACAGCATGGTATCGGTTAAACCCTCCAAGGAATTAACCGGGGCATGATAACCCAAATCTGGGGTTTCTGCCTCCTTGACATCGGATGTCAACACTTTTGCGCCGACTACCAGAATATTAACGGGGCGGTTGAGGGCGGGAAGTTGCAGATTTTCATAGGATATGGCCTGCTGATTGTTAAAAGCGGCGGCTTCTTGAGGACTAAGAGCAGCTTGTCGCAAAGGTGTGGAGGAGAGAGACACAGCCAACATAGCACCGGCCGTAGCGGAAACTAGGGCGCAGCCAGTTAAGCCTAGGGCTGTCAGGAACCATTTACTGGACAATCGCCGCTTTTTAACAGTTTTAGCTGCTAATTTGCCTGATTTTCTACTTTTAGCCCTTGATTTTGTCTTGTTAACCACAAATTGCCTCACACAATCACTAAATATCTCCCTAAAACCATATTTTAAAGGGATGAACTATTTTTTTTCTCAGATACCCGGAAAAGATTATTAAACTAATTGGGTTTTCTAGAGAGTTAGCAGATAATATAGCAGAATTTTTCCTTATCGTTGTTCTGCATGGCAATTTTGTCGAAATATCTAGGGTTTGCTGGTGGGGAAGTGGGGTGTGGGATGTAGGGTGTAGGGTGTGGGGTGTGGGGTGTGGGGTGTGGGGTGTGGGGTGTGGGGTGTGGGGTGTGGGGTGTGGGGTGTGGGGAAATGGGGAGAATAAATAAAAATAATCTCCTGTCTCCTGATTACTGTCTCCTGATTACTGTCTCCTGAATCCTGACTCCTGATTACTGTCTCCTGACTCCTGAATCCTGACTCCTGACTCCTGTCTCCTGATTACTGACTCCTGATTACTGTCTCCTGAATCCTGACTCCTGATTACTGTCTCCTGACTCCTGAATCCTATCTCCTCAATGGCTGATTTTTTTGTGCAGAAATAACTTTTGTGGTCGATTAAATAACCAATTGCTCAACCAACCGTCGGTTTTTTGCAGACGATAACCGCTACTTAAGTAGAGTGACTGGGCTGCTAGATTATTATCGAGAACATGGAGGGAAAGTTCCTCAAAACCCCATTCTCTAGCGATCTGTTCACACTTGAGCAGCAATCTCCGGGCCAGACCGGCACGCCGGTGATCGGGACTAACGGCTAAATTAGAGATATAAGGAATGGGAACAGCTAAAAAAGCACTGGATTTTAAGGCGATTTCCGCCGTAGCGACAATAATTTCCTCAGGACCCGTGGCAGTGACGCTGGTTTGACTGACTACCAGACAGTGGTAGTAAGGGGTATCGGCGCGCAATCGTCCCCGTAAGTCCTCGTAAATGCCTAATTTAAAGACGGGACGCAGAAAAGACCAATAATTGGCCGTGGGGAAAAAACTATCGGTGAGAATCTCCGCCAAACTTTTGAGATCTTGGCCTTGGGCCAAACGCACCTCGACGGTAATGGCGGCAGTGTCACCGATCGCTTCCGAGTCGGAGGGATGAGACAATAGGTATGAGATAAAACAGGAGTCCACTTTAATCACAGGAGTCGGGAGGGAAGATGGGGGTGGCGGTCCTTATCCGGGAAGGGTAAATAGGGATGGGAGCTAGTTGGGGGAATCAAGCATCTATCTTAGGGAGAAGACCGCAATTTTTCAAGACTACTGAATCAAAATCTCATCTATTCTACTGCCTATAGCCTCGGCTGGGGGAAAGACCGCTATTTTTCGGGAATTTTTTTTGATCGCCGGGCCATGGTTAAGATGGAATGATGCCGGTCAGAACTAATTTCTTTCTTTTTGGGTCAATTAACTATATTCTTTAATCTAATCTATCCTCCTACCCCCCTCTATGATCAAGGAAATTTCCGCTTATTTGCAAGTGTTCCGCAGTCAAAAAATGGCGGCTTTGTTATTCTTAGGTTTTGCTTCTGGATTACCCTTATTGCTCACCAGTCGCACCCTGCAAGCTTGGATGACCACCGAAGGAGTTGATCTGAAATCGATCGGTTTATTTAGTTTAGTCGCTCTCCCCTACTCTCTTAAATTTCTTTGGTCTCCCTTACTCGATCGCTATCTTCCCCCGCTGCTTGGTCGTCGTCGCGGTTGGATTTTAATCGCTCAAATTTGTCTAACTTTAGCGATTGGTTTCATGGCTTTTCAACAACCAAAACAATCTTTGGAATTATTGGCAATTAATGCTTTACTGATTGCTTTTTTTAGTGCCACTCAAGATATTGCCTACGATGCCTATCGCACAGATATTTTAGAAAAATGGGAGATGGGTGCTGGGGTGGCGATCGGGGTTTTAGGTTATCGTTTGGCTTTAATTTTAACTGGTTCGATCGCTTTAATTTTAGCCGATCACTTTCCCTGGCCCCTTGTCTATCTTTTCCTAGCTGGATTGATGGCTTTAACGATTATTTGGTCTTTTTTCGCCCCAGCTACTCCCCCTAGAGATGATACTCCCCAAACTCTTTT
Organism: Microcystis ichthyoblabe FBCC-A1114; assembly: GCF_050500245.1. Taxonomy (NCBI): domain Bacteria; kingdom Bacillati; phylum Cyanobacteriota; class Cyanophyceae; order Chroococcales; family Microcystaceae; genus Microcystis; species Microcystis ichthyoblabe. The sequence goes on along the minus strand of NZ_CP191408.1, from coordinate 260,177 downwards.
AGAGGCGGTTTGGTTGCCTTTCCAAGAGTTTTTTCAACGCTATCAATTAGGTCAAGGAATCGGCATTCTCGCCTTTATTGTTCTCTATCGTTTAGGGGATGCTTTAGTTAATAATATGGTGACTCCTTTTCTTTTAAAAACTGGTTTCAGTCAAACCGCTATCGGGGCGATCCAAGGCGGTATGGGCATGATAGCAACTATGGTGGGAGTTTTATTAGGTGGTTCCCTGTTAAGTCGTTGGGGAATTAATCGATCGCTCTGGATTTTTGGCGGCTTGCAAGCTATTAGTAATTTAGCCTATTTTATTTTAGCAAATTTAGGGCAAAATTATCCTTTTATGGTCTTAGCTATTAATATTGAAAACTTCTGCAGCGGTCTAGGTACTGCCGCTTTTGTGGCTTTTTTAATGAGTCTTTGTAATGCTCGTTTTACTGCTACTCAGTACGCCCTCTTATCGAGTTTAATGGCTTTTAGTCGCGATATTTTAGTCGCTCCCGCCGGAGTTTTAGCAGCGGCGATCGGTTGGCAGTGGTTCTTTTTAATCACAGTAATTGCCGCTTTACCCGGGTTAGCTTTATTGCCTTTATTTGCTCCATGGCAAGAGCCGAATTAGGCTAATTTACTTAGCTAGAAACCGATGATTTATTCCTCCGATTTCACTCGCATAACTACTAAAGTCATATCGTCACTACTGTCATTTCCTAACCCAGTAAAAGCGTCCACTTTTCCAAATAAATATTTTAGAATCTGTTCAGGATCGTTGTACTGTTGACAGGCTTCTTTAACTGCCGATAGCCAATTTTTCTGATCAAATCTTTCCCCTTTCGAGTTGACTGCATCGGTAAAGCCATCGGTATAATAGATCAGCGTATCTCCCGCTTCTAATTGCACTTGGGCATCATCATAGATAGAATCGGCCTCTAAACCAACTAATGTCCCTTCCGTGTCAAGAGACTCTAACTCTGCCGTTTTAGCCCGCCACCAGAGGGTGGGATAATGGGCAGCATTACTGTAGCCAAGACGCTGCGTCAGGGGATCATACTCGGAATAAAATAATGTCACGAAACGATGAGAATTATCGAGATCGGCATACATAACCCGATTGAGATGACGCAAAATCTGGGCCGGGGAGTGACGATTTAACACTTCCGCTCGCAACATTCCCCGGGTCATGGTCATCAATAATCCTGCTGGGACACCTTTTCCCATGACATCACCGATGACTATACTCCAAGGAGCGGTACTAGCTTCCCTTTCCGCCTCCGTTGCTGGTTTAAATTGATCGTAGTTGCAGGGGATAAAATCATAATAGTCGCCACCAACGCGATTAGCCGTTTTGCAGTGGGCTGCCAATTCTACCCCCTGAATTTTCGGACATTGCCGGGGTAAAAGACGATTTTGGATTTCGGAAGCGATTTCTAACTCTCGATCCTGACGTTCCTTGGCCCGTAATTCGATCGTTAATTCATTATTAGCTATAGCTACCGCCGTTTGATCGGCCACTAGCTGCAACAGTTTACGACGGGTGGGTGTCCAACCATAATCGGGATCGCGACTGAAAACGTATAAACGTCCCCGCTCACTATTTTTTACCAAAACTGGTGTACTATAAATCTGCGTACCCTGTCCGAGAGTTTGCCGGATTTGATGGTCGAGACTATCGAGAAGCGATCGACTATTTTTATTCTCAAGTGGCGTTTCTTGGTTTAATTGTCGGATAATTGCCTCTAATTGTCGGCGTAGTTCCCCATTAATTTGATTATCTTGGCAATACAGTTGATCAAGCGCCACTTGACCGTTATTTTTACTCAAAATCAACGCCCCTCCCTCCGCGTCTGCCACTCGTGCGGCCATCAAGGGGGTAAGATCGAGGAATTGGTTTAAATTATTGAAACTCCGCAGGGCAAAACCGAGGGAACTTAAGAGATTTTGAACTTTGTTTTGTTCACGATATAAACTGGCGACCAACTCTTTTAAGGCTAAAATTGGCTTAATATCGGCACTTTGATCGCCCATATTGACGGTGGCAGTGGTGAGAGTGTCCCTCGGTTCCGGCTCAGAAAGCATAAAATGATTTTTGTGGCGGTGACATGATTATAGCTAGATGGTCATTGGGTTATGACCTGTTTAAGTTTAACAGTATAGTCGATCTTTTCCTGACTGCCACAATTTAACCCTGATGTTTTACTATTTCTGTTTTTTCACACCTAAGACTGAGGCTGATAGCTTGACCTTATAATAATTAGAAGTATTTAACTTGATCCATTGACTTTATGACCTTGCCTCTCGATGTTCCCACGGCGATTAATCAACGTCGTTCTATTAAAAATTTTACCACCGATCCGATCGCCCCAGAACTGCTGAAAACCCTAGTAGAATTAACCGTTGCCGCACCTAGTAGTTTCAACATCCAAGATTGGCGAATTATTTTAGTACAAGATGAGGCACAAAAGGCCGCTTTAGCCGAGGCCGCTTGGGGACAAAAGCAAATTATCCAAGCACCAGTTACTTTTGTTTTCGCTGCCGATGCTGCCGCAGGAGGAGGAGAGCTAACTCCTATCTATGAACAGGCTCTCAGTACAGGTGCCTGGAGCGAAGGCACGGTAAAATATTTTAAACAGGCAATCCCGGGATTTCAAAAGGATTTGGGCGAAAAAACCCGGGAATACGCGATTAAAGATGCCATGATCGCCGCTACTCATCTGGTTTTAGCTGCCGAAAGTCTCGGTTTATCTAGTTGTTTTCTCAACGGTTGGATCGAGGACAAGGTAAAAGCTGTGATCGGTGCTGCCGATCATCCCGATCTGGCGATCGCTGTTGTCGTTCCCATCGGTTACGCGGCGGAACCTCGGCTTAATCCGGGGCGTTTACCTTTAGATTACAATGTTTTTGTGGATCGCTTGGGTAATCCCTATCAAATCTAAACTCTATTAACTGGATTTAATCTCGTTTCGATCGCTGTTTTGTCCGGTGGTTTGGGGGTGGGTGTCGGTGTCGGTTTGCAGGAGTTGGTGTTGCTGATTTGAGATAGGAAGCTTCTGGCAAACTAACTTTTAGATAGGATGGCACGGTTGGCATTCATAGCTTGATTCAGCAACGCCTTGTATTGTGGCAAAATTAACAATTTAATCTGCATCAAGCTGCGCTAATACAGCCGACATCGATCTTAATTTTTTCACAAGATATAAGGTTAATTATTTGTATAACAAGTCCCTAATACCATTTCTCTAAATGAAAACTACACATCGAATTTAAATCCCCCTTTAAGTTCCCCTTTTTAAGGGGGATTTAGGGGGATTAAACTTCTGTAGTCAGACTTTGGAGAATTGGTATAAGAACCTTATTCATACCAAAACTCGGAACTTCCCGCACATTTTTCGTCTCTAAATAACCATTGTTGAAACACTTGTTCTCTACCGTCATAAGGTGCAACAATCTGATAAACTTTTAGAGATTTTTTAGCAATTCTCTGGCTGCCCTTGTCAGTTAATTCATAACCTAACAAGTTTAAAAAATTACGAATAATCGTCAGAGGACGGGAAGTATTAGCGAGGTTAATCTTGGTGATAGTTTTAATCTCGTTACGGTTTTTAATGGCAATTTCCGCCATTTTTTGTAAATCGGCATCATGATTATTTAATTCTCTTTCAGGATTAGCTAATAATACGGGAATTCCCAACAATTCTAACGTCCCGATAATCACTCCTAATTGACTACTATTAAAATCGGGAATAAATAAACTTCCGTGACCTGATTCTATCAGTTTACGCGCAATTAAAGCATCTCGATCACACAAAAATTGTCGCCCAATTGTCAAAAAGTAATGTAAGCGTAGTTCTTGATACCATCCTTGATCATCTTTAATTACTAATTGTGGTGTGACGGGGATTCCATAGCGTTTGTATAGGTCATATTTCCTGATAATTCTCCTTTCTTTTACTGACTTAACTAACTGTTTTTTTAGCAGACGACACTCTGATTCCGTTATCTCGGCTGCGCTGGCAATTGCCTCGCATTCAGAACGATAATTATGTTCCATAATTTCTTCAATTGCTTCCGTTAACTGATTAGTTATGTCTAGTTCTTCTTCCTGATTTCGTTCTTTAATTCTATGACCTTCTGCTTGTAAAATCCCTAGAATTGACTGACGATAATTAAGCATATAAGCATTGACTCTTACGGCCATTTTTGCCCAACAGAGGAGAGATTCCGCTTGAAAAGTTGTATCTAAATCCTCCAGAGATTCTAAATCTGATTGGTGTAGTAAGCGAATATTAACCTCGGTTAATCGGTGTCCAGAGGTGAGAAGTTTGGGGATAGAAGTGGATCCATTGCCCACCTGATTAAATCCGTACACTGCTGACCAAATATAACGAGGAATATTCTCTCTAATTCTTCCTAAAAATTGAGCGATAGAAGTGGGATTCTGAATTCCCTGTGCTAAACACCAAACCGAGGAAAAGTGTTGCTGAATATCAATACTAATTCCCGTTTCGATCGCGGGACTAGCTAGAACTATATCATAGTTAAGTAACAACTGATTTAAATTGCCAATCGCTTGATAGGCAGCGTGACTAGAATCTTGCAATGACTCTGAGTCTATCCGCAGAACTTTCTTATGAGGAAATTGCTTTTTTAGATAAGACTCTAGGGTAATTGTTCCCCATTTGCTGGTTAATTTTTGTGCTGATAGACAAACAAAGGGTTTTCCTCCGTCTTTAATATGCTTGACCAAATCATTAACTAGCCGTTGGGGAGTATTATCGGAGTAGTTATAAACTCGCCAAGCTTCTTGATAACTAGGTTTCCACTCGTTACTAATCAAGAAAGTTTCTAGTTTAATTGCAGCTAAAGAAGTTAAATAATCTAGGGAAATATCACTTAAATCAGCATCAGCGACTAGGACTTTACCCCCACTGCTGACCACAGTTTGCAGCAAGGACTTTAGGGATTTTAAAATTGCCACACGATTAGTTTTACAAGTATCCCCATTTAACCCATGCCATAGAACCTGTTCGATCTCATCGATAATAATGATAGCACCTTGGCAATCTTCTGCTTTAAATTTAGCTTGTGATTGGGGATGGAGAGAGTCAATACATAAACCATAACCGTAAATTTGTGCCGCAGGATTATCTCTAATTTTGCTGATATAGTTTAAACCAAAGCGTTGACACAACTCCTCTACCAGTTTCACCCGATGACCAATAACTAAAACTTTTTGTTGATTGGCAATAGCTTGTTTAACTATCTTGGCTAAAAACTCAGTTTTTCCCGTACCTTTAGCCGATTTAATCGCTATTAACTGCGCTGATGTAGGAACAGAAATATCTGGCAAGTAACGGCTATTTAACTCTAGATGAGGTGGGAGAGTTAAACTATTTAAACTTGCTGCCTTCCAAATCTCCCAAGAGGTAGCTTTTTGATAGACTTGTTTAAAGTAATCTTCTCCTCGATTGATTAGTAAATCATCCACTCCTTTACCGTCAGCAGCATCCCAAGTAACCACCTTTACCTCACAGTTAGCCTGGGTGAATAGATAACCCATTCTCTGTAAAGCTAAATTAACCGCTTGCTGGGTTTTCGGTTTAGTTTCTTGGTCGAAAACTAGATAAATCTTGCGTCCGGAATTAGCTAATTTTTCTAGCTGCGGAATTAGATGAGATTTACCGATTCTCCTACCTAGTTCGTCCTTGGGAGTACGATAACCATTGTGAATCCCGGGTAAAGCAATTGTCACATAACCTGCTGTTAGTAATGCCCCCGCTTTTTTCGCTCCTTCCGTAAGACAAATAGGTATCTCTGGATGTTTGATTACCCAGGACCAAAAACCGAGATCCTCTTGCTTATTATCCACTTCTTCAGTTAAAATATTAATACTGATACGCTGGGCTACTTTTTGCCAAATTTTCAGGGGAACCCGCAAAGCAAAGACTCCCGTGGGGGTTTGGGGAGGATGTTCGTACTTAATCGGTTTAGCATTATCGAAGCTTAAACGGGGAAAATCGGGCTTAAAACAGCCCCAAGAGTCATAATTGCCCGTTAGTAGGTCGATTCCTGAACACCACCAACCGCCTTGACTGGTATGTTCATAACGCTTGAGAATACTATCCCTAACTCTGCCATCATTGCGTCGCGGTAATTCTTGGGAGTAGAGTAGGTATTCACTGGGAGATAACCCCGCTAAACTGGTGACATTGAGAGCGATTAACTCCGCATCCACCCCGCTACCACGCCATTCTTCTAAATATTTCATCCTTGTCCTCTACTGGCTAGACGCTATATATAGCGTTTTGTCCTATTATTCTAGCGGTAAGCCACTAAATAGCGAAAAGAGAAATTTTACTCTCTCAGAGGTTCTCAGAGGAAATTTGACTTTTAATCCACTCTTGTCTTAAATTATCGAAAAGTTAAGAACAAATAAAATCTCACCATAACCTCCTCAGCAGTCAGTCTGTTTTGCTATCAAAGAAAAAGCTTTTTGTCAAGCATACAAAAGAACCACTTTGAGAGAGAATCGAGAATTTTTTCCAGAAAATGTCATCCAAAACACGGTTTTTAGGGAACAAAATAATCCTGGTTATACCACATATAGAGTGATAAAATTATTTAACACGCTAGATGTTGTGTTTTCCCAGAAAATCTGATAGAATGCTCTAGTACAAATAGATTAATTTGTCAAGTTTTTTAACGCCGCAATTTCCCAATTATGCAATCGAAGCCCTTGACTACTGCCGTCTCCATTCACAAAAATAACGAAGTAATACCCTTTCGTTCTACCCCTTTAGCTAATATGGGCAGCCATGGAATTAGAGTGATTCGGCGCGATGGTTCCACCACCAGCTTAAATATCGGCAAAATTCGCGACGTGGTAGAGTGGGCTTGTGAAGGTAAAAAAGTCAATTCAATCGCCTTAGAAGCGGGTTTAACCACACGCCTGCGGGATGGGATTACCACTAGGGAAATACAGGATAATTTAATCAATTGCGCCCTAGAAATGTGTAGTCCCGAGGAACCGGATTGGCGCTATGTAGCGGGAAGATTGCATATTTGGAGTCTGTGGAAAGATACCTTAGTAGTCCGAGGTTATCAGTACGGAAATTACGAGAAAACCGTCAAAACTCAAGTTAAAAATCGGCTGTACGACGAAAGGATTCTCATCTATTCCGAAGCAGAATTAAAAGAAGCCGGTTCTTGGATTAATCCCGATTGGGATATCGATTATGATTACGCTGGGGCATTGTTAATCACTAGCCGTTATTTACTCAAAAATGAGTTACCCCAAGAGGCATTATTAACCTGTTCCTTACTGCTTGCCACTGTGGAAGAGCCGGCTAATAGACTCCCCTGGGCTAAGAAATTTTATCAAGCAATTGCTCAAAGAAAAATCTCTCTTGCTACCCCAATTTTAGCCAATTTACGCACACCCAAAGGTTCCCTAACCAGTTGTTTTATACTTTCCATTGATGACAGTTTAGAAAGCATTTTCAGCGAGATTACTAATGCTGCCCGCATCTCCAAAAATGGTGGCGGTGTCGGGGTGAATGTGAGTAGAATTCGCTCCACTGGTAGCTGGGTAATGGGGAAAGCTAATGCTTCTGGGGGGATTATTCCTTGGATTAAATTACTCAACGATACAGCTATTGCAGTAAATCAGGGGGGAAGACGCGCCGGGGCAGTAACTATCGGTGTTGACATCTGGCATTTAGATGTGCCAGAATTTCTGGAAATGCAGACAGAAAACGGTGATCAAAGACGCAAAGCTTATGATGTTTTTCCCCAATTAGTTATCACCGATGAATTTATGCGTCGGGTGATAACTAAAGCCGAGTGGACATTAGTAGATCCCTACGAAGTTCGCACAAAATTAGGTATAGAATTAGCGGAACTATGGGGGGAAGAATTTGAAGAGGCTTATCGTTTAGTAGAGGCTAATTTAGATAAAGAGGTTCTCCTCTATAAAAAAATCAATGCCCGGGACTTATTTAAAAGTATCATGCGTTCCCAAGTAGAAACAGGAATGCCCTACATTGCCTTCAAAGATACCATCAATCGCGCTAATCCTAATAAACACGATGGCTATATCCCCGGTGTAAATTTATGCACGGAGAGTTTCTCGAATGTCACCCCGGATAAAACTGCCCATTGCTGTAATTTAGTTAGCCTTAATTTAGCCAACATCGACAAGGAAGAAATCGAGTCTAATTGTCAAATCGCTGTCAGAATTCTCGACAATACTATCGATATCACTAACCCTCCCTTTGATAATGCTAAAAACCACAACGATAAATATCGCACTATTGGGGTAGGGGCGATGGGATTGGCTGACTGGTTAGCTAAACGGAAATTATCCTACAATAACCTGTCAGAAATTAGTAATTTATTTGAAGAAATTGGCTATTGGTGTACCTATTCCTCGATGGAATTAGCCAAAGAACGCGGCGCTTATCAAGCTTTCTTGGGTAGCGAATGGAGCCAAGGTAAATTAATCGGTGCTAAACCAGTGGAATGGTTTTTAAATAACGCAGTGCAACCGCAAAGATGGCAACAATTAGCCGAAGATATTCAACGATTTGGCATCCGTAATTCCCATATTACCGCCATTGCTCCTAATACTTCCTCCAGTTTGGTACAGGGATGTACCGCTAGTGTTTTGCCGGTTTATAGTCGCTTTTTCTACGATAAATGGGCAAAGGGAACCGTTCCCATCGCACCACCTTTTATTGAAGAAGCTTTCTGGTTTTATCCAGAGAATAAAAATCTCGAACAGCAGCAGGTGGTAAAAGCGATCGCTACTATGCAAGAATGGATCGATACGGGGATTTCTATGGAGTTATTATTCAACCTCAATGAAGGGGTTTACTTTCCCGCAGAACCTAACCGTTGTCTCACCGCTAAAGATATCTTTGATACTCTAATCATGGCGTGGGAATTGGGGTGTAAAGCGATTTATTATGTCCGTACCGTACAAAAGGACAATTTTCGAGAGTCTGACGATAGTTGTTCTAGTTGCGCTAATTAAAGTTAACTTGGGTGGGCAATGCCCACCTTAATTTTTTTATATAATTTAAAGGTGAGTTTTATTGATCACCTAATCACAGCTATGGATAAGACTTTATACGAACAGGATTACTATCTCTGGTTAGAGAAAACCATATCTTTACTAGAAAATCGTCAGTTTTCTGAGTTGGATTTAGAAAATTTAATTGAAGAAATAAAAGATATGTCCAGAAGAGAACGTCAGAAGTTAGAGAGTTTACTAACTAAACTCTTGGAACATTTACTTAAATTAACTTATTGGCAATCTAAGCGCGATTACAATAAAAACAAGTGGCGACGAGAGATTTTAAATTTTCGCATTCAAATAAAAAGAATTATTAGCAACAAAAAGGATGGAAACTATAATACAAACTTAGTATCTTATCTCACCGAGATTCTCGATAAATGTTATGAGGATGCTTGCCATCTATTTGTCGAAGGTTCTGGCATCGATAAAAGACTTTTAAGTGCTACACCTATTGGATCAATCAACCAAATTTTAGATGAAAATTGGTTTCCTGAGTTTCTCGGAGAGGATTAAGCAATGAAGAGTGATTTATACGAACAGGATTACTATCTCTGGATAGAGAAAACCATATCTTTACTAGAAAATCGCCAGTTTTCTGATTTGGATTTAGATAATCTCATCGAGGAGATTAGCGACATGGGCAAAAGTCAACGACAAAGCTTAAAGAGTTATTTAACTCGCTTATTAGAACATTTGCTAAAACTGGTTTACTGGCAGTCGGAATTAGAATATAATCAAAGAGGATGGAAAAATGAAATTAGGAATTTTCGCCTAGGAATTCAACAAATTATTGAAGACAGTCCCAGTTTAAAGTCCTATCTATCGGAAATTTTCTTGCCCTGTTATCAAAATGCTCGTAAATTATTTTTGGAGCTATCGGGAATGGCTGAAAATTTGGTCAGTTTAGCTCCAATTTGCACTATAGAACAGGCGTTAAATGAGGATTGGTTTCCTGAAATATCAAAATAATGGGGGATAATTATGGAAAAGAACTTATACGAAAAAGACTACTATCTCTGGTTAGAAAAAACCATTAATTTACTAGAAAATAATCAGTTTTCTGATTTGGATTTAGAGAATTTAATTGAAGAAATTAGCAGCATTGGTAAAAGTGAGAAACGAAGTTTAGAAAGTTATTTAACTCGCTTATTAGAACATTTGCTAAAACTGGTTTACTGGCAGTCGGAATTAGAATATAATCAAAGAGGATGGAAAAATGAAATTAGGAATTTTCGTCGTGCCATAAAAAGAATTATTGCCGATAGTCCTAGTTTACAGCCTTATCTGATTGAAATTTTTAACAACTCTTTTCAAGAAGCTCGTATTTCTTTTATCGAATTATCGGGAATGGCTGAAAATTTGGTCAGTTTAGCTCCAATTTGTACTATAGAACAGGCGTTAAATGAGGATTGGTTTCCTGAAATATCAAAATAATGGGAATAATTATGGAAACGAACTTATACGAACATGATTACTATCTCTGGATAAAGAAAACCATATCTTTACTAGAAAATCACCAGTTTTCTGAGGAGGTTCAAAGACTGATCGGGTTCCAATTATTTTTATTAATAAATACTTTACACACTTCCTACCAGGTAAGCAAGAGGGCTACGCCACTACTACCAAATCATTACCCTGGAAGCTTTTCAGTGAGCAGAAAATCTCCAAACGGCCAATGTTTGCACAAACGAACCTCCTTGAAGTGTGGCAAGAGGCAGTAGAAGCTGATAGGCAAATCGCCATTCCGGGCGATTACCGAACTCAACAAGAAAATTACAGATTTTTTCAAGCTAGGATCAAAGATTTTGTATCGAAAAATACAAAACTGGACAAAGTGACTGTTTAGGATGGGTTTTTTGAGAAGCTTAAGAACCGATCCATAAGTCAAAGGAGTTTTCCATGCCCGAAACGCCACAAGAAGTCTTGAAAATGATTCAGGACAACAATATTAAGATTATTGACCTGAAATTTATTGATATGCCAGGTATCTGGCAACACTGCTCGTTCTACTACGATCAAATCGATGAAAGCTCTTTCAGCGATGGTGTTGCCTTCGATGGTTCCAGTATTCGCGGTTGGAAAGCAATTAACGAATCCGACATGGCCATGGTTCCCGATCCTACCACCGCTTGGATCGATCCCTTCTACAAGGAACCGACCCTAAGCATGATCTGTAGCATCAAAGAACCGAGAACCGGTGAATGGTATAGCCGCGATCCTCGCTCTATTGCCCAGAAAGCGATCAATTATCTTAGCACTACCGGTTTAGGTGATACCGTATATTTTGGACCGGAAGCAGAATTTTTCCTTTTTGATAGCGCTCGTTTTGACCAAACCGCCAACTCCGGCTATTACTACATGGATAGTGTCGAAGGTCGTTGGAATAGCGGTAAAGACGAAAAGGACGGAAATCTTGCCTATAAACCCGCCTACAAACAGGGTTATTTCCCCGTTAGTCCCACCGATACCTCTCAAGACATTCGCACGGAAATGCTCTTAACCATGGCCGACTGCGGAGTTCCCATCGAAAAACATCACCACGAAGTCGCTACCGGTGGTCAAAACGAGCTAGGGATTAAATTCTCTACCCTAGTACGGGCCGCCGACTACTTGATGACCTACAAATACTGCATTAAGAACGTGGCTAAGAAATACGGTAAAACCGTCACCTTTATGCCCAAACCCATCTTTGGCGATAATGGTTCCGGGATGCACGTTCACCAGTCTATCTGGAAAGATGGTCAACCCCTGTTCGCCGGGGATAAATACGCCGGACTCAGCCAAATGGCACTGTACTACATCGGTGGTTTGCTTAAACACGCTCCCGCTCTCTTAGCTTTAACTAACCCCACCACCAACTCCTACAAGCGTCTCGTCCCCGGTTTTGAGGCCCCAGTAAACCTGGCCTACTCCCAAGGTAATCGCTCCGCTTCGATTCGGATTCCTTTATCGGGAAGCAACCCGAAAGCTAAACGTTTAGAATTCCGTTGTCCTGATGCGACTTCTAATCCCTACCTCGCTTTTGCAGCTATGCTCTGTGCTGGTATCGATGGGATTAAAAATCAAATTGAACCGGGAGAACCTCTCGATGTGGATATCTATGAACTCAGTCCCGAAGAATTGTCAAAAATACCCTCTACCCCCGGTTCTCTAGAAGCAGCACTAGAAAGTCTCGAAAAAGATCACGCTTTTTTGACCGATTCTGGTGTTTTTACCGAAGACTTTATCCACAACTGGATCACCTACAAACTCGATAACGAAGTTAACCCGATGCGCTTACGTCCCCACCCCTACGAGTTCTCTCTCTACTACGATGTCTAAGGTTTGATTGATAATTAATCCTAGGGTAGGCTTTTGCCTGCCCCTTTTTTTCGGAATCAGCAGGGGAGTGGGGAAGTGGGAAGTTTTTTGCCGTGAACAGTAAACAGTAAACAGTAATCAGTGAACTGAAAACTCGGCTCTTCTCGACTTTGTGTGATAATTTTTGCTTATGAAATCGTGAAATGTTTACTGGGAAAGACTTTTAGGACTATTTTGTTAAATAAACTATCAGTATAGACCTCGTTTCCACACAGAAACCAGAAGAGCCAAAACTCACATCTGATAACTGATAACTGATAACTGATAACTGATAACCGCCTAATCAAACAACAATCTTAAGCTTGATCTCCTCAGTCGTCAACAGTGATACAATTGCCGTCATAGCTAGGGGTGTCTGAGGCAATCAGGCTGAGAAAGACCCTTAGAACCTGAGACTGGGTAATTCCAGCGTAGGGAAGCTGTTTACAGAGGAAATAAAATTATGAGACAAGAATGGGTTGCCCCCCGGCGCGGACAAGCAAATGTATCGCAAATGCACTACGCCCGTCAGGGGATAATTACCGAAGAGATGACGTATGTGGCAAAACGGGAAAATCTCTCTCCCGAATTGATTCGCAGCGAAATCGCCCGAGGAAGACTGATTATTCCCGCTAATATCAATCACCTCAACCTCGAACCCATGGCGATCGGTATTGCTTCTAAGTGTAAAGTTAATGCTAATATCGGGGCTTCCCCTAACTCCTCGAATATTAACGAAGAACTGGAAAAATTACACCTAGCGGTCAAATACGGCGCCGATACGGTAATGGATCTTTCCACCGGTGGCGGTAATTTGGACGAAATTCGCACCGCGATTATCAATGCTTCTCCCGTCCCCATCGGTACTGTACCCATCTATCAAGCGGTGGAAAGCGTTCACGGCAATATTGAAAAACTCACCCCCGAAGATTTCCTCCATATTATCGAAAAACACGCCAGGCAAGGGGTGGATTACATGACGATTCATGCGGGAATCCTCATCGAACACCTGCCTTTAGTCAAAACTCGTCTGACCGGGATTGTCTCCCGGGGGGGTGGTATTATTGCTAAGTGGATGCTGCACCACCACAAGCAAAATCCTCTATATACCCATTTCGACGAAATTATCGAGATTTTCAAGCGTTATGACGTTTCTTTTAGTCTCGGTGACTCCCTACGTCCCGGTTGTACCCACGATGCTTCCGATGCAGCCCAATTAGCGGAATTGAAAACCCTCGGCCAACTGACGCGTCGCGCTTGGGAACACGATGTACAGGTGATGGTGGAAGGACCGGGCCATGTTCCCATGGACCAAATTGAATTTAATGTGAAAAAACAAATGGAGGAGTGTAGCGAAGCACCTTTCTATGTTCTTGGTCCCCTTGTCACCGATATTGCCCCCGGATACGATCATATCACCTCGGCGATCGGGGCGGCTCTGGCGGGTTGGTACGGGACGGCGATGTTATGTTATGTCACCCCGAAAGAACATCTCGGTTTACCCAACGCTGAAGATGTGCGAAATGGCTTAATTGCCTACAAAATAGCGGCTCATGCGGCAGATATCGCCCGTCATCGTCCCGGGGCGCGGGATCGTGATGACGAACTCTCCATTGCTCGTTATAATTTTGATTGGAATCGTCAATTTCAGTTATCCTTGGACCCCGATCGCGCTAAGGAATACCACGATGAGACTTTACCCGCAGATATCTATAAGACTGCGGAGTTTTGTTCGATGTGTGGACCGAAATTCTGTCCCATGCAAACTAAAGTCGATGCCGATGCGATTACGGAATTAGAGAAGTTTCTCGCTAGTCAGAATCAAGACAATTTAACCCCGGTTTAAAGGGGAGTTATGGGAAGGGCTGATTTGATTTCAGCCCTATTCCTAGGATAGAAGTCAAAATTCTGGGAATAGCCGCCATTTTTTTGACTAATTAACCCGTTTTTCTAGATATTGACCGATCATCAATTCTTGACCGGCGCGAGAGATAATAGTTTGTCGAGTGCGATATTGTTGACCGATGAGTTTAATTTCCTCTTCAAAGACAGAACCGGCGTATTCTGTTCTCAGACAGAGAGTAGAGGGGTTAGGAAAGGTATAAATGGCACTAACGGGTTTATCCGTCGCAAATCCCCGATCGCGATAGAGAATATTATCTAAAATACCGAATATAGTGGAACCGTTGGAGGGTTTTTTACTCTGGGGACGGAGATAATTACTTTGCCAAGTCACTTCCGTACCACCTAATAAAGTTGTATCTTCCAGATTATGTAAACGGGCCAGTTGAATTAATGGTTCGCTGCCCTGGGGTAAATATTTAATCTCGATGGCGCTGATAACTTCTTGGGGTTCCGTTTCTTGGGTGAGGGTGTAATAACGTCTCTGGGATTGCCAGCGTCCTTCTGTCTGCTTAAAAAAGGCTAAAGCCAAAGTTTCTAGCGATAATTGGGCGGTTTGAATTAATGTCATAGAAATAAAACCTTTCCTGTTTTTTGGTAGAGCAGATTTGTTATCCTTTGTCAAGAGTTTGCCAGAGAATTGTTACACATCTTAATACAATTATAACCCTGCATGGAAATTAAGTGGTAGGAGTGTTGAGGGAGATAATTGGGAAAAGCCGCACAGATACAGCATTTACAGGGAAAAAACGGGATAAGATTGCTAAAAACTGCGAACTTATCCTAGTTACTTCCATTCACTCTTATCTATCGATTAATTCTGTCAAATTGGCTACAGTCAGGCCGAGGTTCTTCCCCCAACCCCTTTTTTACTTTTTAAGTATCTCAGCAAAATTAATGGCTCTTCTAGGTTCTGTGTGATAAGTTTAACTTACATAGGATTGATCGATCTTTGTGTCCTTTGTGTCTGGAGTGGTTCGTTCCACCCCCTCGCTAGGAGGAATGTATCTTAGAATACATTTTACCCACCAAACCTGGAAGAGCCGATATTCCTGAACCGAGAGTGTCCCCAACCCAAAAACATTTATTAACCGATATTTTAGTCATTGCTATTTTAGCAGTTATACGATAAATTTCCCTCTTGACTAAGTTGGTAGAGCAAGTTTCTTTGTTCTATGTTAAGATGTTGGGGGCTTCGTTTTTGGGTCTGATTTGTTTTTGTTAATGATCAGACAGTACCTGATGAGCATTTCTTTGTCAACTCTTGAGGTTGATGCGTTTCATTTTTGAATTGGCGAATTATGGAAAAGAACTTATACAAAAAAGACTACTATCCCTGGATAGATAAAACCATATTTTTGCTAGAAAATAATCAATTTTCTGAATTAGATTTAGAGAATTTAATTGAAGAAATAAAATCTATATCTATCAGTCAACAGAAAGCATTAAAAAGCAATCTGAGCGTGATTTTATGGCATTTACTAAAATACTTACAAGAGCCAGAAAAACAAACCAGAAGCTGGGCATTAAACCTTTTTGAGCATCGCGAAAGAATCGAAGAAGATTTAGAAAATAGCCCTAGTCTTAAGAGTTTTTTAACAGAAGAAAATTTCAAAAAATGCTATAATAAGGCTAGAAAAAAAGCCGCTATTGAAACAGGGATAAACCTAGATAAATTCCCGAACGATTGCCCATTTACTTTGGCAGAAGCCCTAGATTTTGAATTTATCCCTAATCAAACCATTTGACTTTTTACCGAAAACCTATTATAAACTAAAAGTGCCTTAATGTCCAAGTAGTCATGTCCTTACATTTAGTTAATTCTTGCCATTCGATGCCCATTTCCCCGATCTTCAATCCGTCGGGAGATGATGCGATCGAAAACCGTTCGATCTGGTTTGGTAACACCACCAACCTGATGCAATTAAACGATGTCCGCTACACCTGGTCGGTGGGTTTATATCAACAAATGCGGGAAAATTTCTGGATCCCGCAACGCTTAGATATCACTCAAGACGTGACTGAATACGGGCATCTTACCGACGAAGAAAGATATGCTTATGATGGTATTTTGTCCTATCTAACTTTTCTTGATTCCGTGCAAACCTGTAATATTCCCCACCTAAAAGGTAGCGTCACTGCGCCAGAAATTAGTCTTTGTATGGCGGAACAAATTTCTCAAGAGGCCATGCACAATCAAAGTTATCAATACTTAATTGAAACGATTATTCCCTCGGATCGCAGAGGCGAAGTTTATGACTTTTGGCGCACCGATAAAGTTCTCAAGGATCGCTGTGAATTTATTGCTAGTCTCTACCAGCAATACATCGATAAACAAACTACTGAAAGCTATTTTATCGCTCTTCTTGCCGACTATTTACTGGAGAGTTTGTATTTTTATAACGGCTTTATCTTTTTCTATAATCTCGCTTCTCGACAGCTAATGTCCGGTAGTGCTGACGTTTTCAAAATGATCAACCGGGACGAATTAAGTCACGTCCGTTTGTATCAAAAACTTATTCCTGAAGCCATGGCAATTTTTCCCCATTCCGTTGAACAGATTTATGAGATGTTCGATAGTGCCGTTAAACACGAATGTCGCTGGACAAATCACATCGTTGGCAACGACATTTTAGGTATTACCGAATACAGTACCGAACAGTACACTAAATACCTCGCTAATATTCGGCTAAAAGCGATCGGACTTGAGCCTTTATACAGGGAAGAAAAGTATAACAAAAGTCCCTATAACCATCTGGAACGCTTTTCCGATACCAAAAAAGAAGGCCACACCAAAGCTAACTTTTTTGAAGCAACTGTTACCAGTTATGTTATGTCTTCTGGCTTAACTGGATGGGATGAAATTTAAAATTTAAGGGATAATAATAACCCAATTTCTTACCATAAAGTGGCAACTTTGTCAAATATTTTGACAACTTTTGACCCTCTCTTGCAGAAATACCGACAATCAGCAAATGCGCTTCTGGGTTTGGGGGGTTCTACCCCCAAAAGCCTAGATTTACTGATAAAATCGGAAGTAATGACCAATTTTAGAAGATATACTTAGGGCTTGCTCAATAAATCTAAAAACCTTGTTGGATAAGGTTTTTAGACTTTTTTTCCCTCAAAAAGTGTCGACCTTTGGAGTGATTGGGGGGAAAATTCAGGGACTTTTTCCCTGAAAATTAGGTAATTGACCCCCTCAAAATCGGTAAAACCCTACACCCTACACCCTGTCCCCACGAAAAACTTTGCCGCAAACCCTAATTATGACGATTGCCATCATAATGAATTCTCGCCCCGGCCCATTGCAGTTTTTCCTGTAGAGTCTGATAAAAAGAATAACTTTCCCGCAGGATAATAAATTGGGCGAATTTTTCGGCTTTAGTAACTCCCACCCATTGCCCGGGCCAAATGGAAGTGGCTAAAGCACCATCCATCCAGAGTTTAGTATTTAACTCGTAGTCTCCTAGAGGCCAAATACTGACCAGAGATGCCGGGGGAATGACAATCGGCCGACTGGAGAGACTCAAGGGACAAATCGGGGTGACAGCGATCGCTTCCATGCCGGGGTGTATAATCGGACCATTAGCGGAAGCGGTGTAACAGGTGGATCCCGTGGGAGTAGCCACTAATAGTCCGTCGCCTTGGTACTGATCTACTATTTCCCCGTCCACTTCGATTTCGAGGATTGAGGTGGGCATCCTATCGATACTAGCGGGTTTCACACACATCTCATTCAGGGCATAAAATGCCTCGCTCACTGGCTGCGGATTTCTTTTATCCCCTTCATAGATTCTGGCCGTTAACATCATCCGTTGTTGTACCGCATAGTGATCGGATTGTAAACGCTCCCAGACCGTCTCCGTATCCTGGAAAATCTCAAAAGGTTCCGTTAAAAATCCCAGATGGCCGCCGACATTCACCGCTAAAATCGGAATGTCTTCGTGAGCTAAATAGCGAGCGGCGGCTAAAATGGTTCCATCTCCGCCCAAAACGATGGCAAGGTCGATTTTTTCCGATGCTGAGGCTAAAAATACCGGATAGGGATTATCTTTAAAGCCACTGGGTCCCATTAAAACTTTACACTGACGGGCTTCTAACTGTTTAGCGCATTTTTCCGCCCATGCTTTACTTTGGGGATGGTTGGCCTTATGAGCGATGATGACTTGTTTTAACTGCACAGAGTTGAGACCTTTTTCGGAGGTTCTATACTTTTAACAATAGCAAGACCGGGCAGATCGGGTGAAAAGTGAGTAGGGTTTTCTGAAAAAGTTTGTTAGTGGGGTCAGGAGTCAGGAGACAGCTATCAGGGATCGGATTTGAGTTTTCAGTTCACTGTTTACTGATCACAGCAAAAAGCTGACGGCTTATCGCTCTTCGGCTCTTCTAGGTTCTGTGTGATAAGTTTAACTTACATAGGATCGATCAATCTTTGTGTCCTCTGTGTCTTTGTGGTTCGTTCCACCCCCTCGCCAGCAGGACTGTATCTTAGAATACATTTTACCCACCAAATCCAAGAGAGCCAAATTTGAGTTTTTATTAGAAAAAAAGTTAGCGATCACTTGTCAAGCAAGGGTTTCAGAATCTGGATTCGGTCGGGGATTTCCGAAAGTTCCAGAAGAGCGATTATTCTCCCTTTTGCCTCTTGCATGAGTGCCTCTCCTGATATGTGGCCTATACTCAACGGATTTAGTATAATAAATTGTTCGGTATTTAAAGTCTGCCAAGAGGTTCCGCACCCGAAATAGACGGATCAGATGACGAACCCGCTAACTCAAGGAGAGGGTAGAGGGGAGTGGAGCATTTGGCTGAAATTTCCCTAAACCCCTAAACCCCTATCTCCCGACTCCTGAATTCTGTCTCCGCGAGAGATTAACTTGCTTGGGAGGAGACAAAACCCGATAACTCGCGAAAACGGATCTCATCGCGGTGGGGATCAGAGCGACTAACTTGTACTTGAAAGCGATCGCCTAAAGATACCGATCGCTCAAAACGATGGGGTAATTCTAACCCCAATTCCTCCAATAAAATCAAGCCTAAATTTTCCTCTTCCCGCAGCCAGCGCAATACCAAAGCTTGCCAGACTTGATCTCCCTGTCGTCGCAAAAATTCCAAACTCCAATAACGATTAGTTTGTCGTTCCACCGAGGTGGCTTCCAGGGCCGAACTAGCGACACTATAGAGAATTTCCTGCATTCTATCCCGGGTAAAAGGCAGTTTATCGCCCCGGAGATGGGCTTTTAGTTGAAAATGGGTCAAAAGGTCAGTATAACGGCGAATTGGCGAAGTTACTTGGGAATAGGTATTCAATCCCAGACTAGCATGACGGTTAGGAATCGTCGTCATCTCACTGCGCGGCATACAGCGACGCAAGGCACAGGAACGCACTGGGCCCGCAGGTAGTAAAATTAACTCCTCATCGGGGGGTAATTCCGGTTGTGGTTGTCCGCGGAAAGGCACGGGGATCTCGTGTTCCTGACAGTAGCGACCGGCGATTTCTCCGGCTAAAATCATCATTTCCGCCACTAATTGCCGAGATGGGGAAACTTCCTGCAATTCTATGATAATTTCGTCGTTAGCCTTCACCTTAATAGATGATTCTGGCATTTGGATGTTAATCGATCCCTGAGATTTGCGCCATGCGTGGCGTTGTTTGGCCCAACGGTTGAGAATCTTCACTTCCGGTTCATGCTGCAGATCCAGATGTAACATTTCGTCCACATCTTCGTAGGTGAGGCGATAGGTGGGTTTAATTGTACTGGGATGGATACGATAATCGGCGATCGCCCCCGTTTCATCGAGGATTACCCCAAAACTCAATGCGGGACAAAGTTTACCCTGTACCAAACTCATTGGACCGGCGGCCAACTCTAGGGGAAACATGGGAACCATTCCCGTGGGAAGATAGAGACTGGTACTGCGACGACGCGCTTCTAGGTCTAATTCATCATCGGGAAGCACTAAACGGCTAGGATCGGCAATATGAATCCAGAGACGATGACCACCATCCGCGAGCATTTCCACCGATAATCCGTCATCGATTTCCTCGGTACTTTCATCGTCGATGGTATAAATTTTTTGGTGGGTTAAATCGAGACGATTGTTGACATCCGCATCCGCAGGGGGATTGAGTAAATTAAGACGCGTCACATCAAGTACCTTTTTCGAGAATTGAACAGGGTAGGAACTGCGTCGCAGGAAAAGGTTTTCGTGACTACTCCACCATTTCAAATCGACTAACAATTCAAAAGCAGCCTCGGGGGTTTGGGAACGGCCTAGCAGCGAGAGTATGTCCGTGGCTGCCGGATATTTTTGTTCGGGTTGGAGGATAAATTTTTCTAGAGACTCCAGACGAATTCGATCGCTTTCTGACCATTCTACCGTTTCACCGGCCAGGGTCTGTTGGAGACGTTGGAGAAATTGGCCTTTTTCCCGTTGACGCTGTTGTTCTACCTCTAGCTGGTGTTTGATTTCCTCTACCTGATTTTCCGAGCGGGCCTCGTAACCATCCCCTTTATTTTTAAAATAAACTTTATCATCACTCAAGAGACAATGGGCTGCATAGCAAGACTGGGGACTGCGATCGGAAAAGAGAATCTCGGCCATGGTTTCGGGAGTGACTAACTGATTTTCCCCGGCTAATAATTCCCAGGCCACTTCTAAACCACTGGGATCTAGATAGGGTTGGACTTCCCGCAGAAAATTGCCAATCTCCTTATGGTTGGACGGACCTGCTTTGATAATGTAATCGAAGCGTTGGGGACGCAGTTTATGCGGGTTTCCCCCTTGATCGATGACGATCCAATCTTTTTTACCTTCTGGGCGATCGATCACCCCTAAGCGCCTTTCTCCTTGCACCCGAAATTCTACCAGCGTTCCCTTTTCCACTGCTTCCCCTTACTGCCTATGTATTTTGTCTATTTTCTATCATCCTCGATCGATTACTCGATCGGCAAGAGCAATCATCAATCCCCACCCACTAGATAGGGTTTGTGGCAAAAAGTTTTTCGTGGGGGTAGAGTGTGGGGTTTTACCCATTTTGAGGGGGTCAATTACCTAATTTTCAGGGAAAAAGTCCTGGGATTTTCCCCCTGATCACTCCCATGTCCACCACTTTTGGATTTCAAAAAAGTCTAAAAGTCTTATCAAACAAGGTTTTTAGATTTATTCAGCAAACCCCATTTAGTCAAAGATTCGCCGCTCTCAGGACAACCAGTGTACCCACAAGTTAATCGTCGTCAATTTAAGTGCGATAATTGTCGGAAACCCTTGAGCGAAGAGTTAGATTTTGTCGCCAGTAAACGAACTTATACGAAAAGACTAGCCGAGAATATACTCGAACAATTAAAAGAAGGTGATATTTTAAATGTTAGCCGAAGAAATGACGTAACGGAAGAAGAGATTCCAAGAATGCTAGAGAACATCGCCGAAGAAATTACAGAGCCAGACCTATCGTAATTAAAAAGACTAGGAATTCGCCAATTCAAATACTGGCGAAATGCAGACGTAATCAAGCAAGATAGTAAATTATTTTCTTCTATCTCACTCTCAAGAAATGTTATTTCTTGAGCGTTTTGGGACAATAATTGCTAAAAATAAGCTTTTTCCGTGTTAATTAACTGAATATTGACAATTTGACCGTTAGTCACTTGTACGGTTCCATAGCTGCCGTCCCCTAAAAAATTATTGAGGTACAAATTGTCATCATATTGAGCGAGGAGAGTATATTCCCCTGAGGGCAATTCCACCAAAAAATTACCTTGAGAATCACTACTTATTTGCTTGATTAGGTGAGGATGTTTTTGGGCTTGGGCTACTGGCCAGTTGGTTCCTTGAGCGGGAATTCTACCTGAAAAAATCCAAACAGTTGTTTTAATAGGTTCAGGTTTTGTTCTTAAGGATGTTGTGTCTATAGTGGGCATTTGGTCGCCGCTAAGACGAAGAATAGTGCCAGAAATACCCTGTTTTGATTGAGAAAAATTCGGGTCAGTAAAGCTCATCATTGTAACTAGAATAATGGTCAAACTTAGGAACCAGCGAAAGTTAGGATAAATCATAGTTTTGGCGATTTGGCTGTTATTTTGGCTGAAGAAAAGCCTCCTGCAGAATCCAACAGAGACTTTCTTCAGCATTGGTTAACTAGGAATGCTCTGGGTTGTGAGCATTAATAGCGTTTTAAGCAAGACGGACAGCACTGCTAGTGAGAATACTGCGGACTTGAGCATGGGTTAAGTTGGGATTAGCCCCGAGCATTAAAGCCACTACTCCTGCCACATGGGGAGCCGCCATCGAGGTTCCGCTGGAATTCCCGTATAGGTTGCCTGGTAAGGTCGAATAAACATTCACCCCCGGAGCCATAACGTGCTGCATACTGCTGTTAGTTCCGGCACGATTGGAGAAACTAGCAATTGTCCGGTTGCTATTGACGGCACCGACGGAAAAACCGTATTGGGTAGCGTAGTATGCAGGTGTTCCGGGAGAAGACAAGCTAGAGTTGCCAGCTGCACTAACCGTAATCACATTGCGACTAGCGGCATAGGCAAGGGCATCGCGTAAAGCAGTTGAATCAGACCATCCCAAACTCATATTAATGACGCGAGCGCCATTATCCACTGCATAGCGGATAGCTTGAGCAAGGTTGCCCCCATTAGTAAACCGACCTTGTGAATCTACATCTCCCATACGAATCGCCATAATTCGGGAATTATAGGCAACGCCCGTCATACCAATGCCGTTATTAGCGGCGGCAATTGTCCCAGCGACGTGAGTTCCGTGTCCTTGTCCAGAAGAAGTAGTTCCGGGTAGAACGTTATTGTTATTTTGACCGATACCAAAGTTCCAGCCATAAACGTCATCGGTATAGCCATTTCCGTCGTCATCAATGCCATTACTGGCAATTTCCCCTGTATTGCGCCAAATATTATTGCTCAGGTCTTGGTGGGAAATGTCCACCCCAGAATCAATTACAGCTACTGTAACACCTTGTCCTGTATAACCTCTTGCCCAAGCTTCGGGGGCGTTAACCATATCATTACCCCAGTTATTACCTCCCAAGTTAGGAACATCGGCAAAAGTGGGTTGACTAATTGCTTGAGCAACGGCAGCGGCAGCGTTAACTAAACCGTAACCATAGGTGGAGTTAAATCCAGTTCCACCACTGGTAGCCGAAACAGCGAGATTATAGTTGGTATTAGCACTTTGATAGGGATAGACATGAATGTAGTAGGTACCTGCACTCAACTGACCGGTAATGCTCTCAGAAGTCGTACCACCGTTAGTAGAGGAGGCAATGACAGAACCGCCACTATTTAACAGTTGCACGTCCGCGTCGGCGGTCATTCCAGTTAGACCAAGATTAAAGTTACCCGAATTAGCGAGGGTGAAACGATAGTAATCGTTGGTATCGGTGCTTCCTACCCAATCGGTGTAACTGGTGGTGCTGGAACCGACGGTAATCGCTCTGGCAGTAGCGAGGGTATTGCCGGCTAGGTCAATACTGGTAGCCGAAACAGCGAGATTATAGTTGGTATTAGCACTTTGATAGGGATAGACATGAATGTAGTAGGTACCTGCACTCAACTGACCGGTAATGCTCTCAGAAGCCGTACCACCGTTAGTAGAGGAGGCAATGACAGAACCGCCACTATTTAACAGTTGCACGTCCCCGTCGGCGGTCATTCCGGTGAGACTGAGATTAAAGTTACTAGAATTAGCGAGGGTGAAACGATAGTAATCGTTGGTATCGGTGCTTCCTACCCAATCGGTGTAACTGGTGGTGCTGGAACCGACGGTAATCGCTCTGGCAGTAGCGAGGGTATTGCCGGCTAGGTCAACAGAACTGAAAAGACCCGCAGAACTACTTTGACCTGTTAAAAAATCACCGCCGTTAGGCCAAGAGGAAAGGGATTGGGATGATTGCCAGCGATTTTTCAGTTCTAGCTGGTATTCTTCCAGAGAATTGCTTAAAAAGTCAGAATCCAGTCCCTGGAGACTTTTGCGGACAAAAGGGGTAATCAAGTCGGAGCGTCCCAAACCTGATCCCACGCCAAGGGTTGGTAACTGGAAGATATCATCTAAAACATTGCTGTCTGATAGGTTGAAACTTTGGTCAAGCATCTTTTTTATCCTTGAGTAAAGACTCTTAAGTAGGGAGGCAAAATTATTTGTAGGATGGGTTGGCGGTAGCGTAACATGAGCAGGAGTTGGGTTTCATGCTTCAACCGTTCGGCAAAAGCTCACGGCCGAAGCCCAACCTACGTTCATCTTATACTTAATTCCACCCACCCACTTACTCTATTCCATCATTAGTTGTAACCGAAATTACGCACATTTTTATATATTTTTATATATTCTTATATATTTTTACATCACCTTGATGAAAATCAATAATTGTAGCTATAATCCTTCCTGCCAATGGGTTGTAAGCAATGTATTAGTAATAATTATCAAATTATCAATTGAATGATAAGAAATGCGGAATGTGGGTTGTAACCTATTTCCTGTAGCAAAAGTAGCAGGTAGCAAGTTATTGACACAAATCGCAAAGTATTTGTAACTAAATTTTTACGAAATAGATGTTGATGTCGCTTCCCTCCTGCGGGACGGCAAGAAAGGAGTGAGAAAATACATATAAATGTACTACCAGAGGTAGCATTAGCCCAAAATTCTGCGATCAATGCTTTAAAAAGGGAAAATGAGCTAAATTTCCCCCACAAGTAACCTCTATTAATCCCCACCCACTAGATAGGTATAACGTCGCAAACTGCGTTCATAATCCTGTAGTAGTAATTGGGATTCTTCCACAGTCATGCGATTTTCCTGCAAAGCTTGTTCACAACGAAGACGAATTCTTTCTAACAGGTCTTCCGCAGAATACTGCACATAACTTAATACTTCCGTGATCGTATCTCCTTTGACTAGATACTCGATATCGTACCCCTTGGGACTCATCTGAATATGTACCACGTTAGTATCGCCAAAAAGATTATGTAAATTGCCCATAATCTCTTGATAAGCACCCACCAAAAACATTCCTAGATAATAGGGTTCTGGAGAATGTTTCCCGTTTTTGTACTCCAACGGATGCAATTCTAAAACTGATTTTATGTCCCCGCGCAAATCGATAAACTGGGCAATTTTCCCATCACTATCACAGGTTAAATCGGCGAGAATTCCTCTTTGAGTAGGTTCTCGATCGAGACGATGGATCGGCATAATTGGAAATAGTTGATCGATCGCCCAACTATCGGGAACTGACTGAAAAACCGAGAGATTGGCATAATAAATTGAGGCCATAATTTGCTCTAAGTCTTCCAAGTCATCGGGAACATAATCCTCTTGTCGGGCCACTTGCAGAATTTTGTGACAACAAGCCCAGTACAATTGTTCGGCTCTAGCTCGTTCTTTGAGACTGAGATAACCGAAATTAAACAGACTAATCGCCTCCTCTTTGAACTGTCCCGCATCGTGATAAGCTTCCTGATAATTGCGCTCATCGATACCCGTGTAGGTTTCCCAGAGATTACGGAGGATCAGATGTTCTTTCCCATTGCAGGGATCGGGGGGATTTTGGGGAACCTCACTACTTCCCAAGATATCAAAGACTAACACCGATTGATGAGAAGCGATCGCCCGGCCACTTTCACTGATGAGAATTGGGGGTGAAATCTGGGCATCTTCACAAGCTTCCTTGACCTCAGCCACGATATCATTGGCATAATTCTGCATATTGTAGTTTTTTGAGGCGTAGAAGTTAGTTTTTGAGCCATCGTAATCCACCCCTAAACCACCCCCCACATCGAGATAGGTCATATTTGCCCCTAATTTCGCTAATTCCACATAAATCTGACTAGCTTCGCGAATGGCATCCTTAATGACGCTAATAGCGGAGATTTGCGACCCGATATGATAGTGCAGCAGTTGCAGACAATCTAACATCCCCGCTTGTTCTAATTCCGTCACCACCGTTAAGATTTCCGGGACGGTTAAACCAAATTTTGCCCGGTCTCCCGTGGAACATCCCCAACGGCCCACCCCTTTTGTCCCCAGTTTCGCACGCACTCCCAAATGTGGGGCAATTCCTAACTGACGACTGACGCGCAGGGTTAAATATAATTCCTCCAATTGTTCGATGACAATCAAAGGCCGATGACCGAGACGAGTGGTCAATAGGGCAGTTTCCAGGTATTCTTTGTCCTTATAGCCGTTACAAATTAGCAAGGGTTGTGTTTTGTCATTTTTGCCGTTTAAGGCAGGTTCTAGGGTAGCTAAAGCAATCATTAGCTCAGGTTTTGAACCAGCCTCCAACCCAAATTGATAGGGTTTGCCAAAACGTACTAAAGACTCGACGATGTGACGGTGTTGATTGCACTTGATCGGATAGACACCGCGATAGACATTGGCATAATTATAACGGGCGATCGCTCGGTTAAAACAGGCGTTCAGGCGCTCGATCCGATCCTCAAGGATGTCACTAAACCGAATTAACAGGGGTAAACCGATATTTCGCCGCTTAATCGCCGAAACTAACTCGTATAAGTCCAAAGAACCGCCCCTTTCTCCCTGGGGCGAAACGGTAATATTTCCTGCGGCATTGATCGAGAAATAGGGTTCTCCCCAGCCTTGGATGCGATAGAGATTTTCGCTATCTTCGATCGACCAATGTTTAACGGGGGCAACTTTTTCGAGGTTGTTACCGTCAGAAGGGGTCAGATCGAGTGGAGATAATTGCTTTTCTTGTTTCTTAAGTTGAGTTTTACCCGCCATTGTCTATCGATCGCTCCGTGTGAGACTCCGATCTTCTATCTTAAGTCAGACTTCCTGTCTGCGACCAAGATTCCGATCGTGATAGAATTTACTATCTAGGCTCGATCTCTAGGAATAGTCATCTATATAAATTCAAGGCTATGCAGTTATTAGACTCAAAAGGACGTTTATTCGGTAAATTTAGCTTGCTTGATATCGGAGCGGCCTTAGTAATTTTATTGACAATTATCGGTATTTTTGTTGTACCGGGGACAAGTGGTAAAAGTACGATCGCTCAAGTTACCAAAGAACCCATAGAAGTGGATGTTATTGTCCGGGGTTTAAGTGTTCTCAATCCCAATGCTTTGATCAATCAATTCAATACCGAGAAGAAAACTAATATTGTTATTCGTAATCAACCGGCCGGTCAAGTGGATATAAAAAATGTTAAACCTTTATCGAGAAATGTCTTAGTTCCGCAGCCGGATGGTAGTGTGAAAGTCCTACCGGATCCCCGCACGGAAAACTATTCTCAAGATATGATTATGACTCTCAGTGGTCAAGCGGAATTTACCGACACTGGTGCGGTTGTTGGCGGTCAAAAGGTGAAAATTGGCACTTTAATCGAGTTGGAAGGAGATAATTATAATTTCAACACCAGTGTTATCGATGTCCGTTTACCAAAAAGGTCTTAGTTAGTAAACAGTGAGCAGTAAACAGTGAAAAGACAGTAGGAAACTTCCATGTAACACTGCTCACTTGAAAACTCAAATCTGATAACTGATAACTTACCCACTGATAACTGATAACTGATAACTGATAAGAGGATTAACTGCTATTTATACACCGCCTTTAGCTCGTTTGATCGAGCAGTTACAAAAATTACCCGGAGTCGGACCAAAAAGCGCTCAACGTCTGGCCCTGTATATTCTCAAACGACCAGAACAAGATGCGATCGAATTGGCCCAGGCGATCGTGGCGGCTAAAAAACAAGTAGGATTATGTCAGGTTTGTTTTCATCTTTCGGCCGAACCGATTTGTGAAATTTGCCGCAATCCTAACCGAGAAACGGGGACTATCTGTGTGGTAGCTGACTCCAGAGATGTGATTGCTTTGGAGAAAACTAGGGAATATTCGGGCAAATATCACGTTTTAGGGGGTGTTATCTCACCTATGGATGGGATTGGACCGGATCAATTAAATATACAGTCTTTAGTCACCAGAGTCAGCCAGAAAAAAATTCAGGAAGTTATCTTAGCTATCAGTCCCAGTGTCGAGGGGGAAACCACGACTTTGTATATCGGGGGTTTACTGAAACCCTTCACTAAAGTTACCCGTATCGCTTTCGGGTTGCCCATGGGCGGCGATCTGGAATACGCTGATGAAGTAACTTTAGCGAGAGCTTTAGAAGGTCGTCGGGAATTATAGAGCAGGGTGTGAGGTTTTGATCAGGTTACTTTTTGGCGAATAATCGAGCATTTGTAGCCAGCGATACAGTTTTATAATGCGTATTATGCTTAGTTGCAGAATTTGTAGCTGCAGAAATCTTTGGGGGGGGAATCACCAGCAACTGCACGGGAGCGAGAGAGAGCGCTGTTAAAGACTTTAAAGGCTGTTCTAGAATCGCCATTTCGCCGAAACAGTAGCCGTTTCCCCAGATTTTCTAGGACGATTATTCGGCCCGACTACTCAAAGGGTTATTGAGATTGCCAGTGCCTGGACGTTTAACACTATGGGATTGTAGGAGTGAGATCGCCTGTTGATACTGGGGATCATCCTTCGTTCCCAGCAAAGAAGGATCATCCCGGAAGCGCAGCTGTTGTTCTTGGGTTAACTCGATCTGCACATCGGGTTTAATGCCTTTTTTGTAGATATTTTCGCCGTTGGGGGGATAATAACGGGCAATTGTCACCGCTAATCCAGAACCATCGGAAAGGGTGTGTACCGATTGGACGGTACTCTTGCCATAAGTCGATGTACCTACTAAAGTCGCCCGGCCATTTTCTTTTAGCGCTCCGGCGAGGATTTCGCTGGCACTCGCTGAACCTTTATTAACCAAGACTACTAGGGGTAAATCGGTAATAGCGGTGTTATTGGCGATAAATTGGCGATCTCCGCCCCGTCGATCGATGGTGCTAACGATTTTGCCCTGTTTCATCCACATACGAGCGATATCGACACTAGCAAATAGTAACCCGCCGGGGTTGCCCCGCAGATCGAGAACATAGCCGGATACCTGTTGTTGACTTAATTCCTCGATCGCCTCTTTCATTTGTTCGGCTGCGTGGGAACTAAATTCATCCAGTTTAATATAACCAACTTTCACCCCACCTTCCTGTTTCAGGGTATAGCTAACGGAGGGGATTTCGATATCTACCCGGGTCAAAGTCACTTCAAATACCCCTTTATCGGGACGGGCAAGCTGTAAACTAACGCTAGTACCCACTTCTCCCTGTAGTGCCTCCATTGCCTGTTCTAGGGTCATTAAAGCGGTGGGTTTGCCATTAATTCTGATCAGGCGATCGCCGCTTTTCACTCCCGCTTCCTTGGCGGGGGATTTTTTCACCGTATCGACAACAACCAGATCGTTACTGCGTTTATCGAGAGCTAAACGTACCCCAATTCCCGATAATTCTCCGGAAGTTTGACTGGTGAGGACAGAAAATTCCCTAGGAGTTAAAAAACGGGTATAAGTATCATCCAATTCCTTTAAAGCTTCGCGAATTGCTGTGTAAGCTTGTTGGGGATTAGTATAATTTCTGCTTAACAATTCTTGACGTTTTTTTTGCCAGTCAATTTGATGAAAACCACGATCTACAAATTCATTATTAACAATTTGCCAAACCTGGTCGATGACTGCTTTCGGGTTATCTTCTAAGGGTTTTTCCCCTTTGGCTGCGGGGGTGAGGACCATCAGGGAACTAACTGCTAGGGTAGCGATCGCACCTCCAGATAGGAGTTTCTGCACGGAAACGAACGAGGGACGCGACTGGTTCATAAAGACAAAGCCAAAATAAGATTGACGTTTCAATAAAGCCATTCAAAAAGCGGGAGCATTTTGCCTTCGAGGGAGGTGAGGAGCAGTGTTAACTACGACTTTCGTATAGATAAGGGAGTTCCTTGTCTGGCTCTAGTATCCACTATAATTCTAGTTCTATAAAATCGAGCAATATCTGGCGATGAATTTTTCCTAAAGGACGAGTCTGATTAATCTTCTGGGAATAGTATTCCCCTTGACGGAGGGCAGCCGGAGGTAATAATGCTAAATCTTGCCCTTCCGTTTGCACTAATTTTTCTAATGCCACGGTCAGGGGTACATGATAAAGATAACGAGAGAGATTATCGTCGTTATAAGAGCGAAAATAGCGTAAACTAGGGGCTTCGTAGTTAATTTCTTCTTGTAACTCTCGTTTTAACCCTATTTCTGGACTTTCACCCGCTTCCAAGTGACCACCAAATAAACCCCACACCCCCGGATAGAGAATCGTCGGGATGTCGTCGCGCAACTGCATTAAAAAGCGACCGTCCTGTTCTAAAATCGCCAAAGCAACAAATATCATCAGTTATCAGTTATCAGTTATCGGGAGACAGGAGACAGGAGACAGGAGACGGGAGACTATTTTATTTATTCTCCCCACACCCCACACCCCACACCCCACACCCCACACCCTAGCTATTTCTCGTTTTGTTTATGGGGTAAAAAGAAAGCATCGAGGGGATCTGGGATGGGTTTAAGCACTGCGGGGGGTTTGGGGGGAATCGCTTCCGCGACGGGTTGCGCGGGGGGATTGGGTTTAACGGGGGTAACGACGGGAGTTTCTGGGGGTTTTGTTTCAGCTGCGCTGGGAATTGTCACCTGTCGGGGATTTTCCAGGGGTTTAGTTGAAACTGGGGGAGAATTGTTTTCTGGGGGTTTAACTTCTGAGGTGGGGGAAGGTTTAATTTCTGGGGACGGGGAAGGAGTAGGAAGAGAATTAACCGCTACTGCATCCATCTGTTCTAATTCCACCACATACAATTCGTTAACGCTTTGGGAACCCTGGGGAATAGCCTCAAAGTCAATTTTGCCCTTAATGACGATTTCTTCGCCTTGACGGGGTAATTTATTGCTATTGGTGCGAATCCAAATCTTACCAGACCCATCCTGCAAAAGATAGGCTCCTCCCGCTAAAAAAGGGGCATAATTGCTGACAGTTCCCCTAAGATAAACTAAAGCGCCTTTTGGTTTTTCCTGTAATTGCTCGATCGCTGTTAGGGGAGGATCACCGATGTAGGGAACGGCAATACCGAGGTCAGCAAGGGTACTACAACCGAATAACCCTAGCAATAATAATAAACTGCCGATGCGCCCTAGACGAGTCTGGATAGACATTCTTGCTTTAACCTTAACGAGTGCGATTAGCCAATCTTTTTGACCATAGAATGGATCCGAAAGATTTTTGTTCTCGGTATTATCATAGAATGTCCGTAACTACTTGCCAAATTCTCGACGGGAAAGCCTTAGCTCAAAAAATCCAGCTTGGTCTAGGAGAGCGCATCCAGACGCTAAAATCTCCAATGGGAAGACCTCCGGGGTTAGCGGTGTTGATGGTGGGGGATAATCCTGCTAGTGCCGTTTATGTACGCAATAAGGAGAAAGCTTGTACTAAAATCGGTATGGCCTCTTTTGGTCGTCATTTTCCTACCGATACAAGTGAACTAGAAATTTTAGCGGAAATTGTCCGTCTCAATCAAGATGAGCGGGTGGACGGGATTTTAATTCAATTACCCTTACCCAAGCATTTAGATGCGGTTTCCCTTCTCTACCAAATTGACCCAAAAAAAGATGCTGATGGTTTACATCCTCTCAATTTAGGCGGTTTAGTGCGGGGTGAGGACTGTATCCGCAGTTGTACTCCTGCGGGGGTCATGGCACTGCTGAAAGAATATAATATTCCCATAGCTGGTAAGCACGCGGTGGTGCTGGGTCGCAGCATTCTAGTGGGGAAACCTTTAGCTTTAATGTTATTGGAGGAAAACGCTACGGTAACTATTGCTCACTCGCGCACGGAAAATCTGGCAGAAATAACCAGAAGTGCTGATATTTTAGTACCTGCGGTCGGTAAAGCGAATTTAATCACCCCGGATATGGTAAAACCTGGTGCGGTAGTGGTGGATGTGGGTATTAATCGCGTCGCTGACCGTTTGGTGGGGGATGTGGACTATGCTGGAGTTTTAGAAGTAGCTAGTTATCTTACTCCTGTACCGGGTGGTGTCGGTCCGATGACAGTGGCAATGTTATTAAAAAATACGTTGTTAAGTTACGAACGCAAGTTATAAATCCTCAGCTACCAGCTATCAGCTATTCAGTGATTCGGCTCTCTTGGATTCGGTAGGTAAAATCTATTCTAAAATACAGTCCTGCTGGTGAGTGCATGGAACGAACCACAAAGACACAAAGGACACAAAGATTGATCACTTCTATATAAGTTAAACTTATCACACAAAGAACAAGAGAGCCGTAATTCTATAGACTAGGAGATTTTTGGTCATGATCTTTATTATCCCGATTATTCTTGGTGCGGCTGCCTTAGTTACTGCTGGTGTGGGTGTTAGTGCTGGTGCTGATGGTGTCTCTAAGCTACAAAAGGCGGAAAAAATTGGCAAAAGTGCCGAACAAAGATACAAAAAAGCCAATAAATCCCTAGAAAAAAAGTTTCAAGCTACCCAAAAATTCGCAGAAGAATACGGTCAACTGCAAATTAATGTCAAAATCAACACCATCGGCAGATTTATTAAGTTTATTAGCAGAATTGATCAAAGAATAGGTCAAAGACTTGGTCAAAATTCTTCCCCATCCCATCAACGCTTCTTAGAAGGGTTTGAGGGATTTTCTGCCGAACAATTCAAGGAATTTAAAGCAGAAGTGTTAGACGCGCAAAGTTTGGCTGTGGGGGGTTTAAAAGTAGTGGGAGTCGCTTCGGCAGCCAGTCAGGGAACCCTAGGATTAATTGGTCTTTTCGGTACTGCTAGTACAGGAACAGCAATTAGTGGACTTAGTGGGGTAGCTGCTTGGAATGCTACCTTAGCATGGTTAGGAGGTGGTTCTTTAGCTGCTGGTGGTGGTGGTATGGCCCTGGGAACAGTGGTTTTAGGAGGTATTACCGTCGGACCTGCTTTAATGATTGGTGGTTTTGTCTTAGGAGGAGAAGGGAAAAAGGCCCTAACTAAAGCTATCGAATACGCCAAGGAAGTGGATAATAAAATAGCTCAGTTAGATAAAAGTAAGGGTTTTTTAGGACAAGTTCAGCGCAGAATTAAGGAGTTACAATACCTGGTTAATAGTCTGAATAGTAGAGCTATTAAGGGTTTAAATGAACTGGAGTCACGAGCTAATTTTAATCTCCATCTAGAGGAAGATGTGGCCAAGTTTCGGGAGGTACTACTTTTAATTAAAGCTTCATCGGAAATCATGAAACTACCCATCCTAGACAAAAAGGGAAAATTAACCAAAGCAACGGAAAATCTCCAAGAAAAGTACCGCCATCTCTTAAAAAACTAATAATTATTCTTGAAAATCTATGAATGTTATCAACTGGTGGATCGATATTTATCCTCTGGTGATAATCAAAAACCTGCCTTAATTTTAGAAGAAATTACTATCTTATTTTGCTCTATTTCTTTGATAATTTTAGTCAATTATTAACGGTAAAAGCCGCGTTAAAGGATGCTAATCACTGTTGGAAATTTTAATTAATTACCCCTCAATATCTAATACTAAATCTGGTTAGTAAAAACTGATTATTTATTCTCCCTTTTGCCTGAGTGCCTGTCCTGATATGTAGCCTATACTCGACGGATTTAGTATTACTTATATCAAGACAAAAAAAGGTGGGACTTGCCCACCTTTGTCACTAAACTATTGTCCTTGCTCCACTGCTGCCACCATCAATAAAGTCTTGAGGACAGAATCAGGATTAAGACTGATGGAATCGATGCCTAATTCCACTAAAAATTGAGCGAATTCGGGGTAATCACTGGGGGCTTGACCACAGATACCGATTTTGCGATTATGGGCTTTAGCGGTTTCAATGGCCATTTTCACCATGCGTTTAACTCCCTCATTCCGTTCATCAAAAAGATGGGCAACTAGGGCAGAATCCCGATCTAATCCTAAGGTTAATTGGGTCAAATCATTAGAACCGATCGAAAATCCGTCAAACACCTGAGCAAATTGGTCGGCAAGAATTACATTACTTGGTAACTCACACATCACATAAACTTGCAAACCATCAACCCCGCGTTCGAGACCATTTTTCGCCATTTCTTCAAGGACTCTCATCCCTTCTTCGGGGGTACGACAGAAAGGAATCATCGGAATCACATTAGTTAATCCCATTTCTTCCCGGACCATTTTCAGCGCCCGACATTCCAAAGCGAAAGCCTCGCGATAATTAGGATCAGTATAACGGGAAGCGCCGCGCCAACCGATCATCGGGTTTTCTTCCTTGGGTTCAAAGGGTTTGCCACCCAATAAATTAGCGTATTCATTGGATTTAAAATCGGACATCCGCACAATTACATCTTTGGGGTAGAATGCGGCTGCAATCATGGCAATTCCCCGGGCCAATTTATCGACGAAAAATTGGGGTTTATCCTCGTAGTGCTTGGTTAATTCGGCGATTTGGTCTTTTACGTCTCCTTCTTCCAATTCGTGGAATTTCAGCAAGGCGCTGGGGTGGGCCTGAATGTGGTTAGCGATAATAAACTCTAGACGCGCTAAACCGACCCCTTGGGCAGGAATATCGGCAAAAGCGAAGGCTTTTTCGGGATTACCGATATTCATGAGGATTTTTGTCCGAGTTTGGGGCAAATTGTCCAGGGGAGTTTCAAGAATTTCAAAGGGTAGCAATCCGAGGTAAACTTTCCCTTCATCCCCTTCCGCACAGCAAACGGTGACTTCCTGACCGGTTTTAATCGTTTCCGTGGCATTATTGCAACCCACGATCGCCGGAATACCCATTTCTCGTGCGATAATAGCGGCATGGCAAGTACGACCACCTTGATTAGTAACGATCGCGCTTGCTTGTTTCATAATCGGTTCCCAGTCGGGATCCGTGCGATTGGTGACGAGAACTTCTCCCGGTTTAAAGTTGTTGATTTTATCTACACTGAGGATGACTCTGGCTTTTCCTTGACCGATTGCCGCACCTACACTCCGTCCCACCGCTAAAACTTGACTTCTTTCTTTAATTTCGTAGGATTTAAGGATATTAGCGGCTTTTTGCGATTGTACGGTTTCTGGACGCGCCTGAACGATAAAGAGTTCTCCCGTGATCCCATCTTTTGCCCATTCGATGTCCATGGGGGTGTAGGTTCCGCGCACTTGCGAGTAATGTTCCTCGATTTGGGTCGTCCAACGGGCTAAAGTGAGGATTTCTTGGTCACTAATGCAGAATTGATCCTGTTCTAGCTTGTTAACTCGGATATTCTTGGTTAGACGCGATCCTCCATCATCGTAGATCATCTTGATGGCTTTACTGCCGAGGCGTTTGTCGAGGATGGGTTTGTAACCGTTTTTAAGAGTGGGTTTAAAAACCAGATATTCGTCGGGGTTAACGGCTCCTTGCACGACATTTTCCCCTAAACCGTAGGCTGCGGTGATTAAAGTGGCATTTTTGAACCCTGTTTCCGTATCGATGGAAAACATCACCCCGGAGGTGGCTAGATCTGAACGCACCATTTTTTGGACACCGACGGAAAGGGCGACGGCAAAGTGATCGAAACCGTTATGATGACGGTAGGAAATAGCGCGATCGGTGAATAAAGAGGCAAAACATTTATGGCAAGCTTCTAAAACTCCCCTCACCCCTTGCACGTTGAGATAGGTTTCCTGTTGTCCGGCAAAACTCGCTTCTGGTAAGTCTTCGGCAGTGGCACTCGATCGAACGGCCACATCGATGGAATGATAGAGATCATCGCCATAACGTTCACAGAGTCGGCGATAGGCAATAGCGATCGCATGACTTAAATCATCGGGGAACGGTGTATTGAGGATTAATGTGCGTGCTTGTTTACCTTTTTCTTGCAGGTTCTGCACATCGTTTTCGTCTAAATCTTGGAAAATTTGTCTTAATTGTGCGTCTAGTCCGGCTTTTTCGACAAAGTGACGGTAAGCGTAAGCGGTGGTGGCGAATCCTGTGGGGACATTAATCCCTTTCGGGGTTAATTGTTGGATCATTTCGCCTAAGGAGGAGTTTTTGCCACCGACTAATCCCACATCTTTGCTGTCTACTTCTTCAAACCACAGAATTAATGCTTGTTCTCTAGAGGTTCTCGCAACATCTTGTAGTAGCATCATAAGTATTTTTACCTCTGTACTTTATACTTTCAGTTTAGCGACATACCATCTTCAAAAACCCTTGAGTTTGATATTTATTTACAAAACTCTACAATAGCCAACTCAGCCACGCTCACCCTATCTCTAAAGGGTTTAATTGTCTAGGTACTTGACATAAAAATTAACAAACTAATCAGGAGTCTCAACAGTAACTTTCCTGAATGATAGCCTTAGTTATCTCAAAATAGTTAAGTTTAAGATCGACTATTTTTATTGAGTTCCCTCACTAATTCATGTACGGTAGTGGAAGGATGGGGATCAAAAGGATGTTGTTTTAATTCATCTCGCCGTTTAATAAGTTTTTCGGCGTTGATAATCGCTGTAGGCTGATAAGGCTTTAATTTTTCATAGATATTCTCTCGGTTTTTTTCATATTTTTCTTTCTCGCAAACTAATCCAAGTTTTCTCATTTGATTAGTTAAAATACTCCCGTATCTATCTCTAGGTGTAGCAGTATCAAGATATTGAAAGTGCAAAATATACCAAATTTCAAAGGCTTCATTAGAATAGGCAATCTTGATATTTTCTTTTTGGGCAAGTCCCTCAGCTTGATTAAATTGCTCTTTGGTATAATTATCTTTATCAAAAACACACCAAACTTGATCGTAAGATGCTGATTTTTCATTGTTTTTAATATTAATTGCTTTCTTGACTAAACTCAAGGTATTTTGACCTTCTCCCTTAACTTTTATTTTAATGTTATTAGATTTTAAATCTTCCCTCAAACAAGTAAAGTAATAGTATTCAGTCTTTTCTCCTTCACAAACAATCAAAAATATTTCCCTTGGCTGTCTCCTGTTAGCTTGACGTTTTAAATAACTATAATTACCATCTTTTTTAGCCATAATAATCACCTATAACTTTGCTTAAATCACCAATAAAAGGTATGGCACCATAGCGACCTTGAATATAATCTTGTTCAAAGGAAGCATTATTATCAATGTCAAATTCGACCAGAGAATATAAATCCGTTGCTTCTTGGCGATTTTTTTCGGTAAACCAGATTTGATCTCTTCTAAACAGTTGATTACTAAGTAAATTAACATCATGAGTAGCAAAAATAAGTTGAGCATTTTTAGGGTTTGTTTGTTGAGAGTTAAATAATCCAATAATTGCTATTGCCATTAAGGGATGCAGTAGGGAATCCAGTTCATCAATTATTAATACCTCACTTGCTTTTAAAACCGATAAAATAGGTGCTAATAAAGCAAATAATTTTTGAGTGCCACGCGACTCATGTTTATTCAGTTGAAAGCTTTCTAACCCGATTACCTTTCCCTCTAAATCATACTTTTCATGATAGGTTTCAATGGAGTTGTAAACTGTATCTGGAATATCCTTATGAAAATTATCTAGGGGTTTCCGTCCCACTTCTATACTCATATCCTTGATACTCAAATCTAATTTTTTAATTAAGAAAACGATTTCATTTTTAAGATTTTGCTCTCTAGAAAGATAGTCAATAGATAGCTGTCTTAAATTTTCAAGTTGCGAACCCGATATAATCTTTAACCTACTAAACCAGAGTAAAATCTTACCTGCTAACGGATCATTAAACTGAGCAGCAATCGATAGAAATAAGGTATTTTTTTTAGTTAAATCTTTGACATCTTTGCCCTTCATCAGACTTTTACTATATTTAATTTTATCTTTTTCACGACTAAATATATTAGTTTTACGAGTTTTGGGCGTGCAAGATAACCCCTCAGAAATTACTCGCTCTTGAGTGACTTCAAAGCTATATTCATAGGTCTTATTATCTAGATAAAAAACTATCTTAAAAAAAGAAGGTTTATCTTCGGTTTCAGAACTTAATCGAAATTTTTCTAAATCTATCTTATCTGTAATTTGTAATTTCGAGGAATTAATGACAAAACTTTGCATAAAATATAAGGCCAGAATCAAATTACTCTTACCACTAGCATTTGCTCCATAAATAGCAGCACTTTTTAGTAAACTAAAATTCTGATTAACCTTAAAAACATTATTTTTATCAAGCTCATCATTATCTGCTGCTTCATCTGCAGCCACCATACTGAGAGTAACTACATCCTTAAAAGACCGATAATTACCGACACTAAATTCGATGAGCATTACATACTAACCCTAAAAGTCTCTGGGGAATTGATGAAGACTATGCTTTTATGATAGGCAATTTGTCAACATTTAAAAGGAAATTTTTCTCAGGTGTGTTAGCGTCATGTAACACACCCGACATCTCTACAGTTATTTATATTTGTGTGATGGTGACATCAACAGTTTTAACCGTAGTTCCCAAACTGGATAAAGGAGGTTGAATTTCCTGTTCATTACCCACCACAAGAGTCACAATTTGATTCGGTTGTAGATATTGTTGGGCCACTCGTTGAATATCGGCAATTGTCACCCCTTTTACCGCTTGTTGATAACGGAAGATAAAATCTTGGGGATAACCATAATATTCATAAGTCATCAATCGCGATAAATTTTGAGCAGGTTTCTCAAACTTAAAAACAAAAGAATTGAGAATAGCATTTTTAGCGTCTTCTAATTCTTTGGCAGTAACGGGTTGATTGCGAAGGCGCTCGATTTCGCCTAAAATTGCCTTAATAAAAGGTACGGTAGCATCGGTGCGAGTTTGACCTCCGGCAATAAATAAACCGGGATAATCATAACGACTATTCCAGACACCATAGACAGAATAAGCTAATCCTTGACGGGAACGCACTTCATTAAATAAACGACCACCAAAACCGCTTAAAATCTCATTTAATACCGTTAAAGCGGGATAGTCGGGACTATCCAAACGACCCCCAAGATGACCTAATAAAACGCTACTCTGGGTTAATTGGGGTTGATTGACGACAAAAACACCTTGAAGATTTTTTTGGGTTGCCGAAGGGGTGACAATTTTAGTGGCAGTGGCGGGATTTTTCCAATCGCCAAAAGTCTTATTGATTAATGCTTTCATCGACGGAGAATCAAAATCACCGACAATTCCTAAAATTATTTGGTCGGGACGGACATAGGTGCGATAAAAATCGATTAAATCCTGACGGTCAATATTAGCTAAAGTGCTATATTCTACAGTACGAGCGTAGGGACTATTATCACCATAGACTAGCTTTTTAAACTCCCGACTAGCAATATCACTGGGATCATCATTACGTCGGGCAATTGCTCCTTTTTCCTGAACTTTGGCTAATTCCACTCTCTGATTTTCAAAAGTTGGGGAACGCAAAACCTCAGCAAAGAGATTAAAAACGGTTTCTAAATCTTCACTAAGAGCGCTAAAACTAGCAGTTCCAGCGTTAAGATCGATCGAGGTTTCTACTAGGGCTGCTCTTTGTTCTAATAACTGATTTAAGACATTAGAAGGATGTTTTTCCGTGCCACCACTACGCAGCACGGTTCCAGTAATATCGGCTAATCCGACTTTTTCCCCGGATTCTAATCTTCCTCCCGTCCGAATCATCGCCGTACCACTTACTAAAGGTAAGCTCCGATCCTCCACTAAATAAACCACCATCCCATTATCTAGTTGATAGCGCTCGTATTGGGGAACTGTAACTTCAGGAAGGGGAGGAAAAGTTAAATCGGTAAAATGTCGCGGGGTTTGGGCAATTGCTGGGGAACGAAAAGCTAGGACACCTATCAGGGTGATCAGGATTAAACCTAGCCATTGTAAGCGTTTTTTCATGATTTGAGTCGAAATTATTGAGAGGAATAGATAAGAGGGAACAAAAGGCAAATCTGGCCGCTTTTTGCTTTTTACGGTAGTCCTCAAGAAGTAATGATGATAGAATAGTCGCTAAAAATCAAGTGTCTCTCCGCCATGCCTAATTGTCCAAAATTGCCTACGGATCCGGGAGATATAGTATTTTATCTATCACTATAATTCCTCTTTGGATTTATCATTACTTGTTTAGCACCATCAATTTCAATCAGATTCTTGAGTATTTTTCGTTCCCCCTACAAACCCATTCTAAACTAGAGGTCGGCATTGCTGCTTTGGCATCGTCCTGAGCATTCAAACTCTCGAACTAGCTTCGCCAATTCAAAAATGAAACGCATCAACCTCAAGACCCTTTTGCATGAGTGCCTCTTGCCGTTCGGCTGTCCTGATATGTAGCCTATGCTCAACGGATTGAGTATAATAGGTCCCAATCCGAGTGATATGTGTTACCATTCGGGGTAAATTCAAGCGATCTCCAGACACCTATGAGCAAGGTTCTCGTGTTGAATGCCTCCTACGAACCGCTAAATATTACCAGTTGGCGGCGTGCGATCGTTTTATTATTGAAAGGAAAAGCTGAATCCCTAGAACATAACGGAAAAGTGGTTTGTCGTGACTTACCCCTACCTTCCGTTATCCGTCTTAGGCAATACGTCCGTGTTCCCTACAAGGAAATTCCTTTAACCCGTCGTAATATTCTCGAACGAGATCATCACACCTGTCAATACTGTCTCTACCGAGGTGAACAATTAACCATTGATCATGTGATTCCCCGTTCTCGCGGAGGGGGTGACACTTGGGAGAATTTAGTGGCGGCTTGTGTGCGTTGTAATGTGCATAAGGGCAATCGTACACCAAAAGAGGCCAATATGTCCCTACTCGCCCAGCCACGTCGTCCCTACAGCAGTCTCCACTTTGAGCTATTAAAGCACACCAGGGGGAATCACAATCACGAATGGCGTAAATATGTCATCGGTATTTAGGGTGAAAAAGGCATGGTGAAACCAAGACCAAAATTGATTCCCATGCCATTATTATTAGTCTGGGTGCGAGGATTGGCAACTCCCGTGCCTAGATAAACCGCACAACCGCGACAGGGGGAATTGACTCGGTAGCGCACCGCCATGGGATCATTGGGATCGGTGATAGTTACTCCCTGATGGTTTAAATCTTTAATTAGATTGGTGACGGGTTTGAAAAAATCGGCGCTGGGGAGTTGACTTGGTTGCAGTTCTAGGGTTTGTTCTTGGGAAGCAAGAACGATTTCGGAAGCGATAATTAGCAGTAGAGAGGTAGTTAAGCCAAATAAACCCAGATTATTTTTGATCTTCATTTTTTTTTATCACCGAGAGACTGTTAATTTTTTCTGGTGAGAATTCTAGCGTTTTCTCACCAGAAAGGAACCTAATCAGTAAAAAAAATCTATTGATTTCTACCATACTTATAATAAGCGGCACAAGCACCTTCACTAGAAACCATACAAGTACCGATGGGGTGTTCGGGAGTACAAGCAGTCCCAAATACTTTACATTCCCAGGGTTTTAAAACACCTTTAAGAATTTCGCCACACTGACAAGCTTTGTGATCTTTAACACGCTGATTGGGTAGGGTAAATTTTTTCTCCGCATCAAAATTACTGTACTCATCTCGCAGTTTTAATCCTCCTTGAGCAATTTCTCCTAAACCTCGCCATTCAAACTGATCCCGCAGTTCAAAAACTTGCTTGATTGCCGATAAAGCGACTCTATTTCCTTGATTTTGTACCACTCGATCGTACTGATTTTCTATCTCACATCTCTGCTCATCTAATTGTTTTAATACCATCCAAATTGATTGGAGAATATCCAAGGGTTCAAACCCAGAAACTACCACAGGTTTATGATATTCTTGGGCAATAACTTGATAGGGTTCTGTGCCAATTACCATGCTAACATGACCAGGACCAACAAAACCGTCTAACTGTAAATCTGGGTTATCTAACAAAACTTTCAGAGCGGGAATAATCACCACATGATTAGAAAATAAACTAAAATTAGTGATGCCATCTCTTTGTGCTTCTAAAACAGTTAAAGCGGTGCTAGGAACGGTTGTTTCAAACCCTAATGCTAAAAATATTACTTCTTTATCGAGATTTTCTCTAGCAATTTTTAAGGCATCGCGAGGAGAATAAACCATGCGAATATCATCACCTTTTGCTCGCGCTTGTAGCAGACTCAAATGGGAACCGGGAACACGCATAGTATCGCCAAAAGTTGTCAGAATTACGTTCGGTTTTTGTGCGAGAAAAATGGCATCATCTAAACGACCTCGCGGCATCACACAAACGGGACATCCAGGACCATGAATTAATTCGATAGTTTCTGGAAGTATTGCCTCGATACCGTATCTAAAAATTGAGTGGGTATGACCTCCACAAACCTCCATAATTTTAGTAACTTTTTGCTGCTTTTCAGAGATTCTTATCGATAATTGTTCTATTTGTTGAATTAATCCCGACGCTTTAACTGGATCACGAAATTCATCAACGTATTTCATAGTTTATCTCCTTTAATTATCATTTTTAGCTGTCGGTCGTCAGTAATAATTGCCGTAATTTACATTTCTTATAGATAGACAACAGCATTAATTTATGGTTGACTACTTTAAGAACATTAATTATGATTAAATTCTGCCTCTAATTCTGCTAATTGTGTTAATAAACTTAAGGTTTCTTGCGCCTCATCTTCATCGATTCGATTCATGGCAAAACCCACATGAACTAATACCCAATCCCCTACACAAGTATTAGCGGGATGGTCTTCATCAACAATACAAGCGATATTTACTTCTCTTTTTACACCCCCCACATCGACGAGAGCGAGATGATGGTTTTCATCAATAATTGCCGTAATTTGTCCCGGTATGCCTAAACACATAGTTTTTACCTTAAATCTAGTTTTTGTTAATTATGCGCCGATTTTTGGGCTAGAGATTGCATTAATATCAACTGACAGCCCTTCTCATAAAGATGAAGTATAACCTAATTTGATATTGACGACCTACGACCGCCTCCCGAAAAGGAAAACCGAGTCAAAGGTTATCCTTTTTACTTGGTCTTAGCTGCCATTCTGGACTATTGCCCTCAAGAACAGCTTTTTTTCTCCTATCTTTTTTAAGATTTCCCCCGTCCCGGACCGTGGACGCTATCCCAGCAGGGGTAAAACTTTTGTATTAGGGACTACACCAATGATAAGAAATTATTCAATCAATCGATCGGGTGACATTCTAGGCTATGATTTCCCTGACTATAGTTATTTCTCTACATTAAGGAAAATCTACGATGACAACCTTTCCCATCGATTTGAGTGCCTATAAACCCATCAGTCTCGACCCCAGTAACCCCACCCTCACCGACGACCAAAGAAGCGCCCTAAAAGCCAATATCCAACTTTGTCGCGATGCTATCATCTTTTTTACTGCCACGGGTGCGGCCCGGGGTGTGGGTGGACACACCGGCGGTCCCTACGATACCGTCCCGGAAGTGGTGATTCTCGATGCTCTTTTCCGCAGTCAACCTAGTCAATTTGTACCAATCTTCTTCGATGAAGCAGGACACCGCGTCGGTACTCAATATCTCATGTCTGCGTTAGAAGGTTCTTTACCCGCAGAACAATTAATGCACTACCGCGAGGCCAATTCTAAACTCCCCGGACACCCGGAATTAGGATTAACCCCCGGTGTCAAATTTAGTTCTGGCCGTTTAGGACATATGTGGCCTTACGTTAACGGTGTCGCTTTAGCTAACCCCGGAAAAACCGTTTTTTGTTTAGGTTCCGATGGTTCTCAACAGGAAGGCAATGACGCGGAAGCTGCCCGTTTAGCCGTGGCTCAACACATTAATGTTAAGCTGATTATTGATGATAATGATGTGACGATTGCCGGTAATCCTTCCAAATATTTACCCGGTTATGATGTGGCTAAAACTCTCACAGGTCATGGTCTAAAAGTGTTAGTGGGAGATGGGGAAGATATCGATAGTTTGTATCGCAATATCTGTGAAGCAATTAATACTCCGGGCCCGATTGCGATTATTAATAAACGTCCCATGTGTCCCGGTATTGAAGGTTTAGAAGGTTCTAACCACGGTCATGATGTGATTTCTGTCCCCTTGGCTTTAAAATATTTAGAGGCAAAAGGACACAGTGCCGCCGTTGAATATCTCAACAGTATTAAGAAGCCTTCTAATGACTATAAATTCCTCGGTTCTGGGGATAAATGGGGTTCTAACCGCAATGTTTTCGGCGAAGCGGTAGTCAGTCTTTTAGGCAAAATGAGCGAGGAAGAACGCAAGGCTAATGTCTTAGTAGTAGATAGCGATTTAGAGGG
Organism: Microcystis ichthyoblabe FBCC-A1114; assembly: GCF_050500245.1. Taxonomy (NCBI): domain Bacteria; kingdom Bacillati; phylum Cyanobacteriota; class Cyanophyceae; order Chroococcales; family Microcystaceae; genus Microcystis; species Microcystis ichthyoblabe. The sequence continues at coordinate 215,663 of NZ_CP191408.1, read as the reverse complement.
TTCCTGTGGTTTGAAAATTATCCATGATAAACATCCCGAAGTGTTTATTCCTTCTGGTATTATGGAACGGGGCAATCTTTCGGCAGCCGCTGGTTTTGGTATGGAAAAAGGTAAACAGGGAATTTTCGCCACCTTTGCCGCTTTTCTAGAAATGTGTATTTCTGAAATCACCATGGCCCGCTTGAATTATTCTAATCTTTTGTGTCATTTTTCCCATTCCGGTATCGATGACATGGCCGATAATACCTGTCACTTTGGTTTGAATAATTTCTTTGCCGATAATGGACTCGATGACGGTTACGAAACCCGTCTTTATTTCCCAGCCGATGCGGCACAAATGACCGCTTGTGTCGAGGCAACTTTCCATCAACCCGGTTTACGTTTTATCTTCTCGACTCGTTCTAAAACTCCCAATATTCTTGATACTAAAGGCCATAATTTCTTTGGCGATGGTTACACCTTTGTTCCCGGAAAAGATGAAGTAATTCGGGAAGGCACTGCCGGTTATATCATCAGCTTTGGCGATGGTTTATACCGCGCTTTAGATGCAGTGGAACGCTTAAAACAAGAGGGGATCGACGTGGGTTTAATTAATAAACCGACTCTCAATGGGGTGGATGAAGAAATTATCGCTAAAGTTGGTAATTCTCCCTTTGTTTTAGTGGTAGAAGCATTTAACCGTCGCACGGGTTTAGGTAGCCGTTATGGTTCTTGGTTACTCGAACGCGGTTTAACTCCTAAATACGCCTACATCGGTACTCACCATGAAGGTTGTGGCGGTTTATGGGAACAATTCCCCCACCAAGGTATTGACCCAGTTGGTATCATTAGTAAAGTTAAATCTTTAATCGCTTAGATAGTATTTTAGGGTGGGCTTTAATCAGTTATCAGTTATCAGTAGAATTATTGTAAATTAATTATATGTTATAGTGGTGGTTTAACTAATTTTCCCCAAAAAATTAGTTAATCAGTACGTTTGTTTTAAATAAAAACTTGAAGTTTTACTTTTAACTCAAAACTCTTTAGATATGCTTTAATTTGGTTATCAAAACCTCTTTATTTGAGCGGCACAAACTATCTTAATTTTTATAATTGAGAATAAATTCTCCTGATTAATTACAATTCTCCTTCACTGGATTAATGTTTGGCAACTTTTAAGAAATGTGAAGATATGTTCTATAGTCATTTCAATTAAGATTGAGAATATCAATCCCAGAGTTCATAAGGATTTTGTTGGTCTAGATTGTATCAGACTTATCTGAAATGACTATATTCTTTTTTTAACTTCTATCCAAAAATCAATAAAAAAGCCAAACCGTCTGTTTTACCATAAAAAAATTATGCAAGAGGTCTATTGGCGACGATTAAGCAAAGACTACGAGGATTGACACGAAACTCTTTCCCTGAGCTACGTTGAACAGTTCGAGGCGTTTATTTATCTCGGCATGATTCGACTCATGTTGAGGCGGCTTGCCTAGACAACTAGGCTACCTGTGACCCTTTTTAAACATCCTCTTAGTTAAAATCTAAGGGTTTTGTTAATTTTTTAGTATTTCTGTAGGGAGGAAGTCCCAGAATAGTGACTCCTAAAAACCGACTCCTAACCCCAGCTACCAACTTTTTCAGCAGACCCTAATTATATATTGGCTTCAAAAACGGGACAATAGCCTTCGGCAACCACTTTAAAACCGTAGAGGGGAGAAGCGGGATTCCAACAGCGCTGACTTTTGTAGTGGACACAGACACGACAGCAATCCATCTCCTCTAAAGCTTTGGTGATGCGATTAGGACTCTCGCTTAATAATTCCCGTTGGGAGACTCCCCGCAATAATAATTCTTCCCCTTGCCAGCGTGCTTCTACCAGTCCCGTATCGGCGAAATTACTCCACCGGGGATCCCGGGTGATCGACTCTGGTAAGGTGATAGTGACGATCGAATCCGATTCATTTAATTCTCCCTCATAGTGACTGGGGGCCGGGGGTGTCGGTTGCATAAAGCGATCGCCAATAGGCAATTCCACCAGGGTTCCCACGGCCGGAGAATGGAGTTGATAACGGCTTTGTAATTCTTCTAAACTGGTCAAATCCGCTAGATATAGGGAGGAGCCATGGACGAACATGATATGCTGCGGTCGCAGGTTATGGATTAGTTGGGTGGTGTTGCGACTATCGCTATGTTCAGCCAGTAGATAGGTTTCTTGGCTAATTAATCGCGAACGCTGTGCCGCTTTTAATCGGGGATTCTCCGGGTTGATATCGTGCAGGTGTTGGGGAACTAACATCAACCAAGGTTTATCCCCTTGCAGATATTTACTCACCTCCTCTAGGCGATCGATTAGTAAAATTATCGGAGTGGTTCCCCCTAGAGGTGTCGGTTTTTCTGGCAACCTTCGCAACCGGGGACAGATGCGCTCATCCCAAAATAAGGGCTGATGTTTGGCAAAATTCTGGACAGATGCGGGAAATTGTGGTAAAATTTCTAGGTAGGCATCGCAAGCTTTAGCGATCTTGCCCCCAACCCAGATATCAATATCGCGACCCGTGAATTGATGATGCGATCGCAGTAATTTTAAAATTTCTTGACCCAATCCCAAAGCGGGGACGGGTAGTAAGACATTTTGCCCCTCAGCGATCGCATGATAGATGCGATTCATCAACTGTTTTTCCTGCTGTCGTCGGTGGGGATGGCGTTCTGTGCCGTAACTGCCTTCAATAATCAGCACATCGGGGGATATTCCCCGCAGCAGATCGATCGATAATCCTTCCACCAGTTGAAAATTAGATAGGGAAAAATCGCCGGTATAGAGGACTTTATAGGTACGTTTGGGGGTTTTGTAGGTGAATAAGACCACGGCGGCCCCGGGTAGGTGGCCGGCCGGAAAAATCTCGACGGTGAGATCATCAAAGAGAGTGATCGGTGATCGCCATGGCCAACCCTGACAGAAACTGCCGATTTCCTCGGCAGAATCGGGCCATTGTAGGGGCAGCAGTTGTACTGTCACCTCACTGGCATAAACTGGCAATTGGGGATAGGTCTGATGGAGAGCCATTAACCCACGGATGTGATCGCTGTGGGCATGACTACAGAACACCAGATCTACGGGTGGTTTTTTGTTTTCGGTCAGGGGTTGCATATCGGCCAAACCGCAATCTAAAAGTATGCGATAGGAACCGATTTTCAGTAGAAGACAAACCCCTTCCGATGCGTGACCGACACCAAAAGGTAAACAGGATAAAAGGGATTTTGACCCCCAGACAGCAGTAGAGCGTTGAACCATGGCAACCCTGATTATGATGACTGGTTAGTGAGCCGAACCGTTGCCATCGTAGTTATCGCTATCATAAAAACCGTTGCGGGTGCCGAAAAAGAGACAGGAGACGGTGAATACAGCCGTTAATGCCAACAGGATTAATTTGATGTCCATATAATTAGTGCAACTCCTCAGAGGGTAATCTCCCCTCATACTAACTCAACTTTTTCGGTTCTTAGCAGCTAGGTTTCGGATTTGACCATGGGCGCTCACCCTCTTTTAATAATTAAACTTGTCAGTAATTTGTGATGATTTCAGCAAAAACTACTGGTAATTTTCGAAAAGACTAGCATCTTTTGTCATAATATAGCAAACCTAAATGAGTTGTGAAAAGGCATCAAATCTTTTCAAATTTCCTAACTTGACAAAGATTATATTTGGCAAAAAATTGATCAATTTAAGTCTGAATTGCATCCCTGTCTAATCTACCTTTATAGAATACCTCATTCGGGGTACGATAGTCAAGACATTTTCGAGGACGATTGTTAATTAAGTTTACGGCTCTTTCTACCTCCTCTGGTTCAACGATTTTCAAATTCGTTCCCTTGGGAAAAAATTATCTCAATAGTCCATTAGTAGGCTCGTTTAATCCCCTCTCCCAAGAATGATAAGGAGTAGCAAAATAAAAATCTGCTCCTAGTTTCTGACTCAACTCTTGATGTCCACAAAATTCTTTGGCCTTGTCATAAGTAAAGATTTTTCTTTCAGTAACTGAGGAGCCTTTCTTTGTCAAATCTTGAGGTTGATGCTTTTCATTTTTGAATTGGCGTTTTAAGATTCACTAATAATTGCTGACTGATTGTTGGTATTTCTGCAAATGTGAGATGCGATCATGGTTTCAAAACTATTCAGGATTATTTATTGCTTGATTAATTTGAGTGATTTGGGTTTGAAAATATTGTTCACGATAACGGATAGCTTGGGCTAATTCCGCACCTTTTTGGAAAGCGAGTAAAGCTTGGGGATAATTTTTTCTCTCTAGATAAATTTGACCGATTTGATCGTAGGTGTTCATTAAACCGTAGTAATTATAACCCAATTCATGGACTTTAATTAATTCTTGATAGATTTGTAAAGCATAATCCACCTGTTGATAACTTTTATAAAGTTCCGCTAACTTATTTAAAGCTTCTCCTGCGGTGCCGTACTGTTGTAAAGCAAAAGCGAGAGAATAGGCTTCTTGAAAGTTTTGGCTGGCTTTATTTGCATCTTTTAAAGCTTGGTAATCTAAGCCAATTTGAATTTTTAGATCGGGGATTAACTGTATTTGCTGATTTCTGATCTCGGTTTCAGCTATTTCTTCTTTAATTTTTACTGCGTTAGCTGGTTGCAGAGATTCTCGATAAATTTCTGCTAGTCTTTGCAGATAAATTCCTTGATTTAAAGAATTATTCTGCGCCTTAGAAATAGTTAATAGTTCCTCGTAAACTGGGGCGGCTTTTTGATAATCAAAACGGGATAAATGAATTTGACCAAGTTGATTTAAAGTTGCTTCTACTGCCAGATTATCCCCAGATTTTCTGGCATTAGCTAGGATTTTATCATAGACAATTATCGCCTCATTAAAAGCTCGTACCTGTTGATAGGATGTACCTAGTAATGCTAATAATTCCCCGTCCATTGTCTGGTTAATTTCTGCGGTTTGTTGCACAGTTTTTAAACGAGCAGTAATTAATTTAACATCCTCGGTTCGATCTCGATTCCAAGCTGCTAACCCCACTTTTCCCAAAGATTTTACTTCTTCTTTGGCTCCTAAATAACGATTTAATTTAATCACTTCATACCAGATAGGAAAAGCTTCCTCATTTAATCCCGCATCGTATTTAGCTTGAGCTTCAGCATCCCGTTGATCGATGTATAATAACAGTTGACGATGCTCCAAGGGAGTTAAAGGGCGATCGATTGCGGGTAATAAAGGACTTTTTAGGGGAGTTTCGAGGGGATTGGGTGCAGGGGTTTCTGTTTGTGCTAGGAGAGGAAGGGAAGTACCGATCAAACAGAGCCATAAACTGAGAGAAAAACGTAGCATAATAGATTGATAGGAGCGTAGTAGAGGATGATATTTTGTGATCGATCGATTCTATAAGAGACTGACTGCCGAAAATTGCCGTTTGCCAATTTTGGGTTTAATTGCTAGTTTGATTGTAACCTTTAGTCTGGCTGCCTGTGGTGTCTCCCCACAAGTTTTGGCAGAACAACGAATGTTTCTACCCCTCTCGATCGAGTTTTTGGGAGAATATCAGTTACCACAAGCGGATTATCAGGGGACAAGGGTGGGGGGATTATCGGCAATTACCTATGATCGCAGCAATAACCGCTTTTATCTCCTCAGTGATGATCGTTCTCAGAAAGCTCCGGCCCGCTTTTATCGGGCTAGTTTGCAGATAAATGATGAAAAAATCGAAAAAGTGAATTTAGAGGCAGTCACGTTCCTAAAAGATAGCAAGGGAGAAACGTTTAAAAAGGGATCGATCGACCCGGAAGGTATCGCTTTTTCGCCCCGACAAACTTTGTTTATTTCCAGTGAAGGTGCGGTTAAAGAGGGAATTGCTCCTTTTATTGCTGAATTTGATTTACAGGGACAATTAAAGGAGTCTTTATTAATTCCTAATCGCTTTTTACCGGATGATAGCAATCAAAAAGGAATACAGGATAATTTAGGGTTTGAATCCTTAACTTTAGGGATTACCAGCACCCTCAAAGACGATCCTTTTCGTTTGTTTACTGCCACAGAAAGCGCTTTAATTCAAGATAGTCCCACGGGAAAAAGAGCAGAAAATCTCAGAGTGCGACTTCTTCATTATGTGATTGATCCGATTGGTGCGCCTGTGTTAGTATCGGAACAGTTGTATGTCTTAGATGAGCCTCCCAGTAGTGCGAGATACTACGGTTTAACGGAATTATTAGCTTTAGAAAAAGAGGGTTATTTTCTCAGTTTAGAGCGAACTTTTGGTTTAGAAGGTTTTGGAGCGAAACTATTTCAGGTAGTTAATGGGAGTGCCACTGATACCTCGAAAATCGCCAGAATACCGGGGGAATTAGAAGCTTTACAGGTGCAACCCTTGCGGAAAAAATTATTACTAGATTTAGGGACTTTGGGGATTGATTTAGATAATTTGGAAGCAATGACCCTCGGTCCAAGATTAGCTGATGGTAGTCGCTCTTTGATTTTAGTCAGTGATGATAATTTTAATCCGAATCAGGTCAATCAGTTTTTACTCTTTCGACTCAAGGAAAAATAAACAAGAGATGGTTAATTGCCTCACCTATCTCCTTCTGGGAGAAGGTTTGGGGTGAGGACTACCAATAAAGAAAAAGGGGATAAATAGTCGGTTTAAAGACAAAACGGCCGATTAATAATCACTTTTTTCGATATCTTTGCGAATATCATTCAGGTCAATATAGCGATCGGTAGCGTTGCGTAATTCCCTAGCGATCATCCCTTCCGTAGAAACTACGGTAATATGAGTATTTTTAGAGCGCAATAGTTCGATCGCTCGTTCAAAATCGCCATCACCGCTAAATAAAATCACTCGATCGTATTGATCGACGGTATTAAACATATCGACGACAATTTCGATATCTAAATTAGCTTTCTGGGAAAAACGACCGGAACTATCATCATAATATTCTTTCAAAATTTTTGTTCTCACCGTATAACCCAAACTAATTAAAGCATCGCGAAAACCTCTTTGATCTTGGGAATCTTTTAAACCCGTGTACCAAAAGGCATTAATTAACATAATATTCGGGTCGTTGGTGAAGTAATTTAACACCTTGCGCGGGTCAAAAAACCAACCATTTTTTTGTTGAGCATAAAACATATTATTGCCATCCACAAAAATCGAAAGGCGATCTTTCGGACGGGTGCCACCATTACAATGACAAAGACCGGCTTCTGTCATACAAAATACATACCTAATTTCTTATAGAGTTTAACTATAAAATTACCTTTTATTGACATACTCCCACCGTCAAGCTACGCTGTGACGGGGGATTCTTGACCTATCACTATCGGAAATTCCTTGCTCGACGAGACAACTTAGATTCTCAATGTCTCCACTGAAAATCCAGAGGCCGGACTCTCCCAAGGCGTTTGGGTCGGTTTCTGTTTGCCCAACAGTACCGTTGAGATGATTTCCCAAATATTGCAACCCTTTTTTAAGAATGTTGATGGCTGCATTATGATCCCTATCTAAGACTGTTTTACAGTTAGGACATTGATGAGTTCTAGTGCTTAATGTTTTTTGAACTCTCGTCCCACAAACTGAACAATCTTGGCTAGTAAAATGGGGAGGAACAGCAATACAAACAATCCGATAAATCTTGGCAAAATAATTCAACCATTCAGTGAATTGATACCAAGAAGCATCAGAAATCGACTTAGATAGCTTACGGTTTTTGACTAAGTTTCTTACCTTTAAAGCCTCATAGACTACCAGATCATTAGACTGGACTAACGCCAAAGCGTCTTTAATTGCTTTGTCTTTACGTTGTCTTGATACTTTCAGGTGAAGCCTAGCTACTTTTATCCGTTGCTTGTGATAGTTTTTAGACTGTTTCTTTCCTTGACGAAATCGTTTTGATAATCTCCTTTGTGCTTTTTTAAGTCGTTTTTCTGACTTGCTTAAATAACGTGGATTCTCTACAGTATTACCTTGGGCATCGGTATAAAATTCCTTTAACCCTAAGTCAATTCCTGTTATTTGTCCCGTTGGTTTATGGGATTCTTGCCGCTCTACGTCAATCAAAAACTGGCAATAATAACCGTCAGCACGTCTAACAACTCTTACCCGTCTAATCTGTTGTTCTGAATAATAAACTAATGTCTTTTGACTACACCATAAATCAAATTCTCCTGCTTTAAAGCCATCAGTAAATCTGATTTTACGTCGATCATCAGATAGTTTGTAGCCTGTTAGTTTATACTCAACGGAACGGCTATGCTTTTTAAACCGAGGAAACCCCTTTTTTCCCGGTATCTTAGCATGACAATTCTGGTAAAACCGATTAATTGATTGCCAGGCTCTATCAGCAGCCGATTGACGAGCTTGAGAGTTTAATTTATTAACCCAAAGAGTCTCTTTATTGTTAGCTAGTACCGCGCAAAGTTTTTGGAGATCATTGCGGGTTGTCCCTTGATTTGACCTCCAATAACGAACACAAGAGTTACGCACAAACTGAGAAGTTTTGATCGCTTCATCAAGCTGGTGATATTGCTCTGGTGTTCCGTTTTTTAACTTTGCTTCTACGACTAGCATCTAACAATCCTTGACCTTTGGCTAAGTTAATTATAACACAGTTTACCCACAGATGGTAGAATTAAACCGATGCTCCGTTGCTAATATTCTGGTCGGATTTCATCCCCCGCAAAGGTGAGTATCTTGTCGAAAAATGTGGCGGGGGCATTCATCCGACATTTTAGGTAATTTTACGGGGGAAAATAACTATTCTTTGAGGAATAGCGGTGATTTGAGAGCAAAAAGATAGCAACTAAAATAAAAATTAGCTTTTTTGTCTAAGTAGGGAGGCACAATTATTTGTAGGATGGGTTAGCGGTAGCGTAACATAATCGGGCGTTGGGTTTCATGCTTCAACCCAACCTACGTTCATCTTATATTTAATTCCACCCACCCACTTAGAAGACAAACTAGATAATAGTTTCGGAATAATTAAAAGTGATAATAGGGGGATTGTACAGTAATTAGGTCATTTTGATAATCTTTCTCGATAGATGAGCATCAACAAGGCTGGTTAGATCAGGTAGGAACACCAATCACTCCAACCTCCAGAATATAGCTTAACATTCTCGTATCCGGCTAGGGTCAGGGAAAAGATATTAACACAGGCTGTCACTCCTGAACCACAGTAGAGGATAATTTCTCGATCGCCTTGCCGCTCTTGCCAACGTTGTGTTTGCAGGTCCTGGGGTTGGGAAAAACCCTGACTATCGGTGACTTCCAACCAGGGATAATTAAGCGCCCCCTCGATGTGGCCCGCGATCGGATCGATCGGTTCCCTTTCACCCCGATAGCGATCGCTTTCCCTGGCATCAATTAACACCACTCCCCCTTGCTCTTTTTGCCTTTTTACCTCCTCGATCGTCACTACCCAATCCTGTTGAACTTGGGGGAGAAAAGCGCCGGTTTTCGGCACAGGTATCTGATTAGAGACGGGATAACCGGCATTTAACCAATTTTGCCAACCACCATCGAGAATGCTGACTCGTTCATGGCCCAGATAACGTAATAACCACCAGAGACGACTGGCAAAGGCAAAACGGGAGGAATCGTAGGCGATAACATGGGTTTGACCAGAAATCACCCCTAAAGAGCTTAATTTAGCGGCTATCGTCTGCGGATTCGGTAAAGGATGACGGCCGCCATGACGGGCAATGGGAGCCGATAAATCGCGATCGAGGTGTAAATAGAAGGAATTTTCAATATGATTGGCTAAATACTCTTGATAACCGAGCTCGGGATCGTTTAATTGAAAACGACAGTCAATAACCATCAGATCGGGGCGATCGAGATTAGTTAGTAACCAACTAGGAGAAACGAGGGGTGCGATCGGATTCATGGCGGGAAAATTGTTTAATAATTAACAGACAGTTGCGCTGATCTTCGCTGCGAGTATAACTGAGTTGATCGGCGATTTTTTGGAGGATCGGCAGTCCTTGCCCATGACCAGAGAAACTATAGTCATGATAGGCGTTTTTCTCGATAAAGTCCTCTAAATCGAAGACGGAACCCCGATCCCAGATGCGAATTTCCATCTGGTGAGGGGTAATCTCAATCTCGATCTCGATCGGGATTTCGGGGGGGAGGTGTCGGTGAGCGTGACGGACTGCATTGGTAAAACCTTCGGCAAGAGCAAGCTGACACTGGAGCCAGTCTTTTTGGGGAATGCCCGTCGGTTCAAGTTGCTGAAAATATTTTAAAACGGTATCTAAGGACCTGAGATCGCTATCTACCTGAAAAGAAATCTTCACCCCCAGCTTACCTCTGCAATGCCTTACGCTAGAAGTTATACCATTTTTCCCCAACTATGAATGATGTGTTAGCTAGATTCTGGATTTAATCTTCTCTTGAGGGACAAGCAAAGTCATCCGTCAGGGAGTCCGAGGTAAGCAGTAAGATTGAGATAGTCGAGTTACAAAAAAGATGGTACGAATTCTAGTAATTGATGATGATGGAGTAATTCAAACGTTCCTGAGACGAGCTTTGCAGAAGGAATACGAGGTTTTTGTTGCCAGTGATGGGGAAGAAGGATTAAAGCAAGCGGGGCAACTAAAACCGGCGATGATTATTTGTGATTGGATGATGCCGGGGATCGATGGGTTGGAAGTTTGCCGGCAAATTAAGCTTAATCCCCAACTGTCAACGACTTTTTTTATCCTCTTAACTTCTTTGGGATCGGTGGAGGATCGGGTGAAGGGATTGGATGCGGGGGCCGATGATTTTTTGTGTAAACCGATCGAAATTAATGAGTTAAAAGCGCGTGTGCGAGCGGGAATGCGTTTGCATCAATTAAGTCATGATCTGCAAGCACAAAAACAATTACTAGAAATCGAGTTAGCCGAGGCGGCGGACTATGTGCGATCGCTGTTGCCAGAACCTTTTATTTCTCCAAAACTTGCTATCGATTTTCGCTTCCTTCCTTCTCGTCAATTGGGGGGCGATGGCTTTGATTATTATTGGTTAGATAATGACCATTTGGTCTTATATCTTTTAGATGTGGCGGGCCATGGTTTACGAGCGGCTTTACCTTCCCTTTCCGTAATTAATTTACTCCGTTCCCGTGGTTTAAGTCAGGTGAATTACTATGAACCTAATCAGGTTTTACAAGGGTTAAATCAAGTTTATCAAATCAGTCCTAAGAATGATAAATATTTTACTATTTGGTACGGAATTTATGATCGGAAACAACAACAGTTAACCTATGCCAGCGCCGGTCATCCCCCAGCAGTTCTCCTGACTCAAAAACCTTTTGGCCAGATGATTGAAACCAGACTGAAAGCCCCCGGTTTTCCCATCGGGATGTTTCTAGAAGCAGAATATATTAATCAGGTTCAATCCCTGAATTTACCCAGTAGTCTTTATCTTTTTAGTGATGGAATTTACGAGATCGATTGTGCTGATGGTAGGATGTGGGGACTAGAGAACTTTATTCAATCTTTACGAAATTATCACGGTAATTCCGCCAAAAATCTCGATAATTTTATTGGAGAAATTCAAGCTTTACAATTTGATGGCAATTTTAAGGATGATCTTTCGATTATGCAGGTGGATTTTCGCTGATTAACTTCCTAAAATTTTTTGTTCTAATTCTTCTCGGTTATTGAAAATTTCAAAAACTCGATCCATATCGGTCAATTCAAATAACATTTTTATCTGATCATTAATCGAGCAGATCAATAGTTTACCCCCCGCAGAACGCACGGTTTTTAAGGATAAAACTAGCGCCCCTAAACCAGAACTATCCATAAAGGTGACATCCTTAAAGTCAACGATAATAACCTCGGAACCTCCCTGCACGGCTTCGGCAATTTCTTGGCGAAATTCGCTGGCTTGGTTGCCATCTAAAATACCGGATGGTTGAATAACTTTGATGGAAGAACTCATAAAAAAAAGGAAAAATTAAATGTTTTCTACCTGCTCACTGATAACTGCTCGCTGAAATCTGCTGATAGCAGCCAATCTTTAACTATTTTTAACATATTAGGGTCAAGAAAAGCGCAAAATTAAAAATAGGAATTTTTGAAACTGTATGGAAAGTTACGATGTCATCCTCATCGGTGCGGGGCATAATGGTTTAGTTTGTGCCGCCTATCTCCTCAAAGCTGGTTATCGCGTCCTCCTTCTCGAACAGCGTAGCGTACCAGGAGGAGCGGCTACCACAGAAGCGGTTATCCCAGATCTAGCCCCCGATTTTAAGTTTAATCTCTGTGCGATCGATCACGAATTTATTTTTTTGGGGCCGGTAATTGAGGAATTAGAGCTAAAACGCCACGGATTAGAGTATTTATTCTTCGATCCTACCGTTTTTTGTCCCCATCCTTCTGGCCAATATTTTCTTTCCTATCGCTCTCTGGAAAAAACTCACGCCGCAATTGCCCAGTTTTGTCCGCGAGATGCCGATCGCTACCTTCAGTTTATCGACTATTGGGGACAGTTGATGAATGCGATCGGGCCTTGGTTTAACGCTCCACCTCAAGATTTGCTCAGAATCGCCCGCAATTATAACTCTAGTGCCTTAGCTAGTGTCTGGAAAGTGATCGGCTCGAAAAAGAAACTGCTCGACTTCATCCGCACGATGATTACTTCCCCCGAAGATGTCCTCAATGAGTGGTTTGAGAGCGAATTTGTCAAAGCACCCCTGGCTCGTCTAGCGGCAGAAATTGGCGCTCCTCCCTCCCAAAAAGGTATTACCTCCGGGATGATGATGATGGCGATGCGTCACTCCCCCGGGGTGGCTCGCCCTCGTGGTGGTACAGGCGCACTAACTGAGGCTCTGGTGAAATGTGTTGTCAGTCTCGGTGGGGTGATTTTAACCGAGCAGAAAGTTAAACAGATTCTAATCGAGGAAGGACAAGCGATCGGGGTTAGGGTGGACTCTGGAGGTGAATATCTGGCAAAAGCGGGTGTTATCTCTAATATTGACGCTAGACGAGTTTTTTTACAGTTAGTCGCTCCCGCCGATGTGGATGCCGCCGATCCAGAATTGCGAGAAAGGGTAGAACGGCGAATTGTCAATAACAATGAAACAATTCTTAAAATTGATTGCGCCCTCGCGGAAGCGCCAAGGTTCGAGGCTTACGATCACAAGGAGGAGTATTTACAGGGAACGATTCTCATCGCCGATTCCGTGCGTCACGTTGAACAGGCCCACGCTTTAACGATTTTGGGGCAGATTCCCGACGAAAATCCCTCGATGTACCTAGATGTCCCCACTATTCTCGATCCCTCTATGGCTCCCCAGGGCAAGCATACCCTCTGGATCGAATTTTTTGCCCCCTATCAGATTGCCGGGGCCGAGGGAACGGGATTAAACGGCACGGGATGGACGGAAGAATTAAAAAATCGCGTGGCCGATCGAGTTCTTGATAAACTGGCCGATTATGCTCCCAATCTCAAATCTTCGATCATTGCCCGTCGGGTGGAAAGTCCGGCCGAATTAGCTAATCGTTTGGGTTCCTATAAAGGTAATTACTATCATCTTGATATGACCTTAGATCAGATGATTTTCCTGCGTCCTTTACCGGAAATAGCTAACTATAAAACCCCCATTAAAAACCTTTATTTAACTGGGGCAGGAACTCACCCCGGCGGCTCAATTTCGGGAATGCCGGGGCGCAATTGCGCTCAGGTTTTTCTGCGGGATCAAAGCACTTTTCTGCAAAGATTATTTAACTAGGGTTGGCTGAATAAATGTGAAATAAGTAGGTAGGCGTTAAAAGTTATCAGATGCCCCTCTTATTAAGGGGGGATTAAGGAGGGATCCCCCCGCCTATCGGCACCCCCCTTATCAAGGGGGCAGGGGGGATCGAACCTAAAATCCATTTTTAATTTAATTATAACCAGCTACTTATGTACAAGGTAAGGGGTTTAGTGGCTTGTTTCACAAAACAGATGCAAGATTTTAAAGCTAGTGTCTCAAAAACCTTGCATCTTGATCAGCGATCGCCTGTACTTTTTCACCAAACTCTAATTATTTTTTACTATTTGAGTATCGGGGTGATTTTCCCTTAATTCCAAAATGTAATAAGACAGTTGAATAAAAATACTATAGTGATAATTCATGGGTTGTCTCCTTGATTTAATTTGGCTAGTTCCTGAAGTGCATTTCTTCCGTCTTTTTCCTGGTAGTGATCGGCATCACTACTATTTTTGCCTAACAGGATCAAGCTATATTATAAACGGGGATGAATTCAGTGGTTATGACCGCTATTACCTAATCTCCATAGTGTGTTTTGGTACGAATAATCAGAATAGTTTTATCGTCTTCATAAATTTCATAAAGCAGACGATCTTTTCTATTTAGGCGATAGGAATACAAGCCTTCTAAATCGCATTTTAAGGATTTGCCAATATAGGGATTAATTGCAATTATGTTAGTTAAAATTTCTTGAAGTTTGACTTTTTGTTTTTGGGTGAGTTCGTCGGTATCTTTTCGCGCTTGTTTAGAAAAGACAATTGGCTCTTCTGGTTTCTGTGTGGAAACGAAGCCTATACTGATAGTTTCTTCGGCAAAATAGTCGTAAAAGTCTTTCTCCGTCAACATTTCACGATTCCATAAGCAAAAATTATCACACAAAGTCGAGAAGAGCCGACAATTGTGTAGGTTGTCATCCAAATACTTGTTCCATTATGAGGATTTCTCCTGCGGCATATTCTCGTCGTGCTGATGCAATATGTTGTAATAGTTTGGGATCTTGCATGAGTTCGCTGGTTTCAGCTAAGGATTCCCATTCTTCTTTAGTGATGAGAATATAACTGCGATTTTCACGAACGATCACTACTCCATCGGGTTCTTTTTCAGTGCGATCGCAGAGTTCTTCTAGGTTGGCTTTGGCGTAATCAACGGTAACTTGATACATAAATCGCTTAAGGTTTTTGGAAATTACTCTCATAATAAAGCAAAAATTGCTTGTTGGCTGACGTTTTCATTATTTATTTTGGGCTTTTTGGTTCTGATCGAGAAGAAGGTGATATGACAACTTTAGTAATGATCTAAGCCGTAACTTGCATAATGTTTATTTTGGCTTTTCCGAGATCATGGTATAAAATGTTCTATGAACGGTTAAATAAGTAGTCGTGCAAAATTAATTTCTTGGTTAGGATAGGCAAAAGGCAAAAGGCAAAAGCTTGATCGAAATGTGTAATTAATTTTGCTTAGGTACTTACTAGGAGATATTACTGAACTGAGAATATTTGGGCTATGCGGAAATAGCCTGGAGAGGTGGGAGAGATTTGCCTCGTGCAGTGTAGTCTTCGATAAGGAGATCTAGAACTTCAAGGGCATTTTGTAGAGCTGCATGGTAGGTTTCACCATGGGTATGAGCATAGGGTCCAAATTCAGGGAGGTGGGCGATAAATTTGTTGTCTTCTTCTGACCATTGAATAAAAATACTATAGTAATAATTCATGGGTTGTCTCCTTGATTTAAGTTTGCTAGTTCCTGAAGTGCATTTCTTACGTCTTTTTCCTGGTAGCGATCAGCATCACTACTATCTTTGCCTGACAGGGTCAAGCTATATTCTAAACGGGGATGGCTCCAAACGGTATGACTACCTTTACTGGGGCGATAGGTAAACCCTGCTTTCAGAAGTATAGACTTGAGTTCTCGTATTTTTTTAGGCATTTACTATCTGCTGGAGTAATTTTATTGCAGTTTGAGCATTATTAA
The DNA here is from genome assembly GCF_050500245.1 of Microcystis ichthyoblabe FBCC-A1114. Lineage (NCBI taxonomy): Bacteria > Bacillati > Cyanobacteriota > Cyanophyceae > Chroococcales > Microcystaceae > Microcystis > Microcystis ichthyoblabe. Next base: position 199,945 of record NZ_CP191408.1, on the reverse strand, counting down.
GGTATTACAAAGAATCTAGGAATGACGGAGTGATTGGATATCTTCGACCATTTCGGGGGGAAAGCGTTGGCTTAATTCCTCATCGGGAAGTTGAGAAAGCATCTGCAAATAATTCATCATTACTGTTTGAGTGTTGGGGTGATTTTCTCCTAATTTTTCCGAACAAATAGCAATCGCTCTTTGATAGAGAGATTCTGCTTCTGTGTATTTCCCTTGATTGTTATAAAGACCCCCCAGATTGTTGAGACTGGTCGCCACAGCAGGATGCTCTTTTCCTAATAGCTTTTCCCGAATCGCCAGCGAGCGTAAAAAGAGAGGTTCTGCTTCTGTGTATCTCCCTTGATCTTGATAAAGACTCGCCAGATTGTTGAGATTAGAAGCAACACTAGGATTATTGCAACCAAATAACTCTTCATGGATTTTTAATCCTTGTAAAAATAGAGATTCTGCTTGAGCAAAATCGCCTTGATATTGATAAGAAATACCTAAATTGCTCGAAGCATTTGCTTCTGATGTTTTATCACCAATTTGCTGGGCAATTTCTAATTGTTTTTGAAAATATTCAATTGCTTGCTGATATTTTCCTAAGGATTGATAAGTAATCCCCAGATTTCCGAAAGCATTTGCTAGGGCAAGAATATCGTCGATCTCCTGAGCAATTGCTAATTGTTCTTGAAGATGTGAAATTGCTTCTTGATACTGCCCTAAAGACTGATAAGCCGCTCCCAAATTACCTAAAGTATTCGCCAGCGAATACCGATCATTAGTTTCTCTAATAATTACTAATTGTTGCTGAAGATATTGTACTGCTTCTCTATATTGACCCCAAGATTGATAAATCATTGCTAACCGGCCAAGAGCAAAAACCTCAGATTGTTTATCACCAATATCCTGAGCTTTTTTTAAGAGCTTTTGATAGATTTTAGGATTATGTTTTTTGGGCGTAATCTGATCAAAGTTCTCAAGATTTAACTCTGTTTCATAATTACTAGCCTGAGCGGAATTAGTTTGATTTTTATGAATCTGAATCATCATTAGCCTCCAATAAATTTAAAAATTGCTCAAATTCTGATTCTGCGGATTGAATTGCCTGAATCCATTCTGATAATTCTTTAACTGTTATATTAACTTTGCCCTCCTGTTGACGAGCATTTCCCTTAAGTTTGTAGAAAATTGCTTTCAATTTACATAGACTTTCAATGCCGTAATCAAGATTAGAAAGAGAAGTCGAAATAGACTTGGAACTCTCACTGGTTGTATCTAAGTTAGCAGGGTTTTGTTTAACCTGCTCCCCTACAGGCGGCTGTGGTCAGTTGAAGTTAAAAGTCGGATTATGAATTGTTCCTTGATTAACAATTCCAACATTTTTCATCATATTAATAACGTAAGGATTAGATTGATTTTCCTTAACCACTTGTTCTGCAACTTTTTGTATTTCTGGATCTTCCAGTAAAGTCGCCATTACCTCAATCGTTTCAGGTAACAAAGCAGGATTTTGATTAGCCGATTGCAACTTTTTTAAAGTATCAGGAGACTTAGCTTCGATTAAATTTATCAGTTTTTCAAGGGAACCATCTAAGACAAGCTCCCCCACACGAGCCAACGCTCCCCCTAAAATAATCGTGACTCCTGTAGCCAATAGCGTTAAAGGTTCCATGGTACGACTCCTTGCGGTTCTTCCGTACTTAGTGTACTAAGATATTGAAATATACTGCCTCTTATTTTAACTCATCATAGCAATTAAATCACAGTAGTGGCAAAGCATTTAGGCATAACTTATCGCTGAAACGCTAGATTTCCCATGGACAGAGAAAATTATTAGATAGAGGGCTATCGACGAGATGAAGAGGGCGAGGGCGCAAGCCTTGCGCTCCTACAGGACAGGGTTCATATATTCATCCTCTAATAACATTTCAATCACCTCTTTCTAAGGTTTCTCCTTAGCAATGCGCTCCCACCAATCTAAGTACCTAAGCAAAATTAATTACACATATTTAACCATCTCTTGCCTCTTGCCTATCTTCACTAGAAAATTAATTTTGCACGACTACTTAGAAACATAACTAACATAGAAATTAGTCTCTATATCTCCGCCAATTCAAAAATGAAACGCATCAACCTCAAGAGTTGACAAAGAAAGGCTCATCAGGTACTGTCTGATCATTAACAAAAACAAATCAGACCCAAAAACGAAGCCCTCAACATCTTAACATAGAACAAAGAAACTTGCTCTACCAACTTAGTCAGGAGGGAAATTTATCTCAACGGCAAATGGCCGTCTGGCTCGGATGTCATCAAAGCACAATATCACGGGAATTAAAAAGGAATCAAAGTTCCCTTGGCTGCTATCTACCTGACACAGCACAAGCTCAAAGCGAGACAAGGCGAAAAAATGCCAAACAACCCTTTAAAAATGTCAGCGAGTCAGCCTTAGAGTTGGTCAAAGAAGGATTGAAAGATTATCATAGTCCCGAACAAATAGCAGGTCGTCTGAAAAGAGCCAGTCAAGAATCTCTCAGTCACGAAACCATCTATCAAATGATCTATCAGAACTATCACAGATGTGGAGAGTACCAGAAATATTTACGCCGGAGGCTTTGTCAAAGAAAGAGTCGAGGCGGAGCAAAAAGTAAGCGTGGAGGGATTCCAGGGCGTGTAGATATCAGCGAGCGACCAGTAATTGCTGACCAGAAAACTGAAATCGGTCATTGGGAAAGTGACACAATGATTGGAGGCAATCATCTAGGAGTTCTCGTTACTCATGTAGATAAAGCCTCGAAATTTTTAGTAGCAGGATTAGCCAAAAACAAAACCGCATCGGAAATCAATAGAGTCACAGAAAAACTTTTTCAAGAGATTCACCCTGACAAAAGAAAAACCTTTACTTGTGACAACGGCAAAGAATTTTGTGGACATCAAGAGTTGAGTCAGAAACTAGGAGCAGATTTTTATTTTGCTACTCCTTATCATTCGTGGGAGAGGGGATTAAACGAGCATACCAATGGACTGTTAAGACAATTTTTCCCCAAGGGAACGAATTTTAAAATCGTTAAGCCAGAGGAGGTGGAAAGAGCCGTAAACTTGATTAACAATCGTCCTCGAAAATGTCTTGACTATCGTACCCCGAATGAGGTATTCTATAAAGGTAGATCAGACAGTGATGCAATTCAGACTTGAATTGGCCCTCTTTCGATAATTGCTGTAAATATTTTCATAAAGTACCTCGCTTTTTAGAGTATAATCACACAGTAAAAATTGCTTCGGTGGGTTCTTGGTTGATACAGTTTAATGCAGGTATCACTCTCTCGTCATGACATAATTATTAATAACAGACATCTCACTCATACCAAGCATAGTTTCCCTAAGCTGTTACCCATTTAAACTGAGTATTAGAGTGTTAGAAAATAAACTATAAAACTCGACTTTCCCTACTCTCATCTGGTCTTAACAGATAATTTAGATAGGTCAGCAGTTTAACTCGCACAAATTTTTAACTGGGATTGTTGCTATACTGGTGGCTCTTGACAAAAGATCATGTTAATTATTTTTCTGATGAAGATTATTAGTCACCTTTTCATGTACTATGGGTCTATGGCAATATTTTTGAAGGATCACGATCGATGCAATCCCTAAGGCTCAGAGTTAAAACTGCTTGGAGAAGTAAAAAAATAAGTAGAATTATATCGCTCCTATTGCTTTTTATCTTGATGCCAATTTTTCTTTATGCTTGTTTTAGTGATCTTCCCAACCAATCATCGGAGCAACGGCAAGGAACCCTTTTGGTTTGGTATCCAGAAGAGGGCAATTTAACTAAACTAGTAGGTCTCGGTTTCCAAGAGTTTGAAAAATTAAATCCGCAGGTGACAATTCTTGAACAAGCTATTCCTATCGATGAGATACCCGAACGTTTTTTTAAACAATCTCAAAGCGGATTGGGTGCGAGTGTTATTCTAATTTTTTCGAGAAATATACCCAGATTAGTATCTGAAGGAGTACTGGGGGAAATTGACCGAAAAAATCTAGATTTATCTATCTATAATCCCCCAACCCTGAAACAAGTTAGCTATCAAGGAAAAATCTATGGCATTCCCTTAGGTTCTCGTACTCGTGTACTGTGTTACAATCAAAAAAAATTACAAGTTAGTACCGATCCGCTGCTGAAGCAACCTCCCACCAGTTTAGAGGGATTAGTAGAACGTGCGCGCAAAGGTTATTCTGTGGGGATAGTTTCCTCTTTTGAAGATACTTTTTGGGGAATGGCAATTTTTGGCAGCTATTTGTGGGATGATCAGGGTAGGCTGCAACCTCGCTTGGATGGTTGGGCAAAATGGCTAGAATGGCTAAAATTTGCCTCGTCACAGCCTAATTTTATCCTCAATCGTCAACGGGGATTGCTTCATGAGGCCTTTGCTAGAGGCCGCTTAACCTATTATGTGTGTAATTCTATTGAAATTGCCGATTTAAAAAACAGCCTCCAAGATGATCTCAGAGTCGCTTTACTTCCCCAAGACACTCAAGGTAAAGCAGCGCCAATTCTCTATACACGGGTGATGGTATTTAATCGTAATAATAGTGATAATGAAAATAGGTTGGGATTAGCTTTAGGAAAATTTCTCACTAATCCCGAACAACAATTGCAAGCAATTATCCAAACAGAAAGTTTTATTCCCACTAATCGACGGGTGCAGATCGAAGGAAATTTACTACCGATCGAATCGGTATTATTACAACAATCTCACAATGCTGTGGCAGTTCCTCTGGATGATTGGGAAAAGTTGAATAAAATTTTAGAAGAGGGAGAATTTTGGTATGAAAGAGCGATCGCTGGTGAAATATCTTCCTCAACAGCAGCCCACCAACTGACACTTTATATTCAATCAGGTCTTGATCAGGAAGTCAAGAAAATGAATTAATTATGAACAACAATATCCCCTCTCTTTCGGAAATAATTGCTAACCAATTATTATTTTTAGGACGCAGAAATGTTCAAAATCAATTAATGATTATTTTTCTCTGTTTAATTCTTGCTTGGTTATTGTCAAAATGGTTATGGTCTTACTTAGAAAAAAGATTTCCTCACGTCACCACTTTTATCCATAGTGATAAAAAATTAACCATCCGTCAATATTTTGCTATTCTGATAGAGTTTCTTAATTTTCCAGTTATTAGTATAATTTTACTGAATTTAAATTATCTAATTTTTTTCAGTCAAAATTGGACAAGAGGAATGATTAGTTTATCTATAAAACTCCTGTGGTTTTATTTAGTTTATCGTGGTTTATTAGCTGGACTATACGCCAAGTTTTCCGTCAATAAAATTAAATATTATCATTTCCGGCTTTTAGCACCTTTATTGGTGTTATTTCTCCTGAGAATCATGATTGGTTTCTACAATAATATTCAGGAAATCGCCAAAGTATCTCCTTTCAATTTATTCAATAGTCCGATCACATTGGGAAGCATATTTATTTTGATAATAGCTCCCTATTTTCTAGTAATTGTTGTTGATCTTATAGAGACTATAATTTTGAGTATTGCTCATTTAAATCAGCAAGCTAGTCGCGGTGAAATTGAAGCAACTTTACTGTTAGGACGTTATTTTTTTATTGTCTTAGGTTTTATCATCATCTTGGGTTATGTGGGAGTTAATGCAACGGCAATAGCGGCAATTACTGGTGGTTTATCGGTGGGTATTGGTTTCGGTATGCAGCAAGTGGTCAGTAATTTTATTAGCGGTATTTTACTATTATTTGAAAAAGTTCTCAAACCCGGTGATATCATTAATATTGAAGGGCAAACTTCTCAGGTAAAAAAGCTAGGTATTCGAGCGACAACAGTGCAAATCCTCACAGACAATTCCGAAAAAATTATTCCCAATCAAAAGTTTTTTACTGAGGATGTCACCACCTATACGGGTAGTGATAACTTGATTTATTGTTCAATTGTTATCGGAGTTGGTTATAATTCCAACGCACCACAGGTGATGAATTTATTGCTAGACATTGCTGATCAACATCCTAACATACTTAAAAACCCGCAACCAGTAGCCTTTTTTATTAATTTTGGTGATTCTAGGTTAAACTTTGAATTAAAGTTCTGGTTGGATGATGTTAACAGGAAAAAGCGAGTAATTAGTGATGTTAATTGTGTTATTCTTGATAGGTTTACTCAACAGGATATCGAGATTCCCTTTCCGAAGCAAGATATTCATATTCGCAATAATTAGCAATTTAAGTAGTCGTGCAAAATTAATTTATTGGTTAAAAAGCTTTATCAAAATGTCTAGTTAATTTTGCTTAGGTACTTATCTTGGTCAAAAACCTTATCTGATTATTTTCATCTCCAAATATATCACTTTCACTTATTAAATTTATGTATTTATCGTTTTTTTGTTAATAACCAGTGTCTTGACAAAAAAACAATTTTAATATAAAATCCACACTAGGTAATATGTTCAGGAAATAGCTCGTAATTTAGAATCGAAATCGCTCAGATTAATCTATCGAGGTTTTGCTCATGCTTTTTGGTTATACTTTGCTTGGCACTTTATCGATTTTTGTTGAACTTAGACATCAATCGCCGTGCGACTTTTTTCCTTTAATTGCTGTCATCTACCCTAACTAAAAATTCCATGATTATCACCAGTTTACAAAATCGTTTTCCCAGAAATAATCCCACCCGTCGGCTGCGAGCTTTTCTACTAGGCCTTTTCGCCGCCACTATGACCGCTTTACCCCTAAAAGCCGCCGAAGAAGTTGAATTTGTCTATACTCCCCTCGTCTTTTCTGTATCGGTAGCATCCCTAGAAACCTTTGCTAAAGAAGGCAAAATTGATGCTAATTTAAAACAATTTCTAGCCAGAGTAACTCCCGAAGCAAGAGAGCAGTTTCGTGAAGCTTTATTAACAAAAATTGACATTAATCCTGTTTTACTATCTCGTTTTTTTAATAGTGTGATGGGTGCTGATATGCTCTCTCGTTTGGGCAAAGGCATCACCATTGAAGGGGGAATTAATGGTAAATATGCCCTGCGGGGTGCGATTGTTAGTGCCGCTTTTGAGCCGGGGGGATTAACCCTTTTAAATGTGCTGAAAAAATTCCCCAATAATATCCAGTTACAGGGGGAAGAAATCCTCGGATTAGCTAAAACCATCGATTATGCAGTTTATGTGGCGGAAATATTTATTAAAGATATGCGCCTCTGGACAGCCGAGGAAGCCGCTGCCGTTAAACCACCGATTAATTATACCAGTTTACCCGATCTGCGTCAGCGCGGTAGCTTTCAGGTAAAAAAAGAAGTTTGGAACCTAACCGATAGCAGTCGCAATCGCAGTTTATATGTGGATGTTTATATCCCGCAAACTTTCCGAGAAGGTAAAACACCTGTAATTATTTTTTCCCACGGATTAGCCTCGCGACCAGAAGATTATGCCCAAGCAATTGAACATCTAGCTTCCTACGGATTTTTAGTAGCGGCACCGCAACACCCCGGCAGTGATACCCAATACCTACAAGGAATGTTAGGGGGATATTATCGCAATATTTTTGATGGCAATGAGTTTATTAATCGACCCAAAGATATTAGCTTTGTCATCGATGAATTAGCAAGACGTAATCCTAGTCAATTTCAAGGTCAACTTGACCTCACTAATGTGGGAGTAGCGGGTCATTCCTTTGGAGGTTATACATCTCTAGCTGTTGCTGGCGCACAAATTGATTTTGATAATCTCGCCCAAGATTGTAATCTTCCTTACTCCGGTATTAATATCGCCATTGTACTGGAATGTCGCGCCCTGGAATTGCCTAGACAGGTCTATAATTTTCGTGATGAACGAGTCGCGGCTGTCTTTGCAGCTAATCCCGTTAACCGCAGTATTTTTGGAGAAAAAGGTTTAAGTAAAATCTCGATTCCTGTCCTCTTGGGTTCCGGAAGTTATGACCCAGCAGCTAATCCGATTTTTGAACAGGCCATTCCTTTTACTTGGTTAAAAACGCCAGATAAATATCTGGCCATGGTGGAGGGACAAGCTCATGTAAATTTTACGGAATTGGATGCAGGAATGCAAAAAACCCTAGAGTCTGTGGTCGATATCACTTTACCCAATCAAAATTTAATCGAGGATTATGCGGGGGCTTTATTGGTCTCTTTTTTTGAAGTTTATATTGCTGATAATGACAAGTTTCGTCCTTTTCTTCTGTCTAGTTACGCAGAATATCTCAGTCAGGGACAAAAGTTTAAATTAGACTTTATTACTGCCGCTTCTGACGAGAAATTATCTCAATTGATTGAGAAATTGCGAGTACATAGGCAATAGGCACTCTTGCAATAGTAAAACGGAGGGTGCGTTTTTTGGCTGCTACTCGTCTTTTATCTTTTGTAGCAGCTTTTTTTGCTTAATCCCATAGGTAGCAACTTAGGTTATCTAAAAGAACACCTATTCGATTACCCTGCCCATCGGTGATACACCTTTCCTTTAATTTCATTTGAGAACAACTGCCTTAGTTAATTTTCGTTCTAATTATAACTCAGGTGTTAACGCCTAACCATGTTGATCTATCCTTCTGGAAAAAAACCTTCAAGCTTTGGGAACTCTCACTTGTTCTAATTTCCTCGAAACTATTCCCAACTTAGCGCCTTTAATCCTTCATTTTGGGGGGGAGGTCGCTTTAAGAGAAGTGTATCAGGGAATTAGGGATGTTAGTCAGTGGTGGCGGTGATTCTTGTTCTATGAATTAGCCTCCACCTTACCCAATTGAATCAGCAGTCTGCTCCCCAGTGCCTTCAGCAAGCGCAGAAATCCAATAAAATAGTAAATAGGTGACATCAGGAAAAAATTATCTATGGCAACTACATCCGAAGACGTATGGCAAATCTTAGCCGAATTAGCCACTGCTCAAGCCGAATTAGCCACTGCTCAAGCCGAATTAACTGCTGCTCAAAAAGAAACTGACAAACAACTGAAGGAGACTGACCTAATATTGAAGGAAGTTAGTCAACAACAGAAGGAAAACGCCCAACAACAGAAGAAAACTGACCGACAACTCAAAGAATTAGGACAGCAAATTGGGGGACTCGGTGCCAAATTCGGCAGTTTTACCGAAGGACTTGCCCTTCCCTCAATGGAAACGATTCTCAGACAACGGTTCGGCATGAAAGTTGTTAGTCCCAGTGTCCGAGCAAGCGAAGATGGAAAACACCTAGAAATTGATGTTCTTGCCTATACTAATGGTGAGCTAAATACTGCCTATATCGTCGAGGTTAAAAGTCATGCTAGAGAGGAATCTATTACACAATTAAAAAGTATTTTGCAACGGTTTCGCAGCTTTTTCCCTGAACACAAAGATAAAAAACTCTATGGCATATTAGCGGCGGTTCATGTATCTCCAGAATTACGCGAAAAAATTCTGCAAGAGGGGTTTTATGTGGCTCGGATTCATGACCAAGTATTTGAACTCGATATTCCCGATAATTTTCAACCTCAAATCTATTAAAATTTTAGATGCGATTGCTCTCTTCCCCAAAGGAAAAAACACTCTCTTATTCATGAATCGGCAAAATTCAGTAAAATAGTAAGAGACCAAATCAGAGAGAAAAAATTATCTATGGCAACTACATCCGAAGACGTATGGCAAATCGGCTCTTCGGTTTGTGTTATGCAATGAACGGGGGTTATAAGGGATGGAACCCTTATATAGAAAAGCATTTAGCGATTTTTGTCAATTATTTTCGATCTAGAGCGAACTAATCAATTAAATCCCTTGCCAGATAAGGATTTAGTCGATTTATGCCCCCCTATCGAACCATACCAAGTAACGAAGAGCCGGCAAATCTTAGCCGAATTAGCCACTGCTCAAGCCGAATTAACTGCTGCTCAAAAAGAAACTGACAAACAACTGAAGGAGACTGACCTAATATTGAAGGAAGTTAGTCAACAACAGAAGGAAAACGCCCAACAACAAAAGAAAACTGACCGACAACTCAAAGAATTAGGACAGCAAATTGGGGGACTCGGTGCCAAATTCGGCAGCTTTACCGAAGGACTTGCCCTTCCCTCAATGGAAACGATTCTCAGACAACGGTTCGGCATGAAAGTTGTTAGTCCCAGTGTCCGAGCAAGCGAAGATGGAAAACACCTAGAAATTGATGTTCTTGCCTATACTAATGGTGAGCTAAATACTGCCTATATCGTCGAGGTTAAAAGTCATGCTAGAGAGGAATCTATTACACAATTAAAAAGTATTTTGCAACGGTTTCGCAGCTTTTTCCCTGAACACAAAGATAAAAAACTCTATGGCATATTAGCGGCGGTTCATGTATCTCCAGAATTACGCGAAAAAATTCTGCAAGAGGGGTTTTATGTGGCTCGGATTCATGACCAAGTATTTGAACTCGATATTCCCGATAATTTTCAACCTCAAATCTATTAAAATTTTAGATGCGATTGCTCTCTTCCCCAAAGGAAAAAACACTCTCTTATTCATGAATCGGCAAAATTCAGTAAAATAGTAAGAGACCAAATCAGAGAGAAAAAATTATCTATGGCAACTACATCCGAAGACGTATGGCAAATCTTAGCCGAATTAGCCACTGCTCAAGCCGAATTAACTGCTGCTCAAAAAGAAACTGACAAACAACTTAAGGAGACTGACCTAATATTGAAGGAAGTTAGTCAACAACAGAAGGAAAACGCCCAACAACAGAAGAAAACTGACCGACAACTCAAAGAATTAGGACAGCAAATTGGGGGACTCGGTGCCAAATTCGGCAGCTTTACCGAAGGACTTGCCCTTCCCTCAATGGAAACGATTCTCAGACAACGGTTCGGCATGAAAGTTGTTAGTCCCAGTGTCCGAGCAAGCGAAGATGGAAAACACCTAGAAATTGATGTTCTTGCCTATACTAATGGTGAGCTAAATACTGCCTATATCGTCGAGGTTAAAAGTCATGCTAGAGAGGAATCTATTACACAATTAAAAAGTATTTTGCAACGGTTTCGCAGCTTTTTCCCTGAACACAAAGATAAAAAACTCTATGGCATATTAGCGGCGGTTCATGTATCTCCAGAATTACGCGAAAAAATTCTGCAAGAGGGGTTTTATGTGGCTCGGATTCATGACCAAGTATTTGAACTCGATATTCCCGATAATTTTCAACCTCAAATTTATTAAAATTTTAGATGCGATTGCTCTCTTCCCCAAAGGAAAAAACACTCTCTTATTCATGAATCGGCAAAATTCAGTAAAATAGTAATAGACCAAATCAGAGAGAAAAAATTATCTATGGCAACTACATCAGAAGACGTATGGCGACTCTTAGCCGAATTAGCGACTGCTCAAGCTGAATTAACTGCTGCTCAAAAAGAAACTGACCGACAACAGAAGGAAACCGAGCGACGACAACAGGAAACCGACCGACAACTCAGAGAATTAGGTAAACAAATTGGGGGACTCGGTGCTAAATTCGGCAGTTTTACCGAAGGACTTGCCCTTCCCTCAATGGAAACGATTCTCAGACAACGGTTCGGCATGAAAGTTGTTAGTCCCAGTGTCCGAGCAAGCGAAGATGGAAAACACCTAGAAATTGATGTTCTTGCCTATACTAATGGTGAGCTAAATACTGCCTATATCGTCGAGGTTAAAAGTCATGCTAGAGAGGAATCTATTACACAATTAAAAAGTATTTTGCAACGGTTTCGCAGCTTTTTCCCTGAACACAAAGATAAAAAACTCTATGGCATATTAGCGGCGGTTCATGTATCTCCAGAATTACGCGAAAAAATTCTGCAAGAAGGGTTTTATGTGGCTCGGATTCATGACCAAGTATTTGAATTAGATATTCCCGATAATTTTCAACCTCGACCTTATTAAAAATTTAAATGTAATCGCTCTATCTTGCCCAAAGGCAGCAACACTTTTTTCTTCATGAATCGGCAAAATTCAGTAAAATAGTAATAGACCAAATCAGAGATAAAAAACTCTATGGCATATTAGCAGCCCTGGGTAAGCGCATCTTAACAATCCTTGACAAAATGAACTTTATGTGAGTTGCCTACCCAGACGACAATTCAGGCATGTTTGAGTAGAATTTGCCATCTCAATTGTTAAGCAACAATCGACCAAATAGGTCGAGTTCGTAACTATTCTGATTGACTGGTGTCACTTGAAATGCCCACGCAAATCACAAAATTGGCCAATTGTCAATAGCCTTTGAGATGCCCTTACCCCAGTTTGGGTCTAGGTTTTAAAAATCCCACAAAAGAAGATTTATATCTCAAATCAGCAACGCTGGAAAAATTATTGCTATGACAGGAGGTACCCCGACTCATATTCGCTCATCAAATACATAAACAAAGAAAATTATCTGTATATTTAATCACTTAATCAGAAGCATTTACCTTTGAAATAGCAGTTTTTAAATAGGAAACCACCTCATTAATTACTACTTCTGACGCTTTTTTACTGGCTCTTTCGACTAATTCCACCTTACCCGATTTGAGAGATTTACCCGTGACAATGCGATAGGGAATCCCAATTAAATCCGCATCTTTGAACTTAACTCCCGCACGTTCATCCCGGTCATCTAAAAGGGTTTCAATGCCGGCTTGATTTAACTCATTGTATAAACTTTCGGCAGTTTTTACCTGCTCGGCATCGGCTAAATTAGGAATAACCACAATCGCTTGATAGGGGGCAATAGCTACGGGCCAAATAATGCCATCTTTGTCGTAGGATTGTTCTACGGCTGCCTGGGCTAAACGCGATACTCCTATACCATAACAACCCATACAAATGGGGGTAGATTCTCCCGCTTCATTAGTATAAAAAGCATTCATAGCTTGAGAATATTTATAACCCAATTGGAAGATATGACCGACTTCAATTCCTCTAGCACTTTGCAAGGTTTGATTAGGATCGTGAATAGCTCGATCGCCTACCCGGGCTTTGCGTAGATCGACGATTAATTCTGGTAAGATAAAATCTTTACCCCAATTGGCTCCCACTACATGAAATCCGGTTTCATTAGCACCAGTGATAAAGTTTTCTAAGTCTGTCACTGTGTTGTCTGCTATGCGTAAAAACTTAGGAGCTATATCGCTGGCTTTTTTGAGTAAATTATCTTCTAAGTCGGGAGCAATATAACCTAAAGGTAAAGGTTTAGTTGCCCATTTCTGTTGAGCGGCAGCATCGGGTATTTTTAAAGCCAAAATTGTTTTAGCATTGTAACAGCTCGCCTGTCTAACTAATTCATTTTGTAGTTTAACTTCATTAACCTCTTGATCGCCGCGAATATGCAGTAAAACTAAAACAGTTATGCCGCTATCATACACCACTTCGTAGAGAACATTTTTGACGATAGCGGTGGCAGAACAATCAAGAAATTTAGCTAAACTTTCGATCGTGTTGGTGTTAGGAGTCTCTTTTTTAGCAAACTTTTTAAAGGGAGAAGCCACTTTATCTGCTGGCAAAGAAACGGCTTTTTCCACATTAGCCGCATACTTTTCATCGGCAGTAAATAAAACCTCATCTTCTCCAGCATCAGCTAAGACCATAAATTCTTGGGATGCGGAACCACCAATCGCTCCAGAATCCGCTTCTACTGCCCGAAAAGCTAACCCACAACGGCGGAAAATATTGCGGTAAGCTATATCCATCGCTTGATAGGTTTTCTTTAAACATTCCTCGTCAAGATTGAAAGAATAGGCATCTTTCATAATAAATTCCCGTCCCCGCATTAAACCAAAACGAGGGCGAATTTCATCGCGAAATTTAGTTTGAATCTGATATAAATTAACCGGTAATTGTCGATAGGAACGAATTAAATCACGAGCGACGGCAGTAATTACTTCTTCGTGAGTCGGTCCTAATCCTAACTCCCGGTTTTGCCTGTCCGTCAGGGCAAACATAATCCCTTCTGCTTTTGTGTAGGTGTCCCAACGGCCCGATTCTTGCCAGAGTTCCGCCGGTTGCAGTTGGGGAAGTAAACATTCTTGGGCGCCGGCTTTATTCATTTCTTCCCGGACTATCTGGGAGACTTTCTGCAAAACCCGCCACATCAGAGGTAAATAGGCGTAAATACCGCTGCCGATACGACGAATGTAACCGGCACGGACTAAGCATTTATGACTGGGGATTTCCGCCTCGGCTGGATCTTCCCGGAGGGTGACAAAAAGCTGTTGAGAGAGTCGCATCCTATCGATATCCTTTTGAACAGAAGACTTTCTATTATCTCATCAAAGGAGAGCGACTGCAATTATCAATTACTTGTGTTGACAAACAATAACAGCGATCAGTTTACCGATTCTCAGGTATTTCCCCTCATAACTTGAGACTGGTTGGAGAAGCATTGAACCTCAGTTGCAATTGCCTAACTCCCTTGTTCTCTACTCTAGGAAATATGAGCGTTCAGGTCGATCGCTGTTATCGCCGTTATCGAGACAGAATGGAACTTTAACAGGGTTTACTCCTTTGTGAACTTGACCTTATAACCTTGCCAGTTGATCTGTCAGGGAGGCTTTTCTCTTTAGCCTCAATTATTAATATAACATCGGATCGGAGCTAGAAGTCTTTCTCTTAATTAAACTTTACATTACTAGGATTAAGGAAAAGCTTAGATGTTTTGACGCTTGACCGACCATAACTCTTATTATTCAAAAATTATGGCAGCAGTGACCTCAACAGTAGTCAAAGAAAGCGCAGAAGAATTAACTAACTCAACAGACCAAAGAAGCAATCACCGCTAGGGAAAAAGACAAACTGCCCCTAAAGCAAGAAAAAGCTCCCACCCTCAAGGTGATAGCTAAAAGTTGAGGGCATCATAGAAACACAGTGCCAAGGTGCTTGTGTAAATATCGTGAGCAAGGCAACGAAAAGAACTTTATAAGATGAATCGGAACGATCCCTTAAACTTCCCGTTGCCGAGGTCCCAGTGAGACAGGTGAGTAGTATGCTTATCCACAGGGAGGCTTGATTTGGGCGCTATATATACAACCAGTCTCAATGGCTGGCTGGTACGAATTATCGTGTCTGACTTCAAATATGTTCTTGTTCCCCAAACTGAAACATCTTTGGCCTGTTTGCCGACAAGATACAAAGCTGAAATTATTGTGGCATCCGAGGCGATGCGGACGGCGAATGGGATTGATATCGCCCCTAAAGAACTCTTCGCCTTCACCATGAACTGCAAAGTTCTTGGCGCTATGAGTTGGACTCTGGTAAATGCGTAGCCATCTGAAGATTCTCCCTGCTTGAGATAGTCACTGCTTAGTCTTTCAATGATATCGAGATCAATTTCATGATCTAGCACTTCTGAAGGGGGGTGCGTCGGCCTGGAAAATCCCAAGAAACTGTGATCGGCAAATACGTCCTCAGCAGCGTAAGCCGTTTCTATTTGACCCATTTCATCTATGGTTATATGCCCGGGCCCGTGAAACCCATTAAAGTGATTGCTTACTGAATAGCAATATGCTCCTGCGTGTTGGATTAACAATGGATCCCCACGACTCTGGCCTTCTAAATTGGTCGATGGTAGCAATATATCGCCAGCAAAACAAAGTGGCCCTCCGATAGCATCGTCCCCTTGAGTAGGCAGGGTGCGATGATTGCGATCGATAATTTGGTGGCTCCATGAGAGGAGAGTCACCTTGATTAGCTGGTCGGAGCCAACATCAACAATAGCCCAACGTCTGCCCCGCATCTGCTTAAGCTCGCGGATACGAGTCAACAAGGCGACGGCATTACCAACCAGTGCGTGTCCAGGCTCGACTATGTACTCAATACCGGGTAACAAGTGTTTCTTTAATGCTTCTGTGTACTCTAGGATTGTTGGAAACTGTTGCCCGTCATGGAAGTCAATGCCAAACCCACCGCCAAGATTTAGTTTTCTCATGCAATGATTCGAGCTGGCTTCGATTAAGTTTTTCAAATGATGAATAAACTGAACCGAATTATTAAATGCCGATACATTATCCATCTGAGTTCCAATATGGATATGCAAGCCAGCTATAGGTAGTTTGCAACTGGCCAGAGCATCTGGCAATTCCTCGGATGGGATGCCAAACTTACTGTTAGGCGAGGCGTGAGAAACCAGATCCTGCCAATCAGTATTGTGGAAATATTCCACCGGTTTTTCTGGGTTAACTCGAACCAGCAAGCTCCCACTCCAATCCTTGCCATAAAGCTTATGTTGAAGGTCATCTAATATAGCTTGAGAGTCAGCAACTACTGTTGAGCCTCCATCGAGGAGATCTACCATTAGCTGGTGGTCGGGCGCCGGACTGTTGTATGTGATCCGATTCAACGGGAATCCGCAAGAAAGGGCCAACTCAACTTCATATTTAGAAGAGCAGTCTGCGGAGCATCCCAGGGATGCCAGTTCATTCAGAATCGCCATCGACGGATTAGCCTTGATCGGGTAGGCAACCTGAGATGGACTGCCGACAAGCTCCACAAAGTGGGACAGGTTCCGACGAAGCTGACCGACGTTCAGTATGTAGAGAGGAGACCCATGGCGTTTTGCTATCTCCTCGATGTCAATTGATCGCGTCCAAGTTTCCATAATCCCTTCTATAATCTCGCTTTTGTCCAACGCCTAGCATCACCCGCAAACAGGGATCAGTTTATCGATTCTCAGGTATTTCCCCCCACTACTTGGGACTGGTTGGAGAAGCATTGAACCCTAGCTGCAATTGCCTAACTCCCTTGTTCTCTACTCTAGGAAATATGAGCGTTCAGGTTGATCGCTGTTATCGTCGTTATGCCACCCTATCGAACCATACCAAGTAAGGAAGAACCTTTTTTTTTAGCTTCAATTATTAATGTAACATCAGATCGGAGCTAGAAGTCTTTCTCTATAATCAAAGTTTACATTACTAGGATTAAGGAGAGGCCTAGATGTTTTGACGCTTGACGATAATTACCCTCAGTTCGGTATCAGAAAAGGAGGGGGTGGTAGCCTGAAAAAATACAAACGATTCAGCACCCCCGTTCTACATTAGCCGAGTCCCGCCCTCTCGAACCGGTCATCGAGTTTTTCGCCACGCTCTGACGTAATATGAAAAATCACTTAGCGATGGCGTACTGCTAGGCAGTGGCTTCGACATTGCAATCAACTTATGGAACAGGGTCAGACGGAAGGCGATGTTAGTCCAAAATTATTTATTTTGAATTACCATTGTTGCACAAGTAATTATATTTTCTAAATTGTTATACTCATATCTTTGTCTTTCAATATAATTATCAAATAAATAATTTTTGTCTGGATATTTTATCGCTAACTCTTGGCATTTTTGTTTAAGATAATTGAATTGCATTTCATACTCATCATTTTGATAACCGAACAACCCAGAGAACAGTTGAAGGAATTAACAATAAACTGAATGTGATTAAAAGGAGAGGCTGTGGATTTAGAAACTTTAAAAACTTTAGTCTTAGATATTTATTAAATTGGCATTTTGCTAGTTGATTTTACATGGTAAGTTCGGAAAAACTAGAAAAATGAAAGACAAGAGTTTGAAAATCTGCGAAGACTTCTTAAAGTAGAAAGAAAGGGTAGTCGCGGGGATAAAACTTATGAAGAAACAGCTTACTATATCAGCAGTCACTGAGCCTTTACATTGAGCTTGTTGAAATGTGTCGAAGTGTAGCCTAACCGAATCCGCTCAAGTATTTGCCAAAATTATTCGCGGTCACTGAGCTTTTACATTGAGCTTTTACATTGAGCTTGTCGAAATGTCTCGAAATGTGTCGAAGTGAGGACATTGGAAAATAAAAAATCAGTTACATTGGGTAAAAGATGTAATTTTTGAGGAAGATAAAAGCCAGATCAGGGATTTTCAAGCGGCAAGCAATTGGTCAATTCTCACAACTATAGGATTGAATCTTTTCAGAGGTTTGGGTTTTCTCTTAATAACAGAGGGACAAAGGTGATTAGCTGAACGTTGGGAAAAACTGATAGTTTTATCGACGTAAGAAGTAAGCAGAAAAATTAGCTAAATTAACAGGATGTACTCTCAGACAATTTCAAGAGAGATAGGCTTTTAGTGGCTTGATAACAAGCTTTATCAATCTATTCATAATAAATATTGGCAGAGGATTAAAGATTAATTGTTGTGACTAACTCTTTTAGTTAGAGAAAGATAAACTTGAGAATCTTCAGTCAAATTTATTAACTCAAAATCAGATGTACTTAATTTAAATGAATCAACCCTACCTTAATAAGGGGGCATCTGAAAGTTTTTAATACCTACCTAACCATTGATTGACTCCCTCAATTGATTATAGCAATTATTATACTGATGAAATGCAAAATAATTACCAGAAATTAGCTATGTTTACCCAAGGAAAAGATAACAGCTATCTTAATAAGACTCTTGAAATTTTTTACCCAGCAACTAAACAGGAATTTGATCTCTCCCAAATGTGGGACAATTGACAAAGAACTAAGAATTGTAGAATCCCCCCATCATGACCTCGGAACTATCGAAGCAATACGATCCCAAGATCACAGAAACGAAATGGCAGCAATATTGGGAAAATCAAGAGATATTTACAGCAAACCCCGAAAAAGGCGGCGAAACCTACTGTATAGTTATCCCTCCTCCCAATGTTACCGGTAGTCTCCACATGGGTCACGCTTTCGAGAGTGCCTTGATTGATACACTTGTTCGCTACAAACGCATGACCGGCAAAAATACCCTCTGGCTGCCCGGAACAGATCACGCTAGTATTGCAGTACAAGCTATACTCGATCGCCAATTAAAAGCCGAAAAAACCGATCGTTACCAACTAGGAAGGGAAAAATTCCTCGAACGCGCTTGGCAATGGAAAGAGGAGTCCGGTAGTACCATTGTTAATCAACTGCGACGCTTGGGGGTATCCGTCGATTGGACGCGGGAACGTTTCACCATGGATGAGGGACTTTCCCATGCTGTCCGTACTGCTTTTATCAAACTCTATGAGGACGGATTAATCTATCGCGGTCAATACTTAGTTAACTGGTGTCCGGAATCCCGGTCGGCCGTTTCCGATTTAGAGGTGGAAAACAAGGATATTGAGGGAAATCTCTGGTATTTTCGCTATCCTCTCAGCGATGGTAGTGGTTATCTTCAAGTAGCCACCACAAGGCCCGAAACCATGCTCGGTGATACTGGTGTCGCTGTCAACCCGCAAGACCCCCGTTATCGTCATTTAATCGGCAAAACCGTCACTTTACCGATAATGGGGCGAGAAATCCCGATTATTGCCGATGAATTAGTGGATCCCCAATTCGGTACTGGTTGCGTCAAAGTTACGCCGGCCCACGATCCCAAGGATTTTGAGATGGGTAAACGCCATAATTTAGCCTTTATTAATATCATGAATTTAGACGGCAGTTTAAACGAAAATGCCGGAATATTCGCAGGTCAAGATCGTTTTGTTGCCCGCAAAAATGTCGTTAAAAAACTCGATGAAGACGGTTTTTTAGTTAAGATTGAAGCCTATCGCCATAGCGTCCCCTATAGCGATCGAGGTAAAGTTCCCGTGGAACCCCTTTTATCTACCCAATGGTTCGTTAAAATTGAACCTTTAGCCACAAAAGCTTTAACCTGTTTAGATCAGGAAAACTCGCCCCGTTTTGTGCCAGAAAGATGGACAAAAGTTTATCGCGATTGGTTAGTTAAACTCAAAGATTGGTGTATTTCTCGACAACTATGGTGGGGTCATCAAATTCCCGCTTGGTATATTATCAGTGAAACCAATAACGAAATTACTAACCATACTCCCTTCGTTGTTGCCTGGGATGAAACCTCCGCTTTAGCCAAGGCCAAACAAGAGTATGGAGAGGATATAATTATTCAACAAGACCCCGATGTTTTAGATACTTGGTTTTCCTCGGGATTGTGGCCATTTTCAACTATGGGATGGCCAGAAAAAACCCTTGATCTAGACACTTATTATCCCACCACAACCCTCGTCACCGGTTTTGATATTATCTTTTTCTGGGTGGCTAGAATGACGATGATGGCGGGCTATTTTACGCGACAAATGCCTTTTAAAGATGTCTATATTCACGGTTTAGTTAGGGATGAAAACGGCAAAAAGATGTCTAAATCTGCCAATAACGGCATCGATCCCCTAATTTTAATTGATAAATATGGAACCGATGCTTTACGATATACCTTAATTCGAGAAGTTGCAGGAGCAGGACAGGATATCAGTCTGCAATATAACCGTAAAACCGATGAATCGGAATCCGTAGAAGCTGCCCGAAATTTTGCCAATAAAATTTGGAATGCTTCCCGTTTTGTGATGATGAATCTGGAGGGAAAAACCCCAGAAGAATTGGGTGAACCAGTTTTAGAAAATTTAGAATTAGCCGATCGCTGGATTTTATCTCGTTATCATCAAACAGTACAAAAAACTAGAGATTATCTAGAAAATTATGGCATGGGGGAAGCGGCAAAAGGTCTATACGAATTTATCTGGCGCGATTTCTGTGATTGGTATATCGAGTTAGTGAAAACTCGTTTATGGAAGGATAAAGAATCGGTTTCCTGTGCTACAGCCCGGCAAACTTTGGCTTTTATCTTGGCAGGAACATTAAAATTATTACATCCCTTTATGCCCCATATTACCGAGGAAATTTGGCATCATTTAACCCAAGAAAATCAGCAAGTTTTGGCTTTAGAAACCTATCCAATAGCCGATAGTTCTCTGATCGATCTAGACTTAGAAAATACTTTTGAGTTATTAATAGAAAGTATTCGGGTGTTGCGTAATTTGCGGGCCGAAGCGGGGATTAAACCGGGGGCAACGATTACGGCAATTTTACAGACAGAAAACAGCCAAGAATTAGCTATTTTGCAACGCGGACAAGTGTACTTAAAGGACTTGGCCAAGATCGAAAACTTAATTTTGACGACCAAATTAACCGAGGAAGTCAATCAAGCGATCGCTGGTGTTGTCGCTACGGTAGAAATCCTCATCCCCCTGTCCGGATTGGTTGATATATCTGTATTGGCTGGGAAATTAGCGAAAAATTTAGCTAAAGTAGAAGGGGAAATTAAGAGTTTGAGCGATCGCCTGAATAAACCTAGCTTTGTCGAAAAAGCTCCAGAAGCTTTAATCCAAAAAACGAAGCAAGCTTTAGCAGAGTCCGAAAAACAAGCCCAAATTCTCCAAGAACGCTTAAAACGTCTGCAGTAGTGCTTTTGTACTACCTAAGTCCAGTGGGCTAGAGCAAAGCTACTGCGATCGAGATTATCCCTTAATCCATTGACTTAGTTGTTCAAGTAGTTGAAGTTAAAGGAGAGGGGCTAACCTAGGGATGACTTTGGGGAACTTAAGCATCTCATAAACTTGCTCCTCTTAACTCCCTATCTAACTCGGACTCCTTGTCCAGCAAGTCTTTCAGGAGTTTTCTGCACCACTGGGTCAATTAAGTTAGCAATTTCAAATTCCGGCTCAATAACAATAAAGCTAACCTTGACTCGCTGCATCTACGACCAAAACCTTATTTTTTTCTGTCACATTTCTAAATAAACAATCAAAATGATGATCAACAAGGATACAGTCCTTTCTGGACAACAATTAAATATTTGTTCAGCGATTTGATTGAATAATTTTTCCTTTACAAAAATACAAGAATTATTATAAAGATTTAGATAAACAAGAAAAAATATAAAGTCTTATGAAGATTATTCAAGAATTATCTCAAAAGTCAACAATTGATGAGATTCTGGCCAGATAATGGCGATGGAGGGGTGAATCAACCTGATCCGAAAAAGAGATTGTTGTCGAGAGTCGGAGAGAAAAGCAATGAATATCAAGGATACATTACACAATTTTGTCCAGTACCTAACAGAGGCTTTCGCTCGCATTTTTAGTCCCAACAATGATGAATATCCCGATGTGGGGATGCAGCCTTTTGATTCTGAACCTTACCATGCTTCCAAGGGTAATTCTTAACTAGAAATGACAGATAAGGGACTTGCGCTTTGATAATGTGCCATAGGGCTGCTCTGATTCTTCTACAGGGCGATTTTCTGGCTGAGATATTATTCCCACGCAAGTCCCTAAGTAGTCGTGCAAAATTAATTTTCTAGTCGAGACAGGAGACAGGAGACGGGAGACGGGAGACAGCTATTAGGGATCGGATTTGAGTTTTCAGTTCACTGTTTACTGATCACAGCAGAAGTCTGACGGAGTAGTGGCTTAGATGTGTAATTAGTTGTGCTTAGATACTGGGCTCTTCGGTTTGTGTTATGCAATGGACGGGGGTTATAAAGGATGAAACCCTTATAGAAAAAGACATTACCGCAATTTTTGTCAATTGTTTGCGATCTGGAGCGAACTAATCAATTAAATCTCTTGCCAGATAAGAATTTAGTCGATTTATACCCCCCTATCGAACCATACCAAGTAACGAAAAACCAGATACTGTAAGGTCAAACTAATTCACTTTGAGTGTCCACAATCGGTCAGTCGAGTCTGACCCCAATCGGGGGCTTAGACCATTTTTTGGATGGCCCCATTTGGCTTTCAGGACTGGCACCGGCGCGTCAACGCAAACAACAAATTTGGAGAAAAGATTATGCCTACGCGAACCATCAATGGCAACAACAGCGGCAATACGATCAACGTCCTCGACGACACAGGCGGCTATAAGGTCACCGGGTCGGGATTCACCATCTCCCCTGGGGGGTCACCTCCATTCACCGACACCGATCTGGTGATCAACACCTTGGACGCCACCGGCGGCACCGACGTCGTCAATCTGTCCGGCTTGACCACAAACTCCGGTGTCAGCTTCACCAGCATCAACATCAACGGCGGCGGCGGCACCCAGAACGTTACCGGCAGCGGCTTCGCCGAGACGATCAGCACCGGTAGCGGCAACGACATCATCAGTGCCGGCGCGGGCGATGACACTCTCATAGGCGGCGACGGTGCCGATAGCATGGATGGGGGCGATGGCAGCGACACCTACAACATCGCTGGCTTACAGCTGGGCGGCGACACCTTCAACGACACGGGCACCAGTGGCAGCGACACCATCAACGTCACCGGCGCCCTGTCCACTTCCCTTTCCTTCGGCGTCGCGGGGACGAACTACTCCCTCATCAACGGGTCTCTGCCGACCTCAGCCGGCGCGACCTATCAGGGCATCGAGACCTTCAAAGGCAACAATTTTGCCATCAACGGCACCAACAACGGCAGCGACATCTTCGACCTCTCCGGGTTCAGCAGCGCCACCGGGGTGGGCGCGATCAACACCTTTAATGCCACCGGCGGCACCGACTACGTCAACGTCTCCACCGCGGATGCCGGGGTGACCATCAACGGCGGCGGCGGCACCCAGATCGTCGTCGGCAGCAGCTTCGCCGATACGATCAGCACTGGTAGCGGCAACGACAGCATCAATGCCGGCGCGGGCAATGACACCATCACCGGCGGCGACGGTGCCGATAGCATGGACGGGGGCGACGGCGACGACACCTTCAACATCGCTGGCTTACAGGTGGGCGGCGACACCATCATCGGCGGCACCGGCAACGACACGATCAGGAACACGGGTGCTGGTGCGCTGAGCATATCTTCATTCGGCCCGTCGGGCAGCGGCACCACCGCCACCTATTCCAGCATCGAGACCCTGGACGGCAACAATCAGGCCATCAACGGCAGCAACGCCACCAACGAGGTGGTCAACCTCAGCCTGATCGGCCAGGTGCTGAACGTCACCGGCGTCAGCATGGCTGACGGTGCCGACACGGTTTGGACGGCGGCGAGCCACAGCGGCCAAGTCACCGTCTATGACGGCGGCAACGGTACTGACACCATCAATCTGGTGTTGACTCCCCTGCAGCTTGGGGCTTTCAGTGTCGGCGATATCGGGTCGCTCAACACTTACGTTGCTGCTCCCACGGGTAAGACCCTCGCGCCCAGTGGAGGCACCATCAATATCGCGAGCCTCCAGTTCAAGGCTCAAAACTTCGAGTCGGCCACAGCCAACGTGCTAGATGATGGCCAGGTTTACAACATCACCGATTGCTTGATCCCGATCAACAATGTGGTGGTGATGACCACGGCTAGTTATACGGATGTAGCCGGGAAAAGTAGCCTCATTGTGGGCACCGCAGCGAACAACACGATTCAGGCTGGTGATGGACAAGACTTGGTGTTTGGCCTTGCCGGAAACGACTCCATTACCGGAGGTGTGGATGAAGACTGCCTATTTGGCGGTGCGGGAGACGATACCTTCTTCGCCAACCTGAGCGAGGCTGAGTTTGACAACCTGCAAGGCGGGTCGGGGACAGACACTTTACAACGCACCACCACCGGCGGCCAGGGCAATCTGGTGCTGAACCAATTCTTGGCCACCAACGGCATCGAGCGGGTCAACCTGGATGCGGGCGGCTCAAATCGCGGGATTGATGGCAACGCGAATGGCAATGTGCTTGATTTCAGTGCCACCACCTTTCTCTCTAACGGCGTCAGTGGTTTAGGCGGAGACGACAGCATTACTGCCACCAACGCCTCGGCTCGCACCTATAATGGCGATGCCGGCAATGACACCCTGAACGGTGGTACACAGAATGACACCCTGAATGGTGGTGCCGACAATGACTCCATCTCCGGTGGCGGCGGGAACGACACCATCAAGGGGGGTGCGGGTGTTGACAGTCTGATTGGCGGCATTGGCGACGATACCTTCCTCGCCAACCTGAACGAGGCTGAGTTTGACACCCTGCAAGGCGGGTCAGGTATCGACACCTTGCAGCGAACCACAGATGGCGGCCAAGGCAATCTGGTGCTGAATCAATTCTTGGCCACCAACGGCATCGAGCGGGTCAACCTGGATGCGGGTGGTTCCAACCGAAACATCGATGGCAACGCCAGCGACAACATCCTCGACTTCAGCGCCACAACCTTGCTCTCTGGCAGCGTCTTCGGACAAGGCGGGAACGACACCATTACTGCCACCAACGCCTCGGCTCGCACCTATAATGGCGATGCCGGCAATGACACCCTGAACGGTGGTACACAGAATGATATCCTGAACGGTGGTGCCGACAATGACACTCTGGTTGGCGGCCTCGGCAATGACTCCCTAACTGGGGGGATCGGCAATGACACGTTCCGCTTCGCAAGTGGTTTCGGTAACGATGTCATCACTGACTTCAGTGGGGGTGGTGCTGACAAGATTGACTTGTCTGCCTTTGGTCTCGGCGGCATCGGGGCTTTGACGATTACTGTCGGCCCTGGTGCTGGTAACGACATCATTACGAGTCCTTCTACTCCAGGCTTCGGTCAGATTACCCTTGTAGGATTTGCGGGCACGTTAACTGCTAGTGACTTCATCTTTACTTGAAAGAGGGTATAGGGTGTGGGGTGTGGGCTTCGGCCGTGAGCTTTTGCGTTCGACAAAAGCTCACGCCGAGGTCTGAACGGGTGTAGGGAAGGAAACCTCTTTCATCTCTGGTGGTGAAAATTTTTTCATCGGGACTGACTCCCGCGAATGGCTCGGAACGAGAAGCTCTCTGGGATGTCATTGGCTCGATTCAAGGATTACTGATTGGGGACAAAGGATACCTTTTTTTGACCACAACAACGATAAGGGACTTGCGTAGGAATAATATCCCAGCTAGAAAATCGCTCTGTAGAAGAACCAGACCAGCCAGATGGTAAATTATCAAAGCGCAAGTCCCTAACTGCTTTGAGATAAAAGTTATGGGTAGGGATAATAACCCTACCTGATTTTATCGAAAAATAATTAATCCTCTGCTTGCCAATCGGGACAACTATCACTATCCCAACCGTAGGGATGGAAACCGCAGACGAGAAGATTGCCTCCGTAGATATAACCGTGATAATTACGGCAACCGATACAAGCAGCATGGGTATTAGGATCGGGGTTAACCTTAGGAGTGAGGGTAAAATCCGAGGGTTCGTCTAATTCCGAAAATAGGGATTCATCGAGGTTAAAAAATTCTTCTAATTCCTGGGGTAAAACCTCTTGAATAAACTGTTCCAGATCGATGATAATTTCCTCATTGATTTCTTCAATAGCTTGGGTCACTTCTTGGAAAAAATTTTCAATTCCCAGTGCCACAGTTTCGATCACTTCCCAAAAATCCTTCTGCCAATCGTCCATGTTTATACTTGCATCCCTTGTCTGGTAATAATTAGTTATTTATCCCTAAAATCTAGGTTTTAATCCTGTTGCAGTTTCCGTAATTCCTCCTGAAGACGTTCCACCTTTTGCCGCAATTCATCTACTTTGGGATCAGCTGCTTTGGTGTCCTCCTCATCTTCAATAATTTCTATCCGTCGGGGTTCATGGGGAATATTAGATTCGTTAGCTGTCACCGGTTGCTGTTGTGCCTGTTTCACCAACTCATCGACGTATTTCCTCGCTTCTTCTGCGTTTATTTCGCCGCGAGAAATCATTTCATCGGCTAATTTTTGGGCTTGATTTCTTAATTCTTGTAAATTTACTTCAGCTTTTTCGGCGGCATAAGTAGCAATGCCTACGCCCAAATAAACTGCTTTTTTGACTAAATCACCTAAGTTGGCCATAACAAAAATCCTGAATCGATCGCTCTTACTTCCTAGAATAAACGATCCTTCTCCCAAATGGAGATGGGTTTTGGGAGTCAGTGAACAGTGAACAGTAATCAGTAATCAGTGAACGCTTGCGCCGCTAATGTAACACCATGAACATTTTTCAGCCAATATCCAAGAGAGCCATCAGTGAACTGAAAACTCACATCTGATAACTGGTAACTGATAACTGGTAACTGATAACTGATGAGGTAAAGTTTTGTAAAGAGATGAGGTGGTGGCAACAGCAAAAGTGATCGCTATAAAGATTAAATTTTAGTCAAATTGCTGGTTTTTCGCCCTCAAAACGACGATAAAGCCTCATTAGGTCAAAAATAATCTAAATAGTTTGATTAAGCTCAAAATAACTAAATATTGCGGATAGCTGCCGGCAGCCAGCTGCCGGCTGAATCGATTTGTGTTCATCCTCAGCAAAGATTTAAACTAAAGAATCGAGACAAGATTCCCGATTTAATCACAAAAAACTATGTTTCCTATTCATCGCCCCCGTCGTCTGCGTCAAACCCCTCAAATGCGCCGTCTGGTGAGTGAAACCGTCTTGACAGCCAATGACTTTATCTATCCCCTTTTCGCTACGACGGGGGAAGGTATTGCCCGGGAAGTCAAATCGATGCCGGGAGTGTACCAATTATCAATCGATAAAATTGTTGATGAAGCCAAGGAAGTGCGGGATTTAGGAATTCCAGCGATTATTTTATTCGGGCTGCCAGAAAGTAAAGACACAGAGGCGACGGGAGCATGGCACGATCATGGTATTGTGCAGAAAGCGGCCACAGCAATTAAAGAGGCAGTTCCCGATCTACTCATTGTCGCCGATACTTGTTTGTGTGAATATACCAACCATGGTCATTGTGGTTATCTGCAAACAGGAGATTTAACCGGCAGGGTGTTAAATGATCCCACTCTGGAATTATTGCAAAAAACCGCCGTTTCTCAGGTAAAAGCGGGAGTGGATATCATTGCACCGTCGGGAATGATGGATGGTTTTGTGCAGGCAATTCGTCAAGGATTGGATGAGGCGGGTTATAGTGATACACCGATTCTTTCCTATACGGCTAAATATGCCTCTGCCTATTATGGGCCGTTTCGGGATGCGGCGGATTCTACCCCCCAATTCGGCGATCGCAGAACCTACCAAATGGATCCGGGTAATGCCAGGGAAGCCTTAAAAGAGGTGGAATTAGACCTATTAGAGGGAGCAGATATGTTAATGGTAAAACCTGCCCTATCTTACATGGATATTATCTGGAGAATCAAGGAAATGACTAATTTACCCGTGGCTGCCTACAATGTGTCGGGGGAATATTCAATGATTAAAGCGGCGGCGTTAAATGGCTGGATTGACGAAAAACGGGTGACTTTAGAGACTTTAACCAGCTTTAAACGGGCGGGTGCCGATATTATCTTAACCTACCACGCTAAGGATGCCGTGCGCTGGTTAGCAGAGGGTTAAACTTGATGATTGAACCCACCATGCCGATTATTGAGTAGGTAGGCACAATTCATTCAAGCAACTACATAGCGCACTGCTGCAACAATTTGTAACCGATCGTGGAATCTATAGCGTTTCCTAAGCTAGTGAGGTACACCTATTTTTCTTCCCTTTCGCCTTTTGCCTAAAACCCATAACTTTTGTACCTCAGCCGACTGAAAAACGCTATATGATGCCTTTTATTTTTGGGTGTTCAAGTGCCGACGGTTCCACAGTTTTAGTCCTTCAAACCAGAAAATACTGACAACTCCAGAAACTAAGCTGACCAGCAAATCATCAGTATGTAGAAATGAAAAGCTGAACAGGTGTCGTAACAAAGGAACATAGAGAACTAATCCCAAAAACAGCAGTCCACCGCCGATCACCCACCACAAAGCCCGATTAGGAGCTTGGAGCATTTCTGGAATCGTTCGGGACCAGGAACGATTGGTGAGAATCATAGCCAGGTTAGAGATAATCAATGTCGTAAATGCTAAGGCGCGAGCATTAAATTCACTATTGCCGTTGCTATAGGCGATCGCAAATACAATAACCAGTACCACTAAAACGCTGGTTCCTTGAAGCAAGGCTAATCGCAACGTCCGACGACTGAACAAGGGTTCTTTGGGATTACGGGGGGGGCGACGCATAATATCGCTTTCTGCCGGTTCAGCTTCAAACACAACCGTGCAGGCCGGATCGATAATTAAGTGCAGAAAGGCAATGTGGATCGGGAGTAGCACCAAAGGCCAGCCAAAGATGACTGGAATCAACGACATACCCGCGATCGGAACGTGAACGGCCAAGGTATAGGCCATCCCCTTTTTCAGGTTGTCAAAGATACGTCTTCCTAGTTTGACCGATTCGACGATGGACGAAAAATCATCTTTCAACAGGACCAAATCGGCAGACTCGCGCGCTACATCCGTACCTCGTTCACCCATGGCAATGCCGATATGAGCAGACTTGAGGGCCGGGGCATCGTTGACACCATCACCGGTCATGGCCACAATTTCCCCGGAGCGTTTCAGTGCATTGACAATCAATAGTTTTTGTTCGGGGACGACACGGGCAAAGATGTTGGTGCTTTGAATGCGATCGCGCAGTTCCGACTCACCCATTTGCTCCAGTTCCCTACCGGTGATCACCTTGTCTAAAGGCCTGAGTCCAATCTGACGGGCAATGTTCTGGGCTGTTACCGGATAATCACCCGTAATCATGACAACGCGAATTCCCGCACCATAGCATTCAGCGATCGCAGGTGCCACAGTAGGACGCACGGGGTCTTCCAGTCCGATCAGTCCCACAAATTCAAACTCAAAGTCGTGTTGTTGAACTGGTAAGCGATCGTCAGATTCTAAGTAGGCTAGAGGCCCGGATGACTCAAGAGCGTGAGTTTTGGGTAATGTTCCCATTTTGCGTCCTTGGGCAACTCCCAGAACTCGCAAACCCTCTCCGGCCATTGCCTGGATCTGTTCGACAAGCTCCTGTTGTTGAATCGGGCTGAAATGGCAGAGATCGGCGATCGCTTCTGGGGCCCCTTTTGCCGCAACGGTAAGCTCCCCCGTCAGGGATTCCCAGACACAGGACATGGCCAAGAGATCGGTGGACAGGGGATATTCGCGCAGTAGTTGCCAATCGCTATGCAGGTGTTCAGTCTTGGCTAGGTAATCCCAACCAATTTGCTGCAACGCTTTCTCCATCGGGTCAAAGGGATCTTTGCGACTCGCTAGAATACCAAACTCGATCAGGGGATGAAGGACTTCTGGCAAGGGTTCGCGCTCGTGGAGCGTCACATCGTACAGATAAGCACCGGGGCCGCTGTAAACCAATAACTGTTTGACGGCCATTTGGTTCAATGTCAGGGTTCCAGTCTTATCGACACAAAGAACGGTGACAGAACCCAGGGTTTCAACCACTGGAATGCGACGGGTTAGTACCTGTTTTTGCGAGAATCGCCACGCTCCCAGAGCCAGAAAGATGGCCAGCACCACCGGAATTTCATTGGGCAAAATTGCCATCGCCAGGGCTAATCCTGCCAAAAAGCCATGCAACCAATCGGCCCGGGTTAATCCATAAATCACGACCACCGCCGCACAAATGGCCAGCGCGATCATCGTCAATTTACCGACAATGCGACGGGTTTCTTTCTGTAAGACCGTGTCTTCCGGTTCAACCGTTTGCAGAGCTTTGCCAATTTTTCCCATTTCAGTATGTATACCCGTTGCTTGCACCTGGGCAATGCCCTGCCCTTGCACCGCCAGAGTACCAGAATAGACAGTGGGTAAGTCGTCTCCACCCGGTCTCAAGGTGGCTGAAAGTTTCTCTGGGTCTTCTTCTAGCTGGATGGTGCGTTTCCTGACCGGAACAGACTCTCCGGTTAACAGCGATTCATCAATCGTCAAGTGAGTGGACCACAACAAAATCGCATCCGCAGGAACGCGATCGCCCTCCTCCACCACGATCAGATCCCCCTCTACCACTTCTCGGCCGGCAATTCGCTGCCGTTCCCCATCTCGAATCACCAAGGCCCGAGGACTGGATAAGTCCCGCAGTGCTTCTAGAGAACGTTCCGTTTTTTGCTCTTGGTAAAGATTGATGCCAATAATAAAAAAGACAAACCCCAATAAAATCAGAGCTTCTTGTGCATCACCCAAAAAGAGATAGATGACACCACAGGCAATTAGGAGCAGGAAAATCGGCTCTTGGATAATGTCTAGGGCGATCCTTAAAAAAGTACGATGCTGAGTTGAGGGGAGTTCGTTGTAGCCGTGCTGTTTCAAGCGCTCACTAGCTTCTTGGCTAGACAACCCGTTAAACTGCCTATTTTGTATAGGTGCAACCATAACAATTACCTAGGTTTTTCACACAGGCTATTCTCGCACACAGAGAGTGGGTAAACTGTACTGAATTTAAACTGCGTATTAACAATTTTAGTACAAATGCTCAAACTTCCTCTCCCTGCTCCCCACTCTGACACTCCGGTGCAGTCTTAACGGCTAATTTAAGTAGCTGGTTATAATTAAATTAAAAATGGATTTTAGGTTCGATCCCCCCTGCCCCCCTTGATAAGGGGTGTGCCGATCCCCCCTTAGTCCCCCCTTTAATCCCCCCTTAATAAGGGGGGCATCTGACAACTTTTAACGCCTACCTACTTAGATAGTCAAGAGCTTGGCCGGTCGTCAAGACCAAATTAGGTTATAAGCTCAGACGCATCTTAACCGCCTATCCTTAGATTAGCTGAATCTCCCCCAATCCTTTTACTAAGTACCTAAGCAAAATTAATTACACATATCTAACCCCCCCTTTGCCTATTGCCTATTGCCTCTCCTAACCAAGAAGTTAATTTTTTTCTAGTGCTTAATCATATTCTTTTGCCGCTTGTACTAAGGATAAAAGTTGTCCAGTTTGATCGGTTCCCGATACTCCTAAATCACTGTGACAGAGGATAACTTTTTCGCTTACCCTTGCTAACAAATCCCTTAAAACTCTCTGTAAACGGGCATGATTTTCCTCTAATTCTGCTTCCGTTGTCCAGGGTTGATAGGGACTTTTTCGCCAAAAAATTGGCGCAGCAAAAAGAGTAGCAGCACCTCCTTGTTCCCAGAGTGGGGAGGAACAATCTAGCCAAAAATGCCAACGATGACTAGAACGAAAAGAACGATATTGAAAGATATTGCCTAGGGTAACTGCTGAGGAAGATTTAATAAATTGTCGCACAGGATAGGGATTAGCAGTAATTGTACCACGGCGCAAAAGTTGGATAAACTGACTAATAGTTTCGCTAGGACTTTGGAAAGAGGGTTCACTCTCACGCAAACGGCGATCGATCTCCCAAAAATGTTGGGCAGTTTCCATTAATTCTCGCAAAGCTGCCAAGTGATCGAAGGGCAAATTTTCCCCATCGTTTAATAATTGTTCGATCGCTTGATTTAAGACAAAAATCGGGAAAAGTTTGGCTTCCTGCTGCCGTTTTTTCATCCCTTCGATCCAGTGACAAATTCTTTCGTAGGCAGTACAAGCTTTTTGTCCTAAGCGATCCCAACGGGGAAAAGTTTCGATCGCTAATAAACGGGGATTTTCCAGATCCACTTGATAACAATAATCGGCAATTAATCCAGCGCGAACCGGATCGATATCGGGAATTAAATTTTGTTCTTCATCCCAGCGATAACGGCTAAAAATCACCAGCATTTCCGCTATAGCCTCTTGGGGGGCTAAACGCCCCAAATTTTCATAAACAAGGGCGAGAAGGGTCAATAATGCCCGAATCAGAGTACAACTGATCAGGGGTCGTTGTTCGTTGAGGGGTTGAACGGCTATCCCGGCACCGGTTAAAATTTCCATCAGGCTATAACGGGCGATTTCGTCTAAACCGGGGGCAATAACGGCGATTTCTTCGGGTTTTACTGCCCCTTGCTTGACTGCTTGAATAATAGCTGTGGCTGTCTTCCGTAACAATTCAGCGCGAGAGGTGGTTTGCAGGGAGATGAATTGATCGGGAAGATTGCCAAGATAGTTACCGTCGCTGATTAGGGAGAGAATCGTCTCGCTAAACTGAGCAGCTAACCCCTCAGTGGTAGATAATGACATAATTTGACAGCGTTTCTCTAATTCGTGTAGATAATCGGGATCGGCAGTTAATCCTAAGCGGATTTTTCCCTGGGGATTGTAGGTAAAAACGCTAAAACAATCATGATCGAGGAAAAAACTGAGTAAATCCTTGGCAATAGCCGGATAATCGTCCACATCGTCCGCAAAAACCCCCCGGAAGCGTTTTAATAGTTGCTGTTGATAGCGACTATCAGGAAATAAATAGCGCCAATAGAGTTCGTAGATGATACCATAACTTAATAAACCACGTTCTAGAGACCAATCACGCCATTGAATGATTAATTCTCCCACTTTTTCCGGTGTTTCCTGCTCATTAATCGCTAAAACTCGTTTTAAATCTGTTTCTGATAATCCTTCGGCTAATCTTTCGGGTATCTTTTCTGCGGGAACACCACTAGCACCGGCTAATTGTAACAAATCGAGAACTTGACGGACGAAACGATATTCATTTATGCTAGTAAGCTGGAAGAATTCGGCGATTGCTGGTTGCCAGAGACGGGTGGCGAGTTCCTGCTCCGTTTCTGGGCGTAATCGGCGGGGAAATTGCGCTTTTAGCCCCAAAAACTCGAAAATTAACGGCCAAAACAGGATGACTTCATCGGTGAGAAAACCTAAAGGGGTTTTACAGAGAATCGGATAGCTACCCCTAACAGCAATGGCTAATCGATCGGCTAATTCCCGTTTATTATCATCGTTGGCAGCGAAAACTAAGATCGATCGAGGAAGGGGGGATGATTTTGAGCGATCGCGAGACACCCAGCGCCGAAATTCCCCGACTAAAGTGGTGGTTTTTCCCGATCGCGTGCCACCTTCGATCCAAATTGGTATGATTGACATCGTTTTTTCTCGATTGTATTTGTTAAGATAACTGATCGGTACTCTAGCTTTTCTCCCTTGTGGAAGTAATTGTTTCCTATGAATCTTAATCGGATTTTGCAAGGTGTTAATCAATGGTTATTACAAACTCCTGAACGTTCTTTAGATGAGGCTTATCATGCAGCTTTGAAGATTAAGGAGATAGAAGACAAGCATTTTCAAGGACGAAAAGTGGCGAATGGGTTCTCGAATTATGGCAGCAGCACTAATTCCTATTTTATCGCAGAAGTTAAAGGTTATCTGCAAAAAATTAAAGTCAGATTGACGGAGTTTAAAGCTAGTCGCTCGATCGTTAATACCTTCGGACCCAATCAACCGACAATTAATAATGGGGTGATTACTGTCACCACAGATGTTTGTCTGAAAAAACTTCAGTTTATCGATAGTGTTATCGGAAAATATCAAGATAATTATTGGGAAGAAGATCTGCAAGATGTTCCCAAAAGTATCCAGAACAGAAATTTTGAGCAGGAAACAGCCAAAAATAAGACTTCTAGAAATCGCTCTTTTTTAGCAGCGGGTAGTATTGAAGATGAGGAAATAATCAAAAGTAATAAATCCCAAAAAGCTACGGAAAAACCGGGGGTTTTGCCCCGTTCTTTTGTCAACACTTTTAATCGCATTAAACAGGAAATTGATCCCCAAGCGGAGGAATCGGAGGAGGCAGTTTTAAAGAAATTTCGCAATTCTCGTTATAAAACAGCCATTTCCCTCAAGTTTATTTTACTGTTAATTATTGTTCCTTTATTAACCCAGCAATTAACCAAAACCTTCCTAATTACCCCCTTGGTTAATAAATATTTCCAACAACAGGAACAGTTTATTTTTATCAATCAGGATTTAGAAGAAGAGGCTTTTTCGGAATTGAGAAGATTTGAGGAAGCTTTACATTTTCGAGGTATGATTGGTTTAGCTCCCAAATTATCTAACGAAGAAATCGAGGGAGAAATTACTAAAAAAGCAGCGGTACTAAGTGA
This sequence comes from Microcystis ichthyoblabe FBCC-A1114, assembly GCF_050500245.1. NCBI lineage: Bacteria > Bacillati > Cyanobacteriota > Cyanophyceae > Chroococcales > Microcystaceae > Microcystis > Microcystis ichthyoblabe. The sequence continues at coordinate 165,407 of NZ_CP191408.1, read as the reverse complement.
AGAATTTCGCCAACGAGGTCTAAACGCGATTGCTAATATTTTCGCCGATATTTGTTCCCTGATTGCCTTTGGGTTTGTTATCGCTTTTAGTCGTCGAGAAATCGAGATTGTCAAGTCTTTTCTGGATGGCATTCTCTACAATCTTAGCGATTCAGCTAAAGCTTTTTTAATTATTCTCTTTACCGATATATTTGTCGGTTTCCACTCTCCCCACGGTTGGGAAGTGATCCTAGAAGGGTTAAGTCGTCATTTCGGTTTACCAGAAAATCGCCAGTTTAATTTTCTCTTTATCGCCACTTTTCCCGTTATCTTGGATACAGTCTTAAAATATTGGATTTTCCGTTATCTCAATCGCATTTCTCCCTCGGCAGTGGCTACCTATCGTAATATGAATGAATAGGGTAAAATCAGGGAGAAACTTGATAATTTATCCTTCTAATTTGGGGGGATAATTTGGCTGCATCTCAGATTTGCAGAAATACCGACAATCAGCAATTATCAGTGACTCTTAAATTATTACAGATATATCAGCAGCTGTTTGTAAGCATCCCTCCGAAAAACTAATGCACGGGGGGGTTTTCAGCTATTTATTCCGATAAATCGACTAAAAACGTTGCCAGATAAGGATTGGAGAGAATGACATTGGAGAGAGTGAAAGAACCCTAGGAAGCGTTGATTCATGAATCAACCTACAAAGCACGACGTTTTGAAAAATGCAATATCTCTCTTCAATTTAATCATAACTACTTACTTATGATACAATGCCTTCAAAGACAGGTAAGGGAAAACTTGCAATTATTCACCCGATAAAATAACTGATAGCCGAGATGAAACCCTGTTACTGCATCAATCCCGATTGTTCTCAACCAGACCATCCGAGTAATAATAACTCGAATACTCGTTACTGTCAAAGTTGCGGCTCTCAATTGTTGTTAAATGGTAAATATAGGGTAAGTCGGTTATTGAGTGATACGACCGGTTTTGGGGTTGTTTATGAGGCTTTTGAAGGTTTTACAGCCAAAATCCTCAAGGTCTTACAAGAAAAATGGAATAATGAACCGAAGGCAGTGGAATTATTTAAACGAGAATATGACGTTTTATTAGAGTTAAGTCGTCAAAATGTCACCGGTGTTCCTCGCGCAGATGCCTATTTTCAATATTCCACAAGGGAAGGGAAAATATTACACTGTTTAGTCATGGAAAAAGTGGAGGGGATTAATTTAGAACAGTGGCTCAACCAGTATGATAAGTTAAGTCAAAAACAAGCCTTAAAATGGCTGAGAGAAATTACTTTAATTCTCGATAAAATTCATCAACAGAATTGGCTGCATCGAGATATTAAACCCCCTAATATTATGCTGCGGAATAGTGGCGAGTTGGTGTTAATTGATTTTGGCACAGCAAGGGAAGAAACCCAAACCTATCATCAAAAGGTAAAAGGTCAACAGGTAACAGGTATTACCTCAGCCGGATATACACCCAATGAACAACAACATGGCCAAGCAGTGATTCAATCAGATTTTCATGCTTTAGGACGAACTTTTGTGCATTTATTAACCGGAAAACATCCCTTAGAAATTTATGATCCGATTAATGATGTTTTACCTTGGCGAGAAGAAACGGAAAATATTCACCCGTCATTGTTGGATTTTATTGATGAGTTAATGGGAAGATTACCCAAGAATAGACCGGCTAATACTAGGGTTATTTTACAACGTTTGGATGAGATTGAACGGCAATTAAAGTTACTTCCTACACCTGTACAACCGGTTAAAAATAATAAGCTTAGAAATAGAATGATAGCTCTTGGTGGAGTTTTGTTATTAGGAGTAGGAATAACGCAAGTTTATGGTTATTTGAAATATAAGCAGTTTCCCGCCGGTCTTCAATCTATGCCTCCAACACCAAATCTAATGATAGCTCTTGGCGGAGTTTTGTTATTAGGAGTAGGAATAACACAAGCTTACGGTTATTTTAAATATCTAGAGTTTCCTGCTAGTCCTCAATTATTAATATCGGATTTATCTAGTCTTCGCTTCTTAGATAAAACCCTTACTGGTCATTCTAGCTCGGTTTTGTCAGTGGTATATAGTCCCGATGGGCGCTATTTAGCTAGTGGGAGTAATGGCAGAACTATCAAAATTTGGGAGGTAGCAACGGGAAAAGAATTGCGTACCCTTACTGGTCATTCTTACTCAGTTCAATCAGTAGTATATAGTCCCGATGGTCGCTATTTAGCTAGTGGGAGTTGTGACAAAAATATAAAAATTTGGGAGGTGGCAACGGGAAAAAAATTGCGTACCCTTACTGGTCATTCTGACGGGGTTACTTCAGTAGTATATAGTCCTGATGGCCGCTATTTAGCTAGTGGGAGTTATGACAATACTATCAAAATTTGGGAGGTAGCAACGGGAAAACAATTGCGTACTCTTAACGGTCATTCTGGTAGTGTTTATTCAGTAGTATATAGTCCCGATGGTCGCTATTTAGCTAGTGAGAGTCGTGACAAAACTATCAAAATTTGGGAGGTGGCAACGGGAAAAGAATTGCGTACCCTTACTGGTCATTCTAGCTGGGTTAGTTCAGTAGTATATAGTCCCGATGGCCGCTATTTAGCTAGTGGTAGTAGTGACAAAACTATCAAAATTTGGGAGGTGGCAACGGGAAAAGAATTGCGTACCCTTACCGGTCATTCTAGCAGGGTTATGTCAGTGGGATATAGTCCCGATGGACGCTATTTAGCTAGTGGGAGTGCTGACAAAACTATCAAAATTTGGCGGGTGGGACAGTAAAGTTGTGTTGGGGGTGACAGCAATAACTTTTGTCTATCAAAAATGAGCGACACTTGCGGGAAACTGCACCGATGTCTTTAAAAATATTGGGTTTTGGCTCAAATTATTGAATCGAGCAGTTTTCTCCTAAATAGGGTATGCGGCAAAAAGTACGGGCGAAGCATTCGGATAGAAAATCTACAGTTTCACCGATAGGTTATTGTCCGAATGCTTCGCCCCTACAGGACGCGGGCCGATAAAGACGCAAGATTTTGAACGACGATTCTCTCACAATCTTGCACCTGTGGGAGCGAGAAAAGCCACAAAATCTCTACCTTGCTTACATCTCACATTTATTCAGCAAACCCTATATAATGTGTATATTAACAATCTACTATACGCAACTAGGGATAGGATGATGACTAACATTATCATTGATGACCAACTCATGGCTGATGCTCTTAAAGCTACTGGTTTAAAGACTAAACAAGAAGTTGTTGAATTGGGTCTTAAGACTTTGATTCTGCTCAAACAACAGGAGAAAATTAAAGCCTTTAAAGGTAAGCTTAAATGGGAAGGAAACCTTGAGGAAATGAGGCACAATCAATGATTCTTATGGATTCCAGTGTTTGGATTGATTATTTCAATGGTTATAATACTACGGAAACAACAGAACTTGATTTATTGCTAGGAGTTGAGCCGATAGCTATTGGTGATATTATTCTCACCGAAGTTCTCCAAGGTTTTAGGAGTGATAAGGATTATCAAATAGCCTATCGCTTACTAACTTCATTGACCATTTATGATTTACTAGGTTTGAGAATGGCATTGAAAAGCGCGGACAATTATCGCCAGTTACGCAAGAAGGGGATAACTATTAGAAAAACTGCTGATGTTATTATTGCCTCCTTTTGTATTGAAAATAATCTTCCGCTCCTTTTTTCAGATAAAGATTTTATTCCTTTCGTGAAGCACTTAAAGCTAATTTCAGCTTCTCCTACCACTTGATTTCTTGAGGTTTTCAACTCTAATGCTTTACCCAAGAAAAACGGTACTCTTGACCAAACTGCATTGCCTCTTCGTAAACCGGATCTTCAGCAAAAGTGCCGACAATTTTTTCCCACCAGGGAGTTTCGCTGACAGTAGGTAGCAAACGCTTAAGCAGTGCTACTTCAGCTTCTAAAGCTGCTAGTCTTATCTCTAGATCAGTGGTTAACATGGTTGACATATCCTCCTATTCTGCTCTTGCTCAAAGGTTAGCTTTAAAACAAAAACTGCTAAATCCCAGCCAGAAGCCATAAGATGAACTGATGAAACCATACACAGCACTCCGGGTAAAATTACCGATGAACGATTGTACACAATTCTGTCTTTAAGTCAAGTGGCTTTACAAAACTTTAAGCAATTTCTTGACAAAATTTAACCTTTTTTCTCATTTTTGAACCCTCACAAATTAATTATGCAAGAGGTTTAATCTACTATACACAACTAGGGATACTATGAGAACTAACACTGTCATTGATGACCCACTCATGGCTGATGCTCTTAAAGCTACTGGACTCTCCTATTCTTTGTGTGATAAATTTAACTTATATAGTAGTGATCGATCTTTGTGTCCTTTGTGTCTCTGTGGTTCGTTCCCCTCACTATTTATTGCCGGCAGTCTTCATTAACTATCTAGAGCAAAAAAAAACCAGTCTTCCCTAATTTTTCGGGAAAACTGGACAAGCTAATCTTGAGATTTTAACCGACGTTAGCGGTTTGTTTTTGGCTAAAAAATGCCGCTAAAACCTGTTCGGCAATCTGGGGACTGGTTAAACCCAAATCAGCGAAGGATTGCTCTGGTGTTGCGTGGTCCACTAATTTATCGGGAACCCCGAAACGCTTGACTGGAACTAGAATATTAGCATCCTGTAAAGCTTCCAAAACCGCAGAACCAAAACCACCCATCAAACAACCTTCTTCTAAAGTCACCACCTTACCAAGACGTTGAGCAAGGGGAAAGATAAGTTCTGTATCAAGGGGCTTGACAAAACGAGCATTAACCACTGTGGCTTCGATGCCGTGTTCGCTGAGGATTTCGGCCACCTGTAGGGAAGTATTGACCATCGTGCCGTATCCTAACAGGAGAACATCATCGCCACTGCGGAGAATTTCGCCCTTACCGATGGGTAAAGCTTCCCAACCCTCTTCCATCAGGGGAACCCCTAAACCGTTGCCCCGGGGATAACGCATGGCAATGGGTCCGCTGGTATGATTAATCCCCGTTACGACCATTCTTTGCAGTTCTGCCTCATCTTTCGGGGCCATAATGGTCATATTGGGGATACAACGCAGGTAGGCGATATCGTACATCCCTTGGTGGGTCGGTCCATCGGCCCCGACAATACCGGCCCGGTCCATACAAAAGAAAACCGGGAGATTTTGAATGCAGATATCGTGAATAATCTGATCAAAAGCCCGCTGCAGGAAAGTAGAGTAAATAGTGACAACCGGGCGCATTCCTTCGCAAGCAAGACCACCGGCGAGAGTAACCGCGTGTTGTTCGGCAATTCCCACATCGATATACTGTTTCGGCAGTTTTGCCTGAAATTTATCTAATCCTGTCCCGGTAGCCATGGCGGCGGTGATACCGATAATGCGCGGGTCATTTTCCGCTAATTTGGTGAGAGTATGCCCGAAAACTTTGGAATAAGCCGGAGGTTTCGGTTTACTGGAGGGAATCGGTTTACCCGTGGCTAAATTAAAGGGATTTTGGGCATGATAACCCACTTGATCTTTTTCGGCCCATTCGTAGCCTTTGCCTTTAACGGTGGCAACGTGGACGAAAACCGGTCCTTGGACCTTATGGGCCTGTTTAAAAGTGGCGATTAATTCGGGAATATTATGACCATCAATCGGGCCAAAATATTTAAAGCCCAATTCTTCAATGACAGCGCCGACTTTGGGAACTGCTAACCGTTTCATCCCTTCTTTGACTCGTTCCATTTCGGGGGTGAGGGAGTCACCGAAGAAGGGTAGGTGTTTCAATTGTTCTTCGAGATTATCGGCGATAAACTGGACGGGTTCGCTCAGACGCACTTTATTGAGATAGCGGGAAATTGCCCCGACGTTGGGGGAAATGGACATCTCGTTATCGTTGAGGATAACCATGATGTTGGTGTTCGGTAAATGTCCGGCATGGTTAATCGCTTCTAGGGCCATACCCCCGGTTAAAGCACCATCCCCGATGATCGATACCACCTTGAAATCTTCCCCCTTGGCATCCCGGGCTAAAGCCATTCCTAACCCCGCAGAAATGCTCGTGGAGGCGTGTCCAGCCCCAAAATGGTCAAATTTGCTCTCGCAACGTTTTAGATAGCCCGCAACGCCATTTTTTTGGCGCAGGGTGTGAAAATCGTTATAGCGACCGGTGAGGAGTTTGTGCGGATAAGCTTGGTGTCCCACGTCCCAAAGGACTTTATCGCGATCGAGATCGAGGGTTTGGTAAAGGGCGATCGTTAGTTCTACGACTCCTAACCCCGGTCCCAAATGTCCACCGGTAGCGGCGATCGTCTGGAGGTGTTTTTCGCGAATCTGACGGGCAATATCTTCTAATTGACGGAGTGATAAACCATGTAACTGGTTGGGATGAGTAATTTCACTTAGGTGCATATCGGCTTCTTTTTCAAAGTAGTTTATCCCTATACCAACTGTATAGGATTTTCAGTCTGAGATGAAGGAAAATCTAGGCTAATCTTGCCGCCGTGCGTAAAATTTGGCCGGCTAACATGGCAGCCCCAAAACCATTATCTATATTAACCACACCGATGCCGACCGCGCAGGAATTGAGCATAGTTAACAAAGGAGCAATACCGCCGAAACTGGTTCCGTAACCGATACTGGTGGGAACGGCGATCACCGGGCGATCAACTAATCCCGCTACCACACTTGGTAAGGCTCCTTCCATTCCCGCAACAACAATTAACACATCAGCAGCATCCAGTAGATGGCGATGATTCAAGAGGCGATGAATTCCCGCTACTCCCACATCCCAGAGACGCTGCACGGAAAAACCGCATAATTGAGCAGTAACCGCCGCCTCCTCCGCTACGGGAATATCGGCAGTTCCCGCCGTTAGGATGGAAATTATCCCTTTTGGGGGATTTTCTGGAGCAGCTGCGGCAATGGCACAGATGCGGGCTAAGGGATAATAAACTAAGTCTGTTACCTGTTCCTGTAGCTGGACTGCTATCTCTGCTTCAATGCGGGTGGCCATAACCACGGGACTATTTTGACGCAATACACCGATAATTTGGGCAATTTGAGCGGTGGTTTTACCCGGTCCCCAGATAACCTCCGGAAATCCCGTTCTTAATTGACGATGATGGTCAATTTTAGCAAAGTCTTCCACCGGTTCAAAGGCCAGATGTTTAAGTTTATCTAAGGCTGTCTCCGGGTTAATTTCTCCCCTGGCAACGGCGGTCAGCAGCGATCGCAAATCGGCAGCATGGAACATGGTCAGTTATCAGTTATCAGTTATCAGTTATCAGTTATCAGATTTGAGTTTTAAGTGAGCAGTATGTGTTAAGTGACCAGTATTAAATAGCAGTTTCTTGCCATCTTTTCACTGTTTACTGATCACTGTTTACTGATCACTGTTTACTGATCACTGATATTAGGAGGCCATGGTGGCTGCCGGACGGCGGCGGCGATAAGTACGATTGTTCGCTGGTTCCGTTGCCGCCGCTTGCAGGAGGAAAATCACTAGAGGTTGACTCTTTAACTCCCGTTTGATTAAACGCTGCAAAGTCGTCTCGATTTCGGCCCGCAAACCGGCCCAATCTGGGTCCCCCGTGGCAGTTTTAAATTCACTACTGCGATCGCTTAAACAGCGTTCGATCGCCCGAATAATTAACTGATTCAGCAGCGAGATTTCCACTTTTGTCACCACACCGCGCAAATTAATCTCTGGAGGTGCGCTTAATTGTCCCTCAGCGTTAACGAAGGCGGCGATCGTAATCACACCATCTTCGGCTAACTGTTGTCTTTCCTGCATAATGTGTTCGTGGACCACACCCGCTTGATCAACTAACTCGATTCCCGAAGGCACTGGCGCGCCGATGGCAATGCGATCGCCAGTTAACTCGATCGTGTCACCATTTTTGACAATTACCATATTTTCGGCGGGAATCCCCATACTTTGGGCCATCTGAGCGTGTTTGACCAGCATTCGGTGTTCTCCATGCACTGGCACAAAAAACTTCGGCCGGGTCAAAGATAGCATCAATTTATGGTCTTCTTGGGAACCATGGCCAGAAACGTGAATTCCCTTATCGCGTCCGTAAACCACGTTAGCACCCTGCATCATCAGGCGATCAATTGTATTGACCACAGCGATGGTATTACCCGGAATCGGATTAGCGGAAAAGACAATCGTATCCCCCTGACGCACACGAATATGAGGATGTTCACCCTTAGAAATCCGCGTCATGGCCGCTAAAGTTTCTCCCTGGGATCCTGTGGTTAAAATGACGATTTTTTCATCGGCTAAATTGCGGGTCGCTTTTAAGGGTTCAAATAGATCGTCGGGACATTTGATATACCCCAAATTACGCGCATGAGCGATGACATTTAACATCGATCGACCCACTACCACCACTTTCCGGTTAAATTTCTGGGCCAATTTCAACACCAGATTAATCCGATGCACCGAGGAAGCAAAGGTAGTGATCATAATCCGTCCCGTTGCTTGGTTAAAAACCCGCTCTAAACCGGGATAAACGGAAGCTTCCGAGGGAGTATAACCGGGTACTTCCGCGTTAGTGGAATCACTCAATAAACATAGCACCCCTTTCTCGCCATGTTCGGCAATTTTTTGCAGATCAAAAAATTCACCATCGACGGGAGTATGGTCAATTTTAAAATCTCCTGTGTGAATAACTACCCCTAAAGGAGTATGAATTGCTACACAAAAACTATCGGCGATCGAGTGGGTATTGCGGATATATTCCACCATGAAAGATTTACCTAAACGCACCATTTGCCGAGGAACTACGGTTTCTAATTTGGTACGATTTGCCAATCCTGCTTCTTCCAATTTATCCCGCAATAAAGCCATCGCTAGACGCGGACCGTAGATAATTGGTACATCAAATTGTTTGAGATGGTAGGGAATACCACCGATATGATCTTCGTGACCGTGGGTGACGATCATACCCTTAATTTTATGGCGATTTTCCCTTAGATAAGTCATATCGGGAAGCACTACATTGACCCCGTGCATATCATCGGAAGGAAAAGCTAAACCAGCATCCAGGAGAATAATCTCATCATCGTATTCAAAAACACAGGTGTTTTTGCCGATTTCGTGTAATCCTCCTAGGGGAATGATCTTTAGTTTTGCTTGGGTTTTATCTTGACTCATTAGGTATCCTTTGATGGTAAGTTATGGTGATTTTTCAGGTTGGTTTTGTGGACGGGAAATCTCAAAAAATGAATAGTTAGAATAAGTCGAACTAGGTAAACAACACCTAGTTAAATTCACTTAGTATCAATACTTTCTGGCTGTTCTAAACTATATTTCTTTTCTTCTAGTGAAGCTATTAATATTATAACCTACTTTCTCGAAAAATCCCAGTTTAGTGGGCAAGAATTTCTAGTATTTTTCTAGATTAAAGCCAATTCTTGCATGATTTTTGCTAATCCTTCTTCTAACTCTGGACTTAAGGAACATAAAGGAAGTCTTAGACCCCCCACTTCCCAACCGACTAGATTTAAGGCCGCTTTAATTGGAATTGGATTAGTGGCACAGAATAAACCTTTAAACAGGGGAAATAATTTCAAATTAATCTCGATTGCTTTGGCCGCATCTCCAGTTAAGAAAGCTTGAATCATTCCTTGAATTTCTTCTCCCACTAGATGACTAGCAACACTGACCACTCCCACCGCACCACAGGTGATTAGGGGTAAGGTGAGAAAATCATCGCCGGAATAAATAGCGAAATTTTCAGGAGTATGACAGTAAATCTTGCAGGTTTGTTCTAAATTACCACTAGCTTCTTTTACCGCCACAATATTATCAACTGCTGCCAGTTTAATAATCGTTTCTGGGGTCATATTTTGACCAGTACGACCGGGGATATTATAAAGCATTACTGGCAGATCGGGACAAGCTTTGGCAATGGCGCGAAAATGCTCATATAAACCCTCTTGGGGAGGTTTGTTGTAGTAGGGAACCACTTGTAAAGAACCATCTAAACCCAGTTTAGCAGCCTGTTGGGTCGCTTCGATCGCTTCGGAAGTGGAATTAGAACCCGTCCCCGCAATCACTTTTCCCCGACCATTAACCGCTTTTTTGACAATACTAAATAGTTCGTATTCTTCCTGCCAACTTAGGGTGGGTGATTCTCCCGTCGTCCCACAGACCACTATACCATCGCTACCGTGGGTAACTAGATAATCGGCCAATCTTTCCACCATAGCATAATTAACTCGACCCTCGACGGTGAAGGGAGTCACCATCGCCGTAATTACTCGTCCAAAATATGTTTCACTCATTGATTCAGTTATCAGTTATCAGTTATCAGTTATCAGTTATCAGCTTCTCAAGGCAAGAGGCAACAGAAAGAATCTAGCAATCCTCCTACCTAAAAAGTAGGTTTTAGGTTCGGCCTTTATTATCAGTTTTTGAGCAATCAGCAATCAGCTTTCAGACTTTACTTATCCGGTTAATTAGCTATTTTTCTAATTATTATCGCCTTGATTTAGCTGATGGCTGATAGCTTAGTTATCAAACTGTTGCAAATCTTTAACCGACGAGATTTTTCTTAACTAAAAGCTCGGCAATTTGTACAGCATTTAAAGCCGCACCCTTGCGAATTTGATCGCCGCATAGCCACAATTCTAGACCGTTAGGATGGGAGATATCTTGACGAATGCGTCCCACTAATACTTCATCGCGACCGGTGGCATCAATTGGCATGGGAAAATAATTAGCGTCCCAATCTTCCACTAATCTTACCCCCGGAGCAGACTCAAGAATTTCTCTGGCCTTCACCACAGAAAAAGGCCGACTAAATTCTAGGTTAACCGATTCCGAATGGGCCCGCAGGACGGGAACCCTCACACAGGTGGCACTAACCCGCAGCTCTGGACAAGCAAAAATCTTGCGGGTTTCGTTGACCATTTTCATTTCTTCCTCGCAGTACCCTTGGCCATTAATTGGGGTATTGTGGGGAAAAAGATTAAAAGCGAGGGGATAGGGGAAGGAATTAGTGGGAGGTTGTCGATTGTCAAGAATTGCTTGCGCTTGCTGTTTTACCTCCTCCATGGCTCGCGCTCCGGCACCACTAGCGGACTGATAAGTAGAAACTACTACTCGCTCGATCGCCTGTACTTGGTGGAGAGGCCAGATCGCCACTCCTAAAAGAATTGTCGTACAGTTGGGATTAGCGATAATGCCCCGGTGATTGTCCACACTGTCGGGATTGATTTCTGGGACAACCAGAGGCACTTCGGGATTCATGCGAAAAGCGCTGGAGTTATCGATAATCGTCGCACCCGACTCGACAATAGTTTTCGCCCAAACTTTTGAGGTGGCTCCCCCCGCAGAAGCGAGAACGATATCCACGTCCTGAAAAGAGCGCTCGTTTACCGCTTCGATTAGGAGACTTTCGCCCCGAAAATCGAGGGTTTTTCCAGCAGAACGCTCGGAAGCCAGTAATTTTAGACTAGCGAGAGGGAATTGACGACTAGCTAATAACTCTAGCAATTCCGTTCCCACGGCCCCAGTGGCCCCCAAAATAGCGACCCGTACTTTTTGACTCAAATTGTGTGACCTCCTGACGAGTTGGGTGATGACAATGATCTGAAGAAATCGTTAAAGTAAAAAATCTTTTTTGTCCACCGAGTTATTCTCAAGCTTGGATTGATCGGCTTTTGATCAGCAAAATTTTCTGATTGGGCTTAACTGCCCCAAGGACGGAATAAATTAAATATACCCCATTGACCGCTAAAATAAAAAGATTGTGAGAGCTTGGGGAGCAACTGCAGCTATTCCCCTAGAATATCATGAGCGGGACGGATCCACCGCAGGCGTAAACACCGCTCACCCTATTATAAACGTTCCTTGTCGTAAGAGCTAGAAAAATCAATGAAAGTTATTCAGGAAAAGCTTCCTGCCAGTCAGATAGGTTTAGAAATTGAAATTCCCGCCGAAACCACGAAAAACACCCACGAGAAAGTGGTAAATAATTTAGCGAAGTCGGCCAATATACCCGGTTTTCGCCCCGGTAAGGTTCCCCGTCAGATTCTTCTGCAAAGATTGGGTTCTAAAGCTGTAAAAGCGGCGGTAATTGAGGAATTAATCGAAAATTGTCTCGAATCTGCCCTAAAACAGGAGGGGATCGAGTCCCTGGGTACTCCGCAGCTATTGTCTAAGTTTGAGGATTTGATCGCTGCCTATGAACCGGGTAAAGCTTTGACTTTTTCAGTTTCCGTGGATGTGGCCCCGACAATTATTCTCGGAGATTACGAAAATCTGAGCGTTACTGCCGAAGAAACCGTTTATGATCCCGAATCCGTGGAAAATTGGTTTAAAGAGCGTCAAGAACAGTTAGCGACATTGGTTCCCGTGGAAGATCGCGGGGCGCAGCTAGGAGATGTGGCGATCGTTGATTATCGGGGAAAATCCGTCGAAACTGGCGAGGATATCCCGGATATTGACGGCGAAGATCTGCAGGTGGATATGGAAGCAGGACGCTTTATCGAGGGGATGGTGGAAGGAATTGTCGGCATGAAACCGGAAGAAGTCAAAGAGATGACTTTAACTTTCCCAGAAGATTATCCCAAAGAGGATGTGGCAGCAAAAGCGGTAATCTTTACCATTACGATGAAAGAGTTAAAAGCGAAGGAATTACCAGAGCTTGACGACGATTTTGCCCAAGAAGTCAGCGATCAGGAGACAATCGCCGAATTAAGAGCAAGTTTAGAGAAACGCTTCCAAGAACAAGCGGAGAAGGAAACCAAAGAAAGCATTTATGACGCTTTAACCAAGGAATTAGTTAAGGGTGCCACTTTAGATTTACCGGAGACGTTGATCGAAAAGGAAGTGACGCATATTTTGACCCAAAGCTTCATGGAATTTCAACAAATGGGGCTAGATGTCAACCAGTTGTTTACAAAAGATAATATTCCCAAAATGCGGGAAAGCACCCGTCCTGATGCGATCGAAAGTCTAAAAGAGACTCTCGTGGTGCAAGAATTGGCTAAAGTCGCAGGCATTGAAGTCAGTCCCGAAGCGGTAACGGAAAAAATAGCTAATATCATGGCCCAATTGTCCGATCGCGACATAGATAGGCAGCGTCTGGAACAGGTGATCACCGAAGAAATGCTGGCGGAAAACACCCTAGAATGGCTGAAAGAAAAGGCTACTATCACCCTCGTCCCCAAAGGTTCCCTAGAGGAAGAAACAAGCGAGGAGGAGGAAACAGAAGAAACCTTCGCATTCACCGAAGTGGAAGTGTTGGCAGCCGAGGAAGAACCGTAAGGAGTTAGCAGTCGTGTTGGGGTGTTGGGGTTTTAGGGTATTGGTTGAATTCCCCCATCCCCCCATTTCCTGATAACTCAGCAATTCTAAATTTGCGCTGTAGCAAGGGTTTCAGATTTTAGTTCACGTAATACGGGGTAAAATTCAACGGGATTAACAAGTTCATTTTACGAGTCTTCAGGCTTTTAGGCATGATAGTACACTCAGAATTGCCCCAAAAACCCCCTTTTAAATGTTCTTTAAATCCCTAAAAGGCTTGCTGTGTCTAAAACTGATAACTGATAACTGATAACTGATCACTGATCACTGATCACTGATTCCTGCCAACCGGGGAAAACTTAGGGCATAATAGATGGACAGAAGTGCTAAAGATGCTTAACATTTGCCAGTCAAAGCTCCACAGCCAAGCAAAAACCCTAAGATTGTGATAGCGGAACCGAAAAAATTATGCTCGAATCGAGATCACCTGACTACCCAATTACCAGTAATTGTCGCCCTGCTATCTACGCCAACACGGGGAGAAACTCCCTAGCTAACGTTTTACCCGTGGTAATCGAACAGTCTGGCATGGGTGAACGGGCTTTTGATATCTATTCTCGACTCCTGCGCGAGAGAATTGTCTTTTTGGGAACTCCCGTCGATGATCAGGTCGCTGATTCGATCGTCGCCCAACTCCTCTACTTGGAGGCAGAAGATCCCGAAAAAGATATCCAACTCTATATCAACTCCCCCGGCGGTTCCGTTTATGCCGGATTAGCTATCTACGACACCATGCAACAAATTCGCCCCGACGTGGCGACAATTTGTTTCGGTTTAGCCGCTAGTATGGGAGCATTCCTGCTTTGTGGCGGCGCAGCAGGTAAACGGATGTCCCTACCCAGTAGCCGGATCATGATTCACCAACCCCTCGGCGGCGCCCAAGGTCAAGCTAGTGATATCGCCATCCAGGCCAAAGAGATCCTCTATATTAAACAGAGACTCAATACCATGCTGGCTCACCACACCGGTCAACCCTACGATCGCATCGCCAACGACACCGAACGGGACTTTTTCATGTCGGCCGTCGAAGCCAAAGAATATGGGTTAATCGATCTGGTGATTTCCCGTCCCGAACTGCCCGATCCTACCGTTCCCGTTACTTCCCTGTAAATAAACTATGTCTAAGTACGACTCCCACCTCAAGTGTTCATTTTGCGGCAAATCCCAGGAACAAGTGCGAAAATTAATCGCCGGGCCGGGGGTCTATATCTGTGACGAGTGTGTGGAACTGTGTAACGAAATTCTCGATGAGGAATTGATGGAACCGCCCAGTCCGGTCGCCCCAGTGGAGGAACGTCCCAACAAACGGCGATCGGGCCAAAACAAAACCACTTGGGAACAAATTCCCAAACCAAGAGAGATTAAAAAACACCTCGATGACTACGTTATTGGTCAAAATGAGGCGAAAAAAGTGCTTTCGGTGGCCGTTTATAACCATTACAAACGCCTCAAAGATATCCAAACCCAAAAAGCCGGTGGCGGTAGTCCAGAAGATAGCATCGAACTGCAAAAATCCAATATTCTGTTAATTGGTCCCACAGGATCGGGAAAAACCCTTCTAGCTCAAACTCTGGCTAAAATCCTCGATGTACCTTTTGCCGTCGCTGATGCCACCACTTTAACCGAGGCCGGTTATGTGGGGGAAGATGTGGAAAATATTCTCTTGCGTCTGTTACAAGTGGCAGATTTAGACGTGGAAGAAGCGCAGCGGGGCATTATCTACATCGATGAAATCGATAAAATTGCCCGTAAGAGCGAAAATACCTCGATTACCCGGGATGTGTCCGGAGAAGGGGTACAGCAAGCTTTACTGAAAATGTTAGAGGGAACGATCGCCAATGTTCCCCCCCAAGGCGGCCGCAAACACCCCTATCAGGATTGTATTCAGATTGACACCAGCAATATCCTGTTTATCTGCGGTGGGGCGTTTGTCGGTTTAGATAAGGTGATCGATCAGCGTCTCGGTAAAAAATCCATGGGCTTTATTCAACCGGGAGATGGCCAAGCTAGTAAGGATAAGGTAGCGGCAGGGTTATTAAAACAAATGACTCCCGATGATTTAGTCAAATTTGGCATGATTCCGGAGTTTGTCGGTCGGATTCCCGTCCTAGCTGCGCTTTCACCCCTGGATGAGGAAGCTTTAATCGCTATCCTGACGCAACCCCGCAACGCTTTGGTGAAACAGTATCAAAAACTGTTGAAGATGGACAATGTACAGTTAGAGTTTAAATCTGATGCCGTCCTAGCGATCGCCCAAGAGGCCTATCGTCGCAAAACTGGGGCCCGGGCCCTACGGGGTATTGTCGAGGAATTAATGCTCGATGTCATGTACGAATTGCCCTCGCGCAAGGACGTGAAACGCTGTTTAATCACCCGCGAAATGGTGGAAAAACGTTCCACGGCAGATCTATTGGTTCATCCTTCCTCTCTACCCAGTCAAGAATCCGCTTAAGGGGAAAAATCGAGGTTAACCATGCTCAATACCGTTCCCGCAATTGTCAAAGAAGGCCGGATCGAACTCCTCGAATCCGTGCCGATTCCAGAGGGTACTAGGGTTTTAGTCACCCTCATCCCGGAGGAGACAAACTCGGATTTCTGGCAAAAAGTCAGCGAAACTGCACTGGCTAAGATTTGGGATAATCTGGAAGACGACATCTATGAACGATTACTCGAAGCTTGAAATCGTTCTCGTTCGTTATCCTTTTTCAGATTTAGCGGACGCTAAAATCAGACCGGTTATCATTGTTAGTTCTCCTCACCGTTCACGGGATGTTTTTCTGGTTCCCCTTACCAGTCGCATCAATAATTTACTGGAGGGCGAGTTTTTGCTGGAAGATTGGGAGAACGAGGGATTGAATGTACCGACGGCCGTTAAGCGGGGGATATACACAATCCAACAAGATTTACTCCTTAAGAGAATCGGACGACTATCGGACACAGATGCGCGACGTTTGCAAAACTCTTTACGAGGATGGCTAGGTATCTAACTATCATGAAAACTCAAATAATCGATAAAACAATCACTGTTCGCGGTGTTCCCCACTATTACGAGTGGATTCGACAGTCGGAATCTGCCCAAAAAAAGCCGGTGATGGTGTTTATTCATGGTTGGGGAGGATCGGGACGCTATTGGCGATCAACAGCTGCGGCAATTTGCGATCGCTTTGATTGTTTATTGTACGATATGCGGGGTTTTGGTCGGTCTAAATTGCCGGAAAAATCCTCCGATCTTTCCTACGATTTAGAAGAATATGCCCTTGATTTGGCCTTGTTTTTAGATAGTTTGGAAATTGAAAAAATCTATCTCAATAGTCACTCTATGGGGGCATCAGTGGCGACTTTTTTTATTACTATGTACCCCGAAAGAGTGGTCAAAGCAATTTTAACCTGTAATGGCATTTTTGAGTATAATAAAGCGGCTTTTGCTGCCTTCCATAAATTCGGTAAGTATGTGGTACAGTTTCGTTATGATTGGTTTTTAAAAGTACCTTTTGCCGATCGATTATTTATGGCGAGATTTTTGCATCGATCGATCCCAAAATCAGAAAGAATTGCTTTTTTAGAAGATTTTTTAGCGGCGGATTACGAGGCAGCTCTAGGCACAATTTATACATCTGTGAGTAAAAAAGCAGTGGAAATTATGCCAGGTAAATTTGCCGAGATTAAGATACCAACTCTTTTAGTATCAGGGGAAAAAGACATTATTATTCCTGCCAAAATGGGCAAAATGGCGGCGGATTTGAATAATAATATCCAGTATGTGGAGATGGCTAATACTGCTCACTTTCCCATGTTAGAAGATGCCCCTACTTATCTAAAAAAATTGCAAGATTTTTTAGAAATTAATTAGGGTTTGCTAGGGGAAATGAGTTTCTATGATGTGACTGACAAGTATATTGAGGATAAAGAGTTACGCCGTCAGGGTGGATATTTGGGGGTACAGCGTCGCCAGGATTTAAAACCAGAAATATCTGCTGCTGTGTTTGCTACGAAACCTCCTCAGTTGCTTAAACCTATTGTGAAAGCTAAAGGGATAAGCTTGATTTTAGTGGAGGAAATTATACAGCGGAATTGGATGATAAGTACCTAAGCAAAATTAATTACACATATCTAACTACCTCTTACCTTCTGGGCTCTTCTCAAATTTGTGTGATAATTTTTGCTTATGTAAGGTTAAATGCTTACTGGTCAGGACTTTTAGGACTATTTTGAAAGAAGAAACTATCAGTATAGACCTCGTTTCCACACAGAAACCAGAAGAGCCATAAATGAACAACAACACTATGTTAAGGAATGTAAAAGAGGCGGTTTTCGCTGCTGCATACAGCTTTCTACCCTATTTACAAAACTTTATACAGCAGCGAAAACTTATGTCCGACTACTTAAACCAGAAGGATCTGGTATAATGCTCAAAAAGCATGGGCGACATACACCGTGCTAACTGCCCACCATCTGTTCTACGAGTACGAGGTAATACCCGTGTCTAATTGATTTATACCGCAAATACGCAACGCCAAATTTTGTTTTGCAAAGATGTCGCAGATTGTCCAAAATCCTCTAATGCCAATGAGTATCAGCTTATGAAATCATCTCAAACTGGTATTAATTTTCCCAATAACTCTGGTCGATTTCTCAGTGCTTTTCAGAGAAAACACTTAGAAAAAAGCCTAGAAAAAGGGTTGTCTAAGCGCCATTTTCAACGAATTCAAATTATGCTGCTGGCAGATGAGGGTAAAACCCAAACCCAAATTTGCCAAGAGTTGGGCTGTTCCCATAGTACAGCACGCCATTGGATAACCCTCGCCAAGTCTGGTCAGGCTCACCAGTGGAATAGTGGCCCAATTGGCAGACCTCAAACTGTAGACGAGGAATGCTTGCAGCGTTTGAGGAAGTTAGTCAGTCAAAGCCCTAGAGAAGTTAAAGTCCCTCACCGTGATTTTAGTTATTCGGCTTCCCGATGGACTGCTAAGAAACTCAGCGAGCACCTGAGCGCAGAATTAGGAATTAAAATCAGCGATCGCCATATCAACAGACTACTCAAACAAATGGGTTTATCTACCAGACCAAAATCGAATAACCTTGAAAAAAATGAGCCGAAAAAATCCAGTAAAAGCGGCATTGTGATTAGGGACATTCCAGAGGAGGTGGCATTTTCTTAATCATCATGAAAAATCTATTAAGTGCTATTAAGTGTTTGCAACACTATCGAGGGAGAAATGACTGCCAAAGAATATCTATCTGGTCTAGTCGGTCAATTTTTATCAGAAGAGGATTTAGCCAGTTTAGTTGAGTCGGCTGAATTTTCAAAACCTAACCCCGGTTTGTTGTTGGAAAGTATCTCAGCATCCGATGGCTTATATATTTTGGTCGCTGGCAAAGTAAGACTGGTTAACAGTAGCCTGGACTTAATTAGCACCCTGCATCCGGCTCAACTATTTGGGGAATGTACTTTGTTTCCTGAAGCCGGTTTTTTAGATTATGCTGTCAGGGTTTCGCCTCAAGCAGAGCTATGTTATATTCCTGGTAAAGTTTTGCGCTCTATCATTCATAAAAATTCCCGATTTAAGGAGTATTTGTACAATTTAGCTACCGCTAAAGATAATGAACAAAAAAGTAAATTTTCCATCAATACTCAACTAGATTTATCCGTAAACGACGACCAGGAACTAATTGCGGGAATTAGCACAATCAAAGATGAAATATATCTAAAAACCCACAAGCAAAAAGTTAACAAGGCTTATTTCCCTAGCCCCACTCAGCGCGTTACTCATCTATGGCAGCATATTACTAGACGCTATCCTTTTTTTGAGCAACAAAGTGGTTCTGACTGTGGTGCTGCTTGTTTAGTAATGGTTGCCCGTTATTGGGGCAAAAAGTTTAGTGTCAACCGCATTCGAGATATTGCTAATGTAGATGCCAATGGGGCTTCTTTGCGAGGACTATCCGCTGCGGCGGAAAGTATCGGATTTTCCACTAGACCAGTTAAAGCCAGTATTGACCAACTGGCTAAACAAAAATTACCCGCAATCGCTCACTGGGAAGGCAAACATTATATCGTAGTTTATGAAATCACTCGCAATCAAGTCATTGTTGCTGACCCTGCTATTGGTCAACGGAGTTTAACATATCCAGAATTTAAAACAGGTTGGCAGGGTTATACACTACTCCTACAACCGACAGCTTTAATCAAGGAACTCAAAAATCATACTACCCCATTTTGGCAATTTTTTAATTTAGCCAGTCCTCACGGTCAAGTATTACTAGAAGTATTTATTGCTTCCTTAGTCATTCAAATTTTCGGATTAGTTACCCCACTATTTACTCAGTTACTCCTCGACCGGGTAGTTGTTCAAGGCAGTACATTAACCTTAACGGCTGTGGGATTAGGGTTAGTCATTTTTGGTTTATTTCGGGTTGCTTTGACCGGATTACGACAATATCTCCTCGACCACACTGCCAACAAAGTAAATTTAGCCATGATTGTGGGATTTATTACCCACACTTTCCGATTACCCCTGCGTTTTTTTGAGTTTCGCTATGTGGGGGATATCATGGCCAGGGTGCAGGAAAACCGCAAGATTGAGAGATTTCTAACGGGTGAAGCCCTATCTATTGTATTAGATTTACTCACGGTCTTTATCTATGTGGGACTTATGTTCTGGTATAGCTGGAAAATGGCTTTACTGGCATTAGTCATTGTGCCACCTTTTTTCCTGCTTGCTATCATTGCTACTCCTTTCCTACAAAAGATATCCAGAGAAATATTTGCGGCCTTAGCGGAAGAAAGTGGTTATTTAATCCAATCTTTGACTGGTGTACGCACGGTCAAATCTCTGGCAATTGAGCAAGTAGTGCGCTGGCGTTGGGAGGAGTTTCTCAACAAGTCAATTCGCAAAAACTTTTCTGGGCAGATTATTAGCAACCGACTCCAAGTATTTAGCTTAACCATTGAATCTTTAGTGACCACTGGGCTGCTTTGGTTTGGCGCTTGGTTAGTGATTCAAGGAGAATTAACCATCGGGCAGTTGGTGGCTTTTAATATGTTAATTGGCAATGTAATAAACCCTTTTCAGCGGTTAACGGTTCTATGGAATGAGTTACAGGAGGTAATCATTGCAGTGGAGCGAATTAATGATGTGATTGATACCGAACCAGAGGAAGATTTGCAATCTCAGGCTCGTTATTATTTAACATATTTACGAGGAGATATTATTTTTGACAAGGTGACATTTCGTTACCACCCAGAAAGCGAAACTAATGTTTTAGAGAATCTCAGCTTTGAAATCAAAGCCGGACAGACTGTAGCTTTAGTGGGGCGTTCTGGTTCAGGAAAAACTACTATTTCTAAGCTAGTTTTGGGGCTATATACCCCTACAGATGGGAAGATTTTCATTGATGGTCATGACATAACTAGCATTTCTTTATCTTCTTTGCGTCAAAGGGTTGGTGTTGTTGACCAGGATACTTTTTTATTTGGTGGCACAATTCGGGACAACTTGACCCTAGCGCGACCTTCTGCAACTCAGGCGGAAATTATCGAAGCCGCTCAATTAGCAGGTGCTGACGAGTTTATTCAAAACCGACACTCCGCACTTCAAAATGTAGTATAAAGTAGCATAAACTCATTCAAGAAAAAATAAGTAAAAATACTCAGAGAATTAGTCCCAAAAAAGTGAGACAATCAAAAAGCTCAAAAATCTATTAAAGGTACAAAAATTGTCTCCTATCTCAGAGGTAAAAATTAAAAACCTAGATCACTTAGGAATAGTAGCCGGGCTAATTGACGAAATAGGAATAGTTGAAATAATCAACTCTAAATTAGGAATCGACCCCCGAGAAAAAATTTCAGCAGGAACAGTGGTCAAAGCTATTCTAATCAATGGATTAGGATTTGTTTCAAGACCTTTATACTTATTTAGTCAATTTTTTGAAGATAAAGGAATCGAAGAATTATTGGGAGAAGAAATAAAAACCGATTATATCAATGATGATAAAATTGGGAGAGTCATGGATGAATTATACAAACATGGACTGAATGATATCTTTATAGAAGTTGTCTTATCGGTCATCAAAAAATTTAAAATAGAGACAAAATATTCTCATCTAGATGCCACATCATTTCATCTAGATGGAGAATATAAAAGTGAAGAAAAAAAGAGAAAGAAGAAGAGCTGCTCAAAGAAAGACCAATAATTATTACCAAAGGATATTCTCGTGACCATCGACCAGATTTGAAACAATGCGTCTTAGACTTAATAACAACCGAGGATGGAGACGTACCATTATTTGTGAGAGTCGGAGATGGAAATGAAGCGGACAAAGCTGTCTTTGGCAAAATCTTAGTAGAATTTAAAAAACAAATAAAATTTGACAGTATTATGGTCTGTGACAGTGCCTTATATAGTCAAGAGAATCTTCAACTAATTCAACATCTAAAATGGATAAGTAGAGTTCCCATGACGATAAAAAGAGCCAAAGAATTAGTCCAAAATTCAGAAATGGAAGAAATAGAGGCCAAGGAAAGAGAAAAAAGGGCAGAGCTAAATTTAGAAGGATATACCTGGAAAGAAGAAAAAGTGACTTATGGGGGAATCCAACAAATCTGGCTAATAGTAACCAGTGAAAAAAGACAAATAAGTGACTTAAAAAAACTAGAAAATAACCTGAAAAAAGAAAAAGACAAAGGGGAGAGAATTCTCAAGAGCTTGCAGAAAGAAGAGTTTGAAAATCCCCAACAAGCCCGATATAAATTAAGAGCAATTAATCAAAAATTAAACCTCGTTAAAATCCTAGAAATTGACCTAATTGCCAGTCAATCAAAAGACCATAAAACGATTTATAAAATTAGCGGCGTAGGGCAAGAAAAAACTGAAGAGATAGTCAGAAGAAGAAAGGAAGCAGGCAGATTTATTTTAGCAACTAACTTAGTTGATGAAGAAGACAAATTAGACTCAGCCGAAATGGTGACAACTTATAAAAATCAACAGTCTTGTGAAAGAGGATTTAGATTTTTGAAAGAGCCTTTATTTTTTGCGGATAGTTTCTTTGTTAAAAAAACGGAAAGAATCGAGACAATGTTATTCTTGATGTCTTTCTGCTTGTTAGTCTATAACCTCGGACAAAGAGAACTAAGAAATAGCTTAAAAAGAGCAAAGGCTGGAGTCAAAAATCAAGTCAGTAAATTAACGAGTCGTCCCACAATGAGATGGATATTTCAATGTTTTCAGGGCATTCATATTTTTATTGTGAATGGGGTCAAGCAAATTGTCAATTTAACTGAAGAACGCCGTTTTATTTTAAATTTTCTGCCTTCATCTTGTCAAAAATATTATCTGTCATCGTTAGTCTAAATAACAAAGCAACAAAGTTGATAACAATTGAGTAATATGCTTATAGGAGAGTCACTACTCCTCGAATTGTTGTGACTTAGTTTAACTCTTCGAGCCGAAAAAATATTTGGCATTTTATGATTTCTCCTCAACATCTGATTGGTTGAGTATTTTTTTTGATTATTCTGATTTTTTTTCTTTGAAAAGACCTGTAGTTTTTTATACTTCAAAGTGAAGTGCGGAATATGGGTCAAAAGTTACCGATGAGTTATGAAACCCAGATTGGTGAAGGTGGAGGGTTATTGTCTGGTGGTCAACGGCAAAGATTAGCCATCGCTAGGGCGTTATTAGGCAATCCTCGTCTATTGATTTTTGATGAGGCAACTTCCCACTTAGATGTGGAGTCGGAGCGAATTATTCAGACTAATTTGAATAGAATTCTTAAGGGACGTACTACATTAATTATTGCCCATCGCTTATCTACCGTTAGAAATGCTCATATAATTTTAGTTTTAGATAGAGGAGTATTAATAGAGCAAGGAAATCACGAGCAGTTAATGGCAAAAAAAGGGCATTACTACTATTTAAATCATCAGCAACTTAACTAATGTTCATAAATCTGAGCAAGATTTTCATAAATTATGACCCAGTTTAATGAGATTAACCAAGCAGACTTAAATGGTCGTAAAAGCGACCAAAATCTACCAGGAAGTAACCTAAATTCTTCGGCGGATTGGTCTTTTGCCACAAAGGAACTGTTGGATGCGTTACCTCAGCGGTGGACGCGAGGACTGCTCTATTTTTTAATCGTTTTTGTGGCGATCGCTTTGCCTTGGGGAATGTTGTCTCGGGTAGATGAAACGGGTAGTGCTAGGGGACGGTTAGAACCGCAAGGTGGTACAATTAAGCAAAAGCTAAATTTAACCTATACATCTGCGGCTCTTAATTCCCAAACGGCTAAAGTTGAAATGCTAAATATTGAAGAAGGAGACATGGTAAAAGCTGGGGATATTTTAATGGAACTGGACAGTCTCCCTATTCGTGAGCGAATTACCCAACTGCAAATTCAACTACAAAGTCAAAATAATCGGCTGAATGCACTAAAGCAACAAAAAAATCAACTAGAAACCGAACTGCGTACCCAAGAACGGCAAAATCAGTCCCAACAATTAGAGAAACTATCTCAGGTAGAACAAGCTCGACAAACCTTTCAGTCTCTTAAGACAACATACAATTTGCAAGAACAGGAAAAACTGACTCAAATTGCTCAAGCGGAGCAAAATCTGGCAGCACTCAGAAGAACCTTAAATTTACAAAGAGAAGAGAAACTGACTCAAGTTGCCCAAGCCAAACAACAGTTAGAGGATAGCAACACCGCTTATAATTTAGCAGAATTGCGCTTACAAAAAGCCTTGAGGGAAGTCGAACGTTACCAGAATCTTTTCCATAATGGGGTGATAGCGGAAGTTCGGGTCGTTGAACAGGAAAATATCGCCGATGAAAGACAAAGTATTTGGAAGCAAAGTCAAGCAGATATTGAGCAAGCCAGACTGCGATTAGAAGAGCAGAAAAGCAGTTATGAGAGAATTGTTAATCAAGGGAAGGCGGATATTGAGCAAGCGGAGTTACGATTAATCGAACAAAAGAGGATTTATCAGAGAATTGTTAATCAAGGGGAAGCGGACATTGAGCAAGCGAAGTTGCGTTTAGCCGAGCAAGAGAATAGTGTTCAAACCCTTACTCATGCGGGGGAAATTGCTCTGTCTAAAATTCAAGAACAGCTAAAAAGTTTGGATAGCCAAATCAGTAGTCTTAAATCTGAGGTGACGCAAACAAAGAAAGAAATTGATTCTTTGAAGTTTGAGTTAGAGAAACGGATTGTTAGAGCCCAAGAAGGAGCCACTATTTTTAGTTTGCCGATTACTGGGGTGGGAGATGTGGTACAACAAGGAGGAATGATTGTAGAAATAGCGCCCCAAAAAGCGGATATTTTATTGAAAGCAGAAATGGCCACTACACAAAGTGGTTCATTACAGAAAGGAATGGCGGTTAAGATGAAGTTTGATGCTTATCCTTTTCAGGACTATGGCGTAGTTGATGGAAGTTTAATTAAAATTTCCCCAACCACCAAAATGCAAGAAACATCTCAGGGACGAGTAGCAATTTATGAACTAGAAATTGAGTTAAATAAAACTTGTATTCCTAGTGCTAATGACTGTATTCCATTACGTCCGGGAGATACGGCTACGGCTGAGGTGGTGGTGCGTCAGCGTCGCGTTATTGATTTTATTCTTGACCCATTCAAGAAGTTACAAAAAGGAGGTTTAGAATTTTAGAAAGCTTTTGTTCGAGGGCCTGTCATTCCCGCGAATTGCGGGAATCCATAAAAATGTTTTGATTACCCGGAGAAAGATTATGTCACAATCTATTACCATTACTGCTGAAGATATTCTGAAACAAGTTAAGCTATCTCTTCAAATACCCGATTTAATCCAGTCCATTGTTAGTCGTCAGATTATTACTGATGCAGCTACGGAAGCCGGGATAACTGTGGATAATGAGGAACTTCAGCAAGCGGCGGATACTCTTAGACTTCTTCAGAAACTTCGTGGCGTACAAGAAACTTTTGCTTGGCTAGAGAAACACCATTTGTCTGTAGATGATTTAGAAGAAATTGCCTACATCACCGTTATTTCCGAAAAGTTGATGACTCATCTATTTGCCGAAAAAGTTGAGCCTTACTTTTATGAAAATCAATTAGATTATGCTGGGGTAGTGATGTATGAAGTGGTGTTAGAAGACGAAGATTTAGCGATGGAATTATTTTATTCTATTCAGGAAGGGGAAATGAGTTTCTATGATGTGACTCACAAGTATATTGAGGATAAGGAGTTACGCCGAAAAGGAGGATATCGAGGAATATTGTCTCGTAAAGATTTGAAGTCAGAGATTTCATCGGCTGTTTTTGCGGCGACACCACCAGAGGTTCTTAAACCGATTGTGACTTCTAAGGGAGTGCATTTGATTTTGGTGGAGGAGATCTTTCAGGCCGAGTTAGATAATAAGTTACGCTATCAAATTGTTTCAGAGTTGTTTGGCGAGTGGATTATCAATCAAATTGAGTCAGTGTCAGTTGTCAGTAATTTGGGATGAATAGCACTAACACGAATATAATCCAGTCAGGTCAACCTAACTGGATGATAGAGAGATTTTAGTAAAAACTGGGCTAGTTTCTTAACAAGAACCTGGAGTTTTTCTAATCCCAACAAATAGAGATAGAGCGCATTCGGGTTGTTTTATCTTGCCAACAAATAGTGATAGAACCAGCGCCACCTAATGTACCAAGCGTTTCCGACTCGGTCAAGTCAGTAAGGTAACTCTCAGAATCGGAGAACAAATCTGCACCAGCAGGACGTAAATCAGAAATAGTAATGTTAGCCATTTTCGTTTCCTCTTGGAATAAGTTTTACTTTGAGGTAATCAGATTAATTATGCTCTTCCTTTCCCTATAATTGGCCAATTCAAGTCTGAATTGCATCACTGTCTGATCTACCTTTATAGAATACCTCATTCGGGGTACGATAGTCAAGACATTTTCGAGGACGATTGTTAATCAAGTTTACGGCTCTTTCCACCTCCTCTGGCTTAACGATTTTAAAATTCGTTCCCTTAGGGAAAAATTGTCTTAACAGTCCATTGGTATGCTCGTTTAATCCCCTCTCCCACGAATGATAAGGAGTAGCAAAATAAAAATCTGCTCCTAGTTTCTGACTCAACTCTTGATGTCCACAAAATTCTTTGCCGTTGTCACAAGTAAAGGTTTTTCTTTTGTCAGGGTGAATCTCTTGAAAAAGTTTTTCTGTGACTCTATTGATTTCCGATGCGGTTTTGTTTTTGGCTAATCCTGCTACTAAAAATTTCGAGGCTTTATCTACATGAGTAACGAGAACTCCTAGATGATTGCCTCCAATCATTGTGTCACTTTCCCAATGACCGATTTCAGTTTTCTGGTCAGCAATTACTGGTCGCTCGCTGATATCTACACGCCCTGGAATCCCTCCACGCTTACTTTTTGCTCCGCCTCGACTCTTTCTTTGACAAAGCCCCCGGCGTAAATATTTCTGGTACTCTCCACATCCGTGATAGTTCTGATAGATCATTTGATAGATGGTTTCGTGACTGAGAGATTCTTGACTGGCTCTTTTCAGACGACCTGCTATTTGTTCGGGACTATGATAATCTTTCAATCCTTCTTTGACCAACTCTAAGGCTGACTCGCTGACATTTTTAAAGGGTTGTTTGGCATTTTTTCGCCTTGTCTCGCTTTCAGCTTGTGCTGTGTCAGGTAGATAGCAGCCAAGAGAACTTTGATTCCTTTTTAATTCCCGTGATATTGTGCTTTGATGACATCCGAGCCAGACGGCCATTTGCCGTTGAGATAAATTTCCCTCCTGACTAAGTTGGTAGAGCAAGTTTCTTTGTTCTATGTTAAGATGTTGGTGGCTCATTTTGGGTCTGATTTGTTTTTGTTAATGATCAGACAGTACCTGATGAGCCTTTCTTTGTCAACTCTTGAGGTTGATGCGTTTCATTTTTGAATTGGCGATTCTTATTGTTGCCTAACTCTCAAATAATGACAATAGCTTGAGCAACTTTAAGGTTCATCTAACTAGCACAATTATGTCTCAAATTCACCGACCAAAACACCGTAATTTCATGTAGATTATGACCGCAAATTCCCATGATTTCGTATCACCGAGCTTTGTTTTTGAGACAGAACTAGCACAATTATGTCTTTTTTGTATCTCTCTCCCCTGGGTTCGGGGGGTGGTGGGTCAAAAAAATAGCCCTATGCCCTAATGAGACTAAACTTTAGCGATGGGCCGATTGCTACTTTATTTTAAGATAGGCGATAAGCCTGACGGCATAGCGACCCTTACCGCTTTTTGTTATAGTAAGATGGCTAGTTAAACAAATCACATGAGTGGTATTAACAGAGAAATATATCTAGAAAACCGAACCAGTCTGATTGACAAACATTTACCCGAAACCGAAAAATCCCAAAGAGAACTGGAAATCGAAGGAATCGTCTATTTGTTTAACAATCGCCAGACAATGGAGAGAGTGGCAGAGGAAATTAAGCAAAGAGGAGAGAGAACGGGAGCAGCAGATTCAGAAGACAAATACGAACGCTATGGATTATTTTTTGCCGAACCAATTGGGTATATCCTAAAATTAGATGGAACGAGAATCCCTCTCCACTATGGAGAAATAAAAATAAAAAAAAGCACAGGAAAATATCATGTCATACCTCGTACCAGACCGCGCACCACAAAATCCTGAAAACGCAAAAACGCAAATTACGCCAACAGAAAAAACACAATGGGAATTTGCCGAAATCTGGGTAGATCCTTGGCTTTCACCCCCCTATATTCTGATGTTAGTTAAAGAACAATCCGGTAAATTCTCGATTCAAAATCCCGCACAAAACTATCAATCTATCTTTACCAGCGATACTTACGAAGAAAGTCTTATGTGGTTACTGGAAGATGAATATGAGCGAGTCACAGGTCGCTTTTGCCAACCAGAGTAAAAGCAAGGCGATAAGCCTATTTTACCCGAAAAAGAAACCCGGTTTCTGAGTCTCCGAGTTCTGCGCCAAGAAAGAAACCGGGGTTTTTTCTATGCTTTACCCAGAATAACTCAGGAAAATAGTAAAAACCCGGTTTCTGATTTTCTCTTAGCATCAGCTTGCCAACTCTAATCCCTGATAAACATCCTCAGAATCAGCATTCAAATAAGGACGCTGCCAATCAATCCCCAACCCAGAAAACTGCTCAGAAATAGCAGCAATCCGACCCGCCGCAGAATTGTCCTCCTGTTGCCAAGCCATCAACAACCCATTGGCTATAATCTGACAGCGATTCATCCCAAAACTTTCCTCACTGCCAAACTTTTTGTCCGGTTCCTCCGCTAACCCCAATCCCGGTGCTAACTCCAGAGTAAATAAAGGTATTTCAGGCTTAAAAACAGACTGATTCTGCTGATAAACATTAGCCACAACCTGCCTCACCAACTCATAATCTGTTTTGCCAAAATAAAGCACCCCAGCATCATATCGTTGATAATCAACTGGATTATATAAAGCCTTAAAACTAAAAGGAATCCCCCTCTCATTTAACCTTTCAGTCAACCCAGTCATCACAGCCACCGCGCCTTCGGGAGTAACATTAAAATAGAGCCGCACCATCGCTTCCTCTCTCTGTAAACCGGCATTACCCACCGCCATATAAAAGCCATTTTGTACAAAATTCTTAGGCATCAAAATTGACACAACACCCCCCACTGCCGCCGCTTGCTCAGACTCTTGAAGATGCTTTTCCCGTTGGATATGCAGTCGCAAACCGCCCTTAGTCACAGCCAAACTGCCATCGGTTTCCTCTCTCAAAATTGACCAACCCGAATCAAAATATCCCTTCCCCTTGTTCGCTTCTTCCAACTGTAAATAAAAGTCCATAGCTACGCCAGCAAAACTATTATTCTCCAAATCTAATTGCTGACCCTTATTCTCAGAACCTAATGCTTGCGATGCTTGCATCGACCCATTATAATAAATGCCATAAAGAAAACTCCTCAACTGTAAGCTCATATATTTATCCTGTATTTCCTTCGGTAAAGCCTGAATCCGAGACAACATCTCAGCCGGCATTTCCCAGGGTTGATAGTTAGGATGACGGATCGAAAAATCAGCGGAAATTTCGAGATTTTCAACAATATCTAACAAAGCTTCCTTTAACCGACCTCTAACCTCAGGGGCTAAATGATGGAATTGAGAATTAAGTAATGACATAATTTTTCAAGATACTCAACGATATTAAACTTGGCCAACAACAGAAGAATTTATCTGATTTAACTGCGTAGCAGTAGCCCCAAAAATCGTGGACATTGATGATTCAGGACGACATAACAAAGCCTTGGCTACCTGAAGCATAGCAATTCCGGTATTATTAAAGATTTTTTGATACTGAACCATTGCTAAAATTGCAATAATTAAAGAAAAACCGGCCAACTGGACTACTTGCTTTAAGAAATCAGGACGATATTCTAAGATTTCTGGGAAAGTTTCTAAATAAGCTAAAGTTAACCCACCGATAGATGGCTGCAGCAATTCTAGGGGAGTAGTGGCTAGTCGCAAAGATTCTTCAATACTGAGAGAATTACTAATCACCAAGCTACCCAACCAAATTTGTAGATAACTAGCGATCGCCATTCCCAAATCAAATGCTGGATCTCCCCAATCAGACCTTTCCCAATCAATCAACCGGATCCCATTTCCATTAATATCTTCCCAGTTTCGATTCAGAAGAATATTATTGAGCTTGATGTCATTGTGAGTCAGACAAACAGGAGAAATAGTTTCACTGGCTCGATGAACTGCTTCTCCTAAGCTATCATATCGTTGATAAAGTGCAAAAAATTTCAATCCATCCATCGGAGCCATACCAAAAATTTCAGGACCGATCCTTTCCAAACTCTCTAATAATAGCGGAGATACTTTCGGTTTTCCAGCAAACTCTTCTTTGACAAAAAATTCCCGATAAATACTCTGATTCCAGGTATCACGGTGAATTGTCGCCAAACAACCGCCGATTTGAGTAGCAACCTGAGCTGGAAAGAGATTCTCTTTAGAATAAAACTCTGCTAAATCCTGATAATTATCCAGATAAGTAGAAACTAAAATTGAGTTATCAGCATCGTGGAGCAGTAATTCTGGCAGAAAACTACGCCAATGGTCAATTTCAGGAAAGTTCTCTAGAAATTTGGGGATTCGCCATTCCCCAAAAAACTCACCCACCGTTTCCTTTTCTAAATTAATAAATTGTTCTTGTTTAACCAGTAACTTTCGCCCCTCTGGTAAAGTCACTAATAAGTTAAAATTTTTAGCCTGAATCTGCTCTACTCCCGGATTTTCTTGTGAGCGATCGCAGATTTTTTGGTCGATTAAATAGTCATAAACATTTTGAGAACTTAACACAAATTTCATAATTACAATTATTCTCAAATATCGCTGATCTGTTTTTATTGATTTTAATTATAATTGATGATAGCCTTATTGCCAAGCTATTCATCTGCATTAAAAAAACATAATTAACACAATTATGTCTAAACTTAAACTAATCGCGCCAGTCAACCTACCTGTTAGATTGGTTTAGGGCTAATTGCGATCGCTCTATAGACAAAGAAACCGGGTTTCTCCACAGGGACAAGGCGGCTTTTACTGCCTTTCATAAATTCGGTAAGTATGTGGTACAGTTTCGTTATGATTGGTTTTTAAAAGTACCTTTTGCCGATCGATTATTTATGGCGAGATTTTTGCATCGATCGATCCCAAAATCAGAAAGAATTGCTTTTTTAGAAGATTTTTTAGCGGCGGATTATGAGGCAGCCCTAGGCACAATTTATACATCTGTGAGTAAAAAAGCAGTGGAAATTATGCCGGGTAAATTTGCCGAGATTAAAATACCAACTCTTTTAGTATCAGGGGAAAAAGATATTATTATCCCCGCCAAAATGGGTAAAATGGCGGCGGATTTGAATAATAATATCCAGTATGTGGAGATGGCTAATACCGCTCACTTTCCCATGTTAGAAGATGCCCCTACTTATCTAAAAAAATTGCAAGATTTTTTAGAAATTAATTAGCGCTGGCTGAATAAATCTAAAAACCTTGTTGGATAAGACTTTTAGACTTTTTTTCCCTCAAAAAGTGCCAGCCGTTGCGGAGATCGGGGAGAAAATTCAGGTACTTTTTCCCTGAAAATTAGGTAACTGACTACCTCAAAATCGGTAAAACCCCACACCCCACACCCCACACCCTGCCCCCAGGAAAAGCTTTTTCAGCAAACCCTAATTAAGGCGGACATTGCTATCCTAAATGTTTTGGCTGGTGCGCCCATTTCTTCTGAAAAAAGTGATGCGTATCCCGCTTCAAATTCTGACCAGGGAATGAGGTTGGCCATAATTACCCAACGATTATCTTGGGATAATTTCCCCTCAAAGGGCAGCTCGAAGTTTTCTGGTGGGGTTGAGGGTAACTCACTTTTACGGTACATTAGCACTAATTAGAGAAGATGCAAGGGTGATGCAAGGGTTTTAAGAGATTCTAGCAGATTTAAGTGCATTTGGGAAGCTCTCAATCAACCTAAAAGCCCTTTCCTGTAAGGTTTTTACCATTATTCAGCCAACCCTATCTTAGGTCGCGAGGTGGGCTGCTGGCAACTCGATCGCTACTCAAATAACCAGTTTGACAAAGAAAGAGATAATAAATGTTATAACAGTAGTAGTCTACAGGCGTTCTTTTGTCTGTCTCCAGTAAACCTAAACGCTCCTTTTTGCCAAGATATTTCGACGGTCAGCCCGAAAGAGCGTTCCGGCAAGAACAGCCTAATTTATCCGAAAATTACCTATGGTTATCAACAAACGCGGACTTGTTCTCGGTGCTACAGCAGTGGTCCTGTCTACCGTCGCCGTCACGGGGGCGGGATTCCGACTCTCCCAAAGTCAAGCTTTTTTTCAGGAAAGTCCCAAGGAAACCGTTGATGAGGTTTGGCAGATCATCAACCGCACTTATTTAGATGGCACTTTTAATCAATCGGACTGGAACGCCATCCGCAATCAGTATTTAAATCGTTCCTACAAAAATCAAGAGGAAGCATACACCGCTATCCGCGAGATGTTGAAAACTCTCAATGATCCCTATACCCGTTTTATGGATCCCAAAGAGTTTAACAATATGAGAATCGATACATCGGGAGAATTGACCGGGGTAGGGATTCAATTGACCAAAGATGAGAAAACCAAGCAGTTAGTCGTGGTTTCACCCATTGAAGATACTCCCGCTTCTAAAGCTGGTGTGCTGCCCAAAGATGTGATTATCGCTATCGATGGTAAATCTACCGCAGACATGGAACTCGATCAAGCGGTGAGCATGATCCGAGGCAAAGTGGGGACAAGCGTTAAGATCACGATTCAACGGGGTGAGGAGAAGAAAGAATTGACTCTTACCCGGGCTAAAATTGAAATTCACCCGGTACGCGCCCACACAGAAAACACCCCGATCGGTAAAGTCGGTTATATCCGTCTCAATCAATTTAGCGCCCAAGCTAGTGGCGATATGAGTCAAGCGATTCGCGAATTGGAAGCTGAACAGGTGAAGGGTTATATTCTCGATCTGCGTTCCAACCCCGGCGGTTTACTCTACGCCAGCATCGAAATCGCTCGGATGTGGATACCCGATGGTTTAATTGTCTCTACGGTCGATCGCAAAGGGGTGACGGAACGTCAACGGGCCAACAATCAAGCTTTGACTAATAAACCTCTAGTTGTTCTCGTCGATGGTGGTTCCGCTAGTGCCAGTGAAATTCTCTCCGGAGCTTTACAGGATCATGATCGGGCGGTTATTGTCGGTACGAAAACCTTTGGTAAGGGATTAGTGCAATCGGTACGCAGTCTTAGTGACGGTTCCGGATTAGCGGTGACAATTGCCAAGTATCTCACCCCCGACGGACGCGACATCAATAAAGATGGTATTCATCCGGATGTGGAGTCGGAACTGAGCGAGGAAGAGCGCAAAAATCTTCAACAGGAACGGGATCGGGTGGGAACTTTCCAGGATCCTCAATTCAAGAAAGCTTTTGAAATCTTGGAAAAAGAAATCGCGGAAGGTAAGAAAACGCCCACCAATACCGCTAAACAATAGGTTGACATTTGCCCGCTCGAATTAAACCCACCCGACGGGCGAGCGCTTCTCCCCGCTCGGCAAAAGGACCCCAGTATTGACCATTAACTGGGGTTTTTCCGTTTTCTAGGGCTATAATCTGACAAATTCCCGTATTTTCCTGGACAATGTACCAGTTTTGTGCGCTATTATCCATAGATTTTTCTCCTTAATCCCTCTATTCCCTTGTTTATAGCGTCTCTCAATCCCGAAGTAAAAAATTTTTATCAACTTCTTGACAAAACCGGGGAGATAAATGCTAATATTAAAAAGGTCTGTCCAATGGGGATTAGCCAAGCGGTAAGGCAGCGGGTTTTGGTCCCGCCATTTCCTAGGTTCGAATCCTAGATCCCCAGTTTAAGATTTTTTATTCCCAGTCCGCCAATGATTGAGAATATCCTCGATCAAAGCTTCCTTTAGCCAAATACGACCGATAAGCGTCAGGGGAACCGCCAGAAATAGCCCTAAAAAGCCAAAAATCGAGGCAAAAAACAACTGGGCCAACAGGGTAAAAGCGGGTAAGAGCTTGAGCGACCGCACTGTTAAAATGGGCAACGGTGGATGATGGTCGAAATACTGAATTAACAGATAAATACTGCTGTAGAGTAGTAAAACCGCCCAGGATTGCCAGGGAGCTTCCAGAAGGGCGATAGAAAAGGGTAAAATCGTGCTTAGAACCGGCCCGAGGTTGGGGATAAAGGTGAGAAATCCTGCGAGAATAGATTGGGAAAAAGCGAGGGGAATGCCAATCAGGGATAGACCCAAACAACTGCCCAAGGTCATAATCAACATATGACAGAAAATCCCTTTTAGCCAAGCTTTTAAATCTCGATCGCAGTGTTCTAGGATCGATCGTACCCTAGAACGGTAGAAAGCGGGAAATAAACGCAGAAAGCAACGGTAGTAAGCGGCAGGATCGGCGAGAATCATCAAGCTCAGGGCAATAATTAGCAGTAAGCTGAGGATAATGCCAAAAGTACCGTAAAAAATGCTCAAACCCCGGCCAGCAATTTGGTTAATTAGGGGTTGTAATTGAGCCAGCAGCGTTTTAAAGTCTGGAAAGACAGTGGCCAGACTAGGATCGAGATAATCCTCAAGACGATGCACTTGTCCCCAGAGTCTTTCTATCGCTTGGGGTAATAAACTAAATAATTGGCGAAATTGTTGGACTAAAGCGGGTATAATTACTAAAAAAATACCGATAATACCAATAAAGAAGCCAAAAAGGGTGATAATTAGGGCGTAGGAACGCTTCAGGTGATGACGCTGCCACCAAGTCACAGCCAAATTTAAAATCTGAGCCAGAAGAATCGCCATCAATAATAATAAAAGAATCTGTCGAATCTGCCAGAGAATCAACAGACAAAAGACTAACAGGACTAAACCGAAGCTGCTGCCAAAAGTCATGATGAGTAAGGAGAAAAATTCCTAATCAGTTATTGTCCGTCTCCAGAGGGCAAAAACCGTGAGCAGAAAAGGAGTAAAAACCAGAATTAAAGTGTTAAGAGGACCAGGAGCGATCGATAATAAAGGGGCAAGATATTTAATTCCCAGGGAAATTAAAGCCGATATCAAGATTATTTTGATAATAAAGCCGCTCATAGATGAATGTTTAGGGGACACCAGCACTATCTTATCCCTGAAGAGGTTAAAAATTGCTCAAAATCTGGCAATCATCCCCCTTAATCCTCAAATCCCTAGAGGCTCCTTTGGTGGGCAACCAAACTCAGCCGGAAAAGGATACTATGGCCAACCAGAAAATATTAAATTTTTATAAAGTTTTTTCAATTTCCCTAACAAAATGTAAAAATAGATACAGAATAAGAAATAAGATCTTTTCGTTTGTTGACCCTAAATAGGGACGACAAGGGGGATTAAAGTCACTTTAAAGCATTGCAGGGAGTCAGTGATATTATGTTAGCCTATCGAGGAGTTAAGTACGAAAGGGATTCTCTCCCCTTGGAGATGAAGACTGGAGATATCGGGGGTAAATATCGAGGTCAAGACTGGAATCACCATTATCCTCGCCATATGCTCCAATTAGAGCCGAAACTGCATCGTCAGTATCGTGGGGTTGCCTACAGCACCCGTCCTCATCTTGCTGGACAAGTCATCCCAAGCACTTGTCCGTTGCCGGTTGTCAAACCCCCTATTGTCGTCCAAGAGGAAACCCTTTCTAGCGTCCATCTGAGCAATATTCGTCTTCGTCTGGAACGTCGTTTACAAATCGCTCAAGAGAATGGGGATGAAACCCTCGTTAATCTCTTGAAAAAAGAATCCCAAGACTTAGCCTTAAACTGCTAGATTAGCGGTTTTTTTACCACTTTCCCCCCGGCAAAACCGGGGGGAATATTTTTGGGCGCAAAAATCTTATCGATAGAAATTATCACCCTGGTTAGGAGTTTACAGGCTTTTAATTATATTAGGTCGAGGTCTATTTTAGTTCTGGTTCGGATTGGGGCGTTGTATCATTTCCACAACATTTTTGATACCTTGGATAAAAGTTTGAAAACTACGCGATTTATTTTCAGTTAGGGAAAGATGGGGGGCAATCTGTTTAGAGTGGGTTCCTGCATAATACTCTTTCACTAGCTTTTTTAATTCTTGTTTGGCCGAGTTAAGCAGGTCCGGTTCTCTGTATTTACTTTTATTTTGTTTTTGGCCGAGACTATTTAAATTATACGCCTTGGCCACCGCTGCTAAATCTCCCAGAAACCAAGATTCTAATTCATGGCAAATAATCCGAATTAAGACTTGAGCATCACTGGCATTTTGACAAATTTCTCCTAGGTCTTTTTTGAGTTTTTGACAGTCGTGGGAATCCTGATCATGGACAATAATAAATTTGGTATTGGGACTAGATTTATTGAAAGCTTTGAGTTTTATAGGAATAGATTTTGCTAGGTCTTGTTTACCTTGATGACTAATACATATATAGCTTATTTCTGGGGGAATAAGTTTAGGCAAAAGTTCTTCTAACACATTTTTTATAGATGACTCTTCTAACAAAAATACGATATCATAGTTCATTAGGGTTCTACTCCTTCAAACCAGCCTTGATTCCAAAGATAGCCGGGTAAATCGCCTTCCGCTACTAAGTTTTTGAGGATTTCGTTATCGGCAGCCCTATGGATTTGGGTGATACCTTGGGATTTAATTAGCCAGAAAATACTAGCTAGTGGAACCGCATTGATAAAATCGGGGGAGTGGCTAGAAACAAATACCTGACCCCCCTGATCGCTATAGTGGGCGAATTCTTCGGCTAGTTCTTTTAATAAAGTAGGATAAAGTTGGTTTTCTGGTTCTTCGACACAGAGTAGGGGATGAGGATTGGGATCGAATAGTAATATTAAATAAGCGAACATTTTCATAGTCCCGTCAGAAACATAGCGATCAATAAAAGGATCTTTAAAGGCCTGATCTTGAAAACGTAAAATCAAGCGACCGTCTTCGGTTTCTTTGGCTTCCACAGAGGAAATACCCGGAACTCGTTGTTTCATTTTTTCGAGAATTTGCTGAAAAATTTCGGGATATTGTTGATAAATATATTGAGCAACTGTAGCTATATTGTCGCCAGTGGGGGATAAGTGTTCAGCGTAAGATATTTCTTTACTTCCTCTAGCTTCGCTAATATGAAAGTCAGAAACGTGCCAATTTTCAATCAGAGAACGAAAGGCTGTAGCGGCTTTAAAACGTTGAAATTGTCCTAATCCTTTGATTGCTAGTATGTCGTTAGATTCTAGCTGTTGTTCTTCTCGATCGAGTTCTTTATCCGGTTTGCTAAAATCTTCTTCGTTGGTGATAGCATATCCTTGACCAAGTTGAAAATCTAAAAAATGAAAAGGTTTACCGTGTTCACCCCTTTTATAGCGAAGTATTTCGCGTTTGATAACGGGGCGATTATTGTTTTGTCCAATTATGATTTGATAAGTAACCAGACGTTCTGTATCTAAGATTTTCATGCGAAATTGCAGATCGATTTCAATATCTTCCTGTTCTTGACCTCTAGTGATAATTTCTCTATAACCGCCGCGAATTTGTAAAGCTTGGCGAATGTTGTTTTTGAGGGCATCTCGCAGAAAACCAAAAATATCAAATAGAGTAGATTTTCCCGTGCCGTTAGCTCCAATAATCACACAAAAAGGGGGAATATCTCTTATGTGTATGTTTTTAAACATAAGTAGTCATGCAAAATTAATTACCCAAATAAAAAATTAAGAAGTATAATACATAAAAAAACGAAGCAGCAGGAAAATACAATGAGATTGATTAGAGACCTAAACCCCGAGAGCCAGAAAATGCTAGAGAGAATTTATCGAGCTAGTAAACATCATCAAGTAAGAGAGCGAGCGAAATGTATACTCTTAAGTTTTCAGGGAACCACGATAGAAGAATTGAGCGGAATATTTGGAGTTACGAGAAAGACCATCTATAATTGGTTGACGGCCTGGGAAGATAGAAAACTAATTGGTTTCTATAATCGTCGAGGAAGAGGGAGAAAACCTAAATTGACAGAAGCACAAGGTCAACAAGTTATTGACTGGGTAAAAGAAGAACCGAAAAGCTTAAAAAAAATCCAGATAAAAATTGTAGAAGAATGGAAATTAACCGTAAGCAAAGACACGATAAAAAGACTCATAAAAAAAATCAACATGAGGTGGAAAAGGGTGAGAAGAGGGGTCGCCAAAACCCCTGATGAGTGGGAGCTTGAGGTCAAACTACCTATTTTAGAAGAACTAAAAAAACAGGAAAAAAGAGGAGAGATTGAGATAGGATATTTGGATGAAATGGGATGGGATTCAAAGCCTTGTATTCCTTACGCTTGGCAAGAAGAAAAAACCACGATAAAGTTACCACCAATTGAAGGTAAAAGACTAAATATTTTAGGAATAATGAAACGAGATAATCAATTATTTTATGAGACACAGGTCGGAACGGTTACTAGCGAGATAGTTATTAATTTTCTGGATAAATATTGCCAAAATATACAGAAAAAAACTGTCATAATAATTGACCAAGCTTCCATTCATACCAGCGAGGCATTTATGGAGAAACTTGAGGAATGGGAAAAGAAAAATTTGAAAATATTTTGGTTGCCCACTTATTCACCTCATTTAAATTTAATTGAAATATTATGGAGATTTTTAAAATATGAATGGATTGAATTTAGCGCCTATAAAGACCGAAAGAGCCTCCTCGCTTACGTTAAAAAAGTGCTGGACAATTTTGGAGGCGAGTATGTAATTAATTTTGCCTAGGTACTTACGATAGTTTTTTATTTTAATAGAAACAATTTTCATGATATAATCGAGCCGTTATAGTTTTTTTGATTATACGATTGATCAGGTGAAGATAATTGATCAATTCGCCAAAAAAGCCAGAGATTAGACTCTCTTGGACATTGGGGGGTAAATCAGCTAGAAACTAGAGAAGCAAGCTCAACAATCACAGAATCCCGTCTTAGCTTCACCAGACTCAACACAAGTTGCCCAAAATAGCGTAAATTGTCTATAAATTTGTTCAACGACTTAAATTAGTACAAATGTTTGACTGTATTATCATCGGTGCGGGACCAGCAGGAGCGACGGCGGGTTATCATCTAGCTAAAAAGGGACGATCGATTCTGATCCTCGATAAAGCGAAATTACCCCGTTATAAACCCTGTGGTGGTGGGGTATCCCCAGCAATTAAGCAGTGGTTTGATTTTGATTTTACCCCCGTGATTGAGAATACCGTCACGCAAGTACAGTTTACTTGGAAACAGGGGGATGCCGTCACCACTAAGTTAAATATGCTAGAACCGATGTGGATGGTACAAAGGGATCGTTTCGATGATTTTTTAGGTCAACAGGCGATCGCAGTCGGGGCAACTATCCAAGATAACAGCGAAGTTACCCAGATCAAATTTGTCCAAGATCACTGGCAAGTTACCACATCTCAAGGAACATTTTCAGGCAAATATCTGATTGCTGCCGATGGTGTTAGGGGCAATACCAGTCGCTGGTTGGGATTACCAGCAAAAAACGAAGCGATCGGGGCTACTCTCGAAATTACTAACGCAGAAGCGACTATTCCCCCCCAAAAAGCTTTTTTTGATTTTGGTTCCCTAAAAAATGGTTATATCTGGGCTTTTCCCAAGTCTAATGGTTACACAATTAGCGGTGGTTGTTTTAAGGGCAGCATCAAATCCGAGGAGCTGAAAAAACAACTGTTAAATTATGCCCGTCAAAAGGGCTGGAATTTACAGGATTATCGCTATAGTGAGTATGCTTTAGCCCTTTGGAACGGAAATCAACCGCTACACGCCCAAAATGCCTTAATTACAGGGGAAGCGGCGGGGATTCTCGATCCGCTCATCGGAGAGGGTATCCGTCCGGCAATTTTGACGGGAGTTAAGGCAGCCGAGGCGATCGATCGAGCTTTAGCCGGAGATAATCGGGCTTTAGCGGGCTATAGTCGGATAATTAGGGAAGAATGGGGGGAAGATATGGCTTTAGCGGCCAAATTAGCCGGTTTATTCTATCAATTTACCCAAATCGCCTACAATGTCGCCGTTAAACGGCCGATCGCCAGTCAAATGATGGGACGTATTCTCGTGGGAGATTTAAAATACCGGGATGTTACGGAACAAGCGATGCAACAATTGAAAAAGCTTTTACTGCCCGGATTCGGTTGGTGATAACACCTCGCGCACCAGGGTGGGGGTGACTCGATCGCTAATGGTCACTTGGCCGATTGCCGTTGGTAAAATAAATCTAACCTTGCCATCTTTAACCTTTTTATCGGCAGTAAGAGCATTAACCATCTCATCGGCATTTAAAGGCGGCATACGGGTTTTTAAGGCGGCTTTTTCGATTAAATCGGTTTGACGTTGATTTTCCCCGGCGGTCCACATTCCCAGTTTAACAGCGATCGCTCCTGCCGCCACCATCCCCATCGCCACCGCTTCCCCGTGGTTAACGCTAGTATATCCCGTTAGACTTTCAATGCCGTGGGCGATCGTGTGACCATAGTTTAAGATCGCCCGCAAACCCGCTTCCTTTTCGTCTGTGCATACCACATCTGCTTTAGCTTGGCAAGACTTTGTAATAATTGTTTGCAATAGCTCGCCATCGATCTGAGAAAAACTGGCTAAATTGTCCGAGTCTTCTAACTGTTGAAATAACTCGGCATCCCAAATTACACCGTATTTAATCACTTCTGCCATTCCAGCCCGAAATTCTCGCACGGGTAGGGTTTTAAGCACGTCAGGATCGATCAGAACTAATTTCGGTTGATAAAACGCCCCGATCAGATTTTTGCCCTGGGGATGATTAACACCAGTTTTACCCCCGATGGAAGCATCCACCATCGCTAACAGGGTGGTGGGAACCTGGACAAAATTAATGCCCCGTAACCATGTGGCTGCCGCAAATCCCGTCATATCCCCGATCACACCACCACCGAGGGCAACCATAGTCGAGGAACGTTCCAACCGGTGAGCGAGGGCAGTATCATAAACTTGGGCGATCGAATCGAGGGTTTTATAATTTTCGCCGGCGGGGATCAGATGTGTAAAAACGGTAAATCCCGCTTTTTCTAGAGAATTAACGGCTGTATGTCCGTAATAGTCAAAAATTTCGGGATTAGAAACCAATAAAACCTTTTTACCTAAGTTTAACCGGCTCATTTCTGCACCGAGATTGGCTAAACTGCCCTTCTCGATCAGAATATTATAGGAGCGATCGGGTAAATTAACGGGAATACAAATAGCCATAGGGTGTGGGGTGATGTTTCAGTGATCAGTGATCAGTAAACAGTAAACAGTAATCAGTAAACAGTGATCAGTAAACAGTAAAAAAGCAGCTCCGAGCTTGTCGCTTAATACTATTCACTGAAAACTTAAATCTGATGACTGATAACTGATAACTGATAACTGATAACGGCTCTTCTCGACTTTGTGTGATAATTTTTGCTTATGGAATCGTGAAATGCTTATCGGGTAACACTTTTAGGACTATTTTGTCGAAGAAACTATCAGTATAGACCTCGTTTCCACACAGAAACCAGAAGAGCCTGATAACTGATAACTGATAACTGATAACTGATAACTGATAACTGATAACTGAGTCGGTTATTGACGCAGCTTAGTCAACTCTAAGAGCAGACGAGAGGATAAAAAACAGATAAAGCTCTCTCCCAGAAAGAGACTTAATTGCCCACTGTCAGCGAGCAAGTCTGTGGATAATTGTAGGGGAACTAGGCCGCGGACTAGGGCAAAAGCTGCTACTGTACCATCTTTGAGATGGGGATTATCGTCGTTACGGACGACATAACGATAGGTGACACCGAAGAGAAATCCGCTAATTATCGCCCCGGATATCTTGACAAAAGCGCCAATTAATGTGATCGATTCCCTTAAAAATAGTCGATCAACAGTTAAAAATAGCAGATAGGGAACCAGGAAAGCCAGCGCCGAGATACTCCCCACCTGTATGGATTCGATTCTTTCCTTGAGCGTAATTTGCACGATCGCCTCTCTAAAACGGAGTCACTGATGAAGTATTATCGAAAATTTGGGTTGAAAACCTCGCCCTTTAGGGCGACTTTATGTTAGCATTAAATTGAGTCGTTGACTTTGGGAACGCAGGAAACAAGCGACACTCCGTAATCCCTAAATCTCTAACCATCACTGGTACAAAAGCTTTCATCGTAAGTCCACATGGTAAGAGCGAAAAACAATTAAATACTGTGGGACACACAGAAATTTACGCTTGGGGAGTAGTCTTTAAGAGTGCTTACCTTGTAGGTGTAGTCGGACTAGACATGAAACTGTAAGACCAAAATTAGCTTTGCTAGTAGCGGCAAGATTCAGCCCAAGAATCTCCGCACTTTTAGGGCGGAGAGTGTCAACTCGCAAGTAATTCGTTTAACAAAGGCAATTATGGATATTTTGACACTTGGTTGGGTTAGCATTCTCGCCCTGTTCACTTGGTCGATCGCCATGGTGG
The DNA here is from genome assembly GCF_050500245.1 of Microcystis ichthyoblabe FBCC-A1114. Taxonomy (NCBI): domain Bacteria; kingdom Bacillati; phylum Cyanobacteriota; class Cyanophyceae; order Chroococcales; family Microcystaceae; genus Microcystis; species Microcystis ichthyoblabe. The sequence continues at coordinate 122,973 of NZ_CP191408.1, read as the reverse complement.
TTTGGGGTCGTAACGGTTTCTAGGTAATCTATAGATACCATGGAAACATCCTTGATTCTGAACACTCTCTTTCTAGTCGCCTTAATTCTCCTCGTTATCGTCAGTGGTGGCATTCTCTACCTGACGACTACAGAATGGCGCGATCGCCGTCGACAAGATGGCGATAAAAAATTAGGAAAATAATCCCGAACAGGTGTACTTAATTACGCCTGTTTTTCCTTTACTATGATTAAAATACTGCACTTATCGGATATTCACATGGGGAGCGGTTTTTCCCATGGACGTTTAAATCCAAAAACGGGATTAAATACTCGTTTCGAGGATTTTATGGGCAGTTTAAGCCTCTGTATCGATCGGGCTATTGCCACCCCTGTGGATCTAGTGCTTTTTGGGGGAGATGCCTTTCCCGATGCCACTCCTCCTCCTTTTGTTCACGAAGCTTTTGCCAGTCAATTCCGTCGTCTTGCCGATGCTAATATCCCGACAGTGTTATTAGTGGGTAATCACGATCAACATTCTCATGGTAATGGCGGTGTCAGTCTCTCCATCTATCGTACCCTAGCGGTGCCGGGGTTTATTGTTGGCGATCGCTTGACCACCCATCGCATCACCACCCGCAACGGCGATATCCAAGTAATTACTTTACCCTGGTTAACCCGCGCCACTCTCTTAACCCGTCCCGAAACCGAGGGTTTATCCTTGAGTGGGGTAAATGAATTATTAATTAACCGTTTGGAACCGGTGTTAGAAGGAGAAATTCGCCAATTAGATACAAGTGTACCAACAGTTTTATTAGCCCATTTAATGGCTGATCGAGCTAGTCTAGGAGCAGAAAGACTTTTAGCGGTTGGTAAAGGTTTTACCGTGCCTTTATCGCTACTAAATCGTCCACAATTCGAGTATGTTGCCCTCGGTCATGTTCACAAACATCAAAATCTTAATCCTAGCAATGATCCGCCCATTGTCTATCCGGGGAGCATCGATCGAGTGGATTTTAGCGAGGAAAAAGAAGATAAGGGCTATGTTTTAATAGAAGTGGCTAAAGGAGAGGTTAAATGGGAATTTTGTCCTTTACCCGTGCGTCCTTTCCGTTCCATCGAAGTGGATGTTTCCGAGGCAGAAAACCCCCAAAAAGAATTGCTGAAAGCTCTCAAAAAACACGATATTCAGGAAGCAGTTATCCGCTTAGTTTATAAAATTCGCAGTGAGCAATTAGAACTAATTAACACCAATCAGCTTGACGAAGCGTTAAAAACTGCCCATAGTTATAGTATTCGGGCGGAATTAATTAGTCAATTAACCCGTCCCCGTTTACCGGAATTAGGGGTGGGTAATCAATTAGATCCGATGGAAGCGTTAAAAGCTTATATCGATAATAAGAAAGATTTGCGCGATATTGTTGATGATATGTTAGAGGCAGCCCAGCTTTTATTAAATCAACAGCCAGAAATTTGGCTAGAGGAAGAAACCTCGATTTAGTTATCAGTTATCAGTTATCAGTTTACTGAAACAGCTTCCCTATCCCTGTTTGAACTAACAATGAGTTTATGTCTTAATCCCGATTGTCTATATAACAATAATCCTACAGATAAATTCTGTCAAAAATGTCGTTTTGAATTATTACTAAAAGATCGTTATCGTGCTATAAAATTAATTGGTCAAGGAGGTTTCGGTAAAACTTTTCAAGCAATTGATGAGGATAAACCTTCTCAACCTTATTGTGTGATTAAACAATTTTTTCCTAACGTTCAAGATAGTAATGCTCTCAAGAAAGCTGCGGAATTATTTAGAGAAGAAGCGATTAGTTTAGATAATCTCGGTCAACACCCACAAATTCCCTCGCTCTATGCCTATTTTACCAGCAATGATGGGCGACAATATCTTGTTCAAGAATATATTGAAGGACAAAATCTAGAACAAGAATTACAAAGCGAAGGAGTTTTCAATGAAGAAAAGATCAAACATCTTTTATTAGAAATTTTGCCAATTCTTGATTTTATCCATGCCAAAAGAGTCATTCATCGAGATATTAAACCAGCTAATATAATTAGGAGACCCAGCGATAATAAAATAATTTTAGTGGATTTCGGTGCCTCTAAATTTATAACCATTGCTAATCTTTCTCTAACAGGAACAGTGATCGGTTCGGCGGGATATATCGCTCCAGAACAAGGCAATGGCAAAGCAATTAATAGCAGTGATTTATATAGTTTGGGAGTCACTTGTATCTATTTATTAACGGGAATATCTCCCTTTGAATTATTCGATGTGAGTGAACATGAATGGGTATGGAGACAGCACCTGATTAATAATCCTGTTAGTGTTGAATTAGGCGAAATTTTAGATAAATTAATTGAATTTGGCACCAAAAAACGTTATCAATCAGCCGGGGAAGTCCTGCAAGAGTTAGCGGTAAAATTAGCCGTAGTGATTCCGCCAAAACCCCGATCACAGGACACAATTCAAGAAACGGTTTTATCAGTTTTTCCAGTTGCCACTAGGGAGGAAATTAACCTCAAAAGTGCCAAGGCAATTGATTACATCAATCTGCGGGATTTATTAGCGCAAGAAAAATGGCAAGAGGCAGATCAAGAAACGGCTCATCTATTCTTAAAAGTTGCCGATAGAACTAAAGAAAAATATCTTAAGATAGAAGATATAGATAACTTTCCCTGTGAAGATTTAGCCATTATCAATCAACTCTGGTTACAATATAGTCAGGGAAAATTTGGTCTATCTGTTCAGAAAAAAATCTATGAAAGTTTGGGAGGAAGCGGCAATTATGATCAACAAAAATGGAACGATTTTGGGTCAAAAGTCGGTTGGCGAGTTAATAACAAGTGGTTATACTACGATCAAATTACTTTCTCTCTCAAAGCACCCCCTGGACATCTCCCCACCCTTGTGTGGGGTGTGGGGGGTGGGATAATTCTTTTTTCTCGTCTGGAAACCTGTGCTATGGACAGAGTTTCTAGCAGGGGATAAATTGACTTAAAAACTTTTCTGGAGAATTAAACAGTTTCTCCCTTCGCCAGTGCGGATATATTGTAAAGTATCAGTAAGAGAACGCATCAAAAGTAATCCTCGATCGCTTTCCATTTCCAAAGGTGCGACGGGATCTTGTTGTGGAGAATCAAGTTTTGCTTGCAGATCAAAAGGTTGACCGTGATCCCATATTTTTATTTCTAGAGAATGGGACGAAAAAGTTAATTCTAGATCGATGGGTGTAGTTGGGGGTAAATTTTTGTGAGCGTAACGGACAGTATTAGTAAATCCTTCTGCTAAAGCCACCTTACACTGCCAAAGCACCGACTCAGGTAAAAAAGGGCAGCCGTGGGATTCAAACCATTGTAGGACTGGGATTAGAGCTGCCAATTCCGTCCGGACTTGTAGATGGAATTGAAGGGGGAAAGAAGGGGAAATTAAGACTTCAGAAGGCACCACTGTTTTTTTGAAAGAGAATCAAAATTGTTTTAAAAATCAGTCGTAGATCGTAGCTTAAACTCCAATTTTCTTGATAGCGCAAATCTAGTTGAATTACCTCTTCAAAATTATGCACCTGAGAGCGACCATTCACCTGCCATTCTCCCGTCATACCGGGTTTTACATCTAAACGTTGCCATTGGGGAACATCGTAGCGTTCCACTTCATCGGGGGTGGGAGGACGAGTGCCAACAAGACTCATTTCACCAATGATCACATTCCAAAACTGGGGGAATTCGTCTAAACTGGTGCGACGTAAAAATTTTCCTACCCGGGTAATCCGGGGATCATTTTTATTCTTAAAAAAAGCTCCCTGCGCTTGATTGGGGATTTTATCCCTGAGTGCTTCTGCATCCACACACATGGAACGAAACTTAAGAATCTTAAATTGCTTTCCCAACCAACCGCAGCGGGTTTGACTAAAAAAAATCGGACCCGGACTATCTAACTTAATAGCGATAGCAATGGGGACAAAAATAACCCCCGTGATCAATAAACCCACGATCCCACCAACAAGGTCAAGACCGCGCTTTAACCAACTACGAATCGAGGGATGGGTTTTCAGTAGATGGTTTTCAGTGGCAGTAAAGCCATTTTCTTGGGGTGCTAGGGGGGGGGTTTGAAAAGTGAATAATTGATCTAGTCCCGTAATCGATAAAACCCCCATCACTGGGGGATGGACGTTAACCAGCACTAACTCGATATTTTCTGCCCTGGCCGCTTTGAGATTATGCACCAAAGCACCCACACCACTACTATCCATAAATTGAGTGGCATTGAAATCGAGAATGACTTTTTCGGGAGTGGGTGTTTGGGCGATGAGATGGTGAAAGATATCCTTGAACTGTAATGCTTCCAGGACAGTCAAGCGATCGGGTATCCGCAAAATGGGATACTCCATCGGAATGATCAGAAAACGCGTTTCAGGGATTTGGGAAGTCATCGACACAAAAAGATGATTTGATAGATGAACAAGGCCTGATGACCCATTTAAATGTTTACTACACTTTTCCCCAAATACCAATGGGCAATGTCACAGATTACCTGTGATTATCGGCTAACGAATCTCACCTAAAGGCGGACGGCCTTGGGTTTGGGATTTCGCTTTCGCCGCACTCTTCCTTAGGGCATCTAAACGGGTCTCATAACGCTTACGCAGACGACGGTTAGGTGTTTGTTCGATTAGGGTTTTAAAGGCACTGCCTAGGCTCTTGTAGGCGTTGGGAAGAGAATAACCGAAACGAGTGGCCAAGGCGATCGCTTTTTCATCGGCTTCGATCGCTTCTTTGAGAATTTTATCGCCATTATTTTTGCGCCAGAGACGATAACCAGAAATCCCACACAATCCCATGGCCAAGAGCAATAATAAACCGTCCTGTACCCATAATTCCCCCACCGCACCACCTAAACCAATAGCGAGGGCGGCCATTTCCCAGCCTTCCCGGGGAATACTATCATTTTGAATCCTGGCCACTTCATGCCAAAAGAGCAAATTACGCTGATCGATGGCTAAATTTTCCCATTTTGCCAAATCTATCTGAATTTCTACCTCATCTCTGCCAATTTCTTCACAACGGATCAGGGGGGGGTTAATCTCTGTGGAACCTTCTACCGTTACCCAGCTTTGTAATTCTGGGGGTAGCAGGGTTTTTAGGCGCCGAAGTTCGCTCATTTCGGCTCGTGCAGAGGAGGCCGCATAAGATGTCATAGATTTTTTACCTATTCTCTACCAATGACGATGATTTCCATTTTCGATCATAGCGGTCTTTTTTCTGATCTTGGCAGCTTTTAGCCCTAGGAAGTATTTTCAGTGATCAGTGATCAGTCATCAGTGAGGGAAGTGGGAAGTGGGGAGAAACAATCCATAACTGGGTTTTTAAAGTTCGATTGGGAGTCAATCATACTAAGTAGGTGGGTGTTAAAAATTGTCAGATCCCCCCTTATTAAGGGGGGATTAAGGGGGGATAAAAGACAAAATTTATCTTCTATTTACTTATTAAATAGACCGTAACTTTTGCTGACTAATGCTCAAATATATCTTTATACTGCTGTAAATCTAAAGCGGTGAAGATGGGGATACAACTAAAGCATTTTTGGGCTAATTCCCATCTTTCTTCTCTTTGCAGCATCACAATTAATTTATCTCGCACTGAGAGTAAATAGCGCACATCGTTGGCGGCATAACTCAGTTGTTTTGGGGTAAGATTAACGGCATTTCCCCAATCAGAACTTTGAGCGGTTTTGTCTAATTCTATGCCTTCTAATTCCTGCACGAGACTTTTTAAACCGTGACTGCTAGTATAAGTCCGAGCCAGTTTACTGGCGATTTTGGTACAGAAAATCGGTTGAGTCGCAATGCCAAAAGTTTGGGACAATTGAGCCACATCAAAACGGGCGAAATGAAAGACTTTTTCTATCCGCTCATCCTCCATGACCTTTTTGAGATTAGGAGCCTCTGTTTGCCCCCTAAAAATGCGAATAGCGGTGACAAAACCACTGGGATCACAGAGTTGAATTAAACACAGTCGATCTCGTCCTGGGATTAATCCCATAGTTTCTGTATCTACAGCGATCGAATTAACCCCTAGATAACGGGATAATAGGTCATCGCTTAAATCTCGATCGCACACTTGAAAATTGTCTAAGTTCATATAGTTAGCAGATAGGAGATAGGAGATAGGAGGGAAATTTGTCATGCTTTTGCCTATCGCACGACTGCCTTTATTTCCCTGATAAGTAGTTGGACAAAAGTAAAGTTAACTGTGGGGTAAGGAGTCTCCGAGTCGGTCGTCAGTAAGAATTGCGGCAATTTACATTTCTTAAGATAGACCACAGAATTTATGTCCGACTACTTAACTGATAACTGATAACTGATTTTAAAAACTGATAATTAAATTTAAATATCATCATGACCATTTTGTCAACGCTTTTTAACAAAAAGTTGTGTAAAATAATATTCACCAGCATTATTTTTAGCGATACCGATACCGGTAAGATTATAATCACCAACCATATTTTTTTGATGACCGGGGCTATTAATCCAACCCTTGACGGCAACGCTAACGGTGTCAGGATATCCCTTCATAAAAGCCAAATTTTCGCCCATTTTTTCTAAAGGAATCTTCCTTTGTACTGCCTTGACTCTTCCCTCAAAACCATCATGACTAAAAGGAGCCTGTTTATTGGCCATTTTTTGACTAAATAAGCGAGCTTCATGACTAATACGAGCATCGAGACGTAGGGGCGGTAAATTTTGAGAAATTCGGTAGCGATTAACTTGATAATTAGTGTTTTCTTCAAGGGTAATTAAAAAAGATTGATTCCCGATAGAATCGTAGCTAAGGGGATTAGTAGAAACGGGAGCGGATTGACGTTTTAAAAATATTTGAGTAAAGTACAATTTTCCTTGATTATCCGTCGCTACTCCAATCCCAGTACTATCAAAATCTCCCTTCATATTTTCCCGATGACCTTGACTTTTAATCCAACCATCCACAGCAATCATTACTGGGTCATCATAACCTTGATTAACTGCCAGATTTTCCCCCACCGCTTCATAGGGAACCGAAACGCCAATAGTTTGCACTCTTTTGTCAAAATCTTGATGACTAAAAGGAACTAAACCCGAGGCCATACGTTGGCTATGTAATCTTGCTTGTTGCGAAATTGCCCGATTTAACAGTAGGGGAGATAAATTGCGAGATTGACGATAGCGATTTACCTGTTGATAGATTTTATTCTCTAAAACAAGTAAAGTTGCCGCATCTAAAGGAGAGGGAGAAGGAGCGGGAGAGAAAGATGGTACAAGTTCCGTAAAAGAGCTATAGTTTAAGGCACTACAGGCCATTAAACTTGTCGATACAAGCATCAAAATTCCTAACTGATAACCCTTCTTAAAAGAACTTTTCATATTAAGCTAGTCTAGAACAGAGAATAGGTCAAAATGAATATAAAATTTAGATGCACAATAGCTGTCCCTCTGATAACTGTTAACTGATAACTGCTCACTGTTAACCATTCATCGATAAATATTTAGCCACCGATTGCACATCTTTATCACCCCGTCCAGAGAAATTAATAACAATGCGAGGACTACCACTTACTTGCGGGCAAAGAGTTTCTAAATAAGCTAAAGCGTGGGCAGTTTCTAGGGCCGGAATAATCCCTTCTAAACGGGAAACTCGTTGAAAAGCTTCTAGTGCTTCCTTGTCGGTAACACTGTAATATTCGGCGCGACCACTATCTTTTAAAAAGCTATGTTCTGGCCCGACTCCGGGATAATCTAAACCGGCACTAATGGAGTGGGCCTCGATAACTTGACCTTCGCTATCTTGTAATAAATAACTCATTGCTCCATGTAGAACCCCCGGTTGACCTTGGGTAAGGGTGGCGGCGTGTTTTCCAGAGGCGATACTTTCCCCTGCGGCTTCAACACCAATTAAACGCACGGCAGCTTCTTTAACAAACTCATGAAATAAACCCATAGCATTAGAACCACCCCCCACGCAAGCGAGGAGAATATCCGGTAAACCGCCCCATTTTTCCAGACTTTGCTGACGAGTTTCCTGACCAATAATCGCATGAAAATCGCGTACCATCATCGGATAGGGATGGGGACCGGCCACAGAACCAAGGATGTAGTGAGTGGTTTCCACATTTGTTACCCAGTCGCGAATCGCTTCCGAGGTGGCATCTTTCAGAGTTCCCGTCCCGGCGGCCACGGGTTGCACCGTTGCGCCAAGCAGTCTCATGCGGAAAACATTGAGTTCTTGGCGTTCCATGTCGTGAATTCCCATATAAATCACGCATTCTAGACCAAAACGAGCGCAAACCGTAGCGGTGGCCACGCCGTGCTGTCCTGCCCCGGTTTCGGCGATAATTCGCTTTTTACCCATGCGTTTGGCTAATAAAACCTGACCAAGGGCGTTATTAATCTTGTGGGCCCCGGTATGGTTTAAATCTTCCCGTTTTAGGTAAATTTGCGCCCCAGTACCGTCCGTTTTGGCATAATGGGCGGTGAGACGTTCGGCAAAATATAAGGGACTAGGTCGGCCGACGTAATCCTTGAGCAGTTGATTTAATTCTTCTTGAAAATCGGGGTCGTCCTTATACTGATTATAGGCCGTTTCTAGTTCACTTAAGGCTGGCATCAGGGTTTCTGGGACGTATTTGCCCCCGTAGCGTCCAAAACGCCCAAAAGCATCGGGATACTGGGTTACTGTGCTGGCTGAGGCGGTATAAATCGGCGTGATAGTCATGTAAACCTTCAATGAGAGACTTATGATCCATTATAAATCTAAGGGTTTAGTCTCTGGGTTAACCTGAGTTTCAGGGCAATCATCACCTAATACTAAATCCGTTGAGTATAGGCTATATATCAGGACGGGCAAAAGGCAAGAGGCAAGGGGCAAAAGGGGGAATAAATAATCAGTTTTTAATAACCGGATTTAGTATAACCCACTTAATCATTAAAGGGTGAGCATTGCCCACCCTTTGACTGATTTCACAGCCAAATACTCACATCAACTTTTAACACCTGTCCTAATAGTAATAACCACTTTAATTGAGTCATCGGCCAGGGACAGGCAGCACCTATTGAATTAGACCGCAAAGAATTAGGAACTAGACGATCATGAAAATAATAATAGTATAACTCCTGAGAGCGATCGAGGGATAATCCTAGCTTTAATTGTTGGCTAACTTCAATTAAACGGGTGATTAGGCGAGTATCCTCCTCCGCCGTTAAAGGATCGCCATCGTGTAATAATTTCCCAAGAGATTGCCAGAGCAGACTTTCTAAGATTTGACGCGCTTCGGGGATGTTTAATTGACAGTGTAAATGATTGGCTTCCTTAGCAATAGCAAATAATTGATCGAGATTATTCTCCGTCACTTGCCGATGCTCAAAATCTTTTTCTAGGGCATTAATCACCTGTAAACAACGGTGAGAAATGGCAATATCGGCCGCTACCTGTAACTCTTGAGGTACGGGCAGCTCATCCCGTTGGAAAGCCGCTAAAATGCCGTAATTATCCCGATAAACTTGGGTGTATAATTGATCGAGACGTTTTTTAGTTTCGGCTGTCACCTTCTGCATGATTCGGTGTCTTTCATCGGCAAAAAGATGGGGTAACGCAAAGAAGTTTTCTCCCAATCCGCGCCCCATTTCTACGATCATGGTCGAAACACTGGCCTGTTGTAAAGATTCAAAGAGATGATCCTTAAGATTGGTATAGATTAACCGACTGTTAAACGGTTGAATGCAGCAGTAAAAATCCCAACCTCCTAAATGTAGAACAGCAAAGACAAAATGTTCACTTTCTTGGGTAATTTCCGAGGTTAATTCCACCTGTCCCACCGCTAAAGTTAAAGACCCGATCGCTTGTTTTTGATAATCTAATTGACGGGCATTGTAACAATAAATCCGATGATGACTGGGATAATTGGTAAATAGAGAACTAATGGCGTAATGGGCCGCCACCCGTTCCAAATCCACCCGCGCAGAAGTGACCAATTGTCGATAGACATCAGCCCCATCTTGATATAACTTAACGTTACTGGGGGCGAAAGCTAGACGACTGAGGAAATTCATTTCTAATTGAATTCCGGCCACTTCTCCAGCTAATTCCAGGGCCCGGCCAGCATATCTCAAAATTTGCGTACCTTCAGGTCGAGAAATTTCCTCAAAAAACCAGCCACAACTGGTAAACATCAATAAAGCTTGTCTTTGCATTTCTAATAAACGCAAAGCATCGATTTTCTCGCTTTTACTCAGGTTACGACTTTGATGCACAGCCAGGAAATGTTCGATCGCGTCTGGGGATCGATCTAAAATAACTGCAATGTAGTCATCCCTTGTCTGCCAAGGATCGCGGAAAAATTCCTGTCCTTGAATCTCATAGACCTTAATTAACTCATCTCTGAGCCAATTTAGGGACTCCCGCAGGGGTTTACGCCATTTTTGCTGGTAATTTCCCCCTCCCCCGCAACCACAGTCATCCTGCCAACGATTTACGCCATGGACGCAACTCCACGCGGTCACGGGTTTTAATTCCACTTCCCAAGTGGGGGGGCAAATACTGAGATAATGGGCGAAATTGGTGACTGTCCAGCCGTTTTTAGGGAAAGATTCCGTAAAAGCATAGCTAAGACACTTCTCTGTCCCCTGTTTGTGGTGGCCGAAGGTTTCCCCATCGGTAGCGACGCTGATTAACTGGGAGGGACGATGATCCCCTTTAATTGCTTGTCCCAGACGACCGACGAGAAAATCACTGCTGGCTAGGACATCATTAAAGCCCATATCCCGAGAAATTGGACCATCGTAGAAGAAAATATCCAGATAACGACCATCGGGGATGTAACAGCGATAGGGACGGGTGGGATCGATTTGACCTCCGGCCACCGCGTGCCATTGGGGATGGGGATCATGGTCGCTAGGGAAAGGACGACAGCGCAGGGCCTGGGAAGGGGCTAAAATGGTGAATTTAATCCCCTCATCGATTAAAGCTGTCACTGTGGCTAAATCAATGGCTGTTTCTGCTAACCACATTCCCTCGGGATCCCGGCCGAAACGGTGCTGAAAATCGGCTTTTCCCCAGCGAATTTGGGTGTATTTGTCCTGTTTGTTGGCTAGGGGCAGAATGATATGATTATAGACCTGGGCGATGGCGTTACCATGACCGTTTAAGCGTTGACAACTTTTTTGATCCGCTGCCAGGATGCGTTGATAAACTTCGGGATCATGGGATTGCATCCATGACATGAGGGTAGCCCCGATGTTAAAGCTGAGATATTCGTAGTTATTAACTATTTTGAGCACTTCCCCCCGGTCATTGTAAATGCGCGCAAAAGCATTGGCACGATAACACTCGTGATGGATGCGTTCATTCCAATTGTGGAAGGGATGGGCGCTCGGTTGCCGTTCAATTCTGTCTAGATAGGGATTTTCTCGCGGTGGTTGGTAAAAATGTCCGTGAACCGTGATATAAACTCCGTGAGCGATTTTTAGGGGATCAACCCCCGTGTCGGTATAGGAATAAAAGGTTGTAGAAGGATTTTCAACAAGATAAGTCATAGAAATGCCTAGAAAATCGGTTTTTTTGAGGGAAAATAGCTGTAGAATGTAGCGACCTGATGTTTTAAAAAACTGAAAACCTTACCGTTTTTTACGGACTCGGTGTCACAATATCATGTTTTATTTTCCTAGCAAAGCTAAGGTTAACAATTCGCAACTTCTCTATACACAGCCCTAAGTAATACTAAATTTTGTTACAAAATCTAGCTTTTTCGGGTAAGCTGTTGGCTATCTAGGGCTGACTGACCATCCTTTGCAATCAGCGTTCTACCCTAAGAGAGATGCGATCGCTCCTGCTGCTGCCCAAAAAGCGATCGCCAGTGACGTTCCTATCCCAAGCAATGGCAGTTTTAAAGTTTAATCAAGAAGATGACAGCGATCGCATTGAGCCTAGTCATAATGAAATTTACAACTGATAATAATAATTTCTGTTTCTGTAATTTTATAAACTAAGCGATGTTCATCATTAATACGTCTTGACCAATAACCCTTGAGTTGATGTTTTAAGGGTTCGGGTTTGCCGATTCCAGAGAAGGGATGGCGCAATATATCATCAATTAAATCAACTATTTTTTTATAGAGTTTTTTGTTTTCTATCGCCCATTCATTGAATTGTTTAAAAGCTTTCGGATCAAATACTATATTTTTCACGCCATTCTTTTGTGGTGATTGTCACTAAGTTTTCTTGATTTTCTATTCTGTCAATAGCTTCCGATAATTCACGCTGATTGGCTTCTGTTGAAAGAAGATATTCGGTTGTATCGGGTTCAGGATCAGATACTAAAATAATGATATCCACATCTGTTCCTTCTTCTAGTTCCGCAGAATAAAGCTCTATTTTTCCTTCTCTGCCAACAATTCCTTTCTGTTTAATCGCTCTAATCATGATTTTTTCTCTTAAGATGTCAAACAATTATGGCTATTATATCAAAATCAGCATGAGTTAGAACTAATGAAAAAAAAGCGATCGCCATTCCCCAAAAATTGATCCTTCCCAAAGCGATCGCCCTTGGCGTTCCCATCCCAAGCAATGACAATTTTAAAGTTTAATCAACAAGATGACAGCGATCGCACTACAAGATCGGCAATCATAGTTCAATTCCATTGATCCAAATTTCATACTCGCTTATATCAACTTCATCATTCCAAACGATTCCGCTACCTGATGGATCAAGTTGAAAGTTTTTAAAGAAAGCATAGTTTTTAAGGGAAGAAAACATCGTTTTTTCTAGTAGATTTTCACAGTTATATTTTCTAGCTTGATGATTAGAAAAATGCACCAATAGAGTATAATTTTCAATGATTTCGGCTGATGTTATTTTGGGGTAAAGCATTGTTTTATTTCAAAGGTGGTAATTTATTAAATTCTTGAGTGTTCCACATTTTCAATAATTCTGATTGATAGATTGTTGCCCATTCTACAACCATTTTTGTGGCTCTATTAGGTAAGTCTCCTTCAATGATTTCTAAGGTTTCCAGATTAAATAGGGCGTTATATTCTCCATAAATCGCATGAAAATGGGGAGGTGGATGATCGGCAAAAAAGATTTTAATGATAATTCCATAAAATCGAGTAATTTCTGGCATAAATCTATTTTTATAAGTCTTGCTTTATGACAAAAATATTATAACAAAGCTTGTTGGGTTTTGTTACCTCGACCTAAACGACAAGATCAGCAATCGCACTCCTTATCCCCAAAGAGCGATCGCCAGTGACGTTCCTATCCCAAGCAATGGCAGTTTTAAAGTTTAATCAAGAAGATAACGGCGATCGCACTACGTTCTTCGGCATCCCACTGACAGCTGCCATCAATGTGCATGGTGCGTTCCCCACAAGCGATCGCTTTGTAGCAGGACTTGCATTAGGGAACGCACCCTAGGACTGAGTTATACATTGTTTTTCTTTGTCAGTTAAATCAATATATTCAGTTTGTATTCGTTTATTCTTGATTAGTATTCTAAAATAAGGACATTTCCCATTTACTGATAAATCTTTATCATCATTCCCTTTCCTGAATTTAATTATTTCAAATTGGTCGGGATTGAATTTATGTAAAAATGTTATTGGTACACCCATAACCCCCTTGAAGTCTAGGGGAATGTCTTGAGTTTTATTGACATTAATTCCATCATAATTGTCATATTTTGGATATTCAGCTTCATTGCCAAAATATCTTTTTGTGAGAGCTATATCTTCGTGCCGCTTTGATGTGTCTAAGTTTGTTAACCATAAACAATTATTTGGAGAAACTATCCTATTTCCAGAATTGTCAATACGAGCCTCTGTTCCATAAAGTTCATATTGTTCGGGAATAATGAAACCAGAAATACCTCTACCAAGATTTATTCCTAACCACGCTTTGTTTTCTTTAATTAGTTTGAAAATTTCTTTATAGGTTATTGCATTAATATTGCCAATTATCAAAAACTTTTTGTCATATTTAACTAATTGAGCTACATATTCTCTGAATAATGAAAATGGCGGATTAGTAACAATAATATCAGACTTTTTTAATAGTTCAATACTTTCAGGACTACGAAAATCTCCATCCCCATTAAAGTAAATAATGTCAGTGGAAATAGGTTTATTTTTTTCTCTATCTGTACCTGTATATTCAAAGAAAAAACCCTTTTCATCTTCTTCTGTATTAAATAAATCTCTGACTTGTTCTCGATAACAAGATGTTATTATTTTTTTTAGACCTAACTTTTTGAAGTTTGCAGCAAAATACTTAAAAAAGTTACTAATTCTGGGGTCATCGCAATTGCAATAAACTACTTTATTTTCAAAATGACTTTTATAATGTTGCAACTCACTTTCTATATCTGAAAGTTGTGTATAAAACTCGTCACTTTTTAGTTTTTTAGCATTTTGCAATAATTTATTTGTCGCATTTCTTACCATGTTCAACCTTTTTTGATTTAATAAATGTTTTGTTTTTAGTTATTTACTTTTGGTTATCTGATTAAATATTTCACTGCCTAATACTTGAAGAGAGGTTTTAGAAATTTCAAGCATAATATCAAACATTTTTTTGATAAGTAGGGAGGCACAATTATTTGTAGGATGGGTTAGCGGTAACGTAACATGATCGGGGGTTGGGTTTCATGCTTCTAACTTCACAGTTTCCATCAATGTGCATGGTGCGTTCCCCAAAAGCGATCGCTTTGTAGCAGGACTTGCATTAGGGAACGCACCCTACCAGAGCGGCGATCGCACTAACCCGATCTACCATATAGGCAATCGCACTATCTCAGAAAAATAAAACTCCCACTCCAACTTCCATAACTACTGCTTCTGACACCGTTACGATTAGTACCCGCGTATGAATCCTCTCCTGGACGAATCCTAATGGTTACTACCCCTCCATCTCTCGCAGTAATCAGTCCAGCATGAACTGCTGCACTGCAAATTGAGGAATCATCGGTGTATGTATTGGTTCCCCAAACAGAGCCAACTCGTCCGCTTGAAGGACAACTGAAAGTAAAATCCTGATCTAACCTTCCGCGAAGTCCTGTAGCAGTATCACTCCATTCAAGAAACGGAATGACTGGTTCAGCAGATACAGGACTTCCCATCGAGTTCAAAAAGATGAAACTCCCACTCCAACTTCCATAACTACTGCTTCTAACACCGTTACGATTAGTACCCGCGTATGAATCCTCTCCTGGACGAATCCTAATGGTTACTACCCCTCCATCTCTCGCAGTAATCAGTCCAGCATGAACTGCTGCACTGCAAATTGAGGAATCATCGGTGTATGTATTGGTTCCCCAAACAGAGCCAACTCGTCCGCTTGATGAGCAGATAAAGGTAAAATCCTGATCTAACCTTCCACGGAGATTGGTCGCATTATCATTCCAAGTAATTTGCTGAGAACTAGCAAGTTGTGCTGAACCAGAATCGACTCTGTAACGAGGATCAAGAGGTATTTGGCTTCGCTCATTGATTAGCAACTGTCCAGCATCAGTGTATTCGCCTGACGCAATACTGACCAACACAACTCCACAAATTCTTGTCAAATACTTCTTCATGCAATTTTCTCCAATTTTGTAGAGCAATAAGCAGCACCGACGCTCCGCATCAACCAGGGATTAGGGCAGCATAACCACATATTATACAGAAACTTTCTGTCTAACACTCTCCAGAGTAACGATAGGTGGAAACTTTCGGCATATTCCCCCATTTTAGCGCAATCGCCCGAACTTTTCCCCATATCATACCCAAGAGCTTATTAGCCAGATTAAACAACGTCTTTTAAGTGGATTCCTAACAACAAGCTCAAATAAAATCGACTTTTCGGGAAGTGTAGCACTAATTCTTCAATCCACCCCACAATTACCTAATTTTCGGGGAAAAAGTGCCTAAATTTTGCCACCGGCTGGCACTTTTTGAGGGACAAAAAAGCCTAAAAGTCCTATCCCACAAGGTTTTTAAGTAGATAGGTATTAAAAACTTTCAGATCCCCCCGCCTATCGGCACCCCCCTTATCAAGGGGGGCAGGGGGGATCAAACCTAAAATCCATTTTTAATTTAATTATAACCAGCTACTTAGCTCTATGCAGCCAACCCGATTTATTGGTGTACTTGCAAATGAAGGACATAATGACCTAAAATCAGGTTATCTGACCATAATTCGTACTCTAGACGCAAATATTCGGGGAAATTATTCCCCTCTAATTTGAGACTACGGGTATAGTTGCGGAGGCGAAAAGCGTAACCCGGTTGAGGACTTTCGCCATTTAACCAGTAGCGACTGACACCAAAAACCCCTTGCTCCCAAAAATGACGATAGGCGAATCTTCCCTGGCCCTGCATGGTCATAATTACCCGATTGGCTGAAATTTCTAGCCAAATTAATTTATTTTGATTATTTTCGGGTTTAAGTGTCTCTATTTCTGGGAGAGCCACTGGTGGTTGATTGAGGAGAAGATGAAACCGGTGGCGATCCTTTTGGTAGAGGGTAGCGGAAGTGTCTAAAGTGGAGAGGATGGGTAGATCTGTCGAGAGCAGACAGAAGGAAACGGGACGGCGGTGATGGGCAAGCATAGACTAGACTTAATGGTGTCCTTATCTCCACAATAGTGGATTCTCCGCCCACCGCTACCGGCACAGGAAATTTTTTTGAGAAAAAATCTAGAAAACACTTGCATTATTGAGGGACTTATGATTATAATTATTAATTGTGAGTAGCCTTCCTCGGTAGCTCAGTGGTAGAGCGGTCGGCTGTTAACCGATTGGTCGTAGGTTCGAATCCCACCCGGGGAGTTAATCAAAAATAGCAGCGGCAATAGTTTTTTGTTGCTGCTTTTTGCTCTGACTAGAGAATTTCAGCGATCGCATTTTCCGGACCGACTAGAGAAATGTAAGGATTTTGAAAATATTTACTGGCTACCGATCGCGCTTGTTCGGCAGTAATCTGATTAATAGAATCCAGGAAAGTGCGATCGAATTCAATCCCCAAACCTAAGCTTTCATACCAACCGTATAATTGAGCGATTTCGGAGTTAGTTTGTTTACCGAGAGCATATTGACCCAATAACTTATTTTTAGCTGACTGTAACTCCTCCTCGCTCAAAGTTACTTTATATAACCTTTCTGCTTCCTGACGCAATCCCGACAGGGCCATGGCTGTGTTTTGGGGTGCAGTTCCCATATAAATGACAAATTGGGAAGAATCGAGACGGGTGGGATAAAAAGCGGAAACATCGTAGGCTAATCCCCGTTTTTCTCGCAATTCCACGAATAAACGACTAGATAACCCATTCCCCAGATAGGTACTCAATAATTTTAAAACCGCATAATCATCCTCTTGTACAGAAGAGCCGGGGTATCCTAACATAACGATCGCCTGTTGACTAGCTTGGACGGTAGTTAAACAGGTGGGCTGAAAATCAAAAGCGGCTGGGGGTAAACTAGATAAAGGAAGATCGGGAATTGACCAACTGCCAAAAATTTCCGTCACTGCTTTTACTGCTTGCTCTAGGGTAATACGGCCAGAAAGACTAATCACTAGGTTATCGGGACGGAAAAAGCGACTATGATAGGCCTGCATATCCTCCCGTTGCAATTGCGAAACCGTTGCCTCCGTACCCAATAAAGACATACCATAGGGATGATCGGGGTACATAGCGGCGCGTAATTGATTAAAAGCCACATTAAAAGGCTGTTCCAATTGAGAGCGAATGCTTTGACGGGTGAGATTTTTCTCTAATTCGATTTCTGGGGGTGGAAAACTGGGAAAACGAATAATTTCCGCCGCTAGACGCAATATATCTAAAAAATCCTTTGTAACGGTCTTTAAACTAACCACAAAATAATCAGTCCCCGTGTCCGCACTTAAACTGGCCCCCGTGGACTCAACGCGATCAGCAATTTCTAGGGAAGATAACTTTTCTGTACCTTTGGTGAGCAGCACGGCTAAAAGACGAAATAAACCCGCTTTTTCGGTTTTTTCCCAACGAGTACCCGCATTTTTGAGAAAAATCCTCCCCGCAACTAACTCCACGGCCGTATTTTCCACCACTAAAAGGGTGATGCCATTTTCTAAGGTTAAGCGGTGAATGGGGGAAGCGGACATCGTTTATTCACAGGGTTGCATTATTGTAATAGCATATCGCTCCGGGGAGAGATACTGACGAGCCAGACGCTGGAGATCTGACGGTTGCAAACTTTGGATAACTTGGGGATAGATCGTGGCTAGGTCGGCAGCTCTCAGGGTTTGATAATATCCATAGAGTCCCGCTAATTGGCCCGGGGTTTCTGTGGAGAAAATATAATCGTTAGCTAATAACTGTTGAGTGCGGTGTAATTCTGCGGGGGTGACGGGATCATCGTGCAGATGTTGGATATGTTCACAGATAATGCCTTCAATTGTCTCAGTTTGTGAGCTAGATAGCCAAGCGCCGATGGTAAAGAGACTGGAATCTCGTTGCAGGGAAAAATTACTGTTAATATCGAGGACGATTTGCGCTTCTTCCCGCAGCTGTCGCACTAACCGCGAACAGCGTCCCCCGGCAAGAATTACCGAAAGCAAGTCTAATCCAAAGGCATCTTCTAGGCGATCGCTTCCCGGTCCAGTCCATCCCATCAAGAGGCGACAATGTTCTAAGTGGGGTAAATATACTTGGGAACGACGAATTTCGATCAGGGGGGGTTCGGCAGCCACTAGATGGGGGGGGGATTCCGAGGGGACGGGAAATTCCCGAAAAGATTGCCGGATAATTTCTAAAGCTGCTTGGGGTTCAATTCCCCCGATAATCGCCACACACATATTTTCTGGTTGATAATAGGTGCGATGGAAACAGCGCATTTGATTGGGGGTTAATTGCTCTAAACAGGGTTGATCCCCTAGAATAGAGCGTCCGTAGGGATGGTTTTGATAGATACTTCCGCAGAGGGTTTGGTAGGCAATCCAATCGGGATCATCATAACAGGCCCGTAATTCTTCTAAAACTACATCTTTTTCCCGATAGAATTCCTCATCGTCAATCTCAGCATGGAGGAGAATTTCGGCCAGATGGGGTAAGGTATGTTCAATTTGGTCAACACTGGTGGTGAGATAGAAGTGTGCATAGTCGTGACTGGTGGCAGCGTTGGTCATGCCGCCACAATTTTCGATTAAATAGTCAAAGAGTCCGGGGGGAAGTTTTTTCGTCCCCTTAAAGATCATGTGTTCGAGAAAATGGGCCATACCTAACCATGGGTCGGGTTCAGCGATCGCACCTGCTTTAACCCACACATCTACTACCACCACAGGAGTCACGGGTAAGTACTGATGAATTACGGTTAAGCCGTGATCTAATTGCCATACCTGAGCGGGAAAAGAACTCGTTTGACACTGCGCTATCGACTTGATCAATGTCCGTTAACCAGATTTTTTGTTAAATTCTATACCTAGGTTATCTTATTCTCTTGCCTGTGCAACCATTAAAAAACTTTTGTCATGATTTCTAGATAATTCCGCCAAATATCGGCCTTATCAGTGATCAGTGATCAGTGATCAGTTATCAGATGTGAGTTTTTAGTGAAGAGTAAGACAGCCTTTCTCGTAAAGGTGAGGCACAAGCTGATCTTTGCTAATCAAGTATTTCAGCTGCAAGAACGAACCTCATGTATCTGAGAAAAGCTGTAAGTGAGGAGTATTAAATAGCATTAACAGTGCTGTCTTTTCACTGATTACTGATTACTGTTCACTGTTCACTGAAAATACTTCCTACTAACTAAATGACTGAGCAAGATACTGACTGGATAGGGTTGATGATCGGCAATTCTCGGCTACATTGGGGGTATTTTCGCGGTCAAACCCTGTTAGCTTGTCTCGATACTCCCCACCTGAGGGAACCCCCAAGTAATGAATTTTTGCAACAAATTTTCCCTAAACTCTTGACAAATAAATGTAACTGTGAATTGGTTGTCGCTTCTGTGGTTCCTAGCCAAAAAGAATTATGGGCAAATTATGACAATTTACGGATAATTACTTTAAAAGATATTCCTTTACTGGATTTATATCCGACATTCGGCATCGATCGAGCTTTAGCTGTCTTAGGTGCGGGAAAAAAATACGGATTTCCCTGTTTAGTCATCGATGCGGGAACAGCCTTAACTTTTACGGGAGTGGATGGGGATAAAAAGCTAGTGGGGGGGGCAATTTTACCCGGGTTAAAGGTGCAATTAGCCAGTTTAAGGGAACGGACGGCAGCCTTACCAGAGGTGTCCTTATCGGAAAGATTACCCCAGATGTGGGCAAAAGAAACAGCAGAAGGGATAAGAAGTGGGATAATTTATACAATTTTGGCGGGAATAGAAAAATTCAGTCGGGAATGGTTAAATTTATATCCAGAGAGCGGGATAATTTTAACGGGGGGAGATGGGGACTTAATTAGGGATTACTGGCAAGAAAAGGCCATTAAATCACCCCTAGTGGATAAGACGATCATTTTTCAGGGAATTGCCGCAATTAAGGGTATCTCCGCCGGTTTAATTGACAAAGGCGAACCTATCTAGTAAAGTCGGAGAAAGTTTTCTCAACTTGAGAAATTTCTGAACAACTAGGCAAAAAATTCAGGATATAGTTATGGCGATCGTTCTAGTAACCGGTTCTGCTGGTTTAATCGGTTCCGAATCAGTGAGGTTTTTTTGTGATCGGGGTTATACTGTCGTCGGTATCGATAATAATATGCGTCAGGTATTTTTTGGCGAAGACGCTTCGACGGAGTGGAATCGAGCCAAATTATCCCAAGATTACGGGGATAAATACATTCACCATGCTGTAGATATTCGCGATCATGAGGCTATTGCAGATATATTTAAAACCTATAGTCATGATATATCCTTAATTATCCACACGGCGGCGCAACCTTCCCACGATTGGGCAGCTAAGGATCCCTATATGGATTTTAGTGTCAATGCTAACGGAACTTTAGTATTATTAGAAAATACTCGTCAACACTGTCCCCAAGCAGTATTTATTTTCTGTTCCACCAATAAAGTTTACGGGGATAGACCGAATGAATTGCCTTTAGTAGAAAAAGAATTACGTTGGGAAATCTCGGAAAGTCATCCTTATTTTGCTCAAGGTATTGACGAGTTGATGAGTATTGATGCTTGTAAACATTCTTTGTTCGGTGCCTCAAAAGTGGCAGCGGATGTGTTAGTACAGGAATACGGGCGTTATTTTGAGATGAAAACTGCCTCTTTTCGTGGCGGTTGTTTAACCGGTCCCAGTCATTCGGGAACCCAATTACACGGGTTTTTATCCTACTTAATGAAATGTACGATGATTGGCAAAGAATACAGTATTTATGGGTATAAGGGTAAGCAGGTACGGGATAATATTCATAGTTACGATCTGGTCAATGCTTTCTATCATTTTTATCAGACTCCTCGAGTAGCAGAAGTTTATAATATCGGTGGTAGTCGCTTTAGTAATTGTTCCATGTTAGAAGCTATTCAAGAATGTGAAGCGATTGCGGATAAAAAGTTAAAATGGCAGTATGTGGAGACTAATCGCATTGGTGATCATATCTGGTGGATTTCTGATGTGAGTAAGTTTAAAAATCATTATCCTGATTGGCAGTTAACCTACACAGTAACAGATATTCTCAAAGAGATTTTTAGTCAAAACGTTAGCCGTTGGTTATAGTAGAGCATTAGATTACTATGTCAAAACTACCTGGGTCTGTGCGTATATGCATTTAAAAAACTGGAGATGGTCAAATATGCTTGCTTTTAAATCATGGACTGAGAAAATATTATTGTTAATTTTTGCAGCTTGCTTAATCCATAGTTTTTGGGGGATTAGCAGAGGCTGGAATAATCCTTTGATAGATGCTGACGCCTTTCGTCAAACTCAAACGGCCATCTCGGTTTTTTATTTACTCAAAGGTAGTCCTTGGTTAGCCTATGAAACCCCTGTTTTAGGAGTGCCTTGGTCAATTCCGCTGGAGTTTCCGCTCTATCAAGGAATAGTGGCTATTTTAGTTAAGCTTTTGCAGACACCGATAGATCAAACTGGTAGATTTGTGAGTGCTTTTTTCTTTTATTTAAGTTTGATTCCTATATATGTAATCCTATCTTATTTACAAGTAGCGCGAGCTTTCCGTTGGCTGTTTTTGAGTTTATTTTTAGCCAGTCCTCTTTATCTGTTTTGGTCGCGAACATTCATGATTGAATCAACCGCCCTATTTTTCTCTTTAGCTTATCTTGCCTGTATTGCTGTTTATTTTCGCTATAAATCGCCAATTATTGCCTTACTAGCCTGTCTTTGTGGAATCGCTGCCAGTCTAACTAAAGTAACGACTATGGCTGGATTTTTAATTTTAGCTTCTGTCTGGATAGGTGCTAATTGGTTTAAGAAAGAGTCATCTCGTAACTTAGCGAGAGATTTATTGATACCGGTCGTTGTTTTTATAATCATACCCTTCCTTATAGCCAAAATTTGGGTTAACTTTACCGATGGCCAAAAGCTACTCAATCCCATGGCAGCAGATTTTATCACCTCGAAAGCTTTGAGAGATTGGAACTTTGGAACTATCGCTCAAAAATTATCTCGGTCACAGTGGAGAAATTATCTAACTAGGACTCTAAATGACGTTTTTGGCGGATTGATAATCAGCGTTATGGCTTTAGTAATATTACCAATTTTCACCTCAAAAAAGTTACTAAGTTATGGCTTAAGTTTACTATTTATATTGACAGTTGCCATTTTTACCAATTTGCATTTTGTTCATAACTATTATCCCTATGCTAATGCTATCTTTCTCCTCGGTGCTTCTGGATTTACCATCATGGGATTAATAGAGAAACAACGGAAAATTTGGCAGTCTGTAGGCTGGTTTTTCCTAGCTTTAATTTTGTTATCACAACTGCAATTTTATCGAGCTTTCTGGCATCCTAAAACAAAATTTTATAGTATCAATTACTTAGAAATTGCCTCTCAAGTCCAAAGTATTACTTCTTCTGATGGTGTTTTGTTAATCTACGGACATCAATGGAATTCAATGATACCTTACTACAGTCAACGTCGTGCCTTAATGATTCATAATCAAGCAAGTGAGGAAGAATTAAAAAATGCTCTCTATAAGTTATCAAGAGCTAATCATCAAGTTGAGGCGATAGTTTTTTGCAACGAAACAAGAGAAAACCGAGAAGATAAAAAATATTTAAATAGCCTGTATAATCCTAATGACAAGCCCGTTTTTTCTAACAAACGTTGTGATATATACACAACAAGACACGGTAAATAAGAGATAATTATCTGTAATTTATATTGAGTTGAGTTCCTTATGTTAACTAAAATCTACAATAATAAAATTTTTCGATTTCTCATTGCTGGGGGAGTGGCATTTTTAATCAACTTATTCTTCATTTATTGGTTCATTGACGACTTAGGATTTAATACCCCATTTCTGAAGAATGTTGCTAATGTTATTTCGATAGAAATATCTTTAATTGCTAGTTTCTTTATCTATAGAATCTGGGTGTGGACTGGGGGAGATTGGACAATTAGAGATGTGATTTTGATACAACTTCCTCTCTATCATCTCTCGGCAGGTTTAGCAGTTTTACTGCGAGTTTTTTTGGTGTTTCCATTCTTAAACTGGCTAGGAGTTAGCCCCGGAGTCAACACAATGATTGGGGTTTTACTGGGAGCTAGTATTAATTATGTCGCCAGTGATAGCCTAATTTTTAAACCTAAGAATAAGACAAATGAGACAGAAATGTACTATCCCGAAGGATTAGCCCCAGCTTTCGAGATGGACGGTTACTCTCACCCACGTCAATCAAGGGATAACTATGCAGTAAAAACCTTATCAATAGTTATTCCTGCTTACAACGAAGAAGATTGCATCGAAAGCACAACTCACTTAATATCTGAACGTTTAGAACGGGATAAAATTAATTATGAAATCCTGGTGGTTAATGACAATAGCAAAGATAACACCGAAGCAGTTCTGCAAAAAATCAACCAAGAAAATCATCGGATTCGCTACATCAATAATTATTATCCTAACGGTTTTGGTTTTGCGGTACGCTGTGGATTAGAAAATTTTAGCGGTGATGCAGTGGCAGTAGTAATGGCAGATAATTCCGACTCTCCCGATAACATGGTGGACTATTATTATAAACTCCAAGAAGGCTACGATTGCGTTTTTGGTTCTCGTTTTATCAAAGGAGGAAAAGTTGTTGATTATCCCATACACAAGTTATTCGTTAATCGTTTGGCCAATCTATTCATTCAAGTTTTATTTGGGCTAAAATTTAATGATACCACTAATGCCTTTAAAATCTATCGGAAGGAGGTTATCGAAGGAATATCACCTCTACTGTCTCACCATTTTAACTTAACAGTAGAGATGCCCTTAAAAGCAATCGTGCGAGGATATTCCTACACGACAATTCCCATCATTTGGCGCAATCGTACCACGGGGATTTCCAAGTTAAAACTCAAGGAAATGGGTAGTCGTTATTTATTTATAGTTCTCTCTATCTGGTTAGAAAAATACCTTTCTAGAGGCGACTATAAGCGCAAACCTGTCCAAAAAATCAGATAAAAGTAACCAATAAATTCAGAGGTTAAAACCATGTTAGACGAGCAAGTAACCCGACAAATGGAATACTTAAAGAAACTTTACGAAAGTCGCTTTAATCCTCAAGAAAGAAAAGCAAAATTAGCTCTTTGGAAAGTTTTGGTTAATAATTTTTTACAAAATTATGTTACTGTCAATGATACAGTTTTAGATATTGGTGGAGGTTACTGTGAATTTATTAATCAAATTCGTTCTAAAAATAAATACTTAATCGATCTTAATTCTGATGCAAAAGTTTTTGCTAATCCTGATGTAACGGTATTGAATCTCAATATTCTCAGTATTAATGAGCAGCAAAAACTTGATATAAGATTTGATAAAATTTTTATCTCCAACTTTTTCGAGCATTTAAATAGTGCGGAAGAATTAATCGAAGTTTTGGGATTTTGTTATGACATTTTAACACCGGGCGGATCACTTCTAGTGATTCAACCTAATTTTAAGTATTCTTATAAAGAATACTATGATTTTATTGATCATAAACTACCAATAACTCACCTTTCTTTAAAGGAGTTATTGGAAACAATTGGTTTTAGAATCGATACTTTAATTCCTCGTTTTCTACCATTTTCTACGAAAGGAAGACCCGCTTCACCCACCTTACTCAAAATTTATTTAAAATTCCCTATTTTCTGGAATTTCTTGGGTGGGCAGCTATTTGTCAAAGCCACCAAACCTAGATAATTACTGACAATACAGTGATTCAAAGTAACCGACAAATACTAATCAAGATTGTACAATTATGACTAGACAAGTGTTAATTACTGGTGGTGCGGGTTTTGTAGGTAGTTCTTTAGGTTTAGGATTAGCCCAACGTTATCCCGATTGGAAAATTATCGCCTTAGATAACTTAAAACGTCGCGGTTCCGAGTTAAATATTCCCCGTCTCAAACAAGCAGGAATTGAATTTGTTCATGGAGATGTCAGAAATGCGGAAGACTTAGAAGCATCCGCTTTGCCAGTGGATTTAATCCTAGAATGTTCGGCAGAACCTTCGGTTTTAGCTGGTTATACTTCCCCAGGCTACGTTTTGCAAACAAACTTAATTGGAACGATTAACTGTTTAGAATTAGCTAGACAAACCCAAGCAGATTTTATTTTTCTCTCCACCAGCAGAGTTTATCCCATCGCCTATCTTAATCAATTAAACTATACAGAAACAGATACTCGTTTTCAGTTATCTGAACAGCAAAATTTACCCGGGGTTTCTGCTTTTGGTATTAGTGAACAATTTCCCCTAGATTTGCCCCGTTCTCTCTACGGTTCCACTAAGTTAGCATCGGAATTGATTATTAATGAATATGGGGATGCCTACGGATTAAGAACTTTAATTAATCGCTGTGGAGTTTTAACCGGTCCTTGGCAAATGGGAAAAGTTGATCAGGGAGTTTTTGCCCTTTGGGTGGCTAATCATTACTTTCAGAAGTCCTTAAAATATATCGGTTATGGGGGTACGGGGAAACAGGTTAGAGATTTTCTTCATGTAGCTGATTTACTTGATTTAATCGATATTCAGATTGCTAATTTAGAACAATTCAAAGGGCAGACTTTTAATGTGGGGGGTGGGCAAGATTTTTCCTTGTCTCTTTGCGAAACCACCAAACTATGTCAAGAAATCACGGGCAATAGTATAATGATTGAGGCAATTCCCGAAAATCGCACCGGAGATATGCCAATTTTTATCACTGATTCCCGCAAAATCAGTTCTATAACTGGATGGCAACCCCAGCGAGACGGTAGAAAATTAATCCAAGATATTTTTGATTGGATTTATAATCACGAGAAGGAATTAAAAGGAATTTTTTAACTCAAAAATTATGCAGAAAAAATCTCTCGATTCACCTGTATTAGTCAAAGGAATACTAATTATCATTACTGCCTACTTTTTTCTGGCAAATTTGCCTATTATTGATTGGCTAGAAATTGGTTTAGATCCTTCTTGGGCTTTTGCTATTAGTGATGCTGCCCATAAACAGTTAATTTTTGGTCAAGATATTATCTTCACCTATGGACCCCTAGGCTATCTGATTCATGGCACATCTTTAAATTACAACTTTTCCCAAATTATCTATTTTCGCTGGTTGATACACCTTTGTCTATTAGCGGTGGTTATTCTCAGATTATTATTTATTAAAAGCTATAGCAATCAAATAGTTTTTGTGCTGTCAATTATTTTTGCTACTCTAGTAGGAAATCCCTACAACAGTGTCGGCTTTACTGTTGATTATCAGATAATATTTATCCTCCTGATACTCATGTCTTTTGATAACTTTTTTCAAAAGTATATCAATTATTTAGCTATGGCTATTGGCATAATCACTGGGTTCTCTATACTCACGAAACTAACTCTAGGAATTTATCTAGCAGGCAGCCTGTTTATCTACATAATCGTTAATATTGTTCGGGGATATTTTCAGAAGTCACCATCGATAGTTATAAAAAATGTTCTCGCTGGTATTAACTTAACTTTAACCATTCCTTCCATTGCCTTTATTTTTCTCTATCCAGCTGCCTCTAACCGAGCCTTTATTCACATTATAGTTAATTTTTGCATTGCCGGAGGAGTGGCTTTAACTCTCTGGTTTATCGTCAGATCTGCCCGCCTATCGGCACCCCCCTTATTAAGAGAGGCAAGGGGTATCAAAGGCAGAATCTATCTTCTATTTAATCATAACCACTTACTTAACTTCTTACCTCTGTTAGTATTTTATGGGCTTTATGGGTTACTTCTTATCCAAACAATTAATCTAGATAATTTTCCCTCTCTCATGGAATATTTGAGCAATTCTTGGCAAATTTCTTCTGGTTATTCCAGTGCGATGAGTATTGTAGGAAATTACCCGCGTTTACTAATTGCTTTGCTCTGCTTTGCCTTAAGTTTGCTTTTAATGTCTCTGGCAATTATAGACCAAAAAATTAGTCTGGCTATTGCCTATATTTTTCCCATATTTTTATCATTTAAGCATGGATTTGTTCGGCAAGATGCTCACGTTGTTGTTTTTACACTTGTGGTTATTCTCTTAGCTTCTCTCTATACAACAATTATTAAAAAATCTCGGTTTAAGAAAATTGCTTATTGTGCTTGGGGAATAATTTTTTTGGGATGTATTATTATCACCTCTAGTCCTAATTGGACTATATTGGAAAATGCTCGCCAGTGGAGTAATTTCAGTCCCGATAGGGTGGCTAATAATATTGGGGTTGTCATTTCCTCTATCCTTAATCCCAGAGAATTAAAAATGCGAGGTGAAAGGAGTACAACTCAAAATTTACAAGTCATTGCTACCGCTACCAAAATACCCGATTCTGTGCTGGAAAAAGTGCAAGGCAAAACTATTGATATAATTCCCTGGGAATTTTCACTTATTCCGGGCAATCAGCTTAATTGGAAACCGCGGCCGATTATTCAATCTTATGGTGCTTATACAGAAAAACTGGATGAACTAAATTATCAAAGCTTATCTCAATCTCCCAGAGATTATCTGATTTATCACTTTCAAGCTATTGATGGCAGACATCCTTTTTTTGATGAACCTAAAGCCTTTTCCTATGTGGTTTGTAATTATCAACTTGACTCGGTAAATTCGCCCTTCCAAGTCCCCGCAATCAAAACCAACTTTTATCTTCTAGAAAAACAAAAAGTCAGTCGTTGCATTCCAACCCCTCTAGGAGAGACTACTAATGTTACTTGGGATCAAGTCTATGAATTACCTACTCGTAATAGTGGGATTACTCGTGTTCAAGTTAAATTTGAATATTCTTGGTTGGGTAAAATAGTCAAACAACTCTTTAGAATCCCTCCCGTGATAATTAACGTTAATTATCTCGATGGAACTCAAGCCAATTTTCGCTTTGTTCAAGATAATTCAGCTAATGGAGTTATCCTTAGTCATTTACCGAGAAATGATCAGGAATTAATGGCATTTTTTCAAGGAAAATTACCACCACAAGTCAAATCTTTTAGCTTTTCTGTCAGTAATCCTCTGCTATTCTCCCCAGAAATAAAAGTAACGCCTTTTTGGGAAGTTGAGACTGGTTCATAATCTTTCTTGAACCTTGAAAAGCGGTTAATATCTCTGGAAAATGGAGAATAGGGAACTCGAATCCCTGACCTCTGCGGTGCGATCGCAGCGCTCTACCAACTGAGCTAATTCCCCAGATATAGACCATAATAGCATTTTTGAGCAGAAAATCCTAGGAACTGGCAAGGGCTCGAGGGGTAAAAAATCGAGCGGCCTGCCCCCGGAAAACTTTAAAATGGAAAAAGTAATCTTGAGGATGATAACTAATGGCGATACTATGCTTAGAGAATGGGACAACCTATACCCAGTTAGCCGATATTAGTCTGGAATTGGCCAAATTAAATGTTACTTTAAACTATTGGCCGATCGAAAACGAGGCCACCCGTCAGCTACTTAAACAAGCTTCTCTCACTGACGAAGAAAAAGAAATAGTTTTAACCAGCTTAGACGGTTATTTTGAGCAACTAAAGCAAGAAGCGGGTTATCAAGCTAGAGATTTAATCGTTTTACACCCTGAAATTCCCAATCTCGACACTTTACTGGCCAAATTCGAGCGCTGTCACACCCACGCTGACGATGAGGTGCGTTATATCATTGATGGGGAGGGGGTTTTTGGCTTTGTCTTTGCCGATGGTTCTCAGGGGGAATTAACTATTCAACCTCAAGAATATATCAATGTTCCCGCCCATAGCGAACACTGGTTTCACCTCACTGCCAGTAAACGAGTTAAAGCAGTGCGTTACTTCACCACTACCGCCGGATGGGTTCCCGAATACACGGAAACCGTTATTCGTTTTCCTAGTTTAACAGCCGTGTAGCTCTTGGTTTTAGGCGATCGCTCTCCCAGTAAGACAGATAAGTTTTGCGGGGATGGCAACGCCGGCAGCCACAATCTGTTAAGCGGCAAATTTGTCCTGTTGAAAATCTCCCGTCTAGTGCCTAGCTTGACGGGAGATTTTCTCAATTCGGGGGATTGGCGTGATAGATTTAGTCTAAGCCGAATTGATTGCCCCGTTTGTACTGTAAATAGGCGGCAACGAACAAACCCGCTAGGGTAATGGGAATTAAGCCTAGGACAATCCCTAGCACTAAAGGTTCAATCACGTCTGTACTCCTTGGATTAGCAATTTTTCACCCGTATTTTATCCTAGCAGGGGTTGCCCGCGAAAGATAGGGCGATCGTACATACTTCTTAAGTGGGGTGTGGGGTGTATTTTCAGTGAACAGTGAACAGTAATCAGTAATCAGTGAACTGAAAACTCAGATCTGATAACTGATTCAAGACTGTCTCCTGTCTCGGAGTCTCCCGACTCCCCAAAAGGAAAACTTCACTATTAAGATAACTGCTCTACTCTAGGAGCGATCGAGAAAAAATTTTCTCAATTTGCCTTTACCCCAATAGCGATCGATTTCTTGCCAGAGATTGTGGAGACAAAAAACCACTGCCAGACAGAGAGTAACCGCAAGGATTTGAGAGAAACTTTCCCTTTGCCAAAATTTGGCCATTGCCTCCGAAATCACCCGCGTTACCCGATAAGCTTCCAGAAAACCCTCGATCGAGCCGAGAATCAGTGCTGCTAGGGTATAAACAAAGGTTCGATATAGAACACTAACGTAACGGGGACGATTTTCTAACCATTCTAGCTTCATGGCTGCGTCGAGAATGGCCACGGTTTTTGCCGCAAGGATCGCTCCTACGATCGCTTTACCCAACACGTAGGTGGTAATCGAATACTCTTCCAGAAATAATTTCATGATCAGAAGAATATAACCGAAAGCCAAGAAAAAAAAGAGGGCAAGAGAACCGATTTTTTTTAATTCCTTTTTAAGTGCTTCCATTTATTTTTATTGATTTTTTTTTGATATTTTCTGCCAAGATAGCGGCCTCGTACCATAACTATAAGCTATAGTTAATTGTTTGTTGCAGCTATTCTCCCATCTCCAGCAGAAAGTTTGAGCGCTGATAACTAAACTGATGCTTGAAACTAATTACGGCTTGATTGTCGATAAAATGAGGATTACCGAGGGGATCGACGGCACTGAAAGCGTAGAAATAACGGCGTGCTAGGGGCGGAAAATCGCTAAAATCGAAGATTGTGTCACCTTGGGCCACATCTGCCCAAAAATTGCGTAATTTCGGGGCTAATTCCTCCGCTAGACTCACGGGAAGATTGAGGGGATGGCAGGTTAATAAACGCATCATAAAAGGATAAGAGCGATCGCCTAACCATTGCCGAGAAATAGCGGGTAAATTCTCCCATCCGGGTATATTTTGCAGATGAAAAGATTTTATGGCTAATTCAACCGTGTTTTCGCAATATTCTAACACCCGGTAGGGATGGGGATAACTGACGAGGGAACCGGTGGTAATTTCATAGATACCTCTGGCAAAAGCCAGATCCTGCACATGGAGATGGCCGGTAATCAACAATTTTACGCCGTTTTCCTCTAGTATATCGAGCAGTTCTCCCGCATTAGCCAACATATAGCGTTTACCTAATTCATGATTGCTTTGTCCGGGTAAATGCTCGATAACATTATGATGGATCATCACCATCACTAGATCGTTTTTTAGCGCTGGTAAAATCTGTTTTAACCAATGCAATTGTTCTGCATCTAAACTGCCAATTTGTTTACCTTGCTCATCAAATTGATTAGAATTAAGACCGATTAATTGCACTCCGGGTAAAATTTCTTTTTGGTAGTATATTTGTTCTGGATCGCTGTAACCAAATTGTTGATAATAAAAGGGAAAATCTCCTAAACCGATCTGGTTTTCTGTTGCGGTTAAACTCAAAACATCATGATTACCCGGCACCACATAGACGGGAAAGGGTAAAGTGGCTAAACAATCGGCTAACCAACGATGATTTTCTGGTTCACCATCTTGGGTTAAATCGCCAGCAATCAGCAGAAAATCGAGGTTAAGGGTGATCAGATGGTCTAAAACAATTTTTAAAGCGGGAATACTCACTTCCACCAGATGAAAGCGATTAGAATGGTTCAAAATGGTTGTGGGTAAAGCGATATGAGGATCGCTGAGAATGGCGAAACGGAAATTCATCGCACGCAATTGGGCTAAATATCGGTAAACTAGATCGATCGAGGAGAAATGAGGAGAAAATATCTTTGGCTAAAGTTCGCGTTCGTCAGCACGTCAATCCCTTAAGTCATAAATATCGCCATCCGATCGCTCCCCCCGATTGGAATCAAGTTTATCAGGATATGACGCAACCTCTCCATCTTGATATTGGTTGTGCGCGGGGTAAATTTTTGTTACAAATGGCCCAAGTATATCCAGAAATTAATTTTTTGGGGATTGAAATTCGTCAACCTTTGGTAATTGAAGCGAATCAGGAACGGGAAAGGTTAGGATTAAAAAATCTCGCTTTTGTTTTTGGCAATATGAATGTTACCCCAGAAATTTTACTGCAATCTTTGCCCGTAGATAAGTTATTTCGGGTGTCGATTCAATTTCCCGATCCTTGGTTTAAACAGCGTCACAGTAAGCGTCGGGTTGTGCAGCCGGAATTAGTCATAGCTTTGGCTAAATATATGGTATCTGGAGGCTGGGTTTTTTTACAGTCGGATGTGGAATCGATCGCCCTGGAAATGACGGAGAGATTTCAAGCACATCCCCATTTTGTTCGGCAACATCAAACCCCCTGGTTAGCGGAAAATATTTTCCCCATAGCGACGGAGAGAGAAAAGTCCACTTATAATAAAGGTCAACCGGTTTATCGATCACTTTTTCGAGTTCGGTAGCTTCAGCTAAAATATCTTGGCACTGTCTGAAATCATGGTTATAAATCTCGACTCACCCCTAATACTTGAGGAGAATAATCGCCCTCCTGTATCTCAATTGTTAGAATTTCTCTTAGCAACAGAAAAAAACAATAAAAAAACTAAAGAAAATCTTACTTTTGAGGCTTTAGTCGGTACTTGGCGATTATACTTGATCACGGGAACTCAAAAAGCGAAAAAGAGAGCGGGGATTGTTTTGGGTAAGGGTCGCTATCTACCATCCTGGTTAAAAATTACCATCTCTTACCAAAGAAATGAGAGTTTAGAACCGGGAGAATTTATCTCTGGAAGCGTCAGCAATCAGATAGTTTTAGGGGCAGTAAAACTATCCGTAAGCGGTCCGGTTAAGTTTTTTCCTAAAACCCGTCTTCTCGCCTTTGATTTTACCCGGCTCAACTTAACCCTATTTAATCGCTCTCTCTATTCAGGTTTTATTAGAAATGGCCAGGTAAGCGAAGCTAATTTTTATCAGGAAAGCATCAAAAAACAGGCATTTTTTGCCTATTTTATGATCACAGAAACAATGATAGCAGCCCGGGGACGAGGGGGAGGATTAGCCCTTTGGGTAAAAGAGGTAAGTGAGACAAAACTAGCTGAAAAATAAGTTATTAGAGGAGAAATAGATGGGATATTCTATCGAGGTAGATGGGACAAATTTTGACAGTGAAGTGATCGAGAAGTCCTATATAAATACAGTGATTTTAGACTTTTATGCCCTGTGGTGTGGACCCTGTAAATTGGTAAAACCGATGCTGGAAAAACTGGCAAGTGAATATAATTTTATCCTGGCAAAAATAGATATAGATAAAAGTCCCGAATTGGCCGAACAATACGATGTAGAAGGAGTTCCAGATGTGCGAATTGTCAGCAAGGGAGAAGTGTTACCCTGTTTTGTCGGTGCTTTGCCAGAAGAACAAATTAGAGACTTATTTTCCCGTCTCGATTTACAATCGGAATTAGAAACAGGATTAGCAGAAATCAAAGAAGCGATCGCCCTCGATAATTTGCCCGCAGCTAAACAATTATTTGATCGTCTTTTCCCTAAATATCCCAACGAACCGCGATTAATTATTATGGCGGTAAAATTTCTCATGCGTCTGGAAAAATGGTCAGATGCCTATCGATTAATCAGTGCTATTAAAGAGGAAAATCCTGTTATCAAAGGTTGGAAAACTCTCCTAGAATTTCAACAGTTAAAACCAGAAAATAATCCCCTCGATCCGATATTTTTTACTGGGATTAATTTCGCTTTAAAAGAAGATTATGCCGCCGCTTTAGATAAACTGATCAGTCTGGTGGAAGAAAGTAGAAAATATCGTCAGGATGGGGCAAGAAAAGCCATGTTAGCCATATTTCAGATTTTGGGAGTTAGTCATCCCCTCACCCAAGAATACCAAGCAAAGTTAACATTTCTGCTCTACTAAGTAGGGTTTGCGGCAAAAAGTTTGTTGGTGGGGTTAAGAGTCGGTCAAAACTAAAGCAATTCCCCGGTAATTTCAACAAATCTATTCCTCGAATTTCTGTTGATAATTGCCAGGGAATTGCTAGGGACAAGATGCAGTTTATTTGTGGCGA
This sequence comes from Microcystis ichthyoblabe FBCC-A1114, assembly GCF_050500245.1. Taxonomy (NCBI): domain Bacteria; kingdom Bacillati; phylum Cyanobacteriota; class Cyanophyceae; order Chroococcales; family Microcystaceae; genus Microcystis; species Microcystis ichthyoblabe. Next base: position 88,923 of record NZ_CP191408.1, on the reverse strand, counting down.
ATCATTTCATAGAGGGCAACGTATTCTTCCCCAGGGCGATTCCAAGAGTAATCGCATTCCATGCCTTGAATCGCTAATTTTTGGAATTCTTCCGGTTGAGTGTACCACAATTCTAATGCCCGGGACATGGCTGATTCTAGGGCATTATTATCGGGATCAAAAAAGACAAAACCATTGCGTTCTTCCGGTTTGTGATAGGTATCATAATCACGATCAAAAACCGTATTAACTAAACCACCAACTCCCCGGACAATGGGAACGGTTCCATATTTTAAGCTGATTACTTGTGTCAGTCCGCAGGGTTCAAAATTACTGGGAACCACAATCATATCGGCCCCCGCATAAATGAGGTGAGATAATTCCTCATTAAAGCCCAATTCAATATGGACATCAGGGTTATTATTTAGGTGATTTTTCTCATGCCAGAACCAGTTATTAATTAACGATTCGGTGGCGGAACCTAAGAGGACAAATTGCGCCCCGCGAGCTAAGGCATAATACATGGCATGGTGAACTAAATGTACGCCTTTTTGGTCATCTAAACGACCGACATAACAAATTAAGGGTTTTTCTGGTTCATCTCTTAACCAGAGTCTTTCTCGCAGTGCCTTCTTATTGCGTGCCTTCTCGGAGAAGTTATCAATACCGTAGGGTGCAGGAATAAACTTATCTACTTCTGGGTTCCAGATATTGTAATCTAAACCGTTGAGAATGCCAGTAAATTTGTGTTGATGCTGGTGAATTGTATGGCCTAAACCGTAACTAACATCGGTGTGGTGTGCTTCCCAAGCATGGTGAGGTGAGACGGTATTGAAATAGTTGGAAAAGACGATACCACCTTTCATAAAATTAATCACAAAAGGATTGAAGTTATCGCGCATTCGGGCATAGCTAAAGTAATAAGAATCGTTATTTAATCCTGTTGCCCAGAGAATTTCTGCACCACCAAATCCTTGATGTTTAAAGTTATGGATGGTGTAAAGAACGCGCTGATTGCCCATACCATGATATTTATAAATTTCAAAAAGTAAGGGCGGAATTAAACCCGTTTGCCAGTCGTGACAATGAATTATATCGGGACGTTTATTACTTCTGAGCAAAAATTCTAAAGCGGCTTTAGAGAAGAAGGCAAAACGCATATTATCGTCCTTACAACCGTAGTAAGTACCGCGATTAAAGAAATTATCCCCCGAATTGGGTTGAATAAAGAAACACAAGCGCCCGTGTACCCAACCACAAAAAACGTTACAGTGAATTGCGCCACCGTACCAAGGCACCCACAGGTCCCGATAAGCCTCGTGTAAGCCCCAAATTTGGTCGTAGCGCATACAATCATACATGGGTAGGATTAGCTCCACGCAATGACCGCGAATTTCTAATTCTCGACTCAATCCATATACCACATCCCCCAATCCCCCAGCTTTAATCACCGGGGCGCACTCGGAGGCAACCTGAACTATATACATATATCAATAACTCCCTCGATTAATCTACAGGTCAGCTAGAAGCAATTTTTACAAAAGTATACAGTCTTCTGTGATTAAATGGCTCGATCGAATTAGTTGCGGGTTGGGGTGTTGGGGAAGTTGGGGTGTTGGGGAGAACAAAGCTGCCTTTTGCCTCCTGTCTCCTGCCTCCTGCCTCCTGTCTCCTAAATATTAACAGCGTTTTAACTGTCCTAAGAGCAAAATCACCTCATCGATGCCGTTTCTGAGAGTATTGGCGGGTTTATCGCTGTTATTGACGGTTATGCTAAAGATTAGGGGTTGATTGTCGGCGGTTTCTAGATAACCGGCGAGAGCGATAACTCCGGTTAAAGTCCCGGTTTTTGCCTGTAATCGTCCTTCTAGGGGAGTCTGGCGAAATCTATTGGTTAAAGTGCCATCAATGCCGCCAATAGCTAAAGAACGACGATAATCAGGATTTTCTGCCATTAGTTGTAATATTTGACCTAAAGTATTGGGTTTAATCAGGTTTTGTCGTGATAGCCCCGAACCATCGCCGATTTTATAACTATCGCTGTTAATTCCCAGTTTTGTTAAAGTTTCTTGCAATCCCGAGACACCGCCGAGCATTTGTAGTAGGGTTTCGGCTAGTAAATTATCGCTATTTTTATTGACTTTTTCCACCAAATATGCTAGGGGTTCTGATTCTAAATTTGTGATTTCATCGCCGAGAATTTCTGAGCTAATTTCGGCGGTTTTAACGGTAATTCCCGTTTTTTCGAGGATATTACGCCAGCGATCGAGGAAATACTCCGAGGGTTGGGGAATAGCTAAATTAAAATCATCTTGACTATCAATAGCCAGAGAACCAGTGATAATCAGGCGATTATTGGCTAAATTGCCCTTAATTGCCAGATTATTCGGGCTTCCTTGCGCTGCCGTGCTGGTTTGATTCTCAATTAGCCATTGTTTAGCGGCAATGGGATCAGACCATTGTAAATCTAAGCTTTGCCCCAATTGTCGCGGTAAAAGCCTTAAATTGACGGAATTTTCGTTTAAAACCAAGCTAGAAGCACTAACTGCATAGTCAAAAAAGACATCTTCCCATTCCCAAGTTTTTTGACTATCGGAGACGACAAAAGGACTAGCAACGACAATTAAGCGATAAATTGAGTTAATTCCCCCTGCTTTTAACTTTTCTGCCAATTTTTCTAACTTTTCTGTGGTTATGGTGGCATCTCCCCTCCCGACTAAGGTTAAAGTTTCTAAATCGGGGGGGTTGCCTTGGGCTAAAATGGGGGTTTTCAGACGATAATCGCGGTTAAATTTGCTAAAAGCGGCGGCAGTGGTTAATAATTTCGCAGTAGAAGCGGGAGTAAAAAAGTTATTTTCGTGGAGACTATAGAGATTTTCCTGAGAATTAAGGGATTTTACTAAAATTCCCCAGTAAGCGCCTTGATAATCGGGGCGGGACAAAATGCGATCGATCTCGGTGGCTAAGTCTGCTGGACAGATAAACTGGGAAGGGGGGGAATTGTCTTGACTGATGGGGGTTGCGAGGGTGACGGGATGGTTTACCCAGAGAAATAGGGAACAGGTCCCCAAGAGAAAAGATAATTTCGAGCAGCGTGTTAGCATAGAATTAAATCTTGGCAGTAGGTAGGCGTTAAAAATTATCAGATGCCCCCCTTATTAAGGGGGGACTAAGGGGGGATCGGCACCCCCCTTATCAAGGGGGTCAGGGGGGATCGGCACCCCCCTTATTAAGCTATCCATTAGTCAGATCTTTCTTAACAAAAAGAGAAGAAACTTAAAAAAAGGGGAAACGATTGATAGGTATAGTTTTGAAAGAAGGAATGGCTCTTCTCGACTTTGTGTGATAATTTTTGCTTATGGAATCGTGAAATGTTGACGGAGAAAGACTTTTACGACTATTTTGCCGAAGAAACTATCAGTATAGGCTTCGTTTCCACACAGAAACCAGAAGAGCCAAGGAATTAAGGTGGAGGTAAGCAAAAAAATGGAGAAATGGGCAGCCCAAGAATTACAGTATGCAGACCTAGGGGACATCAGAAGAAAGAAAAGGTTAATCAGTATCGTAGAAAACTTGGCCAGCCAACCTAGTACAAGTGTACCACAAGCTTCGGGAAATCTAGCCGCAGCGAGTGCCACCTACGACTTTTGGAATTCCCCCTATTTTCACCCCTCAGATATAATTGCCGCCCAAGCCAAAAGTACAGTAGAAAGAATCAAAGAACATCCAATAGTTTTGGCAGTGCAAGACACAACAAGTTTAGACTTTACGACGCAAAAAGCCAAAAAAGGAATGGGTTATCTAGATTATAAAAAATCCTTTGGTCTCAAAGTTCATACCACCTTAGGAGTGTCACCGCAAGGAATACCTTTAGGACTGATTAATCAATATGTCTGGGTAAGAGAAGAAAAGAATTTAGGCTCTTCGTTACCCTTTATGCTAAATCAACAGACAAGATGCCAAGACAACATACTTCTAACCCAAAAATTCCGAAAGTTTCTAAAGCCATAGCCTCTCCGTTTTATTAGTTTAAGTTTATTGTTGATTCCCTCGACCACCCCATTAGTTGTCCTTCGCTCGAAATAACTAATGATTTCTCCAAACCAGTTTCGGATTGTTTGACAACTCTTGGTAAAAACACTGGAGGATTTTGCCAACCAGTCCGAGATGGATAGCAGTCCTTCTGTCGGATTCTCTGAGGTTTCATAAATCTTTCTAAATTCTTCCTTTAACTCGTGCATCTTTTTCAAATTTGGGAAATTTTCTTTGATAGCTTCTAGTTTGATTTTTTGGGTTTCCGTTAAATCTTTTTCATTTTTTAACAAGCTATATTTACTTCGCTTTAAAACTTCTAGCTTCGCTTCTTTTTCCGCTTTCTGTTTTTTATTTCTCTGCGCTTCTACGGCTCTTTTTTCTGCTTTTCTTTGTTCGTCTAACTCTTGATTAATTTGTTTCATTACATGGAATCTATCGGCGACTACCTCGGCCGATGGCATCAATTCTTTCACCAAATTTTTATAGGGCAACCAAAGGTCTATGCTGACTTCTTCAATTTGCTCTAACACCTCTTTTCCCCACCCCGTAAGCGTTTCCCTCAATTCTTCTTGTGTTCGCTTCTCTAGAATAGCTATTAGTTTTCCCGTATCTAAATTTACTAAAACCGCACAGTAATTTTTTTGTCCTTTGACTAGAGCGATTTCATCAATTCCTAGTCTTTTTAATTTCGATAGGTCTGTCTCTGTAATTTCTTCAGCTATGTCCTCTATCATTCTTTGAATCTCTTCTTCCGTTACGTCATTTCTTCGGCTAACATTTAAAATATCTCCTTCTTTTAATTGTTCGAGTATATTCTCGGCTAGTCTTTTCGTATAGGTTCGTTTCTTGGCGACAAAATCTAACTCTTCGCTAAAGGGTTTCTGACAATTACCGCACTTAAATTGACGACGATTAACTTGTAGGTACACTGGTTGACCTGAGAGCGGTAAATCTTTGACTAAATGTCGATGATTTTGGTGAAGTTTATCGCTCTCTAACCCACAACGAGGACAGGCTGCTTTTTGATTTTTCGATTCGACTGGTCAAACTATACCGATATTTTCTAGGTGTCGATAGCCTTGAATACAGGTTCCTTGTAGGTTCAAAAATTTGTCAAGTATCATAAGTAAAATAATCTCGTTTTTGGCTATTATATCAAATCTTAACTCAATTGTCTATCTTTTGGCATTAACCTGTTTGTGCCTTAAGTCCTTCCCTGTATGGATTTCAGCTACTTTTGAGCTTAGGTACTCTCATCGAATTTTATTTTAAGTTAATTATTTGCATAACAATTCCCGAAGAGCCAGTTAAACTTCAAGTTTTCATTCAGGACGAATGTACTGATTAACTATTTTCTTGGGGAAAATTAGTTAACTCATCATTATAACATATAATTAATTTGCAAGAGTTCTAATCATGAATACAGACCAAAAAGAACAACTAGATCAACATTTAAAAGCCATTGCTCAAATTCTAGTCGATAATACCCCAGAAGAACAACTACGTAGCTTTGAGGGCATTGAAACCGCCCTGCGAGACCATTGGCTGACTACATTGGGTCCTGCCATAGGCAATTTTTTTTTGAATCAGCAACAGGAACCCAAGCAGGGCGAACCAAAAGCGTAAGCAGTATCATAGGGAAAGTCAAGATAAGCGAGAAACAAGCCGATAAACTAGGATTAAGCAAGAATAATCGATTAAGTCCCATGCTGGAGAAATGTTGCTTAGGAGCAGTGGCTAAAGTCTCTTTTGAAGATGCGGAAAAAGATATCAAAATGGCGACAGGAATGGCAGTTTCAGGCAGTAGTCAACAGAGGCTTGTACAAAGATATAAATTTGAGGAAGCAGAAGCAAAGAGTCCGGTAGAAGCATTGAGTGTAGAGGTCGGAAAAGTCAGAATCAGAACGCCCAAAGGACAACCGAGTCAAGGTCGAGATTACAAAGCAGTAAGTCTGCATGGTCAAGAATGTGCGGGATTTTTTCAGCAAAATGAAGAATTACTGGAATGGGTGAACCGTCAGCCCTTAACAGAGGTAGTCACCTGTTTAGGAGATGGTCATGATGGGGTGTGGAATCTGATGGAGAAAATCGGTGTTAAAAGGAGAGAAATATTGGATTGGTATCATTTAGTAGAGAATATGAATAAAATAGGCGGGTCAAACCAGCGTCTGAATAGAATCAAAGAGAATTTATGGAAAGGAGAGGTGAAAAGAGTTTTAGAGGAATTAGAGGGATGCAAAAAGAAACAGGCTATAAATTTCACCAAATATGTCGATAAACATCGAGAAAGAATACCCAATTACGAACTCTATCAATCACAAGGGATTTGCATCGGTTCTGGAAGTGTAGAGTCAAAGATTAAGCAAATAGGTGCAAGAATGAAAATTGTGGGAGCACAATGGAAAGCAGAGAATGTTCCTCAGTATTTGAAGCTACGTTGTGCTTATCTCAACGGCGATATTGCCTGAGTATTTTTACTCATTGCAAAACTGGGATGCTCCCGAGTCAGAATGATTGCTTCTCTTGGGTGGTTTTTAGGTAGAAAAGGTGACGGTGAACCAGGTGTTAAAACTATTTGGTTGGGACTGCGAAGGTTACATGATATCAGCCAGACTTGGAAACTATCTCATCAAATTAGTCCCCCCATAGAACCCCCTTGAGCCATCTTGCACACTTTTCTCTTTTTGTCAAATTTTATGTTAAGAAAGATGTGACTAATGGATAGCTTGATAAGGGGGGTGTCTGACAACTTTTAACACCTACCTACTTAATTATTTTAAGGTGGTGATTCGGTAGTAGTGAAAAAATTAAAAATTATCTCTCTAATATACCGTTTCTCTCTCTATCACTATGAATACGGTCTTATCCATTAGTCACATCTTTCTTAACATTTTAACCCTTTGTAGCACAGGGCTTTCAAGACTCGGTTAACAATCTATAATATTCCTTGTTGACACCCTTACTGACAAAGAAAAAACTGAAATCAAGTCAGGATAAGGGTTAGAATGCTTACTGACAAAATTGTTAAGAAATATCCCTATAAGGGATAGGGTACTTATTAATTTTCCTGCATTTTTCTGCTCACTTTGTTATTTTCGCTCTTCTGCTCGGCTCTTCTCGACTTTGTGTGATAATTTTTGCTTATGGAATCGTGAAATGCTTATCGGGTAACACTTTTAGGACTATTTTGTCGAAGAAACTATCAGTATAGACCTCGTTTCCACACAGAAACCAGAAGAGCCTCTGCTCTGACACCAGATTTTTTGTTCTCGAGGATTTGTCGGTCTTTTTTCACCATTTCTTTTAAAGAGTAACTCCACCGTCCACAGGTAAAACCACACCTGTCATATAGGGGTTGATAATCAAACTCAATACTGCTAGGGCGACTTCTTCGGGTTGCCCTAAATGTTCGACAGGTAGGGCAGAAACCGCCCATTTGCTCAAGTCCGAGCGTTCTGAATCACCTTGACTGCTCCAGATACTTGTATCTTCTATTAATCCGGGGGCAACAACGTTAACGCGAATAGGAGCGATTTCTAGGGCGAGGGCGCGTCCAAATACGGCTACAGCACTATTAGCGGCGGCTATGACGGAAATTCCGCCCATTTTGGAATATTTGAATATAGTGACGCTGGATGTCAGGGTAATAGAACCGTCCTTGGCCAAAGTTTTCAGGGAGCCACGCACGGCTAAAAAGGTTGCCCAGAATTTCTCCATACCTCCCCGGGCCGTTTCTGTGGTCATTTCAGTTAATAAGGCTCGCGGCATATTTCTGTCTCCCAGAGAGGTGACTACTAAATGGTCAAAGTTGCCAATTTCTGCAAAAAAGGTATTAACAGAATCTTCTTGTAAAAAATTAACAGTTTTGGCTTCAATCTCCCCGGAAATTAGCGCAACGGCGGCAGCTAATTTCTCTTGAGAAGCATGGGAAAGCACCACTTTTGCCACTAGGGAGAGCAATTTTTGAGCAATCGCTAGGTCAATCCCGGAGCTTGCGCCAATAATAACGACTTTTTTACCCGATAAGGAATCAAACATTTTTTTGTCTCCAAAAATTCAAGAAAAACTGACAACTAAATCGAAGATAGATGTTGGGTTCGATCTCCCCTTAATCCCCCCTTGGTAAGGGGGATGCCGATCCCCCCTGCTACCTTAATAAAGGGGTGTCTGACAATTTTTAACATCTACCTACTTATTACAGCATATTGACTGGTTTTTGAGCAGCAACTAACCAATAAGTTATGACCGAGGAACTTAGCAAATTATCCAGAGGCTTAATGTTTAAATTATAGATCTCTTCGTCTAATTTTCCTGATTGCAATTCCTCTGTTAACCAAGACTTAAGATGGCGAAAATGTCTGAACCAGCACTCCTCCGTCACCTCGACAAATTGAACATCTTTAAACCCTGCCTGTTGATAAAGATTTTGATACTCTGCCCTATCTTTGACCGTGTTTGCTTGGGGAACTGTCCAATCCCCTAAAAGTTCCGTTGTGGCAAAACTCAGATCTGAGAGAATTAAGGTTCCCCCCGGCTTTAATACTCGCCAAGCTTCTCGGAGGAATTGCTGTCTAGTATTAAAATAAAAAGCCGCTTCTACACAAATAATTTGCTCAAAAGAATGATCGGCAAAATCCATCTCTACCGCGTCCATTAACAGAAATTTACCCTCGGGAAAATTCAAGAGACTTCTGGCAATTTGTGTCGGAGAAATGTTAATCCCCACAATTGCTGTCAATGGATAATATTTGAGAAAATAATGGGTAGTTGCTCCTAAACCTCAGCCAACGTCAAGAATTGTTCCCTGTTTGTTGGGAATAAATTCTAAAAGTTTCTCCATCAGAGTAGAGGATGCTTCCTGTTGATCTTGGGTATGGGAGAGCCAATAACCGACATTAAAAAACTCTCTTTCACCATAAAACTCTCGAATCGAAGGACTACAAATTAAATCATCGAATCTACTAATCCATTCATTTTTATCCATTTTTAAACTCACTTAACTCTTTCGGCAAAAAACCACATTGGTCTAACACGATTGGGCTTAGTAGAGCGGGAAGTGGGTTATAGCAAGGCTTACCCAACTGCTGTTAAGGTGCTAGATATTGACCGCGTGGCTGAGGCGATAGAAAAAAAAGGAGCCGCACCTTTTACCTTAGATACCGATAAATTTCCCTGAGAGGTTCAACTAACAGCCCAATTTAATGGTAAAAAAAGTTTTTATCAATTAACCTATAACCATCAATCTATATTATCATGTCTGGTCAGGGACAGAAGTTATCGCTTTTGAATTAGGAATGGGGAGCGGAGAACAGGGAAGGAAACAGGCGTACCTGATGACTCTGAATACCGCTATAAGTGTCACCGATGGGAGTGCGGGTAAGGTGAGGATTTGACTTGAGTAAGACGGCAATATATGTTACTATCACAGGGTAATCGCAGCTATATTGAAAAAGCTGCTACTCAAAACTAGGAACGACCATGAATTATCCCAATAGCGAACAAAGTAAAGCAATCCCCTTCTTTGCTCGTTTTTTATCTGTAGACCAAGACGAGGCTCCGACTCCTGATTCCCCCCCCGATTCTGAACCCGCTCCCGTTTGGACTTGGAAATGGCCTTCTGACTGGGAAGATAGTTAATTAATTTAAAGATTGCTTTCAGTAATTCACACAGAAAACAACCGCCGCCATAAGTCAAGCAGGAGTAAGATTTATGGCGGTTTTTTGTTGTATTTAGGGTTTGCTGAAAAAGTCAATTTGCCGGTGAGGGCAGCGGGGGGAGAAAGTGCTTAGTCAAGTCACAACTACTCTTCAGCAATTTCGACTTCTTTGGGAGCAATGGGTTCTTCGGCAGTAATTTCTACTTCAATAGCCTTTTTCAGGTTAAGTTTTAGAACTTGAGAAATTGGTAAACCTTCCACCTCATTGATGAGATATTCTTGAGTTTCTGTTTCACGACGTTTGAGATAGACCGTTTTAAGCAGTGCCTCAATGCCATAACCCGTCACAATGTCGCCAATAATGGTAGAGAGGCCTAAGACCCCAAGTCCACCAATTAGTCCCAGCGGACCGCCTAACCCAAAAAGTGCGTAAATCATCGGATAGGCAGTACCACCGGATGCGGCAAAAGCAATAATGAAAATAATGCCGGGGAGTCCCAGAGAAGCAAGTTTTTGAACAACTTCATCCAGAGAAATTCCCCAGGAGACAAGTTTTTTGTTGATTTCTGTGGGATTAATTCCGAGAAAATCATTGGGAATGGCCGTTTCAGTAGTTTCCGTCATTGATGAGACTCCTAAAATCACTAAGTTGGATTGGTTGGTGGGGATTTCAGTCATATAAAATCCATGGTAAGGCAAAAGAATACAAATCGGCTGTCTAGCAATCAGATGCCTGGCAGCATTCTACATCAGTCTTACTGTTCACAGAACTTGTAGAAAATCCTCAGTTCTTAGGGAAATAGCCATTTCTGTGCATTTTCGGGTTAACCCCTAGTAGTCTGTCAAGTTTGAATTGAGGGATAGAGTTTTGGCTCTACCGAATCTGTCATGCAAAACTATTAACAACTCATGCTTGTAAAGCTTGTACAGCAAGGCTTTGAGTTTTTGTTAGATTGATATTTATCAACTTTAGAGCATTGCTGGACAGAGAGGGAGCTTGGGGAATTTTCTACAGTGTAAGTTCGGAAGAACCAGAGTTTTTTTAATTTAATACGAGCATCAGCAGTAGTAGAGCATCTCCCAGAGGGCAGCCAGAATGGACAAGCTGATATTTTAGATACTGTCTCTTTTGTCAAGTTCAATTTATACTAAAATTGACACGCCTACCGATCTCGGGCAGAGCTATTGTTATCACACCGCCAGATCAATGTTAATATCCTACAGTCATCAGTTCATTTTTTTTCATGTCACGAAAGCTGCGGGGACAAGCGTTAAAGCAGTCTTAGAACCTTATGCACAACAACCTGAAAAATTCAAAATTAATCGCCCTCCCAGAATGTTAGGAGAGCAAATCAATCCCCTGTATGAAATGTGGGAATCCTCTCTTTGGCACGCTAAAGCCAGAGATATGCAAAAAGAACTGTCAGAGGAAGTATATAATAATTTTTATAAATTTTCTTTTGTCAGAAATCCTTGGGATTGGCAGGTATCCTATTATCATTTTATTCTTAAGGAGAAAGATCATGTCAGACATGAATTGGTTAAATCTCTGGACGGTTTTGAAGAATACTTGGAATGGGTTATTAGTACCAAAAATCCCTTTCCCAAAGGAGCAACTAAACTACAAAAAGACCTTATTACTGACTTAGAAGGCAAAATAATAGTTGACTTTGTTGGTAGATATGAAACTTTAGAAGCTGATTTTGATCTGGTCTGTCAAAGGCTAAATATTAAAGCTTCTCTGCCCTGTTTAAACAAGTCAAAACATCGTGATTATCGAGAATATTACAACAACAGAACCAGAAAATTAGTAGAAAAACACTTTCAGGATGACATCGCCCTATTTGGCTACACATTTGATAGTTATCAATCCCAAATTGCATCGGAAAAATTTTTCCTCACAGCTGCCGGGGGTTATTGAGAGTTTACAAAAATTTAGCTAAACCAATTTTCTGCCCAGGGGTTTAAAAGCAGCGTCTATGTGAGATATTCTAACAATAGTCCATTGACAAGACAAAATCTAATGATTTCACAAGCCTCTTCTCCCATTACCTTGACAGAGCCAGAACAAATCCAGCCAAGAAATATGAGTGACCTAATTGTCGATTATTTAGAGCAATTAGGGGTAGAATACGTTTTTGGCATCCCGGGAGGACATAATAGTGCCTTCTACGAAGCCTTAGCACGCAGCGAAAGACGCGGGGGGGTTCGTGCCGTTTTGACTTGTCACGAAACCGGCGCCGCTTTTATGGCTGATGGTTATGCTCGTGAAACCGGAAAAATCGGGGTTTGCTGCGGCACAACTGGACCCGGTAGCACCAATTTCATTACAGGATTAGCCTCAGCTTATGCTGAAGGGATACCTCTACTTGTTATCACCGCACAAACTGCCCTACCTCATTTTAGCTGGAGTGCCTTTCAAGAATCATCGCCTGATACCATTGATACAGTGGCCATGTTTAAGCACTGTACCCGTTATAATACCCTCGTTACCCACCCTAATCAATTAGAAAGAAAATTGGCAGCGGCATTAACAACAGTTTTACATTCACCTTTTGGACCGGCTCATCTTAGTATTCCTGTGAATATTTTCCGGGTTGAGTCTCCCTCATCCCTTGCTTATCCCCAGGTAACGACTCAAGCTGCTGCATTAGTTGATTTAAAAGCCTTAGATGAGCTTGATAGTACCATAAACAATATCTTAGACCAAGGTCAAACCATCGCCATCTGGGTTGGTCAAGATTGTAGGGAAGCCACCCCAGAAATTATGGCATTAGCCGAATTAATTAACGCTTCTATTGTCACAACTCAAGGTGGTAAAACCTGTGTTAATCCTTATCATCCTTTAGTAAAAGGTGTCTTTGGTTTCGCTGGACATCAAACGGCTCGTCAAGCTTTAACCGATGATTCTGTTGCTTTAATTTTAGCGGCTGGGATGAACTTAGGGCAATGGGAAACCTCGGCTTGGGATCAGGCATTGTTAACTAAAAAAATAGTTCATATTCATCACGCAAGGGACTATTTTAAAAGTTCTCCGATGGCCAGTTTACACATTCAAGGTACAATCAAAACCACCTTGGCAGAATTACTAAAAAGATTACAGAAAACTCGGCAAAGGGGACAATTAAAACCAGAGTTATCAGCGAGCTTATTCCCTGAAATTTCCCCGCCTTATCAACCCGCTCAAATTACCGTTAAACAACCGGATAGCTATCGACTTTCAGAGGATAATTCCCCCGTTAAACCCCAGCAATTAATCGGTGAACTCCTACAACATTTGCCTCCAGAAACCCGCTATTTAGTGGATGTAGGTAATTGGTTAGCTTGGACAATTCACTATTTCTTCCCACCCCGTCCGGAAAATTTCCGTTTAGCTGTGGCCACTGCCCCCATGGGTTGGGGAATTGGCAGTGCGATTGGAACAGCTATGGGGGCAAAAAATACCCCGGTTGTTTGTCTGACGGGTGATGGATGTTTCCTAATGCACGGCAACGAACTTGCTGTTGCTGTTGCTGAAAAATTACCGATTATTTTTATCATTCTTAATGATCAATCTTTTGGTATGGTTAAACACCGACATCTTCAAACGGGAGTAGAACCCCTAGAGTTTGCTTTACCGTCAGTAGATTTTAGTCAAATTGCTCGAGGAATGGGAGCGAATGGTTATATTATTCGTAATAGTCAAGACTTGCAGGGATTAGATTATGAGGCAATTTATCGGGATGGCAAACCTACCGTCTTAGATGTGCGAATTGATTCGGAATATGTTCCCCCCATAGGAATGTTTTAAAGCCACGAACAATGATCAATACCTTTAACTCAAAAGCGATGTCCTATACCGAGTTACCCGCCAAGCGATTACTAATTAATTCTTTGCCTAAAAGTGGCACTCATTTGTTGGCTAAGTCCGTTGAAATTCTGGGCTATAGAGAGCATTTTGAGGATCAAGAAATTCAAGAAGTGCCTCTATTTTTTAACTATCGAGAAGTTAAAAAAAGAATCGAGCATCAAACTCAATTTAGCCAACAACAGATTAGCATAGGGGCCTTAACCCCCTACTATGTAGATTTGGCGATTGTTCGACATTGGTTAACTCTGATTGCCCAAAAGCAATACATTTTAGGTCATATTCCTTGGACACCTCTGTTAACCCCAATTCTTCAGGAATTGAATTATCAGCATATCTTCATTATTCGTGATCCTCGTGCTGTTATAGCTTCCTCAATTCCCTTTGTTTTAGATACGGGAAAAATGCCAGCAAGACACTTTCTAGAAGAGGATTTTAAGTCCATGTCTCCTAGCCAAAGATTAGATTTTATTTTAGTGGGAGGCTATGGGGCAAAAGCGGGAGTAGAAATCAGAAATTTTGCTGAAGTGTTCCGTTCTATGTTAGCTTGGTCTCAAGAGCAAAATTGTTTATTTATCCGTTTTGAGGATCTGGTGGGAGAACAGGGAGGTGGCAAGTCGGAAAAACAAAGGGAGACGATGGAAAAAATTTGCCACCATTTGGATATTCCTTTTAGTGAAACTATTGCTTCTCAGTTGGGGGAGATTTATAACCCTTCTGCTAGAACATTTAGAATGGGTAAAATAGACGGATGGAAAGACTCAATAGAGCCGGCAGATATCGAAAAATTAAACACCTATTGTCAACCATTATGTCAAGAGGCGGGTTATGAAATGTCTTGAGTTATACCTAGGATTAGTCTGATAAATTCCCAGTTTATTGGTGATTATTTTCCTAGATATGGTACGATCCTTCCACGACTTAAAATAAGGAAACACAAAAATGGACTTACAAGCAAATCTTGAGAGATTTAAAAGCAAACACCCCATCAGTCGCAATCATTATATTTCCTATCGTAGTATATACAAAGCTACTCCCATTCTCAAATTCATATTCAAGCATTATTGCCCGATTTATCATATTTCACTAGATGAGTTTTTTGAATATTATCCCCTTTTAGCATTTATTGAATACCTTGTCTATGAAACTGATGCAGAGATCGAAAGCAATCAAAAGGATAGCAACCCATCAAGTCAGTCTTCTCTGTGGGATTCTAAAAAAATCATCATTCGATCTCTTTTAAAAGAATTTGATTTAGAAGATCCTACAATCTTAAAGCACATAGAGAATTTGGGTCAGTATTTTGAATTAGAAAGTCAGCTAGTCACCTCTGAAAAAATCACATTAGAAGATGTAATTCGTGCTTCTGAATTGCGGTCTTCTGACGAGTTAATTCTCCACTGTACCTTGATTGCTATGTCAGGTAAACCTTATAGAGATGAAATTTTTGAGATTATGTCACCTATACATATTCTGCTAGAATTTCATGATGATTTTCGTTCCTATCAAGAGGATAGGGCAGCCGGTAATTATAATACCTACTGGATGTTTCAGAAATTGTATGGAGAGGAAGCACACCATTATTTAAAAGCAGAAATAGACCGTTACAGTAAGCTATTTGAAGCAACTCTTGAACAATTATCTGAACAAGAACAAGAAGTTTATTCAGCAAAATGGTCTCGTTTATGGCAAAATGTATTTCCCTATTTCTCTAGTGCTGAACTTCTTCGTCAAGCTGTTTTAGAAGGGGTTTAAACCTGATTATTTGACCGCATAAACTTATTTGCTTAAAAATTCAAAACAAGGAGAAAACCAAATGACCCCATTGATATCCATTGAGCGGCTTAAGAGCAAACAAACTATTAGTCGAATCCCTTACATTTCCTATCATAGTCTATTCAAAGCTATTTCTGTAATCCACGTTTCTTTAAGGCTATATTGTCCGATTTATAATATTTCTGATGATGAGTTTTTTGAATTTTCTCCACTCTTAGCACTTGTGGAATCTCTGATCTATGAAACTGATATGGAGTTAGAGAGCAATCCCAAGGATAGCACCCCATTAACTCAACGTTCTCTATGGAATTCCAAAAAAATAATCATTCAATCTTTTTTAAAAGAATTTGATTTAGAAAACCCTATGATTTTAAATCACATGGAGAATCTAGGTGAATACATTGAATTAGAAAGTCAGCTAGTAGCTTCTGAAAAAATAACATTAGAGGATGTAATCCGTGCTTCCGAATTGCGTTCATCTGATTTGAGGATTATCCACACTATTCTAGTTCAGATGTCAGGTAAATCCTACAGAGCGGAAATTTTTGAAATTCTCTCACCGACAGAAATCTTGAGTGAATTTCAGGATGATTTTTGTTCCTATAAAAGGGATGTGGCAGCAGGTAATTACAATACTTACTGGATGTTTCAGAAATTGTATGGAGAAGAAGCACACCATTATTTAAAAGCAGAAATAGACCGTTATAAAAATCTATTTGAAGAGAAACTCAAGCTATTTCCTGAAGAAGAACAAGAAAGATATACAAAAAAATGGTCTCGTTTCTGGAAAAGATATTCTTATCTCTCTAGTGCTGAACTTATTCGTCAAGTAGCTCTGGAAGGGGTCGAAAATAATGAATAATTAGCCATCCCATAGCCTGCTATTATTAAAATCTGCATCACTATTCATTGGAAAATTCAAAATTAGGAGCATCAAAAATGAATATACAGGACTTAGAGATTTTGTATGAGAGTCTTAAAAGCAAACAACCAAGCAGTCAAACCCGTTACATCTCTTATCATAGTCTATACAAAACTGCTTTTATGTTTAAATCTATTTTTAAGCAATATAATATGATTGATGACGTTTCTCTTGATGAGTTTCTTTTATGTTATCCAGTTTTAGCATTGATTGAATCTTTAATCCACGAAGTCAATATTGATCTAGGAAGCAATCAACAGAATAACTTATCATGGGATGCTAGAAAGAAAATTATTCAATCTTTTTTAAAGGAATTTAACTTAGAACATCCTACTATCCTAAATGCTATGGAGAACTTAGGAGAATTTTTTCACCTTGGCAGTCAGTTAGTGACTTCTGAAACAATAACTAATCAAGATGTGATTCGTGCTTCTGAATTGCAGTCTTCCGAGATCAATATGCTTTACTTTACTTTAATTTCAATACTAGGTAAACCTTACAAAACTGAAGTTTTTGAGCTTATGTCACCGATCAACATTTTGCTAGAATTTCATGATGATTTTCGTTCCTATCAAGAGGATAGAGCAGCTGGTAACTATAACACCTACTGGATGTTTCAGAAATTGTATGGAGAGGAAGCACACCATTATTTAAAGGCAGAAATAGACCGTTACAGTAATCTATTTGAGGCAACCCTCAAAGGATTATCTCAACAAGAACAAGAAGTTTATTCAGCAAAATGGTCTCGTTTATGGCAAGATGTATTTCCCTATTTCTCTAGTGCTGAACTTCTTCGTCAGACTGTTTTAGAAGGGGTTTAAACCTGTTATTTGACCGCGAAAACTTATTTGTTTAAAAATTCAAAAAGGAGAAACTAAAATGAACCCGCAAATGTCCCCTGGGATGATTGAAAGAAAAAAAAACGTTAGTCAAATTCCTTATATTTCCTATTATAGTATCTATAAAGCTACTTCAGTTTTAAAGCCGTTTTTCAAAATATATTGTCCAATTTATAATATTTATGATGATGAATTTTTTGTTTATTATCCATTACTCCTATTTATTGAAGCTGTGATCTATGAAGCCGATATGGAAGTAGAGAGTAATCAAAAAGATGGTTCACTATTAACTCAAACTTCTCCCTGGGATTCTAGAAAGAGAATCATTCAGTCTTTTTTAAAAGAACACAACTTAGAACATAATACAATCGTCAATAAGCTAGAAAAGGTGACAGAATTTGTTAAACTAGAAAATAAGCTAGTCACTTCTGAAAAAGTAACTCATGAAGACGTGATTCGCGCTTCTGAATTACGGTCTTGTGATTTTAGGGTTGTACATTCTGCTTTAGTTCAGATTTCAGGTAAACCCTACAGAAGTGAAATTTTTGACCTGATGGAACCTAGGGAAGTTTTAATAGAATTTAATGATGATCTTATTTCCTACAAAAAGGATATGGCAGCTGGTAATTACAATACCTACTGGATGTTTCAGAAATTGTATGGAGAGGAAGCGCATCATTATTTAAAAGCAGAAATAGACCGTTATAAAAATCTATTTGAGGAGAAACTTAAGCGATTTCCTCAAGAAGAACAAGAGATATATTTAGTAACATGGTCTCGTTTTTGGCAAAGATTTCCCTATCTCTCCGATGCCGAACTTATTCATCAGGTTGCTCTAGAAGGGATTAAAAAAACACATGACTAAACCTGTGACTCAACAGTTAGACCTGAAAGCGGAAGTAAATTTGGATTCCTCGATTCAATTTGAGCAATCGCTTTCCAAGAATGTACTAGAGCCAAAAGCTATCTTATTGACAGGAGCAACTGGTTTTCTTGGTGCTTATTTACTCGAAGAACTTCTCCAGAAAACCAGCGCAGATATTTATTGTTTAGTTCGCTGTTCTAATATAGAAGAGGGTAAAAATCGTCTTCAAAAAAACTTAGAGTTTTATTCTCTTTGGCAAGATGGTTTTAATTCTCGTATTATTCCTATTGTTGGAGATTTAGGGAAACCTTTATTCGGTCTTTCTCAACTAGCATTTAATGAATTAGCGGCAATAATTGATATTATTTATCACAATGGAGCTTGGGTTAACTCTGCTCGTCCCTACTCCACCTTAAAACCGGTAAATGTCTTGGGGACGCAGGAAGTGCTAAGGTTAGCTAGTAGGGAGCAAACTAAACCCGTTCATTTTGTCTCGACTCTTGGGGTTTTTCTCGGTGATAATCAGGAGGAAATTGGCAGAATCACTGAAATGGATAGCCCTAATTTTGTTAATCTGCAAGGAGGTTATCGCCAAAGTAAATGGGTGGCAGAACAATTAATGATGGTCGCACAAAAAAGAGGATTACCTGCTTGTATTTATCGTCCTTCAAGAATTATCGGGAATAGTAAAACGGGGATTAACGGTAATTTCCAAGATTTCCTATGTATTTTGCTAAAGGGTTGTATTCAATTAAAAAAATTCCCCGCTTTAAACACACAAATAGATATCGTTCCCGTCGATTATGTCAGTCAGGCAATTGTCGGTTTATCCCAGCCAAAAAACCATGCTGGTCAAGTATTTCATTTAATTAATTCTCAGCTAATTTCCTGGGAAACTTTCTTTAATTCTCTTCAACTTTTAGGCTATTCCTTAGAAAAAGTTGATTATGATAATTTTTATGCCGAATTAAAATATCAATTGTCCCAGTCTCCCAAGAATACACTATATTCATCTTTATTACTGCTTTTGAAACTGTCAAAACTATTTTCCCCTGATAAGCTAGAATTTGACGCAACTCGAACATTGATAGAATTAACAGAGCTATCTATCTCCTGTCCCGTTATTGATGAAAAATTGCTCAGTTTATATTTTTCTTACTTTCAGAAAGTTGGCTATTTTCCCCCTATTCTAGACCATAATTTATAGGAAAAATCTTCAATTCTTGCTATACATTTTTAAGATTTTGGAAGATAGTAACTGGCTGATGAGGATTCGTAACAATTTCCGACCATATCTGCATGAAATCTCGGTTAATTTGAGTCATTGAATCAAGCTCAAAATAATCTTTTTTATATTGCCACCAACCCTTAAGAGAGGGTTTTGGGGAAGTTTTATTTTCCCAGAGTATTAACTCTAAGTCGGGCCTAACTTCAAACTCTTCCATTTCCCAAGATGTCACCTCTAACCCAGGTAGTTTCAATTCTTCTTCGGGGGACTCTGACAAAACCGTAATAACTGCTTTAAAACTAGAATTATCAAGGCGATATTCTGGTTTGATGACTTTGGCTAAATGCTCAAAGGGAACATCTTGATACTCTAAAGCTTCTAATACTACCCTTCTCACTTGCGTTAGTAACTCTTTAACAGTAGGATTACCACTTAAATTAACTCGGAGCAACATTATATTACTAATTAAACCGATTAGAGCCTTCAGGTGTGGATGATTACGAGCGTCACGGGGAGCGCGGATGATAATATCTTCACAGCCACTATAGCTATAGAGTAAAACAGCAAAGGCTGTTAGTGCAGTCATAAATAAAGTGATTCTTTGCTCTTGACAGAGAATGTTTAATTTCTCTGTGAAATCCCTAGGAATTTCAAAATCAAAATTAGTCCCTAGACTTGAAACCGATGAATCGGATAATTTATCACTAGATTTAGACGGCGAAATCAGGTGTGGGGGAATTTTTAAGGTTGGTGACTCTCCCGCTTCTAAAATACGTTTATAGTGGTTAATTTTCGGCTCAATTAGTTGAGAACTAAAGGATTTTAGTTGCCATTGAACATAATCAACATACTGGATAGGTAAGGGAGGTAAAGGGGAGGAATCACCTAAGACAAAAGCCTGATAAAGTAGCTCCAATTCTTTAAAAAAGAGCGTCAAGGATGAATTGTCTATAATAATATCATGGATGTGAGTGAGGAGAATGTGATCTTTCTCATCCAAACGAATTAATATCAGTCTGATTAAAGGTCCATTAATCAAGTCAAAGGGTTGATGAATAATCTCTTGTAATAATCTTGCTAATTCCTCATTTTTCCTGTTCTCTGGCCAGGATTGTAAATCAATTATGGGTAGGTTTTTTTCGGTGTAGGGGTTAATTAACTGAACGGGGGAACCGTTGACTTCTCGAAAGGTGACGCGCAATATTTGATGGCGATAGATAATCTCATTCAAGCTGGCTGTTAAAGCGGCTAAATTGAGGTCTCCTTTAAGGTAGTGTCGTCGAAAATTACCCGAAAAATGGACGACTGTATTAGATTTTTCATAGGCCCATCTTTTCTGTTGAGTCAAAGATAAGGGAAAATAAGGACAGCCAGATAAGGAATCAATCTCCAGGGAAGAATCGGCAATAAAATCCTCGTCTATGATTAAGGGATTGATTACCTCATTAAATTTTATCTTGTCAATTTTTTCGATTAGTTCTGGATGATTTTTCCGTAAATATTCGGCAAATTCAGCCACCGTTGCGGCATCAAGAATAGTTTCTACAGCAAACTTTTTTTCAAAATAAGACTCTAGCCTCTTACAGAGGGCAATAACTTTGAGGGAATGTCCCCCCAATTCAAAAAAGTTCTCATCAATTCCTACTTTTTCTAATTCCAAAACCTCCGCCCAAATTGCGGTTAATAGTTCTTCCTCTGGGTTTCGTGGCGGTGTAACCAGACGAGAAGTGTCATAATTTAGAGGCAATTTAGCTAAAGCTGCACGGTCAACTTTATCATTGGGGGTCAAAGGCATCTTTTCTAAAATTACTAATGCCCGGGGAATCATATAATGGGGTAACTTTTCTTTGAGATAGTCGCGCCATTGAGCGAGGACTTGCTCGACTTTAACGGTGGGATTAATAACAGCATAAGCGATTAATTGAGGATCATTTAACTGCTCTTGACGGACAATGACTACCGCTTGGTGAATGGCGGTATTTTCGTTTAAGATGCCTTCAATTTCCCCTAATTCAATTCTTAAACCGCGAATTTTAACTTGAAAGTCTATACGCCCTAACCATTCAATATTACCATCGGGAAGATAACGGGCTAAATCGCCGGTTTTGTATAACCTCGCCGATGGATTATTATCAAAAGGATGGGGAATAAATTTTGCCGCAGTTAATTCGGGACGATTGAGATATCCCCTAGCTAAACCTACTCCCCCAATATGTAATTCTCCCGCAACCCCCACAGCAACTTTTTTGAGAGACTCATCAAGGATATAAGCTTGAGTATTGGCAAGAGGACGACCGATAGTTAAGGGACTATCAGGGCTACATTCTGCTATGGTGGCATCAACGGTGGCCTCGGTGGGGCCATAGGCATTAAAAAAGAGTCTTCCCACTGACCACTGAGCCATCAAGGCAGGGGGACAAGCTTCTCCGCCGACAATTAATACCTGTAGGTGTTTTAAGGGTGCTTGAGGGAGGACGGCTAATACTGATGGGGGAATTTGTGCATGGGTAATAGCTTTTTTTTGCAGAAAATTAAGCAAGTTATCCCCCGGAAGTAAGGAGTTAGAATTTCCTAGACAAAGTTGCGACCCCGAACAAATAGCGGTGAAGATTTCCGAAACGGAAGCATCAAAATTTAAGGAAGCAAATTGCAGAACACGACTTGAGGGATTTAAGTTAAATAGTTTAATTTCTGTTTGAACTAAATTAACTACTCCTTTATGAGTAATTAAAACACCCTTGGGTAGGCCAGTGGAGCCGGAAGTATAGAGAATGTAGGCTAAGTTGTCGGAGCTTACAGCAGTTTTAGGGTTTTCTTGACTTTGTTGAACTAGGGACTGTTCTTTATTTAAAAAAATTACTTTTATCTGCTCAAGGGGTAGATTTATAAGGGGTTTTTCCTGTGTCAATAAGATAGATATATCGGCATCTTCTAGGATGAATTTTAGCCGTTCTTGGGGGTAAGCAGGATCAAGGGGTACATAACCCCCTCCCGCTTTGAGAACACCTAAAACCCCGATGATCATTTCTAGGGAACGCTCAACACAGATTCCTATTAATTGTTCTGGTTTTACTCCTAATTCAATTAAATAATGGGCGATTTGGTTAGCGCGGTCATTCAACTGCCTATAGGTTAAGCAGCAATCTTCAAAACTTACCGCAATCTGATTAGGGGTCTTCTCCACCTGGGTTTCAAATAATTGATGAATTGTGGTGGAATAAGAATAATTTTCTGCCCTAAAATTCTCCTCAATTGGCTGTAATTGTACTTCAATCATGATTTAAGTAGCTGGTTATAATTAAATTAAAAATGGATTTTAGGTTCGATCCCCCCTTAGTCCCCCCTTAATAAGGGGGGTGCCAATCCCCCCTTAGTCCCCCCTTAATAAGGGGGGCATCTGAAAGTTTTCAATACCTACCTACTTAAGATACTGCAAAAAATCAATTATGTTTTCTAAGTCTGGTAACACTGTGGCCAATTCCCGTTCATGTTTGCGCCATTTTTCTTGTCTAGGAGCAGATAGGGTTCTTTGAGCGATGGGTAAGGGTTGAGAGAGAATTTGCTCGATTTGTTTGTCTTGATGCAGTTGGGCAAATTGGGCAATATGATTAATAGTTTGCCCGGGATGTTCAATTAAATCCCGATAATTGACCGAACACCAACAGGAAGGGTTGAGGGACTGAAGGTCTTCTATTAGGTAGGAATTAGCCATTTTCCACTGATAGGCGGCAATTTCTACCAGAGAAGATTCCTGGAGAGATGACCAACCGGGTACGAGCAGAAAACTCCACTGACTATGCTCCCAACCGGGTAAGGGTTGATAGCTAATAAAACGTTGCGATCGCCATCCTTCTAACAAACTACTAATATTTTCCCTAGCATCTCGATAAAGATAGATAAAGAGAGCATCGGGAAATAAAGCCCTTAGGAAAGGAACTCTTAGGGCGTTTTTGGGCGTTTTTTCTAAAAAACGAATTTTGTTAGGACGCTCATTTTCAGCAATGTTTAAATATTTTACCTCCTCCCGATTTTGTAATTGTTGGGTAAAACCTTTTCTTAGAGTTGCGCTAATTTCTGGGGTAGCATCGCCTTCATCCAAGCGGTTAGAGCTAAAATTGCGTGCAGCTGGATGTAAAGCGGGTATTCCTTCGATAATTTCGTGACTTTCATCTCCAATCGTCCATAAATCGGGGAATTTAGCCAGGGTTTCAAACAATAAACTACTTCCTGCTCTGGGTGCAGAAACAATAAAAATCGGCTTTTCAAACTCTGGGATTGAGAGGTTTTTATCTTCTACTTCTAGCTGAGATTGGTGCTTTTTTTTGACAATTAACAAACGCTTTCTCTGCATCAGAGAAAGCATCTCGCCATCTTTTCTCCTCAGGGGTGGGGAAGGCGATAGGGTTGAAAGCATGGAAGTAATAGGATTAATTATTTCTTGGATTGCCACCGATGAAGATAGCCATTTTTGTAATAATGGTGCAATTTTTCGGCTAAATTCCCCGATTAAATCTCGATAGGCTAATTCTCCTCGATAGTTCTGTCCAAATTTGGCAAAAACCGCTTGCCATTGGCTTTGAAATTCTGCCAGTTTTTCGGTCAGTTGCTCTAGTTGTCCCTGGGGAAGCGAGCAATTTTCGAGAAGACCATAAATAGCGGCTACTTGCTCCTCAATTTCCGTAGCAGTAAGCACGGGTAAATCGTTAAGTGGGACCTGAGCTAAACTGTTTGTTCTGCACATCTCATCTGGGTCATTTTCAACAATGAACAATTATTAGTTAGCGATTATCCAGTTTCTAGATTTTAACTGAGTAAGGAGTTCTGACCCCCCTTACTCAGGGGGGAAACTGACAATTTTTAACACCCACCTACTTACTAACTTTTGAGTTTTTTGAGAGATGCTGCTAAAGTTTCGCCCACATAGTCCCCATAAAGAATCCCCTTAGCGGTTAATTCAATTTCTTGGGTAGATACGGTGACAAAACCATCTCTTTCAAGTGTGGACAAAGTTTCCGCGCAAAGGGATTGTAATTTAAACCCATGTCTTTGCTGAAATGCAATTAAATCAAAACGTAATGTCTTGATTCCTAGTAAAACTTCCCGCACCATCTGGTCCAAGCTAGTCAGCTTATAACCGCGAGATAAGGGTAGTTCTCCTTGGGCCAGAAGGGTCGCATATTTTTCCATATCGCTAGTATTTTGTAACAGAGAATCCCCTAAACAGCCAAAAGCAGAGACTCCCAGACCATAAAACTCCATTCCGTGCCAAATATTAAAAATGTATTCACTGCGATATTGTTTGGTACTTGTGGCCAAATCGCTGTCATTTTTAACATAGGTAAAATGACTCCAAGGATTATAATTTGCTTGGGCAAAGCGCTCCATGGCCAACTGCATAAACTGCATTTCTAGCTCTGCTGATGGCAATTCTATAATTTCTTGGCGAACCCCTTGATCAAATACTTGGGTATTGGCAAAAGCTTCCATTTTATAAACGGTGATGCTTTCTACTCCGGTTTTCAGAGCGCATTCTAAGCTTTCTTGCCAAGTTTCTACAGTTTCTCCGGCTAGTCCACTCAATAGGTCAATATTAATTGACCATTGCCCCTCGCCAGCGTTTTGGGCCACATCTATCGCTCGATAAGCTTGTTTTTCGTCATGACCTCTGCCACTCAGTTTGATGATTTGATCATTAAAAGATTGAACACCTAAACTCAGGCGATTTACCCCTAATTCTTTGAGTACCCTCATTTTTGATGGGGAAACACTCAAGGGTTCTGCTTCTACGGAAAACTGTTTCTTTTCTTCAAAGTAGGAGAAATTTTCGCGTAAATTCTCGACAACTTGGACTAACTGGTTTCCGGTTAAGGTAGTGGGAGTTCCTCCGCCAAAATAAACCGCCTGAATCCGTCGGTTTTTCAAATTGAATCTTTCGGAAACGAGTTTAATTTCTTGGCAAAGCGTATCTACATAGGCCTGTACTTGGCTCTCTTTTAGGTCAACGGTTTTGTAATAACAAAAAGCACAGCGTTGAGTACAAAAGGGGATATGAACATAGAGACAGACTGGCTGTTCTTCTAGTTTTTCGGCGATTACCCCTGCTTTCCACTGGCGAAAGGGGGGATAGTTAGGATTTAAGGGTAAACGTTGCGGCGTTTGGGTTTTCGGAAGTTCGATGGTTAAAGTCATGGTTTTTGACTGAGATATTGTTATTGAGGTTGCATTAACTCTAGATCAAGCTGTGACCGTTAATTGTTCACTTGCCGGTATTTTCTGGGCAATACAACTAGCTAAAACGTTAAGATTGCTAAAGGATTCTAGATTTAAATCCGATTCCGCAAACTCAACCTCGAAATGCTGTTCGGTCAAAGCAATTAATTCAACTACTGCGATGGAATCCAATCCTAACCCGTCTTCAAATAGGGAGGCGGTTTCGTCAATTTCCTCGATTTTGAGATTGACATCCAGTTGTTCGGCAATAATTGTCTTGAGTTGATTTAAAATATTTGTCGCCATTTTCTAAGCTTTGGGTAAAAAACTGACTAATTGCTGATGGTCGATCTTCCCGTTGGGTAACATCGGTAAGGTTTTCAAAGTGACAATGCGGTCTGGAATCGCTCTTTTCGGTAGTATATCAAAGCACAATTCTCTGATTTCATTCTCAGACAGATGACTCCCTTTTGTCAAGACACAAAAAGCGACTATACCTTTGCCTCTTTGACTCTCTCCATGGCATTGAACCGCAACCGCTTCAATTTCCCCTAAGGTTTCCATATTTTTCTCGATGTCAGAAAACAAGACCAATAGACCATCCCGGTTAATACTGCGATCGCATCTTCCCCAAACTTCTAGATGACCGTCTAAATGTAGCTTACCTAAGTCTTTAGTAGGGAACCAATCATCGGAATTTGTTGACATCAGCGGCACTCCTGCCGGATCAACATAACCATCAAAACCTAGGGGATGCTGACAGCAAATTTCCCCAACTTCTGACATTTCCGAGTTTAAAGATTTATTAAGACGCAATCGGACACCTGGCATAGGTAAACCGACCGTTTGACAACGGAGGGATAATTCTTCTTGGGGACTACCTGCGGCAATTACCCCCATTTCGGTGCTGCCATATAACTTAACTAGGGGGCCGAAATTCTCTTCATATTTAATAAAAGTGTTTTCTTTGATCAGATCTCCCGCAACCACTGTTAATTTATACTCTCTGGCTGATTTTCTGCCTTTAACTAAGGTTTCACAAAAGCTAGGAGTCATAAAAGCAATATTAGGATTAAAGTCTTTTTCTCTCTGAAGATAGCGTAAAAGGTTAGCACCTTTCTGTAAATCAATAGAGGCTCCAACAGCCACACTAGGGAGAAAAGCAGCCCCTAAACCATAGAGATGATAAATCGGTACTGGAATCGCTACTCTCGCCTCTGAATTTAATCTCAATCTTTCCACACAGTTAAGCACATTTTCTAGCAATTTGTTCTGAGAATGAACCACTATTTTTGGTGTTCCTGTACTCCCAGAAGTCCTCATATACAGCCTTTTACCCTTGTCATCAATAGTTTTATATTGATGATTTTCGGTAATTTTTAGCCAATTGCTAATCTGATCTAAATTGTCAGTTTTTTCTAGTTTGGGAGTGAGACAATAGCGACAAAATTCAGGAGTAATAGGGGACGAGTTTGACTGAGGCTGCAAAAAGAAACTATAGCCCTTTTCTAACAGAAATAACAGAGTTAAAGCACTGGGAAGAGAATTTTCACATTCCAGGGACAAGCAGTCTGAATGATCGATTTTTTCTTGCCTGAAAAAGCTTGACAAATTGTCAAATATTTCCCCAACATCTTGCCAAGAATAGGTTAAACATCCATCGGTAAGCACGTTGGACTGATACGAGTCTAGAGAGGGGATGCGGGCTATAAATAAGCTGTTCAACATTTACATTGGTATGGAAGGTTACATGGGGAGTGGCGTAGTGGCAGGAGAAATCAGGGCAAACCCAGCTCAAACGCTATTGATAATTGGTCAATTTTGTCGGCCGTTGGTCTGCTGTCTAGGCATTTCAAATGCTACCAGTCAATCAGAATATTTACGAATTGTCAAGGATTTTTTAAATAGGTTTATCCCTCGGTCAAAGTATGTTAGACTCCGGAAGATTGATTTTTAGGAGTTTCTCATGGACGAAGTTAACGAACAAGCTGCCGCTGATGAATCTTCATCCCAGGATGTTAACGAACAAGCTGCCGCTTCGGAATTTTCTTGGGAGGAAATCAGCAAAAAACTAAAGGCTGCCCCGGGTGAAATCAGCAAAAAACTGGCATCCTGGGGGGTTTCTTTGGACGAAGTAGCCAAGAGAATTGGTTCTTTGGGACTCCCAGGCGTAATTCTCGTGGTCACGGTATCCACCTCGGGAGCTACCACTTATCCCATTGCCTTCGCTTTGGCAGCTTTAGGGGGTCCCCTTGGCGTTCTCGGCGGATTAGGACTGCTTGGCCTAACCACTGTTGTGGGAGATGCCTTGACGAACTATGGAATTGAAGCGGTTCTTGCCGCTATCTATAAAGATCGTCGTAAACAGGAAGCTCAGGAAGACTTAATCAAAGAAGTTGAAGGTTTACCGATTACGCAAGGACTGAAACTGAAGCTCAAACAGCAAATAGAGTCGGCGGAGGTTGTGTCTGAGGATATTGGTTCCCCTCAAAAAATTGAAATTGCAGAATAATGACTTCCCTTAGTTCAATGATTCGATTTCAACATTTTTTGCTCTGATTTCTTCTTCGTCTTTGATCACATCAACTAAGTTGGTTGCCTTGAATTGAATTAACCCCTAAGTAAAGAAAGGATCGGTTTTATGTCTGCTCAACAAAATGTTTTGTCCAATGTTTTGTCCTTTGATGGACAAAGAAATTATGTGGAAGTTCCTTACAATGCTCAACTGAACCCGGAACAGTTTACCGTGTCCTGTTGGGCTAAAGTAACGGGAAAACAGGGTCAATGGCGATCGCCGATCACTAGCAGAACCGACAGCCCGCAGGGGGGATACATCCTCTATGCCGGGGAAAACAACAAATGGCAGTTTTGGACCGGCAATGGCGGTAATTGGGTGACCGTAACCGGTCCAGATGTTGTGCTGGGAACCTGGACCCATTTAGCCGCCACCTACGATGGCAACAACATGAGACTCTATGTCAATGGGCAACTAGCTGGCGGACCCGTGGCTACCAAAATCAGTCTGAATAAGAAATCTCCCTTACGGATTGGAGCAGGAGCGACAGAAAGAAACCCAGACTATTTATTTGCCGGCCAAATCGGGGAAGTGCAGGTTTGGAACCAAGCACGGTCCGCGGAAGACATTAAAAAATCAATGAATTATCGGCTGCTAGGCAATGAACCAGGCCTGGTGGGCTATTGGCCTCTTAATGAAGGTTCAGGTAATATCGTCACTGACAAAACCGGTAAGGGCAGTAATGGCACAATTAACGGGGCAACTTGGCAGCAAGAACAACTCCCCTTAACTCCCAAAGCCTCTAAACCCAATATTGTCATTTTCCTCACTGACCAGGACAGTGCCGCCATTGCTGAACGCTGGCCGCAAAGCTTTGAAGATGAGCATCTACCGGCCCTGAAACGACTGAAAAAGAACGGGCTGACCTTCAACAAAATGTTCACGGTAACGGTGGCCTGCTCTCCCAGTCGGGCTACTCTGCTCACCAGTACCTATCCCAATCAACACGGTGTCATCAACACCATTGCCGAGCCTTTTTCCGATATTATCAACCGCTATGAGGATAGCTACGGACAATCCCTAGAACAAAAGCTTCTTAGTCCCACCCAGGTGAACCTAGCTCGGGTTCTGAAGGCGGCCGGTTATAAGGTCTATTGGAAGGGCAAATGGCACTTGAGCGTTCCCAAGAGTGACACCGATAAGTGGTCAAGCGAAGACATCGAATACATGAAACAGTCCTACGGTTTCGATGGCTGGACTCCGATTGATGCGGGAGTTGCCCGCAGTGATTTAACCAAGTTTGGCAAAGGAATTTTTTACAATGATGAACGCTATCTACGGGGTGTAGAAGGGGTCAAAAAAGTCATTGAGCAAGATGCCAAGGAAGGACGCGGAGCTTTTAGTGGACTTTCCCCGAAGGAAAAGGAAGCGAAAAAGCAAAATATCTTGGCTGGAATTGACGAGGCCATTCCCCCGGAAGAACAAGGGATTCTCGAATTTATTCAAAATTACAAATCCGAGGACGGTCCTTTTTGCTTGGTGGTGTCTTTGGTCAATCCCCATGATATTCATGTGGCTCCTACCTTTGAGAAAGATGCCGGCTATGTCCTAGAGGACTTTAAAGATTTTAATCTTCCCATTCCCGAAACTGTCTTCGAGGATCTATCCTTTAAGCCAACCGTCCAGGAGATTTTTAAACAAGGCTGTCAAGTCAAGGAAGAGCAACGCTGGAAACGGCTAAAACGGAGCGGCGAAAAGGTGTGGTATGAAGATTTACCAGAACTAAAAGATGGTAAATTCGCTACCAATAGTCAGCAAGTTCAGCAGATGTTTGTTAACTTCTACGGCTATCTGAAAAAACTGTCAGATAACCAAATCAATGAAGTGCTGAATGCCCTTGAAGCTAAGGGATTAATTGACGATACCTTAATCGTGCGGACTTCCGACCATGGGGAAATGTGCCTGGCCCACGACCGTCAGCGAGAAAAGCCTTTCAATGCCTACGAGGAAGTGCTTCGGGTTCCTCTGATTATTTCTAACCCGAATCTGTTCCCCAAAGCCGTTAGTACCGATTCCTTTGCCACGACCTTGGATATAGTGCCAACTCTGGCTAAATTTGCCGGGGTGTATGATCTGTTCCAGTTTGCCTTTCAGGGTTGTGACCTAACGCCTTTATTCACCAATCCCAATCAGGAAGTCCGCGATGCCATTCATTTTACTTTTGATGATGGTACGCTGCCTCCCCGATTTTTCAAAACCATTCCCCGACGTATCCGTACTATCCGCACCAAAGAGTGGAAATATTCTGTTTACTTTAACGACGAGGGGACTAATTACGAGTACGAAATGTACGACCTAGTCAATGACCCTCTGGAAAAAACCAATGTTGCGGGTAAACCAGAATATTTAAAAAAATTCCGGCAACTACACGCGCAATTGATCACCCAGATGGTTAAGTTAAAAACTGTTCCGGGTCGTTTTTCTATCTATACAGAAGAGATGAAGCAACAGAATTTTATTCCTCCTCTGTATTGGCCGACGGAAGACGAGGCCGAATATGAAGCCATCATGGATTATGCGGCTAACCAAGCTCAGTCTTCCTACCGGCACCGAGATCACAAGGAGGTGATCAAAACCCAGGCAAAAGATGTTGATCCCGATATGTGGTGGTTGGGAATCTAATCAAAGCGCCGCGGCAAAACAACTAAGTAGGTGGGTGCCATTGATTTGCACCCACCTGTAATGGGAGCATACCGCCCACACTGGGTCTTACATTCAATGAGACCAACCTACTTAGTAGATTGTCAAGCTTAAGGTTGTTTTTATCTAGTTATAGCACGATATCCAGAGAGTGCTTAGGCACATCGATGGGCTAACTTTAAATCTATCCAGCAAATTGAGGAATTATGTCATGATGCCAGCGAAACCAGCGAATCGGTGTAAGATCGAGTTGTTAAAAAATAGTTTTAGCAAAACTCCTCTTAATCTGTCGGAGTTAAGCACACTCCAGCGAATCATTTTAATAACCGATGGGACTCTGACCGACATTTTAGAGATTTATTTGTTGGAAAAAATGTCAATTGTTAAACTGTCTGAAGAAGCGGTATATTTAGAGGAAGACTTGCCAGTTTTAGATATTGAAAAAGGTAGCAAAATTATCAAGAGAAAAATATTTCTTCGCAGTACAGTCAGCCAAAAAAAATTAATTTATGCCGAGTCTATTATTGTTATTGATAGACTAGACACCAAGTTTCAAGACGAGTTAATCAAGTCAGGAAAACCCATTGGTAAGCTTTGGTTAGAAAATCGGATGGAAACCTTTAAGGAAATCGTTGATTTATCTCAAGAGCGTGCGGGGGATTTGGCTGAGGATTTTCAAATCAGTCCAGAAGAAAAACTTTTTTCTCGTACCTATCGTGTTTTCTCTCAGAAGCAACCGATTATGATGATTACAGAAAAATTTCCTGAGAGTTATTTCGTCTAAAAATATCTCCAGAGTCATTCCATTAACAACCATCTCAACTTTGCTCATTCAATCATGTTTAATCTTCAGCGAGAAAATCCCGGGCAAATGTCTGATAGAGACACTGTCTTGCAGATGATAAGGGGTTTTCAGATTAGCCAATGTATTTATGCGGCCGCCAAATTAGGAATTGTTGATCTGTTGGCCGATGGAACAAAATCTTATCAAGAGTTAGCCACTGAAACCCATACTCATGCTGATTTACTTTATCGTTTTTTGCGGACGTTAACCAGTCTGGGGATTTTAGAAGAAACCCAACCCAACTATTTCCAAAACACTGCTTTAGCAACTTATTTAAGAGATAAGCAACAGGGAACTGTTCGCAATTTTCTGATGGCCGAAATAGAAGAAAGTTATGCTAGTTGGGGAAATCTTACTCAAAGTTTAACCACAGGTCAAGGTGCTTTTGAGTCTATGTATGGTGTCAATATTGAAGAGTTTCATCAACAAAATTCCGATCAAGCTGAAGTTTTTGATCAAGCAATGGTTGATATAACTGCAATTCAAAACCCCCTGATTTTGGCCGCTTATGATTTTTCTGTCGGGGAAATTGTCGCAGACATTGGTGGAGGATATGGAAAATTTCTGGCTGCTATTTTACAAAAATATCCCCAGATTCAAGGGGTGCTATTTGAACAACCCTATTGTATTGAGCAGGGGAAATATCTACTAACACAAGAGGGAGTGATCGACCGTTGTAGTTTGATTTCTGGGAGCTTTTTTGACCCCATTTTCCTTAAAGCAGACATTTATTTATTGAAGAAAATTCTGCTCAATTGGGATGATCAAAAAGCCCTTGAAATTCTCAAAAACTGTCGTCAGGCTATGGACCCATCCTCTCGATTGTTAATCGTGGATCGAATTTTGCACAAAAATCGTTGGAAGGATAATTTAGCTGATCTCAATTTATGGATGCTAGGTTCAGGAAAAATTCGATCGGAATCTGAATTTAGGGTATTATTAGAAACGGCTGGCTTTCAAATAACTAAAATTATTGACACTCAGTCTATAGAGAGTTTAATTGAAGCTACTCCACTCTAAACCAGAAACTTAAATACCGCTCTGTTTGCCAAACTACTCAATTCAACCTTATTAGGAAAAATTTTATGACTAACAACATCTCTACTAAACCTCTCAAGCATATTGCCATCATTCCAGACGGTAACAGAAGATGGGCAAAAAATCAGGGCTTATCTCCCCAAGAAGGTCACAGAAAAGCATTTATAGAGGTGGCACCTTCCCTATTAAAAACGCTTTGGGATAAGGAAATTTACGCTGCGACATTGTGGCTGTTCTCCACCGAAAACTGGAAGCGTTCCGATAGCGAAGTTGACAACTTAATGGATGTTTTTAGTCAGTTTCTCAGCAATTTATTGCCTTTATCGGTTGAATACTCAGTACAGTTGCGACACTTAGGTAGAAAAGATCGCCTTCCTGAACATCTCTTGTCTATGGTTGAGGAGGTAGAGCATAGCACCAAAGGAATGACCGGTCACATCTTCAATTTTGCCCTAGACTACGGTGGTGAAGATGAGATAATCCGCGCAGTCCGCCGCCTAGTAGAAAAGGGGGTTAAACCGGAAGAGATCGAACCTCATCAGCTAATGGATCAATTTTGTCCGCCGCCAGATCTGATTATTCGGACCTCTGGAGAATGTCGGTTATCTGGATTTATGCCCCTACAGAGTTGTTATAGTGAACTCTACTTTACAAATACCTTCTTTCCGGATCTAATTCCGGCAGATATTGAAGAAGCTATCCACTGGTTTCAAAATCGTGAGCGTCGCTTTGGAAAATAGGATCAAGCAAATTAAACCAACTATGACCCCTGAGTTAAATCAAATCACTTTAGTTCCTATGACTCAATCTATTCATCAATTATTTGAACAGCAGGTACAACGCACCCCTGAAGCTATGGCACTGATTGGGGAAAACCGGCAAATTAGCTATGAAAGCTTAAATCAAAAAGCCAATCAACTAGCCCATTATTTACAAAAATGTGGGCTAAAACCGGAAAGTCTCGTCGGTTTATCTGTGGAACGTTCCCCGGAAATGGTGATGGCCCTTTTGGCTATTCTAAAAGCCGGATGTGCCTATGTTCCCCTCGACCCCGACTATCCCCCGCAGCGCTTGGATTATATGATACAAGATGCTCAATTATCTCTCATAATCACCAACAGTTATTTAATCGGTAAATTCGGGGACAATCAGAGAGTTAAAATTCTGAAATTGGATGAAGATTGGGGGCTAATTGCCCTAGAAAAGCCAGAAAATCTCGATATTGAAGTTAACCCCGAAAACCTCGCTTATATTATCTATACATCAGGTTCCACCGGAAAACCCAAGGGCGTGATGATTGAACATCGCTCTGTGGTTAATTTTATTGAAGTGGTTAAGACTACTGCTAATCTCAGTCAAAGCGATCGAATTTTACAATTTGCCTCGATTAGTTTTGATGTTGCCGTCGAGGAAATTTATCCTTGCTTAACTGTTGGTGGCACAGTGTTTTTGCGAACTGAGGCGATGTTAAGCTCATTTTCTAGCTTTATCCAAAAGTGTCGAGAATGGCAACTGACAATCTTAGATTT
Source organism: Microcystis ichthyoblabe FBCC-A1114 (assembly GCF_050500245.1). NCBI lineage: Bacteria > Bacillati > Cyanobacteriota > Cyanophyceae > Chroococcales > Microcystaceae > Microcystis > Microcystis ichthyoblabe. Next base: position 54,939 of record NZ_CP191408.1, on the reverse strand, counting down.
ACCCACAGCTTTTTGGCAGGCTTTAATTACCGAATTAGCACGAACTAAGGAACCCTTCCCCGAATCGGTGCGATCATTATTTGTGGGCGGAGAAAGTTTATTACCCGAAAAACTCAAACTATGGCAGCAATATGTAGAAGAAATGTTACAAACTGGGAAACTTCGCCGAGTACCCCAATTAATTAACGCTTATGGACCGACAGAAACCACTGTCGAAGCAACCTATTGTGATTTATCTAATTATAAATTAACAGAAAACTGCACCTCTGTCCCTATTGGTCGTCCCATCAATCAGACACAAATCTATATTCTTGATCAGAATTTACAGCCTGTCCCCCAAGGAACTCAAGGGGAATTATATATTGGCGGTATTAGTTTAGCGAGAGGTTATCTCAATCAGCTAGAATTAACCCAAGAAAACTTTATCAATAACCCTTTCAATCCCTCCGAACGGCTTTATAAAACTGGAGATTTGGGTCGCTATTTGGCTGATGGTGACATTGAATACTTAGGACGCATTGACAATCAAATTAAGATTCGAGGTTTTCGGGTAGAACTAGGAGAAATTGAGAATGTATTGATTCAACACTCGGCGATTGATTCGGCGGCGGTTATCCTCAGCCAAGATCAATTAGGGGATAAACAGTTAATCGCTTATGTTGTTCCTCATCTAACTTCTGAGGATCCCTTAGAACAGGAAAAAACTCAACAAGAATACCTAGCTCTTTGGAAAACTGTTAATCAGCAAACCGATGGTAAAACACCTATTCAAAGTGATCTTACTTTTAATATTATTGGTTGGGATAGTAGTTATGACGGACAGCCAATTCCCGAAGAAGAAATGCACGAATGGGTTGATAAAACTGTTGAGCGCATTCAAGAATTACACCCAGAAAAAGTTTTAGAAGTTGGCTGCGGTACGGGATTATTATTAACTCGAGTTGCCCCCGATTGTTGCGAGTATGTAGGTCTTGATTTTTCTTGTCCTGCTTTAGATCATATTCGGAAAATTCAGCGGACAATAGGCGGTTTAGATCATGTAACTTTGTGGGAACGAAGCGCCGATGATTTAGCGGGGTTGGAGTCAGAAAGTTTTGATACTATTATCATCAACTCTGTGCTGCAATATTTCCCCAGTACCGCCTACCTATTGCAAGTTTTAGAAGGGTTAATTAAACGGGTTAAAAAAGGAGGTCATATTCTTGTTGGAGATATTCGTAATTTAGCCCTTTTGCCAACCTATTGTACTTCGGTAGAAGCTTATCGAGCTAATGATCATGTTCTTGCCTGCCAATTGCGAGAAAGAATTACCCGCAAACACCAAGCAGAAGAAGAGTTGTTATTACATCCCTTTTTCTTCCTAGCACTTCAACAACAATTTCCTGAAATTACTCATGTGCAAATAAAACCCAAAACTGGGGTTTATGATAATGAATTAACTCGCTTTCGTTACGAGGCGATTTTATCTATCAATAGTTCCGTTGAACCGTTGACAGAGATTGATTGGTTAGACTGGCAAAAAGAACAACTGAACTTAGCCGAAGTTAAACGCATTTTAACTGAAGATAAACCGAGAAATTTAGGTATTTCTCGTATTCCTAATGCTCGTTTGAGTAAGGAAGTTAAGGTTCAACAATGGTTAGAAGAAGCTGATCAAAGCGACTCACTTAAGCAACTAAACCAGTGGCTAGGTCAGCAGCCGAAGCATGGGGTAGAAATTGATCGGATAATGGCTCTTGTGGAGGACTTACCTTATCACCTAGAGATTAGCTGGATTAACACCGATGCCAGAGGATATTATGATCTAGTTTTTAGCCATAAATCCGCACCATTCCAACCAGCAATTTTTCCCATTAGTTCTCCTATTGAAGATATATTTACCTATGCCAATAATCCAATCGAGATTAAATTTAAGCAGCAATTAATATTAGAACTCGGTCAATTTCTTAAAAGCAAATTGCCAGAATATATGAGGCCAAATGCCATCAGTATTTTAGACAAATTGCCCCTTACGCCTAATGATAAAATAGACCGTCTAGCCTTGTCAAAACTGGCAAAACCGAGTTATATATTAACCAGTAATAAAGCTAATTTTGTAGCTCCTCGTAATCGAGAAGAAGAAATATTAGCGAACTTGTGGTCTGAAGTTCTGCAACTAGAGGCAATCGGTATTAATGATAACTTCTTTGAGTTAGGCGGCAATTCTCTCAAGGTCATTATTTTATTGAATAGAATCCAAGAAAGGTTGAATAAAAACTTGCAGATGCTTGACCTATTTCAGTCACCCACCATTGCTGAATTAGTAACTTGTCTGTCAGAAAAATCATCAACATTTAACAGAATTGAAGCAACAAATCTCCAACCTGCCGACGAAATTCGTTATTATCCGCCCTCTTTTGCTCAAGAGCGATTTTGGGATTATCGTCATTTAGGTAGCTTTTATTATCTACCTAACTACTTCCATCTGGAAGGAAAGCTTAATATAGCTATTTTGGAAAAAAGTCTTAATGAGATTATTCGTCGCCATGAAATTCTAAGAACAAAATTAGAAAAAATCAATGGTTCTTTAAGGCAGGTTGTCTATCCCAATACAAAGATAGCTCTTGAAATTATTGATCTGCGAAACCGCTCAGAAGTAGAACAACAGCAAGAAATAGAAAGAATAACCGCAGAAAAAATCAAAAAACAAGTTTTTCTGGACAAAGATCCTTGGTTGTTCGTTAATCTACTACAATTGTCAGAAACATCTCATATTTTGCTGATCGGTTTACACATGATGCTGGCCAATGAACAATCTTCGGAAATATTAATGCCAGAATTGAGCCTTCTCTACGATACTTTCCTCTCTGATAACCCTTCTCCTTTGCCCGAATTACCCCTACAGTATGGCGATTATGTGATTGCCGAACGTCAATCTCTTACAGAAGAAGGACTAAAAATAAGGCGCGACTATTGGCAACAGTGGTTAAGTCAAGAACCCCAGCCTTTAAATCTTCCCACTGACAGACCGCTACCAGAGGTGCAAAGCTTCCAGGCAGTCACCCTAGAAACAGAGATTTCTCCTGAACTGACTACTCAGTTAGAAATTTTGAGTCAGAAACAAAAAGTGACTTTTTTTACCACCATCGCCACTACCTTTGGACTTTTACTCCATCAGTACGCTCCGAAGGAAAGTCTCGTTATCGGCGTTCCAGCGATTGATAGCAATCAGCAGCAATTTGCATCTGTAATGGGAGATTTTGGTAAGCACTTGCTTTTAAGACTTGATTTTGGCGAAAATGACCACTTTTTCCAGCTATTAAAACGGGTTCAACAGGAGATGCTTGCTGTCATCACTCACCAAGATGTCCCTTTTGAGCAAATCGCCAAAACCTTTGACCCGCCGATAGAGCGAAATAAACGCTTTTTTAGAGTGTATTTAGACTTTTTGCAAAAAGCTCCCACAGAGCATTTAGAATTATCGGGTTTGAATGTCACCCCCATACCGCTTAAATTATCAATGGCAAGAGTAGATTTAGGAGTATTGTTCTGGAAAAAAAATACCCCTTCCGGAACTGTTATTAAGCTATGGTGGAAGTATAAAAAAGATTTGTTTGAAGCGGATACCATCGCTAGGATAGCGTCAAATTTTGAAAATTTATTAGAGGTAATCGTCAATCAATGAAACCCGAGCAATCCCACGTTTTCAATACAACTCGTTGGCATAATACCTGTTTAATGGCAGAATCGGGAAAAGGTATTTATGTTTATGATTCAGAGGGAAAAACCTATCTAGATGCCATCGGGGGGACTCATGTTATTTCCATCGGTCATGGTGTCACAGAAGTGGCCGATGCCATGGCAGAACAAGCTCGTCAACTGTGTTTTATTCATAAGGCTCAATTTACCAGTGAACCCCAAGAAAAGTTAGCTAATGTGGTGACAACAATGGCTCCCGAAGGTATGGATAGAGTCGGTTTTGTCACCAGTGGTTCAACAGCTAATGAAATGGCTTTTCAAATAGCTCTTTATTACCATAAACTACGAGGCAAAGCCAGCAAATACAAAATTATTTCTCGTTGGCATAGCTATCACGGACATACAATTGCCACTCTCGCCATGACTGGTAGTAGGTTTGTGCGAGAAAGTTTATCACCCTTTGACCTCTTAAATTTTCCCCATATTCAAGCACCTCACTGTTATCAATGTCCCTATAAACTTACCTATCCCAGTTGTGAATTAACTTGTGCTAATGAACTAGCAAGAATAATCGAACAAGAAGGAGCAGATACCATAGCAGCTTTCGTGGCTGAACCGATTATTGGCGGTGCCGGGAGTGCCATTGTTCCGCCTCCTGGCTATTATGAAAAAGTGCGAGAAATTTGTGATTTCTATGATATTCTTTGGATTTCTGAGGAAGTTATCACAGGTTTTGGTCGAACGGGTAAAAACTTTGGGGTTGACCATTGGGCGGCAATTCCCGATATAATTACAGCCACGAAAGCCTTAAGCAGCGGGTACGCTCCCATTGGTGCAGTTATTGTTCATCAACGGGTTCGGGAAGTATTTGACAATGCAACTAAAAATATACCCCTGTCATTGTTTACCTATGCCGGTCATCCTATTAGTTGCGCTGCGGCTTTAGCTGTGCAGAACTATATGGCTAAACATAATTTAATAGAACGATGTGCAGTGATGGGTAAATACCTCAAACATCAATTAGAAAAACTGGCTGAACGGGAGCCAATCATAGGCGATGTTCGGGGGGAAGGATTATTAATAGGAATTGAATTTGTTAAAAATCGAGACAATCATCAACCTTTTTCTCGTTCCCTGGGTATTACTGAAAAAATTATGCAAGTAGGCTTAGAAAATGGATTAATCCTCAGAGGGAGGTTTGGTACTGGTGTCGGAGTTGATGGAGACCATATCTTAATTTCGCCACCCTTTATTATCACAGAAAGTCAATGTGATGAATTGGTGGAAAAGTTAGAGTTAACTTTCAAGCAGGTAAAACAGTCTTTAAAATTGGTTGAGGTGTGTTAAAGATGATCGCTCAAAACAGTCTGCTACAAACAGCTAAATCCTATCGGACTCTGGCGGCGGTTACTATTTCCAAAGGCGCGGCTAATTCAGTAAGTCACCCTGACCAAAGAATTGAGCAAAAGGCTCTCGTTTTTGCTGTTTCTGGTCAAACTGAGGGAATAATACAGTCAAGCCTAGAATTGTTGACAAGTAAGGTAAAATCGTTAATAATTTAGCCAAGGATTTATTCTTAGCAAAAAATACCCTTTTTAGGGAATCCGTAAGCTCAATCAAAAAGGTCATTAAATTATGTTTAATCTTCCTGGGGAAAACCCAAATCAAATATCTCCCAGAGACACCGTTTTACTGATGATTAGGGGGTTTCAGATCAGTCAATGTATTTATGCTGCTGTAAAATTAGGAATTCTTAATCTGTTAGGAGATGGCTCAAAACACTATCAAGAATTAGCGACGGAAACTAACACTCATGCTGATTCTCTCTATCGTCTTTTACGAACTTTGGTCAGTTTAGAAATTTTGCAAGAAAATCAACCGGATTATTTTCAAAATACTCCCTTAGCGGCTTATCTAAGGGATGATCAAGTGGGAACTTTACGCAACTGGCTAATTACCGAGATAGAAGAAAGTTATGCTTGTTGGGGCAATTTTACCCAAAGTTTAACCACTGGAGAAGGAGCTTTTAAAGCCATGTATGGTCTTGATATTGAGGAGTACCATCGAGAGAATCCTAGCCTCAATAAAGTTTATGATCAATCAATGAATGATATAACCACCTTTCAAATAGCTAAAATATTAGAAGCTTATGACTTTTCCTCCGTAGAAGTATTGGCAGATATTGGTGGCGGTCAGGGAAAACTGATTGCTGCTATCTTAAAACGTTACCCTCAAATAAAAGGGATACTTTTTGAACAGCCATACTCCCTTGAAAAAGCCAAAAATTTATTGAAACAGGAAGGGGTAAGCGAACGCTGTGAGTTGATAAGTGGAGATTTTTTTGAATCGGTTCCCGTCGTAGCGGATGTTTATTTACTCAAGCAAGTTTTGCTCAGTTGGAATGATCGACAAGTGGTTGATATTCTCAAAAACTGTCGCCAGTATATGCCTTCCACATCTCGATTATTAATTTCAGAAAGAATTATCCGCAAAATTTATTGGAGAGACAATTTAGCTGATCTACAGTTATGGATGCTTCATTCAGGAAAAATTCGCTCAGAAAATGAATTAAAAGTCCTATTAACAAGTGCTGGATTTCAAATAGATAGAATTATTGACACTATGCCTGTGCAGAGTTTGATTGAAGCAAGTCCACTCCCTAAATTAAATTAGATATGTCCTAGCAAAGCATGAGCAATCAAGAATGTATTCCAGATTTAAAAACAGAAGCTATTCTTAATCCTGATATCAGTTTTGACAGTCCTCTCAAGGACAATTTTGACGAGCCAAAATCAATTTTTTTAACTGGTGCCACTGGATTTTTAGGGGCTTATTTGCTCAGGGAACTGCTCGATCAAACCACCGCTAATATCTATTGTTTAATTCGTTGTCATACTGTAGAAACTGGTAAACAGCGACTAAAAGAAAACCTCCAATCTTACCAACTTTGGCAGCAACATTTTGATGCTCGTATTATCCCAATGCTTGGCGATTTGGCTCAACCATTGTTAGGTCTTTCTGAGAAAGAGTTTTGTCAATTAGCCAACGAGATTGATGTTATTTATCATAACGGATCACAAAATGACCTGATCCCCCCTTACTATCAAATGAAAGCGGTTAATGTTTTGGGAACTCAAGAAATTCTTAAGTTAGCCGGACTAAGAAAAACTAAACCAGTTCATTTTATCTCGACACTGGCCATTTTTTTTAGTCAGGCTCATAGACAAGATACACCCATTAGAGAGACAGAATTTCCTCGATTTTCTCCCAGTTTAAATACGGGCTATAAACAAAGCAAATGGGTTGCTGAAAAATTAATACACCTAGCTCAAAAAAGAGGTTTGCCCGTCTCTATTTATCGACCCACAAGAATTATGGGTGACAGCAAAACTGGAATTTATAGAAAATCGAATAATTTCTTTTTTCGGTTTATTCAAATATGTATTAAATTAGAAAAATTTCCCACTTTTGATGTGGATATCAATATTATTCCCATTGACTATGCCAGTAAAGCTATTGTTTATCTCTCAAGGCAAAAGCAACTTTTAGGAAAAACCTTTCATTTAGTTAATCCTGAATTAATTCCATGGCAGAGATTTTTTGAATTAATTAATGCCTGTGGTTATGCCACTGAAGCGGTATCCGATAAAAATTGGTTAGTAATGGTTGAAAATTACCTTTTTGAGCAGGGAGGAGAAAAAGCCGTTAGTTCTTGGTTCCCAATTATTTTAAAATCAGCTAAAATGATTAGTCAGACAAAGCCTTGCTTCGATGCTTGTCAAACTATCGAGGGATTAGCCCATAGCTCCATCGTTTGTCATCCTCTCGATTTATCCCTGATCTCTACTTATTTACTTGCTTGGAAAAAATATGAGACAAAAATGTTAAACTAGCAAAGGCTCAACTGCTGCCCGACTACCAATAGCGTCAACCCCTTTTTTTTGGAAATATGTCAACCCAAGTTGCTGAAAATAAAAATGCACTTGCTTCTTTTAACCAATTTTTGAAAGATGTCAAGGCGATCACTCAACCTTACTGGTATCCCACCGAACCAGGAGCAAGAAGCTTTCCCGAGGTAATTCGTGGCTGGGGAATGCTATTTTTGCTAATTTTTCTAATCCTCGGTCTAGTAGTCGTAACGCTTTTTAATAGTTTTGCTATTCGTCGCTTGATTGACGCAATTGTACAACAGGGAGACTATGCCAGATTTAATCAGGAATTGATCGCCTATGTGATTGGACTGATCTTGGTGACACTGCTAGTCGGTTACAGTAAAAATATTTCCAAAAAAATTGCTTTGGATTGGTATGAATGGCTAAATGGTCAGGTTTTAACTAAATATTTCCATAAGCGTGCCTATTATAAAATTAATTTCAAATCTGATATTGATAATCCCGATCAACGCATTGCTCAAGAAATTGAACCGATCACCAGTAATGCTCTTAGCTTTTTCTCATCTTTCCTAGAAAAAAGCCTGAAGATGCTTGTCTTTTTAGTGGTGATTTGGACGATTTCTGAGCGGATTGCTATTCCGCTACTTATTTATACAGTCATCGGTAATTTTATCGCCCTTTATTTAAATCAAGAATTAATCAAGATCAATGAAAAGCAATTAGCTTCAAAAGCTGATTATAATTATGCGTTAACTCACGTTCGCAATCATGCTGAATCTATCGCTTTTTTTCGGGGAGAGAAAGAAGAATTAAATATCATTCAGCGAAGATTTAAAAAGGTATTAGAAGATACTCTCGATAAAATTGATTGGGAAAGAGGGAACGAACTGTTTGCTAGGGGCTATCAAGCTGCTATTCAAGTATTTCCCTTCTTAATTCTGGGACCTTTGTATATTAGAGGTGAGATCGATTATGGACAGGTGGAACAAGCTTCCACAGCCTGTTATATATTCGCTACTTCTTTGGGCGACCTGATCACTGAATTTGGCATTTCGGGACGATTTTCTAGTTATGTTGAACGTTTAAATGAATTTGCGACTGCCCTAGAAACCGTCACTCAACAACCGGAGAATATCAGCACGATCAAAACTATAGAAGAAAATCATTTTGCCTTTGAGAAAGTTACTTTACAAACTCCCGACTATGAGCAGGTAATTGTCGAAGATCTATCTCTTTCTGTTCAACCCGGTGAAGGATTACTGATTGTTGGCCCTAGTGGCCGCGGCAAAAGTTCCCTCCTACGAGCGATCGCGGGTTTATGGAATTCCGGTACCGGACGTTTAATACGGCCACCCCTTGAAGAAATTCTCTTTTTACCCCAACGTCCCTACATTATCTTAGGAACCTTACGCGAACAACTGCTCTATCCTCAGACTGATCGTCAGATAACTAATAGCGAAATTCAAGTAGTATTACAACAAGTCAATTTACAAAACGCCCTAAGTCGGGTGGATGAATTTGACTCTGAAAAACCCTGGGAAAACATTCTCTCCCTAGGAGAACAACAACGTCTAGCCTTTGCTCGGCTCTTAGTTAATCCCCCCAGTTTTATCATTTTAGATGAAGCAACCAGCGCCCTAGATTTAGTCAACGAAAGGATTCTATATGAGCAATTAAAAGCTCGTAAAACAACTTTTATTAGTGTCGGTCATCGAGAAAGTCTCTTTAATTACCATCAATGGGTTCTAGAACTCTCGGCCGACTCTAGTTGGGAACTCTTGACTGTTGAAAATTATCGCCTTAAGAAAGCGCAAGAAATGTTTACTAAGACCCCTAATGGCAATTCTGTAAAACCCGATATTACCATTAATCATGAGTCAGAATCCCCAGAAACACATCAGTCTCTTGAGGGACTTTCTCATCAAGAGATAAAACTATTAACCGACTTATCGATCTCTAGTGTTCGTAGTAAAGCTAGTCGCGGAAATTTGATCGTAGCCAACGATGGTTTTACCTATCGTTATGACAAAAATCCTCAAATCTTAAAGTGGCTTAAAATCTCACCTTAAGCTCTCTGGCTGGAAAAGATTGATATAATCAGGCCAATAGCCGGACCTCGAATCGACCCCAGAACCTGGACAAACCCGCCGGCTGTCTAACGATGCCAGCAATTTAACTGCCAGTTTCTACCAACAACAATTGACCGAGAATATGGGATGAGAGGCTATTGAAGCTAAATTTTGTGAAAACTTCTCACTTATATCGCTAGATAACTAAAATGTGGTAAACTAGGTGGTAACGTTCACAAAGACCGCGACAGATATGACAGTCTCTTATTAGTCAGAGTCCCTGAACCCCTGATTACCTCTTTCTCCCCTAGGTGATTACAAAACCAATGGCTGAACAACGCTCTGTACTAAAATTTAATGGCATTGATGATCAGATGGAGCTATCCCGGGGATTTCTTGACATCGATCAGAGTATTACCATTACATTTTGGGCAAAAGGAGAAAATAATTTATCCACAGAAACCACTCTTTTAGAAGCTGTTAATCGCGAGAATAACCGCGTCCTACATATTACTTTGCCCTGGGGCGATCCTGTGAAACCTGCAATTTTTTGGGATGCGGGAAATGAAGAAGGTTTCGATCGAATTGAAAAAAAAGTCAAGCTTAAGGATTATAGTGATTGGACTCATTGGGCCTTTGTCAAAAATGCGACCACAGGCCGAATGTTGATCTATCGTAATGGGATCATTTGGCATCGTGGCAACGGTCATAACCGTGCCTTAACGGGGATTGAAAAAATCATCTTGGGAGCCTCTGTTAATCTCTCCCATTATTGGCAAGGTTGTCTCGCCGAATTTTCTGTTTGGAATCAAGCGCGTAGCCAAGAAGAAATCCAAAAAACGATGTATCAATCTCCCTTAGTTGATGACCTTGGCCTAGTCACTTATTTATCACTCAATGGCAATGCAGAGGATCAAACAAGTTATAGCAATCATGGTATTCTTTATGGGACAACCTGGCAACTAGATAGTCTTCCCTCTAAACCGACCTCGATCCCTAAGTCAAAAACTCAGACTAGCAGTAAAGCTAGAAGGAGTGCGAAAAGGATAACAATGGTCAACGAAATTTTTAACTCCCTTGAAGAAGAAGAAGTGGTTGAACAGGATGCTCCAGCAGAAAATCAAGAACCTTCCCGGGAAGATAATTCAGAATCAATTATAATTGCCGCAGAAGCTGCTCTTGCCAGTAATGAAATTGAGGAGATTACTAAAACGGCAATTTCTCAACCGGATATACTGACTTATTCAAACCAGAAAAAACGGTTAATTATTTGTTGTGATGGTTCTTGGGAAAACTCTGGCAGTGCTTACCCCACCAACGTGGTTAAATTCGCCGAATCTATTAAGTATATTGCCGAGGATCAAACCCCTCAAATCGTCTTTTTGTCAGGTTCTGGCAGCGCCGAAGATAACGAATTTATTAAAAGTTTAGGGAATGAAACTTTTGGCTGGGGACTCGATCGGATGATTCAAGATGCCTATCGTTTTCTTGTCCTTAACTACAATCCCAAAAGCGAGGATGAAATTTATTTGTTAGGTTTTAGTCGCGGAGCATATATCGTTCGTTGTTTGGCTAGTTTTATCGATAAATGTGGAATCCTAAAACGATCTAAGATTAAAGAAATTCCCCTAGCTTATCAACTCTATCGAGACCACAACGTTAGTTTCGATAGTGCCAAAGCTCAACAATTTCGTGCCGCTAATGCTAAAAAAATTGAGACAGAAAAGGAAGATTTTCAAGATCGTATTCCAATCAAGATGTTAGGTTGTTGGGATACAGTTGGTCATTTTGGTATTCCTGATTTAACTCCTTGGTTTCCCCTAGCTAAGTTTTATCATAAAAAATATGAATTTAGTAACACAAAATTAAGTCCGATTATCCAAAATGCTTTTCATGCTGTTGCCATTGATGAAAAACGGAAAAACTTCCCTTCCACTCCGATCAAAGCCAACCCCGAAAATCCTGAACAAGTTGTCAAAGAAGTTTTATTTGTCGGTGAACATACCTGTCTAGGTGGTGGCAAAAAAGAATATCAAGGACTTTCCGACTACCCCTTACAATGGATGATTAATCAAGCCAAAAAATTGGGATTAGAGTTTGACTCAACCACCTCTGAATTTGAGGAATTCCCAATTAAACTAGACCCCACCATCAAGTTCGATAATACCCTTAAGGGATTGTCGGCCTTGGGAGGTGAGCAATGGCGATATTTCAATACAAAAGTTGTCACTGTTCATCACAGTGTGGTAAAACGATTAAAGGCTTTTTCCGATTATCGTCCCAAAAGTCTTGAACCTTTTCTTCAAGCTTTACTTGACGGCGATCAACAGATAGATTAACCTTGCTTTAGAATTAAACTAATCCTTCGCTAGAAATTTGAGGTGATTTTTATGGAACTCGATAACATTATCAAAAAAGTGGCAGGTGCTTATTTAGCTTCGGCTGTTATTGCTGTCATCGTGCTAATTCTAACCCTCGGACAACCCTTTGTAGTTTTTATGGGTATTGGAGCGATGGGGTTGGTTACTGTCCTAGGAGATGCGATCGCTCAGTACGGAATTGAAGCGGTTCTGAATGCTTTTTACACTGAGCGAAGTAAAAAAGAATCCCTGGAAACACTTTTGGCTGAAATTGATGCTTTACCTCTGACTGATGACCTGAAATTAAAAACCAAAAAACACTTGACTGACCATCAAGAACAGACAGTAAAGCAGCAAGAAACGGTAACTGAGCCAACTCCTGAAAGTCCTCAAACAGTTGTTATTGAAAAGGAACCAGTTATTGAAAATGAACCAGTTGTTGAAAATGAACCAGTTGTTGAAAATGAACCAGTTGTTGTTGAAGTTGAGAATGTTTAATTAGGTATTGCTCCCTCTTGTAATAGCTGGGAGCAGCGGATGATTATTGCTAAGTACTGAGGAATTTTTTGGTCTAAGATAGCTATGCTAAATAGGAACTCTCCACATCTGATGACCTATAAAAAAATTGCCATTTATGAGCAAAGCTATCAAATTCCTGTTTTTAAAAATAGATACTTAAAGAATTTTCAGAAAATCATCAAGGAACGTCGGAAATTAATTCAAGAAGGAGTTCGCTACCATTACTATTTTGGTAAGATTATTAAACGAAAAGAAAAAATTACTCAACAAGAAATCTTGATTGAGACTCAGTTATTAATTAAAGACTATAATTTATTAATTAACGGGCTAGAAATCTATCAAGACGGATATTATCGTTTTTTACTCCAACTCAGTGACAATCTCAAAATTTTATTTTCCCAAAAATATCAAGAATTAAAAATCTTAGACTACGAGAGAATAAAGTTAGAGATTAAAAATAATAATAATCAAAATATTCTCAATCAACTCAAGCTAGAAAAACAGGAAAATTTTCGGGCAATTTTGCTACTGGGAAAAACATCTTTTTTGATGTTGAGAAAAACTAAATTACTAGGGGAAGGAGTTCAGAAATTAGCCGAGGATACTCAAAAGCAGAAAAAAATTGTGCAAGCAATTATTCAAGAACTCAAAATTTATGAGGAATTAAATCATTATCAACTCAAATCTCAACGAGTTCGCCAAGAAATTGCTGATCTTGCCCAAAATGCGATTAATTTTGAAAACTACCTACAGGACTATTTTGCTCCTTTTCAATTATTAATAGAAGAAGTCATTAAGGTGGACGAAGAATTTTATGCAACGGTTGGAGAAATTAAGTATTTGGTAGACAATATTTTTCAACCTCAGCCTGATCTCTTAGAAACGTCAGATTCCAGCATAAGTTCTGAGTTTTTGCTAAATTTTCTAGCGACTGGTTACGAGAAAGAAGCAAGGTTAAAAGAGGCTTTTTCCTCTGATCAATTTAATGATTACTTATTCAATGAAAGTGAATGGTCAGCACAATTCATTTCCCTAGAAAAAACCATCAATAAATTATCTGATCATTTAGCAGAACAAGAGGCTTGTCAAAAAGACGCTATCCCAAAAACTCCCCTAGCAATAGTTGTCTCTCAATTCACTCAAAACAATCTTGACAAATCTTCTAGTTCTAAAAATCCCCCGACTTCCCCAAATATCTTAACTCAAGAATCGGCCGATCTTGATTATAATCAATTACAAGATTTGCTAATAAAGCAACAGTGGCAAGCGGCTGATCGCCAAACAACCAAACTACTATTAAAAATTTTGGGTAGAACCTACTGGAATGAGGTTTATCCTCAAGATATTGCTCAATTACCTTGTTCGGAACTGAAAAAAATTGATCAACTTTGGCTGCATTATAGTAATGGTCATTTCGGGTTTAGTATTCAGCAGGCCATTTTCTCTAGTCTCGGTGGTTTAGTGGATTATGAAACCCAAAAGAAACTTGGCGATCGCCTAGGTTGGCGGAAGGAAGGTAAATGGCTCAATTATGAGCAACTAAACTTTCAATTAGAGCCGAATTCTCCCCTCGGTCATTTACCGGTTCATTGGTTGATTTTTGAGGAAAATCTTGGTGATCCATCTGCCGAGGTTTCTGATCATCAAAACTCCGTGGCTTTCTGGAGAGTTGGCAATTGGTTATTGTGGCAACTTCACCTCGTTTTCAGCAAAATTCAAGCCTGTGGAATTATTCCTCTGTCTGACTTTTAAAGCCATTATCCCATTAAAAACTGATTTGGTATCCCTACCAATTTCTTGACCGATAGTTAACTCTTAATCAGAAAAATATCGCAAAAAAATCTCCCCTTTTTACTGGAAATAAAAAGGGGAGAAAATATTAGATAGCTTTAGGATTCAGTCATCCATTCCGTATGGAAAAACTCACCTCTGGGTTTATCGGTACGTTCATAGGTATGAGCGCCAAAATAATCCCGTTGTGCTTGGGTGAGATTTTGCGGTAAATTGGCCCGACGATAACTATCAAAATAGTCCAAAGAAGAACTAAAAGCCGGGACAGGAATTCCCAACTTATTAGCCAAGACTAACACCTCACGCCAGGCCTCTTGGCGATCGAGGATACTTTGCTTAAATTCCGGTGCTAACAACAAATTCGGCAGGCCCGGATTTTCCGCAAAAGCTTTGCGAATTTTATCCAAGAAACCGGCCCGAATAATACAGCCGCCCTTCCAGATGCGGGCCGATTCCGGCAGACTGATATTATAGTTAAACTCCTGAGAAGCTTTAGCGATTAAAGCCATACCTTGGGCATAGGAACACATTTTCGAGCAGTAAAGAGCATCACGCACCTTATCCACAAATAGTGCCGCGTCCCCCGGATAGGTTTCCCCAGGTCCGGGTAACTCTTTTGAGGCTGCCACCCGTTCATCCTTATAAGCGGACATCACGCGAGCATTAACCGCAGCATAAATGGTCGGAATTGGCACCCCCAACTCCAAGGAACTTAACACGGTCCAGCGTCCTGTTCCCTTTTGTCCCGCCGAATCCAAGATTAAATCTACTAGATGATGACCGGTTTCTGGGTCAACACACTTAAAGATATCGGCGGTAATTTCAATTAAATAAGAATTAAGCTCATCGGTGCGGTTCCACTCGGCGAAAGTTTCCTGTAACTGCTGATTGCTTAGTCCTAGACCATTTTTCAGCACATCGTAGGCTTCGGCAATTAACTGCATATCGCCGTACTCGATGCCATTGTGAACCATTTTCACATAATGGCCCGCACCCCCGGACCCCACATAGGTGACACAGGGACCATCATCGACTTGGGCGGCAATTTTGGTTAAAATCGGCTCTAATTCTCGATAGGCGAACTCTGTACCCCCCGGCATCAGGGAAGGACCGTGCAGAGCGCCTTCTTCGCCACCACTGACTCCCATACCGACAAAACCGAGTTTAGTGGTTGATTCTAGGTCGCGGGTGCGTCTTTCCGTGTCCTCGTAGAGGGAGTTACCGCCATCGATAATCATATCCCCTTCTTCGAGAAGGGGTTTTAATTGTTCGATCACGGCATCCACCGGCGGGCCAGCTTTGACCATGACCAGAATTTTGCGGGGACGCTCTAAAATTTGGACGAATTCTTCTAAACTATAGGCCGCCTTGACATCTTTGCCGACGGCGCGAGTTTCCATAAATTCTTTAGTTTTGCTGGCGGTGCGATTGTAAACAGCGATAGGAAAACCCCGACTCTCCACATTGAGAGCGAGATTTTCTCCCATGACAGCTAGTCCGATAACACCGAAGGTACGTTTAGTCATAGAAATTCAGTCTCGGCTGATGCGTTCTTCTTCCCCTTTTAGCGCCTACTTTCCCTAGGATAGCTAAACTTTCCCTATTTCTTAAGCCTTGACTAATCAGTGATCAGTGATCAGTAATCAGTAATCAGTGATCAGATTTGGGTTTTCAGTGACCGGCATTGAGTGAGGAGTGTGACAGCGTTTCTCCTCAAGATGAAGTGTAACCTAATTTGGTATCACCCCCTGACGACTGGCTACTGTTGCCTGTTCCCTAAAACCAGAGACTTCCTACCTCACCATTAAGATAACTGCTATAAATGGCATTCACTGATGACTGAAAAACCCCCAAGCGCAGAAAAGTTAATGCTAATGTTAAATTAAATTAAGAAAATCCCCATTATTCCTCGGCTTATATGCAGTTAACTTGGCTTGATAGTAATTCTTGGTTAATCGAAATCGGGGGAAAACGCCTGCTTCTCGATCCTTGGTTGGTAGGTTCCCTGACTTTTGGTAATTTAACTTGGCTATTTGAGGGCAAAAAAACCGCTAATCATGCCATTCCCGAAAATATCGATCTGATTCTTCTCTCCCAAGGTTTGGAAGATCACGCTCATCCTCCCACTTTACAGGTACTCGATCGCCAAATTCCCGTGGTGGCCTCTCCCAATGCCGAAAAAGTGGTTCGAGCACTCAATTATACCCATCGCATTTCTTTAACCCACGGCTCTAGTTATATCTTTGACAATGCGATCGAAATTACTGCTGTCCCCGGTTCTCCAATCGGGCCGACTCTGGTGGAAAATGGTTATGTTATCAAGGAATTAGCGACAAATCAGAGTATCTACTACGAACCCCACGGTTATCATTCTCCTAGCCTCGATTCTCTCGGTAAAATCTCCGTGATTATTACCCCTTTGATTGACTTAAAAATACCTTTCCTCGGACCGGTAATCAAAGGACAAGAAAGCGCCTTGGCAGTCTGTCAACGCTTGCAGCCTCAATATATTATTTCTACGGCTGCCGGTGGTGATATCGAGTTTAAAGGATTATTAATGGCGGTGTTAAGTGCTGGGGGTAGTCCCGAATCTTTTCAAGAATTATTAACATCCCATGACTTGCCGACAAAGGTAATTGATCCTCGTCCTTGGCAACCTTTTACAGTGGAATTGGGCGAGTGCGTTCCTGGTTTGAGCTAATCTAAGTTAAGGGAAGAATAGAAAAAAGTCAAAACTTTCTTCCCGATTTTTATCTAAAAAAGTAGAATTTTTGTTATATCTTTGCTGGCTACAGATAACATTAATTGTTTTAAAAAACTGGCTCTCTTGAATATTGGATGTAAAATGGGTAAAACCCCACACCCTGCCCCCAGGAAAAACTTTTTCAGCAAACCCTAATTAAAAGTGGCTCTTCTCTGCTAAATTGTCTATGAATCAGTTGCCCTTATTTTCTCAGTCAAAATCAGTGCGAGACTTTTATCAACCTGATGCCGAAATAATTCTTTATCAAGGAGATAGCAATAATTTTATCAAGACTATACCAGATAATTCTGTGAGCTTGATTATTACTTCTCCTCCCTACAATTTAGGAAAAGACTACGAAAAAAAAATCTCTTTGGATACTTATCTGGAAACCCAAACCAAAATTATGCGAGAATTCTCTAGAATCTTGCAAGATAATGGCAGTATTTGCTGGCAGGTGGGAAATTTCGTTCAAGAGGGAGAAGTTTATCCTTTAGATATTTTTTATTATCAGCTATTTAAACAAATGGGTTTCTTTTTAAGAAATAGAATTGTCTGGCATTTTGGCCATGGACTACATACCTCTAAAAGATTTTCTGGCAGGTATGAAACTATTTTATGGTTGACAAAAACCGATAAATATATCTTTAATCTTGATCCGGTGAGAATCCCCGCTAAATACCCTGGTAAGCGCCATTTTAAAGGTAAAAATATCGGTAAACCCTCTGGTAATCCTTTAGGAAAAAATCCCAGCGATGTTTGGGAGTTTTTAGCACAAGAATGGGATGAGTTACTGTGGGATATTCCTAACGTTAAATCTAATCATCCAGAGAAAACTATTCATCCTTGTCAATATCCAATCGAATTAGTAGAAAGATGTGTTTTAGCCTTGACAAATGAGGGGGATTGGGTTTTTGATCCCTTTGCCGGGGTTGGAACTTCTCTGATTGCTAGTATTATGCACAATCGTCGAGTGATGGGGAGTGAAAAAGAAGCAGAATATGTGAAAATTGCCAGGGAAAGAATCGCCGCTTATTTGCAAGGAAATCTCAAAATTCGTCCTTTAGGAAAACCTATTCATCAGCCTACTGGCCAAGAAAAAGTCGCTCAAATTCCCGAAGAATGGCACAATAATATATAGGAAGTAAAACTGAATCTCCCCAAGAAAGTAAAGGTTTTTGCTCTCATATACTTGGGTTTTAATGCTTAGTGCCGTCTAACCCATCCTACAATGATTGATAAGTTTTTTTGTCACCATTTTTAGAGAAAACTTTCCAGAATTGTTGCAGTTTCTTGTCCCGTTTTTTCCCAACTAAAAAGTTCGGCGCGTTGGCGACTCAGGGATTTTAATTTAAGACGTAATTGTTCATCAGTAGCGATTTGCTGCATTGCCTCTCTCATCTCATCAATACTATAGGGATTAATTAAAATTGCCACATCTCCTGTGACTTCCGGGAGAGAGGAAAGATTAGAAGTAATCACAGGAGTTCCACAGGCGATCGCTTCTAGTACAGGTAATCCGAAACCTTCCCAAAGGGAAGGATAAACTAAAGCAGTTGCTTGGTTTAAAAGTTGCGGCAATTCTTCATAGGAAACATAGTTTAAAAATTGCACCCGTTGAGAGATTGATAATGCTTCTACCTGTTGCTGTAGAGCTGGGGTAAAACGGGGGTCAAATTGACCGACAATTAATAATTGATATTCGGGATCGATTTGGGAAAAAGCAGTAATTAAACGAGCGAGATTTTTATGAGGATCATAACGACCAAGATAGAGAAAATAGGGACGAGTCGCCAGATTTAGAGGACGAAAATTATGAGAATCATATCCAGAAAGAATCACGGTTATTTTGTCAAGAGATATGTTAAAAAACTTATTAATATCCGAGGCAGTTGCTTGGGAAACAGCGATAATATGTGTGGCTTTTTTCAGGACTTGAGGTAAATAGTATTTATTATAAAAAGTTAAAGGAGAAAATTTCGGGAACCGCAGGGGAATTAAATCATGAACTGTGACAATATAGCGGCAATTTCGATAAATAGGTGCTTCTGGAATAGGGGTAAATAGCAGAGAGGATTTCAATTGTTGATAGGTTTGATAGAGTTGGGTTTCTGTCCAAATTAAGCGCCTAATATTGCCTTTGGTTCCCTGCTCTTGGGTGAGGTTTGCCGACACAGGATAGGTGTTAAAATCTGGGTAACTATTAGAAGTGATTAGGGTAGGATTTAAGTTAGCTAATTGAGGAATGAGATTTTTAGTATAGGTAGTCAATCCAGTATATTTAGTACCGAGAAAAGCGAGATTGATTAATAATTGATGATTCCTATTCATAGATATTAGCTAGTTAAGCAGGTAGGTGTTAAAAGTTGTCAGACACCACCCTTATCAAGGGAAGATTAAGGGGTGATCAGCACCCCCCTTATCAAGGGGGGATTAAGGGGTGATCAGCACCCCCCTTATCAAGGGGGGATTAAGGGGGGATCCATCTTCAATTTAATTATAACTACTTACTTATTATAAAAGAGAAAGATAAGCTTTTATAGTAGCTTGTGCGGTTTTTTGCCAAGAGAATTTTGCCGCTTGTTTTTTTCCTTTAGTGATTAATTCTTGACGGAGAGAGGTATCACTAATAACTTGATAGATTGCTGTGGCAATTTCTAGGGGATTATCGGGATTAATTAATATTGCCGAGTCTCCGGTGACTTCGGGTAAGGATGCAGTATTAGCAGTTACCACGGGACAACCTAAAGTCATCGCTTCTAAAACTGGTAATCCAAAACCTTCATAAAAGGAAGGATAGATAAAAACATCAGCTTTTTGATAATAATCCGCAACTAAGTCATCAGCAAGATAATCAAGATGTTGAATACTATCTCGAAAGGGAGACTGAGATATTTTATCGAAAATTGGTTGATACTTCCATCCTTTTTTGCCAATCAGAATCAGATTATGGTCTAATTTATACCTGTCCTTAAGATAGTTAAAAGCATCGATAAGATTAATAATATTTTTTCGTGGTTCTAGGGTACTAACAAAGAGTAAATAGGGTTTAGTGATAGTTAGAGATGAGGGAGGATTGGGGAGGGAAGAATAACGACTTGCGAGGGGAGTAACAAAAATTTTCTCTGGGTTCACATCTAAATATTCAATAATATCTCGTTTGGTACTTGCGGAGTTAGCAATAACTAAATCTGTCCATTGTAGAGATTGTTTAATCCGTTGGGTGTAGGTTTTGACAATCCCCGTGACAAACTCAGGATATTTTATAAAAGTAACATCATGAATAGTCATAACTTTGCGACTCTGACGACAAGGATACACCACATGATCCAATCCGTGGAGAATATCGGGAGAATCAAGAAAGTTTTCTAGATAGGGAATTAGAGGATTAGGAAATCTGGTTAAGATATTGCTAAGACTGACGGGAATTGGTAAACATTTAACTTCTGGATAGGATTGCAGTTTTTCGGGGATAGAAAGATTACCCCGCAGCCAGTTTTTTACCGATGGTTGAAAACAGAGGGACAGGGAAAAGTTTTCTTGGTTTTGTAATTTAGCTAATTCGGCAATCAGGTGATAAGCATATAATCCAATTCCACTAGGATTTTGTCTTATCGGTGTACCATCAACTAAAATTTTAAGCATTTGCGGTTAGATGAGATTGACGGGATAGATATTTTTAAAATTACAGATTCAATTGTCAATTTTGCTCGCTTAGGACAAGATTAAAATCGGCAATAAACTCCACCCTAATAGTTAATCTTACCCTATAGCACCCCTAAATAGCAGCCTTTTTGGGCTAGGTTACGGTCAATACTTAATTTATCGGGCAATTTTTTCGATTATTGTCCCACCCTACGACTAGGATTGTCAACGGGTACTTATCAGCTATGAATCTCCTTGACGAAAAACACTGTAATTAGTTATAATCAGGGAACAATAGCTTACCCGTACTTGTGGTGAGCGGAAAAAGTTATCTCAGGGATGAAGTAGTCCCCTACAGAACCACTAACATCGGGTAATGCCGAAAAATCTTGATTAACTAATGTTTTCACTATGTTTAATCGTTTAGTATCTTTTAAATCCCTAGAAGGCCATGAAGGTGAGGTTAAATGTCTAACTTTTTCCCAAGATGGTAAATTTTTAGCTAGTGGAGATAACGAGTTAACTGTTATTGTTTGGGATTGGCAAAAAAATCAAAAATTTAGTTTACAAGGACATGAAAAAGCTGGTTGGTGGGATAAGGGAGTTAACTCTGTTGCTTTTAGTCCCTGTCAAGGATTTTTGGTCAGTGGAGGAGATGATCAAACCCTAAGAATTTGGTCACTGGAAACTAAAAAATTAATCTCTACCTTAACAGGACACCAAGACAAAGTTACAGCAGTAGCTGTTCATCCCGATGGGGAAATTATTGCTAGTGGTAGTGAAGATAAAACGGTGAAAATATGGTCAGTAAAAACTGGAGAAATTCTAGCCACTTTACAAGGTCATAGCGATAAAGTCCTAACAGTTAAATTTAGTCAAAATGGTCAACTTTTAGCCAGTGGTGGCGGCGAAAATGACAAAACGGTAATTATTTGGAATCTGGGAGAAAAGAGCAGTATTACCTTAAAAGGTCATTCCGATTGGTTTGGAGGTATTTTATCGGTAGATTTCGGCAGTAATAACAAATTTTTAGCCAGTGGCAGCAAAGACAAAACTATTAAAATCTGGGATATTAAAAGAGGTACAGAGGTAAAAACTCTCAGCGAACATAGTGATCATATCAATTCAGTTAGTGTTAGTCCTAATAATCAACTATTAGCCAGTGGTGGTGATGATAAAAGCTTAAAATTATGGGATTTAAAAGCAGGAAAAGCGATTATTTCTATTCCCCATCCCCAGAAAATCTATTCCGTTTGTTTTAGTCCCGATGGTAATTATATCGCCACGGCCTGCCAAGATAAAATCGTGAGAGTTTATGGCACTTCCGAACTACAATCTTTAGCAAGTTGAGCAATCTTTGAGCGGGTGCATCTCATTTTTGTAAATCTACTAAGTTGGAATTTTTAAAGGGAAACTATCTGCCAAAATTGATCGTTACTTCCGATTTTATTACTCAATCCAAGCTTTTGGGGGGTTCTACCCCCCAAACCCCCCGTCGGGGGACGAAGCGCCTCCCCCGAACCCCCTGCGCATGAGCTTTTCGGTGGGATGCTTACACGCGGCTGCTGATATATTTGTAATAATTTAAGAGTCACTGATAATTGCTGATTGTCGATATTTCTGCAAATGTGATACTAAATCCGGTTATTAAAAACTGATTATTTATTCCCCTTTGCATGAGTGCCTGTCCTGATATGTAGCCTGTACTCAACGGATTTAGTATAATTATCTACTAGAGATCGCTGCTGGTCTGTTCCTCTCGGAAGTAAAGCTGATATAATTGACAGCTAGGCTGGGCTAGATCGCCTTTTAACTGAATTAAACCCATACTTTCCAGTTTATAGGCAGTAATCGGTTCTAATCGCACTCCCTTATCGGAAGAATTAACCACTTCCCCCATCGCTGTCAATAATTCCGGCTGTTTTTGCAGATTATCCCAGTGATGACGCAAGTGTGCCGCATAAATTCCCCCTTGGGTAGCAGCATTAGGGAGAATATTTTTTTCCCCACGCACCTGCGCTTCCAGGGCCAAACGGCTAAGATAGGGATGACCAGCAACTAGAGCGATTAAATCCCCGATAAAACGCTGATTATCTTCATTTTTAGGCAATCCGTAGCTACTAGCCAAGTTTTCCAGTTGTTCGAGGCTAAAACCGGGTAATTTAATCGCACGGCCGACATTAAAGGGAGATTGATTAGCGTCCAATTGAATATAGATTTCCGTGGAATTAGCAATCGCTAACCGCAAATTCTGCCAGATTTCTAAATTATTAGCTTCTTCGTGCCAACAGCGCAAAAGCGGCAGAAAATCCCTAGCGATGTCGGGATACTCGAAAATTCTGTCTAAATTATCTAGGGCCAAAAAGAGCGGCCCGTTAATCTGTTCCAAAAGATAGGACTGAAAATAGGTTTGACAACTGATTAAACTGCCAAATAGTTCCTCATCCCAATATTCATCTAATTGCGGCTTTAAACCCAATTCTCGGCTGACATTTGCCGAAAACCAGCGACAAAATCGGTCTAAACTGGCAAACATCGCCTTTTCTGCCACTTGACAATTAATATAAACTGTGCTATGTCCCCAACTATCTGCCTGAGCGAGCAGATGTTTAAGGAGAGAAGTTTTACCAGTCTTTTCAGGGGATTTAATGCGAATGAGTGACCCCGGACGATTAATTTCTTGATAACAGTCGCTTTCGACGGGAGGGCGGCTAATATAAGTATCTATAACTGATTTTTCTGCTAGTATCGGGACGGGTTGATTTCTCCATTCAGGATATTTGATATCTTTGAACCATTCTCGGAGGATTTGGAACTTACCCGGCCCTTTACTACCTAATTCGAGTTCGGGACAGCCATTATCTTTATCTGCCGAGAAATAGCTATAGATTTTAGTCATTTGTTTTTTATAGGTTTCATGGCTGGCAGCCTCAGCCATTTCCCAAATTTCCTCATCCGGTTTGCGCCAATTTTCATAGGCAAAACGAACCAAAAAAATTTCCTTTAATTTGCCTTGAACACCGTATTCTCTGGCTAGATGTTTGAGAAACTCGTCCCATCCCTGTGGTTTCATCCCGTTCTACTTTATTCTACTCAAATTCCCTTTTTTTCCATGTTAACCCCTTTTTCCCTCTTGGCAATGGGACTGACATCCGAGCGGGAAAACCCTATGCTAAAAATAGGTCAATTACCTGATGGTGTCTAAGGGAGTAAAACCATGAAAATCTCGTTAACCTTTTTTGTTGTGGCCTCCTTGCTGTTAGGTTCAATTCCTCACACTTTAGCGGTTAATAGTCAAGATAACCATTTTGACCCTTCCTCTTGGCCGCTAATTTTACAAAACCGTGACTGTAAGGGTGATAAGGACGATAATTGCAATTAGTCCTGATTATCTCGGTTAAGGTTGTTAGTCTATATCCCGCACCGATAAAAAAATCGTGGTCGGGATTTTTTTTATGAACTCGCCTGTAATTCCTCTAAACGCGCTAAAACTTCGGCACTGTGAATGGCAGGATTTACCCCTAAATAAATCTCTTTTAAAATCCCCTGCGGATCGATAAGATAGGTATGACGCAGGGAAACATAACCCATCCAAGAACCATAGGCTTTACTAACATCTCCGGTAGTATCTGCCAGTAAGGGAAATTTTAAACCCTCCGAGTCACAAAATTCCGCATGAGAATCGACATCATCGGCACTTACCCCTAAAACTTGCGTATTTTTAGCCATATATTTCGGCAAATCCTGCTGAAAACGCCGCGCTTCTAGGGTACAGCCGGGGGTAAAATCCTTGGGATAAAAATACAAAACTACCCACTTACCCCGATAATCCGATAGGGAAATATTCCCTTCTCCCGTGTTAGTCGGTAGGCTAAAATCGGGTGCCGGTTGATTTAAAGGGGGTTGGGGGCCACCTAAAGCGTTAGCATCGGGAATAAGGGCAAAAAATGCCAGAATTACTACGCTTAAAAAACTCAACAGTTGACGACGAGACATAATCAGTTATCAGTTATCAGTTATCAGTTATCAGTTATCAGTTATAGTCATTTCAACTAAGATTGAGAATATCAATGCCAGAGTTCATAAGGGTTTAACTGGTCTATAGCGGTTATCGCATCTGTGTGGCACACTTAAACCTTTGCTGATTAAGCTGTTCAGGATCGGGAATGTACCTCTTGTGAATCAGAAACGCTATAGATTGTATCAGACTTATCTGAAATGATTATAGCAGTCATTTTAGTAAAAAATCGTAGGGTTAGGGGACAAGAGGTTATGCTTCTAGCTTAATATTCTTTACATAACTTGACAAGGAAAGGGCGAGGTAAAGAGGGAAAATAGATCGAGCTTGTCTTCATCTGCCTAACGATCATGTCTATTGTCACCCTTAACCCCCTTCAATCCCATCAAGATTTAGTCATCGATCCAGCCAAAATCACGGGATTACGCGGAAAAATCACTATCCCCGGCGATAAATCCATATCCCATCGTTCCCTGATGTTAGGAGCGATCGCCGAAGGAGAAACCGTTATTCATGGGTTATTATTGGGCGAAGATCCCCGCAGTACCGCTAGTTGTTTTCGTGCCATGGGTGTGGAAATTTCCCAACTCAACAGCGAGAAAGTGATCGTCAAAGGTAGGGGTTTAGGCAATCTTGAGGAACCCTTAGAAATCCTTGACGCGGGCAATTCTGGCACGACGATCCGCTTAATGTTAGGATTATTGGCCGGTCATCAGGACCGTTTTTTTGTCGTTACCGGTGATGCTTCCCTGCGATCGCGTCCCATGTCCCGGGTGGTGAAACCCCTCAAAGAAATGGGGGCGCAAATTTGGGGCAGAAAAGCCAATTCTTTGGCTCCTTTAGCCGTTTCTGGGGAATGTCTGCAACCGATCCACTACTATTCTCCCGTTGCTTCTGCACAGGTAAAATCCTGTCTTCTCCTCGCTGGACTGTTAACGGAGGGGAAAACCACAATCACGGAACCCGCTTTATCTCGTGATCACAGTGAACGGATGCTGCGCGCTTTTGGGGCAAATATTGAGGTGGATGGGGAGACTAATAGCGTCACGGTGACGGGTTATCCCACTTTAACTGGACAAACGGTGATTGTACCGGGGGATATCAGTTCGGCGGCCTTTTGGTTGGTAGCGGGGGCAATAGTGCCTAATTCCGAGTTATTAATCGAAAATGTGGGAATAAACCCGACTAGAACTGGAATTTTACAGGTTTTACAGGCAATGGGGGCAGATATCACCCTCGAAAATCAACGGGTGGTGACGGGGGAACCGGTGGCGGATCTGCGGGTGAAATCCAGTCAACTACAGGCAACCACGATCGCCGGTGAGATTATACCCCGTCTGATCGATGAAATTCCGATTTTGGCAGTAGCGGCGGTTTTTGCCCAAGGAACGACAATTATCAAGGATGCTGAGGAATTACGGGTGAAAGAAAGCGATCGCCTGACGGTGATGGCCACCCAACTCGATCGCCTAGGGGCAAAAGTAACGGAATTACCCGATGGTTTAGAGATTACCGGCGGTACAGGCCTATTCGGCACGGAAGTGGACAGTTTTACCGATCATCGCATTGCCATGAGTCTAGCGATCGCTGCCCTCAATTCCCGTCAACCCACCACTATCCATCGCGCTGAAGCGGCCGGCATTTCCTACCCCGATTTTGTAAGCACTTTAAAGCAAATTTGTCAAGAGTAGAAATATTAAGTTTTTATGCGAACGGGCGAGGAGTAACTGGTAAAATTGCGGGATAAATCACAGAGTAGTAGGCCGCCTGTGTGATAATCAAGTTCATCGATCGAAATAGCGGAAAATAGAAGCGTCCCTCATTCAAATTTCCCTGAAAAATATCTCCCTATCTACTCCACTCCCGTCTTCTATTCCCCACCGATAATGGAAATCATCGCCCAATTAGAGAAAGTTTCCTATATTTATCCCGAATCCTCCAATCTAGTGCTTAAAAATATCTCTTTAGCAATTCATCGAGGCGAATTTTTAGGTATTATCGGGCCCACAGGTGCAGGAAAAACTACTCTCTGTTTAACTCTTAACGGTATTGTCCCCCAATTTTACGGAGGGCGTTTTTTTGGTTATGCAACAGTAGCCGGTTTAGACACTTTAACCCATCCCGTTAGCACCCTGGCCCGCTATGTGGGGGCAGTATTTGAAGATCCCGAAACGCAACTTTTAGCCACTTCGATAGAAAATGAAATCGCTTTTACCCTAGAAAATTTACGGCTACCGCGAGAGGAAATTAAAGCGCGCATTCCCAAAGTTTTAGCGGCAGTCCGGTTAGAGGGAATGGAAAAAAAATCGCCGGGGGAATTATCAGGAGGACAAAAACAACGATTAGCGATCGCCGCTGCCCTCGCAGTTCAGCCCGCTTTGTTAATTCTCGATGAACCCACCTCCCAACTGGATCCGGTAGGCTCCCAGGAAGTTTTCGCCACCATTAAGGAATTAAATCGCCATCTCGGTGTCACCATTGTGATGGTCTCCCACGCAGCCGAGGAAATGGCCGAATATGCCGATCGCCTGGTACTATTAAGGGAGGGTGCGATCGAAGCCATGGGAACCCCAGCAGAGATCTACTCCCAAGTACAGCGTTTACAGGAAAATGCTCTGCGTCCCCCGCAAGTGGCCACTACTTTTGCTTTGATCGATCAAAAAATCGGGGCGATAAATTCTATTCCTGTCACCCTAGACCGCAGTTTTGCCCGTTTAAACGAGCTTAAATCCTTTTATCATCTTGTCACCCCAAACCCTCCCTTATCGTCGGTTTCTGACCCCTTAAACCCCATACTGAGGGTAAAAAATCTCTGCCATACCTACCCCGATGGTACTACCGCTTTGCGGGATGTGTCCCTCGATATTGCTGAAGGGGAATATCTGCTGATTATCGGTCAAAATGGCGCGGGAAAAAGCACTTTAGTCAAGCATTTTCTCAATCTTCTCTCGGCGACCACCGGTCAAGTTATGATTGATGGACGTTCAATCAATAGCTTTTCTGTCAGTGATTTAGCTCGTTCGATCGGTTATGTAGCCCAAAATCCCGATAATCAGATTTTTAACACCACTGTCGAGAAAGAAGTATCATTTGCCCTGACTAATCTCGGTTATCCTCCAGAAATCGTCACCCAACGCACGGAAGCAAGTCTAGAAGCCATGGGATTGCTAGAATATCGCTCCTATCATCCTCTCTCCTTACCAAAAGGCGATCGAGCGCGGGTAGTGATTGCGGCAATTTTAGCCATGGAACCGCGTATAGTGGTCTTTGATGAACCCACCACCGGCCAAGATTACCAAGGGGCTAAGGCAATTTTAGAGGTGAGCCGTCAATTACACCAGATGGGCAAAACGGTTATTGTGATTACCCATCACCTCTATTTAATGCCAGAATACGCCGAAAGAGTAATTATCATGGGTCAAGGAACTATCCTTTTAGATGCCCCAATCCGGCAAGCTTATCATCAAACCGATCTCTTGGCCAAAACCTATCTAACTCCACCCCAAGCAGTTTTATTAGCACAAAAATTAGGACAACTTTCCGGTTATCCCAATTCTCTTTTAACTCCCCAGGAAATTGCCGATTGTTTTCAGAGGATTTAGCCGTGAGGCTATTTAACTGTTTCTAAGATCAACTTCGATCGCTTAACATTATCAGGTACAGGAATCGGATAATCGCCATTAAAACAAGCAGTACAGAAGGTTTTCGGATCTTCCTTCGTTGCTGTTAACATTCCATCGTGACTGAGATAAGCTAAACTATCCACCCCGATTTGTGCCTGAATTTGGGCCACCGATTTAGTTGCCGCAATTAATTGCTCTTGGTTGTCCGTATCAATGCCATAAAAACAGGGATGAGTCACCGGAGGAGAAGATATTCTCATGTGAACTTCTCTTGCTCCGGCATCGCGTAAAGCTTTAACTAATTTCCGGCTAGTGGTTCCCCGCACGATCGAATCATCAACAATAATAACTCTTTTTCCCTGTAAAACATCCTTTAAAGGATTCAATTTCATCTTAATTCCCGACTCTCTCATGTGTTGGGTTGGTTGAATAAAAGTCCGTCCCACATAACGATTTTTAATCAATCCTTCCGCGTAGGGAATATCAGAAATGCGCGAAAATCCGATCGCAGCCGGAATACCCGAATCGGGAACTCCCATCACCATATCTGCTTCTACCGGCGACTCTTTGGCTAATTGTTCCCCCAAACGTACCCGATAAGTATATAAAGATTCCTCGTGAACAATGCTATCGGGACGAGCAAAATAAATCATCTCGAAAACGCATAATTTTTTCTCCGGTTTAATGGCCCAATCCACCGAAGATAAGCCATCTTCACTAATCCAAACTAATTCCCCCGGCTGCACATCCCGCAGATAATCGGCCCCGATAATATCTAATCCGCAGGTTTCCGAAGCTAAAACATAACGGGAGGGATTGCCTTCTTCTTGCAAAACCCCAATTACTAAGGGTCTGACACCATTGGGATCCCGCGCCCCGATAATTCCCGTCGGTGTGCCGATAACAAGGCTGTAAGCCCCGCTACAATAACTAAAGGCATCGATCGCCGCTTGTATCCAATCCTTGCCACTATCCACTTCCTGACCGATAGCGACGGCGATCATTTCCGAGTCGGTGGTGGTGACGAGATCACAACCGCGCTGTTCTAATACATTTCTTAACTCAAAAGTATTGACTAAATTGCCATTATGTGCTAAGGAAAGTTTACCCAAACGGCTTTCGATCACGGCAGGTTGGGCATTGGCCCGACGGCTAGAACCGGTGGTAGAGTAACGAGTATGACCAACGGCGTGAGTACCCGGCAAGGTTTTAAGGACAGTTTCGTTAAAAACTTGGGAAACTAAGCCCATTTCCTTGTAACAATGCACCGTTTTCCCGTCGTAGGTGGCAATACCTGCCGATTCCTGTCCTCGGTGTTGCAGGGCATAGAGTCCGAAATAGGTCAGTTTTGCTACTTCTTCCTCGGGGGCATAGAGTCCAAAAACTCCACAGGCTTCTTCAGGCTTATCGACACTGGCAAAAGATACAGATGAGTCGGGATGGCTAGACATGGGAGGGTTGGGGCTGCAGAATACTTTGGTAACAAAATCTTAACCGATCTTAATCTTCTTTTAACGATTTATTTATCAGCTATCAGCCTTTATTTACCGATATAATCGGCCATCTTATCTAGCTGACGGCCTCAAGATTACAGCCTTCTTTCGATCGCTTTTGACCAAACTTGCTGTATAGTTTCTAGACTAACATCGATCGCTGGTTGTTTATCCCGGTCAAAAATCCGAAGATTCTCGTTTTTTTCGCTAACTTTGCCGGTTATTTGCCAATAGTCTCCTAATTGTGTCTTTAGGTATTCTTCCCAATCTTGCTGATTTTCGGAGGAAACGGAGACGATAATGCAACTAGCTAATTCCCCGAATAACACCGCGTCAAAACGGCCTTGATGCTGCCAAGAAAGGTCAATTTCCGCCCCTAACTGCCCACTAATACAGCATTCTGCCAGAGCAGTGGCTAAACCTCCCTCGGCGCAATCGTGGGCAGATTTCAGCCAACCGGCGCGAATTCCCCAACGACAGGCCGCTTGTACCTTTCTTTCTAACTCAAAATCAATTACCGGCGGTTTTCCCGTCACCAAACCGTGAATAACGGCTAAATATTCGGAAGCGCCGATAGTTGGCAAGGAGAAACCCAAAAGATAGATTAAATCCCCCGCTTTTTGCCAACCTTGGCCGCAAATTTGCCCGATATCCGGCACTAATCCCACCATCCCAATCACGGGAGTCGGATAAATAGACTGGGGGCTGCCAGCTGCATCAACGGTTTCGTTGTACAAAGAGACATTACCCCCAGTCACCGGTGTATTCATTTCCCGACAAGCTTCGGCAATACCCTGACAAGCAGTGGCTAATTGCCAATAACCGATTGAATTCTCTGGACTTCCGAAATTGAGATTATCCGTGACAGCAATGGGGTCGGCACCAACACAACTAAGGTTTCTGGCCGCTTCCGCCACGGCCAACTTAGCTCCGTTATAGGGATCAAGATAAACATATCGCGGATTACAATCTGTAGTCGCCGCTACACCTCGCCGAGAATTTGCGGGATTAGCACCCAGAGGACGCACGCGAATCACGGCCGCATCAGCCCCCCCGGGGAGAATAACGGTGTTATTCTGGACTTGATGGTCATATTGACGATAAACCCAGCGTTTTGAGGCAATCGAGGGACTATCCAGCAGTTTTAATAAAATCTCGTTATAGGATTCGGGAATAGGAATCGTGCTATCTTGCCATAATTGAGCTTTTTGGGCGTATTCCGGCGGTTCTGTTAGTAATTCCCGATGATAAATCGGAGTATTATCCGCTAGGGCCGTGGCCGGAATTTCGGCGGCAATTTCCCCTTTAAATAATATACGGACGATCGGTTCTGCAATTACCTGGCCAGCGACCACAGCCTGAAGTCCCCAACGATGGAAAATCTCGATTAATTCGCCTTCTCGTCCCGATGCTGCCACAAATAACATTCTTTCTTGGGATTCCGATAGCAGATATTCGTAGGGGACCATCCCAGTTTCCCGGACGGGGATTTTATCGAGGTCTAATTCAATTCCCACCCCTCCCTTGGCCGCCATCTCGGAGGTAGAACAGGTGATCCCAGCAGCCCCCATATCCTGGGCCGCCACCACCGCACCGGTCTTAAATGCCTCTAAACAAGCTTCTATCAGGGATTTTTCCAGAAAAGGGTCGCCCACTTGCACCGCAGGCCGGTCATCCATCGATTTATCGGTTAATTCGGCACTGGCAAAACTCGCCCCTCCCATACCGTCGCGGCCGGTGGTAGAACCAACGTATAAAACTGGGTTTCCCAGACCTTTTGCCCCGGATTTAACGATTTCCTCGGTTTCCATTAGCCCTAAAGCCATGGCATTAACTAGGGGATTGCCATTGTAGGCATTATCAAAGTATATCTCACCGCCCACCGTGGGAACGCCGACACTATTGCCATAATGACTTATTCCTTCCACCACTCCGGCAAAAATGCGACGATTGCGGGCATCTTGCAAGTTACCAAAACGGAGGGAGTTGAGGATAGCAATAGGACGGGCCCCCATGGTAAAAATATCCCGCAGGATGCCTCCGACTCCGGTAGCGGCACCTTGGAACGGTTCCACCGCAGAAGGATGATTATGGGACTCGATTTTAAAGGCTAATCGCAATCCATCGCCTAAATCCACTACTCCGGCATTTTCCCCCGGTCCGACGAGAATTTTTTCGCCGATGGTGGGGAATTGTTTGAGCAGCGGCCGGGAGTTTTTATAACAGCAGTGTTCCGACCACATCACGCCAAACATTCCTAATTCGGCTTTGTTGGGGTGTCTTCCCAGTCTTTTGACTATTTCTTCGTATTCTTCGGGTTTGATGCCTTCTGAGGCAATTTCTGCGGCAGTGAAGGGGGTAGTCATGGGAAAATGCGATCGAGGGACAAGATTTATTGTATAACGTCTGATGAGATCGAGTTATACTGCTTAGTGAAAGACAAAAAAGTTAAAAAGGTTTGCGCTAGTAAAGTTAAGCTAAAGACATAGTTTTATGATCAGTGGGAACGAAACTATGGCAGTAGAAACAGCTTTATCAATGAAAGCCTTATACGATCAGGATTTTGTTCTCTGGGCTTCAAAAACCGCCGAACTTTTAAAGCTAAAAAAGTTTGATGAGGTGGACTGGGAAAATCTGATCGAGGAAGTGGAGTGCATGGGGAAAAGTGACAGACGGGCTGTAGAAAGTTTATTAACCCAGCTTATCGAACACCTGTTTAAGTTAGCTTATCACAGATCGGAACGGGAGCGAGAACGCAACGTCTGTCACTGGGTAGGAGAAATTGCCAGTTTCCGAACTCAACTAGGAGAGTGGCTAGAAACCACTACTCTCAGTAACCATGCGCGGGATTATTTTCAAAAAGCCTACTCGAACGCTCGAAAAACCCTAATACAAGCGAAAACCGTCACTGGCGATGCGATTCCTGTCGAGCCTCCTTTCTCCCTCGAACAGGTATTAGATGGGGAGTGGTTCCCGATTGATATCGATCATTACTTCGACGTATAAGAACAAAAAAGTTAAAGATGAATATTAAAGTTATTGTTTGGCAAGAGGATGATTTATGGTGTGCCACCGTTCCAGCTTTCCCCAGTTGTCATACTTGGGGAAAAAGTATATAAGAAAATCTATCCAACTGCTAAACTAGAGGCATCTTTTTCGCTGACACTGGGGGAAAGTTCCCCGTCAATGGTCACTACGCGATCGATCAAGCCTTGAAACTGTCCAATAATTGGTTTTAGGTATTGTTCTAGATTAATGGCTACTTTGGCCATTTTGATCGCTTCTTGTTCCAGATTATCTAACTCCAGCTGCAGCTGATACACTTGTTTATAACCGTTCAACTCACCGATCATTTTCGAGAAAACCTGTTTTTGTGTATCCTGATACTGTGTAGAGATGAGGAGTAATTATTTATGGAAGCTGGCGGTTCACAACGAGGGATTTCCCCAACTCTGCGGCAAAGTGGTATCGGTTTAATGTTACTGACATCGGGGGGAATACTAATCT
Organism: Microcystis ichthyoblabe FBCC-A1114; assembly: GCF_050500245.1. Taxonomy (NCBI): domain Bacteria; kingdom Bacillati; phylum Cyanobacteriota; class Cyanophyceae; order Chroococcales; family Microcystaceae; genus Microcystis; species Microcystis ichthyoblabe. The sequence continues at coordinate 21,600 of NZ_CP191408.1, read as the reverse complement.
GGTTTGTCACCTGGTTAAGTAATTTTAGCTTCGGGGGACGCAGTTATCGAGCCAGCTTCCTTTTTCCTAATGTGGGTGGCATGATGGTGGGAACCCGCGTCGGTTATCGGGGAGTGAGAATCGGGCAAGTGACGGCAATTACCCCAGAACCGGAGGGAGTCGCCGTAGAAGTGGAGATTTCGCCAGCAGATCGCCTAATTCCCAGTAATTCCCTCATCGAAGCCATTCAATCCGGTTTAGTCGGTGAAACCACGATCGATATTACTCCCCTGCAAGCTTTACCCGTCGGTGGTGTCAAAGAACCCCCTTTGAGTCCTAACTGCAATGGGGAAGTGATTATCTGTAACGGTTCCCGTTTACAAGGGCAATCGGCGCTAAATGTCAATACCTTGATCAGATCTTTACTGAGAATTTCTAATCTAGTTAGCGATCCCGATATGGTGGCCGGATTTCGTTCTTTTACCCAACGCGCTGCCAATGCCTTGGGGGGACTCGATCGCTTTAGTGGTGAGGCAACCACCGCTTTAAGCGAGGTACGTCGCAGCGGTACTCTAGGTAAACTTAATTCGGGTATGAGATCCCTAGAATCTTTACCGCAAGTATCCGGTTCCCTCGATCGCCTTTCTAGTGATCTTTCCGGTGTCGGGGGATTGAGTCAGGAAGCGACTACTTTACTGAGAAGTTTACAGGGAAGTGGCGGCCTGAGAAATTTAGACGCTACCCTAGTAGAGGCCCGAAAAACGCTGCTTTTGGTGGGAGAAACTACCGAAGAACTGCGGGTTTTTTTGGCAGCTAATCAAAATCGTTTAATTGCCACTCTCGATAGTATCAAAACTACCAGCGATCGCCTACAAACTACTCTCGCTGCTTTGGATCCGATTCTGACACAAGTGCAGAAAAGCCAAATTATCGACAATTTAAACACTATTTCGGCAAATGCTGTTAAATTAAGCGAAAATTTGGGTAACTTTACTGCTTATCTCTCCGATCCTGCCACTGTTGTCACCCTACAGCAACTCCTCGACTCCTCTCGTGCCGCTTTTGCCAATCTTCAGAAAATCACCTCGGATGTGGATGAAATTACTGGTAATCCGCAACTGCGACAGGAAATTATCCGCTTAATTCAGGGTTTAAGTCGTTTGGTTTCTTCTAGCGAACAACTACAGCAGGAATTCGCCCAAGGTCAAGCAATGACAAGAATGGCCGCCCAAATTGCGACAATAGCTCCAAATCCTGCCGCTAATACCCCGGAAAAAGACCCTAAGAAACCCAGAAAAAGCCCCGAAATAAATGATTAAATGTGTTTGAAAAATCACCTTAGTTCCTCATAAAGGAATCCAATCTAAGCGATCAATCCATTCTTCAGCTTCTGTTAATTCCCAGATTAAAATCATTGATTCAGCCCATTGACTAATTGTACCGCTAGGGCGTAACCAAATAATTCCCCAAGTGTGACCTCCCGTGTTCCAATGATCTTTTAAATGATTGGGCATGGTACTTCTATTGTCAGTGATTAACAGTCTCTGGGATAATTCTAAATATTGCAATAAATTAGGATCAAGTGTCCCTAAAAGAGGTGCATCCGCATCACCAACTCGCAAAATATCTATAGTAGAATTGATACGTTGAACCGCTATTTTTAGCTTAGGAGATAAATTTTCATCCAGCAAAAACCGAATTCTCATGCTTTTTGTAAATACTCCTGCTCCTTTTTAATTTTTGCTTTTCTTAAACGATCAATTAAAGGAGATGATGTTTCTAGCCACTGTTGATAATGTTGTTCCCGTTGTCTTTCTAGCTTGACAAGATAGAGATCGATTTGTGCTTGATTGTGATAATAATAGGTCAAAGTGGCATAAATTTTTTCTAAATTTAGAGTTGGTAATTCTTGGAGAATTTCTTGAGGACTATAACCTTGTCGATAGTATTTCAGTACGTCCTCAATGCCAATACGATGTCCTTTTAATTGAATATTATCTACTGCTACAAATTCAAAATAATCTTCTAACTGCATAGGTTGTTACCTCCTAAAACATCAATACTATCCTAGCATATTATTAAAAATGTGCCGCAAAATTCAAATTATTCACCGATTTTAAGCCTATCTGAATATTCAATTTAACCCACCTAGTTTAGATGGGTTAAAAAGATAAAAATAGATTAAGATTGACGTTTTAAAGCAGAACTAATTCCTAATACTCCTAAACTCAATAATCCTAGCACTGATGAAGGTTCGGGAATAGAAGTAGGAGGAGGGGAAAGAGCTATCACTGAGACATTATCCAACGCAGGACCATAAGGTGTATCGACTAAATTTAGAAAACTAAGGGTAGTTGTTGTTCCAGTGGCAGTAAAACCCCAAGATTTTGATACCCATCCCATGTTTGAACGGCTTTTTTCTGTTATGTCGAAAGAAAAGTCAGCAGAATTTCCTCCTGCACTCACTCTCATCTCTTTAATAGTAGGACTGTAGTCTGTATTACCCGCCAGATCAAAAGTCACCCGATAAGTCTCACCGACAGTTGTGTTAAAGGTTTGCTGAATTCCACCGGCATTCGCTCCAGATAGGTCCAGATTTCTACTACCCTCAGAAGCTTGCCAATAAGTTCCTATATAATCAATAGAACTCTTGCAAATTAATTATATGTTATAATGATGGGTTAACTAATTTTCCCCAAAAAATTAGTTAATCAGTACATTCGTCCTGAATGAAAACTTGAAGTTTAACTTTTAACTCAAAACTCTTTAGAGCTGCTTTAATTTGGTTATCAAAACCTCTTTATTTAAGCGGCACAAACTATCTCAATTATAAAAATTGAGAATAAATTCTCCTTGACTTGATTAATCTTTAGGCAACTTTTAAGAAGCTGCTATACCTATCCCTAACTCACAGTTATAAATAGCCGCCAACAAGTTAACTCTTAAACTATATCTTCGACGACGATTCCGATATTTACAGGATAAGATTTTAAAGATTTTGAGTTTCCTATTTATATGTTCAATGATAATCCTTTCTTTGGCTAAAGCCTTGTTATACTCTTTTTCTAACTCTGTTAATTTTCTATTTTTCGATTTCTTTTTCGGTGTATAACTATTACTATGGTATGCAGCTATTCCCTGATAACCACTGTCTTCTATGCTGGTAGTTAAAGGATGAAAACGAACTCGACTTTTTTTAAATAAACTAAAATCATGACCTCTACCTTTCCCACAAAAGACACAGATAATTTCCTCGGTATTTTGATCAGCTACTAATTGGGATTTTAAAGTATGATAACCTCTTTTACCCGAAAAAAAATCTTTCTGTTTCTTTTGGGGGCGTTCAATGGGAGTTTCCGTCACATCCATTACCGTTACGACCGGTATCTCTGCTTGATTGAGTAAAGCTTTTTTTCCTTTTAAACGGAAGTTTCCCGATTGTAAAAGCATTTTTTCCGTCTTATTTACAATCCGACATATAGTTGATTCTGATAGTTCCCAGCTTGTACCAATGTGAAAATATGTTCTATATTCTCGCCAATATTCTAACGTTACTAAAACTTGTTCTTCTATAGATAGTTTAGGTTTCGGTCCCCTTTTAGATGGTGAATTAGAGTCGGCTTCAACACTTTTTACTGATTCTACCATCTTTCTATATGTTTGTTTGTACACACCGAAACGGCGTTTGAATTGTTCATCTGATAAGTTTTGATAATCCATAATTTTGCTAATAAACATAGCAAAATTATAGATGATTTCCTGACCTAAGATCACATTTTATTCTTTTTTCCACTTCAATCTAAGAATTGAGAAAAAAGCAAAACCTTATATTATACCATAAAAAAATTATGCAAGAGGTCTAATTGTTCCTTGGCTGACCGTCCATCCTGTAATTGCTGTGGAACCAGCATCAAGTCTTATAAAATCACCAGGGTTAGGGTTGACGGTAGCCGTCTCAAAACTGCCATTTTGAATCAAATTTGCTGCTTGTACAGGGGTGACTATCAAAGCACTCACCGCCAAGACAGAGGAAGCAATTGAGAGTTTTAATAAGCTATGCTTACCTCCCCCGGCAAATCAATCAGTTTTGCTAATTTTTGAGTCATAATTAAAAACTCCATTTTTAGATAAACAACCATGGCATAGCACAGAAAAGCTTAAAATAAATGAAAAAATGATTAACTTTTTGCTCAAGATGGCCTTAAATGAGCTTTGGGATAGAGAGACTTGTGGCAAGATATAATTAAGGTATATTTGGGGGAAGAAATTGGATTATGGAAGAACTTTTAGAATTAAAAGCTTTGCTCTTAAAAGGTGATATTAAAGGTTCACTGGCGATTGTAGAAGACCTTGAAGATATGAGCAAAAATGGGATTATTAGCACCATTCGTGGTTATGCTGTTATCTTATTACTTCATTTAATTAAACAACAGGCAGAAAACCGAACCACTCGTTCTTGGGATGTCTCCATTCGCAATAGTGTTAGAGAAATTCAACGCCAAAATAAACGCCGAAAAGCAGCAGGATATTATTTAAGTGATGAAGAATTAACAGACACTTTAAACGATGCTTATCTTAATGCTTTGGATGCCGCTTCTTTAGAAGTCGAATCAGCTTGTTATCAATCGGAGCAAATAGAAGCTTTAATTGACAAAAATAAACTGATTAGTGATGCTTTTCTTCTCATAAAAACCGTCTCTCCTTAGAAAGATTATGACAGACTCAATCTCTCAAGAACAAGCCCAAGAAATGTTACGTTGGTTAAACAAAAATTGTGAAACCGTGCTTGATTTGTATAAAAATCAATACATTGCCTATAATGAAAAAGTGGTCATTGCTCACGGTGAAAATTTACAGAATGTTCTGGAATAAGCCAACACAACCAATCAAGAATTTGTCATTTATCTTGTTCCTCGTTGTCGTTATTCTATTCAAATTCTACCCGTTCAAGTTTAAAGTAGTTTAAGATGATTTTGACAACGGCAAAATTCTATGAAAATAACCCTTTATCAACCGACGTTATCGTTATTATTGCTGCTGTTGCTATCCGGTGGTTGTGCAGTCAATCAGGAAAAAGGGAAAACCATCACTCCGCAAGCGTCTCCCCTAGCAGAAATCGTTCCTTGGCAGATGGTCGAACGGGTTACTATTTTAAAAGCCGATCAGGATCCCATCTATGCTTTGGCTATTAGTCCCGATAACTCCAGGCTGCTGAGTGGTAGTTTTGACGGCACTGTCAGGGAATGGGACCTAAAAACCCAAAAACCTCTCAGGACTTGGCAACTAGGTGATACCGTTAACGCTATCCAATTTAGTCCCGATGGTAAGACTTTCGTAACTGCCGATGCGGGGGGAAAAGTGCAACGCTGGAATACGCGCACGGGAAAATTAGAAATGACCTATCCCGGCCATGCTTTTCTCGTTACCGATGCCGCTATTTCTCCCGATGGCAAAATTTTGGCCACGGGTAGCTGGGATCGTACAGTTAAACTCTGGGATTTTCAGACGGGTACACTGTTAAAAACCCTGCGCGGCCATAATCATCCGATTCAGTCGATCGCATTTAGTCCCGATGGTAAAGGAATTGTGAGCGCCGATTACGATGGTTTCGTTAAACTGTGGAAAGTGAGTACCGGTCGCTTTATTCGTGCCTATGCGGGTAATTTATTCCCCGTTTATCGGGTGCTTTTTTCCAAGGATGGTAATACCGCCGGTACTGCTAGTCAAGACGGTTCGATCCGCGGTTGGCAAGTGAAAAGCGGCATCGGCACCACTACTATTCTCGCCCATAACGACGCTGTTACCGATATGGCCCTGCTCGATGGGGGCAAAGTTTTGGCCAGCACTTCCGGGGATGGAACCGTCAAATTTTGGGATGTTAATACCCGTCGGCACTTGAATACTCTCAAGGGAAACGTCATCTTAAGAATGGTTGCCAGTCAAGATGGTCGTTGGTTAGTCACTGGAGATCGGGACGGTGCGATCGCAATCTGGCGGGGAATCTAATTGACTATAATTAAGACTAGAGTGTTTTCTAGGGTGAAATATAGCTATGGCAGCAGTGATTTTAAACTTAGATACAGTCAATCTCACCGATGAGCAGTTTTACCGTCTCTGTCAAGTTAACCCAGATTGGCAATTGGAAAGAAACGTTCAAGGAGAATTAATTGTGATGCCACCTGTTGGGGGAATTAGCGGCAACCGAGAGGCCGATTTTATTAGTTTACTTTGGTTGTGGAATCATCAAACCCAATTGGGTAAAGTCTTTAGTTCGGCGACGATTTTTCGTTTGCCGAAAGGCGGATATCGCGCTCCTGATGCCGCTTGGGTGAGTTTAACTCGTTGGCAAGCTCTAAGTCGAGAAGAACAGGAGAAATTTCCGCCTATTTGTCCTGATTTCGTCATTGAACTGCGCTCCCGTAGCGATTCCCTCCCAGAAATTCAAGCGAAAATGCAGGAATATCTCCACAGTGGTTTGCGATTAGGTTGGCTAGTTAATCCTCAACAACAACAAGTGGAAATTTATCGTCCTCAGCAACCCGTAGAAATTATGGAACTACCCGCTAATTTCAGCGGAGAGGATGTCTTACCAGGCTTTAGTCTATTTATCTCTATTTTTGAGTAAAATATAGTCAAGACTGATGTATGATTCTACTTGTAAATTTATCGCCCTGGAATATTCGAGAGATTTAGCCACTTGGTTATTAGGTAAACCTTTGGATTTAACCGAAATTAAACCCTCAGAGTTATCATTAGAGCCGATAAGAGCCGATAGTTTAATCTTTTTGGAGTCAGAAGAACTAATCTTACATATTGAGTTCCAAACCGACCCTAAAGAGGATATTCCCTATAGAATGCTCGATTATGCCACAAGACTCTATCGACGCTATCAAGGCAAACCTATCTATCAGGTAGTGATTTATCTAAGGAAAAGTACCTTACCCCTAGTCAGACAGAATGACTATCAACAGGGAAAAACTTATCATCAATTTGAGGTGATTAGACTATGGGAACAACCCTATCAACCCTTATTGCAAGCACCGGGACTATTGCCCTTTGCTATACTAGCTCAAGCTGAGGAGCAAGAGAATTTACTGCGGCAAATCGCCCAAAAAATCGAACAAATCAGCGACAGTCGAGAACAAAGCAATCTGGCTGCCTCCACAGCAATTCTCGCCGGATTAGTATTAAACAAAGACATCATTCAACAATTGTTGAGGAAGGACATTATGAAAGAATCTGTCATCTATCAGGAAATCAAAGGGGAAGGAAGACAAGAAGAAGCCATCAATTTGCTTCTACGTCAATTAAATCGGCGTATAGGTGGCATTTCTGCCGAATTATCCGCCAATATCCAAAGTCTTTCTCTAGAAAATTTAGAAAACTTAGGAGAAGCTTTATTAGATTTTCAGTCAGTAGAGGACTTAGAACAATGGCTAGAAAATGAGCATTTTTAACTAATTTAATGCGGTTATTTTTCTTCTATTAATTCCCTCTATGGCTCTTCTCGACTTTGTGTGATAATTTTTGCTTATGGAATCGTGAAATGCTTATCGGGTAACACTTTTAGGACTATTTTGTCGAAGAAACTATCAGTATAGACCTCGTTTCCACACAGAAACCAGAAGAGCCCCTCTATTAAGTACCTAAGCAAAATTAACTACACATATCTAACCACCTCTTGCCTCCTGCCTTTTGCCTTTTGCCTATCTTCACTAGGAAATTAATTTTGCACGACTACTTATCATTATGTCAGATCATCAAGCTAGTTATGCCGTCAATGCAATGTTAGGTCGATTGTATTTCTGGACTTCCCCGTTGACAAAAGGCCATAACCTGTGCTGTAGAAGGGATTAAGAGAATTTCCGCCGCCCCGTTACTGGGTACAAATCAGGGAAACTCCCAATAAATCTAACGCTTTTTGTTGCAGTTGGGTCGGTCGAGTTATCTTAGAAAAACGATAACTTCCCTCCCTAATCGTACATTCCACTGTATTCAAGCAAATTGTCCCCAGGTCTTCCAACAAAGTCCGAAAGCTATGCACAGGGAGGTTCTCTTGATTCCGTTTTTTTCTCTCTTTAGACTGAGCGGATTCACTGCGACTCGCTTTAATCACATTCAGAGAACCATCATCAATTTCTTCATCCTCAAATAACAAAGGAGCCAAGCACTGTTTTAAATGCCATTCCACATAATAAGCCAACATACATAAAAAGATATGAGCTTTGACTCTATCACCCTGATAATGATATATAGGACGTACCTTTAAATCAATTGACTTATAACAGCGAAATGCCTCCTCCACTTGAGACAAACTTTTATAAGCTTTAACCGTCGTCGCTGCATCCATCAAAGTTGACTCCAGAGAAGTTCTTAACACATACACACCATCCAAAGCCGTTTCTTGAGCGATTAATTCCCGCTGACGCTGATAAGAAAAGCCTTCCTCTGTTATCTCTAAGTTATAGTATTTATTGACCTTAAACTGATTAAGAACCTTGCCCACTCTCAAAGCTATCTTATCTTGACCCTTTAAAGCTCTTTTCTCCCTTTGAGTCGCCTGAACAATCAAATCTAGTTCCTTCTCTACCGCTTCTAATAATGCCTCTCTTTGTAGTTGATTTTTCTGGGCGATTAAGGGATTCCGACAAGCAATTAATCTTTCATCGGGATAATCTTCACTCTCAAATTCCACCAAGTTTACCTGATCAAATAATCCTAATTGAATCACTTCTACCTCAGCCAGTTTCCGAATTTGAGGCTTAGTTAAACCAGTAATATAGTCTAATCCTTCTATGGGTTTTACTAATTCGTTGATTTTCGAGTTGGTTAAAATTCCTCTATCGCTTACCCAGACAACATTCTCAATCCCCCAACCCTTTCTGACTTTCTCAATTTGTCCGCTTAAAGTAGCACCGTCTGAAGTGTTTCCTTCAAATACTTCTACCGCTATCGGACAACCCTTAGCTGAACAGAGCAGACCAAAAACTATCTGAGTTTTCCCTTTCTTTTTATCTCGGTTATAACCATATTTTCCCAGTTCACAACCATTTCCTTCTAGGTAGGTAGAAGTGACATCATACAAGACTAATGTTCCTGATTCTAAGTGTTTAATTGCTAGGTGCTTCTCAATTTTCTCTTGTTTTTCTAATAACCAATCTAAGGCGTTATATAATTCGTCTTCATCGGCTTTCTCTAAGTCTAACAATTGTCCTAAACTCTGACTACAAGTCTCGCTATTAAACCCTCTCGCTGTGGCTAGTTTCGATTTAGGATTGATGATTCTTGCCACAATCATCGCCACCACTAAGTTTCTGATTCGTGAGGATTTTTCACTGATTATTTTATCTAAACCTAATTTTTTAATCGTCTCTAAAATAGCCATTACATGACCATGAGGAAGACTTCTAATCACTTCAAAATGATTGGGAATGCCTTCAGTCATGGACAGTGTTGCGCCTTTAAGAGCCAGTTTCAGATTGTCGATAATATCATCGGGTAATTTTGAGAGATTCGCCAGGGTTCTTTTTTTGACTTGATCTCCTTCTCGGTAGGACTCCCGAAGAAGAACGGCGGGGGGGGAATTACGGTTAGGAACTTTTTCTATATACATGGCTATCATTCTAGCAAATAGAGAGAATTCTTGTCCATTAAGAAATGTTACAAATTACATGGGTACATTAAGAAAAGTTAAGGGGCGTATCCATTGATGGATAAGGGTTTTCGGCTATTATAGTATATATGTATGGGGGAAGTTCAGTTATCAAAAAGCTCTGGGAAAAGCGAGCCGCAAAAGTGGATTAACTTTACCAGTGGATTGTCCTTGGACAATTGAGAAAATTCTTGATGAGGATTCGTTACCTGGTTAATACATACTCAAAAATAATGCTGTTTTTGAAAGGATTAATATCGCTGTTAAAGTTGGGATTTTTAGTGACTGAATGATGGGGGGCCGACAAAAAAACCCCGCCGTTAGCGGGGGACATGGCATAGTTTTCCTGTGATGCCTAGCTAAGACTTACACCCCGTAAACGAAGTCAGCATTAGTCATGCCAGCTGCAGCACCAGCCCCAACATTGGCAATTAGGTAACTACCGACGACGTCGGAATCGTTATACCAGATGTCGCCGTTGCTAGTGTTGACGTAGATGCCGGAGGAGTCTCCCAATACTCCCCCAGTCAACCCAGCTCCCTGGAAGAACTGGGCAGCGTCAAGGACACTTCCGTCCACGTTACCACTATTAAAGAGCAGACCCTTGATCCCCGGATTAATGGCACCGGTCAAAGTGCTGTCAAGACTGTTCGCCAGAATGATCGTGTCAGCGGGTACAGAGAAGTCGGTGATCAGATCACGGTTCGCTACGTTGTCGAGCCTGAAGAAATCGTTTCCAGCACCACCAGTAAGAGTATCCAGACCCAGGCCACCATTGATGGTGTCGTTACCAGCTTCACCGAAGAGGGAATTATCCGCAGTGTTCCCAGTGATGGTGTCATTGCCAGCAGTGCCAATTAGATTTTCGATGCTGACCAATGTATCTGTAAAGACAGAATTACCGGGGAAACTAACTACACCCGTTGATAAATTAGCATTGATCGGTCCCCAATAGAAAGCATAGGATGTCGTGTCATTTCCCAGACCCCCATCAATGGTATCAAAACCAAATCCACCGTCTATCCAGTCATTACCAGCGCCGCCAAATAATTTGTCGTTACCATCGCCACCATTGATGCTGTCGTTACCAGCTTCACCGAAGAGGGAATTATCCGCAGTGTTCCCGATGATTGTGTCATTGCCAGCAGTGCCAATTAGATTTTCAATACTGATCAATCTGTCTGTAAAGACAGAATTACCAGGGAAACTCACTACACCCGTTGCTAAATTAGCATTGATCGGTCCCGAATAGAAAGCATAGGATGTCGTGTCATTTCCCAGACCTCCATCAATGGTATCAAAACCAAATCCACCGTCTATCAAGTCATCACCAGTGCCGCCAAATAATTTGTCGTTGCCATCGCCACCATTGATGCTGTCGTTACCAGCTTCACCGAAGAGGGAATTATCCGCAGTGTTCCCGATGATTGTGTCATTGCCAGCAGTGCCAATTAGATTTTCGATGCTGACCAATGTATCTGTAAAGACAGAATTACCGGGGAAACTCACTACACCCGTTGCTAAATTAGCATCGATCGGTCCCGAATAGAAAGCATAGGATGTCGTGTCATTTCCCAGACCCCCATCAATGGTATCAAAACCAAATCCGCCGTCTATAAAGTCATCACCAGTACCGCCAAATAATTTGTCGTTGCCATCGCCACCATTGATACTGTCGTTACCAGCTTCACCGAAGAGGGAATTATTCGCAGTGTTCCCGATGATGGTGTCATTGCCAGCAGTGCCAATTAGATTTTCAATACTGATCAATGTATCTGTAAAGACAGAATTACCAGGGAAACTCACTACACCCGTTGCTAAATTAGCATTGATCGGTCCCGAATAGAAAGCATAGGATGTCGTGTCATTTCCCAGACCCCCATCAATGGTATCAAAACCAAATCCACCGTCTATAAAGTCATCACCAGTGCCGCCAAATAATTTGTCGTTGCCATCGCCACCATTGATGGTATCGTTGCCATCATAGCCATAAATGGTATCATCCCCCCAGAGTCCCGAATACCATCCAGTGACTCCTGCTGATGCAGAAGATGGAGTAATGATGTTATTAGAGCCATTTCCCGTAACTAGGGGCATAATTTAGTCCTTCTTAAAATTACATAATTTACACCCTGTGCAACTGTATTTTTAGTCTTGATTGCCAAGGCTTTCAGAAATCGGCAGAGATAAAGTATCCTCTGGAACCCTGATTCTGTCGTTTTTAGTTGCACATTGCGTAATTGTTGCCATTGTACGGCCAAAAGTCTAGAATGGTCATTAATTTTTGTGCATGGTCGGGTCTTCTAACCGAAGGCATTGACGAAAAGCACATCGTATCTGTCCTAGAGGCACTATGAAAAAGCTTAAGCAATACTGGACTGCTGAAGCACTGGAAAAAGACTTAGGCGATCCTCTCAATCCCGATAACCCTCTATCCTACAAGCGGGTGATCGAAATTGATGAGAGCGAAGAATTTCCCCACGAGGAAATTCGCTGGTTATACGACTGGAAACTCCAACACTACTACATTCCCACGGATTGCGGCGGTGAATTTACCTCTTTTGAGGAATTTGTCGCTTTTGTGCGGGTACTTTCCCGACGGGATCAAACTATCGGTATCGCTTTTACTACCCTATTCTGGTCGTTTTTAAACTGGATGGCGGGAACCCCAGAACAGAAACAGAAGCTCGCCCGTTTTATCATGGATGACTATGGGGCGATGTGTCTGGGTTACTCGGAAAAGGAACACGGCAGCGATCTGATCAATGGTGATCTGACCGCGACGAAGGTGGAAGGAGGTTATATTCTCAATGGGGAGAAATGGCCGATTAACCGGGCGACTATCTCTGGAATTTCCTTTATTTTGGCGAAAACCGATGCTAACGGCGGTCCGAAGTGTTTAACCCTATTTATGGTCGATAAACGGCAATTAGACCCCGAAAAATACTATAATTTGCCGAAAATATACACCCATGGTGTGCGGGCCTCGGATATGAGTGGCATTGGTTTTAAGGATTGTTTCGTCCCTGATTCCATGCGTTTACGCGAGGAGGGAGACGGTTTAGAATTAGCCCTGAAAGGTTTCCAGATTACCCGAATGTTGTGCGCTGCTTTTTCCCACGGGGCAGCCGATACCGCTTTAAGAACTACCCTCGGTTTTGCCGTTAATCGAGTAATTTATAACAAAAATGTGATGGATTTGCCCCAACCCCGGCGCACTCTCGTGGATGCTTTCCTTGACATCCTTATTTGTGATTGCGAGACGATTCAGGCTGCGAGAGGTTTTCATATTATCCCCGAACAGTTTAGCGTCTGGGCTTCGGTGGTAAAATATTTTGTTACTGTCCGTCTGGAGGAGATGGTTAATAGTGTTTATGTGGTCTTGGGATCGCGTTTTTATATGCGAGAAGAACACGAATTCGGCATCTTCCAGAAGCTACTGCGGGATAATTCGATTATCAGTATGTTTGACGGCAGTTCCATCGTCAATCTTCATGCTTTAATCCTACAATTGCGTCCTTTAACCAAATATCGGGCTAAACGCAACTCGCGCACCATGTCGGCGTTAAAAACCCGTTTAGAGGCGATTTTTAGCCTAGAAAAGTCAGTTCCTCCCTTTGAACCCAATAATTTAGAATTATTTGGCCGGGGAATGGATGATTCCCTGCAAGGTTTAGAAATTGCCCTTGATATACTGGAAGGATTGAAAAATTCTGACGAAGTGGACCCAGAGATATTAGAAAATCTATTGATGTTGGGTAATTTAGTTTTAGAGGAACTAAATGCTCACGATGAAAAGATTAGTCAATCGAAATTCGAGTATGGTCACGACCAATCACCCGAATTGTTCGAGATTGCCAAGAAATACTGCACTTTACACGCCGCTTCTGCTTGTTTACACACTTGGCTTTATAATCGTTCTATCTTGGGGGAATTTTTTGCCCGGGGGGAATGGTTGGTGTTGAGTTTACACCGATTACTGCGAACTCTGCGGCCGCTGCCTTACACTCTATCTGAGGTGTATGTAGAAAATGTTGCCCAAGAACTGCTGAAATTATATCAAGAAAATCAACATTTTTCGATTGTGCCTTTTCAATTAGCCCCTTCACAAACTACCGAGGAAAAAACCCATGAACTCCAGCTCCAATCTTAATAATCTGGTACAAAATTGGTTAGTTAAACAGTTAGCTGATCAGTTATCTTTGGATGCTAAAACAATTAATGTGACTGAACCTTTAACCCGTTATGGTTTAGATTCGATCGATGCAGTAACGATGGTGGGTGATCTAGAAGATTGGGTCGGTCAAGAGTTACCTTCTACGCTTTTCTGGGATTATTTTACTATTGAAAAAGCGTCTCTTTTCCTAGTAGAAAACTACGATCTTTCTAATCTTTCTGATGAGGAAACCCCCGCAGAAGTTGCCTCCGTCGCTGAAAAAGCTGAACCGGCCGTTAGTGGTGGCAAAGGTTGGAGTTTATTCGGTCGTCGTTAATTATCAGTTATCAGTGATCAGTTACCAGTTACGGCATTTCTCATAAAAATGAAGTATAACCTATAGGATAACTGCTGTAAATTGAAATACAGAAAAAAGGGCGATCAAGCGATCGCCATTTTCTCCTACTAAATAATACCAATTCTCCAAAGTCTGACTACAGAAGTTTAATCCCCCTAAATCCCCCTTAAAAAGGGGAACTTAAAGGGGGATTTAAATTCGATGTGTAGTTTTCATTTAGAGAAATGGTATAACAAAAATTAAGTAGCTGGTTATAATTAAATTAAAAATGGATTTTAGGTTCGATCCCCCCTGCCCCCCTTGATAAGGGGGGTGCCGATAGGCGGGGGGATCCCCCCTTAATCCCCCCTTGATAAGGGGGGTTATCTGACAACTTTTAACGCCTACCTACTTATCTCAAGATATACACCAGTAAAAACAGGATAATCCAGACCACATCGACGAAATGCCAGTATAATTCTGCCGCTTCGACACCAAAATGAGATTGACTAGAATAGTGGTCTTTTTGACGAGAACGCCAGAGGACAGATAGAATTAGCACTAAACCGAAAGTAACGTGGAGACCGTGGAATCCGGTTAAGGCATAAAAAGCGCTGGTGAAAACATTAGTTGTCAGACCGAATTCAGCGTGATAATATTCGTATCCTTGACCACAAAGGAAGATAATTCCCATTAGGGCAGTAATACCGAACCACAATTGTAAACCGGCGTTATTATTTTGTTTAATCGCCTTTTGTCCTATGTGCATAACAAAACTACTGGACACCAGAATAATCGTGTTAATTGTCGGTAGGGTTAATTCTAATTCTGGCGTGCCGGCGGGGGGCCAAACGGGTAACATGGTACGGTAGAACAAGAAAGCGGCAAATAAGCCTAAAAAGATGGAACTTTCCGCCACTAGAAACAAAACCACACCGAATAAGCGATGATCCGGGTGGCCATGATGTCCGTGTTCCACTGTTTCCTGATGATAATTGACAGAGAGTTGAGAATCTTCGAGCGTTGAACCTTGCATGATTGAATGTCCTTAGTTTACACAGGAGACGGGGAGCTTTTTGTCAGTGGGAAGTGGGAAGTGGGAAGCTTTTTTTCGGTAAACAGCAATCAGTGAACTGATAACTGATAACTGATAACTGATTATTGGGATTCAGCACCCACTTCAGCGAGGAGATCTTGTACTGATTCCGCTGCTTCCGATTCTTCCATATCAATACCGTAATCGTAGGGGCCGGACCAAAGAATCGGCATTTCCTCGAAATTCTCGATAATTGGGGGAGAGGAGGTTTGCCATTCTAGGGTTAAAGCGCGCCAAGGATTACGACCAGCCGGTTGACCTTTAAAGGCACTCCAGACCATATTAATAGCGAAGGGAATACTCGATATACCGAGAATATAAGCTCCTGCGGTACTAAGAACATTTAAATCCTGAAACTGCACATCATACAGGGCAATACGACGGTTCATACCCAATAATCCCAATTCGTGCATCGGCATGAAAGTTAAATTCAAACCGATAAAACTGAGAACAAAGTGGATACGACCGAGAGTCTCGTTATACATCCGTCCGGTCATTTTCGGGAACCAATGGTAAACGGCAGCAAACAGGGCCATTGCCGTACCACCAAATAGTACATAGTGGAAGTGACCGACGACAAAATAGGTATCGTGGACGTGGATATCGAAGGGAACAGAAGCCAACATAATCCCAGTCAAACCACCGATGAGGAAGGAAGACAGGAAACCGATCCCAAATAATAAAGACGTATTGAGACTAAGTTTACCCCCCCAAAGAGTGGCACACCAACTAAAGATTTTAATGCCGGTGGGAACGGCGATTAACATGGTTGCCGCCATGAAAAACATCCGTAACCAGCCGGGGGTGCCGCTGGTGAACATATGGTGGGCCCAGACGATTAAACCCAAGAAACAGATGGTGAGACTGGAATAGGCGATCGCTCGATAACCAAAAATCGGTTTACGCGCATGAACCGGTAATATCTCCGATATAGTGCCGAAAAAGGGCAAAATCATGATATAAACAGCAGGATGGGAGTAAAACCAGAACATATGCTGATAAACCACCGGATCGCCGCCGCCGGCAGGGTTAAAAAAGCTCGTGCCGGCGATTAAATCAAAGGACAAGAGAACGAGAGCAGAAGCGAGAACGGGAGTGGAAAGCAGTACCAGAGTCGAGGTGGCCAGCATTGCCCAACAAAATAGCGGCATACTGTACAAATCCATCTCAGGAATCCGCATTTTCAGGATCGTGGTGATGAAATTAATCGAGCCTAAAATCGAAGAAGTCCCGATCAATAAAAGGCTCAAAATCCACAATTCTTCCCCCCATTTGCCGCTAATTAAGCTTAAAGGTGGATAGGAAGTCCAACCGGACTGGGGTGCGCCGACAAAGAAACTGGATAATAATAGCAGCCCGCCGGGGGGGTTAAGCCAGAAAGCCACAGCGTTAAGACGAGGAAAAGCCATATCTTCGGCCCCAATCATCAGGGGAATGAGATAATTGGCAAAACCTGCCCCAACCGGAACGATCCAAAGAAAGATCATGATCGTTCCGTGCATGGTCATGAATTGGTTATATAGTTCTGGGGAGACAAAATCGGGGTCGGGAGTGGCTAATTCTGTCCGCAGCACTTCTGCGAAAGCACCGCCAATAAAGAAGAAAAGAAAGGCAGTCACCAGATATTGAATCCCGATGACTTTATGATCGGTGCAGAAAGTAAAGTAATCGGTCCACTTGCGGTGATGGATCACCTCGGGAACGGTTGCTGGGGTGGTTATTTCCGTTGATGCTGTCATAAGGCCAAGATTTTAGATGACAAGA
Organism: Microcystis ichthyoblabe FBCC-A1114; assembly: GCF_050500245.1. NCBI lineage: Bacteria > Bacillati > Cyanobacteriota > Cyanophyceae > Chroococcales > Microcystaceae > Microcystis > Microcystis ichthyoblabe. The sequence continues at coordinate 4,616 of NZ_CP191408.1, read as the reverse complement.
AAAATTACATTTGCTGCTGATGGGCAACTTGGGCGAGGATTTCACCGTTTATGCCCATTTCTTCGGTGTAGGGGGTCAAATATTGACTATCAGAGCGATCTTTAGCGGTCATAGCTACAGTTCGATCGCTGTCAACTTCGGCGATTGTGTTATCCTGCACCCATTGGTCGTAATCGGCTTGGGAGTGAACTACAAAGCTAGATTTCATGCCGCCGTGATAGGCCCCGCAAAGTTCCGCACAAATGATCGGATATTGACCAATTTGGTTGGATGTGAACGATAACACCGTTTCCTGTCCGGGGATAACGTCCTGTTTTAGACGCAATTGGGGAACCCAGAAAGCATGGATCACATCCCCTGCTTCCATATTCAGTTGCACGGGACGATTGACGGGAGCGTGCAGTTCTCCGGAAACAATGCCGGTTTCGGGATAGGTGAAGATCCAAGCGTATTGAATACCTTTAACATTGACCACTAGGGGGGGAACTCCTTCACCATCGTAGGAATTGCCGATACCTAGGGCTACTCTGCGATCGCCGCCCATGGCCATCATCGTGCCGTGGTGATGACCGTGGTGGGCGATTTCTCCTTTGCCACCCTTGGAAATCAAGGGATCGAGACCGCCGATATTGTTATAAATCTCGAAGCTATAGACGGCAAGGATAAAAACGATTACCGTCGGGATGGCTGTCCAGAAGATTTCTAGGGGGACATTGCCCTCCACTGCCGGCCCGTCGGTTTGATCCCCCGGTTTACGGCGAAAGCGAATCACTATATAGATAATCACGCCTTCAACTATTAAAAATAGTCCCGTGGCGATGGTCATCATCAGATTAAAGATATTATCTATCTCCTGAGCATCTTCAGAAGCGGCCACAGGCATTAAGCCATGATTTTGGCCATACCAGAGACTAATTAAGGTTAAGGTGATCCCGAGTACGAGCGTCAGGATACTGCTGGGAATTTTCACGGTCTTTTCAATATTTTTAATAGTGGCTACTTATTCAAGGCTAAAACATGATTCCCCTATAGATGGGAAATTTAACCAGCATCTTCTGAGAATTTTATCTTTTCTTTGGGATCGTTTTCGGGGAAAGTATTTAAAATAACTAATTTTTATGTTTTATTCTGAGTTTATGTAAACAAATGTAACGGAAATGGCCAGAAATCTAAAGAATATCTAAAAGGTTTTACCAGTCGTAAAAAAACTCATTCACAGTGATAACTGACTGGCAAACCAAGCCAGGATCTTTGATGACAGACTCCTTGAGAACAGGCAAACCGATGACCGAATCTGTTTTTAACCCGACACCCCTAAGAGAAACCGGCAATATTCAGGTGTGGATGCGCCGCTTAGTCTGGAAAATTGCGATCGCTACTTTCGCCCTCATGGTGGTGGGCGCTGCCACCAGAGTTATGAACGCCGGTTTAGCTTGTCCCGATTGGCCCCTCTGTTACGGTCAATGGATTCCCAGTCAGCAGATGAATCTACAGGTATTTCTGGAGTGGTTTCATCGTCTCGATGCCTCTTTGATCGGGTTTAGTACGATCGCTCTCGTCGGTCTGTCTTGGTGGTATCGTCGCCATCTTCCTACTTGGCTGTTGCCATCTGCGATCGCCGCCTTGGCTTTAATTCTCCTGCAAGGAGTCCTGGGAGGACTAACCGTCACCCAATTACTGCGATTTGACATCGTAACCGCCCATTTAGCCACAGCTTTGCTCTTTTTTGCCACCTTAATCGTCATTGCTATCGGTCTGACTCCCTACCGTGGCACAGGTACGGTCGGAAAACTAACCGGGATGGGAATGGTCGCCACCAGTCTAGTTTATCTGCAATGTCTCCTCGGCGGTCTCGTCGGTTCCCGTTGGGCAGCCCATCAGTGTTTAACGGTTTCCCAACTCTGCACGGTGATGAATAGCCACATTATCGGGGTTTTTCCCGCCACTATCTCGGTGTTAACCCTAGTTTTCTTCGCTTGGCGAGCTGCCGCTATCCATCCTCTCCTCAAAAAACTAGCTTTTAGCGCCGGGGGATTAGTCGCCCTACAGGTGTTTTTAGGCGTTGCCACCCTGAAACTACATCTCCAGGTGGAACCCTTAACCATTACCCACCACAGCATCGGTGCGCTATTGGTGGGAACCCTCGTCGCTTTTACCACTTTTGCCCTTCGCGATCGTTCTTTCGCGCCTATAAGCCATCTCTAAGGATTTAATCACGATGACTGGAACTCAAGCCCTTCGCCACCACGATAATTTTTTACAAGTCGCTAAAAGTTATTATCAACTCACTAAACCGCGAATTATTCCTCTACTGCTGATTACCACGGCCGCTGCCATGGAAATCGCCTCTAAAGGTCAGGTTTCCCCCCTCTTACTCTTTCTTACTCTCCTCGGTGGCACTCTCGCCGCCGCCGCCGCTCAAACCTTAAACTGCATCTATGATCGCGACATCGATCACACCATGCTTCGCACCCGCGCCCGTCCTATTCCCTCCGGCCGCGTGCAACCCCTCCACGCCCTCATTTTTGCCCTCGTTTTAGCTTCCCTTTCCCTAGCACTTTTTGTCTTTTTTGTCAATACTTTGAGCGGATTTTTAGCAATGACCGGTATCGCATTTTATATGCTGATTTATACCCATCTGCTCAAGCGTCATAGTGTCCAAAATATTGTTATCGGCGGCGCAGCCGGCTCGATTCCTCCTCTCGTCGGTTGGGCGGCAGTAACGGGCGATCTCGGTTGGATTCCCTGGATTTTATTCGCCATTATTTTTCTTTGGACTCCTCCCCATTTTTGGGCTTTAGCTTTAATGATCAAGGATGATTATGCAGAAGTGGATATCCCGATGATGCCCGTAGTTAAAGGAGAAGAAGCCACTAGCGAACAGATTTGGCTCTATACTTTAATCGTCGTTCCTTTCACTTTCCTCCTGATTTATCCCTTGGCTGCCTGTGGTGTGGTTTATGGTCTAGCGGCTTTGGTTTTAGGGTTTGTTTTCCTGAAAAAAGCTTGGCAATTAAAACAGAATCCTTTTGATCGAGACATGGCTCGATCGCTGTTTAAATATTCCATTCTTTACATGATGTTATTATGTACAGCTATGGTGATCGATAGTTTACCCATGACCTCTCGTCTCCTCGCTACAATTGCCAGTTTATTCCCCTGTAGTTAATCTCAGTTATCAGTTATCAGTTATCAGTTATCAGATGTGAGTTTTCAGTTCACTGATTACTGTTTACTGAAAAACCCCATCTCCCCAATTCATAATTCATAATTCCCTCCGACTACTGATTGCGACTGAGGGAGTTAATTCGCTCGATTAGTTGCGCTAAGATTTCTTGTAATTGTCGATCTTGATGTTGGGAAAGGTTGATTTTATCACAGCTATAAATAACGGTGGTGTGATCTTTGCCGCCAAATTCTTCGCCAATGCGCGGTAAACTTAAATCCGTGTGTTGACGCATCAAATACATCCCAATCTGTCGAGCAAAACTAATTTCTCGTCGGCGGGAATTTCCCTTTAGATCAGCGATCGAGAGTTGAAATTTTTCCGCTACTACCGCCATAATAATCTCAGGAGAAGTGGCAATTTTGGCCATTGGTGGATTTAAAACCGGCGCGATATTTTCTACCGTCATCGGCAATCCGGAGATAGAAATATAAGTAGTAGCCCGGATTAATGCCCCCTCTAATTCGCGAATATTAGAAGTATAATTAACGGCAATATATTCGATAACTTCTCTTGGGAGACGCAGATTTTCGTACTCGGCCTTTTTTTGTAAAATTGCCATGCGAGTTTCGATATCTGGTGCTTGGATATCGGCCACTAATCCCATAGAAAAGCGAGAAATTAAACGATCCTGTAAACTGGGAATCTGTTTGGGGAGGCGATCGGAGGCTAAAACCACCTGTTTTCCCGCTTCGTGCAGGGTATTAAAGGTATGAAAAAATTCTTCTTGAGTGTATTCTTTTCCTTCAATAAATTGCAGATCATCCACTAATAATATGTCAGCATGACGATAATGATTACGAAAACTTTCCATACTATCTTGACGGATAGCGGTGATTAAATCATTCGTGAATTGTTCCGTCGATACATAAAAAACCTTGGATTGGGGATATAATTCCAGACGATAATGACCGATGGCCTGCATTAAATGGGTTTTACCTAATCCCACACCACCACAGAGAAAAAGCGGGTTAAATTCGCGTCCGGGTAATTCCGCCACCGCTAAAGCAGCCGCGTGGGCCATGCGGTTAGTTGGACCGACAACAAAACGGGAAAAATTATATTTAGGGTTAAGTTGATTACTGGGCGGTAATTCTGATTCTAAGCTACTGTTAGGCTGGAAAATAGCGATCGAATCCCCCTGTTGTGCCGTTAGTTGAATCTCGACGGGATAACCGACGATATCCTCCACTACTTCGGCAATTGTTGACAGATAATTTTTCTGAAGATGGTTAAGAATAAAGGGATTGGCAGCCTGAATTACTAAGCGATCGTTTTGCCATTCTTTAACCGTTGCCGTTTGAAACCAAGTCTCAAAAGCGGGACGGGTTAATAGTAATTTTAGACGCTCTAGGAGATTATGCCAAAGTTGTTGGGTGCTGCTATCCAC